>NZ_WLCM01000017.1 GCF_013317235.1 Leisingera sp. ANG59 | reverse complement strand
GTCTGAAGGCGCCGCGGATTTTTGCGCGGCGCCTCCGTTGAGTTGTCAGAAGTCCTGCCAGAGATCGCGGGAGGCATTGCCGCTGCTGGCGGCTGCGGGTGCCGGGCTGGCTTCGACCTCCCAGTCGCCCTCGCCCTGCGCCGAAGGCGCGGGCTTGGCTGCCGGGGCGGCAGCGGGCGCCGCTGCCGGAGCCGGGCGGGCGGGGGCCGCGCCGCCGGAGACCCGGAAATGCGCCACCAGCTCGGCCAGCTTGCCGGCATCGGTGTTCAGCATGTGGCCCGCCGCGGTGGCCTCTTCCACCATCGCCGCGTTCTGCTGCGTGACCTGGTCCAGCTGGGTGACGCCGGTATTGATCTCATTGAGGCCGGTGGACTGCTCCGCCGCGCCTTCGGCAATGCCGGAGACCAGCTGCGAGATATGGGTCACCTGCTCGACGATGCTCTGCAGCGCCTCGCCCGCCTTGCCGACCAGGTCGACGCCGCGCTCCACCTGTTTGGAGCTGTCGGAGATCAGCGTCTTGATCTCCATCGCCGCATCCGAGGAGCGCTGCGCCAGGGCGCGCACCTCGCTGGCGACCACCGCAAAGCCCTTGCCGGCCTCGCCGGCCCGCGCCGCCTCGACGCCGGCGTTCAGCGCCAGCAGGTTGGTCTGGAAGGCGATGTCGTCGATCACGCTGATGATCTGGCTGATGTGGTTCGAAGACNGTCAGAGGCCTGGCTGATCTCGGCAGCGCCGTTGCGGATGCTGCCGGAGGCCTCGATCACCTGCTGCACGGTGGTGCTGAGGTTGCTGACGGTGCTGTTGAAGTTCTGCCGCAGCTGCTCGTATTCCTCCGGGAAGGCAGAGCTGATCGGCTGCGAGAAGTCGCCATCGGCGAGCTGCATCAGGCCGGCGCTCAGGCTTTCGACCACCTGCTGCTGCTGGCGCTGCATCTCGGCGCGTTCTTCCTCGGCAGCGCGGGCCAGCTTCAGGTCGTCCTGCATGGAGACCAGCGTCTTGCCGATCTTGCCGATCTCGTCGCCGCGGTTGGCGGCCTCGACCTCGGTCTCCAGGTCGCCGGAGGAAACCGCCTCCATGTCGGCGCAGATCCGGTCGATCGGCTTGGTGATCGACCGCGCGAACAGCCAGCCGAAGAAGGACATGCCGCCGGCGCAGATCAGAGACGCGAGGAGCAGCATGTTGCGCTTCTCAGCCGCCGGGGCCATCAGCTCTGCCCAGTCCTGTTCGGCGATGATCGCCCAGTTGGCAAAGGCCAGCGGCAGCGGTTCGGAATAGGCCAGCACTTTCTGGCCATTCAGACCGTCTACACCCCGAAAGACATGAGATTCTCCGTCGAAGGCTGTTTGCACCTGCTGGGTGCCGGGCAGCTGGGACAACACGTCAAAACCGTCTTCGAAACGGGCCGGGGTCCGTGCCAGCATGTCTGCGCCAGCCAGGTAAATCTGGGTGGTCTGCCCCATGCCCTGCTCATTGTTTACGATGGCAGCCAGAAGATCCACGGGGATCTGGACTGCCAGCACGCCAACGGTCAGATTTGCATCGTTCACCACAGGCGAGGCTGCAAAGGCCGCCGCGGCACCGCCGGAGGGTGCGTAAGGCTTCATGTCGGCAAAGAACACCTCGCCGCGGCTACCTTCCAGCGCCGCACGGTAGACATCGGCCAGGCCGGAATCCTTGAACGGGCCGGACATCATGTTGGTGCCAAAGTCGTTTTCCTTGAACACCGAATAGACGATGTCGCCGGCCAGGTTGATCAGGAAGGCATCATAGTAGCCTTTGCTCTCGATCAGGGTCTTGTAGGCCGGGTGGAAGGTTTCGTGGTGCATGTGATAGGGTGATTCACCCTTGCCGCGCACCAGCAGGTGTTTCTGTCCGATCGGATTCGGGTTGTCATCAATATAGGCTTGGCGCAGGATCTGGCCCGGGTTGCCGTCCAGGTCGTTCCAGGTCATCGTCAGCCATTCGATGGCTGTGGCCGTCGATGGCACTGCTGCCAGGGTCTGCACATCCGCGTGGATGCCGTCCAGCAAGGTCTGCACCGAGAATTTCCTGTCCGCCACCATGGAGCGGAACTGGTCTTCCGCCGTTTTTTCGGCGCTGTTCTGGAAGCTGATGGTGCTGATAGTGACAAGAATCGCCGTCACAAGCACACCGAACCCAACAACAAACAGCGGCAATTTATGTGCCAGCTTGAGCGATTTGAACGTTTTCATTCCGTCCTCCTAAGAGCAGTGCGGTCTAGGCCACCGCGGTAGTGATGCCATCGAGAATGCGTCTCAGATGTTAATTTGCCGCTTACGGGACAGGGCCGCTGCCGCATTTCGATGCGGAATCAAGCCGAAAACTGCTGCGCTCCGGCGTCACTTTCTGAAGGGCAGGTAAATATGCAATCACAGGCTGCGCATTGCGCCGGAAGCACACCATTTCACGTGCCGCCTGGTGATTCTTCCGACCGTCAGAACACAGATAAAAATTGATCGGATTTCTGCCGCGAAATTGCAGCCGGTCTCCTTATGAATCCCCTTCTGCGCGGGCGTGGCGGCAATCAAATGTTAAGGCCCGGCACCTAAGAATTGCCTCATCGAACTCGAACTGATCGCCGACAACGGGGGTGCGAATCGCCGACAATGACTACGGAAACGCAAAAGCATAATCTGGATCTGCCGAACGCCTTCGCGGAGCTGGATCCGCTGATCGCCTTCCTGCAAGGGGCGCGTGCCAAGGCGGTCGAAATCGACTGCAGCGGCGTCGCCCTGATGCCCTCGCGCTGCCTGCAGGTTCTGCTTGGTGCAGAACAGCAGTGGCGGTCCGAGGGAGTGGGCTTCGCAGTCACCAACATCACCGAATCCTGCCGCAAGTCCCTGACGCTTCTGGGGCTGGAGCCCAACCGTTTTGAAGACGAGGAAACAGCATGAAAACCAAAGTTCTGGCAATCGACGATTCCCGCACGATCCGGAATCTTCTGGCCGCGACCCTGGAAGAGGCCGGTTTTGAATACCATTGCGCGGTCGACGGCCGCGAGGGTGTGGACATGTACCCGGACGTGGACCCGGACGTGGTCATCACCGATATCAACATGCCCAACCTCGACGGGTTCGGCGTGATCGAGGAGCTGCGCGGCACCGGCATCAATTCCAAGGTGCCGATCCTGGTGCTGACCACCGAAAGCGCGCCGGAGCTGAAGGCCCGCGCCCGCGGTGCAGGCGCCACCGGCTGGATCACCAAGCCTTTTGACGATGCCTCGCTGATTTTTGCGCTCAAGCGCGTGACCGGAGCTGCGGCCTGAGATGTCGGGGTCTATTCAGGATACCTTCTTTGAGGAGTGCGAAGAGCTCCTTGAAGCTACGGATGAGGGTCTGACCGCCATCGAAGGAGGCGATCACGACTCTGAAGTGGTCAATGCGATTTTCCGCGCCGTGCACTCGATCAAGGGGGGCGCCGGGGCCTTTGGCCTGGACGACCTGGTGGCTTTCGCCCACCGGTTCGAGACTGTGTTTGACGAAGTGCGCTCCAACCGGCTGGATCTGGACGAGAAGCTGATTCAGCTGCTGCTGCGTTCCAGCGACCATCTGTCGGCGCTTGTCGAGGTGGCCCGCGACGGCGGCCAGGTCGACGAGGCGCATCACGACACCCTTCTCGCGGCGCTGGATGAGTACATTCCGGAAGAAGAGGAAGATCTCACCTTCGAACCGATGGGGCTCGGCGGCCCGGCGCCGATGATGGATCTCGGCGATCTCGGCGGCGCCCCGGCGGAACCGCAGGAAGAGACCTACCGGATCCGCTTCCAGCCGCTGAAGGAAATGTACGGCACCGGCAACGAGCCGTTCTTCCTGTTCCAGGCGCTCAAGGACCTGGGCGAGCTGACCGTCACCATGGACGAAAACGAGCTGCCCGGCTTTGATGCCATGGACATGGCGGAGGCCTATCTGGCCTGGGACCTGGTGCTGGTCACCAAGGAGACGCGTTCCAAGGTTGAGGCGGTGTTCGAATTTGTCGAAGGCCTGTGCGAACTGTCGATCGAAGGCGATGGCGATGCCGAGGCGGAAGCCAATGCTCTAGCCGCCCTGGACGCGATGTTCAGCGCGCCTCCCGCCGCAGAGACGCCCGAGCCTGACGCAGGTTCTGCTGTCCCTTTTGAGCCGCCGGTCCCCGCACCTGAACCCGAAGCCAAACCGGCAGCTGCCGAAGAAAAGGCCTCGGCCCCGAAAGCCGAGAGCGGCAAGCAGGAGCAGCGCGGCGGTCCCAAGCCGACGCTCCGTGTCGAGCTCGAGCGGGTGGACCGGCTGATCAACGCTGTCGGGGAGCTTATCATCAACCATTCGATGCTGGCCCAGCAGATCGCCAACCTGAACGTTTCGGATACCCGCGACGTCGAGACCGAACTGGAAGGCTTCAAGAATCTGGCGCGCGACATCCAGGAAGGCGTCATGGCCATCCGGGCGCAGCCGGTGAAGCCGCTGTTCCAGCGCATGGCCCGGATCGTTCGCGAGGCCTCGGCCGCCACCGGCAAGACCTGCAAGCTGGTCACCGAGGGCGAAAACACCGAGGTCGACAAGACGGTAATCGAACGGCTGTCCGATCCGCTGACGCATATCCTGCGCAATGCGGTCGACCATGGCATCGAAAAACCCGAAGACCGCGAAAGCGCGGGCAAAGCCAAGACCGGTGAAATCCGGTTGTCGGCCTCGCACCGCTCCGGCAGCGTCTGCATCGAGATCAAGGACGACGGCGCCGGTGTGAACCGCCCGCGCGTCAAACAGATCGCGATCGAGAAGGGGCTGATCCCGGAAAACGCCGAACTGACCGATGGCGAAATCGACAACCTGCTGTTTGCACCCGGGTTTTCAACCGCCAGGGAGATCTCCAACCTCTCCGGCCGCGGCGTTGGCATGGATGTGGTGAAGAATGCGGTGACCGGCCTTGGCGGGCGCATCAACATCTCTTCCGCCCCGGGCAAGGGCTCCACCTTCACCATTATCCTGCCGCTAACGCTGGCAGTCATGGACGGCATGGTAGTGTCGGTGGCCGATCAGACCATGGTGGTGCCGATCACCTCGATCGTCGAAACCATGCGCGGCAGCGACGACATGATCAACAGCCTGGGCGCCGACGGCACCCTGCTGTCGATCCGCGGCAACTTCGTGCCGATCTGCGACGTTGCCGGCGGCCTCGGTCTGTACCGCGAAAGCGAACAGCAGGCCGGCGTCTACCTTCTGGTTGAGACCGAAACAGGCCAACGCTGCGCCCTGGCAGTGGATGACATCCACGATCAGCGCCAGGTGGTGATCAAGAGCCTGGACGGCGTCTGCGGGGACATCCCCGGCGTCGCCGCGGCAACCATTCTTGGCGATGGCAAAATCGCCATGATCCTGGACCCTGAAAGCATCATTGCGGCCTCGCCCACAGCGGCCGCCTTTGACACCGAGCGGAGAATGAGCAATGCAAGCTGAAGTGAAGCAAACCGATCAGGAAGTGAAACACGCTGAGCACAGCGAGTTTGTCAGCTTCACTGTTGCCGGCCAGGCATTTTGCCTGAAAATCACCCAGATCCGGGAGATCCGGCGCTGGTCGCCGGTGACCATCCTGCCGCATGCGCCGGCCGACGTGCTGGGGGTAATGAACCTGCGCGGCGCGGTGATCCCGATCTATGATCTTTCCGCCCGTTTTGGCCTGCAGCAGACAGAAGCAAGCGAGCGCAATGTGGTCATCGTCGTGTCCGTGCACGGAAAACCGGTCGGGCTGCTGGCTGAATCGGTCTCCGAGATCATCTCGATCAACCCGGACGACATCCAGGACACCCCGCCGGTGGATAGCCGCAACACGATGGAGTACATCCAAGGCATCATCTCGCATGATGACACCATGGTGCGCATCATCAATCTGGATGCGGTGATCTCGGCCCCGGAGCAGGTGATGCCGTGAGCGCAGAAACGACCATCACTCCCTCGGCTGAAAACTTTTCGCTGTCCGACCAGGAATTCGAAGCCATTGCGCAATTCGCGCACAAGAACTTCGGCCTGGCGATGGCGAAAAGCAAGAAGCCGCTGGTGTCGTCGCGCCTGGCCCGCAAGCTGCGCCAGCGCAATGTCACCAACTTCAAGGACTACCTCGCCAGCCTGGACGGCCCGAATGCCGACGAGGAGCGCAGCGGGCTGTTGTCGCTGCTGACTACGAATGTGACCCATTTCTTCCGGGAGCCGCATCATTTTGAAACCCTGCGCAATGACGTGTTGCCGCCGCTGGTGGAACAGGCGCGGCGCGGCGGCCGGGTGCGGCTGTGGTCGGCGGGCTGTTCAAACGGTCAGGAACCCTATTCGATTGCGATGACGCTGCTGGACGTTTGCCCCGAAGCCGCCAAGCTGGACATCAAGATCCTGGGCACCGACATCGACCCGGTGGTGGTCCGCCATGCCCAAAACGCCAAGTATCCTGAGGACGAACTGGCCCAGATCGACTCCAAATACAACAAGCTGGTGCCAAAACGCGATCCCGACGGGCGGCTGCCGGAAAGCTTGCGCAAGCTGATCACTTTCGGAGTGCTGAACCTGATTGAACCGTTTCCCTTTAAGGGGAAGTTCGATGCGATTTTCTGCCGGAACGTTGCGATCTACTTCGACAACCCCACCCAGCAGAAGGTCTGGAGCGCCTTCCAGAATGCCCTGAACCCGGGCGGTACCCTCTTCATCGGTCACTCCGAGCGCATGTCAGGCCCGGCAGCGCAGCATCTGAAGACGGCCGGGATCACCACTTACGTCAACTCGCCCGCGGGCAGGTAACCCTGGCCACGGCTGCAAGCAGAGCAGAAGGAAAAAACAATGAGCTTGAAAGACTCTCTCCGCGTCATGGTTGTTGACGATATGTCGACAAGCCGGGGAATCATCACACAAAGCCTGGATGAAATCGGTATCAAGAACTACATGGTCGAAAATTCCGGCCAGGGCGCCTATCAGAAGCTGACCCAGACCCCGGTTCACCTTGTGCTGTCGGATTACAACATGCCAGGCATGGACGGGCTGGGCCTGCTGAAGGCCCTGCGCAGCCATCAGGTGACCCAGCGCGTCGGCTTCATTCTGGTGACCGGCAAGCCGACTCCGGAGATCATCCAGGTCGGCAAGCAGATCGGCCTGAACAACATCGTCCGCAAGCCGTTCACGGTGGCGACCATGAAGCAGGCCATCGAACAGGTCGTCGGGCGGCTCTGATCATGGAGCATCCCGACAAAGCCCTGGGCGAACTCTGTGCTGCATCGGCCTGGGAAATGGAGCAGCTGCGCAGCCAGATGCAAGCGCTGGAGGACGTCGTCCTCGATGTGCTGGAACGGGGCACCGCCCCGACCAGCCAGGAGCTGCGCTCGCTGCAGGACTTCGACCTGGTGATCCAGACCTTGTCGGGACTCTCCGGGTTCTACAGGCGCGTGCAGGCCCAGGTCGATGAGTCCGGCCCGGCGGATCTTCCGGCCGCTGCGGCGGGGGTCACCCTAGAAAAGCTGCGCGACCGGCTCCGCTCAGCCAGCAGCATGGCCAGCACCTGAAGTTTCCCTGCCCCCGTCTGGAAACAGGCGGGGGCAGCCGCAGGAGGCAAATTTGCTTTCTCTTTGCCACCGCGAGCGCGTACATTGGGCCTAAGCAGAATTCGCGAGCCCGGGTACCCGCATGTCTTTTCTTTTCAAACCCTTGATTTTCACATTGTGCTTGCTCACCGCTGCCGGCGCACAGGCTGCAAGCGATCGTATTGCTCTGGTCATCGGCGTGGCGGACTACCAGTATCTGCCGCCGCTGGAGAACACCCGCAACGATGCTGTTGCCATGGCGGACACGCTCGAGGGTATCGGGTTTGATGTCAGCCTGGCCCTGGATCCCGGCACCTCAGAAATGGAACAGATGCTGGATGACTTTGCCTTCCGCTCTGAAGTTGCCGATCTGGCACTGATCTATTTTGCCGGTCACGGAATTGAGGTCCAGGGGGAGAACTTCCTGATTCCCGCCGACGCCAAGGTGGCCAGCAACCTTGATGTTCAACGCCAGTCACTGTCGCTGAAACAGCTGCTGGCTGCGGTCGACCGGGCGCGCAAGATGAGGATCGTGATTCTGGACAGCTGCCGCGACAATCCGCTGGGGGATTCCATCGCGCTGGAGGCCAGCAGCAGCCAGACTGCCGAAACCACGGAGACCACCCGCGGCGGCGGCGGCATGGCACCCGCCGACCCGGATCGCGGCACCCTGGTGGCCTTTGCCGCCAAAGACGGCCAGGTGGCGCTGGATGGCAGCGGCAGCAACTCGCCCTATGCCACTGCGCTGATGGAAAAGATGGTGCAGCCGGGTCTGGAAATCAGCCTGATGTTCCGCCAGGTGCGCGACCAGGTGCTGCAAAGCACCGCGAACCTGCAGGAGCCGCACACCTACGGCTCGCTGACCGGTGTGCCTTTCTATCTGGCCGGTCCCGGCGAAAATGACGCTCCTGTTTCCGTGGCCGATGCTTCTGCGGCCTGGGCCGCACTGAAACCCGATCAGGAAGAACAGCTGCTGGCGCTGGCCGAATTGGGTGACACCCGCTCAATGCTGGGTCTTGCCTATATCCGGCTGAACCCGAACGAAGGCCGTTTCGACCCCAAAGCTGCAGTGGACTTCCTGCAGCGGGCGGCGGATGCCGGCTCGCCCGAGGCGCAGTTCGAGCTTGCCAAGCTCTATGAGCGCGGCACCGGAGTCGACGTGGATTCCGCCAAGGCACTGGAGCTTTACCAGGCCGCGGCAGCCCAGGATTTCGCCGATGCGATCAATGATCTCGGCTTCCTGCACTACCAGGGCGGCCTGGGCCTGCCGGCAAATCCGAAAAAGGCGCTGACGTTCTTTGAGCGGGCTGCCGACCTGCGCCATCCGCAGGCCCAGTTCAACTTTGCTGCGCTGATTGATGACGGGCTGATCCCTTCGAAAGGCCCCGAAGATTCCGCGCATTACCTCTATGCTGCGCTGCGCAGCGGAAGTTCCGACGTTCTTGGCCTCCTGAGCGAACGCCCGAACATGTTCACCGCCGAAACCCGGCGTGCTTTGCAGAAAAAGCTGAAGGAGAACAACTTCTACGCCGGGGCAATTGACGGTGACTTCGGCCCTGGAACGCAACGGGGCATCCGCCGGGCTTACGGGCTCGAGGGGTAATTGCAGCGCCGAAAGCCAGGCCTGCTCCGGGCTTTGATCTCTGCGCCGTTTCACAGCGTTCCCAAACCGCCCATTCGCGGCCGGTCAAGCGGCTGGCAGGCTGCTTAAAGCAGCCCGTCAGCGATCCACTGGTCCAGCTGGCGGCGGCTGATCTCGAAATGCATGCTGTCCTCGCGCCGGAAACCGGCCCCCCAGACCCAGCCCTGATCGTAAAAGAAGTCCGCCATGATGGTGAGACCCAATTGCGTCTTGCCATCGGTGAAGTTATCGAGCTTGCCGTCGATGTTCAGATCCACCGCCAGCCCGTAGCTGTGGGTGGACAGAGAGTTGGTGGTGCCGCGGATCCGCCGCACGCACAGCGCACCGGCGGTGTTGATGCGGGCATAAAGATCGGGGTCGGCCTGGCGGATATTCTCAAACACCACTTTCAGGCTTTCGATGGCCGGACGCAGCATGCTGACCCGGATCGGCCCGACCTGTTCGGTGACCAGCTTTTCCTTCAGGTCCGGATTGGTCATTGGCTGGCAGGTGTCATTCAGGTCTTCCCGCGGGCGGCCCAGCTTCTCGGTCAGATACCTGCCGCCCGTGACCCGCAGGCCGCGGTTCACGTTCAAACGGTCGGCGATCAGCACGACCTGGGCGTAATCCAGATCCGCGCCGCCGGTCTGGTTCCAGATCGCGGCCTCGCCGGCCGCGTCATCAGTGAAAGGGCTTCCGGCGCCTGCCCCTCCTGCGGGCAGGCTGGCAACTTCCTTCTGCAGATCCGTCATCCGGGCCTGCAGATCCTCGACCTGCTGGCGCAGCATCTCGATCTCGATCCGCGCAGTTGAATCGACCCCTCCGGCGCCCTGGTAATCCTCCTCGCTCAGCAGCCAGCTGAGCCCGAACCAGACGGCCGGAGCCAGCACAAGGCCAATGGCGATGATCACAGCTGGCAGTACCCGCATTTCCCCTCCCGGTCCGGTTTCACCCATTTCAATCTTTAGCCGCCCGGCAGTAAACCCCCTGTTTACAACTTGCGGGAAACACCGCGCTTTTTTCCCGCACTCCGCGCAGCCCGGCATTGGCAGGCTGATAGCGCTGGTATAGACTGCCAGCAATGTTGAAACGGTAGGGGAGGGCGCAGAGCATGATCCGCCTGAAAGGTATTTTCACAAGTATTCTGGGCGCCGGCCTGATTTTGGCACCGATGGCGCAAGCACAGTCGAACGGCGGCGAACTGTCGGTCGAAGAGATTACCGAAGCCTTCAAGAAGCAGAAGACCCGCGGATTGGTGATTGTGCCCAGCAGCACGGACGCAAGCCAGGACAGCACCGGAGAGGCCGCAACCGTGGCCGCTGCTGCGGAGGAATATACCCCCGTGGACCAGCAGGCCCAGATCAACATTCAGATATCCTTCGATTTCGACAGCGCTGCCCTGCGCTCGGATCAGGAGCCGAAGCTGGCCAATATGTGCGCCTCGATGAAGGCGCTGGACGGTACAGTCTTCCAGATCATCGGCCACACCGACAGTTCAGGCTCCGCCGCCTATAACGAACGGCTGTCACTGCTGCGCGCGCAAGAAGTGCGCCGCCATCTGATCAGCACCTGCGGCGTCCCGGAGGATATGCTGAAAGCGATCGGAATGGGTGAAACCGCACCGTTCAATCAAGATGACACACGCGCCGATGAAAACCGCCGCGTTGAATTCCAGGCTCTGGGCTGACAACAGCCCGGACCCGCGCCGGTTAAAAGGCCAGGGAGACTTCCATGCTTGAATCGCGCCCTGGCGACCTGTTCCAGCCGGGTGATCTGCTCAACAATACCTACAGGATCGAATGCCTGCTGGGCCGCGGAGGCACGTCTGACGTGTACAAGGCGCGCTCGGAAATCTCCGGCAATCTGGTCGCCCTGAAGGTGCTGAAGCAGGAGCTTGCCGCCAACGAGGACTTCACCGTTCTGATGGCGCGCGAGGAGAATATCCGGGAAATCCGCCACGCCGCCGTGGTGCGCTACTCAGAAAACCACCGCACCCCGGACGGCCATATCTACTTGCTGATGGATTACGTGGACGGCCCCGGCCTCGACAAGCGCCTGAAGCAGGGGCCGATGCCGGCAGAGGACCTGCTGGTGATCTGCCGCCGGGTGGCCCAGGGCCTGCAAGCTGCCCACGCCCGCAATATCGTCCACCGCGACCTCAGCCCGGACAACATCATCCTGCGCGGCGGCGACCCGGCAGAAGCCGTGATTATCGATTTCGGTATTGCCAAGGACACCAACCCGGGCGCCCAGACCATTGTCGGCAATGAATTTGCCGGCAAGTACTCCTATGCCGCGCCGGAGCAGATGAGCGGTGATACAGACGCCCGCTCTGACATTTATTCGCTGGGGGCTCTGCTCTTGGCCAACTTCCGCGGCGCGGCGCCCAAGCTGGGTGCCAACCCGATGGAAGTGGTTGAAAACAAGCAAAAGCCGCTGGACACCGATGGTGTTCCAGAACCGTTGAAAACCTTGATCGACCGGATGTGCGCTCCGGATCCGGCCGACCGGTTTCAGAACGCTGGCAAAGTGCTGGCTTTCCTCGACAATCCCGATGGCGGCAGCCCGGGCGGCGTGCTGGATACTCCGAACGAAGATGCCACCATCATCGTGCCGCAGACCAGCAGGCCTGCACCGCCGCCGACTCCCCCCGCTTCCAAACAGGCGCCGAAGAAAGCGAAACAAGGCGGCGGCGGGCTCTGGGCGGCTCTCCTCGTCCTCCTTCTGCTGGGCGGCGGCGGGGCCGGCGCCTATTTCGGCGGCTTCCTCGACAGTTTCCTCGGTCCCAGCTACCCGGAAGTGCGCCCCTATTCATTGATTGCCGAAAAGCCGGCTGATGGCCCGGTGGAAATCGTCGGAAATGTGCCTTCTGAAACGGTGCGGGATGCGCTTCTTGAAGTGTCTCAGGATGCTGACCTGACCCTGGCTTCCGGCGCGATTGCGGATACCTGGGGGGCCGACGTGCTGGAGACGGTAAAGCCGCTTGAAGGTCTGCGCGAATGGCGTCTGGTTATCAGCAACAACAAGGCCCGGCTGACAGGCACCACGGATGACACCAACGTCGCAGAGATGCTGAATGAGCTGTTCCGCAACGGTTTGCCCGGGGCCTTGGAGGGCAAGGCCGAAATCCGGTTTGAACTGCCGGTACTGCCGGTGGCGGAGGTCAAGGCGATTATGGACAGCTTTGCCGATTGCGGGCCGCTGGAACGTCAGGGCAATGGCCATTTCGACGGCTACGGCCCCGCGGACCCGATCCTGATCAGCGGCCGTGTTGCCAGCACCGCCACCCGGCTGGAACTGTTCGATGCGCTGCGCGCACTGGCTCATGAGCGTCAGGTGGTTCTGGATGTTGAGGTGCTGAATGACTCGCTCTGCGTGGTCGAACAGCATCTACCCAAGGCCCCGCCGGGCGGTGCCGAAGTGGAATTTTCGGTCGGTGGAACCACCGTGGAGCCAAATCCGTCGGGCCGCTTCTTTGTCGGTGAAAACCCGGTGATTGACGTGGTGCTGCCAGGTGACGTCACCGAAGGGTATCTGACCGTTTCGATCCTTGATGTATCTGGTAACGTGTTCCACCTGCTGCCCAATATCTCGCGCGAGGACAACGCAGTGGCCAGCCTGCGCGACGGCGCAGCCGGCGAGATTCCGGTACGGGTTGCCTACAGCCTGGAGGAGTCCGCCGCCAACGGCGGCATTGCCTTCAAGGTCGACGACAGCACCCTGGGCAAGAGCAAGGTGCTGGTGTTGCATTCCGCAGAACCGCTGTTTGAAGGGATGCGTCCGACCTCGGAAAGCGCGGTAGGATTTGCTGAGGCGTTGAAGGCCAGCTACGAGGCAGATTCCAGCCGCATCCGTTCACTCGACAGCCGTATCCTTGTCACCGCCAAACCCTGACCGGATATCTGTTCGGTGTCAGGATTCCGGCCCGGGAAACACATGTTTTCCCGAGCCGTTCTCAAAAACGGAAAACAAGCGGCCTACAGAACGTCAATCACAACAGCCGTGATATTGTCCGCCCCTCCGCCTGTCAGAGCAATCTGGATCAGCTGGTCACCCACCGTTTCCAGCGGCGCGCTGCCCAGAACGTCCTCCAGGATCTGGAAAGTGGCGTATTTGGTCAGCCCGTCCGAGCAGACCAGGAACCGGTCGCCAGGCTCCGTACCGCCGCGGATCTTGTCGATCTCCAGCTCCTCGCCGACTCCGACGGCACGGGTGATGGCGTTGGAATGCGGGTGCTGTTCCGCCTCGTCCCAGGTCATCTTGCCCGCCAGCACATATTCCGCCACCGCGGAATGATCCTCTGTCAGCATCTCGATATGGCCGTTGCGCAGCCGGTAAATCCGGCTGTCCCCGGCCCAGAGACCGACAAAATGCTGGTTCGCCATGATCAGCGCGGCAACGGTTGAGCCGATGGTTCCGCTGCCGCGGGCCGCGGCCTCGGCCCGGATCGCCTTATGCGCGTTCTGAATCGCATCGCGCAAAGCATGCATCCGCGCCGCCGGATCCAGGCCCAGCGGGATCATCGCCACTGCATCGGCAATCAGCCGGCTGGCAAAATCGCCAGCATCATGACCGCCCATGCCGTCGGCCACCAGCCAGATGTCATGCTCAGGCAGGGCCAGAACGGAATCTTCGTTCACCTTGCGCTTCAGCCCGACATGGGTTTGCGCGGTATAGCGGTATTTGCGCAGCTGGTTCATCATGCCGCCTTAACCCCGGCCCAGACCGGCGCGTCCAGGTCAAACAGTCCCAGGGCCACGGTTCCCGCTGGCAGCCCCTTGCAAGCCAGCGTCCGCGGCCCCCCGTCCAGAACTGCGGTCCACAGGCTGCAGCCCGCAAGGCCAGGATTCAGCCGTCCTTCCGGATCCGATACCGCCAGCCGCTCCAAACCTTGCGGCCCGGGCTTGACCACTTCGGTTGTTTCTAACTGAACATTGTCGGGCGCCGGTGTCGCCGCAAGCCGTTCGGCAAGCCTGTCTTTGGTCATGCTGTCCTCCAATGCGTCCAGGGCCAGATCCTCCAGCTGCTCAAACAGAGCGCCGGCGCCCAGATGGCCGAGCCCCGCCCCGCCCGTCTCTGACAGCGGCGCAACCAGGGTCAGCGGAAACCGCCGCCCGACCCGGTCGACCGACGGCATCATCACCCCCCAGACCGGTGCCGCCCCCGCGAGCCCTGCCGGCAGGGTGAACCGCCAGATCGGCGCGGTCATGTAATGCGCGTCAAAGCCGGAACCATAAGCCGTCTTGCCGTCCAGCATAACCTGCTGCAGCCAGGCATCCCAAATCCGCACAAACCCGCCGGGCGTGTTCAGCCGGAAGAAATCCCCGGCTGAGGGCATCTTGCCGAATGCACCGAACCCAGCCATCACATCGACTTCGGGCAGCTGAATTTCGCCATGGCCGGCAGGGCGAAGGGATTGATGACAGATCCGGACTGCAGCTCAAACAGCGCCAGACGCCCGCCAACGCGGAAGTTCACCCGCCGCCGGTCGGAGACATTGGTCCGCCTTACCTCGGCCGCGTCCAACAGCCGGAACCAGGCCCATGGCCCGTCCCGCGACAGCACGTTCTCGCTGTCGCGTTTCTGCGGCAGCAGCGTCAGCCTCGCCAGCCCGACAGAACCCGGCCAAGTCACAGCAACCGGCGTCGGTGCGCCGGACCGGTGGTTATAAGCCACCTTGGTGCCGTCGATCTCCAGCAGCACTTCCTTGGCCTTGGGATCCAGCGCATTGACGGTGATCTGGAAATTCACCGCAGGTTGCGGCCCGCCGGCAAAGAACGCCTCCTTGATTTCAGAAGCATACTGCATCTGCTGCAGCACCGCAGGGCTGATACCAAGATCCACGTCGTTCACCCGCTTCCAGGTCCATGGGCGGCTTCGGGTGTCGACGTACTTCAGCAAATGCTCATTGAAAAACCCGTCAATCAAGCCGCCCGGCGCAAACAGCTTGGCAAAGTCCGCCATCGCCACATCGGCCCGCGCCGAGCGGTTGAACGGATAGCGGTTGGCCAGCGCCTTTTCGCAGAACGGCAGCACCGCCGATTGCCAGCGCGCATTGATCGACGCACGGGTGCCTTCAGAGGTGATGCCCGACGAGCCCGCCGAAATCTGCGTTGCCCAGCGGGGCAGCGGCCCGCCCATGCGGCTGGCGGTCTGCTGGAACTGCAACAGCGCCTGGCCGCTCTCGCCGCCGCTTGCCACGCCGGAGAAGGACATCTTGTTCAGCTCCTGATAGACCAGCTGCAGCTGCCCCATCAGATCATCCAGCTGCGACGGCTGGCCTTCGGGACGGTTCACCAGATCATACAGCCACTGGAACCGCTCCTGCACATAGGCCCCCGGCGGCTTGGCCGCCTCGCCCGGCGCATTGGCGGCAGAATTGACCAGCGCTTCCAGCAGGATCTGCCCCTGGATCGACAGGTTCGAGCGCGATTCAATTGCCGCGACCTGCTGCGCCCCTTCCGACAGGGAGCCCGCGTCGAGAACCGACTTATCTTCGTTCAGACGGGTTTCGGCGCTGACTTCGGTCAGGATGTTGACGATGGGCGACGTCGGCCCGGACAAGACATTGGTGACTTCCACCGCGTGCGAGAGCGACTCCAGCGGCACAATGTCGATATCGCCCAGCATCTGGTCGTAGCGGCTGATATAGTCGTTGTAGTACAGGTCCAGCACATCGCGGCTGAGCTTCAGCAGCACCGCCTCGTTCTGGGACGCTTCGTTCTTCTCTCCCAGCACCCAGGCCTCGCGGTGGACCCGTTCCGCGACGCTCACCGCCTCCGGCAGGAACACGTTGTGGAAGCCGTCATAGGTAAAGATGCCCTCGATCCCGTCGTTCAGGGGCTTGCCGGAGCTGCGCACCAGCACCCGCTTGACCGACGGCCCGCCCACATCGGTGATCCGCCATTTCGGCAACGCGGTTGCCTGCTGCGAATTCAGGATGCCGTTATAGACCCGCTGGGCCAGCGGCATCTCCGACAGGATGTTCTGTGCCTGCTCGATCAGCGGGCCGTTCAGCGCGATCTCCTCCATCGGCTGCGACAGCAGCGCGGTGAGGTGGTCCATCAGGTCGGCGCGCAGCTGATTGCGGGCAATGCCGGGATAGGCGATATTTTCCCAATCGAGCCGCATCCATTCCTTGACCAGATCGGGATTCATCGGCCCCTGAAGACCCAGCATCAGGTAGATCTTCAACGCCTCATACAGAGTATCGGGGTTGTTCATGTTCCCCTCGATCTGCTGCTCCAGCCGCACCAGCAGCCGCGGCAGCAGACGCCGGTTCAGCGCTCCGCGGTAGGTCTGCGCTGCCTGCGTGCCGATCACCTCGCCCTGATACAGGCCATAAGTCATAGCCCCTTCTGGTTCCGGGTCCGACAGGACCGGGTTGCCCGGCATGTCGCGCAGATTGTTCAGCGCCGCCGCAACAGGCACCAGGTCGGTATCGCCAACCGGGCTGGGCGGCAATTCGGCCGCCGCTGCCTGATAGGCCGCAACCTGGCCTTCAGCCTGGGCAATCAGATCGGTGTTCTTGAGGTAGGACCGCACCCACAACGCGCCCATTGCAACGGCCACCAGCACGGTGGCAGCAATCGCAATCCGGCGGGTCCAGCGGTAGCGGCGTTCCACCTTGTCGTCAGCCGACACCAGCCCCGCCTCCGGGAACATCACGCCTTCGAACAGGCGGGTCAGGAAGAAGCTGCGCCCGGTCCCCTGCCCCGTGCCGATCGCCTGGCGGCCGATTCCGAAGGTCTGCGCCATGCCCAGCATCAGTCGGTCAATCGGGGTGCCTTCCTGGGTGCCGGAGGTGAAATAAACCCCGCGCAGCATCTGGCGCTGCTCATAGCGGTTGTCCTGGAACACCTCCATCAGGAACTCGCGCGCCACCCCCCGCATCGAAGCCACCTGCGCCGGGAAGCCGGCAATCAGCGCCCGGCGCTGATGGTCGGTCTCAGTCTGCATCTTCTCCAAGAGCTGCGCATTGATCTGCCCCAGCAGCAGCCCGAACTCCTCGTCGAACCCGGCAATCGGCGGTTGTTCCTTCTTGCCCTTGGGCAGCGGCAGGGTGAAGCCCCAGACCTGCTCGCGGTCCTCCTTGCCCAGCGAGTCATGGAACTCCTGGAAACCGGCAATCAGGTCCGCCTTTGTAAACAGCACATAGACCGGGAAGCGCACGCCCAGTTTCTCGCGCAGTTCCGCCAGACGGCGGCGCACCGCGGCGGCGTGGCTTTTCTGGGTGATCTCATCCTGCAAGGACAGATCCGACAGCGAGATTGCAATGATCGCACCGTTGATCGGCTGCCGCTTGCGGTACTTCTTGAGCAGCCCCAGAAAGCCCAGCCAGGCCGCATTGTCCGCCTCGGCATCGCTTTCCTGCGTGGTATAGCGCCCGGCTGTGTCGATCAGCACCGCCTCATTGGTGAACCACCAATCGCAGTTGCGGGTACCGCCGACGCCGCCAATCGCAGCCTTGCCCATCTTCTCGGCCAGCGGGAATTGCAGGCCGGAGTTCACAATGGCAGTGGTCTTACCGGCACCCGGCGGACCGATCATGATGTACCACGGCAGATCGTTCAGGTGCCGCCGCCCGCCCTTGGACTTGCGCAGCTCCTTCATCGCGTCCTTGAACTTGCCTCGCAGCTCGCCGATTTCCTCGGACAGCACATCATCTTCCGAGGTATCGACGGCCTCCGCCATCTCCTCGGTCATCTCCTTGTCCTTGCGGCGGCGCCGCCAGAAGATGATGCCGATGGTGATGAAATAGAGAAGAAAGATCACCCCGATGGTGATCAGCCGTGCCATGACCCCGTCAAACGGACGCCAGTTTGCGCTGCCGATGAAGGGCGCAAAGAACCACACACAGGCCGACAGCACCAATGCCAGGATCAGCAGGATGGTGTAGATCGACCGGAACAGGGGAAAGATATAGCGGCGGATCATCCTTCAACCTCCTGAACCAGCAGGATTTCGATCCTGCGGTTCTTGGCCCGCCCCGCGCGGGTGCTGTTGTCTGCAATCGGTTCCTTGTCAGCGCGGCCCTCAGCTGACAGCCGGTCCGGGTCGGTCATCACCCTTGCCATGCCCGCCATCACCGATTTCGCCCGCGCCAGCGACAGCGCCATGTTGGACGGGAAGCGGGAGGAGCGGATCGGCACGTTGTCGGAATGCCCTGCCACGATGATCTTGCCTTTTTCGTCATTCAAAGCCTCGGCCACCCGGTTCACCGGAGTACGGAACGCCTTGCTCAGCTGGTCAGAGCCGGAACCGAACATGCCGGAACCGGTCAGCCGGATAATAAGCGTGTTGCCCTTCTGGAAGACCTGCACGATGCCTTCCTTGATCTCCGGCTCCAGGAAGCCCGCGACCTTGGCGACCTGCTCCTCTGTGGTCGGCGCCAACGGCGGCGGCGGTGGCGGCGGTGCCCGCCGCTCCAGCTCCGCCTTGGGCCCGGAGTCCACAATCGTCAGCTGCCCCACCACATTCTCTGTCTGGTTCGACAGCATCCAGCTGAGGCCCAGGAACTGCAGCGCCAGGATGGCACAGGTGGCCGCCATGGTGATCCACACCAGCCGCCAGACCGACAGAGCTTTGAACGGTTTGATCAGGCCTTCCCAACGAGGCGACAGATCGCGCTCAACCGGTCCGCGCTGGTTGCGGATGATCCGCGCCAGCGCGCCGCGGATCTGCAGATGCTTCTCCGAGCCGCCCTGCTCCACCCGCAGACGGCCCTCGAACCCCAGCGACAGGCACATGTACAGGAACTCGAGCATGTCGATATTGTTGCCCGGCTCCTTCTCCAGCCGCGCAAGCAGGTCGTAAAAACGGTCGCCGCCCACCACCTCGCGGTGGAAGGTTGCCACCATCGACTGCAGGCCCCAAGCGGACTGGCCGCCCCAGGGCGTGTTCAGCACCACATCGTCCAGCGTCGCGCACAGCGCATAGCGGGCAATCTTCACCGTTTGCGCCGGAATGCCCGCCTGCAAAGCACGGTTTTCAAACGCGCGCACCTCGGCCACCACATTCTTGCGCAGCCCGTCCGGGTCCATGTGCTGGGCCCGGTTGCGGATACGGGAAATCAGCGCAAACAGGGTCGAGGCGCAGGCGGTCAGCTGGTTCATCCCCGTCAGCGCCATCTTCGGTGCCTTGGCCCCGCCCGCCGCAGCTTGCGGTTTCGGTGCCGCCGCCTGCGGCACCCCATAGGCGTCCAGGTCCGGCACCGGCTGGGTCTGCTGCGGCACGTCCGGCTGCTGCATCGGCGTGGCCGTGCGCCGCCCGCCCGGGTTCGGCTTGATCACCGTCTTGTCGGTATCCCCCGGTTCGGCAAAGGGATCGTCATAATCAGCCATTTCAGCGCCTTCCCTTATGCATTACGGATTGCCCAAAGCTCCATCTTGAGCCCCGGATACTGTCCCGACACATGCACTGCGATGCCACCCGAGGTGGTCATCTTTCGCCAATAGGGGCTGTCCGCATCCATCTCGAAATAGACCACGCCGGAATGATAGGGGATCTGCCGCGGCGCCACCGGCAAGGGGCGCAGGGTGATCCCCGGCAGAGCGGAGTTCACCAGCTGGCGGATTTCCTCCACCGGGCCGATCTTGGCCTGGCCGGCAAAATGCTTGCGCACGTCCTCGGCCGGAATGTCGGCGCTGACCGCCAGCACAAAGCCTGCGTTGCCCAGCAGTTTTCGGTCGGCAATCACCCCCACCGAGATGCCGTATTTGCGCGCCTCCAGCTTGATCGGGATCGCGGTCTGCTCCAGCACCGAGCTCAGGTACTGGCGCAGCACCCGGATCACCGGCGCGAAGCATTCGACCAGATTGTCATGGGTATAGGGCGGAAACTCCGGCGCCTGTTTTTCCGTCGACATGAACACCGACAGCTCCCCCGCCATTCCGGCGCAGGTGGTGAACAGCCGTTCCGGGTGCAGGTTCTCGATGTTGCGCAGGTGGCGCACCTGCGGCAGCATCCGGTTCACCACCGCCAGCAGCATGAAATCCGACACATCCGCCACCCCGCGGGCACCGCCCGCCTCCGACAGGCGGCCCGCCAACGCTTCCATCCGGTGCGCCAGAAGCCCCTCCAGCTCGCGCAGGAAGCCGCTGAGCGCCGGGGCTGCCCGCACATCCAAACAGGACGGGATAAAGGCTTGGTCCAGCACAATCTCCTTGTCCGGGCGCACTTCGATGATGCGCGCGACCGGGACCGCCAGCAGGTCGGCCAAATCATCAACCTCCAGCGCAAACTGCAGGCGCATCTTGCCTACATCCAGCTGCACCGGTTTGCGCTCGGTCGAGGTCACATCGGTCACTTCCACCTTGTCAGGGCGCAGGCGGCTGGCGGAGCGTTCGGCGCCGCTCAGCTCCACCTCAGTCGCGCCCTGCCGGCGCTGCGGCACGGTCAGGTAGACGATACAGTCCTTGACGGTGGTCGGCACTTCCATCGCTGGTGGATGCGGGTCCGCCATCGGCACCCGAAACACGGTGCCGTCATGGGTCAGCCCCTCGCAGGACTTGACCGCGAACTGGCCGATCTTCAGCGCCTCATGGTCGATCTCCAGCCCGTTCACCCCCCAGGCATAAGGGCTGAGCCGCCGCGCCAGCCCGGCAACCAGCGCCTCGTTGTAACGGTCGGACTGCTGGAAGTGGTGCGGCTGCAGAAACAGCCCCTCCGTCCAAAGTACCTTGCTGTCCCAGGACACCGGGATCTCCTCTCACTTGCGGGCACGCGCGCGGGGCGCGGTGCCGATCATTCCTTCAGCCTGTCCAGCTGGTCTTTGTAGGCCCGCGCAAATTCGCGGCTGAACAGGTCGTGAAAATCATTCTCAGCCTGGTCGGAAATCTCCGCATAGAGCTGCTCGTATACGTCCCAGTAGCGCGCCTTCTTGCCGCGCAAGAGGCCGGTGAAGCCGCCCTTGTCCTCGATCTGCGCCTCCAGCGCCTTGGGGTCGAGCCGCTTCAGCACGCCTTTCAGCGCCGCCTCCATGCCGGTGACCATCGCCACCTCATGCGCCTTGATGTCTCGCAGTGCTTCCTCGGCGGCGGTTTCGGGCGACAGGTAGCCGCGGGTCGCCGGGCGCACCATCGCCTCCACCGCCTGTTCCGGGGTGATCGAGAACTTGAGCGGGTTGTTCCCGCCGGCGGAAATCATTGTCTGTTCGATGCGGAATTCGGACTTGATCGAAGTCCGGGTCATCAGGATTTCGCGCAGCCCCGTGACCAGCGTCTTCATCACCCGGCCCATCCGCGCCATGGTGCTGGCGTGGTCCGCCGGGTCGATGCTAACCTCCGCGCCAACCCCTTTCAGGAAGGCCGCCACCGCCTCCTGCGCCTCCTGCGATGGCGCAGCGGCTTTCCCGCCAGTATCCTGATGCGGCGGGATTTCCTGCGGCGGCGCCGGCGGGGCCTCTTGCGGCGGTGCCGAAGGCGGCACCTCTGTTGGCGGCTGCGGCACTTCACGCGGCGGCGTAACGGGCTGCGGGTCCGGCTGGGGCGCGGGCACCTCCGGTTCGCCGATGCCAGACAGGAAATCGTCATCCCAATCGTCCGGGATCAGGTTCGACTGCGACGCGGGCGCGGCAAACCCGTCCGAGGCCGTCGGGTTGTGGTTGGGCAGGCTGGCCCCCTCCCCTTCGCGCCCGTCGCTGGCCTTCTGGAAGAACGGATCCACCTCCTCGCCCAAGGGCGGCAGCAGCTCGTCGATCGGGTCCACCGGGTTGAACTGCGCAGGCCCTTTCGGCCCCTCCCCCAGCAGGTCATCCAGGAAATCTCCGCCCGGCCCGGCGTCCTCCAGCAATTGCAGCGGATCCGGCGCATTGGCGGCATTGCCGTGCGAGGCGGGCCCCTGCGCCGCGGGCGCCGCGATCATGTCGCCCACATCGGCCAGATCATCGCGGATTTCCACCACCAGCTCATAGTTGCCGACGCACAGCACATCGCCATTGTTCAGCGGCGTCGGCGTCCGGCCCAGAGGGATCTTGGAATAGTTCAGAAACGTGCCGTTCGAGCTGAGGTCGACCACCACCACATTGCCGTTGTGGTCTTCTATCACACAGTGGTTGCGCGACAGCATCTGGTCCGGGTCCGGCAGCACCAGATCACAGCTGGCCCCGCGCCCCACGGTGAGGCTGGGCCCCCGCATCGGAACAGGGGCCGCATCGCCGGGCATCGCGCCCGAGCTCTGAAATTTCAGTGTCACTCCCATGCCTGGGGTTATCCTCCCACCAGTACGGTGAATTCACCTTTGGCAACCATGCCGCCGCAGGCGGTGTTGTCCAGGATACGTGCGGCCGGCATGTTGTTGATCAGCACCGTGGCCGACCCCTTGATGATCGGGTGCGGCGACGGCGCAGCCGTGCACATGTCACCCAAGCGCGCGGCCGGCAGGTTGGCCACCAGCACCGTGACAGCGCAGGGTGGCAGGATCGGCGTCGGCACCGGCAGCACCGGCGGCGGCGGGGTGGAAGGCAGCATGCAGGCATGCAGATCCGTCACCCGGGCCTGTGGCATTCCCATCTTTTACATCCTCCCCTTCAGTCCTGCGCCGCGTGCTGGGGGACCTCGATCACCTGCCCCTTGCCGCCGCGCGCGATATCCAGCGCCCGCTCCACCAGAACGCCGCCGTGTTCTTCAAACTTATCAGACAATTGACCCAAGGCCACCATATTCATGGCAAAGGCAGCCGCCTCAGAGGCCCCTGCCGGGGCAGGATATTGATTCAATTCTCCGGGTCCCAGGGTTCCGGCCGCATAAAGCACCGCCAGCGCACAGTTCACCGTATCATCGTCCACATAGGCATGATCCAGGGTGATCCGCGCCTTGTCGCGGTTTTCCTCGCTGGGCTCGAACACCCAGGCCTCCGATGCGGTCAGCGACGCCGGATCCTTGTCCGAGCGCGGCCCGATGTAATCCCGCGCCGCCAGACAGGCCCACCACACCCGCTCTCGCGGGGGCAGCAGCACCGCCAGGGTACGCAGAAGATCGACCAGAGCGCCCTTGCGCTCCAGCTCCTCCAGCACAACCCCCGCCTGCGCCGTGGGCGGCGCCTCCAGCGGGGTTTTCAGGATGACATTTGCCCGCGACAGCAGCTTGGCCACCGGGTCAGCAGGCATTTTCACCAGCTTTTCGAATCTTGCCGACATCTGCACCCGCCTAGTTGATCATCGTGAGGCCGCCCTTCAGGGTCAGCATCGCGTCGCCTTTGACGGTGGTCATCGGCGCTTTCGCCTCAACCATGCCGGTGCCTTCGATCTTGATCATCGGCCCCTTGATGGTAACCCCGGAGTTGTCAATCTTGACCGAGGACGCCCCCACCGTCAGCTTGATCTCCTGGCCCGCGCTCATCGCGATCTTGCCCGCGGTCACATCCACGGTCAGATTGCCCAGCGACACGGTTTCCGTATGGTCGCCCTTGGCAATGGTCTCGGTCAGGTTGCCGGTATCCACGTCCAGGGTCATGTTGCCGGTTTGAATGGTTTCCGACTTGTCGCCGGTCTCCACCACTTCGGTGCGGTCGCCCTGATGCACGGTTTCCGTCATGTGCTGCTGAACGGTGAACACATAGCTTTTTTCATCCGCCGATGTCACTTCCGGGTCCGGCGCATCCATGCCCACCGTCACCGTCGAACGATCCTTGACCAGCATCTGGTGGTCCTTCTCGGCCTGCACCCGCATCAGTTCGCTGTCTTTCTTGTCGTCGAACATCAGCTCGTTATAGCCGCCGCCCCCTTTGGAGGAATTCGTCTTGATCCCCAGCTGGGTCTGATCGTCGGGGTAGGTATAAGGCGGCATCGTTTCGGCATTGTAAAGCATGCCGGTGCAGATCGGCCGGTCCGGGTTGCCGTCCTCGAACTGGATCACCACCTCCTGGCCCATGCGCGGGATCGCCACCATGCCCCAGTTCTTGCCGGACCAGGGCGTCATCACCCGCACGAAGCAGGACGAGGTCTCGTTCTTCTTGCCCTCACGGTCCCAATGAAACTGGATCTTGATGCGCCCATGCTCATCGGTCCAGATCTCCTCACCGCTCTGGCCCACCACGGTGGCTGTCTGCAGTCCTTGCACCTCCGGCCACGGCGTCAACATCGGTGCCCGGAACTGCTCGGATTTCAGGATTGCGCGGAAGGTCGACGCATAGACATCGTGCTCCATCTCCGGCGGCACATCCATGTTCCTCGCCTTCAGATCGCGGCGCATGGCACCCTTGGTTGCAATCTTTTCCGTCTTCTGGCTTTCCCGCTCGCCATAGTCCCAGGCCACCTTGATGTGATGCTCCGCATCGATCACCAGGTATTCCTTGTTGTTCTCCTTCACAGGGTGCTCCTTCATGGTGAAGGTGCAGCCAGTAACCAGCGTCGGCACGCTGGAGGCTCCCCGCCAGCGGATGTGCTTGACCGCTTCGGCCTCCATCCGCACCCGCGCCAGCTTGGTGCCCAGGCCGGAGTTTTTCCGGTAGTGGCCCTGGTAGTCGTAGACCTCATAGTCCTTGTAGGAATGCTTGCCCTTCTGGATCGACGACGTGGCCTTGAGATCTGCTGACGGTGTCAGGAAATCAAAATCGTTCAGTGTGACCTTGCCGCGGGTCACGCGCTCATCCTTTGTCCATTCGGAGATATGCTCCGCCCGCCGCCGGTCGCTGTCGTCGCGGGCATGGAACTCGACGGACGCCCCGCCGCTGATCGGGGAATGGCCGCTGACGCCGTCGCACAGGATCAGTTTTTCGCGCGTGGTCTCACCGACCGGGCTTTCGAAATAGTAATAGATCCCCTCTTCTTCCATCAGGCGGCACAGGAAATCAAAATCGCTCTCCCGGTACTGCAGGCAATACTCCCGCTTCTCATAGCTGTCGCTCAGCTTGTCCGTGAAATCACTGAACCCGTATTCACCGAACAGCTGCTTGATGATCTCGACCGACGTCTTGTCCTGGAACACCCTCAGGTCGCAGGTCCGCGTCAGCATCCAGAACCAGGGGCGCACTTCCGCCACGAACATCTCATAGCCGTTGCGGAACCCCAGATGCTCGACCGATACACAAATGCCGTTGAACTGATGCTCGGTCTCCTGGCGCATCACATGCACGTTCATCTGCTTGCCGACCAGGTCCTCCAGCTTCGGCTGGGCCTTGGTCGCGGCAAATTCGATCGTGGTCTCGGTAAGCTTGCTCAGCCCCTCGCGCACAATGGCCCGGCTCATCATCAACCCGTCGGTGGAATATGTCCCCGACATCCAGGCGAGGTCGTTTTCATGGCCCTTGCTTACAACCATGTCTCCTCCTTTCCGCGACGGGAACGGGGCCGGTAATCGCCGGCAGTGTTCTCAAACATTCGCATCACAATTCATCCAAAAGCGCGGCGAGGTCCGCATCCATTTCGTCATCATCCCCACCGTCGTCATCATCGTCATCCCCAAACGACGACAACAAGTCATCCAGATCCCCGAGGCCATCGTCATCCCCGTCATCGCCTCCGAAATCCAGATCATCCAGGCCAAGATCGTCCTCATCGTCTCCGCCCGAATCCAAATCAAGATCCAGGTCCTCGTCTTCACCACCGCCTCCGGCTGGCGGCTTGGGCTTCGGCAGCCCGCGCGGGTCCGGCGGCGAGGGCTCCGGCGCCGGCAATCCGGTCCAGGGGCCCAGGATCTCGCTGCCCTTCAGCGAGTTGAAAGAGGTCAGCCGCACCTCGTCGCGCCCCTTGACCGCGCTCACCGCCATAAAGCCGCGCTCCTGCGCCAGCGCGATCTTGTCCAGATCGATGTTGCGCTCGGTGCAGGGCAGCGCCACCTGGTCGCCGAACTTGTCGTTCACATAATGATAGGGCATCCCGCCCAGAGACATAATTTTCCCCAGCTGCAGCGATGGCCCGTGTTCCTTGAAGGACCGTCCCAGCAGGATCGCCACCAGCACCACCGGATTGGCCCAAAGCATACCCTTCAGGCCTTCCGTTTCGGTAAACTCCTCGAAATCAAACTCATAGCAGGGATCGGTTTTTTGACCATAGGGACGGCGCAGCAGGAACCGCGGGCTGGCCAGCCCCAGATGCCCGGCTTCCGCCATGCCTTGCAGGGTGTCCCAGGCATCCGCCACCAGCTTGGGCCGCTCCGCCTTCGGCGTTTTCAGGAACTCCGGCGAGATCGACGCGAAGAAAGGCGCATCCACATGCGCCGCCACCCGCGCGATCCGCCCCAGCAGCTCCGCATGCGGCGGGGTTTCCTCGAACTGATACATGCCGATCAGCGCCGAATAGCCGCCGCGGCCGTTCTCCTCGTCCAGCGGCTCCTCGGTCAGCAGCCGCACAAAGCCGGTTTTCGACAGATCGTCCTCCGCCGCCAGATCCGCCGCCAGCTCCTCCGCCGAAATGTCATAGAGCATGACATCCAGCGTATCGTCGGCCTCAATGGAGCGCGCCATCAGATCCAGCGAGCGCCACTGCGCCTCCACCGACTGGAACTCAGGGTGATGCAGCACCAGCCGCATTGCATCCGACAGCGCTTCATCCACCGCCTTCTGCATCGCTGCCACCTCCGGGTCCGGCAGCGCCCGGATGTGCGGACCCACGACGCGCGCCAGCAGTTCCTCCACCGGCGAGGGCTCGCACAGCGTATTGCCGGTGTCCCCGATCAGCTGCTGAAACGCGCTCAGACGCTTGTCCGCAGGCACAGCATTGCCCGCCGAAGCCCGCCTGGGCGCCCGCGCCCGGGTGCCGTATTTCTCCGCCCAGGCCTTTAGTGTATTCGCCGCGTGATCCGCGGTCGCGCCGCTTTGCAGCTGCTTGCGCAGGCCCACAAGCTCGGAAAACAGCTCCACGTTTTCATAAAGCTCATCCGGGTGCAGCCCGTCCAGATCCTCCAGCTTGACCGCAATGCCCGCGCCGTCCTTGCCGATCGGCAGCACCAGCTCAGTGGCAAAGCGCTCGATCACATCCTCGACCGTATCCGGGTCCAAGAGGATCGCCTTGCGCGCCGCCAAGGCGTCTCCGGTTTCGATCTGCCCCTTGGCCGCGCGGCCCGAAAAATCGCCCATGATGGCCATCCGGAACCGCTTGCGCTCCAGCCTCGAGGGCGCCGGCCGCGCCGCGCTCATGGTGCCGTAGGCAAACTCCGGATCGTCCGAGACCTCCGCCGCAGCAGCCTCCGGCGCCGGCGCCTCGCCGCCTTCGTCCAGGTCCCCCAGCAGCGCATCCAGATCATCACCGCCCGTTTCGGCGGCGTCTTCATCCTCACCGCCAAGATCACCAAGCAAATCATCCAGGTCCATATCCCCGTCACCGCCCATCAGGCTGTCCAGATCCGCATCTGCGTCCCCCAGACCGCCGAGCAGCGCATCAAGGTCGTCTTCCGCACTCTCCGCATCCGCCGCCTCTTCGGCGTCGGCTTCTTCGCCAAGACCCGCCAGCAGGCCGTCCAGATCTCCGTCCTCTTCCTCATCGCTGCCAAGGTCGCCCAGCAGCTCATCCAGGCCGGCGTCCTCCCCGGCCTCGTCCTCATCCAAGCCGCCAAGAAGAGCGTCCAGGTCGTCCTCGCCGCCGTCGTCCTCCAGACCGCCAAGCAGGTCATCAAGATCGCTGCCGCTATCATCCCCGCTGGCGGCCTCTTCCGTCTCGCCCAACCCGCCCAACAAAGCATCAAGATCATCACCGTCTGCTTCCGCGGCGTCCTCATCATCCGCCAGAAGCGCATCCGGATCGGAACCGTCGTCATCAGCCGCGGCGTCCAAGCCCCCCAGAAGATCATCCAAACCGCTGTCGCCCGCCTCGTCCTCTGCACCGCTCAAGCGCGCACCGGAATCGTCCGCCGTTGCATCCTCTGCATCCAGATCTCCCAGCAGACTGTCCAGATCGTCATCCTCATCTGCCCCGCCGGCCTCGGCAAGATCTGCAAGCACATCAGCTGTGTCCTCTTCGGCCGCTTCTTCCGGCGCGCCGCTGCCGAGATCGGCAAGCAAATCATCCAATCCGCCGTCTTCGGCCTCTGCTTCTTCGGAAGCCTCCAGCGTATCCAGCGCAGTACTCAGGTCGTCTTCAGCAGCCTCTTCTTCCGGCTCATTAAGACCGCCCAGTATATCGTCGAATTCCGTCTCACTCTCCGGTTCGTCTTCCGGCAGATCATCCGCCAGCCCGGCCAGCACATCCCCGGCAACATCCGAGTCTTCTGTCTCTTCCGGGGCATACAGGCTGTCCAGAACAGCGCTCAGATCCTCCTCTTCGGGCTCATCGTCCTCCGGCGCGGCATCCAGCAATCCCTCAAGAACGTCCTGCGCGCCACCATCCTCCGCATCTTCGATTTCAATCCCGGCCAGGCTCTCCAGCGCATCTTCTGTTTTGCTGGCGGCTTCTTCCTCTTCTGGTGAATCCTCCAGGAGACCGCCCAGCACATCCTCCGGGCCATCACCTTCCTCAGCATCCGGAACCGCTGCATCCGTCAGGCTTTCCAAGGCAGCCGCGGCCGCTTCGCCGCCGTCCTCCTCACCCTGTTCCAGATCCGCCAGCCCGCTCAGAACGCCGGAAACATCCTCGTCCTGATCTTCCGAAACCTCCACCGCAGCCAGGCTTTCCAGAGCTGCACCGGAAGCATCTTCATCGTCCGCCGTCTCGGCCACCTCCGCGGCAGCGAGGCTCTCAAGCGCCGCGCAGGCGGCGTCCTCCGCCTCATCCTCCACCTCAATTGCGGCCAGTTCATCCAGAACCGAGGAATGGTCCTCTGCCTCTGCGGCCTCCGGCCCATCCGCAGCCGCAAGACTCTCCAGGGCCGCGCCGGCTGTGTCCTTTTCTGCCGCATCTTCAATTTCCAAGGCAGTCAGGCTTTCCAGCGCATCCTCCGCCGCAGTGTCCTCAGCCTCTTCCATCCCGGCATCTGCCAGCGCGTCCAGGACACCCGAATGGTCTTCTTCCGCATCTTCGGAGATCTCTACAGAAGCCAGGCTCTCAAGCGCATCCTCTGCAGCCGTATCTGCCTCCTCCGGCACGTCCAGCTCCGCCAGAGCATCCAGCACGCCAGACTGATCTTCTTCTTCCGCCTCACTCACTTCAACTGCAGCGAGGCTTTCCAGTGCTGCCCCCGCTGTGTCCTCTTCGGCAGCGGCCTCCTCCACTTCCTGCGCCGCCAGCCCGGCGAGCACATCACCGGACGGGTCCTCTTCTGTCTCGGGAATTTCAGCCTGCGCCAATCCCTCCAGAACGGATCCGGTCTGATCGTCCTCTTCGGCGTCCGGCATCTCAGCTGCGGCCAGCGACGCAAGCGCCTCTCCGGCTTCATCGCCCTGGTCTTCCTCCTCCTGTGCAGCCGCACTCAGATCCGCCAGGACCTCCGCGGAAGCATCATCCGCCTCCGTCTCAACAGGCTCCGCAGCCCGCAGCTCATCCAGAACGCTGCCAGAGTCATCCTCAGCCCCAGCCTCCTCCGGGGCCTGCGCGGCAAGCCCMGCCAGCACCCCGCCCGAGGTGTCTTCCTCCCTTTCGGGGAGGTCCGCCTGGGCCAGCCCCTCCAGAACAGACGCAGATGTGTCCTCCTCAACAGCATCGGGTATTTCTGCCGCAGCCAGCGACGCCAATGCGTCCGCCGACTCATCCGGCTGATCCGTGTGCACAGGCGCTGACGCGCTCAAACCAGCCAGCACATCCGCGGATGTGTCTTCCGGCTCCGCCTCCTCCGGCGCTTGCGCCGCAAGGCCTGCCAGCACATCATCGCTGCTGTCCGCCTCTTCTTCCGGCAGCTCCAGATTGTGCAGGCTGTCCAGTGCCGCCGCACTGTCCGCATCCGCCGCCGGTGCCGACACCGCCGCCAGCAGCGACGGGTCATTCAAAATGGTCTCGATCAGCGCCTCGGCACCGGTCTTGCCATCCATATAGGCCATCAGGTTCTGCAGCTGGGTGCGCGCCTCCAGCAGCGGACGCAGCGCATCCACCTTGGCGGCGATCGCCCCGGGCGAGAAATCCGCCATGCTCTCAAACGTCAGGTCCACCGCCAGGTTACCCTCGCCGGTCAGCGTATTGGGCACGGTGAAGGCGGCGCGCGGCGCCAGGCCTTTCATCCGCTCGTCGAAATTGTCGACATCGATCTCCAGGAACTTGCGGTCCGCCACCGCCGGCTGCTCGACCGTGGACTTGCCAGCCAGATCGCTCATCACCCCCATCACGAAGGGCAGCTGCACCTTCTTCTCGGCGCCGTAAAGCTCCACTTCATATTCGATCTGAACCCTGGGCGCCCGGTTCCGGGCAATGAACTTCTGCGAGCTGTCAGCCATTGCCCTGCCCTTTCAGCTCGGCAATCTCCGCCCGCAGCGCCTTGATCTCCTCATGCAGCTCCATCACATGCGCGTCGACCACATCGGTCTCCGATTTCACCAGATCGCGCAACTGCTCGAACTCTGCCTCGGCTTCCGCCTCCACCGCCGACTGCATGGTGTTGACCAGAAGACCGATGAACAGGTTGAGCACCGAAAAGGCGGTGATCACGATAAAGGGCACGAAGAAGGACCAGGCAAAGGGAAACTCCTCCATCACCGGGCGCACGATGCCCATCGACCAACTTTCCAGCGTCATGATCTGGAACAGCGAATAGAGCGACCGGCCCAGGGTGCCGAACCATTCGTCGAAGGCGGCACCGTACATCATTGTCGCCATCACGCCGAAGACGTAGAACACGATGGAAATCATCACGATCACCGCACCCATGCCGGGCAGCGCGTCCAACAGCGCCTGCACAACCGCGCGCATCTGCGGAATGACCGACAACAGACGCAGCGCGCGCACCACCCGCAGCCCCCGCAGCGCCGACAGGCCCTGGCTGTCGGGGAACAGTCCGAAGGAAACCACGACAAGGTCGAAGATGTTCCAGGCAGAAGAGAAAAACCGCAGGCCGTAGGCAAACAGCTTCAGCGTCAGTTCCAGCACAAAGATGGTCAGCACAGCGGTGTCGATCACGTCCAGCAGCCCGCCCGCATGCGCCCGCACCGCGGCGGAGGTGCCAAGACCCAGCGTGACGGCGTTAAAAATGATGATGCCCAGAATGGTATTGGTCACCCACGGGCGCTCGACGAATTCACGGGCCCGGTCCCGAAGCGTCTCTGCGGTCTGCGCGCTGCTGTCCAAGGTACTTCTCCAGCCGGTCTTTCAGTTTGCCGGGCGCGCGCTGCGCCCGGTGTCTTTGCTTCAGTCTCAGGCCGCGTCGAACACGGTTCCGTCCAGCACTTTGCTGGTAATCTTGTCATAGGCATAGCCGCCAACGGCGCCCCCCACACCCAGGGCCAGATCCTTGGCGCCGGTAGCGATCGAATTGCCGTCAATCGGCGACAGCGCCAGGGCCGCAAATTTCAGGCCCTCACGGAACACCTTCAGTGCCTTCGGATCCTTGATCGTCAGCGCCTTCACGCGCTTCATCAGGTCCTTGATGTTGTTGGCCCAGCCGCGCGCGTCCGCATACATAATCTGGATCTTGTCGATCGCCTTCTGCACCTCGGCGTAGTTTTTCGCCAAAGCCGTATCCAGCGCCTTGCTGATCATCACCAGCTGGGTCTTCTTGTCCTTCACCGGGTGCTTCTTCAGCTTCTTGCCGACCTCGGCCAGGAACTCTTTCTTCAGCTTTTCCTGCTGCTTTAGGATCTTGTTCAGGTTCTTGGACAGGTCATGCATCTTAACCACCATCTGGGCGTATTTCGCCTTCAGGGTATCGGCTGCATCCTCCACCGTCTTGACCGAGGGCTGGGAGATGCCGAGGAACTCCTGAAACACCGCCGCCGACACCTCGTTCGTGGCATTCAGCGCCTTGTTGGAGGCCGCCTTTTCCACCACCACGAGGTTCTTCACCAGGATCGCCTTGGACTGGTGGATATTGATCGCCAGCTTGCCGATGTCCTTTGCCAGCGTGACGCCGGACTTGATCAGGCCGATGATGCCAAAGGCTGCACCTGCGCCGCCCGAGAAAGGTGAGGTCGCCATCGCCGCGATGCTCACCGCCAGCCCGGCCAGGGTGCCCGCGATGGACACGCCCACCTTGATCTTGAACTTGGACCATTCCTTCTTCTTCTTCTGCAGGCTGGTCCAGGCCTTTTGCGCCGCCAGTTCCGCCGCCTTCTCGCCAACCTTGATGTCGTTCCTGATGGCGTCGTTCAGCCCCTTCAGCTGCTTTTCCATCGTCTTCTTGTCGGCGCCCTTGTTGGCCATCTCGACAAAGGCCTTGTCGAAGACCTTGCACTTCTTCGCGATGGTGTCGCGGGTCTGCTCAAACACCTCGCTGGCACCGGCATGGAATTCCTGCTGCAGAAGCGGGTCTTTCTCGACCCCCTTCTCCATTTTCTTGTCCAGTTCGACCACAACCTTGAAGGAGAGCTTGGGCGGTACAACCATCTCCAGCCCGGACGCGCCGATGTCGACGTTCTTCATGTCCATGACAACGTGTTTAACCATAGGAAATCCTTTCCCACTTGTTACTTGTGCAAGTGATCATTCAAACGCGTAGGTGAATTCTCCGTCCTTGACGCCGATGGCAACTTTCTCGACCTCCGCGCCTTCCATCAGGCGGCGCAGGAACTCGTTGGAAATCTCCGGCAGCATGGTGTTGGTGACAATCGCGTCGATCATCCGGCCGCCCGAGTCCAGCTCCTGGCAGCGGTTGACGATTTCCCCGACCACGGCATCGGAATACTCGAACGGCACCCCATGCGCCTCTTCGACCCGCTTCTGAATGCGGCCCAGCTGCAGCTTGGTGATCTCGCCGATCATCTCCGGGCTGAGCGGATAATAGGGGATCGTCACCAGGCGCCCCAGCAGCGCCGGCGGGAACACCTTCAGCAGCGGATCGCGCAAGGCTTTCGCCATGCCCTCCGGATCCGGCATCAGATCCGGGTCGGAGCACAGATCCATAATTGTCTCGGTGCCCACGTTGGAGGTCAGCAGGATCAGCGTATTCTTGAAGTCGATCACCCGGCCCTCGCCGTCCTCCATCACCCCCTTGTCGAACACCTGGAAGAAGATTTCATGCACATCCGGGTGCGCCTTCTCGACCTCGTCCAGCAGCACCACGGAATAGGGCTTGCGCCGCACCGCCTCGGTCAGCACGCCGCCCTCGCCATAGCCGACATAGCCCGGCGGCGCGCCTTTCAGCGAGCTGACGGTATGGGCCTCCTGGTATTCCGACATGTTGATGGTGATGACGTTCTGCTCGCCGCCGTACAGAACCTCTGCCAGCGCCAGCGCGGTCTCGGTCTTGCCGACACCGGACGTGCCCGCCAGCATGAACACCCCGATCGGCTTGTTCGGGTTGTCGAGGCCGGCGCGGCTGGTCTGGATCCGCTTGGCGATCATCTTCATCGCGTGGTCCTGGCCGATCACCCGCTGGGCCAGCCGCTCTTCCAGGTTCAGGATGGTCTCGATCTCGTCCTTGACCATGCGGCCCACCGGGATGCCGGTCCAGTCGCCGACAACGCTAGCCACCGCCTGGTGGTCGACAATCGGCAGGATCAGCGCGCTGTCGCCCTGCAGCGTCTCCAGCTCTGCGTTCTTGTCCTTCAGCTCCTGCATCAGCTTGGCGCGTTCTTCGTCCGACAACGGGCTATCGGCAGCGCCCTCCGCACCGTCTTCCCCTGCATCCGGGGCAGCGTCCACGGGCGCGGCCCCCTCCCGCAGCTTGGCGCGCAGTTCCAGAATGCCCTCGACTACCGCCTTTTCCTTGTCCCAGCGTTCGGTCAGCCCAGCCAGCCGCTCCTCCTCGGCGGCCTTGGCGGCTTCCACCGCTTCGCGCCGGTCGGCAACCTCGTAACCCGCGGTTTCGTCGCGGCCGATGATTTCCAGTTCGGTGGTCAGCGCCTCGATCCGGCGCTGGCTGTCGTCGACCTCGGCGGGCACCGCATGCTGGCTCACCGCCACCCGGGCGCAGGCGGTGTCCAGCAGGCTCACCGATTTGTCCGGCAGCTGGCGCGCCGGGATATAGCGTGCCGACAGGCTGACCGCCGCTTCGATCCCCTCGTCCAGCACCTGCACCCGGTGGTGTCTCTCCAGCATCGAGGCGATGCCGCGCATCATCAGGATCGCCTTCGGGATTCCCGGTTCGTCGATTTTCACCACCTGGAAGCGGCGGGTCAGCGCCGGGTCCTTCTCGATGTATTTCTTGTATTCGGCCCAGGTGGTGGCGCCGATGGTGCGCAGGGTGCCGCGTGCCAGCGCCGGCTTCAGCAGATTGGCCGCATCGCCGGTGCCGGCCGCGCCCCCTGCGCCCACCAGCGTGTGGGTCTCATCCACGAACATCACAATCGGCACCGGGCTTGCCTGCACCTCGTCGATGACCTGGCGCAGGCGGTTCTCGAACTCGCCCTTCATGCTGGCACCCGCCTGCAGCAGGCCCACGTCCAGCACCAGCAGCCGCACGTCCTTCAGCGCAGGCGGCACATCGCCGCGGGCGATCCGCAGCGCAAAGCCCTCAACCACTGCGGTCTTGCCGACACCCGCCTCGCCGGTCAGGATCGGGTTGTTCTGCCGCCGCCGCATCAGGATGTCGACGATCTGGCGGATTTCCTCGTCCCGGCCCACGATCGGGTCGATTTCGCCATTGCGGGCCTGTTCGGTCAGATCGGTGCAGAACTGCTGCAGCGCCTCACCCTTGCCCATCGCGCCCGGCGCCATCGAGCCGGAGGCCTCGCCCGGCTCCGCCCCGCCGCCGGTCACGTTGGAGCCGTCCTGCGCCCCCAACCGTTCCTCGGGCGAACCGTCGGTGGCTTTATGGAAGTTGTCCGCCAGATCATCAGCACCGATCTTGGCCAGTTCCGGCGACATGTTGGACAGGATATTGCGCAGCGCCGGCGTCTTCAGCATGCCCAGCAGCAGATGGCCGCTGCGCACCTGAGCGGAGGAATAGAGCAGCGAGCCCCAGACCCAGCCGCGCTCCATCGCATCCATCAGATGGTCCGACAGGTCGGAAATCGTTGAGGCCCCGCGCGGCAGCATGTCCAAGGCGCGGGTAAGTTCGGTGGCAATCTTGCCGGCATCCAGATCGTAATGCTGGATGATCCGGTGCAGGTCGCTGTCCTGCTGCGCCAGCAGCTGATGCATCCAATGCACCAGTTCGACATAGGGGTTTCCGCGCATCTTGCAGAATACGGTTGCGCTCTCGACGGCCTGGTATCCCAGCTTGTTCAATTTGCCAAACAGCGCCACGCGGCTGATCTCGGTCATCTCAAATCCCTCCCTCTACTCGCTCTTCAGCCCCGGCGCCTAGTCCCGGGTACAGGTATAAATCATTCACGTCCGGCTGATCCGCGTCCGGATCCGGGCGCGAGCGCACCCAGCTGGTAAGCCCCAGCCGCGTGGTGCCGCCCAAGGATGCCCGAGGCACCTCGTCGCCCGCCAAGACCAGGTTCACATCCCAGTCCAGCACATCGCCCGCATAAGACCGCACAATCGCCCGCAGCCGCTTCAGCGCCGCGCCGCCCGGCAGCAGCCGCTCGTAATCTTCCAGCTTCAGCGGCCCGATGCGGATGCGGAACTTGGCTGAGCGGCTCCACACCTTGTCGCCGATGCTGGTGGTCTGCCCCAGCCCGCCGTACCCCAGCTGCCAGCGGTCGTCCGGCTCCAGCTCCAGCCAGCTGCCGACATATTCCTCCAGGGAAACCGGCACTTCAAAAAACGCCGACAGTATCGACACCAGCCCCTCGGCGTTCTTGGCGCCTTTGGCCAGGTGGCCCGCAAAATGCAGCTTGGCCAGGTCGGGCATGTCGTCCCGGCCGGTGAACTTGAAACCGTTGTAGCCGATCAGCGACGCCACCTTGCGCGCCATCGGATCGTCGGCCCGGTCAAAGCTCACTGCAGGCGAGCCTTGCGTCCAGGCCCGGTACAACAGGCTCATAAGCCGGTGCGTCAGCATATCGGCAAAGGCCACCATCGTCGGATCGCGGTGGTTGCGCTTCCGGTCGCGGGCGTATTCGGTCAGATGCAGCGGCAGCGGCCCCTGCGGCCCGAACAGCCCGAAGAAACGGTTGGTCAGCACTGCGGGCTTGTCGCCTTCCGCAGGTTTGAACGCCGCAATGGTTGTAGGCGGAAACGCCAGTTCCGCCTCCTGCCCCAAGCGCAGCCGGTCCTGCCGCGGGCGGCGGCTCTCGCCCAGGCGCGGGGCGTCACCGAAATGCGCCTCCAATACCCGCAGGGCCTGAAAAACGTGGTGTTTTTCAGGGTCCATGGCCAGCCGGCCATACAGGCTCAGATCATCCGGCCGAGGCCCTTTTCCGGTCGCCATCTGGCAATTTCCCCGCGTTTTTCCGTTTTCAGGACGGTCTCCGTGAACGAGTTGATGCTGGCATAGCCGCGGAAGAACCGCTCCAGCACGGCCCCCAGCGCATAGATATTGCTGCCCTCGAAAAAGCTCTCGTCAAAGCCCAGGGTAATCTCCAGCCCGCGCACCGCGGTCGACAGCACCTCATCGCTCATCCGCCGCACGATGGGCCGCGCGCTGACCGACAGGATGCCCTCCAGCTGCTTTTCCGTCACCCGGTCGCCCAGCGGCGCATAGAGCCCGACCAGCTCCCGCAGCGCCTCCGCCGACTGGCCCTTGCCGGTTTCGGCGATCGAGACGTAGTTCAGGCTGAGGTGAGAAATCAGCCGCCAGGCGGTATCGCCCTGCGCCAGGGTGGGATGCGGACGGGTTGGCGACACCGGCAGCGTCACCTTCTTGACCGGACCGCCCTCAGGCAGCTGGAACACATCGTCATTGCCCGTGGCCAGCAGCATCGGCAGATCGCGGTTGGTGCACAGCGCCTTGACCGCCAGCTGCTCCAGTCCCGCGGAGTAAGGCGCCTGCGCCCGGTCCACCAGCGTCAGGAACACCTCCGATCCCAGGTAGGAGCTGCGCACCCCGCGCAACCGCTCCTTCTCCGAGCGCTGCCGCATCCGGCGCTTGACGGTATAATAGGCCGGATGGCTTTCGCCCGCGGCGGTGAAGTCATTGGCGGAATAGAAAGGGCGGAACACCACGTCATCCTCGCCCTCGCCGCTGATGCCCACCACGCTCTGCAGCCCGTAGATTTCGAAATCGAGGCCCGCGGTGCGGTTCGGGATCACATGATGCTCGGTATCAATCGGCGCGATCCGCACCCGGTCGCAGCGCTTCTCAAACAGGTTCACGGCCGGCACCGCGTTCAGCTTGAACACCTCCGGCACCACGATCGGCGCGATCTCCGGCATGCCCTCGCGCAGCAGGATATAGAGGTCGACCTCATTGCCCTCGGACTTCCGCAACCCCTCCCGAAGCCCCTGCAGCTCGACAAAACGGAACCGCTCCGGCATCGCGAAATATTCCTGCAGCAGCCGGTAGCCGTCATAGACCCGCCGCGGCAGCGGCAGCAGCGCCTCCTCCGGGCTGAACCCCTTCTGCACCACTTTGGCCTCGCGCAGCGGCAGCTGCCAATCCGCCCGCCGGTCGGTGGAGCGCGCCACGATCCCCTGCACCTGGGTGCACAGCAGCTCCAGCAGCGGCCAGCTGTTGCCCGCCTCGCCGGTCAGGTACAGCGACAGGCTGTCCATCTCCAGTTTGCTGATCGGGTCGCCGTCGATGCGCTTGATCCGCAGCCGGAGGCCAGCGCGCGCATCGTAGCCGGTGGCAACCCCCGCTGCCACCAGCTCGCCGCGCCCGTCGATATACTGCGCCTCGGTGATCTGGATCGGCCACATGGTCAGATCAGCGGCGGTGCGGAATTCGCAGGGCGTCTGCTCGCCCTCGGTCAGCCGCGACCGCAGGGTCGATCCGCGCTTCAGCACATAGCCGCTTTTGACGGCAGAGTTCGCCACATCCGGCTCAAACGCCGCGATCATCATCGACGGCGTCGGCGCGAGATAATGCGGATAGATAATCTCCAACAGGTTGGAGGTGAAATTTGGGTACTGCAGCTCCAGCTCCAGCTGCACCCGCGCAGTCAGAAACGCGGCCCCTTCCAACAGGCGTTCCACATAGGGGTCAAGAACCTCAACCCCTTCCATGCCCAGCCGGGCCGCAATCTTGGGATAGGCAGCCGCAAACTCCGCGCCCATGTCGCGCAGGTAGTTCAGCTCGTTCTCGTAATGGGTCAGCAGCCGTGTATCCATCACATGGCCCTTTCCATTTCCACTTCACCGGTGGTCAAATCGACCTTGCTGCGCAGGTACAGCTCCAGCGGCATCGGCTGCGCCCACATGTCGGCGCGGATCTCCAGCCCCACGGTCATCTCGGTGGCGTCGGTTCCCTCCTGCAGCCGCACATCGACCGAGCCTTCGATGATCCGCGGCTCATAGGTCGCAATCGCCTGCTTGATCGACCGCCGGATCGCCTCGGCCTTCTCGGTAGTCGAGGCCTCCCCCGCCACTTCGATCAGCCCGTAGTTCAGAACCGAAGCCGAGACCGCAGGATACTTCTCCGCATCGAAGTGGCTTTCGACGTTCTGCGTGTTCAGCAGCCACGACAGATCGCGCTGGATGATTTCCCGCAGCCGCACCAGATCGATCACCCGGCTCTCGCGGGTTTCCTTCTGATCGCCAGGCGCATTGTCGGTCAACCGGTCCAGCAGCGAGGGCTGCAGGCGCTCGGCCAGTGTCTTGTCAGCCATTCTCTTCGCCGTGCCCATCCATCCGGAGTGTGCGCACGTCCATGATGGCAATGTCCTCATCGCCGATCGCCAGCAGCCGCTGGCCCAGACCGGTATAGGTTTCCGCGCCGGCATCCTGCCACACGGTGGCGCGGGCCAGCATCGACAGCCCGTCGGCCTTCTCGCTGCCCGGATACCGGGTCGGGATCATCGCGGCCACCGCGCCGCCGCCCGCCAGGGTCAGGGTTCCGGCCGTCCACACCGCATCGCGCAGGTCGCTCGGCTCCTCTGCTTCAAAGGAGACGATCTTGGAAAACGGCAGCCAGTAGTATTTGCCGTTGATCACCGCTTCCAGCACCGGCCCCAGCCGCATGTCGGCGTCCGCAATCCACTCGAACCGCTTGCCGTTCACCTCGCCCGGGCTGGCGGGCGCGGCGTCAAACGCCTTGGCGCGCAGCTCTGCCGCTTCCTTGGGGTTGCCGGTCGCCAGCAATTTCTGCGCCTCGATCAGATGCGCCAGCCATTCCTCCGGCTCGCCCAGGATCAGCGGCGACTTCTCTCCCGCAAACACCTTCTCGCGGTAGACTTCACAGATGATCGCCTCACGGTAGGCCTGCGCCATCACTGTGGCGCCTTCATCCAGACCCGCGGCCGCCTTCAGCTGGGCAATCGCCCGGTTCCAGTCGCCCAGTACGCACAGCAGCTGAAACAGAAAGATCCGCAGCTTCGCATTGCTCGCATCCGCGCGGATCTTAGCTTGCAGCGCCTCCAGCGCCGCCTTGGGATCACCAGCTTTCAGATGCTCTTCGGGGGTCATGGGGCTCTACTCCGCAACGGGGTTGAATGCTGCAAATACATCAGAAAAACGGACCCCGGGCATGCAATACACCCGGGGTCCGCCAAATGGTTACTCGACTTTGCCGGTCTGCACGTTCCACTTGAAGGTGCCTTCAGTGGTCAGTTTACCGGTTTTCTGGTTGGTCGATTTGTACTCGTGCTCGATCGCGGCATAGGCCAGCGACCAGGTCTCCTCCGGGATGCCGTCTTCGCTGGCAGAGATCGAGTAGCTGTCGACAACCACGTCTTTCATCTTCCAGATCGAATAGACCAGCAGGCCCTGGCTGGCGCTGTCACCCGAACGGCACCAGTGCATGATGATTTCCGGGCGCACGGTGCCGTTGGCAACCGACAGCGCCAGGTCGTTCGAGGCCTTGCCCATCTGCGAGGTCAACTCGATCTTGCCGAAGTTCGAGTTGGCGTGCATCCGCTGAGTCGAGCCGAGGTCGGTCATTTCGACCGCACGCTCAACGTTCCAGCTTGCCGACTGAACAACGATCCACTTCTTGTGGTTCTCCTCGGTTGCATCGCCTTCGATGTCCGAGATCTGTACGAACATATTTGCAGCCATTTTTCTATCCTTTCAAAAATTAAGAACTCTACTGCACTATGATGGTTTGAGGCTGGGGAGTGGTAATCAGCCTCCTTTTTCCGAGGGCAGTTTCGATACCAGCCGCAGCGAGACGGAAAGCCCCTCAAGCTGGTAATGCGGGCGCAGGAAGAATTTTGAGGTGTAATACCCCGGGTTGCCCTCGACCTCTTCCACAACCACTTCGGCTGCGGCCAGAGGTTTGCGCGCCTTCTCGTTCTCCGAAGAGATGTCTGCGTTGAAATCAACATAGTTGTTGATCCAGTCCTGCAGCCAGGATTCCATGTCCTGACGGCTTTTGAACGAGCCGACCTTGTCCCGCACCATGCACTTCAGATAGTGCGCGAACCGGCAGGTGGCGAACAGATACGGCAGCCGCGCGCCGAGGTTGGCGTTGGCGGTGGCATCCGGATCGTCGTATTCGGCCGGCTTGTGCAGCGACTGCGCCCCCATAAAGGTCGCAACGTCGGTGTTCTTGCGGTGCAACAGCGGCATCATGCCGTTCTTCGCCAGCTCCGCCTCGCGCCGGTCGTCGATGGCTATCTCGGTCGGGCATTTCTGATCGACGCCGCCATCGGTAGTCGGGAAGGTGTGGCTGGGCAGGTTTTCCAGCGTGCCGCCGCTTTCCACACCGCGGATCCGCGAGCACCAGCCGTACATCTTGAACGAGCGGGTGATGTTCACCGCCATGCCATAGGCGGCGTTGACCCAGCCGTATTTCTCGCTGCCCGCCCCCGCGGTGTCTTCCTCAAAGGCGAATTCCTCGACCGGGTCGGTCTTGGAGCCATAAGGCAGACGGCCCAGGAAGCGCGGCATCGCCAGGCCGACGTATTTCGCGTCCTCGCTGTCCCGCAGCGAGCGCCAGGCGGCATATTCCGGGGTCTGGAAGATCTTAGTCAGATCGCGCGGATTCGACAGTTCCGCCCAGCTGTCCATCTGGAACAGCGTCGGCTTGGCGCCGGTGATCAGCGGCGCATGCGCGGCCGCGGCGATCTTGGACATTTCCCCCAGCAGCTCAATGTCCGGCGGCGAATGGTCGAAGTGATAGTCCGCCACCAGGGAGCCATAGGGCTCGCCGCCCAGCTGGCTGAATTCCTCGGTATAGATCTTCTTGAAGATCGGCGACTGGTCCCATGCCGTGCCCTTGAACTTCTTCAGGGTCTTCGACATTTCCTTCTTGGTGATCGGCATCACCCGGATTTTCAGCTGCTCATCGGTCTCGGTGTTGTTGACCAGATAGTGCAGCCCGCGCCATGCGCTTTCCAGTTGCTGGAATTCCTCATTGTGCAGGATCAGGTTGACCTGTTCGGTCAGCTTCGCGTCAATCGCCGCCACGATGCTCTCGATCGAACGCAGCGCATCATCGGAAATCAGGGCGGTGTTTGCCAGCGCCTGCTCGGCCAGGGTCTTGACCGCGCTTTCGACCGCAGTCTTGGCCTGGTCCGACTTGGGGCGGAATTCCTTCTGCAGCAGACTCGCAAATTCGGCAGAGCCAAAGGCGGTTTCACCAGCAGCGGCTTCCGCCTGGAGTTCTTCTTCAGCCATCTTTGTCCTCCCCTATTATTCTTCGCTCTCGGCGTCGCCGCCGGGTTTCGGCTGCGCAGCCAGGGTTTTCAGCAGGCTCGGATCCTGGATGATCTTGGAGATCAGATCCTCGGCGCCGGTCTTGCCGTCCATGTAGGTCATCAGGTTCGACAGCTGGGTACGCGCTTCCAGCAGCTCGCGCAGCGGCTCCACCTTGGCGGCGATCGCGGCAGGCTTGAAATCGTCCATGCTCTCGAAAGTGATGTCGACCGCCATATTGCCCTCGCCGGTCAGCGTGTTGGGCACAGTGAAGGCCGCACGCGGCGCCATCGACTTCATCCGGTCATCGAAGTTGTCCACGTCGATTTCCAGGAACTTGCGGTCCGCAACTGCAGGCTGCTCCACTTCGGATTTGCCCACCAGGTCGCTCATCACGCCCATCACGAAGGGCAGCTGCACCTTCTTCTCGGCGCCGTACAGCTCCACGTCATATTCGATCTGGACCCTTGGTGCCCGGTTGCGGGCAATGAATTTCTGTGAACTTCCGGCCATCTAGGTCTCCTTACTCGTCTTGCTTTCACGGGGTCCGCCGCAGATTCCGCCGCAGAAGTTTCCCGCGTCCGTCAGTCGTCGTCGTCGTCAATCCCGCCGATCAGGTGGACGTTCTCCACCCCTTGCGGGGCCATGTCATTCATGATGGTGAGGAAGTCGGCCCCCACCAGCCGCTTGCACCGTTCCAGCAGGATCGGCAGCGGGCTGGAAGGTTCCGCCCGCCGGTAATAACTGATGATGCGGTCCAGCGTGTTCGACACATCCGCGGGAGAGTTGATCGCCCCGGGCGCGGATGGCATCGCACGGCCGCCCGCCGCCGGCGCCGCAGCACCGCCATCCTCCGCGCCGTTCTCTTCCGTCTCATCCTCACTGGCACCGTCTTCCGCGCTCAGACTGGCATAGGTGCTGATCCGCTTGCCGATCTGCTGCAGCAGCTTGATCAGCGCGCTCAGGTCCGGCCCCTGCCCCGGCGTCTGCTCGTCAAACACGGCAGAGATCGCGCGGACATTCTCCTCAGCCGTCTTGACCGCCGCCAGCCGCGCGGCCACCACCTCCTCGTCGCTGTCCTGGAACGCCGCGCCGATGGTGGCGGTATCCGGGACATGCTCCATATCCTCCGGCGCCGTCATCACCCCTTCGGCGATTTCGATGTCGCGCAGGCAGAAGCGGCCAAAGCCGCGGCTCTCGCTCAGCGGCACCCGGCGCAGCGACCGGTAAAGCGGCGAGGCGCCGGCCATGCCATCCGGCTGGCCGCACAGATCCTGAATCGCATTGATCCGCATGGTCGGGTCGCCGTCGTCCTCATCCAGCTCCGGATGACAGGTCTCCCAGAACTCCTCCAGGCAGCCGCGGATATAGGTGGTCACATCGGCAAAGCCCGGCAGCCCCTCGGAATGCAGCAGCGCATCGCCCAGAAACACCGCCGCGCGCAGATCGTGGCTGCGCTCCAGCACCTCCAGCGCCTTCTTCTGAACTTCGCGGTAGTCGGGATCGGTGGCCTCGATCTTCTCATTGCCCACCACCGATTCCTCGCCCGGCTGAGCCGCCAGCTCCATCTCGGTGAAAGCCGGGTCATATTCGAGGTTTTCACCGCTAGGGGAATCCTCCCCTTTGGATTGCAGAAATACTGCAGGATCCATCGTTATTCGCCCCCCTGGGTGCATTCTTTATTGGCCGCGCCTAAGATAGGTAACGCGACGTAAGGCGGGCACCACTCTTTTCGAGCCTGGTGGTTAAACCCGCGGAAACCTCAAACAATAACTTGACCCCAAGAGAGCCTTATCGCCATCCTAATGTCAAACCTTTTCACAGTTCATTCAGGCGGTTGAATGATGAGTATTGAGCGTATTTCTGGCAAGGAAGTCAAAGAGATGGTCCGCGAAGGGGCCAAGAAGCGGATGAGTTTCGCCTTCTGTCTCGACGCCAGCAAGGATCCGCTCCTGATGATCCAGCCGGGCAAGAAACCGGAAACCCTGAAGGCCCCGATGAAGAAAGAAGGCGGCGGCCCGCCGATGGCCTGGGGCACCTATGTGGTGCGCTCCGGCAATATGGAGATGATCTGCGAAAGCGCGCCGCAGCGCATGGTCACCGAGCTCAAGAAATTCCTCAAGCGCAACCCGGCCAAGGTCAACGTGCTGTTCTACGACGATGGCGGCAACCTGCTGGACAGCCTCAAACCCGAAGCCCCCGAGGGCCAGGTCACAGAGGAAGACGTCTCCGACATTTCCGCCTCCGGCATCGACCCCAAGGCCGTCGCACCGCTGAAACGCCGCCTGAAACGCATCCAGCCGCGCATCGGGCTTGCCCCCGGACCGCTGGAGCTGAAACTGAAACGCGCGCTGGCCAAATCCGTCAGCCTGATCAACGACGGCCGCCTGCAGGAAGCCGAGACCATGGTCGTGGTGATTGAACGCGCCGTCGCCCGCATCGGCAAGGACCGAGAGGACGAAGGCAAATCGATGAAACGCGGCCAGCGCGAAATGGACCAGCGCTCGCTTGGCGCCCAGGTCAAGCGCGCCCAGTCCCTGCAGGCCAATGTCGCTCGCGCCCCGGGCAAGGTCCGCGACCGTCTGGGCCGCGCCCTGCATGTGGCCGCCCGCCACCTGAAACGCCGCGACCTCGATTCCGCCCGCGATGCCATGGACAAGATCGAAAAGGCCCTGACCGCACTGGTCTGATCCAAAGAACCAATCCGCACCCGGCGGGCTGGCCAACACCAACCGGAACCCGGAGACAGTGATGCCCTTGAATCGCCTGCTTTCTGCCCTCGCCCTGATCTGCCTGCCGCTGGCCGCCGCGGCCGAGACCGGCCCGCTGCGGGTCGAGCTAAACAAGACCGAGGAGATCGAGGGCGGCGGCTGCCGCGCCTTCTTCCTGTTCCGCAACCAGACCGGAAAGAGCTTCGAAGGCTTTGAGATGTCGCTCGCCATCCTCGACGGCCAGGGGGTGATCGACCGGCTGCTGTCGATCGACGCCGCCCCCCTGCCCGTTCAGCGCACCACTCTGAAACTCTTTGAAATTCCCGAGATCGCCTGCAGCAACATCTCCGAGATCCTGCTGCACGACATCACCTCCTGCCAGCCCCAGAACGAAGAGCAGATGGACTGTTTCCCGATCCTGGAACTTGGCTCCCGCGCTGCCGCGCCGCTGGTGAAATAAACCATGGCCGGCACCTGGGAAATGCTCGGCACCGGCGGGCCAGTGATCGTGATCCTGGCGCTGATGTCACTGCTATCGCTGACGGTGATCGCCGTCAAACTGATCCAGCTCTGGCCGGTGCGCTCCGGCGGGCAAGCCCGCGAACAGGCGCTGACCCAATGGAAAGACGGCGACCGCAAACAGGCGCAGGACAGCATCGCAAGCGGCAAATCCCCCGCCGACCGGGTGATGGGCTACGCCATGCAGGCACTGCAAGAGGGCCTGCGCGGACCGCTCCTGCAGGACGAACTGCAGCGCCGCGGCAATGAGGAGGTAAGCCGGATGAATTCCCTCATCCGCCTGTTGGAGCTCATCGCCATGGTGGCGCCTCTCCTGGGTCTTCTCGGCACCGTTCTCGGCATGATCCAATCGTTTCAGGAGCTGGAACTGGCACAGGGTGCCGCCAATGCCTCTGTGCTGGCCGGCGGCATCTGGCAGGCGCTGCTGACCACCGCCGCGGGACTGCTTGTCGCCATCCCCGCCGCCATCGCCGCAGGCTTGTTCGCGGCCCGCATCGACGCCGCCGCGCAGGCCATCGAAAGCGCCGCCGGCCGCCTCCTGCTGATCGACGGGTCGTGCTGACACGGGGGAGGCCGCCATGATGATCAACCGGCCCGCCCGTCCCCGCGCCCTGATCTCGCTGGTGCCGATGATCGACGTCATGCTGATCCTGCTGGTGTTCTTCATGGTGACCTCCACCTATCTGAACCTCGACATGATCCCGGCGGTGAAACCCTCCGAAGGCGCCGCAACAGGAAGCCCGCAAGCGCCGGCAGGCACCCTGATGATCCGCCTCGGCGCTGACGGTGTGCCGGTGCTGCGCGGCACCGGACTGGATCAGGACACCCTCCGCGCCACCCTCGCCGCCGCAGTGGCCGAGGAACCGCTGACCCAAGTGGTGATCCTCCCCTCCGGCGCCGCGCAGACACAGGCGCTGATCACCGTGATGGACAGCGCCGCCCTGGCCGGCGTCACCCGCCTGCGCGTCCTGCGGCTGGAGGCGGCGCCATGAAACTCAACCGCCCGGCCCGCAATCCGCATTCGGAAACCATCATCGCCCTCATCGACGTGGTGTTCTTCCTGCTGGTGTTCTTCATGCTGATCGGCCGGATGGACGCCACCGCGCCGTTCGATGTCCGCCCCGCCACTGCCGTCACCGGCCGCGACATGCCCTCGGGCGGCATCACCCTGGCCATCTCCGCCACCGGAGACCTGGCACTCGACGGCAAGGCAATCCCCCGAGACGCTCTTTCCCCTGCCCTCTCGGCGCTGCTGGCAGACGACCCGGATCTGCGCCTGCGCATCAACGCCCACCGCACGGCGGAACTGCGCAACGTGCTGCCGCTGGTCGCCGCGGGCGAGGCGCTGGGAATCCGGGACGTGGTGCTGGTGGTCACCCCGGAAACGGACGGATGATGCGCACCCCGGCCATATGGGCGCTGGGGCTTGCAGCCTCCGCCCTGGTCCACGCCGGCGGCGCCGCCGCGCTGCTGATTTCGCTGACACCCGACCCGGTTCCGCAGCAGCCCACGCCGGAAAGCAGCCTCAACCTGCAGGCCCACCGCGTTCCCCGTTCCGAGGCCGTGCAACAGGCGCCCGAGGGCGAGCAAGCCGCTGAAAGCGAGGCGCAAAGCCAGGGGCTGGCGTCCGGCAGCATCCCGCAATCGGCGGCCCTGCCGCAGCCGCCTGACGCGGACCGCCTTGCCGCTGCTGTTCCGCCCGCTGCACCCCTTGCTGCCGCCGCTGCGCCAGCCGCCGCTGCGGCTCCGGCCCAGGCGGCCGGCAGCACCCTCGCCAGCGCCAGCCTCCCGGCCGCAAGCCTGGCCGCTGCAAGCCCGCAAACCCAGCAGGCCCAAGCCACCGCACCGGCGCTGTCACAGGCCGCCGCAGCCGCAGCCCCCCGGCCTTTGGTGCTGGCCGCTGCGCAGGAACCGGCGCTTACCCTTGCAACGGCACCTGCTCCGCTGACGGCCGCCGCAGCAGCACGCCCCGACGCGGCCGCGCTGCCGCAAACCGCTCCAGCCAGCCAGCCCGGCCAGGAGGCGCAGCCGGATGCGCCCGTGCTGCCCGGCACCGCGCCCAATCCGCAGCAAACGCCGGCCGCCATCCCGGACGCCCCCCGCATCAAGGCCGCACTGGCGTTCCAGGGCGGCACCGGCGACATCGACCCGGTCTCCCTCGCCGCGTTCCAAAGCTTCATGCAGCCCGGCGATGCAGTGGCAGAGGGCGACCCCCTGCGCGACGGCGTCTCCGGCATCCTCGCCGCCGTGCCCTGCTCCCGCCTGCAGGTGGCCTTTGTTCCGGAAACCGCCACGCTGGAGGTGCGCGGCCACCTGCCCGAGGACGGCCTCCGCCCTCCCGTTCTGGCAGCCCTTCAGGCACAAATGGGCACCGACATCACAGTCTCGGACGAAATGCGCCTGTTGCCCCGGCCGCAATGCGGCGCCCTGGCAGGCATTTCAAACGTCGGCCTGCCGCAAAGCACCGACCAGATCACCAACCCGCTGCTGGTCGGCGAAGACGCCCATGCCCGGGTGCTCGACTATTCCGGCGGCGAGCGGCTGTTTTTTGACCTCACCGCGCCGGACTACCCGGCCTTTGTCTACGTGGATTACTTCGACGCCGGCGGCGCGGTGCTGCACCTCTCCCCGAACGAACTGGTGCCGCTCGCAGAGGCCGCCGCCAAAAGCGCCCTGCGTGTCGGCGCCAAGGAAGCCGGAGACCCCGGCCTGCAAATCACCGTCGGCCCGCCCTACGGCCAGGAAATCGCGGTGGCCTTTGCCGCCTCGCACCCGCTTTACGAAGGCACCCGCCCGCTCAGCGAACCCGCTGAACCTTACCTCGACTTCCTCCGCGCCCAAGTCACCGCCGCCCGCGCCGAACATGCCGATTTCAAAGGCGAATGGGTCTATTTCCTGATCACCACCCACGCCCCCTGACGTCAAGCGCAAAGGCAGCACTCCCGCGCCCGCAGGCCCGCGGCTGACGCCGCCAGGCCTTGGCGGCCTTGGGCATGGCGCCTTAAGGGCAAACCTGCCCTTAAGCGCTTCTCAGCAAATGAAAACCTGCCTTCCACCCGGCAGCACGCTGCTCCTCGAAACACCGCCGCGCTGTGCGCAGCACAGCGCCACGCCGAACCGGAAGGGTGCATTTTCAAATGCACCGGAACGGGCGGGAGCCCTCCCCTGCCCTGCTGGATCGAAACCTGAAAACCTACTGGCAGCCGCCCGCGGCCCAGCTTTTCAGCACTTGTTTCAGCGCCCCGCCAAAGGGGTGCTGCTTGCCCAGCGACCGCTGCATGTTGAGGCTCAAATAGGTGTTGCCCTGCGTGCACAGACGTTCCCGTGTCCACTGGTGGCAATTGCTGCAAGATTGGTCTTTCCAGTAGCTGTCTGGCAGCCCTTCGATGGGCGGAAACGCCGGCGAGCGGGTCACCGCCTCAGCCAGCGTCAGCCCGGAAATCTCCGGAACACCAACATGCAAGGGGCTGGCATAGGTCACAGGCCCGGCTTCGCTGACCGGCTCTGGCGCCTGTTCCGCGGCCAGCTCAGGCGCCGTGGCTGGCGCTTCACCGCCAGCCGCCGGGTCCTGTCCAGCACCTGCAGCCAGCGCTGCGACCTCGGCCGCGGCCATCTCCGCGAACTGCCCTTCAGGGTAGGCCATCAGATAGGCCTCATAAGCGGCTTTGCTGCCATCCCCCTGGGCTGCCTGGAACATCGCTGACTCTGCGTCCTGAACAGGGGCTGGAGCCGGCGGTGCCTCTGCCACCGGCTGGCTGGCCTGCAGCTCCTCCTGCACCAGCTCCGCTAGCAGCGCCCGCGCTTCATCGGCAAATCTGCCTTCGCCGTAGCCGCGCAGGTACAGCATGATCTGCATCGCATCCCGCGACTCCTGGATCGAGGCCCAGATCTGCGCTTCCTCAAGCTCTGCGGCGGTCATAGCCGCCTGCGGTGCCGCCGCCGCAAAGGTGAAATCACTCACCAGCGAGGACGTGTCCCAGGGCGTCTGCTTGCCGCCGCTCTGCTCCAGAACCGCCCGGCGCACCTGTTTGAAAACCTGTTCGACCGGCGCCCCGGGCACCGTGATCTCGCGCGCCAGCGCCTCGGTGAAGGGGCTGTTCTCCCCCTCCCCGTCCAGCGCCACATCACCGGGCGCGGTGGCATAGGCCAGGAAGGTGCCGGTCGGCGCCTTCATCTCCGCGAGGCCGCTTTGGTTCAGGTCGGCCACTGTCTCAAACGGGTTGTTGCGGCAGGCGTCCAGGATCACGATGTTGGTGCGGTTGCGGGCGGAGGCCATCTGCCGCAGTACCGACTGCGCCTCGATCGCCATCAGGTCCAGATCCGCGGCATCCGACAGCGCCACATCCACCGGCAAGAGGTAGTTGCTGCCAAAGCTCTGCACCCCGTGGCCCGCATAATAGAACAGCCCCGTCGCATCCTCTCCGGCGTTGCGAAGCTTGCGGCCGAACTGGGCAATCGCACGTTTCATCTCGATCTGCTTGGCGTCCGCCGCCAAGGTCACATCAAAGCCCAGGCCCTCCAGCGTCTCAGCCATCAGCCGCGCATCCCGCACCGGATTGTCCAGCACGGAAACCGCGCCATAGGCCGAATTGCCGATCACCAGCGCCAGCCGCTCCTCCGCCAAGGCCACGACGCCCCAGCAGGACGCAACAGCGGCCAGCAGCATCAGCCGGACCCGGATCATCAAAACTTGCACGTGTCTGCCCCACTTCCCGCCCTGTCAGCACTGCTGCCAGGCCTCTGCACAATTCTTAAAGGTATTTCGTTACCAAACTATCGCTTCCCTTGCACCCGGCGGCAAGACTGCTGTTAGTCTAGGCGCATCGCTTCTTGCCCGGCCTTGCTGCCGGGATGTCCTTTTCCAGCAACCCGGATGGCTGCCGCATGTTTCGCATAACCCTCTCAATAATAACACTTTTTCTCCTTATCACCCGCCCTGCCATGGCCGCGGGCCCGTTTGACGGCGGCTGGCAGCTGACACCCGAATCCTCTGCGATACGATTCATATCAATCAAAAAGGGCAGCATTGCGGAATCCAGCCGCTTTGCCGCCTTCTCCGGCGGCATCTCCGAAACGGGAGAGGCCAGGATCCACATCGCGCTGGACTCCGTGGACACCTCCATCGACCTGCGCAACGTGCGGATGCGGTTCCTGTTCTTTGAAACCTTCACCTACCCCGAGGCGGTGATCACAGCGCAAATCAGCCCGGATCAGATTGCCGATCTGGCGGCAGTGCAGCGCAAGCAGATCGACCTGCCTGTCACCCTGTCCTTGCACGGGGTCACCGCGGGGCTGACCGTCCCTGTCGCGGTAACATTGCTGAACGAAACCCGTGTCGCCGTGGCCACCGTGCAGCCGGTGATCCTCAAGCTGGAGGACTTCAATCTGAACCCCGGCCGCGAGAAGCTGGAGGAAGCCGCCGGCGTCACCATCACCCCCGTCGGCCTGGTCAGCATGGACCTGATGTTTGAGCGCGGTGGCGCATCTGTCCCCGCGGGGACAGTCACCGCCGGGTCCTCCGCAGCGCTGGAGGCCAGCGGCGATTTCAGCCGCGAGGCCTGCACCGGGAGGTTCGAAATCCTGTCGCAGGGCCGCAGCGTGAACTTCGCGCCCTCCACCGCACGCCTGGATGCCAACTCCCGCGACTTCCTGAACAGCCTGTCGGACATCATCCGCCGCTGCCCCGGCATGGTGGTTGAGGTCGGCGGTCACACCGACAGCCAGGGCAAAGCCGCCTGGAACATGACGCTGAGCGAAAAACGCGCGGCTGCGGTGAACCAGTATCTGCAGCTGAAAGGCATCCCGGCAGAGCGTCTGGTCGCGGTCGGCTACGGAGAGACCACGCCGCTGGTCTCCAACGACAACGCTCAGAACCGGGCCAAGAACCGGCGGATCGAGTTCAAGGTTTTGAACTGATCCTGTCCCCCTATTGTCCCCGTGGGGACACAATGGAAAATGATCAAGGCCCCGGCTTAACAGCCGGGGCCTTTTCTGTGGGTTTCACAGAACTGGCAACCGCCCCTTGACCGGGCTGTCCCCGCGGGGACAGGCTGCACCTTCTGCCTGCTTTCTGTGGATCTGACAGGACGGGATGTTTCCGTTCCTTATCGCGCCCCCGCAAAGCTGCCCCGCAGAGACAGACCGGAAACAGGCTCAAAATCCTCAGTTAGACACAAAAAAGGCCCGGCAATGGTGCCGGGCCCTTGCGGATTTCAACTCCTGTCCCCGCGGGGACACCCCCTCAGGTATCGTCTTCCAAGGCAGCAAAGAAGGCCGCAATCGCCCCCTCCAGCTTGTGCCGGTCGATCTCGGAGAAGTCCCGCTCCATGGCCATCTCGATCTTGCCGTCGCGCGCCTGGCAGCGGACTGTCCCCGCGGGGACAGTGCAGCGCAAGGTGGTCTTGGCCACACCGGGCCGCGGTGCAGCGGCTGCGCGCGGTGCGGGTTTGCGCTTACCCTCCAGAAAGCCGCGCAGCACATTCAGCTCTGCCTCTTCGGTTTCGGCTTTCGCACGTGTCAGCGCCTCTCGTAGCTCCGGGATGCTGGCCGCATCCGCCTCCAGCCGTTTCCTCAGCTCCAGCCCCAGCGCGCGCGGGATTGCCTCCGGGAATTTCAGCAGATCGCCCACCGCGCCCAGCAGCTGGGCGAAATGACGGATATAGATCTTTTTCTGCCGTCCCGCAGAGGCGTAAAGATCGTTCACCGCCTCCTCCAGGGACTTCGCCCTAGTGCCCTCGTCCTCTGCATAGCGCAGCGCCAGCTGGGCCATTTCGGCAAAAGAGATGTCCCGGCGCACCAGGTTCTCGTCCACCATCCGGCGGTAGAGGCTCTGCAGTGTGTCGCCCTTGGCCACCAGCCCCGCAGGGATGTGCTCATAGGCCTCGTCTTCCGTTTCCCGCAGCAGTTCCAGATAAGCCCGCAGCCGGCGGTAGCCCTGAATCAGCTCGTAGGTGCCGTCCTCGTTTTCCTCGACACGGATCGGGTTCGACAGGCCGATGGATTTGATCGAAGCCTTGAGCTCATCCAGGTCCGGGTCGCGCCCCTCGCGCCGGTCGCGGATCAGCTTGGTCGCGTTTATGCGGCCAAGAGGAATCCGGTCGACCACCAGACCCAATTTCTTCAGCCGCACGAACTCATGCGCCAGCCGGTCGTTTTCGGCGCGGATTTTCTTCTCTGCTTCGGCGCGGGCGCGCAACGCATCGGCGTTCTCGGAAATCGCGGTGGCCATTGGCCCGCGGCGCGCCTCGGCGGGTTTTTCGTCCGGTTTCTCCGGGGCTGTCCCCGCGGGGACAGCGGCGGTGTCAGGAGTGAAGTCGATGTCGAAGACTCTGCGTTTGCTCATGCCTCATCCTCCAGTTTTTCCCAGGCTTCCAGCGCATAGGCCTTGAACTCGTCATAGGCCTGATCAAACGACGCCCGCGCACGCCGCCAGGTTTCGCGTGTCATATCCCGGTAATCAATTTCGTAGATGGAACTCAGGAAGCGGCCCGATTGTTCGACTGCGCGGGTCATCTCGATCGGGTGCTCCGTCATCCTACCCTCAAAAACCTTCATAAATGCCGAACGCATCGCACGGTGCAAATCGTTACCGCTTTCGTAACGGGTGAGCAGGAATCGGACGTCCTGAAAAACCTTGGGCAAGGCAAATGTCCCCGCGGGGACAACCCCGTTGAAAGCCGACAAATCCTCCAGCGCTTCGGACAACTGGCCGATGAAGGAGGTGGTCGAGTCATACTCCCAGTAGCCGGGGCCGGAGGGGATATAGAGCATGTCAGCAGCGAACACCGCGTTCATCGACTGGTAGCCGATGGCGGGCGGGCAGTCGAAGATCATCAGGTCGTAATCTTCCGCCGGCAGCTGGTCGAGGTAGCGGGACACAGCCGCGAAGAAGGACCATTCCGGGTTCAGGTGCCGGTACTGGGCGGAGGCGAATTCCACAAAGGCCGCATTGGCGCAGGAGGGGATGATGTCGATGGTCGGCCAGCTGGTGGGTTTGACGAAATCGCTGACCCGCAGGTCCTGCAGCCCCATGCCGGTGATCGCGTCGGGCAGCTGGCGCTGAGGCAGGGCGGTGCCGGACTCGGCGCCCTGCGAGGCGGCGTTCATCCGTTCCGTCTCGCGCACCAGGTCGCGGGCCATGATGCCCCAGACAGTGTAGTCCTCGGTGACGTCGCTGAGACCCATGGAATGCGACAGGGTCGCCTGCGGGTCGAAGTCGACGCAGAGCACCCGGTAGCCGTCCAGCGCCGCGGCATGGGCGAAGTGCAGCGCCACGGTGGATTTGCCGGCGCCGCCCTTGAAGTTTGAGATTGCCACCCGCAGCGCCCGTTTGCCTGCGGGGCGCTTGGGCAGCAGGGACTTGCGGTTGATCCTGATGCGGCGGCGCAGCTCGTTGATCTCCTCCAGCGAATACCAGCGCTGGCGGCCGTCCTCCTCGACATGGCCCTGGGGCAGGGTGGGGTCGGTGGCAAGCCGCCCGCGCAGGGTCGACTGGTTGACGCGGAAGATCAGCTCCGCCACTTCCCAGGAGGAGAACCGGCGCAAGGTCTTTTCCATTTCGGGGGAGAAGGTCTGCTGGCGGATCCAGCTTTGCATCTTGAGAGATTGGGCCTGCATTTTGGACAGGTCTTCATGCGTAAACATCACTGCTCCTCGATCTGCACGTTGTTGTTATTTGGCGGCGTCCATTTTCCTCAGGACGCTAATTCGGCCTCAATATCTATTTACGCCGAATTTGCAAAAAACGCAAAAGCTAATATGGTCGGGAAGAGCGTCCTGTCCCCGCGGGGACACATCTGCAAAAGACCCCGTGAAATAAGGGGCAGGACGATTCGGAGGGCATCAGCCAAACGATTCGTTTCATTGGTTTTTTCTGGGGTTCCGGCGCCAGATTTAGGGGGACACCCCGGACCGAGACACAGCAGATTGGGGGACATTTCGGGGCGAATAGGGGTCGCTAAGGATGTCCCCCAATACCATTGATACCAATTTTTCTTTCGAAAAAGGGATTGGGTTTGAATTGAATTCCCGCCAGCGCTTGACAGAATCGGAATTCCGGACGCAAATCAGATACAACAGACGAATAGCGTTGAGTTCCGGGCAAAACCGGCCAACGCATTTCCCGGCAAAAGGCCCGGGAGCACTTGAGGCAGCATAYCCCAGCCCAGGAGGGCAGGGAGGGAGAAACGGGGGCAGCAATGCTTGCCAAACGGCCTGCGGGGCGCAACGCCTCCGCGCTGAAATATGACATCCTCACGGCGATGGGGGCTTATGCGCTTGGCCAGGGCAAGGGGGCGCAGAAGCTGGTTCTGCGTTTCATGACATTGATGACGGCCCGCTACAACTGGCAGCGGGATGAGCTGGCCGTCGGGCAGCGGGAGATTGCCCGGCTGTGGGACGTGGATGAGCGCACGGTGAAGCGCGAGATGGCGAAGCTTCGCGGCATGGGCTGGCTGGTAGTGAAACGTCAGGGCGCGCGCGGGCGGGTCACCGAATACGGCATCGATCTGGAGCAGCTGCTGGCCGATACGCAGGAGCGCTGGGGCGCGGTGGGGCCGGACTTCGAGCACCGGATGCAGGGGGCGGATGAGCCTGCGCCGAATGTGGTGCCGCTGCGGCCCGGTGCGGTGCCGCCTGCGCCGGATGTCTCGGACGGCCATGAGTGGAGCCTCGCCAAGGCAGTGCTGCATGCGGAGGACCCGGCGAATTATGCCTCCTGGGTGCAGGGGCTGGAGCGCGCTGGCAGGGCAGGGGGCAGGCTGGTGCTGAAGGCGCCGAGCCGGTTCCATGCGAACTATGTGATGTCGCATCTGATGCCGCGGCTGCTGGCGGCCTGCCGCGATGTGGATGGTGAGGTCTCTGCCATTGTTGTGGAGGCGTGAGGCGGAAACGGCACGCCTGCGGTTGAACCCCTTGGGGCCAAGGCATTATGTGGGCGGACAGGGGGCTTGGCGTGACAAGCCCCGCGGAACAAGGAGCAGCCCGGAATGAGCGGCGTGCAGGAAAAGATCTGTGTCATTGGCTTGGGCTATGTCGGGCTGCCGCTGGCAGCGGCCTTCGGGCAGCACCGGGCGGTCGTGGGGTTCGACATTGATCCCTCCCGCATCGCGGGGCTGCGCAACGGCGAGGACCGCACGCGGGAACTGGAACCCGAGGAACTGGCTGCGGCGGAGTTTCTGCGCTTCACCTCCGACCCGGCAGAGATTGCGGATTGCTCCATCTACATCGTCACCGTGCCGACGCCGGTGGATGCCAGCCACCGCCCCGACCTGAGCCCGCTGCTGGCGGCCTCGGCCATTGTGGGCGGGGTGCTGAAACCCGGCGATCTGGTGATCTATGAATCTACGGTCTACCCCGGCGCCACCGAAGAGGATTGCGTGCCGGTGCTGGAGGCGCGGTCCGGTTTGGCGTTCAACAAGGATTTCTTTGCCGGCTACAGCCCGGAGCGGATCAACCCCGGTGACAAACAGCGGCGGCTGAAGGATGTGGTGAAGGTCACCTCCGGCTCCACGCCCGAGGTGGCGGAGCGGGTCGATGCGCTGTACCGCGAGGTAGTCTCGGCGGGCACCCACAAGGCCGCGAGCATCCGGGTGGCGGAGGCGGCCAAGGTGATCGAGAACAGCCAGCGGGATATCAATATCGCGCTGGTGAATGAGCTGGCGAAGATCTTCAACAGGATGGGGATCGACACCCAGGCGGTGCTGGAAGCCGCTGGCACCAAGTGGAATTTTCTGCCGTTCCGCCCCGGTCTGGTGGGCGGGCACTGCATCGGGGTGGACCCCTATTACCTGACCCACAAGGCGGAGCAGCTGGGCTATCACCCGGAGATCCTGCTGGCCGGGCGGCGGCTGAATGACGGCATGGGCGCCTATGTGGCCGGCGAGATGGTCAAGGCGATGCTGAAGCGCGGCTTGCCGGTGGCCGGCGCGCGGGTGCTGGTGATGGGGCTGACGTTCAAGGAGAACTGCCCGGACCTGCGCAACACGCGGGTGATCGACGTGGTGCGCAGCCTGGAGGAATACGGCGCGGCGGTGGATGTGTTCGATCCCCATGCCGATGCGGCAGAGGCGCAGGAGGAATACGGGATTTCGCTGGTGCCGGAGCCGGGGCAGGGGGCCTATGCCGGGGTGGTCCTGGCGGTGGCGCATTCGGAGTTCCGGGAGATGGGGCCGGAAGCGGTCCGCGCTTTGGGGGCCGAGGGCGCGCTGGTCTATGACCTGAAATACGTGCTGGCGCCGGAAGAGGCGGATTTGCGGCTCTGACATGGGGAATTTTACCGTAGTCGCTTGAATTGCTGTATCCTTGCCCATGTCAGCAAGGAGGCCGGCGATGAGTGAGGTTCTGGAAGGCCGCTGCCTGTGCGGCGCGGTGAAGATCCAAGTGACGGGGGCGCATGACCCGCGCGCAGGCGCCTGCCATTGCCGCATGTGCCAGCGCTGGAGCGGCGGGCTGTTTCTGTGTTTCGAGGCTGATGCTGAGGCTGTGACGGTCGAGGGGCCGGTTTCGCGCTACCAATCATCTGCCTTTGCCGAACGGGCGTTCTGCAGCACTTGCGGGTCGCACCTGTGGATGCGGGACGTGGATGAAGAAGGCAGTCCTTTTGACCTGATGCCGGGGCTTTTTGATGCTGCGCTGGCGTGGCCGCTGCGGTCGGAGATCTACGCCGACCGGGCGATGGCTTCTGTACGGCTGAAGGGCGATCACAAGCGGGCCACCCGGGACGAGTATGAGGAACAGAACCCGTTCATTGACGGGGATGTCTAAGGGGAGTGATCAGCCCCCCACCCGCGGCAGTTTCGGGCCGATCCAATAGGCGCCGCTGTCCTGGCGCAGGGCGTCATAGGCTTCGATCCGCCGCCGGGCGTCCTCGCCGCCGGCGTCGATCAGATGGGTGAGCAGGCACTCCAGCACCGCCATGGCGCCTCCGATGGCGCCGAACGGGTGCAGCGAGTTGGCGGCGACGGCCAGCACGTGGTCGGTGCGGATGCCGGGGGCGATCACCTCGCTGTCGGAGATCAGGATCACCGATGCGCCGCGTTCGCCCGCCAGCCGAAGCGCCTGGATGGTGCCGGCGGAGTAGGGGGCGAAGGTGAGGGCGATCAGGCAGTCCTCGGGGCCTATGTCGAGGAGATCGTCCAGCGCGGCGCCCATGTGGCGGGGGACAAGGTCCAGCGAGGGCAGGGCCATGCGGCCCACGTAGTGGAAGTAATAGGCCAGCGCGTAGGATGAGCGGGTGGCGGTGACATAGCTGCGCCGTGCGGCGGTGAGCGTGTCCACGATGGCCTGGGTACGCTCAGCCGTCATCAGCCGCAGGGAGCGGGAGGTGATGTTGAGCTGATTGCGGGCGGCGGCGGCCTGCAGCTTGCCTGCGGGGCCTTGGTCCTGCATCTGCTCCAGCCAGTCCTGGCCGAGGCCGGCCTCCTGCGTGGTGGTCAGGGCGGCGCGGAAGGGGGCGCGGAAGGCCTCAAACGTGTCATAGCCCAGGTGCTGGGCCAGGCGGACGAAGCCGTTGGCGCTGATGCCGGTCCTTTCGGCGGAGGTGCGCACGGTGTCGAGGCCGAAGTCGCCGGGGTTGTCGATCACGTATTTCGCTGCCGCCTTCAGCTTGGGCGGCAGGGCGTCCATCCGGTCCTTCAGATGCTGGATCAGCCGGGCGGTTTTGCGGGGATCGAGATGCGGGTCCATGCGCCGCATCAGAGCAGATGTGCGGAGAATGGCAAGGGCGGAACGGATATTATTCAGACAGGAACGCCACCAGGTCCTGGCGGGCATGCAGGATGCGGATGATTTCGGGGCGGTCCTGCTCCAAGCGGTAGATCACCAGATGCGCGCCGGTGGGGTGGATGCGGACCGGGGGCGTGAATTCACCCCGTTCGCGGGCCATTTCCGGGAAATCCGCCAGCAGGTCGAAGAGGGCAAACAGGTTGTCGGCATAGGCATCCGCCTGCGCCTCGCCCCAGGTGTCCAGGCCATAGCGCCAGATCGCAGCAAGGTCGGCGCGGGCAGCGGGGCGGATCCGCCAGCGTTCCTCAGCCATTGCGGCGCATGGCGGCCTTGAAATCTTCGGCGGTTAGCGCCTCAGCCGGGCCGCTGGCAAGGCCTGCGTCGATGGCGGATTGCAGCTCGGCAATGGCCGCCGTGCGGGCCTGGTCGCGGCGGATCAGGTCACGGACATAGTCGCTGGAATTGGCATAGGTGCCGGCGCGGGCCTGTTCCTCGACCCAAGTTTTCATCTGGTCCGGCAGGGAGACGTTCATGGTGGCCATTGGAGGACTCCTTTCGCTGGAACAGGATATGGCAATCTTTGCCAAGGGTGCAACCTCTATGAGACTCGCGGAGGGCAGCGCCCGCCCCGTGGGGGCGGGACGGGCGCTGCCCGGCCTATCGGCCGGGCAAAAAGTTCAATTTTGGATGGAAATCAGGCGGAGGCCGCCTTGAGGCCCTTTTCCTCCAGCGGCTGGATGGTGCCGTCTTCGCTGACGGTCACCTGCTCGCCATGGCTAAGGCTGTCGAGGCCCTTGGAGGCGACCAGCATCAGCACGTCTTTTTCACGCGCGACGATGGCCATGTGACTGAGCCAGCCGCCGACCTCGGACAGCACCGCGCCGGAGCGCTGCACCCACGGCAGCCAGGCCGGGTTGACCATCCGGCAGACCAGAATGTCGCCGTCCCGGAAGTCCGCAAAGGCTGCGGGGTCGATGCAGCTGTCGTCCTCCATCCAGAACACCCGGGCGGTGGCGCTGCCGCTGCCTGCGACGCAGGTGCCGCCCATGGTGCCGTCGCCCGCCTGGGCCTGGGCACCCAGCGACAGCAGTTCGCAATCGCGCAGGGTGAGGGTGACATCTGTCGGCGCGGATTTCTTGCGCAGCGCTTCCTTCTCCGCACGGGCCTCTGCCAGATCGCGCAGGGGGGCCGGGTTGGACCAGTTGCTGTCCAGAACCTCGTCGAAGGTCAGGCTGAACACCAGATCCTCCAGCCCGCTGATCCGGCCCAGTGCCAAGAGGGCGCGGCGCAGTTCGGCGACGACGCGCAGTGCCTCGTGCTTGGCCTGTTCCTTGAGGTCCTGATAGGCAATGGCAAGACCGATGGTATCGTCCAGCTCGTCCGGCAGGTTGGCCGGGACCGGCACTGCACCGATCGGCTCCACCGTGCTGTCGAGCAGCGATTGCAGCAGCACCGGCGCCTCGGCGTAGCGGGGCGAGGACAGCTCATAGTCGAAAATAGAGCGGTGGCCCATCAGCTTCATGGCACGCGCCTGGGCGTCCTTACCGGTGCAGGAGGCGAGCAGGCTGGAGGGCGCGTTGGGCAGTTCCGCGTGCATCAGATGCGCGCGCAGGGCGGGGTCGCCGGCGGCAGCCGTGCCTGCTTCGCCCATGGTGAAACCCGCCAGGATGTTGATTTTCTCAGCCTCCAGATAGACCTCTTGGATGAACATGTCCTTGAGAGTGGAGACCGCCTCCAGCAGCTTGTCCTGGGGCAGGGCGGTGTAGTCGACGGCCTGCCAGATCGCCAGCTTGTTGCGCAGCTCCGGCATCACCTGGCCGCGGAAGCGGGTGATCATCGGATGCGCCTGCTTGCGCAGCTGCTTGGCCTTGGCGGCGGTGAGTTTCAGGGTCATGCCCTGTTTCAGCGCCACATCGACGTAGGTCTTGCCGAACAGGTTGACCAGATGGCCGTCGCGCCCCTCGGGCAGGCCGTAGGGCACGCCCAGCTCGCGGCAGGCCAGGTCGACGCTGCCGCCCGGCGCCCAGAGCTCGCTCATCAGCGAGAAGGAGAGCGGGGTGGGGCGGGGCAGGACCTCGGACATCTCGTCCTGTTCCAGGATGGTCTGGTCCGGGTCCGCGTCCGCGTAGCGGTCCAGGAGATCGCGCCACTCGGCCAGGCGGGTCTGTTCCTGCTCGGTTCCCAAGGACAGCGTGGTGATGTCGCGGCTTTGCACGATCTGGAACTGGCCGTTGGCATAGGCCCATTCGACGTCCTGCGGGCAGCCGAAGGTGTCCTCGATCTGACGCCCAAGCGCCAGCAGCGGCGCCATGTCCAGGGTTTGGTCTTGGTCCTCGGACGCAGGCAGGGTGGTGTATCGGCCAAAGCGCAAGCTGGTCGGGGTGACGCGGCCCGAAACCAGGTCCTCGCCGCAGCCCTCGACCCATTCGATCATGCACATGCCGGGGGCCATCGGGTCCTGGGTGAAGAGGACGCCGGCGTATTCCGCCTGCACCATTTCCTGCACCACGATATTGCCCTGGCCGGTGCTGTCGCCCTCGCCGGAGTAGCTGGCGGCGCGTTCCGAGGAGAAGCTGGTCACCACTTCGTCCAGCGCGGTGCGCATGGTCTCTGCGGTCACGTCCAGCACCGATTCAAAGACGCCGGCAAAGCTCTGGTCGTGGCCGTCCTCGTTGCTGGCGGAGGAGCGCACGGCAACCGGTTTGCCGCCTGCAAGGGCAAAGACTTTGGCCGCAAAGGCGTCTTTCCTCGCGTCAGTCATTTCGCGGTAGTCGTGGATCGCATCGGAACGCACGATCACGCCGCCGGGCACCGGCAGGCCGGCGTTGCGCAGGATCGACAGGCGCAGCGCCTTGTTGCCGGCGTGCTCCAGCTCCTCGGTGTAGCCCATCGGAATCACGCCGCGCGGCAGCTTGGCGAGGCGGCGCTTGTGGGCGCGCAGCGACAGAGCCTCAGCCAGCTTGCGATGCATGCCCGTCACATAGGCGCGCTGCACCAGCAGCAGGGTCAGGCTGAAGCAGAGGTAGGCGTTGGCGGCGCCCGACAGGGTGAAGACCATGGCGAACAGCGCAGGCATGCCCAGCAGCATCCACAGCTGCTTCTGGCGCTTGGTCTTGGCCACGGCCCAGAGCAGGTAGACGGCGGCCAGGGCGCAGAACAGCACCGGCATGATGAACAGCGGATCAGGCAGGCCGAGGTCGGCCATCCACAGGAACGGGGTCTGCAGGCTGGCGCTGGCCTCTTGTGCCGCAGAGACGCCCAGCATCATCACCGGCAGGAACAGCAGCGCGGTGAGGTTCTTCATCGGGGTCAGGCCCTTGTCCTTGTAGAACGCCTGTACTGCACGGGCCTTGCGCACGGGATCGTGGGCCAGTTTCTCCTTCAGCGCCTTCATTTCATCCGCAGTCTCGGCAGTGATGATCTGGTCGCGTTCGGATTTCAGCGCCACCGGCAGCACCAGGATGCGGGTCACGATCGACAGCGCCAGGAGGCCCAGCAGGATATGGCTGCGCTCATGCACCCACAGCAGGGCGGCTGCCAGCGCCGAGATCGCCTTGTCCCAGAGGCCGGTCTGCTGGTCTGCCAGCCATTCCTGCACATGCGGCTTGGGCTTGGGCGCGACGAAGTATTCCCAGGGCAGGGTGTAGCGGCCGCGGAAGTCGATGCCCTGTTGCGACAGCTCCAGCCCCAGCACCTGGCTCATGAAGCAGCTGCGGCGGTCGTAGCAGGCGGCGATGGTGGGCTTGTCCGGGTCCAGCTGCGCGATGCGGTCCATCAGGTCCGCGGTGGTCATCTTGCGGATCGGGATGTTGACGGCGCCGGGCAGGTGGCCGCTGGCGAAATCGCCGGGGTAGCGGGTGTCGACGATCTGCAGGTCCTCGGTGGTCAGCAGGGTCTTGAAGTCATCGGTGCTGAGCAGCACGTCCCTGCCCGGGTATTCCGGGATTGCACGCAGGTCGGAGAGGGTCTTCACATCCTTGTCGGAGAACTCGCGCCCCTCGACGATCCATTTCTCGATGCCACCCGCAATGAAGCTGCAGTCGATGCCCATTGCTGCCAGCTTGGCGCAGGTTTCCGAAGAGCGGTTGCCGTTGTGGCAGAACAGCACGACCTTCTGGCCCGGCTGCACCGGCTGGCTCTCAACGAAGTCCGGGAAGCGGATATGGGTGGCACCGGGCAGGGTGCCCATGGCGTTCTCGCCGGTTTCGCGGATGTCGTAGAACAGGGTGGAGCCGTCCTGAAGCGCCGCTGCGGCGTCAGCCGTGCTCATCGCCAGCGGATGATCCTCCTGCTTGGAGAAGCTGGTTTCCTTGAGCGCGGCGTCCTTGATGGTGGTGCCGTCAAACTGCGCAGGCCGCGTCAAGGTGGCCTGCAGCCTTGCCTGCTCAGCCTGCGCATGCGAGGAATATTGCCAGTAATTGCCCGCAGCCAGCGCCATGGCTGCCAGAACGAGGAAGGAAATCAGCTTGACCGGGTAGCGGCGCGGCGAGGTGCCTGGTTTGGGGGTAAAACCCAGTTTCGCCGCAATGACAGCGCCCAGACCGGAAACCATAGCAATTCCTACAGCCAGGACCTGGGACAGCGAAGAGACCGAGCCGATCACAAGTTCCGGCGAGGGAATGGCGAGGGCCGCTACCGGAATCGCGGATAAAAGCGATGCCATCACAACGGTTTGTGCTGATCGGCGGAGGGACCGGATGGTCCTGGAGGGCATAGGGGTCTGCTTCACGGTGGTTCCTGTCGGGCCAACTGAGTCTGATATTCTGAAATTATGGCGAATTTGCCTAAAAGATTACGAAAATCTTACTGAAAGGTTAATATAGAGGCCGGAGAATAAAAGAACCGTAAAATTTTTCCGAGAATTGCAGGCGCGTTAACATTGTATTCTTAACTTCGTGCCATGTAACCAAGGGGCGCGGCCTGCCTGCCGTGCCAGCCGATGTCAGTCAGGAGGCTAGACTCGTGAAACAGTTTGAGTGGACCTTTGGTATCATTGCGCTTTTCCGGAAAGGGCTGCGGCACGCCCTCCCTGGCGCGCTGCTGGCTGCTTGGCTGGCAGCATTGCTGCCCGGTGCTGCTCCGGCCGGAACTGATCTGATTTTCGGCACCTATGCGGCGGATAAACCAACCGCAACGGTCAAAAAATACCAGCCGTTCCTGTCCTTCCTGGCCAAGCGGATGAGCGAGGAGCTGGGGGAGCCGGTTACCATCCGGCTGAAGGTCGCCAAGGAATACGAGGAAGGCATCCGCCAGCTTGCGAGCGGCGAAGTGGATTTCTCCAGGTTCGGCCCTGCCTCTTATGTGCATGTGATGAAGGAAAATCCGGGGATCCGGATCATTGCGATGGAATCCCAGAATGGCCAGAAGCGGTTCAAGGGGGTGATTGTGGTCCATTCAGACAGCACGGTGCAGTCGGTCGAAGACCTGGCGGGCCTCAGTTTCGCCTTTGGCGACGAACTGTCGACCATCGGCCGCTACCTCGCTCAGGAGTATCTGCTGGAAGCCGGCATCAGCAGCAGCGATTTGCTGGAGTTTGCCTATCTCGGCCGCCATGATCTGGTGGGGGAGGCTGTCGGCGCGGGCAAGTATACCGCGGGCGCTCTCAAAGAAAGCACCTACAAGAAGCTTGTTGCCAAGGGGGTGCCGATCCGGGTGCTGGCGTCGTTCGACAATGTGACCAAGCCGTGGCTGGCGTCGCCGGACATGCCGGCCGGCGTGCTGGAGGCGATGCGCAAGGTAATGCTGTCCTCGGAGAACGAGGAGATCGTGCGCCGGATTGCAAAGAACGGCTTCCTGCTTGGGAACGATCAGGATTATGACATCATCCGCCGGGCGATGGAGCGCAGCCTGGCCTTTTAGAGCACTGCGTTGATTGTATGAAACGTACTAGCATCCTTTTCCAGATTGTGCTGTCGCTACTGCTGGCAGCGTCGGCTGTCGGCTTTGTGGTCGGCGATCTGGCGCAGCGCCAGGAGGCGCAAAGGCTCGAAAAACAGCTGGCGGAACAGGCGGACCTTACGGTTTCGCTGCTGAGCGGGCTGATGCTGGAATCGATCATTGTCGAGGATGTGCCGGTGCTGGAAACCGGCCTGATCGAAGCCGTCACCCGCAAGCCGCAAATCGTTTCCATCCAGATCCGCAGCCCGGCAGGCAAACTGCTGGCGTCGGCGGAAGCGGCTGGCGCCCCGCCCGAAGGCGGCCGGGTCATGTACGAGCGGCCGATCGAGCTGGAGGGCGCGGTCTTCGGCACCATGATGGTCGAATGGTCCACTCAGGAAGGCGAGGAACTGGTCGCGGCCTCGGTGCGCCAGATCATCATCTGGACGGTGGTGCCGGTGCTGGTTCTGTCCTTTCTGGTGCTGCTGCTGGTGCACGGGCTGGCGTTGCGGCCCCTGCAGATGATCCACAAGCGGATGTCGGATGCGATTTCCGGCTTGCGCAGTCCAGCTGAAAAACTGCCGTGGTACGCCTCGCGGGAGTTCTGGGCACTGGATTTCTCGGTCGGGGTGCTGGAGGAAACCTTCTCCGAGCGCGACGAGCGGGAGTTCGCGCTGGAGCAGGCCCGCGAGACGGCGGATATCGCCAACCGTGCGAAATCGGATTTCCTGGCCAATATGAGCCATGAGATCCGCACGCCGATGAACGGGGTCATCGGCATGGCGGAGCTGTTGCAGGAAACCGAGCTGAATGAAGACCAGCAGATGTATGCGGAGACCATTGCCAAGTCCGGCTCCGCGCTTCTGACGATCATCAATGACATCCTGAATTTCTCCAAGATCGAGGCCGGCAAGGTCGAGTTCAGCATCGAATCCTTCAACCTGCAGACAGCGGTCGAGGACGTGATCACCCTGCTGTCGCCGAAAGCGGCTGAGAAAGGGGTCGAGATCACCATGCGCTATGACCCGGCTTTGCCCGAAGTCTTCGAGGGCGATGCCGGCCGGATCCGGCAGGTGATTACCAACGTGGCGGGCAATGCTGTCAAGTTCACCCGCGAAGGGTACGTCTACATTGAGGTCACCGGACAGCAGCAGGAGCCGGGCAGCTACATGCTGCAGCTGCAGGTGCGGGACACCGGGATCGGCATCGAGCCGGCCCGTGTMGGCAAGATCTTCCGGGCCTTTGAGCAGGCTGACAACGCCGCCTCCCGGAATTTCGAGGGCACCGGCCTGGGGCTGGCGATCTCCTCTCGGCTGCTTGCGCTGATGGGCGGATCCGTGGAGGTGGAATCTGAGCCGGGCAAGGGGTCCGTGTTCACGATCCGGGTTCCGTTGCGGGCCGGCGGCCGGCTGGAAACCGCGCCGGCGGGAAGCCCGCAGAATTTGTCCGGGCTGCATGGCTTGCTGGTGGACGACCTGGAGCTGAACCGGGTGATCCTGTCCGAACGGCTGGGCGCCTGGGGGATGTCCTGCACCCTGGCGGCGTCGGCGCATGAGGGGCTGGAAATCCTGGCGGATGCGCAGCTGGACGGGCGCCGGTTCGACTTTGTCATTCTTGACTACCAGATGCCGGCCATGGACGGGCGCGCTCTTGCGGCGCGGATCCGCTCGATGCCGGGGTTTGAGGGGGTGCCGCTGATCATCCTGTCGTCAGTGGAGCACGCGCTGAGCCGTGCCGATTGCGAAGCGATCGGGACCTGCGAATTTGCGCTGAAGCCGGTACGGGCGGTGCAGCTCCGGCAGGTGCTTGAGCGGGTGCTGAGCCTGCTGGGCGGCAAGGCGGAACCTGTTGCGGACCTCACAGCTGGCCCCGGGCTGCCGGAGCGCCGCCTGAAGCTGCTGCTGGCTGAGGACAACCGCACCAACCAGCTGGTGGTGACCAAAATGCTGAAGGATGCGCCGCTGGATATCAGAATTGCAAGAAACGGTGTTGAGGCGGTTGCCCAGTTCCGGTCTGAACGGCCTGATATCGTGCTGATGGATATGATGATGCCGGAGATGGACGGGCTGGAAGCCACCGCCGAGATGCGCCGGATCGAGGCAGCAGGCGGCGGCGGCAAATGCCCGATTGTGGCGCTGACTGCAAATGCGCTGCAAGCGCACCGGGAAAAATGCCTGCAGGCCGGCATGGACGATTTCCTGAGCAAGCCGATCAACAAGAAAGCCCTGATCGACGCGATCATCAAATGGACGGGCACCCCGGACTTGCGGCGCACCGGCAGCTGACGCCCCTGCCGTCGGCGGGCGGAAAGATGACCCGGTCAGGCCGCTGCCAGGCGGTTCGGGTGCCGGCTAGCCGCGGCGGTACCGCAGCAGCAGCCCGGTCAGGCTGGTTGCTGCGAACAGCCCGGCTGCGAGGCAGACGATGCTGGGGCCTGCAGGCGTATCCAGCACAAAGGCCAGTTGAAGCCCGCCGGTGGCAGCCAGCATCCCCAGCAGTCCGGCAATGATTGCCATGCGTTCAGGTGTCGCGGCGAACGGCCGGGCGGCGGCGGCCGGGATCAGCAGCATCGCCGCAATCAGCAGCACGCCCACCACCTTGATTGCCACCGCCACGACCAGCGCCAGCGCGATGGTCAGCACCATCTGCTCGCGCCGGGGATCAATGCCGGCCGCATGGGCCAGGTCCGGGTTCAGGGTGGCGGTCAGCAATGCGGACCAGCGCCACCACAACAGCGCCAGCACCAGCGCCGCGCCGCCCCATATCACCGCCAGGTCAGTGCGGCCCACCGCCAAGATGTCGCCGAACAGATAGGCCATCAGGTCGATCCGGACCCCTTGCAGAAAGGAAACGGCCACCAGGCCGAAGGCCAGCGAGGAATGCGCCAGCACCCCCAGCAGCGTGTCCATCGCATAGCCGCGCCCGGCCAGCGCCGAAACCGTGGTCGCCATGGCCAGCGCGGTCGCCAGCACGCCGGCAAAGACCGAGACATCAAAGCTGAGCGCCAGCGCCACGCCGAGGATCGAGGCATGGGCGGTGGCGTCGCCGAAATAGGCCATCCGGCGCCAGACCACGAAACAGCCCAGCGGCGCCGCAGCCAGCGCCACGCCGATGCCCGCCAGCGCGGCGCGGATCAGGAAATCGTCAAACAGGGTCATTCGGCGGCCTCGTGATGGTGCCCGTGGTTGTGGGCGCAGTCGTGGTCATGGCTGTGATTGTGCTCATGCCGGTACAGCGCCAGGGCGCCCTGGGTGCCGGTGCCGAACAGGGCGCGGTATTCCGGGGCGGAGGCGACATGCTCCGGCGCGCCCTCGCAGCAGACATGGCCGTTGAGGCAGATCACCCGGTCGGAGGCCGCCATCACGACATGCAGCTCGTGGCTGACCATCAGCACCGCACAGCCAAGCTCCTGCCGGACCTTTTCAATGCGCTGGTAAAAGGCGGCGGAGCCGGGCTGATCCAGGCCTTGGGTGGCTTCGTCCAGGATCAGCAGCTGAGGATTGCTGAGCAGCGCGCGCGCCAGCAGCACCCGCTGGAATTGGCCGCCCGACAGGCCGGACATCTGCCGCGCCGCCAGACCGCCGGCGCCGGCCTGCTCCATCGCCTCAGCGGCGCGGGCGTCGGACACCCGGTCCGGCAGGCTGAGGAAACGGCGCACGGTCAGCGGCAACGTGGGGTCGATGTGCAGTTTCTGCGGCACATAGCCGATCCGCAGCCCGGGGGCGCGCCGGACAGTGCCGCGCGAAGGTTTCTGCGCGCCGATCACACTGCGCAGGAGGGTGGACTTGCCGGAGCCGTTGGGGCCGACCACGGTGACGATCTCGCCGGGGGCGATCGCCAGGCTGACACCGGACAGCACCGTGTTGCCGCCATGCGCGACGGTGAGGCCGTCCAGGGTAATCAGGCTGCTCATGCGGAGGGTTTCCCTTGGCATTTGGGGCACAGCCCCTCAGCCTCGATCACCGCGCGTTCGATCACGAAACCGGCGTCGCGGGCGGCCTGGCCGAGCTGGCCCTGGGTGGGCTCGCGCTGCGCCTCCGCCACCGCGTCGCAGGCACGGCAGATCAGGAACACCGGCGCGTGGCTCTCACCCGGATGGGTGCAGGCGATGAAGGCATTGAGCCGCTCTATCTTGTGGGCGAAGCCGTTTTTAACCAGGAAATCCAAGGCCCGGTAGGCAACGGGCGGCTGCGAGCCGAGGCCCTCTTCGCGCAGCCGGTCGAGGATTTCGTAAGCTCCGAGGGCGCGGTGCTCCTGCAGCAGGATCTCCAGCACCCGGCGGCGCACGGGGGTGAACTGCAGCCCGTTGCTCCGGCAATAGGCATCCACTGCTGCTATGCCGTCGTGAATGCAGCTGCTGTGATCATGCGGTTCGAATCCGATGGAATCCATGGGGCGAGGTCTCCGGGCACGGGCGGGATTGGCTCTTGATATGTAATGTTATGACGTTTATCAACCCGGGCGAATGTTATAAAGTTACATCGGAGGATGACATGCGGAACGCGGTTGCGGTTGCGGCGCTTTTGGCGGGAACCGGGGCGGCCTGGGCAGAGGTGCCCAAGGTGGCGGCGGATATTGCGCCGGTGCACGGTCTGGTGGCGCGGGTGATGCAGGGCCTGGGCGAGCCGGCCCTGGTGGTGCCGCCGGGCGCCTCGCCGCATGGCTATTCGATGCGTCCCTCCGAGGCGCGGGCGCTGGATCAGGCGGATGTGGTGTTCTGGCTGGGGGAAGCTCTGACCCCTTGGCTGGAGGGGCCGCTGGAAGAGCTGGCCGGCGATGCACACCGGATTGAGCTGCTGGAAAGTGAAGGCACCACGGTTCTGCCGTTCCGTGAAGGAGCCCGGTTCGAGGCGCATGCGCATGATGGTCACGCGGAGCACGGCGATCACGATGACCACAGCGGGCATGAGGATCATGCAGATCATGACGGCCACGGCGAACACGGTCACGCGGAGCATGCCGAAGCAGATGCGCATGCGGGCCATGATGATCACGAAGACCATGGGCATGAAGAACACGCTGAAGACCATGATGGCCACGAGGATCATGAGGGCCATGATCATGCAGAGCATGCCGAAGAAGGCGGGCACGGCGAACATGAGGGGCATGAGGATCACGCGGATGCGCATGGGCATCACCACGAGGGCGCCGATCCGCATGCCTGGCTGCTGCCGGCCAATGCCCAGGCCTGGCTGGATGTGATCGCCGAAGAACTGGCAGAGCATGACCCGGACAATGCTGCCGCCTACAAGGCCAATGCCGAAGCCGGCAAGCAGGAGATTGCAGAGGCCGTGGCCAGCATCTCGGCCCGGCTGGAACCGTTCCGGCCCAAGCAGTTCATCGTGTTCCACGATGCCTACCAGTATTTCGAGCGCGGTTTTGGCCTGAATGCAGCGGGTGCGATTTCGATCAGCGACGCCGCCAAGCCGAGCCCGGCGCGGGTTGCCGAGGTGCGTGACGTGGTGGCGGATCTGAAGGTGAACTGCGTGTTCTCCGAGCCGCAGTTCAACCCGGGGCTGGTCGCCACGGTGCTGGACGGCACCGGTGCGGGTACGGCGGTGCTGGATCCGCTGGGTGCCGAACTGGCGCCGGGGCCGCAGTTCTATCCGGAGCTGCTGCAGGAGATCGGTGCGGCGATTGCCGGTTGCGAGTGAGAGAGGGGCGGGCCATTTGGCCCGCCTTTTTCATCTGTTGCTGATCAGATGGGTGAGCGTGGCGCCGGTCTCGTAATAGGCGCTGCGCAGGCCCGCAAAGGGGATCGCGTGATCGCGCACCGGCGGCACCGGCAGGCGGGATTGGTCGCCGCTCAGCAGCGCCTCTGCCATGGCGGTCCCGAACAGGGTGCCGGGACCGATGCCGCGGCCGGAATAGCCGAAACAGGCCAAGCCGCCGTCCAGATCCAGGATCTTGGGTAGGTGTTCGGTGGTCATGGCGATGCGGCCGTGCCAGTGGCTGTGCAGCTGCATGTCCTTCAATTCGGGGTACAGCGCGGCCAGCTTGCGGGGCAGCCAGCTGCGGTGCAGAGAGCTGCCGATATGGTTGAGAGCGCCCATGCCGCCGATCACCAGCCGCCCGGCCTGATCCAGCCGCCAGGACGACATCACCAGCGCGGTGTCCCAGCAGCCTTCCMTTTCCGGCAGGATTTTCTCCAGCAGGGGGGCGGGCAGCGGATCGGTGGCGGCCTGGAAATAATGCACCGGGATCACCTGCGGCGCGTCATAGCCGGTGATTTCGCGGGCATAGGCGTTGGTTGCCATGATCAGATGCCTAGCGCGGATGCTGCCCTTGGGCGTTGCTACCTGCCAGCTGGTGCCGCTGCGGGTGATACCGGTGGCAGGCGTGCCGCTGTGCAGCTGCGCGCCTGCGCTTGCGGCGGCGCGGGCGAGGCCGCGCACATAGGCCAGCGGCTGGATGGTTCCGGCGCGCGGATCGAACAGGGCGCCGTGAACGGCCTTTGAACCGGTGCGCTGAATGGCTTCCTCGCGCGACAGTAGCTCCACTGGCGCGCCGATGGCGGTGAGCTGGTCGTGGCGCCGCTGCAGGTCTTTCAGGCCGCCGGGCGCATGGGCGCAATGCAGGGTGCCGCTGCGCTCCGGCTCGCATTGGATGGCGTGCTTTTCGATCAGCGAGAACACCATCCCGGGCGCGCGCGCCAGCAGGGAGGAGAGGCGGCTGCCTGTTTCCGGCCCCAGCGCGGCGTTAATGTCTTCGGGTGGCAGCCAGAGGCCCGCATTGGCCAGCCCCACATTGCGGCCGGAGCCGCCGCAGCCGATCACCTCCGCCTCGATCAGGCGGATCGAGGCGCCCAGTTCCGCGGCTTTAAGCGCGGCGGAGCAGCCGGTATAGCCGCCGCCGATCACCACCAGATCGGCCTCGGCCTCCCCGGCGAGGTCCGGGAAGGCGGGATTTTCCTGGCAGGTTTGGTGCCAGAGGCTGGACGCCAGGTCAGATGTCAAACTTGATCCCCTGAGCAAGCGGCAGCTCGCGCGAATAGTTCACCGTGTTGGTCTGCCGGCGCATGTACCCTTTCCAGGCGTCGGAGCCGCTTTCGCGGCCGCCGCCCGTCTCCTTCTCGCCCCCGAACGCGCCGCCGATTTCAGCGCCGGAGGGGCCGATGTTCACGTTGGCAATACCGCAGTCGGAGCCCGCTGCCGAGAGGAAATATTCGGTTTCGCGCACGTCGGTGGAGAAGATGCAGGAGCTGAGGCCCTGGGGCACTTCGTTCTGCATTTCAATGGCTTGGTCGAGACCCGCGTATTTCACCACATAGAGGATAGGGGCGAAGGTTTCGGTGTGCATGATCTCCGTCTGGGCCGGCATCTCGACGATGGCCGGGTGCACATAGGCCGCATCGGCGTGGCTGTCCGCCAGCGCGCGGGTGCCGCCGTGCACTTTGCCGCCCTCGCCCTGCGCGCGGTCCAGCGCACTGGTCATAGCGTCTAGCGCGGCGTTGTCGATCAGCGGGCCGACCAGAGTGCCGTCTGCCAGCGGGTCGCCGATGGGCAGGCCCTCGTAGGCCTTGATCAGGCGCGGGATCAGCTGATCGTAGATATCCTCGTGCACGATCAGGCGGCGCAGGGAGGTGCAGCGCTGGCCGGCGGTGCCGACGGCGGAGAACACGATGGCGCGCAGGGCCATTTCCAGATCGGCCGACGGTGCCACGATCATCGCGTTGTTGCCGCCAAGCTCCAGAATGGTGCGGCCCAGGCGTTTCGACATATCGGCCGCCACTGCCTTGCCCATCGGCACCGAGCCGGTGGCGGAGATGATGGCAACGTCGTTGGAGGCGGTAAGGGCCTCGCCCAGGTCACGCTCGCCGATCAGCACCTGGATCAGGCCCTCAGGCGCGTCCTCGCCAAAGGCCGCCATGGCGCGCTCGCAGATTTTCTGCACCGCCAGCGCGGTGAGAGGGGTTTTCTCCGACGGTTTCCAGATCACCGGATCACCGCAGACCAGCGCCAGCGCCGCGTTCCAGCACCAGGGCGCAACCGGGAAGTTGAAGGCGGTGATGATGCCGCAGGTGCCGATCGGGTGCCAGCTCTCGCGCATCGCGTGGCCGGGGCGTTCGGAGGCGATGGTGAGGCCGTAAAGCTGGCGTGAGAGTCCCACTGCAAAGTCGCAGATGTCAATCATCTCCTGCACTTCGCCCAGCCCCTCCTGGTAGATCTTGCCGCATTCCAGGGTGACGAGGCGGCCCAGGTTTTCCTTTTCCTTGCGCAGCTCGTCCCCCAGCAGGCGCACCAACTCGCCGCGGCGCGGGGCGGGGACCAGGCGCCAGGATTTGAAGGCGGACCTGGCGGCGGCGATCTGCGCTTTGGCTTCAGCCGCGCTGTGGGTCTTGAGCCGGGCGATTTCGCTGCCGTCGACCGGCGTGGTGACAGTCAGGCTGCCGCCGGTGAGTTCGGCTTGGGTCAGGCCGGCAGCGGCGAGGATGTCGGAATGGGGCATATCAGCGTCCTTTCGGTGCGAGGGCAGGGCATGAGAAAAACTTTAGGGTGGTTTCCCGCGAAGTCCCGCCGGGCGTAGGTCTGATATAGAAATTGCACCTGGCGGGCCGGATTGCTAATGAAAGTAAATCCTGCAGCCATGAGTTATGATCATATGATTGCGCCGCGCCGTTTTTTGCCCTCGATCCCCTCTCTGCTGGCGCTGGAGGCTGTGGACCGGCTGGGCAGCGCTTCTGCCGCGGCGGAGGATCTGTCGCTGACGCAAAGCGCCATCAGCCGCCAGCTGAAGCAGCTGGAGGAGCAGATGGGAGTGGACCTGATTGCCCGCGACCAGATGCGGATGCAGCTGACGCCGGCGGGGACGGGCTTTGCCAAGGAGGCGAGGGCGATCCTGACACGGCTGGCGCAGGCCTCTGTCAAGCTGCGGGCCAACCCGGACGGCGGCAGTTTCACGCTTTCGATCCTGCCGTCCTTCGGGCTGCATTGGCTGGCGCCGCGGCTCAAGGAATTTGCCGCCTCGCATCCCGGCATCACGGTGAACCTGCATACCCACAATCTGCCGTTCAGCTTTGACGCGGGCACCGCGCAGGCGGCGATCCACTACGGCACGCGGGACTGGCCGGGGGTGGAGTATCTGCCCCTGATGCCAAAACACGTGCTGCCGGTCTGCGCGCCGGGGCTGATGGACGGGCCGGTTGCGCGCCCGGCGGAGCTGCTGGATTATCCACTCTTGCATCTGGAGACGCATCCCGATTGCTGGGAGCAGTGGTTTCATCTGCACGATGTGCCGGCCGCCAAGCTCCGGGGAATGCTGTTTGACCAGTCCTCGGCGATGACGCAGGGGGCGGTGCATGGGCTGGGCGTGGCCTTGCTGCCGGATTTCCTGGCGGAGAATGAGATTGCGCAAGGGCGGCTGGCGCTGGCGATGGAGGGGGCTGCGGTGAGCCTGGGTGAGTATTTTCTGGTCTGGCCCGCGGACCACGCGGAGGAATATCCGCTGATCAAGTTCCGCGAATGGCTGCTGATGCAGCTGGAGGAGGGTTGAGATGCGCCTGCCAAGCCTGACACATCTGCGCTGTTTCGAAAGCGCTGCGCGGCACCAGAGTTTTACCGCCGCGGGCGAGGAGCTGGGGCTGACCCAAAGCGCGGTCAGCAAGAAGGTCAAGGAACTGGAGGCGGACCTGGGGTTCGACCTGTTCCAGCGCGCGGGCCGCGGCGTGGTGCTGACGCCCGCGGGGCAGGGGCTGGCGGCCGATCTGGAGCTGGATCTGGCCGGGCTGCGGGCGACCCTGCAAAAGGCCGCCGCCGCCGGGGCCGGGCGCTCGGCCCTGCGGATTGCGGTGCTGCCGGCCTTTGCCAACCTCTGGCTGATCCCGCGGCTGCCGGATTTCTTTGCCCGCCACCCGGAGGTGGAGCTGAGCTTCTCCACCCGGCTGGAGCCGTTTGATTTTGCCCGCGAGAATTTCGACCTGGCGGTGCATTACGGGCTCGACAACTGGCCGGGCACCCATATGGCGCCGCTGTTCGGCGAGGAGATGGTGCCGGTCTGCGCGCCGGGGTTCTATGCCGCCCATCAGCTGGAGCTGGCCGCCAATCTGGCGCAGGCGCCGCTGTTGCATCTGGAGAGCCGGGCGGGGGCCTGGGCGGAGTGGTTCGAACGCGCCGGGCTGGCCGGCACGCCGCGGCAAGACGGGCGCTATTTCGACCAGCATTCGATGGTGATCGCGGCGGCTTCGGCGGGGCTGGGGGCGGCGATTGTACCCTATGACATGGTGGCGCGGGAGATTGCGGTGGGGGATCTCTTGCGGATCCCGGGTCCCGCGCTGGAGTCGCGCAAGCGCTATTACCTGGTGCGCCCGCACGGGCCGGTGCCGGAGGCGGTGCAGAAGCTGGAAAGCTGGATGCGCAAGCAATTGCGGACCAGGCCGGATTGAAGTGTTTCGCCCGGCCGACAGGCCGGGCAGCGCCCGTCCGCCCCGTCAAACCGAAGGTTTGCCTCCGGCAAAACGGCGGCGGGCGCTTCGCTTCCGCCCGCGGACGGGCACCGCCCTCGGCGATAGATGCCAAACCGGAATAGGTTGGGTCGCAAAGGGCTGGTTTTCCGGAGAACGGCATTCGCTCCATGCTAGCTGGCGAAGCAACACCAGCAGGGAGCGAATGCCATGGCCGAATTCCGCCGCGCCCGCCGTCTTGACCCGATTGAGGTCTCCGAAATCCTGACCATCGGCGCCAAGGCGGCGGAGATGAAGCGCCAGGGCGCGCCGGTGATCATCCTGGGCGCAGGTGAGCCGGATTTCGACACGCCGGACCACATAAAGGAGGCCGCGGCTGCCGCGATGCGGGCGGGGGAGACGAAATACACTCCGCTTGGCGGCACGCTGGCGCTGCGGCAGGCGATCCAGGCGAAGTTCAAGCGCGACAACGGGCTGGACTATGCGCTGGACGAGATCATCGCAGGCACCGGCGCCAAGGAAATCCTGTTCGATGCCTTCATGGCCAGCCTCAACCCCGGCGATGAGGTGATTGTTCCGACACCCTATTGGACCTCCTATTCCGACATCATCCGGATTGCGGGCGGCGAGCCGGTGCTGGTGCCCTGCGGGGACGGCACAGGCTTCCGGCTGACGGAGGAGAAGCTGGAGGCAGCGATCACCCCGCGCACCCGCTGGCTGCTGCTGAACTCGCCCTCGAACCCGGCAGGCGCCGGCTACAGCGCCGCGGATTACCAGCCGCTGCTGGAGGTGCTGCTGCGGCACCCGGATGTCTGGCTGATGGCCGATGACATGTATGAGCACATCACCTATGGCGGCTTTGAGTTTGCAACGCCCGCGCAGGTGGAGCCGCGGCTGAAGGACCGGGTGCTGACCGTCAACGGCGTCTCCAAGGCCTATGCGATGACCGGCTGGCGGCTGGGTTATGCGGGCGGGCCGAAGGCGCTGATTGATGCGATGAAAGTGGTGCAGTCGCAATCGACCTCGCATCCCTCGTCGATTTCGCAGGCAGCCGCGGCGGCGGCGCTGAACGGCCCGCAGGAGGTGCTGGCGGAGCGGCGGGCCAGTTTCCAGGCGCGGCGCGATCTGGTGGTGGAGGCACTAAACGGCATGGAAGGGATCACCTGCCCGGTGCCGGAGGGGGCGTTTTACACATTCGCAAATTGCGCAGGGCTCCTGGGCAAGCGCACGCCCGGGGGCAGGGTGCTGGAGACGGATGCGGATTTCTGCGCCTATCTGCTGGACCAGCATCATGTGGCGGTGGTGCCGGGCCGCGCTTTTGGCATCTCGCCCTATTTCCGGATTTCCTATGCCACCTCCGAGGCGGAGCTGCGCGAGGCGCTGACCCGGATCGGCCGGGCGGTGGCGGCGCTGGCCTAGGCCTGCGCCATTGACGGCTGGCGCCGGCTCCTGGCGCTGGACCAAGCCTGCACCAGCTGGCGCTGCAGGGCGGCAGCAGCAAGACCCAGGGCGATGCCGCCGAAGATCGCCAGCGCATCGTTCAGCGGGCTGCGGCCCTCCATCCCGATCATCGGCATCAGCAGCTCCGGCACGAAGCGGTGCAGCAGGTAGATCGGGAAGGCGGCCTGCGCCAGCCGCATCAGCGGGCGGGCGGCAAACCGCGGCACCGGCAGGCGGGTGATGAACAGCAGCCCGGCAATCAGCGCCAGCAGCCACATGTATTTGATCCAGCCGCCGTACCAGTTGCCGCCGAGGTAGGCGGCGGCGGGCATGATCACGCAGGCTGCTGCCAGCACAAGCAGCCGCTTCCCCAGCGTGCTGGCGGCGGTGATGCACCAGCCGAGGGCAAACAGGTAGAAGACCCACGGCACGGTGAATTGTGCACGGCCGCCGATCTGCCAGACTTCCGGCGCAATCAGACGGATGGCGACGGCAAAACCCAGGAAGCAGAGGCCTGCGCGGTAGGCGCCCTGCTGCACCAGCCAGTGCCGCACCGGCGGCAAGGCAAAGGGCAGCGCCACAAGCAGGGTCATCTGCAGATAGGCCTCGATGAACCAGTACAGATACGGCAGCATCAGATGGGTTTCGGGAACGGTCAGGGCAAAGTTGCCCGCCAGGAAGAGTGAGATCCAGGGCACCTGCTCCCACGCCACGGCATAGCCGGCCAGGATCAGGTAGTAGGGGATCAGCACCGCCGCCACGGGCTTGAAGAAGCTGCGCATGTCGCCGGACTTCAGCGCCTCCCAGCGGAAGCCTGCAACGCTCATCCCCATCAGGATCACCATCGCCGCGGCACCGCCGAAGACCGGCCAGAAGGTCTGATGCGCCACCACCACCGCCAGGATGGCGACCACCCGGGCCACCAGATCAAAGGGCAGGCTGGCGGTAGGCGCCGGGGCGGCCTGCTCCAGATCCTTGACCGGCATCTCTTCCCAGCCTGCCGGGGCGCCGCCCAGGGCTTCGTCCAGCGCCAGCGACAGCTCCACATGGCGCAGCGAGTCGCCGCCGAGCGAGGCAAAGCTGTCGTTGCGGCCCACGGTCTGCGGCGCAAAGGCGGCCTGGAAGGCGGCCAGAACACCCTTGGTGGGCTTGGGCTTGGCGGCTTGCGCCTTGAGCGCCCGGTAGTCGATCTTGCCATTGGCGCGGCGCGGCAGGGATTTGCGCGGTAGCACCGTGAAAAGCTGCTGGCCGACGCAGGTCAGCTTGGCGGCCAGCGCGGCGATGCCATCCTCCGGCCCGCAAATGGCAATCGAGATACGGCTGTCATCCCCCCAGACCGCGGCCTCATGCCCCTGGGCGGCCAGGGCACGCTCGATGGCGTCATGGCCGATGCGCAGCCCGGCGATCTTGGACATCCGCGAAAGCCGCCCGGTGATGTGATAGAGCCCGTTTGCATCGCGCCGGGCCAGGTCGCCGGTGGCAAGTTCAGTAAGCTCCGCATCTTTGGCCAGATCGGCGCAGTCTACGGCATAGCCCATCATCACGTTCGGGCCCTGGTAGACCAGCTCGCCTTCGCCTTCGGGCGCGGTGACTTCGTTGCCGCCTGCATCACGCAGCAGCAGGCGGCCGCCGGGGATGGCGCGGCCTGCGGAACCAGGGTGTTCCAGAACCTGCTCAGGCGGCAGGTAGCTGATGCGGGCGGTGGCCTCGGTCTGACCGTACATGACAAAGAACCTGCCGGCGCGGGCCTGCATCCGGGCGGCCCAGCTGCGCACCTGATCCGCCTCCATCGCGCCGCCCGCAACGGTGAGGGTCTTGAGGCTTTCCGGCAGCGCCTGGGACAGGCCTGCGCTGTCCAGCAGCCGGAAGTGATGCGGCACTCCGGCCAGGCTTGTGGTGCCGGAGGCCTCCAGCGCGGCACCGAAACCGGCATCCAGCACTGAGCCAGGGGCGAGCCAGAGGCTGGCCCCGGCCGCCAGATGCGAGTGCAGCACCGACAGGCCGTAGGAATAATGCAGCGGCAGGATCAGCGCGGCGCGGTCCTGCGGCCGGATCTCAAGATAGTCCGCGATGGCACGGGCGTTGCTGTCCATGGCCGTCCCGGACAGCCGCACGCCGCGGCCATGACCGGTGCTGCCGGAGGTTTGCAGCAGCAGGGCTAGGTCCGGATGGATGTCCGCCGGTTCAAGCGTATGGTTGAGCAGTTGCCAGGTGCCGCCGATGCAGCGGAAGCTGGCGGCGGGGCGGAAGCGGTCTGATAGGCTGTCGGCGGTGTCCTCATCCCCGGCGGGCAGCGGCATGACGGCATGGCCACCAGCCAGGGCACCCAGATAGGCAGTGATGGCTTGGGGGTCGCTGGCAGCCTCAACCGCAATCAGCCGCCGTTCCTGCGGCAGCTGGCGGGCAAACTGTTCGGCAGCTGCCGCTAAATCGTCATAGGTCAGCTCGGTTCCATCGGCCTCAATCAGGCAGGGACGGGCGCCGAATGCGCGCAATTTGGCCAGGTCGTAAAACATCCGCAACTCCTTCGAGCGCGGCGGGTATTATAATTTACTAATTTTGTCAATTATTGCCGGGCGGCTTGTTGCCGCCTTTGCAGGGAGAGCATGGGTGCGGCTTGCGATGTAGCAGCCAAGCAGAAATGTCCCCGGGCGTGCAAGTCAGGAACATCACTAAGACTTTCAACAGGAGCAAAGTTTGGCGGACCGAAGACTCCAGAGATCGCAGGGCTGAAAAACCTTGCGATATCGGGTAGCCGTAGGGCGAAACATTTTCCTGAGTACGTTCTGATGCCGCTTCTCGACCCGCCTTTAACGCCTCCACCTAAGATCAAGCTGTCGCGATTGCGCGACATTGGCTGGTCAAAGTGGGATCCGGTTGGGTTGCTTGCCGACGATCAGAGTTGGGATGATGAAGACTGCCTACCTTTCGCCGGCGAATACGATGGCTACCTGCTTCACGCGGCAGGCCAGCTTCGTAGAGGAGAGCCAGAGGAATCTGTTGCCAGATACCTTGTCGACATTGAGGCAAACCACATGGGATTGGGGAACTCTCCAGGTGCTTTGAAACGTGCGAATGAAGTTGTCGCAGCTATTCAGACGGATAGTGAACTTTGGACGTATGCGGATTGATCGCTTTGGAATCTTTTGCCTCTACAACTCATCTGCGCTGGAGGCTCAAGAGTCGTTGCGACGCTTCCTGCTATCCTAGCTTAATGAGTTCGTCCCTGAAGGCTTAAGCCGGTGTGCACCATCCGAGGCATTTTCTGGTGTGCCGTTCAAGCGGTCGCAAATCGCCTTCATTGAGCGGTTTGAGAGCGCAGCCACCGGCGTATCCGGTGGCAGGTACCGGCGCGCTCGCTTGTTGAGGTTCTCGACGGATCCTTTTTGCCAAGGAGCTTGAGGATCGCAAAAACAGGCCTCCGTTCCAATCCCAGTCTTGAGCTTGCGCCAGTTCCGGAACTCGATCCCTCTGTAGAAGGTGATGGACCGCCGCGCCAGCTGGGGCAGAGGTTCCATGACTTCCATCAGCCGGTTCATCAGGTGTGTGGTGCTTCTGTCTTGGTTTCTGAACAAGACGGCAAACCGGGTCTTTCGCTCTACAAGCGTGGCCACGTTGGCATTGCCCTGGCTGCAATGGAGATGTGGTCCCGGACCACATTTGCGGATCCCGCCGGGTTTCGGGGAACCGAAACTTAGCCAATGCCCCGGCCGAATTTTTTAAAAGGCCTGATCTAGCCAGATCATTAGAGGTGGTGCCGTCGCGACGCACGCCCGGCGCCAAGCGCGTGTTCCGGGACCACATTTCCTCAGGGAGTGACGCCGGCAGATGGCACACCGTCAGCAGCACCTCACCGCCCCACGGGCGGTGAGGTTCAGCCTATCCCTGACCGAGGGTGCCACGCAAAGTGTGGTCCGGGACCACAAATCCGCTTTCCTATAGCGCTAATGCAGGATAGTCGTNGGATCCCGCCGGGTTTCGGGGAACCGAAACTTAGCAAATGCCCCGGCCGAATTTTTTAAAAGGCCTGATCTAGCCAGATCATTAGAGGTGGTGCCGTCGCGACGCACGCCCGGCGCCAAGCGCGTGTTCCGGGACCACATTTCCTCAGGGAGTGACGCCGGCAGATGGCACACCGTCAGCAGCACCTCACCGCCCCACGGGCGGTGAGGTTCAGCCTATCCCTGACCGAGGGTGCCACGCAAAGTGTGGTCCGGGACCACAAATCCGCTTTCCTATAGCGCTAATGCAGGATAGGCGTAGCGCCAGCAAGTACATTACCATAGATTGAAATTCCGACACAAAAGAAAGCCGCGATGGCCTATCTGCCCCCAGACCGCCATGCCCAGCCTGCAGCCGTTGCAGAGGCCAAGGGGCAAACAGTTTCGGCCTTTCTGGGTCAGCTCATCGATATCGTTCTGGGAGAAGAGGAGGGCTCGGCAGAACCTCCACAGCTGTCCTCGCGGTCCCGCCGCGAGGGCAAGGTCACCGTCCGCCTAGCCTCTGATGCCCGTGAAGCGCTGTCCGAGGAAGCAGTGCGGGCCGGTGTCACACCGTCCACCTGGGCGGGCAATCTACTGACCGCGCGGCTTTGTGCAGCCCCTCAGCCGACGGCACGCGACCGTCGCCGGTTCATGGCAGGGCTGCGGCAGATACATGGCCTGTCCACGAACGTGAACCAGATCGCGTATGCGATGAGATGCGGGACAAACCGGACTTGTGCCACTGCGGCGAATGCGCGAGCAGAAAGCCACATTCGCGGTTCGTATATGCGGCGACCGGATTGTTGCGCCGCAGGGGACTGCACCAAACCGGTCACTGAATGCCACGCCTAGGCGCGACTTTCAAACCGCCCTTTTGCTGCAGCCGGTTGTTACCGACCAAAAGCGGGACGAAACGGAGAGCTGGTTCGGGAAATTTGAACGTGTGAGCTTAGTGGATTTCCTGCTCCCAATCCGGCAGCGTTGCCGGAGCGAAGGAGCGATGATGAGGAGACGTCCGAGACGGAACCACAGCCCTTCATTCAAAGCGAAAGTGGCGTTGGCAGCGCTGAAAGGCGATGGAACTCTGTTTGAACCGGTGACGCAGCTCGAATTGCATCCGAACCAGAGCAACCATCCGTGCCGCTGCCGAACCTCATCCCAACGCCAGCACCGGTGCAGATCACCGGAAGCTTGACCAAGACATTTTTCGTTGCCGCCACAGGCACGCGATCGCTGCGCACCACGCCTTGGGAACCGTTCAATCCGCCGGTTTTGTGCATGTTCCTTTCCCAATCCGCTGGCCTAGTGGCCAAGCCAAGCAGTCAGGCGCGGGCGGTCGCGCACCAGCCCGTCCTGGTTGAAATGGTGGATACAGTAAAGCGCCCATGTGTTGTCGAACGCCATTTCCAGGCTGCCTTTGACCTCGGTCGATCCGAGGCCAAGTTCGGCATATGTGAACTCGAAGCTGCCGCTCGGCCGCGCCAGCGCGATGTGGAAGGGGGCGCCCGTGAATTCGTTGATCTTCGGGGCACCGCGGCTTTCCAACAGGCCGGGTATGCTTGCACGTGCAGTCCGGCCTTCGAGATCAACCTCAAGCTCGATCGGCAGGAACAGCGTGTCGCGGAACTCGGAGCAGGTCGAGGCAAAAACCGAAAAGACATTGCTCAGCGGCTTGCAGGCCTTGCCAGAGAGAATGGTGTCGAGCGCGGACCGCTGTTCCGCGTCGGCGGTTTCGTCGATTACAATCTGGCATTTACCGTCGCCGTCAGCAATTTCGCCCGGCCACTTATAAATCGCCGCCCATTTCAGGCCTGCAAGCGGGATGCCGTTGAAGTCTCCCTCAATAACGCGGCCTATATAGGCCGACTGGCAGAACCCGTGGGTCGTGGGCAGATTGAACTGGCAGCCGCAATTGATCGCACAGTTGCAGTTGTCGAAGGTTTCGCTTTTGAAATGCCAATGATCAGACATGGCTTCCTCCCTTCGCTGGTTCGATGTTCTGATTGACGTGAAAGACGTTGTCGGGGTCGTAGGCCGCTTTCACCTCGGCCAGCCGGGCGTAGTTTCCGCCGAAATTCGCCGCCGCCCGGTGGCCGTCGTCGTCTGACATGAAGTTTATGTAGCCGCCATCACAGCCCGAGTGGGGATGGATCGCATCGTAGTAGTCCCGGACCCACTTGATATTGGCTTCGCTGTCAGCCGGATCGTCCCAGATGCCGGCAATCACCGGCGAAAAGGTTTTGTCCCGGTGGCCGAATGCGGTTTCGTCGGCGCCGACGCGTTGCGCTGCGCCGTTGATTGGGTGCAGGTGCATTGAGGAGCTGACATGCGGCGTGTGCCGCCCGTGCGCGATATGCGCAGCGATGGCATCGTCAGTGAGTTCTTTGATGAAGTCGGCTTTCCAGTAGTGCTGCATCCCCTTTGGAACCGCATCATCGAACAGGCTGTTGAGCGCCGGTAACGGCATGCGCATGCAGTATTCCGCCTTCACTTCGGCAATATCCCGGAGCGGCTTCAGCACCCGCCCGGCGTCATCATGGGGACCGCTCCAGCAGGGCACAAGCACGCAAAAGAGATCGCCGGCCCGGTCCTCCGGGATGAACGGCAGCGGCGGAGCGATCTGCCAGCCGAAGAAGCAGCCAAGCTCCTCAGGCGCCTCGGCGATATACTCGCGGTAACCTTGCAGGACCGCCTTGGCATCGCCGAATTCATAAAACAGCGGTCCGCCCACGACGCCTCCAGCTTCGTGCAACTGGAACTCAAAGCAGCTGACAACACCGAAGTTACCGCCGCCGCCGCGCAGGGCCCAAAACAGATCTTCGTTCTGGTAGTGGCTGGCAGTGACCTGCCTTCCGTCGGCCAGAACCACATCGGCCGACACGAGACTGTCGATCGTCAAGCCCGCCCTGCGGGTCAGATAGCCAAGCCCGCCGCCCAGGGACAGCCCCGCGATCCCAGTGGTTGAGATGATCCCGCCAGGGACGGCTAGCCCGAAGGGATAGGTGGCGTGATCCACGTCGCCAAGGGTTGCGCCGCCGCCAACGCGGGCAGTCTTCTTGCCGGGGTCGACATGGACGTTGTTCATTCGCGCAAGGTCGATGACTAGCCCGTCATCCACCGTGCCGAACCCTGGTACACTGTGGCCGCCTCCGCGCACCGCAAGGTCAACCCCGGCTTCTCGCGCGGCGGTGATCGTGGCCATCACATCTGCCGCGTCGGCACAGCTGACCACTGCGGCCGGTCTTCGGTCGTGCATCGCGTTATAGACAGCCCGCGCTTCGTCATAGCCGGGATCCGCAGCGGCTGTGACCGTGCCCCGAACCGTCCCGGACAATTTCTCAATCAGTTTGCGCATTCGATTGCCCTCCCCCTGAGTTCCTCTGAGGCATACCACCTTTGGCGTTCCGAAAGCGTTCCGGGCTAGTCGGTTTTGCGCAAAAAGGCCTCAGCTGCCCGAAATGCCGGCAGATCGTGCCCAGACGGAAGCTCTTCCGCCAGCCCTGCCAGTTGCGCGCGCGCCGCCGGATCCGGAAACCGAATGGCAAGCGAATGCAGAGCCTTGAGCGCCAACCACCGCGCGCCTTGAGCGCCTGCGGCATCCACCGCATTGTGCAGGGATGAAAACGCATCAACGGTTTCGCCCATGCTGTACGAAAGTTCGCCGTCGGTGCGCAGCAGCTCGGCGGTCAGATAGCGCTGGCCGCACTGCCCAGACCACGCGAGCGCTTCACGGGCGGCGGCGCGCGCCTCGTGCAACTCCCCGCGGGCACCGCGCGCTTGCGCAAGCAAAAGCAGGGTCAGGCTCAGGTGAAGCGTCTGGCCCTGGACCCGCGACCGCTCCACCGCCCGCACGATCCGGTCCACACCGGAACCGGACCCGTTGCAAACCTCCAGCCAGGCCCGCAGCGCGTCCAGGACGACCTTAAGATACCGTTCGGAGAGATGCTGCCAGATCCGGTCGGCCCGGCCAAGAAGCTCTTCCAGCCGGGGAACATCCCCGGCCATGGCCGCCAAAACGGCTCCATAGGTCACGACGTAGGCCGACGTCATAAGATGATCGAGCTCACCGGCATGCCCGTCCGCCGACCGGGCCATCGCGCCGGCCCGCGCAGGATCGCCGGACCAGAGCGTGGCAAGCCCCAGCCGCACAAGGCAAACCGCCTTCGGATCCTGCGCATAGCGCGCCAGATGCTCTTCGCGCCGCGTGGTGTCGTAACGCGCTATAGCCGCCTTAAGGAACCGGCATGCCTTAACCAGGTTACCCTGCCAAAACGCGCTGACGCCCATGAGGTACAGGCCCTCGGTGCTGGCAACGCGGTCGCCGCTCTGGTGATCGATCAGCGCCTGGGCGAGCTCGTCGCAGGCATCAAACCGGCACCCTTGCAAGCGGGCGAGGCCCAGTCCGCGGAGAATTGGCGGATCGGCCGGTCTTCCGAGTTTACTGCAAAGCGACAGGGCGCGCTCGTAAAGACGGTGCGAGGCGCCTGCACCATACCCCTTTACCGCGACAAGCGGCGCGCCCAGGGCAATCCGGATATTCAGTTCGACAGCGTCGCGGTCCGGTGAAACGGGTAGCTCGGTCAGGAGCGCAAGCGCGCGGCGGTACATTGAGACAGCTTCGTCGAACCCCGACATTGCTACCGCTTGCGCGCCAGCCATGCGGTACGCCCCGATTGCCTGTTCGGCCATGCCAGCCTGGTCGTAATGTGCCGCCAGCTGCGCAATGACCGCGGTCGGATCGTCGCGATATTCGCGCGCAATAGCGTCTGCAACAACCCGGTGAAGCCGCCGCCGGCGCGCAGGATTGATCATCTCGATTGCAACTTCCCGAAGTTTGTCGTGGCTGAAGTCATAGGTCTGGCCCCGGACAATCACGATTCTCCGGCGCCAAAGCTCGTCCAGATGGTCTTCGGCTAGCTGTTCGCTGCCGCCCATTGCTGCAGCCAGCGCGCGCGCTGAAAACGACCGGCCGAAGACGGCGGCCAGCTCCGCCAGTTCCCGCGCCCCATCAGTCAGTTGACTGAGCCTCGCCCGTAAAACCGAGCGCATCGTCGGTGTCAGAATGCCCTGCTCACCAGCAGATGTGATCCCAGCCTGGATCGTCTCGATAACGAACAAAGGATTGCCCTCCGTCTCGTTCCACAGCCGTTCGGCCAGCTCTGGCTCAAGCTCCTTCACCCCTTGCAGTTCAGCCGCGAGCACTGCGGTTGACGTCTGATTGAGCGGGCCGGTCGCGACGACGGTAACAGCGTTCTCACGCTGCAATGCATCGGCCAGCTTTGGAAGCAGGTGGCCGTCGGGAAGCTCCTCCCACCGCACGGTTCCGACTATCAGGACTGGCAGCTGCGAATACGCGCGAAGGAGAAATCCGATCCATTCGGTGGTCTCGGTGTCGCACCATTGCAAATCATCGATGATCAGCACTAGCGCCCTGTCATGCGCTGCGATTGCCCGGCACACGGCATCAAACAACCGGTGGCGCCTGGAAACGCTGTCCGCGCCACCGGTTGCCGACTGCGAAACGGTGCTGCCAAGCTCCGGCAGCAGCATGGCAAGCTCACCGGTCCACGCCTGCCCGAGTGTGCTGACCCGGCGCCGGATGCTTTCTGACCGCAGCAAGTCGGCGACCGGCCCCCACGGCAGCCTGCCAGCCGCCTGATAGGCCCGGGCGGTTGCCACCTCATACCCGTCGGCCTGCACATAACGGCCGAGCTCATGTGCAAGGCGGGACTTGCCGATCCCGGGTTCGCCAGTCAGAAGGACCAGATGCGCCCGTCCGGCTTGTGCCATATCCCACGCCTTGGCAAGTGCATGCCATTCCTGGTCGCGCGCCACAAACGGCGGCGCTTCCGGGTCCGATGCGCACCGGCGGTGCTGGTCAGGCGGGCCCGCAGGAATTGCTTTGTACAGCGCCTTGATCTCCGCATCGGGTTCAATCGCAAGCTCACGCTGAAGATCGCGGGCATAGTGATGATACGTCCGCAATGCCCCGGCGGTGTCACCCAGCGCGCAATGGGCTTCGATCTGAATTCGGACTGCGGCCGCATCGGTGGGGTCCAAACGGCTTACCGCCCCGGCATGCCGGAGAGCAGCGAGGTGACCGCCACGCTCCGCTGCCGCCTCGGCGAGACGGCGGTGGGCGCCGACCGCTGCAGCGCGAAGACAGCGGCGCTCCTCAAGCACCCAGTCGTCGTAGCAGGACGGCAGCAGGTCACCCCGGTAGAGCCTCGCGGCCGCTTCAAAATCGCCGGACGCGATCGCCTCCCGGAAACTCAGGACATCGACTTCGCTCGGCCCTGCCGGAAGCCAGCGCACCCTCCTGGTTCCGGTCTCGGCAAATGCGTCTGCGTTCGGCAGTGCCTGCCGCAGCTCATGCAGCAGCTTTCGGAGGTTCGTGCGCGCCTGGTGTTCTGTGGACTCGGGCCAGATCTCAAAGGCCAGGGCGGCTCGGTCCAGGGGCTCTCTTCGCAGGGCGATACGCGCCAAAAATGCTTGCAATCGTGGTGAATTGAAACCCCTCAACCGCTGACCGTCCAAAATGACCTCGGCAGCACCAAGCAGCCGGACACTGAGGCGAACGGCACTTCCTGCAGGGTTCTGCACACCGCCCCGTATCGTTATCCTCTCGTCTCGCTCCGGCATTGCCTTTCGACCGATCAGCCCGCTCCAATATACACCGGAACCCGCAAAGAGTCGAAACGGCGGCCAGTCAAACGGTATTCGGACGAGGACATCCTGAAGCTTTTGCGTGAGATTGAACTGAAGCTGGCACGATCCGGCCAGCCAGCCCGAATTCAGTTCAGTGGATAGACAGAGATCCTCTTGGTGCTAAGATCGAAGGTGATTGAGTTGAAGAGGGGCTGGCGGCCTGCCGGCTTGGCATTTGCTGTATGCCGGAGAGGCGTCGCGAATTCGATGTTGACCGGTTGGAGGTTTTTGGATGCCGGGGCTTCAAGTAACGGGTGATGCGCTCAGAAAACTAATTGTCCTCGGCAAGAAGGGGCCTCTGCCCTTTGCGTTCAACCCAGGTGCAAAAGATGCCGATCACGCCATGTTTGTGCACCGCAGCAAAGATGCAGCGGCCTTGGCCAAAGCTGCAAAGACCGAAGGGCCTGGAAAAAAGATAGCTTTTGGCACCTTCACGGTTGAGGGTAAGACTTTGATACTGCGCTGTGAGCGCGAGGTGGCAGCCCTCACCGCCAAGATGAAAAAATACCTGAAGACGCAGAAAATCCCGTTTGATGTCGTTCTGGGATCAGAAGAGGAGGGCAGCGGCAGCGCTCCGAAGTCCCCGGCGGAGGAACCGGTTCCGCAGCAAGCGCCAAAAGACGCGCTCAAGCCGGAAGAAACTGCCAATGTGCAGGATCAGCAAGGTGAGGCTCCTGAGGAAGAGGATGATCACGGCAGCCTGTCCGATCCGGAAGCCTACGCAGAATATCTGGGCAAGATGATCAAGCGCATGCGCAAGCGGCCAATGCATTTCGGTCTGGTGATGCCCTCCAGCGATCCCAGTGAGATCCGGATCCTGTTTCATCCCAAACGTAAGGGCAAAGCTCTGGCAGCCAAACTGGCCAAAGAAACGGGGGCGCGGAAACTGACCTTCGGGGCCGCTGCAGTGAAGGACAGCGTCACGGATCTTACAGATGAAGAGGCCGGTTCGCAGACCCTGGTCCTGTCCCTCAAGGGGCGTGACTTGCCGGGGCTGGCGAAGCGGGCCAGGACAATGTTCCGCCTGTTCAAACTGCCGCTGGTCAAGAAGGTGCTGATTTTGCGGGATGGCAAAATTGTGGAATCCGGTGACATGGAGCAGAGGGCAGCGGACACTGCTGCACCGGAGCCGAAGGAAAGGCCGCTTGAGGCTGATGCCTCTCAGACCGGCAGCGCGGAGACCGAAGCAAAGGTGGAGTTCGAAGATGTCCGCAAGGATCTTCACGCGGCCCTGAACGGCATTGTGATCCCGTCAGATGCCCCCGCGGAGCAGGTTGCTGCCCTGCAAAAAGCCCTGGCCAAACTGCGTCAATCGCTCGACGGTAAAGAGGCTGAGGCAAATCTTCCCAAGATCGTGCAGGGAATGCATCTGATCCTCGCCAAATCCACGCAAATGATCGCGCAATACCGCGGCGATTACGACGGCATTGACGCAACAGCCGAAACGCAGCGGGTCCAGGCCGCGGCCCGGGATCTGGCTGCGGTTTTTGACGGACTTATGGTTTCGGCGGTCACCCCGCCAGGGGAATTCCGAAAGCTGGCGGCAGCCGTTGCTAAACTCAGGAGCGGGCTCTCAAAAGTTAAGACGCAAGCGCAGCTGGAGCAAATCACGGCAGTGGTGGCGGCGCTGGTCGCTAGGACCCAGGCGCTGCTGGCTTCCAACCCTCTGGCGCCGGTCCCGCTGACCCGGGCCATCAGTATCCAGGGGCAGTGGGACAGCCTTGCGCCGCGATTGCAGAATTTTTTCACCAACCCCAAGAACGGCATGACCTTGGGGTTTCACACGATGCCGGATTACGTCCAGATCGCTGAGAAACTGAAAGGGCTCAGCGATGACGATCTCAGCGGATTCTGGCGCTGGATGCATATTTCGCCGACCGATATGCGGACCCTCAAAGCGGGTTTGAACGCCTATTTGAAAGAGCTGAGAACCCACGCCAGCCTTGGAAACAAAGTATTCAAAACCGGAGATCAGACCGGAAAGACCTTGGCGCAGCATGGGGACGGCGACCCGATTGTAGCGGGGGACCGGGTGGCGCGTGATTTTCCTGCGCTTCAGGAGGCAACGGCCTTTGCCCGCGGTTTGGACGGTGCCGCGGCTGTGGTATTCGAAGGGGGCCGCTATGTGGTCTATAAGGTCAAGCTGGAGAACAGCGAGGCTGTTTTCGGTAAGGATGCCTTGACCCTGACCGACAATGAGACAATGGACGTTGACTCGGAGGCGGCCAAGGCGCTCAGCAGGAAAGAACTCGAGCTGCTGATGCTGAAGGCAGAAGCCGCCGGTCAGCTGGCCTCACTCGTTCAAAAGTTTGGCAATCCAGCCACTTGGTCCCTTGCGGTTATCGAGATCGTGGCAAACCTGCTGGGGGATGGATCGCCTTTGGGGGTGAGACAGGCTGATCTGGACCGGATGGCCGCGCTGGAACTTGAGATTGCGCAGCTGAAGTCCGCGCATCAGGCAGAAACAGCAATCAAAGGCGGTGCATCGAACCTGGCCGCTTTGATTACCGAAGACGATTATGTTTTGCACAGCGATAGCGCAGGAAATGCGAAGATCGAGCGCGCCGGGGGCGCAAGTGATCCCTATGCTGCGCATATGCGCACTTTTGGCGTTGGGTTGAAGGACTGCAAGACGCGTGAGGAGTTTGAAAAGCAATTCGAACTGGTGATGCGCGATGCGGCCCATGATTGCGTGGCCAAGGCGGAGGACGCTGCGCAAAAGCTTAAGGAGCAGCTTGCCGGGGCAAAACTTGGTTCCGAAGAGCAGGCGGCTTTGGAGCGGACCTTGGAGAAAATTGCGCCTTTCGACAAGAAGCTTGACGTCAAGGAGCGAGAACTGCTGATCGCCGAGCTGAAGCTCTATGGCGAATATGCCAATTTCGTGGCCAAGTTCGGCAACCCGATGACGGCACCTTTTGCTTCCCTGGAACTTGGCTGGAACCTGCTGCGCGGCAATCCGGTTGCGGCGGATGCGGAGACACAGGCTGAAGTCAAACGGCTGACGGCAGAAGTTAATGCGCTCAAGGCGCAGCGTTCTGTCGCGGCGGCAGAGTTTCCTCTGGCGTTGCGGGTGCCGGACCGGGTTGCCTTCTCAGGGATGACGCCCGAGGCCCAGGCCAGCCTGCTGCGCAGCCAAGTCGATTCAATGCTGATCGACATCCAAACCACCCGCAAAAACATCGATGAGGGAGACTTTGACCTCTGGACCATCCCCGGGGTTTGCAACACGGCGATGGCCGCAACCGGGCTCGAGGGCGATCAGCTGAAATGGGCGCAGGAAAAGGCAGCCTGGGAAGGCAAGAAAGATGCCGCATGGTCCATTGGCGAAGCTGTTGTCGGGATCGGTCTGGCGGTTGCGGCTGGCTTTGCGACAGGCGGGCTGGCTTGGGTTCTCGGCGGCGCCGCTTTGGCTGTCGGCGTCTACGGCGCAGTGGATGTAACCGAGGATTATTTTCGCCTGGGCTCGGCGGCCAACGTGTCCATCGACCCGGCTAAGGGCATTGTGACCGAAGAAGAGGTTCCCGGCATTGGCTGGGTGGTTGCCGCCTGGATCGGAGTAGGCTTTGACGCTGTGGATGTGGCAAAGGCCAGCAAGGCCCTGGTGGCAGCGGCTAAACTGGCCAAAGTGGATGACTTCGGCAAGCTCAGCAAAGCCGAGCTGGACGATGTTATCAAGGCGCTGAAGCTGTCGCCCGAAGAGGTGGACAATACGCTGCTGCCGCTTCTGAAAGGCGCGCGGGTGAAAAACTTCCGTGCAGTTGAGGTGCCTCCTTCGGTATTTGACACCAAATACGCCTCCGAGATGTCCGAAGCAGTTACGCTGGTCAAGGGCAACCCGGCTGAGGGTTTTTCGATAGAGGTGGTGGTGCGCGGTGGTGCCGGAGTGAACGTGCGCCGGACTGCCGTGCTGGAAGAAATGCGTCACATCGACCAACTGACTGACCCGCGTTTCAAAGGCGAGGTTTGGCGGCTGAGCGAGGATGCTCTGAAGAAATGGCCGGATACCGGCGCTGTCGACCAGATGAAGGCGCACCAGTTGCAGCTGAAGATGGAGATCGACGCGCAGCAGAAGCTTCTGGCCGACCTGAACGATGCCATTGCCAAGACCAGTGACACAGGCAAGCTGGATATTCTCAAGGCAGAGCGTGCGGATGTGCAGGGTTATATTGCTGACTACGAATTCCGGCTGGAAGGCGTGGAAGACGGCCTGGCGGCGGGCAAAATGCCGGTCTGGCTTGAAGGCGCAACACCGCCGAGATTGTTCAATTCCCCTTCTAAGCAAACGCTGAAAACCCGCAAGCTTGCTGAAACAGAAATCGAGAACGTCAACAGCGCGGTCAGGCTGGCAGACGGATCGCGGCCGCCCAAGATCGACTGCCCTGATGGCTATACCTATTACTTGAAGAATGGCAGATATCATTTCAGGCTGCTGCCCGGGGCCACGCCTAAGAAGTACTTCAAGCTCGAATATTCGAAAAAGACCGGGTACAGGAGCGTTGAACTTCCAAGCAAGCCCACCGGAGCAAAATCCAGTGCTGATCTGCGCCAGGATGTGCGAAGACGCTACCGGGGAGACCCGGCGTTTCCCGAACTTGAAAGCGCTGCGGAAGGGCTGTTGATCCAGAAACTGGCACAGGACGCGGGTATCGCCGAGGATGAGGTTGGCAAACTGATTGCTGCAATGCGCAGCAAGTCCGCCGCTGAACTGGAAGCGGAATTCCCAGATTATCCCAAGCTGAGAAAGATGGCCGCCGACAAGAAAGCCAATTTGACCCCAGTGCAGTTCGAGGCAGAGTTTCCTACCTATTCTTTCGCCCGGGCCTACGCCAAGAAATACGAAAAAGTATTCAAGCAGATCGGGGCTATTGAAGGTCTGAAAGTCACCCCGGATGAGATCCTTACGCAAAAACTCCTGGCCAGTGCGACCGAAGCGAATGTGGACGGGCTGATCCGGCGCGCTCTGCGTGAAAAGATCGTTGCACAGCTGGCTGAGATTAAGGATCCGGCGCGGCGGATGCAGGTGCTGAAGGATTATTTCCGGACAAGTCCCGAGCAGGGCTTTCATGGCAAACTCTTCTCTGAATTCCGCGAAATGGTGCTGAAAGAGGCTGACGCGGGGGCAAAGCCCGTCACCGCCGGGCGGCCAGGGATGCAGGCAGTTCTGGAAGAGGACATTATTGCCAGGAAGCCGCTGCCCAAAGAGACGCAGCTGAAAGGAACCAGCCGGTCAGGCGACGGCATCAACGAGGTGCGCAGACCGATCGGAGGCTCCGATGATCCCGGTCCGCTGAAGGCGGGGGATTACTTGGCCGAAGACAAGGCCAGCGTTGCCGCGCTCAAACTCGAGCAGCTTGAAAACTACTGCCGCCTCCTGTCTGAAGGGCAGGGGCCCCAGGCGGGAAAAATCCTTACGGATATGAAAGTTGACGGTGAATACGCGGCGCTGGAAGGGGTAACCTATTTCTTCCCGACCAAGGCCGATGCAGAAAAGGCACTGCTCATCATGAAAGACCGTCAGGGTGACAAGCTGCATAAAAACATTCACGTAGCCTATTATGCCAAATCACAGTCCGGCAACATTGCTTCGACCGTGAAATGGATTCGATAGATTAGGGGAGAAGCAGGCGTGACCACCAAGTTTCCAGACAGGCTCAGCGTCAACATTGTTCTTCCGCCGACCGTTGAGATAGGTGAGCTGATCGAGTTTCTGTCCGCCGCTTATTGGGGGAAACCCGAAATCGAGGCGCGAGAATGGGCCGCGGCGGCGGATCTTCGGCGTGATGATGCGCCGGTCATGGCCTTTCGCAAAGGTGTTCCGGAAGCCGGGGATCTGGATCGGCTCGGAGCCGAAACCTTTGCTGGCGGGTTCTCAATCATCGGCGATCCCTGCGGTCTAAATGTGCGGCGGATCGAGGGCGCGGATCCCGACCGGTTCTACGACACCTACGGCAACACCAGCGGGTGGCGGATTTATGACGAAGGAGCTGGTTTTCTTGAGTTTCAGGACGGGTTTTCCCGCCAGTGGGGCCTTTACCGAGGGCTGATTGAACAGGTGCTTCAGAGGTTTGAAGTTCTGGGTGCGCATCTTTCACGCCGCAGCCGGGGATTTGCCGGAGTTTCCCCGCCCCATGCGCGCTCAGATCTGGTGATGTATCTGGCCAACACCGATCTGATTGCCCGGGACTACGATACGCCCGATGCGTATTTCGAGACCTGGGACAGCGTTGAGTACTTCGGTGCCGGGCGCGCGCTAGTGACACGCGGGCTTGAAACGGCTGATGAGACGGAATTCAAGCGGCAAGCGCTGGAGAAAGGTATTGAGCTGGCCCGCGCAGCTGCCCCTGGAAGCACGTTATGGGAGACCGCGCCCTATACGCAGGAAGAGGGAGATATGATCTTCGGCTTTGAGGCCCAGCTCAATCCGGTTGGTTATTTCGCAGACAAGAAGGTGCTTGAATTTACGGCTTCAATTCAAGGAGACCAATTGCTTAGCCCGACCGATGTTATGACGCTTCTGTATTACAGGGCTTTTGGCACCAGTGAAGGAGAGCCGGTTGAACAGGTGCTTGTGACCTTCATCGATAAGGAAGCTGCAGAAAGCGATGCCCGGCTTCTTCGCGATATTAAAGCAGAGGTTCAGTATTATTCAGAGGCGGGTGAGCTGCGGAGCTTGAACTAGGGGTCGGCTCCGGACAGGTACTTTGCACTTCCAGAGAACCACAGCGTTCCGCCCGTCCTGCGTGGGCACTCTCTACGCTTTATTATCAGGTAGAAGGGCCTCTTCGGGGCTGAGACGGCTTTGTCAGGTTGTTGCCGCGCGACCATACTATGGGTGACTTCCTATAATCAGGCGGTCAGTTTTGCTGCATAGCCAGCCCAGAGGCCGAACGCATCTGACCTCGCATGGCGATAGGATCTGGCGGATAGGCGGTGGCGTTTGGGGCGGAACAAGTTGGCGATCTGATCGTGGACGGATAGAAATCGCTGTGCCTGGCGCGGCGATTTGAAACGGCCCATGATCTTCTCGCGCCGCCGTGTGTGCCGATGGGACGCCTCGCTCCTGTTGTTTAACCCTTTGTGCTGACGATGTTCTACGCCGGGCGCGATCTCTGCCTTGGCGGCGCCATAGGATCGCAGTTTGTCCGTCACCAGGACACGGGTCTGGCCCCATCGTTTCATGAGTTTGCGGAGGAAACGGTGGGCCGCGGCCTTATTGCGCCGTGATTGGATCAGGATTTCGAGCACATCGCCTTTGGCGTCGACGGCCCGCCAAAGCCAATGGCTCCGGCCCTTGATCCGGATCACGACTTCATCGAGATGCCATTTATCCGCCGGCGCTGAACGGTCCCGGTGGATCTTTGCGGCAAACTGATGCCCGAACCGGTTCACCCAGTCACGGATCGTCTCGTACGAAACTGCGACACCGCGTTCCGCCAACAATTCCTCGACGTCGCGCAGGCTCAGAGAAAACCGATGGTAGACCCAAACGGCGTATCCAATCACACTCCGCGGAAACCGGAAGCCTTTGATCCGGGGCAAATCTTAGATGTTCAACATGGCAGCGAGAACTACCCCGCTGCTGCGGCGGCAGCAACCTGACAAACCCGACGCCGCGCCATGAGAAGCCAGGATGCGGCGTTGTTTGCTTCACCTTTTCCCAGCCACAATCCGGTCGAGGATCAGGGCGCAGAACAAGATTGCCAGACCGGCCAGAATGCCTTGGCCGGCGGCGGCATATTGCAAAGCTTCCAGCACATCCTCACCCAAACCCTTGGCGCCAATCAGCGAGGCCACAACCACCATCGCCAGTGACAAAAGGATAGTCTGGTTGACGCCAGCCATGATCGTCTTGTGCGCCAGCGGCAAGTCTACCCGCCACAGGAGGTAGCGCGGGTTGGCGCCGAAGGCGAGCGCGGCCTCGCGGACGGTTTCCGGCACCTGCTGCAGCCCCAGCACTGTGAATCGGCGTGCAAAATTGACCCACTTTGGTGGGTTATGAGCGAGTAAAATTGACCCACCTGTTTTCGTTAACATCCGCACTAAAAGTGCGGAGGAAAGAGCAGGTGTTACTGATGGAAAGCGTGTCGAAGATCCGACGATGGGTATTGGTTGAGGGACGCAGCATCCGGTCTGTTGCGCGGGCGACGGGATTATCGCGGAACACGATCAAGAAGTATCTGAAGGATGAGAGCCCGCCGAGCTA
>NZ_WLCM01000016.1 GCF_013317235.1 Leisingera sp. ANG59 | reverse complement strand
AACCGGTTACTCGATCACGCCGGCGCGGCTGAAGACGCCGAAGAAGTTGCCGAAGATGTTGGAGATGGTAAGCGCATCGTTGATCGGGGATTCGGTGGCCATCACCAGGTCGCCCGGGTTGATCCGGAACTGGCGCGCCGAGAACAGCCCGTCCGCCGAGGTGAGGTCCAGCGAGAACACCACCCGCTGCTGACGCGGCCCGCGCACCCCAGGCGCCACTGCCGAGGCAGGGTATTCGCGCAGGATCAGCAAGCCCTTGGGATCGGCCTTGCCGTCCTGGAAGCCGCCCGCCACCGACATCGCATCCATCGCCGACATCTCGTCCTTGGTGAAGATGTGCAGATCCTCCTCGCCGGTGGCGCCGAAGGAGAGGAAATAGCGCTCGTCCTCCTCGACAAACACCCGGTCGCCGCCTCGCAGGAGGGTATCCAGCCGCGGATTGTTCAGCAGGTTGTCGACCGAAGTGCCATAGATGCTGCGCCCGCGCACCAGCCGGATCTGCGGGTTGTTGAGGCTGGCGCTGATGCCGCCGCCCGCCGAGATCAGCCCCATCACCGTGTAGTTGCGGTCGGGCATCGGATAGGTGCCGGGCTGGGCGACGCCGGAAACCAGGTCGACCGAGTTGTTGCGCCCTTCGGCCATCGCCAGCTGCACCTGGGCGGAGGGAACCACCGGCTCCAGCGCCTCCTGCAGCTTGGCCCGCGCCAGGTCCGGGGTCAGCCCGTTGACGTTCACATCGCCCACATAGGGCATGAAGATGGTGCCGTTGGCGGCCACTTTCATGTCCTGCAGCTGCACCATTTTCTGTTCTGCCGCGGTCAGCAGCGAATTGTCATTACTGTCCCAGATGCTGAGGGACAGGAGATCGCCTGGCTGGATGATCTGGGTCTTGGCGCCCTGATGGGCGTGCAGCCAGCCCAGCCGCTCCTGCTTGCCGGTGGGCGGCCAGGCGGCCACCGTGGGCAGCAGCGCCCGGTTCACCTTGTAGAGCGCGAAATTGGCATCCGCTTCGCCGGATTCTTTCAGGATCTCCTCGCTGGCTGGAGCGCCGCCGGGCAGGCGGCTGCAGGCTGAGGGCAGTAGGATCAGGCCGGCAGCGGCCAGCCAGGGAAGAAGTTTCAGCATGAGGAGCCTGTTATTGAGCCGCGTTGGGAACTGCTTTGATTTTCTGCCCGGCAAAGGATACTGGGCTGTCAGACAGGGTCAACAGGAACAGGCAGCAGCGCATGGGGTTTCCCGCCGCAGTGGTTCTCGGTGCAACAGGACGGATTGGGCGGCTCTTGCAGCTGTGCCCGCCGCCGGGGGTGCATTTGCGGCTGCAGGCGCGCCGCCCGCAGGCCGGGGCAGGGAACTGGCATCTGCTGGATCCGCTGGCGGGTCCGCAGGCGCTGGCGCGGCTGGCTGAGGGCGCCGGAGCCCTGCTGTGCCTGGCCGGGCCTGTGCCGGGGCGCGGCTGCGCAGACATGCAGGACCACATCCGCCTTGCCGAAGCCGCGGTGCGCGCCGGCGCGGCGGCTGGCGCTCGGGTGCTGCTGGCCTCCTCGGCGGCGGTCTATGGCGCCCAGCCGGGGCTGCTGGCGGAAGACGCCCCGCTGCATCCAGCCAGTGCCTATGGCGAAGCAAAAGCCGAGATGGAGGCGCGCGCCGCGGCGCTTGGCGCAGAGCTGGGGGTGCAGGTCTGTTCCCTGCGGATCGGCAATATCGCCGGCTTCGACGCGATCCTTGGCGGCTGGTGGCCGGGTTTCACCCTGGACCGTTTCGCTGATGGCGCCACCCCGCAGCGCAGCTATACCGGGGTGCGGTGCCTGACGCAGGGGCTGGGCGCGCTGCTTACGGCGCCGGATCTGCCGCCGGTGCTGAATGTGGCGCAGCCTGGCCCGATGGAGATGGCGGCGCTGCTGCAGGCCGCGGGCAAGCCCTTTGCCACCCGCCCAGCGCCGCCTGCGGCAATCCCGGAAGTGGCGCTGGATGTCACCCGCCTGCAGAGGCTGCTGCCCGCGCCGCTGCCCGCGGCGGATGCGGCGCAGATGGCAGCTGAATGGGCCCTATTAGAGCCGCATTTCAAGCAGGAGATCTCCCCCCGATGACCTGGCGCAAACGGATTTTCGACCTGTTCTTCGCATCACTTCTGATCGCGATCCTAAGCCCCGTCCTGCTGCTTTTGCTGCTGTGGCTCTTGTGGAAGGAGGGGCGGCCGCTGTTCTATGCGGGGGAGCGGATGAAGGGGGTGGGCCAGCCCTTCCGGCTCTGGAAGCTGCGCACAATGACGGTGGTGGAGAGCGACACCGGCGTCTCGGGCGGCGACAAATCGGCCCGCATCACCCGCACCGGCGCCTGGCTGCGCTCCAAGCGGCTGGATGAGTTCCCGCAGCTGTGGAACATCCTGAAGGGGGATATCTCCTTTGTCGGGCCGCGCCCGCCCCTGCGCCAGTATGTCGAGGCGCATCCGGAGCTTTATGCAGAAGTTCTGAAATCGCCCCCCGGCGTCACCGGCCTGGCCTCGATCACCTATCACAAGCATGAGGCGGCGCTCCTGGCGCGCTGCGAAAGCGCGGAGGAAACGGATGCAGTCTATTCCCGCCTCTGCGTGCCGATGAAGGCGCGGCTGGACCTGATCTACCAGCGCCATCAGAGCATGTGCTTTGATTTCGACATCGTGTTCCAGACCATTGGCAACATCATCCGCCGGGGGTAGACACAGTTTTAGGGATTGCCACATAGCCTGCGCCGCTTGGCCGGGGCAGGCTGTCCGGACGGCCGACACCGTCCGGCGGGTTTCCGCCATCGGCCGTTTTGCGGAACAGGGAAACCGGCTATGATAGAAACTGTGTTTTAAGGGCCGCGCACCGGATTTCAGCGCATCGGGGCCGTGTTTGATTTACTTTTTTCTGCTATCCGGCAGCAGAGGTCAGGCCGGACGGACAAACGGATATAAACCAGGAAAAAATGCGGGAATTGAGGGCAGGCATGTACAATCTGATAAGCGCGCTGTCGCGCAGGCAGAAATCCTGCGTCTTCCTGGCGGTGGACCTGGCGCTGCTGCCGCTGGCGCTGCTGTTCACCCTCGGGGTACAGCCGCTGCCCGATCCTGCCCTGACCACCCTGGCGGAACTCTTGCCGCTGCTGCCCTATGTGATGGCCGCCGCCGCCGCGCTGACGCTGTGGCTGGGGCTGCCCTATGTGCAGCTCAATGCCTATGAGCGCCATGCCGCGGCGCAGACCGCGCTGCTGGCGGGTGCCAGTGCTCTGGTGCTGGCGGGGCTGACGGCAGTGTTCGGGCCGCCGCTTGGCCCTGGCACCCATGTGGTGTTTGCAATCTGCTATTTCCTGTCCATGGTGGTGGCGCGCGCGGCGATGCTGCAGCTGGTGCTTGCCGTCTACCGCCGCGCTCAGCCGCGCTGCCAGGTGCTGATCTACGGCGCGGGCACCACTGGCACCCAGCTAGCGCAGGCGTTGAAGGCGCATGACGGCATCGACCCTGTCGCCTTTGCCGATGACAACACCTCGCTGCAGGGCATGACACTGGTCGGGCTGCCGGTCTATGCCCCGGCGCGGATTGCCGAAATCGTGCAGGCGCGGCAGATCCGCCGGGTACTGCTGGCAATGCCGTCGCAAAGCCAGCCGCGCCAGGCGCAGATCACCCAGAGGTTGCAGAAGCTGGGGCTGGAGGTGCAGGCGCTGCCCTCATTCGCCCAGCTCATTGGCGAGGAGGCACTGGTCGACAAGCTGACGCCGGTGGCGCCGCAGCATTTCCTTGGCCGCAGTGCCCGCAACGTGCCGCTGAAGGAAGCAGCCGGCTCCTACCAGGGCAAATCGGTGCTGATCTCCGGCGCCGGCGGCTCGATCGGCTCGGAACTTTGCCGCCAGGTGCTGGCCTGCCGTCCGTCGAAACTGGTGCTCTTCGAGCTTTCGGAACTGGCGCTTTACACCGTGCATCAGGAACTGGGGCCGCTGGCCGTGGAAGCGGGAATCGAGCTGGTGCCGGTGCTGGGCTCGGTCACCGATCCGCGTCAGGTGCGGATGGTGTTGAATGCCCATGAAGTGCAAGTGGTGCTGCATGCGGCCGCCTATAAGCATGTGCCGCTGGTAGAGGCGAACCCGCTGCCGGGGCTGGCCAACAATGTCTTCGGCACCCAGACCCTGGCCCGCGCCGCGGCGCGGGCAGGAGTCAAGCGCTTCATCCTAATCTCCTCCGACAAGGCCGTGAACCCGGCCAATGTGATGGGCGCTTCCAAGCGGATGGCAGAGCTCATCGTGCAGGACCTGGCCACCCGCTTCGGCGGCCGCACGGTGTTCACCATGGTGCGCTTCGGCAATGTGCTGGGGTCGTCCGGCTCGGTGGTGCCGCTGTTCCAGGAGCAGATTAGCCGCGGAGGCCCGGTCACCGTCACCGACCCCAATGTGAAGCGCTTTTTCATGACCATCAGCGAAGCGGTGCAGCTGGTGCTGCAAGCGGGCGACATGGCCGGGGGCGGGGAGGTCTTCGTGCTCGACATGGGCGAGCCGGTGCCGATCCTGCAGCTGGCGCGCCAGGTGATCGAAAGCGCCGGCTACAGCGTGCGCGACGCGGACAACCCGGACGGCGATATCGCCATCGAGATCATCGGCCTGCGCCCCGGCGAGAAGATGGAGGAGGAGCTAACCCTGAGCGAGGAGCTGATCCATACCCGCCACCAGAAGATCTTCTGCGCCCGCGAAACCGTGCTATCGGAGATCGAAGTGGCCGGTTTCCTGCGCAGCCTGCGCCAGGCGGTGGCGGTGGGCGACGAGGCGGCGGCGCTGCAGGTGGTGCGGCACTGGGTCGAGGGCTATTGCCAGCCGCCGGAGGCCGGCCGCAAGAGCTCCTGATCCAGCAGCGGACAGCATCAGGTGCGGCATGGGGGCTGCAATTGCCCGCAAAACCGCCACCGCCGGTTCCGCGGGCAATTGATCCGGCCCCGCCGCCATGGTCTAAGCTGTGTCACAGATAACAGGGCCGGCAGGCACCCGGCAGGACCAGAAGGCAGTGTTCCCGTGACCCCGATCAAGACGCATATGCGCAAGGCCCGCGTCCCGGCAGCGCTGCTGTGCTTGGCCGCCGTGCCCGGCCTAGCACAGATCCCGGACATCACCCGTGCCGTTCCGGATGCGGCGCCGGGCAGCGAAGAGGCCGCGCCGCGGCTGAAGCCGCTGCCGCCGCCCAGCCTTACTTTCTATGGCAGCCCCGGCCTGATCGACATGCCAAGCGCCGAGATGCTGCCGGACGGCCAGTATGCGGTCACCTATTCCTGGTTCGGCGGCACCTCGCGCTACAACATCACCTTCCAGGCGCTGCCCTGGCTGTCGGCCAGCTTCCGCTACAATGGCATCCAGGACCTGGGGCTGTTCGGCTTTGACACCTATTACGACCGCGGCTTTGACGTGCGCGCCCGCCTGTGGCGCGAGCGGCGCTGGCTGCCCGAGGTCACCATGGGGTTGCAGGATTTTGCCGGCACCGGGGTCTATGCGGCGGAATATTTTGTCGCCACCAAGCGGTTTGAAGCCGCCGCCCTGGGCTGGGGCCGGGCGCCCGGCCGGCTGAAGGTCTCGGCAGGCCTCGGCTGGGGGCGGCTGGGCAGCCATGGGGCGATCGGCAGCATCGGCAGCCGCCCGTCCTTCGTGGGCGGCTCCACCGGCGGCACTCTGTCGACCGACCAGTGGTTCCGCGGCGATGTGGCGCCCTTTGCAGGCCTTGAATGGCAGCCGGATGCGCGCTGGAGCCTGAAGGCAGAATATTCCTCCGATGCCTATGTGACCGAAACTCAGGACTCGGACGTGTTCGAGCGCAAATCCTCGCTGAACTACGGGGTGGAATACCAGTATTCCGACCGGCTCCGCCTTGGCGCCTATTACCTCTATGGCTCGGAAATCGGCGTCACCGCGCAGATCCAGCTCAATCCGAAACACCCGCCCACCCTGATGGCGGTGCCGGCGCCGCATCCCATCATCCCGCGCAGCCAATGGGCCACGGAAGACGCGCACTGGCGTCAGGACTGGGCGTCAAGCGCGCCCAAGTCCCGCAAGATCCGCGATCTGGCCGCCGAGGCGCTGAAGGCGGACGGGCTGGTGCTGGAGGCAGTCACCCTGACCGGCACCACGGCCGAGCTGCGCTACCGCAATAACCGCTACCGCTCGCAGAGCCAGGCGGCGGGCCGCGCTGCCCGCGCCCTGGCCCAGACGATGCCGCCCTCGGTGGAGACCTTTCGCCTGGTGCCGGTGCGCCGCGGCATTGGCCTCGCGGCCATTGAGATCCGCCGTTCCGACCTGGAGGCGCTGGAGTTCGACCCGGAAGCCGCGGATGCGCTGTTCGCTGCCGCCGGGGTGCAGGATGCCGGGGCGCTGCCCGCGGATGCGCTGTTCTCGGGCGAACTGTACCCGGCCTTTGCCACCTCCATCAGCCCCTATACCCAGCCCGCCTATTTCGACCCGGAAAAACCCTTCCGGATCGATGCGGGCCTCGATTTCGCCGCGTCTTACGCGCCGGCGCCGGGCTGGCGCATCGCCGGCGCCATCCGCCAGCGGCTGGCCGGCAACGTGAAGAACGGCCGCGCCTCCAACTCGGTGCTGCCGCATGTGCGCACCGACCAGGTGGAATATGCCCAATACGGCACCACCCTGGAGAACCTCTATGTCAGCCGCCTGTGGAAACCGGGCCGCAACCTCTATGCCCGCGCCACCGCCGGCCTGTTCGAAAGCATGTACGGCGGCATCTCCGGCGAAGTGCTGTGGAAGCCGGTCAACAGCCGCATCGGCTTCGGGCTGGAGGCCAACTACGTGGTGCAGCGCGATTTCGACCAGCGGTTTTCCTTCCGCGATTACCGGGTGCTGACCGGCCATGCATCCGCCTATTACGAGCTGGACCGCGGCTATCAGCTGCAGCTGGATGCGGGCCGCTACCTGGCCGGCGATTACGGCGGCACCTTCAGCCTGAACCGGGAGTTCGACAACGGCTTCCTGGTCGGCGCCTTCTTCACCCTCACCAATGTCTCGGCCGAGGATTTCGGCGAGGGGTCCTTTGACAAGGGCTTCCGCTTCAGAATTCCGGTGGACTGGCTGCTGGGCAAGCCGTCGCGCTCCGGCTTCGGCCTGACCATCCGCCCGACCCAGCGCGACGGCGGCCAGCGGGTGGCGGTGCCGGACCGGCTGTACGGGCCGGTGCGCGAGGCCCACCGCAAGAGTCTGGAAGATCAGCGCGCGAGGTTCTGGGAATGAGCATGTTCCGGATGACCGCCGCCGCCCTGGCCGCCGCGCTGCTGCTGGCGGGCTGCAGCAGGGGCCCTGAGAAGACCCCGGCCGAGCTGGAAGTGGTGCAGGCAGTGGCGGAGCAGTTCAGCCGCCGCCGCAACGCGCCGCCGCCGCCCGCGGAACTGACCCGGGCGCTCCTGGACAAGCAGACGCAGGCCTATATCGAGGTCACCATAGAGAACCGCGATGCCAAGGCCTATCTGACCCGCGCCCTGGAGCGCCGCGACAGCCATCCCGGCACCATCGAGGTCTGGCGCACCCAGGACAATGTTTCCATCGCCCTGCGGCAGGGCATGGTGATCGCCACCCGCGGTCTTGGCGGCGGGCTGCTGTCGGCGCAGGTGCCGACGGCGGAGGGCGCCGGCGGCCCGGTGCGCGGCGGTGCCCGGCGCTATACCGTGCGCGCCGATGGCAACAGCCAAAGGAGGCTGAACATGGCCTGCAGCCTGCACGACCTGGGCCCGGAGCCGGTAGAGATTGTCGAAATCACCCATCCAGCCCGCCGCCTGCAGGAGCGCTGCGAGGGCGCCGGCGGGGTGGTGGTCAACGATTACTGGGTCGATTCCCGCCCCGGCCGCAATCAGGTCTGGCAGTCACGGCAATGGGCCGGTCCGGAAACCGGCTATCTGCGAATCCGCCAGTTGCGGCTATGAGCTGCGCCCCATTTCCTCCCCGTTCCCGCGGCATTGCCGCAACGGGCGGGGAAAATCCGCAATGCAAACCGGATTTCAACCGTTTTGCAGCTATTCCATACGTTGAAATGGGTACACGCCTCCCCTAAGGTTGCCTCAACAGCCTTTTCCAGAGTTCTCCAAAGGAGTTTGAAATGAAACACATCCTTACTGCCCTGACCCTGGCCGCCCTGGCCTCTGCCACTGCCGTTTCGGCACAAACCGCCCCGGGCAACGGTGCGGAAGCCGGTGCCACAGGCGGCGGTGCCGGCGCAGGTGGCGGCATCGGTGCTGCGGGCGGCCTGAGCGCAGGTGCCATCGCTGGCGCCGTGGCTGGCCTGGTTGTGATCGGTGTGGTTGCAAATGACGACGACGAAGTCGGCACCACCACCACCACTACCACCACCAACTGATCCGCGGCGGGCCGGTGCCACCGGCCATGCCTGAGAGTTTCCGGGAAGCGGGCCTGCCAGGGCCCGCTTCCTTGCGTTTCCGCGGGGGCCGGTTTGAAGCCCCGCCTTTCCTTGGCAGCGGCGCGCCTGCCGGTTACCTCAGCGGCCCGGCCCGAAAGGCCAGGGCTTCGGCATTTTCCAGCGCCGGCGAGAACTCCGGGGTGGTGTAGCAGGCGCCGCTGATGCTGACCCGGTCGCCCTCCACCGACAGGCGGCCCTGGACGATCCAGTCGACCACCTGCACCAGCGTTTTGCACTGCTGCTCGAAGATGCGGTGGCGCATCTCCTCCACCGGCAGGCTGCGGTCATTGGCGCAAGCCGACTGCATGACGATCTTGCCTTCGTCCATCACGTCCTTGATCAGCTCCACCGTGGTTCCGATGACCGGGGTGTGATAGCGCAGGCCGTCGCCGAAGCCGTCCATACCCTTGAAGGCAGGCAGCAGCGAGGGGTGGAAATTGATGATCCTGTCCTGCATCGCGTGGCGGATCTCCGCGCTGTAGAACCTGGTGTAGAAGGACAGGATGTAGCTGATGCCGTGCGCCTGCACGTAATCCAGCACCTGGCCGCAGAAATCCTCGTTGCTGGCGCCAGGCAGCACCGTGGCGGGCAGGCCGTGCGCGCGGGCCGCCTCCAGCGCCGGGCCTTCGGCAGTGGCGACGGCGGAATGGGCAGCGCGGCGCACCGTATCGGTCTCCAGCACCCGGTTCATCAGCGCGCCGCCGGTTGACAGCACAAACAGGAACGAGGGCTCTGCTTTGGCCATGCTCAGAATTCTCCTCCGCGATAGGCGGGGAAATAGCTGGTCTCCGGCAGCCCCCGCGTCAGTTGCCGATAGGCCTGCTCATCGAAGATGCGGCCGCAGATCCAGGTTTGGCGGCTGCTGTTGCTCCAGCCCTGCTTGAAATGCGCAAGCCCGCCGCCCTGGCTGCCCGCGGCGCTCGCCACGCCGCCGAAATTGACCCAGCGGAGCTTGCTGCCCGCGAAGTGGTTCAGCAGCGTCCATTTGGTGGCGTAGGAGGCGCTCTTGGCATAGCCCCGGTCACTGAAGGCGGCGAGATGGCCCTGGGCCGCATCGCCATCCACGTACCAGAGGTCGAGCCCGACGGTGCCGTCTTCATCGGCAGCGCGGAACATCACCAGGCCGGGCACCCGGAACTGCTGCTCAAACGACTCGCGGGAAAAGGCGCGCAGCCCGGTGATGCCGTGCTTTTGGGCGAGCACGCCGTAAAGTTCCACCCAGTCATCAAGGTAGCGCAGCGGCTCGTCGCAGACCTCGACGGAGACCTTGCGCAGCGCCCGGCGCGCGTTCTGGCGGTGGGATTTCGACACGAAGCTTTCCAGCGGCGCGCTCAGGTCGGCGATGAAATGCTCCTTGTAGGGCGCGGCCCGGGAAAAGCAGCTCTTGAGCAGCGCTTCGTCATACGCCCCCAGCGGATCGGTGACCGCGGTGACGCTGACCAGGCCGGCAGCGCCGGCCGCCTCCAGCTCCTGCGGCAGCGCTGCCCAGTCTTCGCAGCAGAGCAGCGGGTAGAGTCCCATCGCATCGCGCAAGGCAGTGCCGGGGATTTCCCGCCCCAGCAGCCAGCTGCCGCACTGCGGCAGCGGCTGCGGGCGGCCGAGGCCGTTAAAGGCTTCGGCGTATTCCGCGCTGCGGTATCCGGGCGCGGCGCGGGCGGGCGGGTTCGCCTGCGGGTGTCCGGCCGCGTCCCCGGTCATGTCCCGGGGGGCGTCTTCAGGCAGTTCCACGGGCGCATCCATGGGCAAGCCTCCTCTGTCAGCAGGGAACGGCGGATGCGGCGGTTCAGCCGGCGGCACGCTCGGCCGCCGCCTGCTGCTGGTCGACCTGGGCCTGCAGCTCCTTCAGGCGGCTCGAGCGGCAGCGGGTGAAGAAGCGCTCGCGCGGCAGCTCGGAGAGCCGGTAGCGGGTTTTCCACTCGCCGCGCAGCAGCCGGGTGCTGCTGGGGTCGGAGGCGGGCTGGTAGGTGGCCTGCACAAGGATCCGGTCCGGGCCGCTGGAATAGGCGGGCGAGCAATGCCAGGTGCAGGTGTGGCACAGCGCGATGTCGCCGGGCTCCAGCTCCGGGCAGATCAGCGGCCAGTCGGGCGCCAGGATATCGGTGTTCACCTCGCCCGCATCGCCCATATAGCCGAAGTGGTTGGTGCCCGGGTAGAAGGAGATGCCGCCATTGTCCTTGTTCGAGGGGCTGAGCGGAATGAAGACGGTGGTTTTCTCGGGCCAGCCGTAGTCATAGGCGAAGTCGCCGTGCGGGAAGACCGGCTTGCGGCTGCTGCTGTCCTTGATCACGAAACGCTGCATGAACAGCGCCAGATCGGGGTAGAGCCGCTCCATCACATCGAGGATAGAGGCATGGGCGTGGATCTGTGCCAGTGCATCGGGCGTCGCCTCGTGCACATGCACCGGATTGAACGGATCGACCTTGCGCTTGCCCGCCAGCACCTTGGCGTTGAAGGTCTGCCACTCCTGCTGCCAGGCTTGGATCTGCTCCTGCGGCACCGCGCCGCGCAAGACGAAGAAGCCGGTCTCCCGGTAGATTTCCGGCGTGAAACTGCCGGAATCTGCCTTCGGTATCAGCTGGCGGATATCGCCGATGTCAAATCTTTGCATGGAACCCCCATTCCTTTTGCTCCTGCGCCATCCCGGGCGCCTGTGTCCGCGTGTCTTTGCCTTGCGCCGGCATCCGCCGGGCCGGCTGTCAGAACCGGTAGTCCTCGACCTTTTCCGGCAGCAGCTCGTAGCTGCGCTTCATGTCGATGCCGTAGGTCTCGTCGTCATAGGGCACCGAGCAATAGCCCATCACCGCCCGCTCGCGGGGGGACATCTGATCATAGATCTCCTGCGGCAGGTTGCCGGGAATGTCGAAGGCCTGCTTGATCCACCAGCGGCAGAAGGTGGCGATGATCGACCAGCGGGTGCCGCCGCTGGTGTTTTCGCCGGCGCCGTGCCAGAGGCGGCTGTCCCAGAAAATGAGATCGCCCGCCTGCGCCTCCAGCGGCACCGCAGTCTTGTACGACTCGGGATCGGCATATTTGCCGGTCTTGTGCGAGCGCGGCACGATGACGGTGCAGCCGTTCTCCTTGGTCTGGTCCTCCAAGAGGATCGAGCACTGCATGATGAACGGGTAGTCGCCGGTGTAGGGCACGAAGGAGTCGATATGCATCGGCATCCGGTGGTTGCTGCTGCGCGCCAGGAAAGAGCGCAGGATGTAATTCGGGTCCTCCGCCGGCAGCGAGGAAAACCACTGGTCATTGAGGAAATGCTTGAGCACGCCCTCGATCACCGGCGTGTCCAGGATCAGCCTGGAGAAGAAGATATCCTTGCTCTGCAGATTATAGACCATCGGCTGCGCCTTGTTCAGCCGCGGCATGCGGTCGGACTGTACGTTCAGCGTCTTGTCGAACCAGTGTTTGACCAGCTCCAGCGCCTCCGCAACGGTTTCTTTGCTGAAGGCCTGCGGAACGCGGGCAAACCCATGTTTTTCGATAGAAGCGATTGCGGCTGCGGCATCCTCAGCGGCAGCTGCCGGAGAAACGGTCTGATCCATAATAACCCTCGTACTGACATGCCCCGGTCATGCTACCCCAGGCCCGGCAAGGTGCTCCGGGTACCGGCGGCCGCACCTCTTCAGGCGTCTGGGGCAGAAGGCATTTTCCACCAAATAACAACTCTGCTGCAGCGCCTGCCTGCGGACGGGCATGCATATCCATGCAACCCTCAGCCCCCCATTCGGTCCTCCTGCGGAGTTCCCGGCCGCCGCACGCGCTGTGCACGTTGAGGGTAGTGTTGGGGTTTCAGCCTGGCAACTGAAGCGCCCTCCCCATTTGGGAGTAGGCCAGCCTGCAACCGGATTGGGTAGGCATCCAGCCTGCCCGCCAGCGAAGATCCAGCCCCGGCAGCCTTTGCCGCCCGCCGAGTCCGAATCAAATGCTCAATCCCGTATGATCATCCAGTCGTTTCTGTAAGGCGCCTCAGCTGAAAACCGCCGGGTGGGCGGGCCGATCCGGCTTGCCCCGTGGAGGCGCTGCAAGCCAATGAGTTTCAGCGGGTTTCAACCGCAGGTCATGGCTGAAACGGCAAACGGCAAAAGCCCGCCCATGGCGGATGCTTGCCGTTTCACTCTGGAATTCCCCACCGCCCTTGCCTCAGAGCGGTCTGCCCCGCATTCCACCAGCCTTAGGGACACCCCCGGCCTATCGAGTAAAATAATCCAAAAGGACTAGTAAGTATGGCGTCTACAATTACCCTGACGGGCGATTACGGATATGAGGCTTTCAGGTATAACGGTGGCGATGCGGTGGCGATCGACGCAACCGAAGCCACCTGGATCGTGGACAACGAAGGCAGCCAGACCAACCTGTACCCCTTCTTGGTCGACAATGCGAATGCAGGCATCGACATCTACGGCGCGACGATCAACGGCAACGTGTCGCTGACCGGGGAATGGCTGGACCTCTACGTCAACTCGGCGGCGTTCATGGTGCGCGACACCGAACAGGCCCGCATCTCAGACATCCGGATCACCCAGGCCTGGGACGCGCTGCGGATTGCTGGCAATTCCGATGGTTTCGAGATCTCCAACGTCTGGGTCACCGATGTCCGCGACGACGCCTTCGAAAACGACAACCCGGTCAGCGGCGCCATCCGCAACAGCCTGTTTGACGGCGTGTTCTCGGGCATCAGCCTGGGCCACAAGAACATGGCCGACGCCAGCCATGAGGTGCTGGAGATCGACGGCCTGCTGATGCGGATGGAATCCTATCTGTTCAAGGGCCAGATGACCCATCAGTCGCCCTTCAAGATGGAAAGCAAGAGCCCCCAGCTGAGCATCACCGACAGCGTGATTGCCATCGACAACGTCAACCACATCGGCGATTCACGGCTGCAGCTGGCCTGGGACAAGACCATCCACTCCTCAAACAATGTGTTCCTGAACCTGTCGGATGATCCGCTGCCCTCCGACTACCCGATGCCGCCCTCCGGCTGGACCGTGCTGGAAGGCCAGGAGGCCCGCGACTACTGGGATGCGGCCCAGGCGGACTGGATTGCCAGCCATGACGGGGACGCCCTGCCGGACGAGGGCGGCAACCAGCCGGACGAGAGCGATGCCCTGGAGCCGGAGGCGCCGCAGCCCGATCCGGAGCCGGACCAGGATCCTGCAGCTGAAACGCCAGTAACCGGTGACAACGGATCTTTAGCGGACGGCGTCTCCCTCTCGCTTGCAGGCAAGATTGTCCTCGACAATACAGTCTTTACCAGCCTGGAAACCGGGCCGGACGGCGAGGCCCGGACGCTTGACGCAGCCCATTTCGAAGTGGCCGCGCGGGCGGACGACATCGATGACTACATCATGTACAAGTGGAAGACCGGCGAGCTGTTTTATGATGCGGACGGCCGCGGTTCGGCCAAACAGGTTAAGATCGGCCAGTTCGACAGGCGCCTGGACCTCGACCACACCGACTTTGTGGTTGTGGGCGAGCAGGCACCAACCGTCGACAGCGACGGCACCTGGAATGGCGAAGACATCATCGCCTTCGACGCAGTGCCGGCAGACGGCAGTTTCCAGGAGATCAGCGGCTTTGCGCCCGGCTCGGACAAGTTCGTGTTCGACAGCTCTGCCTTCACGGCTTTGCAGGATCAGCAGGGCGAAATGCTGGACGAGGCTCACTTCGAGATTGCTGCACGGGCGGACGACATCGATGACTACGTCATCTACAAGTGGAAGACCGGCGAGCTGTTCTATGACGCCGACGGCAGCGGCGGCAGCGATCAGGTCAAGATCGCGCAGCTGGATGCGCAAATGGCGCTCGATCACAGCGATTTCCTGGTCCTCTGACCTCCGGGCCTGTTCCCGGGCGGCTGCCGGGCCTCCCGGCAGGCCCGGTGCTGCGCAGCATCCCTCCATTTCGACCCTTCTGGTTATTGAGAGGGCGCCGCGGCTCCGGCTGCGCTGCCGTAGATGGTCTCGACTTCCAGAACATCGCCAGGCAGCAGCGGGATGTCGCTGAGCTGGGTGGTTTCGATGCCGGCGCTGCCCGGGCGGTGGATTTCGATCCGGTAGACCGGCTTGATCTGGGAGACGATATGCTGGCCGCCAAGCGCCGCCAGGCGCTGGTCCAGCGCCGCCAGGCGCCGCTCCAGGGTTCTGAGCGAGGCGGTGCTGGTGACGATCTGCTCCAAGAGCTCTGCCCGCTGGGACTGCTGCAGCCGCGCCACCTCGTCGCTGGTGCGCGCCAGGTCCAGCTGCAGCCGGTGAATCTCGCCGGAAGTTTCCAGGGCCTGCATCGACACCTGCAGCACAGCGCGCCGCGCTTCGGTCACGTTGGAGGCCGGGGTCAGCCCGCGGTCGGCAAGCGATTGCGCCCGCTCCAGCGCCTCCTGCTCGATGCCCAGATTGGCCTGATGAGTGCGCAGCAGCTCCTGCAGCACCTGCAGCCGGTTGTTCATCTGCCGGACAACCAGTTCGGAATTGCCGCGGGACAATTGCCGTTCCGCGTTGCGGGCGTCCAGCCAGCGTGCGGCGTCCTCGCCATGGGCGGCGGCACCGGCCGCATCATCCGGCTGCTCGGTTCCGACCGCCGCCAGATCAGCTTCCAGCCGCGCCAGCGTTGCCTTCACGAAGTCCACTTCGCCCGCCACCACGTCGCGCTCCGCCGACAGGGTGATCAGCTGGGTGCCGGATTCTGGAATATCAAGCGGCATACCGAGCCCGCCGGCGCGGGCGACGGCCTGCCGCAGGGTGAGGCCCGGCCGGTAGGGCTGTTCGCCGTTTTCCCGCACATCGCCGATCAGATAGATGGGCCGGTAAGCCGCCACCGTGAGGAACAGCAGATCGCCGCTGATCTGACGCCAGACCTCCTGGCCGTCCGGGCCCACCGTGCGCACCGGCGATCCGCTGATCCGCGATGCCACCTGGCGGCGCAGGCCGTCGATGGTCAGCCCCGCCGCGTCAACCCATCCGGCCAGGGGCAGCTGCAGCCGGCCGTTCACCCCGATGGTGGAGACGGTCGTGAGCTCAGGCGCCCCGATCACGGCATAAGACACCGTATCGCCCGGCGCCAGCACCAGGCCGGAGTCCGGCCCGGTCTCCGGCCGCCCTGTCCCGGCAGACATCAGGAAAAGGGCGGCCGCCACGCTGACAACGGATAACCACATAGGCCGGATAAATCTCTGCACGTTTTTCCCCTTCGCACCTCGGCGGACCTGAACAGGTTTGGCTGTCCTCAAGAAACTAGGGCGGCACCACCTGCCAATCCAGCAGGGGCGGCGGGCCGCCTGCAGCATGTCAATTGGCAAGCGGGATCTGGTCCGCGCCATACCTTGTGACCTGCACATTCCTGGCCATCGACAGCACCACGCCTGCAACCGGAGCCCCGGCTGCCTCCAGAATCTGCAGCCCATTCTGCACCGCATCCCGGGGCGTCGTGTTCCACTTCACGACATAGACGACCGAATCCGCGTATTTGCTCAGGATCTTGGTGTCCACGGCCAGCAGAGATGGCGGGGAATCCAGGATCACGAGATCGTAGGTGTTGCGCAGAATATCGATCAGTCTCGCAAAAACAGGGGACGAGAGCATATCCACCGCGGAATTGTCATGCCTGATCTGCTCTGCGCTGGCGGCCAGAACGTGCAATCCGGTCTCCGGGTCTTTCCGGATCGCCTTGTCCAGCGCGATGGTGCCGTCCAGAACCGAAACTATATCCTGCTTGTCCAGCGCCTCGCCCAGGATCTGGTGCAGCTTCGGCCGCCGCAGATCACAGTCGACAATGATCGTTTTCTTGTTGATCCGGAAGGAAGCCAGCGCCGTCAGTGCGGCAAGAAGCGATTTGCCCTCATCCGGGTAGGAGGAGGTGAACAGCACCACCTTGGGTGGCGCCGTGTCCCGGGTCAAAAGGATACTGGTCCGCAGCCCGTGAACAGCCTCGGCAATATAAGAGCCGGGCTGGGCTGCAAAGCGTCTCAGGACCTCGGCGGGCCTGCCGCTGCCGGGCACCGGCATGGTGCCCAGCACATCCATCCCGGTGTATTTCAGGATTTCATCGGCAGAGCGGTAGGTGTTATTGAGCCGCTCGCGCAGGAACACCAGCACCAGGCTGAACAGCAGCCCGCCCAGCACCGATACGGTCAGTGCGTATTTCTTCGGTTCCGAAAAGGCTTCGAGCGGCGGCTCGGCCAGGGTCAGGATACGCGCGTCGGCGCTTTCCAGCTTCACCTGCTCGGAGGCTTCATTGAGGCGCCGGATGAAGGTCTCATAGACGCTGCGGCTGGCCTCCGCCTCGCGCTCCAGCTGCCGGATCGCCAGTTCGTCCTGGGACTGCTGCAGCACCTTGCGGTCGAGATCCCGGATCGCGGCCTGGATCATCTCCGTCTGCCGGTCCAGGGACACCCACCTGGTGCGGGCAATTTCGGCGATCCGCGCCGCTTCCTGCTGCTGCTGGTCCTTGAGCTGCTGGATCGACTTGCCGATGTCGGTGATGGCAGGATGCTCCGGCGGCAGGGTGCCCGCCAGATTGGCCTGCTGCACCCGCAGCTCGTTTTCCCGCGCCAGCAGGGCGGCCATCGGCGCGGAGTCGCGGAATTCCGGCACCGCGCCGGGGTCGGCCCTGTCTTCCAGCGCGGTTTTCAGCCGCTGGTAGTCGGCCAGCGCCGCACGGGCCGCATTCTTGGTCTCGGAATAGGTGCCGATCAGCGCTTCCAGCTCCTGCTTGGTGATCTGCAGGCTCTGCCCGGCTTCCAGCGATTGCGCCGACTGCGCCACGGCTACGGCTTTTTCCGCCTTTTGCACCCGGTCGCGCAGCTCATCCACCCGGCCCGCCAGCCAGTCGGTTGCGGCCCGGGTTGTCGACAGGCGCACGTGCAGCTGGTCGCGGATGTACTGTCTGGCGAAGGCGTTTGCCACCCGCGCGGAAGTGCCCGGATCGGAGGAAATGAAGCTGATCTCGATCACCCGGGACGAGGGGATCGGGGCAAGCCGCAGGCCTTGTGAGACATTCATCGCGACAATCCGCCGTTCCAGATCCGGGATTTCGGCATCCAGCCCGATGTCCCCCTCATCTCCGGCCGGGAAAAAATCCAGCAACGGCGCGGGGCTGGACGGATCGGACTGCTCCAGCACCGGATTGAACTCCGGATAGGTGTGCAGCTCCAGCTCCTCGACCACCCGGTTCAGCAGCGCCGTCGAGCGCAGCACTTGAATCTCGTTCTCCAGCCCGTCCTCGCCGGCCCCGGCCGAGGACACCCGGTCGCCCGCCGCGATCTCCCGCAGCTTCGGGTCGAACATGACCTTGGCACTGGCCGCGTAGGTCGGCTCGATCTTTGACGAGAAGAAAACCCCCAGAGCGGCGGCCGCGGCGGTGATCAGGAGAATGATCCAGCGGCCATGCCAGACCGTCAGGAACAGCGACCGGATATCGATGGCCATCTCCTGTTCCGCCTGCCTGGCGGCATCGGCCACCGGGTATCGCGGGATAAGCGAGGAATGCCGGTTTCTCATTCCGCGGTTTCCGGAGCGGAGGCTGGGGACTGGGACTCTGCTGGCATCAGGATTGCAACTCCGTGTAACTCGCCCTGTAGTTCGTCATCACGCCCCGGCCCGAAAGCCTGCGGGCCACACAGCAAAAACCGGCTGTGCCGGCATGTCGGCAACTGCACCCGCGAAAATGCGCATCTTCCGCAGGACCGTTTTGCCATATCCTGATGGACTTAGAGCAGGGAGCGGGGATATCGAGTTTCCTGCTGGAAAAACAGGCGGGCGGTTTGCGGACAAGATCCCAGTCCTGTGCCCCGCCCATACTCAAATCAGATTAAGCCCGGCGGCCTAATGGGATTACCGGAGCGCGCAGCCGGCGGCCCGCATCAGCCTTTTCTCATACCAATTAATAGGGCCGTGCGCTGCGCCCGGTTTGCTACGCTGACGACATTGCGCAACTGCAAATTCTTCACTGGCTTTCGTTTTCTCCGCGGCATTTCCCGCGGCTTTCATGGTGCTGGTGTTTTTCAGGGGGGAATCCGGCGTGCGAAGGGAATTAAGCAACAAAAGCGGTATGACATATCCGGAAATTGGGTTGAAAGGCGACCTTTCCTCCTTGAAGCCAGCCGCCTTGAAACCGCCAGCGCTCAATGCGCTGGCAGACTGGCCGTCCGTCTTCCGTATCGGCAAGAGATCCCTGGACATTTTATCCGCGCTTCTCGGCCTGTTCCTGGCCGCAATTGCCGCGGTGTTTCTGCTGATATTGAATCCGTTCTTCAATCCCGGGCCGCTGCTGTTCAAGCAGCAGCGGATGGGCATGTGGGGGCGGCCGTTCACGATGTGGAAGTTCCGCTCCATGGCGGCGGCGGCAGACGGGGCGGAACGCGATCCGACCAGCCCCCTGGAGACCGACCGCATCACCCCGCTCGGGCATTTCATCCGGCGCTCCAGGATCGATGAGCTGCCGAACTTCTGGAGCGTGCTGAGCGGCGAGATGGCGCTGGTGGGGCCGCGCCCCGATGTCTGGGAGCACGCCCAATGGTTCACCGACAACATCCCCTATTACAAATACCGGGTGCGGGTGCGGCCGGGCATCACCGGGCTGGCCCAGATCCGGGGCGGCTATGCGGACCAGGTCATCACCATCAACCGCAAGGCGCGCTACGACTACTACTATATCCGTCATGGATCGGCGATGATGGAGGTCTATATCATCCTGCGGACCGTGTCCGTGATGCTTTTCGGGACAGGCGCCAAATAGGTGCAGTCAGGAGGCGGCTCCGCCAACGCCTTGTTTCTGGACCGGATATGTGCCTGTGCTGCTGTATGAAGAGGATTTACCCTGGATCAGATCTCACCGGGCCACCATCGGCCTCGGTGCCGGGTTCTTTGCGGCGGGGATTTTCCTCTCCGGTGTCCTGATCAATCCGCTGAACCCGGATCAGCACATCCGAATCGTTGCGGCGGACCTGTTCTTTCTCCTGGGCACCTTCCTGTTCCTGCTTGCGTCTACCAGTCGGGGCGGCGTGCTGCGGCTCAGGCTGCACCCGAACACCCGCGCCATTCTTCTGGTGCTGGGCTGTTTCCTGCTCTGGGGGGGGCTCTCCGGGGTGATTGCGACCTATCTCTACGGCCAGCCGTTCAGGAAGCTGCTGGAGACCATCGCAAACTATTCCTATGGCGCTGTGCTCTGCACCCTCACGACCGCCGCCGCGGCCAATGCCCGGACCTACCGCCTGTTTCTGAACGCCTATGCGGCAGGCGTAGTGCTGGTATCGTCCTTTTCGGTGCTGGCGGTGTTTGCCGCCGCCCCGGACTGGGTCTATCACGGCGGCGGCCGGATCAAATCCACCTCGCAGTCGGTCAACCAGCTCGCCGCCTTTGTGGCCCCGGCTCTGCCGCTGTTTCTCATCCTCAGCCTCAGAGCCTCGGCCTCCAGGAGTGCCATGCTGTTTTATCTGGCCGCCGCCGGCTTTGCCGCAGTGGCGCTGGCCGGCACCGGCAGCCGCACCGCACTGGTGCTGACGCTGATCTCTTTCTGTCTTGTCCTGCTGGCTGCGCTGATGTTCTGGTACTCCCGGCCCGGGTTCGCCGCCTTCATCCTGCTGTCCTGCGCCGCTGCGGTGCTGGGCTTTGGCTTCCTGGTCATCGCCTTCCTGGAAGCAGGATCAAGCGCGCTGCCGGAATACCTGCAGACCCTGGCCCGCCCGCTCGACCGGTTCCTGAACCCCAGCACCCTGGAGGCGGGGCTCGGGCCGCGCTACGAGCAGATGATTCTGGTCTGGCGGGGCTGGGTCGATCACCCCTTCTTTGGTGTCGGGCCAGGCAACTTCAAAACCTATACGGAAAGCACTTTCGAGGTCCACAACACCTATCTCGGCACGCTGATCGAGACCGGCGTGCCCGGGCTGCTGCTGCTCTTGCTGTTTCAGGCGGCGGTCCTGCTGATGGCTCTGAAACACGCCTTGGGCACCGGGCCCGGCGAAGCGCGCATTCTGGCCTTCGCCCTGTTTTCCGCCTTTCTGGTCGTGAGCCTTTACGGGCTGGGCTCCTTTGGCCTGCGGCAGCGCCCGTTCTGGATCCTGGCGGGACTCGCCCTGGGCGCCCTGAACCGCCATTGGATGGGGGCCGGCGGCCTGAACAGGAGGGATGTGCCATGTCCGGTTTGAAAGCCGCCGTGTTCTGCGGCCCGATGAAGTCCGGGACCACCTGGGTGCATGCCTATCTCCAGGCCCGCGGCGATGTCTGCCTGCCCGCCAGAACCAAGGAGATCTTCTACTTCGACCGCTATTACCGGCGCGGGACCGCCTGGTACCAAGGCCAGTTCCGCCCCGAACCGCAGCACCGGATGCTGGTGGATGTCGCCCCCAGCATCCTGGCCCATCCGGAGGCGCCGGCCCGGGTTGCTGAGACTCTGCCGGAGGCCCGGGCGGTCATCCTGCGCCGCGACCCGGTGGCGCGGGCCTGGTCGCATTACCTGCATCTGAAACGCTACGGCTACACCGCGGCGCCCTTGGCCGAGGCGATCGAGGCCCACCCGGCGATCATCGAGGCCAGTCAGGTCGAGCGCTGGCTGGAACGCTGGCGCACGGAGCTGGGGGAGGAGCGGGTGAGTCTGCTGGATGCGTCGCTGCTGTCGCGCGATGCGCAGGCCTTTGCCCGCGCCGTGGATGCGCTGCTGGGGCTGCCGGAAAGTCCCGTGGACGCGGGGCAGATCGGCCGGGTCAACGGTGCGGCAGTACCGCGGCATTACCTGATCTCGAAACTGGCGCGCACGATCTCCTACGGGCTGCGCGACATTGGCCTCGATGCGGTTGTGCAGGCTGCGCGGGACCGCGGCTGGAACCGGATCTATGCCCGCCGCCGGGGCTCCCAGCCGCCGCCGGCGCCGACCGAGGCCGAGCGGGACCTGATCAGGAGCAAGCTGAGGGAGGGCAGGGAGTCCGCATGAAGGGAGCCAGCATGAAGCCGGTCATCGCAATCATCTGCAACACAGCGCTGCATGTGCACCGCAGCCGCACCACACTGATCGGGGCGCTGCAAGCCTGCGGCGCGCAGATCCTGCTGATCAGCCCGCGCGACGCATCGGTCCCCGCACTGGAGCGGATGGGGGTGATCCACGAGCATGTGGAGATCAGTCAGTATGGCACCAACCCCATGCAGGAGGGGGCCGCCTATTTCGCCATCCGCGCAGCGCTGCGGCGCCACCGCCCGGCAGTGTGCCTGTGCTACACGATCAAGGCCAACACCATTGGCGCGCTGGCGGCGCAGGCGCTGAACATCCCGGTGATCAACAATATCGCCGGCACCGGGCGCGCCTTCGACGGCGGCGGGCGGCTGCGGCGGGCGTTCTTCATCTTTCTTTATGCCAAAGCCTTGCGGCGCTCGGCCCGGGTGTTCTTCCAGAACACCGACGATCTGCAGTTCTTCCTGGAGCAGGGCATGGTGGACAAGGACCTGGCCCGGCACATCCCCGGCAGCGGTGTCAACCTGGAGCGCTTCACCCCCTCGCCGGATGTCCCGGAGGAGGTAGTGTTTCTCTACGTCGGGCGGCTGCTGATCTCCAAGGGCGCACAGATGTTTATCGACGCCGCGGAGGAAATGCTCCGCCGCGGCACAAGCGCCCGCTTCATGATCGCAGGCGAGCGGCTGGAAGAAAGCGGATATGTGCGCGCCGAAGCGCTCGAGGCCTTTGCCAGCCAGGACCGATGCAGTTATCTGGGGCAGGTGCCCCCGGGGGAGATCGCTGCGCTGCTGCGGTCCTGCAGCGTCTTAGTGCTGCCCTCCTATTACGGCGAAGGCGTGCCGCGGACCCTGCTGGAGGCAGGCGCGGTGGGGCGGCCGATCATCTCCACCGACAGCGTCGGCTGCAGGGATGTCATCCGGCACCGGGTGAACGGGCTCAGGATCGCGCCCCGCGACCAGGCGGAGCTCTTGGCCGCAATGCAGGAAATGGCGCAGATGGACGCAGGCACGCTGCAGCGGCTGGGCTGCCAGAACCGGGAGATCGTCGAGCGGGAATTCGACGAGCAAATCGTCATCCGGGCCTATCTGGACGAATGCGCCCGGTTGCTGGCCGGCTTCGGCGCGCCCGGCGCGCAAGCCCCGGCGGCCCGGCTGGCGCCGGCCCGGGATGCTCCCCCCTGCGCCTGAGGCGCCTGCGTTTCTTCCGGCAACGGCTGCCGCGCCGCTTTGTCAGAACCGCTGCAGCCATTTCCTGTGGAAATCAAACACCCGCGCCAGCGCGGGAGGGTTTGCCAGCATCCGCAGATAATAGCTGCGCAACTGCGGGTTGATGACAAACTGGCAGATGTAGAAGCCGGTCCAGCCCGCCGCCTTGCGGAGCTTCTGTTCCGCGGGCCGCCCGAACAGCCGCAGCATCCTGTTGCCGCAGCGCAACCCGGCCCCGGTTTCCGGGGTGGCGGCCGGCTCAAGAACGGCCCTGGCGGCCTCCGCCAGCCGGGTGAAGGCCTTTCTGCAGCCTGCCGCGGCAAATCCGGCGCGCGCGGCCGGCACGGTCCCGGGTGGCAGCGCCCGTTGCATCTGATGGAACTCCAGGCAATCGCGCAGCGGCAGCACTGGTGCCTCCAGCGGCCGCTTGGACAGTTCCGCATGCGCCGTCAGATGCATCACCCGGTGCAGCGGATCGGGCAGGCGCAGGCCCGGCCGGCCGCTGGGCTGCGCGGCGGCCATGACCTCATCCGCCTGCAGCAGGCTGCGCACCTTTGCCGCCCCCAGCGCGTGATGCAGCTCGACGGAGACCGCCCAGCTTCCGCAGGTCAGCGGCGGCAGGTGATGGTGGCCGCGCCCGGTGAGGCCGCGCGAGCGGCTGGGGGCGGCGCCGGCGGCTTCGAGGGCAGCGCCCGCGGCCTCGATGTCCCGATCCCGCAGCAGCAGGTCGAGGTCGCTCAGAAACCGCATTCCCGGGGCCGGGTATACCGGGCTCAACAGTTCGGCGGCGCCTTTCAGCGCCACCGCCTCGATGCCTTCCGCGGCAAGGATCCTCCCGATTTCCAGAAGCTGCGCCCGGATCGCGGCATTGCGCTGCCGGTTGGCCTTCTGCATTTCGGCAAAATAGATCAGCAGGTCGCGCGGCACCGCGCGCTTGAGGCCGGGGGCGTTTTCGAAGGCGGAGGCAATCACCGTGTGCACGCAGCTGTAGGTGGCGATTTTCACCAGCTCCCCGGGATCGCTCTGCTGCAGATCCTGCGCCAGCGAGTCCGGCACCGGCGCGCCCAAGGCCGGGGCCATCAGGCCCAGAATGGCCCGGTGCGGCACCGAGCGGCAGGCCTGCAGCCGGTTCAGCGGGCGAGCAGGGACTGGCATGTCTCTACAGAATAATCGGTTGATCCATAGCGGAGATAGTAGGAGGGCACGCGGTCCAGCAGCGCCACCAGAGGCGCAAGGGAGGGATTGCGGCGTGACACCCGCCCGCCGGTCTGAATAAGCTGCGTCAAGGCTTGGGCCGGATCCAGCAGGCTGCAGCTGTTTTCCGCGCCTTCAGCATAGTCCGGGAACACGAATGCGGACACCGGCAGCGGAGTTGCTGCGGGAACGGTGCGCGGCGGCCTGACAAAGCGGACGCCGTTGCGCGGCGAGGCGGTTTCTGCGCTGCCGCCGGGATCCAAGGACTGCACCCAAGGCAGGTTCCACGCACCGCGTTTGACCGAGGACACCGCCGGAAACGCCAGCATGTTCGTCCCATCCACCGCCACGGCGACATGATCGTCAGCGGCCTGCTGGCATCCCGATGCCAGCAGGCCCAGGGAAAGGGTTGTCTTGCCCTGACCGCTGCCGCCCGCCAGGATCAGGGCCTGCCCGCCCTGCGCGACGGCCGCCGCATGAAGATGGGCGGCAACACGGGCGGGCGTGCAGATATGATCCATGCATTCCCGGATGATGTGATACCGCGTGAGATCATGCGGCGCGCGCCCCCAGACCGGCACCCGGTCCCGGAAAACACCGTACTCACCGTCTTCGGCAATAACATCCAGCAGGGCCGTTTCGCCGTCGTCCGGACTGCTCAGAGGCCCCGCCGCATAAATCCGTAAACACGCCGCAACCTGCTTCGAGAGCTTCGGGTTCTCGCAACGCAGTACGACATATCTGTTCCCGAAGCAGTAGGTGTGCGAAATATCCGTTACCGGCACCCGGTAGGGAACTGGATCCACAAACGGGCACATGTCCTGTAAAAAAAGCCCAGCAGCTTGCCACTGCTGGACAACATCAGAAACCAAAGGCTCGACATCAGAACGCTCGAACCCGTTCTGGCGGGCAATTTCGTCAGCAATTTCCGGCAGATTCAGGCGCGCGCGGAGGGCGTCATAGATATCGCGCCCGAAATCGTTGCTGGAAAGAAGGGCTCCGCTTTCCCGGGAATGAAGCAAGAAAGCGCTTCCGAGAGAGAACCCTTCAATCCGATCCGAAATTTGCTGGGGGAACCCACCGTTCAGGGAGGAAACCACTTTTTCTTTCCCCGCCAACGGTTAAGTCGACCACCAACTGGAGTGACCATATGCGGAGGCTTCGTTGACCAGCCCTTCTGCGGTGACCACGACCGCTGCCGCGCCTCCCACCGCCGTGGAGTACTTCGCCAGCGCTTTCATAGCTTCGCGGCGGCTGTATGCCTGAGGGTCGCCGGCTTTCTTGCCGGTTTTGTCTTGAGAGGAAACCTTGTGTTTCATAGTAATACTACCTCCTTGTGGCAAACAATGCACACGAGACTGGCACGACCGAAACCGATGCGTGGAAACCGCGCATCAATTGGTTGAGATGACCATCAAGGCCAGGAGAGATGCTCCGGAAGGGTCCCTAGAAATCCGGGCGGCAATTGGCCGGGAGACCTCACCGTTCAGGCATAAAACCGATTATCCTGTCCCTGGCTGCAATCAACTCCGCCGACTCCGCATTCTGCGCATTCTTCGTACTCTGCGCATTCTGCGCATTCTTCGTACTCTGCGCATTCTCCGCACTCTGCGCATTCTCTTTATTTTCTTCCAGCCGCCAGATTTCTTCTTCGGTTTGGCCCCATAGGCGGAGGCTTCGCTGACCAACCCCTCCGCAGTGACCACGACCATTGCCGCGCTGCCCACTGCAGCGGAATATTTCGCCAGTGCTTTCACGGCTTCACGGCGGCTGTAATTCAAAGGCTCTCCGGATTTCCCGTCGTTTGTTTTCTGCGAAGGGATTTTATTTTCGTCCACAAGAATAACCTCCCGAGCCAAACCAATTGCACGACACTCGTACAAGGATAATAGATGCGTAGAATTTCAGCATCAGCTGGTTAATGCTATCATCAAGGGGCCGCTGAAGCAACTTTACCGCTATGCGCCCTTCGGGTTGCTCGCCCTTAATCCCTTTGGATCTTCCGCATTATCCTTTTTGTATTTCCGCTTTAAATGCAGCCCGGCATTTCATTTTTCAGGCCCCATTTCATTTTTCAGCCCCCCAGCCCCGCCCTCCCTGTCAGGGGCGCCGGGCCGTCCTTCCCGTGCCGGAGGACGGACCGGCAAACCACTGCGCGCGGGCCGCCTGCCAGCGGGCGCGGGCCGCCGGGCCCTGGAGCACCGTCCAGCCCTCGCCGGGCAGCGGGTAGCCCTCCGGCAGCGGCTCATCGGAGAGATTCAGGAAATAGTTGTTTGAGGCTGAGAGCGTCTTCTGCCAGGCCTGCGCCAGGCGGCCCTGGCCGATATGGTGCACGTCCTCGACCGCCAGCACCGTGTTGCGGATCCGCAGCGACGGGCTGTTCGCCTCGATCTTGAAAGGCGACCCATGCGTCCGGCCGCCCCGGAACGGATAGGCCTGCATCCGCATCAGCACAGTGTCGAGCATTACCACCCTGGCGGCCAGGTCTGGCATCTGCTTGCGGGTCATGCTCAGGCCGGAAAAAACCCCTTCGAACAGGCTGTTGGAAATCACCCCGGAATTGCCATGGTCATTTTCGATGGCATCGTCGCGCGTGCCGTGCACCGCGGCCTCAGTGATCAGGAACCCCTCCGAGACGCCGGCAATGCGGATGCCGTCCCAGACCTGCCGGATGGTCCAGCCGCGCAGCTCTATACCGGGGGCGTCGCGCGCCATCACGGCGGCGGAATTGGTGTAGATTTCGGCCCAGTCCAGATCGAGCGGCACCTCTCCGTTGACGGTGCCGCCGGCCACCTGCGTGCCCGGGCGGCTGCCGTCGATGAGAAATGGGTAGCGGTTCTGGCGCAGGCCGTGATTGCTGAGGGTCCAGCTGGCGCCGCGGGCGTCAATCCGCTTGGCCGCGTTGCCATTGACACGGAACTGCTCATAGCCGAAGCGGGCGCCCACCAGAGCCCGGTCCGGCAGCGCCGCGGGGCTTTGCGCCATCGAGGCCGCTGCCGCCAGGAAACACAGCGCCACGGCCATGGCTGGCAGGCGGAGATTGCGCAGGGGCGGGGCGGCACGCCGCTTCATTGCTGTCCTCGCTGATAAGGGCCCGAACGGGCCGGGCCGCACTCTTATATAGGTCAAAACCCGGCCGCCTCCGTCAAGGCAGGCGTGCGGGACCATCCGGCGGCTGCGGATCCCGCTCCGGCAAGACTTGGCCGATGCCCGCCCGCAGGGGAAGCATCCGTTGATTTGCTTGCAACGCCGTGATTCACTGCTGGAAAATCGAGCAGTGACATGAGCAATCCCTTCCGGCTGAGCCGCGCGCCGCGCAAGCGCCTGGTGCCATGTTTCCTGACGCCGCCCTCCCGGCTGCGCGGGCGGCCGCCGTCCTCTTCCGGTTCCGGCCATTACGCTGGCCGGCGGATAAGCCCTTGCAAAGCTTCACCCTTGCGGCCGGCGCCCCATTCGAATCACCCATTCAATCTGACAAAACGCCGCAGAGAGATTCCGCCGCCGGACCAAGGCGGCCGGTTTGCCCCGCAGCGGCGCCGCAAGCCAATGAGTTTCCGGACGTTTCAACCAGGGGGCATTTCTGGTCCCGGCCCCGGCAAAACCCCGCCCATGGCGGATGCCTGCCAGTCTGCCGGGGAATCCGCTGCCGCCCTTGCCCCGGCGCCGCCGGCCCGGCATTTCCCCCGCCCTGAGAGTAATCCGAACCTTCGAGTGGAATGATCCAAAAGGACTAATGAGTATGGTTTCGACAATCACCCTGACCGGCGATTACGGCTATGACGCCTACCGGTATGCCGGCGGCGATGCACAGGCCATTGACGCCACCCAGGCGAGCTGGACCGTGTCCAATACCGGCAGCCAGACCAACCTGTACCCCTTCTTGGTGGACAACGGGAAGACCGGGATGGACATCTACGGCACCACCATCAACGGCACCGTGCCGCTGACCGGGGAGTGGCTGCAGCTTTATACCAATTCGGCGGCGGTGATGGTGCGCGACACCGAGCAGGCCGATGTCTATGACATGCGGATCTCGCAGGCCTGGGACGCGCTGCGGGTGGCCGGCGATTCCGATGGCTTCGAGATTTCCAACGTCTGGGTCAGCGACGTGCGCGATGACGCCTTCGAAAACGACAACCCGGTCAGCGGCGCCATCCGCAACAGCCTGTTTGACGGCGTCTTCTCGGGCATCAGCCTGGGCCACAAGAACATGGCCGACGCCAGCCATGAGGTGCTGGAGATCGACGGCCTGCTGATGCGGATGGAATCCTATCTGTTCAAGGGCCAGATGACCCATCAGTCGCCCTTCAAGATGGAAAGCAAGAGCCCCCAGCTGAGCATCACCGACAGCGTCATTGCGATCGACGACGTCAACCACGTCGGGGACTCGCGGCTGCAGCTGGCCTGGGACAAGACCATCCACTCCTCGAACAACGTGTTCCTGAACCTCTCCGACACGCCGCTGCCCTCCGATTACCCGATGCCGCCCGCCGGCTGGACAGTGCTGCAGGGTGAAGCCGCCCGCGATTACTGGGACGCGGCCAAGGCGGACTGGATTGCCACTCGCGGCGACGATGCCGGGCCTGAGGACGGCAGCAGCCAGGAGCCGGTGATCCGGCCCGATCACGGCAATGATGAGGCGGATGGCAGCATTTCCCTTATCCTGGAGGGCACCAGCGGCGACGACCAGCTGACCGGCAGCGCCGGCAATGACGCGCTGCTTGGCAAGCAGGGCAGCGACGAGCTGCGCGGCGGCGGCGGCAGTGACGAGCTGCGCGGCGGCGGCGGCAGCGACGAGCTGCGCGGCGGCGCCGGCAACGACGATATGTATGGCGGGGCGGGCGGCGACGAACTGCGCGGCGGCGCCGGTAATGACGACTTGCGCGGGCGGAAAGGCAATGACGCGCTGACCGGCGGCGCCGGCGAGGACGTGCTGACCGGCGGCGCGGGTAAGGATGTCTTCATCTTCGACACCGCGCCCGATGGCAGCACCAATGTGGATACCATCACCGACTTCAAGCCGGGGACCGATAAGATCGCACTCGACACCTCGGTGTTCACCGGCCTCAAGGGCGGCGGCGACTCGCTGGATGCGGAGTTCTTCGAGACCGCTGCGCGGGCGGACGACCGCAACGACCACATCATGTACAAGTGGAAGACCGGCGAGCTGTTCTATGATGCGGATGGCAGCGGCAGCGGCGCCCAGGTGCAGATTGCCCAGATGGATGCGCAGCTGGACCTCGGGGCCAGCGACTTCCTGCTGATCTGATCCCCGGCCCCGCGGCCGCGCCAAGCTGCGGGAGCCATTGCATAATCCCTTTAGGGGAGGAGCTCTCATCCGGCTGGCATCATGGGCCGGGCCGCCCGCCCGCCGCTGCCGCCGGATGAGCAGTGGCCTAAGTCAAAAGGATAACTATTCAAAGACTGGAACAGGACCGCAGACTGACTCCATACGGCCACGGCCTCTGTGGCCCGGCATTCGGGTTCTAGGGATTGTTCCAAGGGATTGCAGACGGGCGGCATCCGCCCCCTCCGGACATCCGCCAGCTTCCCGGAACCCGGCCGCACAGCCGTCCGGCCACCGGATTTCAAAAATGGGGGGATTGATGGACAACCAGCTGCAGAAAGGCCGCGCCGCCGTAAGCCGGCCGGCCGCCAAATCCGCGAAAGCCATCCGCGGAGCCGCAGTCCCGCCCGCCGCCCCGGTAGTTCCCCTGGCTCCGCCCATGTCTCCGGTCCAGGCCCGGCGCCTCAGTGCCGCCGTGCTCGGCGGCGTGCCCGCCTTCCGCCGGACCCTGCATGTGGGGCGGCCTAACATGCCCGATCAGCAGGTGTTCCTCGCTCGCATCCAGCAGGTTCTCAGCAGCGGCCAGCTGACCAATTGGGGGCCGATGGTGCAGGACTTCGAGGCCCGCGTCGCCGAGATTGCCGGCGCCCGCCACTGCATCGCCACCTGCAATGCCACCACCGGGCTGGAGCTGGCGATCGGCGGGCTCGGCATGACGGGGGATGTGATCGTCCCCTCCTTCACCTTCATCGCCACCGTGCACGCGCTGTGGCGCCAGGGCGTGCGGCCGGTGTTCTGCGACATCGATCCAACTACCCATTGCCTCGATCCCGATTGCGTCGAGGCCGCGATCACCTCGCTCACCACCGGCATTCTGGGAGTGCACCTGTGGGGCAACTCCTGCGCCAGCGAGCGGCTGCGGGAGCTGGCGCGCGAACACGGGCTGAAGCTGATGTTCGACGCAGCCCATGCCTTCGGCTGCCAGCCGGAGCAGCCGAAGAACAGCTACCTGGGCGATGCGGAGGTCTACAGCTTCCACGCCACCAAATGCATCCATGCCTTCGAGGGCGGCGCCATCGTCACCAATGACGACGCGCTGGCGGACCGGCTGCGCTATATGGTGAACTTCGGTTTCGCCGGCGAGGATCAGGTCGCGCATCTGGGCACCAACGGCAAGATGAACGAGGCCTCCGCCGCGATGGGCCTGACTTCGGTCGACGCGATGGACCGCTTCTTTGCCCACAACCGCGAAAACTATGCCGCCTTCGAAAAGGGGCTGGCCGGCCTGCCCGGGCTCAGCCTGATGCCGCGGGCGGCCGCCCGCCGCCACAGCTACCAGTATGTGGTCACCGAGATCGACCCGGACACCGCCGGTCTGACCCGCGATGAGCTGGTCGCGGCGCTGCGGCTGGAAAACGTGGTGGCACGGCGCTACTTCTATCCTGGCTGCCACCGCATGCAGCCTTATGCCGGGCTGTCGCCGCGGGCGGGACAGACCCTGCCGGTCACCGAGGCGGTGGCCCAGCGGGTCATGGTGCTGCCGACAGGCACCCAGATCAGCTGCCAGGACGCCGCCCGGATGTGCGCCCGCATCGCATCGCTGCTGCGCCAGGCCCCCGCCGTGCGCGCCGCGCTGAAACATTGCAAGGATCCCCGCTTGCCGCATTTTGCCCCGTTGCGGGCCGGCAGCCATTGAGCGGCTGCCCCCGCTGCGGCGCCCGTGCAACCGGGCAGGCGCGGCGGGACAGAGGCAGGACAAGGAGAGGGAAAGGTGATGACTGCACCCGATTGCAGGTCTCCGGCGGAGCCGCCACAGGCCCCGCTGCAGGCCCCGGATCAGTGCTCCGGCCGCTGTCCGGGGCAGTGCGCCGGGCAGCCTCTGCAGCCTGACGGAATGCCGCCGCACCCCCCGCGGTGCAACAGCACCGCCGGCGGCGGCCGCGCTTCTGCCGAACAGCCGCCGGAGACCGCGTGACCGCCCCGGCCCCTCCCGGCTCCGGCCCGCTGTCCGCGGCAGAGGCGCGGCGCTCGGGGCTGCGCAATTTCCGCGCGGTGTTTGCCGGCCGGCTGGTCTCGGCGCTGTCGGTCTGGATGGCCCTCGCGGTGCTGGCCAAACTGTCGGACCCGGCCACCGTCGGCCTTTATGCGCTGGCCCAGGCGCTGTGCATCCCGATTGCCGAAACCGCCAAGATGAGCCTGCGCGAGGTGCGCTCCAGCGACACCGGCCAGGAGTTCAGCTTCGGCGACTACCTCGGCCTGCGGCTGCTCGCCGCGGCCGCCGCGCTGCTTCTGATGCTGGCGGCAGGGCTGGTGCAGAGCGGCGGGACCGCGGTGATGCTCTTGATCCTGCTCTATGCGCTGGCGCGCTGCGCCGAGCTGGTCTCGGACATGATCTACGGGCTGTTCCAGGCGCATGAGCGGATGGAGTATATCGGCCGCTCGCTGTGCCTTCTGGGGCCGCTGTCGCTCTTGATGCTGGCAGGCGGCTACTGGCTCACCGGCTCGCTCATCATCGCGGTGCTGGGGCAGCTGGCGGCGCATCTGGCGGTGCTCTGCTTCTACGACCTGCCGCGGGGGCGGCAGCGCGCGCGGATCCGCGGCGACGGTTTCCGGCCGCGCTGGCAGCCGGCGCAGCTGGCGCGGCTGGCCCGGCTGGCGCTGCCGCTGACCTTTGCCACCCTGCTGATCATCATTGCCCTCTACTTCCCGCGCCTGGTGGTCGAGCGGGTTCTGGGGCTGGCCGAGCTCGGGCTGTTTGCGGCGGTGCTGGCGCTGGCGATGGCGCCCGACCGGCTGATCAACGCCATGGGCATCGCTGCCAGCGTGCGGCTGGCCCGCCATTTTGCCGCCGGGCGGCGCGCCGAATTCCTGCGCCTGCTCACCACGCTTACCCTGGGGGTGACGGCGGGCGGGCTTGCTGGGCTGCTGCTCTGCGCCCTGTTCGGCTCGGAAATCCTGCGCTTTGTTTATACCGAGGCCTATGCCGCGCAGCACGGGCTGCTGGTCTGGCTGATGGCAGCCGCCACCCTGCGCGGCGCCGCCAACATCCTGCGCTACGGGGTGGTGGCGGCGCGGCGCTTCTGGTGGCTGGGCGCCCAGAATGGTGCGGCGGCGCTGGTGGCGGTGGCTGCCTGCCTGATCCTGATCCCGCGCTACGGGCTGCCCGGGGCCGGCGCCGCCATGGTGCTGGTCTTTGCGGTGCAACTGGCCATCGTCCTCGCCGCCCTGGCGCAGGCCTTGAAATCACCAGCCCTGTTATCCGGGGCACCGAAACCGCGGGCCCTGAAGCCTGCGCCGCATACGGAGTCCCAGCCATGAAAGTCTCAGTCTCGGTTGTCACCTACCAGCACGCCAAGACCGCGCGGCAGGCGATCGACAGCGTGCTGCTGCAGGAGACGGACTTCGATTTCGAGGTGGTGATCGGCGATGATGCCTCCACAGACGGCACAAGGGAGATCCTGGAGAGCTACCACGATTACGCCCCTGCCTCGGTGAAGACTCTGTTGCGGCGGGACAATGCCGGCGATGCCGGGCTGACCAATGTGATTGCGACAATCGATGCCGCGGAAGGCGAGTATATCGCCTTCCTGGACGGCGATGATTACTGGACCGATGCCGCCAAGCTGCAGAAACAGGCGGATTTCCTCGATGCCCACCCCGAGTGCACCGTCTGCGCCCACCGGGTCGAACACCTGCAAGACAACGGCCGCAGCGCGCTGTCGCCCAATGCGCCGCAGGGCAGCGGCAGCTATGATGTCGGCGCCTTGATCCTGCGCAATTTCGCCCCGAAGATCTCCACCATGGTGCGCCGCAGCGCGCTGGACGATCTGCCCGGCTGGTACCGCAGCACCAGAATCGCCTCGGCGGACTGGCTGCTGAACGTCCTGGCCGGGCGCCACGGGCGGATCGGCTTTCTCGACCAGGTGATGGCAGTGCACCGCATCCACGGCGCCAGCGTGATGGCCAGCCACGGCGCCGTGCGGATGCTCTCGGACAAACTGAAGGCAATTGCCGTGCTGCAGCGCTGCCTGCCGCAGAAGCGGCGGGAGCTGCAACAGCTGCGCCGCCAGCTCCTGTGGAAGCGCCGCGCAGCACAGTGGACGCCGGGCGCCTTCCGGGTACTGAAGCGGCTGAACGAGCTCACCCGGCCGCAGCCCCGCGCTTGAGCCCTCTGGGCATCAGGGCACCGCAGGCGCCAAAGGCAGCACCGCTGAATGGCACAGGAAAAGCAGGCCCGGCCGGAGCCGGAACAGACCGGGCAGGGGGCAGGCATACGCGCGCCGCGCCGCAGAAGACCGGCAACCGCTAAGGCGTGCCTTGCGCCTGGTTCAGCTTGAACGCCGCTTCAGTCCGGTTGACCACATTCAGCTTCTTGAGAATGTTGCGGACATGCACCTTCACGGTGTTCTCGCACATGCCCAGTTCAAAGGCGATGGTCTTGTTCGGCTTGCCCTGGCGCAGGGCCTCAGCGACAGCGGCCTGGCGCGAGGTCAGGCTGCTGATGCAAGGCGCCGCACCGGCCGGTTTCTCATTCAGGATTGCCTGACGCAGATCCTCCAGCGCGTGACCGGTCAGCAGGAAGCCGCCCGAGGCGGCGGTGCGGATCGCATCCACGACGCCTTTGAGGCCGACGCTGGCCGGAATATAACCGATCACGCCGCATTCCAGCACCGCCGCCATCTCGCCAACCTCCTCGCAATCCGACAGCACCACCACCGGAACCGGCGCCGCAGCTTGCACCAGCTGCCGGGCGGAGGCGAGGGTCTCGGCCTCGCGCATTTCGCTCTGGGTGAGACACAGGATGACCGCATCGGGCGCGGTGCCGGACGGGCTGTCAGCAAGATAGCCGTCGATGGTATCGCAGCAGACAAGACTCACCCCCGGGTGCAGCTGGCCGATACTGTGCGACAGGCATTCCTGCCAGAGCCGCTGCTTCTCGACGATAACAAACCGCGCTGTCCGCGGCGCCCTGTCCGGTGCCTTCAGATCAGCATCCCCATTGTCCCCGCTATCCAGCACTTTCCCCGCAGTGGAAACCAGAACAGGCTCCCCGCCGCGGGCGTCAATGACTTTCCCCCTCACCTTTTTTACCCCCACACTTTTTACCCACATACGTCCACTGTGCTTATCTCCAGCGGAGCGCGTACCGTTAAATTACGGTGCGCACACATTAAATTACGGTACACACACATTTTTAAACATTAGCGCGAAACTGCCGTAAAACAAACCCGGCAGCCCGCAAGCGGCTCGGCAGACGAAGCCTGCAACTCGTCACTTTGTAAACATAATACACGTTACAATGCCTTTAACTGTACACGCGGAGGATTCACATCCGAAGTGCAAATTCTTTATCAAAACAGATGCTTGCACGGAGGCTATTGAATGGGGCGCAATTACCCTCGCCTGAGTTTGGAAGAACGCCGGAAGATTGCCAAGTGGCGGGAAGCCAAAATGCCGGTGCCGGAGATCGCAGACCGTCTGGGTCGCGCACCGTCTACGGTCTACCGGAAACTCAAGCGGATTTTTTTTGATGACAAGGCTCTGCCGGTCCCTCGTCCTCTCCAAGAACAATGCCGGTCAGCTGGCCCGGAAACGCCCGAACCGTTTGCCCGTTGGTTTCCGCCAAAGCCTCAAACCTGGCGTGCCGGTCAGGTGGAAAGCAGGTCTTTGCTTGCTTCTTCCGGGCGGGCATTTCAAGCCAAGGTAAATTACTTGCTGGCGCTATGCCTATCCTGCATTAGCCGCCGTGGAAAGCGGATCTGTGGTCCCGGACCACAGTTTGCGCAGCCCCCTCTCGTACTGGGAAAGCCTGAACCTCGCCGCTCCCAAAGGGCGGTGAGGCGCTTGGAACGGGTTCCATCCGCCGACGGCTATCCTACGGAAATGTGGTCCCGGACCACATCCGGCCGGACGCATGCGCTTTCAGAACAGGAAATCATCCGCATCCAGCTGCCCCGGCAGCAGGTCCTCCAGGAAGATCCGCCCCGACCCGGTGGTGATCAATGTGCCGCCGCCTTGGCCGCTGATCCCCAGGTCCCGAAACCCGGCCGCGGCGGTGCCGCCCAGATTGATCAGGTCGCTGCCCGAGGTGAAATCCGCAATGGTGTCGCGGCCGTGGCGGGCCGTGAAGACAAATTCATCAGCTTCCGCGCCGTCACCACCCTGCAGGCTGTCGGCGCCTCCCTGGCCCAGCAGGCGGTCCCCCGCGGCCCCGCCTTTCAACCGGTCGCGCCCGCACCACCGTAATAGCCGCCGCCGGGCAAGGTCTCGCCCATGCCCTGGCGGTACGGGGAGTCGAACCGCAGCGACGGGCCGAACACATCTTCCAGCTCCAGCCGCCCGCCGCCCTCGCGGACCAGCGCAATCCAGGTGCCGTCGGCGGTGATCTCCATGCCGAAGCTGCGGTCGCGGCTGTCCAGCTGAGCCGGGCTGTACAGCCCCTCGAACTGCGACAGATCCAGCAGATCCTCGCCCGGGGTGAAATCGCGCACCGTCAATCACCAAGAACAACATGGACCTTTCCGAGTTGCTTAAAGCGGCGATTTTCTCCGAGCAGACGCCAAGGCTTTGCTGTAGTTGATTATGGAGATCGATGCCGAGGGCCTCACGGTGTTAGCAATCACGAACGGACCGAGCAGCGTGATTTGGCGCAATGGCTACCGTGAACGCGCGCTCCGGCAGCTTGCTGCGCGAGGTGTGGACCTTCTATGAAGCCCCAAAGGCCGGATTGGGCGTTTCCGGCCCAAGCCCCTCAGGGAGCCTGAGCCAAAAGCCTGCCTGTGGAGCGGCTCGAAGCATCTCAATTTCTGTCTCGGGCAAAGAACCAAAGCGGTCCTCCGGGGATTGCCTCCTGCAATCTACCTGCTGGCTCCGACCCCGGGAGCCCTATCCCTTGGCGCCCTGACCGCGGGCATAGACATCCTCGTAGCGGATGATGTCGTCCTCGCCCAGATAGGCCCCGGTCTGCACCTCGATAAGCACCACCGGCAGTTTGCCGGGGTTCTCCAGCCGGTGGGTCTCACCCAGAGGCACATAGACCGACTGGTTCTCGCTCACCAGCCGGGCCTCCCCGCCGATGGTGACCTGGGCGGTGCCCTCGACCACGATCCAATGTTCAGCCCGGTGGTGGTGGCTCTGCAGGGACAGCGCCGCGCCGGGGTGCACATGGATCCGCTTAACCTGGAAGCGGTCGCCGACGGCCAGGCTTTCGAACCAGCCCCAGGGGCGGTGATCCTTGGGAAATTCGGTGGCCTGTTTCGCCGCCTTCGCCTTCAGCGCCGCCACCGCCTGTTTCACGTCCTGGGCGCGGGAGGCATCGGCCACCAGCACCGCATCCGGCATTGCCACGGCAATCACGTCCCTGAGGCCAATGCCGACTACCTCGAGGCTTTCATCCTCCGAACGCAGCAGGCTGTCGGCGCAGTCGATCGCGGTGGCATTACCGCTGGTGGCCACGCCATCGCCGTCCCGCGCCGCCTCGCGCCAGACCGCATCCCAGCCGCCAAGATCCGACCAGCCGCTGGCAAAGGGCACCACGGAGAGGTTTTCCGCCTTCTCCATCACCGCATAGTCGATGGAAATGTCCGGCGCCCCGGCCCAGGCCTGCGAATCCAGCCGCAGGAAACCGAGATCCGGCTGCCCCTGATCCACTGCCTGGCTTACCGGCGCCATCAGCTCAGGCGCGTGCTGCCGGAAGGCCGCCAGAATGGCCTCGACCGAGAACAGGAAGATGCCCGCATTCCACAGGTACTGGCCCGAGGCCAGCATCGCCTCAGCGCTGGCTTGGTCCGGTTTTTCGACAAAGCGCCGCAACTGCAGCGATCGGGGCGCGAAATCTTCCGGCGCTTCCGTCAACTCAAGATAGCCATAGCCGGTTTCCGGCCGGTCCGGCCTGATGCCGAAGGTGACCAGCTGTCCCGCACGCGCTGCCGCTTCGCCCGCCGCCACCGCGCTGCGGAAAGCCGCGGCATCGGGCACCACGTGATCCGAGGGCGCCACCAGCATCAGCCCCTCCGGGTCGGTCTTTTCCAGCCACAGCGCCGCCGCCAGCACAGCGGGCGCAGTGTTGCGCCCCTCCGGCTCAATCAGCACCGCACCGGGATCAAGCCCCGCACCGGCCAGCTGTTCGGTCACGATGAAGCGGAAATCGGAATTGGTCAGCACCAGCGGATTGGCAAACCTCTCCCCCGACAGCCGCCGGGCCGAAGCCTGGAACAGCGTCTCCTCACCGGTGAGCGGCACGAACTGCTTGGGGTAGCTCTTGCGCGACAGCGGCCACAGCCGGGTGCCGGAGCCGCCGCAGAGAAGAATGGGGGTAATCATGAAAATGCGCCCTTCCGGTTGATCCAACCTGCTACTTGCTGCGCTGGTTATCCAGCCCTTGGTTCAGGAACCACTGATAGGTTTCCCGGATGCCCTCTTCGAGCCCGATCGCGGCCCTCCAGCCCAGCCGTTCCAGCCGCGACACATCCATCAGTTTGCGCTGGGTCCCGTCGGGCTTGGACGGGTCGGTTGCGATGCGGCCCTCAAACCCGGTCACCCGCGCCACCAGCTGCGCCAGCTCCAAGATCGATACATCCGCGCCACAACCCACATTGATATGGCTGAGCATCGGCTCCGTCTCCCGCTGATAGACCTCCGTGTCCAGATCCATCACGAACAGCGAGGCTTCAGCCATGTCATCCACATGCAGGAATTCTCGCCGCGGCGTTCCACTGCCCCAGATCGTGACCTCTTCGGCACCGTCCCGCGCCGCCTCGTGAAAGCGGCGGATCAGGGCGGGCAGCACATGGGAATTCTCCGGGTGAAAGTTGTCACCCGGCCCATAGAGGTTGGTCGGCATCACCGAGCGGTAATCCACGCCATACTGCCGGTTGTAGCTCTCGCACAGCTTTATGCCTGCAATCTTAGCGATGGCATAGGGCTCGTTGGTGGGCTCCAGCACGCCGGTGAGCAACGCATCCTCCGCCATCGGCTGAGGGGCCATCTTCGGGTAGATACAAGAGGAACCGAGCTGCAGGAGCTTGGTGACGCCCGCCTCATAAGCGGCATGGATCACATTGCATTCGATCATCAAGTTTTCGTAAATGAACTGGGCCGGATAGGTGTTGTTGGCAACGATGCCGCCCACCTTAGCCGCCGCCAGGATAACCTGATCGGGCTTTTCCGCCTCAAAGAAGGCGCACACCGCGGCCTGATCGGTCAGGTCCAGCTCCGCGCTGGTGCAGCTGACCAGCGTCAAATCCTCTCCCGCCGCCTTGCGCGTCTCCAATCGACGCTGGATCGCGCCGCCCACCATGCCGCGGTGGCCTGCCACATAGATTTTCACCATTGGCTCAGCTCTCCACGCTGACCGGCAGTTCGTAACCGTGCTCTTTCAGCAGAGCGTGACGGCGGGCGGTTTTGAGATCCTCTGCAACCATCTCGGCACACATCTCCTGGGTGGTGATTTCCGGCACCCAGCCCAGTTTCTCCTTGGCTTTAGACGGGTCGCCCAGCAAGGTCTCCACCTCAGCCGGACGGAAGTAGCGCGGGTCGATGCGCATAATGACATCGCCCGGCTTCAAGGCCGGTGCATTATCGCCTTCCACCGCAGCAACGGTGGCAATCTCGTCCACGCCCGTACGGGAAAACTCCAGGTGAATGCCCAGCTCGGCCGCCGACCACTGGATAAACTGGCGCACCGAATACTGCTTGCCGGTGGCTATCACAAAATCCTCCGCCTCGTCCTGCTGCAGCATCATCCATTGCATCCGCACAGAGTCCCTGGCGTGGCCCCAGTCGCGCAGCGCGTCGATGTTGCCCATGTAGAGGCAGGGCTCCAGTCCTTGCGCGATATTGGCCAGGCCGCGGGTGATCTTGCGGGTCACGAAGGTCTCGCCGCGGCGCGGGCTCTCGTGGTTGAACAGGATGCCGTTGCAGGCATACATGCCATAGGCCTCGCGGTAATTGACCGTGATCCAGTAGGAATAGAGCTTGGCCACCGCATAGGGGCTGCGCGGGTAGAACGGCGTGGTCTCGCGCTGCGGGGTTTCCTGAACCAGGCCGTAAAGCTCCGAGGTCGAGGCCTGGTAGAAGCGGGTCTTCTTCTCCAGCCCGAGGAAGCGGATCGCCTCCAGCAGCCGTAGGGTGCCCATGGCATCCACGTCGGCGGTGTATTCCGGGCTTTCAAAGGACACCGCCACATGCGACTGGGCGCCGAGGTTATAGACCTCGTCGGGCTGCACGTCCTGGATGATCCGGGTCAGGTTCGAGCTGTCGGTCAGATCGCCATAATGCAGCTTGAAACGGGCGTTGTCCACATGCGGGTCCTGGTAGATGTGATCGACCCGCTGGGTATTGAACGACGAGGCCCGGCGCTTGATCCCGTGCACCTCATAGCCCTTCTCCAGCAGAAACTCGGCCAAATAAGACCCGTCTTGGCCCGTGACACCGGTGATAAGCGCTTTTTTCATGTTGTGACCTGTCAAAGAGTGGCTCATGCCGTCTGGCCCCATACTTAGGGGGGGGGGCAGCGGAAGAGAAGCAGATTGTATCTTTATACGTCCCGCATGCGGCTTGCAGGGGAGCGCCAGGGAGGGGCATGCGGATCCGGATCATACCCCAGCCGGGCGCAGAGACTGTCATAGGTAGGCGCCTGCGCCAGGTCCGCCAGTACGGCTTCGGGCACTGCCCGGCGCGGGCGGGCCGCAATAACCGCGCCGCTGCGGCCGCTGTCACCGGATAGGCTCAGCGCTGCGATCCGCTGCTGAAAATCCCTGCTGGCGGGTAGTTCCAGCACTTGGCAGATCTTGCGCATGCCCGCGTCGGGCGCGGCTATGAATGCCTCATAGCACAGGATCTCCGTGCCCGCGTAATGATCCAGGAACAGATGATAGCGGCGGGCATATTCCTCCAGCGTGGCTGGCGCGAAATGCACCCAGTCCTGGCGCTGCAGGCTAAGCCAGGAATCCAGCGGGTGGCGCACGGACACCAGGCTAAGAAGTCGGTAATCCGCCGCCAGCAGCTCTTTCATCGAGGGCCGCTGCGGCAGGCCGCTGCCCGTGGCGACATTGGTGCAGAAATGACTGTGGCTGTGATCGCGCAACACCAGGTCGCGCCCCTCCGCTCGGGTGTCCGCCTCCAGCGCGGCCAGCCCGGCCCGAAAAATACGGGCCAGAACCGCCTGCCCCGGCGGGTTGGAGCCTGCCTTGGCCAGGCTGATCAGATCACGCGGCGCAAAGGGCATTTGATAGCCCAGTTCGCTGAACGGATCGACCTCACTCAGCAGCCGGGTGCAAGGCAGGGCGGCAATGGCTTTGGAAAACAGCGTCCCGCCCGTGCAGGCAAAATGATGCAGCGTACGCAGCACCGGCCGTTCCGGCTGCGGCAGCGCAGCCCGGCACTCCGCCAGAAGGCGGGCAATCTCCGGCCGCGGCAGCCTGGCCGCCAGCGCCTCCGGTCCGGCGACCAGGAAACGTTCAAGCTGAGCTCGGGCCGGTTCGCCGGAGGCATGACCGGGGCCAGCCCCGGTCATGCCTCCGGCTCCGCTGCATTGCCGCCGGGGTTGTTGCCGGCCAGTGGCGCCAGCCGGTCAGCCAGCCGCCGCAGCAGGTCCTCGTACGCTTCTTTCTGGTGCAAAAGCGCGCCGTAGCGCTGCTGCAACTCGGCCAGATCGGCCGCACAAAGGTCCAACCGTTGTTGCAGACCGGCCTGCGCCGCGCCGCTTTCCAGCGCCGCCGCATTGCGCCAGGCCACCGCGTGCGGCCGGTCAGGATCTTCCGGCGCCGCTTCGAGCCAGCTTGCATATCCCAGGTCCGCCAGCCGCTGCTGCAACTGTTCCAGGGTTGGCGCCGCCTGGTACAGGCTCTGGCGGCCCTCCTGCACCCGGATCGTCTGAAAGCGCTGCAAAAGGGACGCTGCCTGCAATGCTTCCAGAAGGGCCAGCGCCTGGCCCGGCGCTTCGATGACCAGCAGCCCCCGGCCCGCCTCCGGCAGCCCGCAGCCTTTCAGAATATCCGCAACCGCGCGCGTCTCTACCGGCAGCCGCGCCTCGACCCGGAGACCGGGGAACAGGCGGTACAGCGCGTCCGCCGGTTCACTCAGACTGTTGAGACCGGAAAAATTGCAGCGCATGAAAGTAGCCGGGCCGCCCTGCGGCGAAACCACGGCCTCCACCGCCTGCACCGGGCCAAAACGCTGCGCCAGAGCCTTCAGCCCGGGGAGCGCTTCGGAATCTGCTTCGACCAGAACTACCGGATCGAGCCCGGCCCTGACATATCCTTCGGCCGCCGCGCCGCTGCCGGCGCCGATATGCAGCACATAGTCTGCCGGAAAGCAAAGAGTAAATACCGCCATGATCTAACGTTTGCCGCGCAGAGCCCGGCGGGCCCGGCGCATCGGAGCCATCAGCCGGAAGGACCGGGAGTTGCGCAGCTGCTGCATCTGCGTCTTCAGCCTAGTAACGTTCTCCGCCTGGGCCCCGGCGGCCTGTTCCAGTCCGGCGATCCGGGCGCCGGCGGCCGCCAACACCTCTGCCTTGGCCTGCAGTCGACCTTTTAAGACTTCAGCTTCCACTTGCAGGCTGCCGAACCGGCCGCGGGCCTGCTCCAGCTGCCGCTCCAGCTGCAGCTTTTCCCGGTACAGCGTTTCCAACTGTTCATACATGCTGCGCTGCTGAGCCTGGAGCAGCGCCCGCTCCTCAGCCCCCGCTTGGCCCGAAAGAAACGCTTCCAAGGCCGCATCCGGATCCGCATCCGGCAGCAGGGCCGCAGCCGAAGCTGCGAATTCGCCCTCAAGGCGGTTCAGGCCGGGCTCCGCCTGCAGCCGGGCGCGGGCCAGAGCCAGAAGCACAGCATCGGGCGCAGCTCCCGCCGCCTTTTGCAGGCTTGCCTGCGCCGCCTCGCTTGCAGGCAAGCCGCAATAGACCAACAGGGCGCTCGGCGCTGCCCGGGCCGCAGCCGCATCCAGCAGCAGAATGCGCCGCCGGTTCTGGCGCTTCAGCGCCAGAACCGCTGCGGCTTCCTCCTGAGCCGCGGCCAAGGCAGCAGACAGCTCCAGCCCCTCATTCAGCGCGGCGCACAACACCCCGGCCGGCGGCCGCGCCAGTAGCAAAACCACGCCTACCGACGGCGGCGCAGCAGGCAGCGCGCGATGCCAGGTGACCGGATACTGCTCCTGCAGCGCGGCATGCAGCGCATCGCCCAGCGGCGCCTGTGCTGCCCACAGCACGACTCCCTGCCCCGCACCGGCCGCCGCCAGCGGGGCAATATCTGTCTTCTTGCCTGCCATATGCTCCCCAACCGCCATGCCCCTGCACCAGCGCCTTCAAAACTGCATTTCTGCTCCCGCACCTGCCCGTCAGAGCCGGCCCGCGCCGCAACCTTTTACGTCCCTGCCGGGTGGAATATCAAGGCGGCTCCCCCGAACTGTTTTTTTGCAAGGACACCGGGGCGCCAGGCTGTTATAGCGCCCCGGCACATCCCGGCAGCGGCAGGCAATCGGACGGCATGACATGATACGGATCTTCAGAACAGGCGCGCATGCCCACCGCACGCCGCTCAGCTATCCGGCGCTGGCGCCGCTGTTTAACGGCCAGATCCTTGAGGTGAACACGCCGGAGCAAGCCGATCTCTATGTTTTCGCTCACATTCTGGACATCCAGAATGCGCCGCAGGCGATAGCAGAGGACTGGCGGCAACGGCAGCGACCCATCGTGCTGCTGTCAGAAGAGCCGTTCTGGGACACCCTCTGGGGCCGCCAGCCGCTGGCCCGCCACCGCTTGGCCGACAGCCGCTGGGGGCGGTTTCCCGTACACCAACTGACCCATCACAGCAGCGCCATCTTCCGCTTTGACCGGATCCCCTACTATCTTCTGACCAACCACCGTTTCGCCAATGCCTATGCGGCGAAATTCGCCCGCAACGTCCGCCAGACCCCGGCCGGGTGGCGCCGCAGATTCCTGAAGCGGCGCAGCGATATCGCCTTCCTGTTCGAACGCCGTGACGGCGCGCATCATTCCATCCGCTGGCCGGAGGGCGATATCGCAGGCCTGTGCCACTGGCGCACCCAAGTCGCCGAAGCCTGCCGCCGCGGCCGCATTGAACGGCTGGGGCGCAGCTGGCAGCCGGGTCAGCCCGCCCGCAGTCAGCTAACCGACTGGCACCTGGACAAGCTGACGCTGCTGGACGGGCGGCCCCGGGTGATCGGTGCCTTCGAAAACACCCATCAGCCCAATTACATCACCGAGAAACTGTTTGACGCCTTTGCCTGCGGCGCCCTGCCTGCCTACGCCGCAGGGCCGCGCCACCGGGTGCACGATCTGGGCCTGCCCGGCGCCAGCTGGCTCAACCTTCACGGAACCTCGCCCGCTAGGGCGGCAGCCGTGCTGGACGGGCTGGACTGGGGCGATGCAGCCTGGCTGGAGGCCACCAGCGAGGCCTATGCTGCCGCCCAGCAGCAGCTGGCAGCCCTGCTCGGCACCCCCGGCAACTGGCTGCAGGAGCGCCAGCGGCTGCAGGCCGCCGTGCTGACCGAATTCCGCAGCATTCTTGATGGCGCCAGCGTCTGGCCGGATCTTTCCGCCGCCTAAGCGCCGCCCTACAGCATCAGCAATGGCTCAAGCTGCAGGCCTTCAGTATGCAGGCTGTCGTCCAGGAAAAACAGGTTCAGCTCGCAGCCCGTCGCCCTTGCCGCAAGCTCTGGATCGGAGGCCACATGCAGCAGCACCTCCTGCGGTCCCGGGGGCACCAGCCCGGGGGCCGGGGTATGGCACTCCTCAAAGCCGCCCTCAGGCAGAAAAAAGCGCAAAGCCAGACGGCAGGACAGCACACCGCCGCTGTACAGCGCAAGCCGCAGGCCCGCACGGCGCGCCTGCGCCAGTTCGGCCGCCTGCAGCCGCATTCCCAAGCAGGCCCAACGGCCGCTGTCGGCCTCCGCCACTTCCAGCCCCAGACTGCCCCCGTCCCGGCTCTCCAGCCGCATCCGGGCCCGACCAGCGGGATCGCACGACAGCCACAGGTCGGACCCCAGATCCAAATGCCCGGCCCGCACCTCCCGGGGCTCCCCGTCGGCCAAAGCGGCAATCTGTTCGCGCAAAGACGCCAGCGCAGGCAGCGCGGCAGGGGCATTCGGAAGGGTCACTGGGCAAGTCCTCAGATTGTCATGCAGCGCACAACTTCCGGGAAAACTCAATTAAATGCAAGCCGCCCCGGCCGGACAGTTGAGAACCTCAGAACAGACTGCTACAGGCGGAACTGCCGCCGCCGTGCGGCCGATTTCAGACAGCATGGAAGTCCCGCATGCCTGACTTGCCCGTCCTTGCCATTATCCTACCCTGCCTGACCGGCAGCGGCGGCCTCGACCGCACCCTGCACAACCTGGCGGAGCAGGTTGGCCCCTTCCGGCTGCACTGCCAGGTTGTGCAAGCTGCTCCGGCCCGGTGCCCCGACACTGCGCAGCAGCTGGCTTGGTGGCAGGAGCAGTTCCGCAGCGGCCGCCGTCGCGCGGAGTGCCAAGGCCTGGATTTCAGACATGGAATCGCCGCGGACAGCGGTCTGGCCAGTTGCCTGGAACATGGCATCGAAGCCTGCCCCGCCGACAGCATCTTTGGCTGGATGATGCCCGGGGATACCCTGGCGCCGGAGGTGCTGCAGAGGGCAACCGAAGCGATGCAGCACTTCCCGCCCGAGCAACTCTCCTGGCTGAGCGCCTTTTCCGAGCCGCTGCCGGACCCGGTGCTGCAGGCCGGGCTAAGCGATGGCATCCACTGGGAAGCATTGCCGCCGGCCGGTACGTTTTTCCGCAACTGGCTGTGGCGCAAAGCCGCCCTGGAGCCGACCGTGCAGGACTCGGATCCCGGCACTGCCGCTTGGGCCTTGTGGCGCCAGTTCAGCCAGCATGCAGGTCTGGTACAGTCCGCGCCGGCACAGGCAGGCCCGCGGCCGCAGCCGCTGCAGCCTGACGCCGCTGCGCTAGAAACCCTTCTGCCTGCCAGCCGCCGCCGCGCCGCCTTGGCCGCACTAGCGACACAAGCCGAAGCAGGCCCGCCACTGGCCTGGCGCAGCCTCAGCCGCTGCCCTGACCGGGACCAGTTGGTCATCACCGGTGAAGATGCCCGCCCCGCGCTAGCTCGCCAGTGCAGCCGCCTGCACGGCACCGCACCCGCCTTGCCAGACACCGCCGCCCAGCCCTCCCGGGAGATCGCCCGCGCCGCCGCGCCCGCCAACGCAGCGGACAGGATCACCTTCCAGGACAATATCTTGGCCTATGACAGCGGCTGGCAGTATCCTGCGGTCACCGAGCAGCACGCCTACCGCCAGCTCCGCGACCGGGGGTCGGTGCCCGAAGGGGTGACGTATCTGGCCTATCCCTGGGCTACGCTAATCGACAAGCTGCACCGGAAKACCGCAGATCTACAGCCCCGCCTGGCAGAGTTCCGCGCTTTCTGCGCCCGGGTTCCCAAAGACACGGTCAAGGTTACCGTCTGCCAGCACATCAAGATGAAGGAAGAGCTGGAGCTGTTCCGCCTGGCCGGGGTCACCGAAATCTTCTGGTCGCACGCCACCCATGAGGACACCGCGGCCCTGAACCTCGACGGGCTGCGCCTGCATCCGTTTCCGCTGTTTCCGGTGCAGGCCGCTGAGCCAGACAACGCCCCTGCCGGTTCCGGGCAGCGGCCGCATCTGTTCTCTTTCATCGGCGCGCGCGCCAACCAGCACTATCTGACCGGCTGCCGCAACTGGATCCTGGATCTGCTGCAGGACGACCCGCGCGGGCAGATCACCGGCCGCGACAGCTGGCATTACAACAAGGTGGTCTACGGCCACCAGATCCACAGCGACGGCAGCCGCCTGGCCGCGGCCGGGCTTGTCGACACCAGTGCCTCCAACGAATTCCGCGCCTCGCTGCGGGCGTCGGTGTTTTCGCTCTGCCCCTCGGGCACCGGCCCGAATTCGATCCGCCTGTGGGAAAGTCTTGGGCTCGGCGCGGTGCCGGTGATCCTGGCCGACAACTGGGTGCCGCCGGGCGACCCGGCGCTGTGGCAGGCCGGGGCGGTGTTCTGCGACGAAACCCCGGACACCATCCGCGCCCTGCCGGACCGGCTGGCCGCCTTGGCCGCCGACCCTGATGCGCTGGCGCGGCTGCGCCATGGCGGCCGCCAGCTATGGGCGCTTTATGGCCCGGACAGCTTCATCTATGACCTGCAGAAATTCATGCTGGAGGCGGCAGACGGGCTGGACAGCCCAGCCCGCCTGCCTGCCCTGCTGCCCGGCTTGGCAGAAGAGCTGACCGTCCCGCAGGCACTGAAGGCACGTCCGGAGACTGCCGCGCTGTATCTGAGCGGCCTGGCCAGCCGCCTGCTGCTGGACGGCAGCGCAGCGCTGGAGGCCCATTCCGGAGACCCGCTGGCGCAGGCCGCCGAAGCGCAGGCCCGCGCCGCCCTGGCGCCGGAACATCCGCTGGTGCGGCAGCTGGACCGGACCTTGGCGCTGATGCACCGCCGTGCCGACCGGCTGCCGGCCGCGCAGGCCCCCGCGGCCCCGGCGCTGATCAGGCGCGGCCCGATCCGGGTCTGCTTGGCAGGCAAGCATTCCAACCGCACCCCGCTGGCCTATGAACCGTTTCGAAAGCTGGCCAGGGACCGCATCACCCTGGTTGAAACGCTTCGGGGCGCGGACATCATGCTGACCGGCTTCAGCGCCGATCTGCGCGAAATGGCTCCTGCACTCGCCGCCGCGCAACAGAAGAACCCGGATCTGCAACTGGCGGTTCTATCCGAGGAACCGCTTTGGGACAGCATCTGGAATAATGATTTGATGTCCCGGCACCAGCAGATGGAGGTGGGCAGCCACCGGCTGGACTACCATGTGTTCAACCACAGCAATTCCGCCATTTTCGATTTCGAAACCATCCCCTATTTCCTGCTGACCCGCACCGAATTTCAGGCCCGCTACGGGCTGCTGCTGGCGCGCCATGCGCATCTCAGCCCCCGGGCGCTGCTGCAGCACTGGCACTCGGCGCCCATCCCGGCGGCCTTTTATGCCGAGGTCCGCGAGAACCCGGCCTATTCCAAGACCTGGCCGGAGCAGGAGGTGGCGGGCCTCAGCGTCTACCGCACCGAGCTGGCGCGCGGCGTGACCCTCCCCGGCACCTTGCGCGAGGGCCAGGGCTGGCGCCCCGGCGCCAAGCGCCAAGCGCTGCCCGATTGGCACCTGGACAAGATCGCGGCGCTGGACATGCGCGCGCGGGTGGTCGCCGCCTATGAGAACACCCATCAGGCCTCTTATATTTCGGAGAAGATCTTTGATGCCTTTGTGGTCGGCGGCATCCCGGCCTATTACGCCGCGCCCGGCCACCGCATTCATGATCTGGTCCCTGATGCCGCAATGATCAACACCTATGGCCAAAGCGCCGCGCAGGCGGCCGAACGCATTGCCGGCTTCACTCCTGACTTTGCCTTTGCCGAGGCCTGGCTGGAGACCGCCACCCGGCTGCAGGCGCAGTTCAGCGACCTGCAGGCCATCGCCCAGGACCGCCGCCAGATCACCGACCGGGTCCTCTCTGCCCTGGAAAGCTGCCTGTCATGACCTCGGATCCCCTCTCCTCCGCCAAGGCCGCCGCCCCTTTGGAGCACCGCTCGGGCTACCGCATTGAGCTTTTCCCCCTGGAGCAGATCCGGCCCACCGAAGAGCATGCCCCGGCCCATGCTGAGGCGCTGCGCCAGGACATGGAGATCACCGGCCTGTGGACTCATCCACTGTTGGTCGATCAGGCACAGTTTGCCCTGATGGACGGGCATCACCGCTACCATGCCGCGCGGCAGCTGCAGCTTATCTGCGTGCCAGTGATCCTGCTCAGCTATGACGACCCCATGGTAGAGCTGCAAAGTTGGCGCCCCGGTGACAGCTACAGGCCGCAGGATATCTGGGATCTCTGCGCCACCGGGCGCCTCCTACCGATGAAATCCACCCGCCATGTGATCCACGCCCAATTGCCCTTCAGCCGGATCCCGCTGGCGCGGCTGCGCGAGGCCAAGGCCATTGGCCAGGAGGTCCCCGCCGTCGCCGCCCATCCGAGCCGCGTGCAATTGCTGAGCAGCAGCTACCACGGCTTTGGCGCCCGGATACCGCTGCGCACCGCCTCGGCGGCCGCCCTGGATGTCGAGACCGCCAGTTCCCTGGTACCCCATGACGCCCTGCGCCAGCGCCTGGAGCAGGACCCTGCCATGGCAGCACTGATGACCGCAACCCCCTGCCGCATTGCCCTGGGACGGCAAGAGGATTTCCCCTTCCGCCTGGTGTCTCCAGATCTGCTGCTGCTGCCCCCCAGCCTGCTGGACAGCAGCGCCGCCCTGGCCGCCTGCGCCCGCTGGGGCATGGAGGCCGCCTTTGCCTGGCAGCAGGGCGCCCCCGGCGCGGCGCGCCTCGCCGCCCTCATCCGCCACGGCGCCGCCCTGATGCAGGCCCTGCCGCATGAGGCCCGCGCCCTCTTGCAGGCCCATGCGCCCCAGGGTCTGCCCGCAGCGCTAACCTCCAGCCTGGCAGAGGCGGCCGCGATACCCGCGCCTGCAGAGCTGGGCAGGCCGGAACTGCATGGACCGGAACTGCTGGCCTGGATGGCGCACTGCATTGGCCTTCCCCAGAGCGCGGCAGAGACCGGTACCTCTGGTCAGGAAACGGGCAAAAGAGGCTCTAACATGGGGGGAATAAAGGATTTGACACTGGCCCTGCAGCCGCTGGAGGCCCCGGTCGAGAGCCTGCTGATCTCCAATAGCGACAGCCGCCTGCACCTGGATCCGGAAACCGGCAAGAACAAATACGGCACCACCCCGCGCCCGCGGCCCAAAGCTGTGCATTTTTCCTCATCCACCGCCTCCTCGATCTCCAGCTACGGCTTCCTCTATTGCGATGTGCTGCGGCGGGATCTGCTCAACCACGTGCTGGAGGGCAGCCAGGATCCGCGACGGCTGCGCAGCAGCCTCTGCCAGGCGCTGGTGCAGGAGCTTTGCACCCTATGCGGGATCGGGCCCGGCGCCGCCGATGGCGTCATCGCCCCCTCCGGCACCGATACCGAACTGCTGGCGGTGCTGCTGGCGCGCGCCGCCGATCCGGAGACACCGCTGGTCAACATCCTGATCTCCCCTGCCGAGACCGGCCGCGGAGTCCGCCTGGCCGGAGCCGGGAAGTATTTTGATGAACAAAGCGCCACCGGAGCGGCGATTGCCAAGGGGGTCCCGGTCTGGGATGACGCCCGGATCGATCTGGCCGAGATCCCGCTGCGCGACAGCTGCGGCAGGCGCCTGGCACTGGCGAAGCTGGATGCCGCCTTTCTCAAGGCCGGGCGCGCCGCCCTGGCGCGTGGTGCACGGGTGCTGGCCCATGTGCTGATCGGATCCAAGACCGGTCTCTGCGGCCCCAGTGCCGAGGCGGTCGATGCGCTCTGCGCCGAGGCCCCCGAGCGTGTTGACGTGGTGGTGGATGCCTGCCAGATGCGGGTTGACTTCGCCCAGCTGGGACAATGGCTGGAACGCGGCTGGATGCTGCAGGTCTCGGGTTCGAAATCCCTGACCGGCCCGCCCTTCTCGGGCGCCCTGCTGATGCCGCAAAGCTACCGCCGCCGCGCCGAGGCCGCCCGTGGCCTGATGCGTCCCGGCATCTGCTATCCCGAAGACTGGAACGGCTGGTGGGCCGGGCGCATGGGCGAAAGCACCGGGGTGCCCCCCTTTGGCGCGCCGCTGCGCTGGCTGCCGGCCCTGCTTGAAACCAAGCTGCTGGAGCAGGTGCCCCAGGCGCTGCGCAGCCATGCGCTGGACACTTTCCGCCAGGCGGTGACCCAGCGGCTGGAGGAAAGCCCCTATCTGGAGGTCTATCTGCCAGGTAACGGCCCAGTCGGCACCGGCCCCGAGGTCGGCCAGCTGGCCCGCCATTCGATCATGTCCTTTCAGGTCCGGGTGCCCGCCCGGCCCTCTGATACCGGCCCCGGTGCCCCCCTCACCGCCCTGGATGAGCTAGGCTGCCGCCATCTGTTCGAGACCCTCAACAGCGATGCCAGCGCGCTTCTGCCCATGGTTCCGCCCCCGGAACGGGCGCTGCTGCGGCAAGAGTTCCACATCGGCCAGCCCGTGGTGCTGGGACAAGGGAAGGACAGCCACTGCATCCTGCGCCTAGTGGTCGGCATGCGCTTTTACAATATTGTCGCCCATGCCGGCCCCGGCGCCGCGCGCGCCGCGCTGGAATCCGAGATCTCGGACCTCCTGCGCGCCATCGGCAAGCTGGAAATCCTGGCGCGGCACTGGCACATCTGGACAGGGGATCGGTAATGCGCCTCTTTCCCGCACATGAGACAACAGAGCCAGGGACACCAAATCCGGAGACAGCGGGGCGGGGCCTTTGCAGAGCTGCCGCCGCCTCCCCTGCCCGGATCAGCAACGGACAACACCATGCCCAACACTGAATTCAAACGCCGCATGAATGACCGACTGGAGCGCTGGTACAAGGGCGCCAGCCCCCATGACGATCCCAAGAAGCAGAAGCGGCGGCAGTATATTGCCGGCTTGGTCAACAAGACCGCGATGTTTAACTATGCCCGCCGCATGGAGCTGCCGCTGCCGGAGCGCTTTGCCGAGGTGGAACAGCTGGAAGAGATGGATTTCACCAGCCTGCCCGAACGCGTCGTGATCAAGCCCAACAATGCGGCCAACAATGACGGCGTGCTGCTGTTTGACGGCCCGCGCGAAGTCTTCACCGGCGACAAAGTCGCGCTGGAGGAGCGCGCCGCCTATACCCGCCGACGCTATGCGGAAGGGGCCTTTATCAAGGGCAACAGCAAGATCATCGCCGAGGAATTCATCCAGGATTTCGACCCGGTCTATACGGTGCCGCGCGATTTCAAGGTCTATGTGGTCGGCGGCCGCCCCTGGGTGATCCAAGTGGTCAACCGCATGGGCCCCAAAAAAGACTGGAGCCACCGCTACTACAGCCAGGACTGGGTACCCTATGACCACTTCCAGCGCGAGAATGCCTTGGCCCCGGTGATCGAAGCGCCCCGGCACTTTGATGAGCTGATGGCGCTGGCAACCCGGATCGCCAAGGATATCAACTGCTTCATGCGGCTGGATTTCTACATCACCGCACAGCGGGTGGTCTTTGGCGAGTTTACCTCCTATCCCAATGCCGGGTTGCAATTCACCCAGGTGGGTAACAATGTGCTCTGCGATCTGATGGACCGCTACCCCGACCCTTTCTGACCCGGACAAAAAGATCCCAGACCATGCCGCAGTATCTCTTTCTGTCAGGAACCGCCCGGGCCGGTACCAGCGCCCTGGTCAATATCCTGAACCAGCACAACCACATCCTGCTCGGCCAGGAACGCTATTTCAAAAAGTTCCGCCAGAACACGATCACCTGCGCTCATTTCGAAAAGGACCGCTTTCTGGAGATCCGCGAGGGCGATACGCACGCGCATGGCGGGCTGTTCGTGCCTCAGCGCCCCCGCCGCTATGACAATGCCGTCTACATCGGCGACAAGTTTCCCCCGATGTTCCGCCATCTGGACCATGTGCTGGCGGAATTCCCCAAGGCCCGCCATATCTACATCCTGCGCAACCCTCTGTCGGTGGTGGAAAGTTACGAGGCCCGGTTCCGGGACCCTGAGGACACTTGGAACCTTGACTGGCGCGCCGGGCTGGCGGCCTGGAACGACAGCGTCGCCCGCATCGCCGCGCTACCGCCGGAGGTGTTAAAGACTTTCCTCTTCGTGCAGTATGAAGATATCTACGCCAGCCCCCGGGCCCTCAACGCGCTGTTCACCCAGCTGGGGCTCAGCAACCTGGAGCCGGAGACACTAGCGCCGTTTGTGGAGAAATTTTCAGGCCTCAACAGCAAGCTGGTACCGCGCCGCGACGATATCCGCGCCCAGGTGGCCAGAAACGCGGACTGGGCCGCCTACAAGCAGCTCTGCGCGCTGATGCCGCCGCCGGTGGAGGATGATCTGTGAGCGCGCTCCAGCCCGCCCCGCTGTGCCCTGGGCTCGACACCTTTACCGCCAGCCGTCAGGATAGGCCGCTGCAGGCCGCCCGCACGGATCTGGGACCCGGGGTCTTCCTCAATGCCGACCCCGCCCTGCAGCTGGCAGGCAGCTACAGTTCTCCAGCCGGGTATTTTCTCGATCTCAGTGCGGCGCCCGCGGGCAGCGGCAGCTGGTTCGGGCTGCATGTGGTGCTGCAACTCCCGCCGCTACAGGGTATTGCGTATCTTGGCTTTGCCTGCCGCCTCGCCTCGCCAGAGCCGCAGACGCTGCGCGCCAGCCTGCGGTCCGGCACTCATGACGGCGGTTTCAGCGACTGTTTCTTTGACAAACACATCCTGGCCTCAGAACGCGCCCACAGCCATCTGGATGCGCTGTATCTCGACTGCTGCCCAGACCTGCCGCTCAGCGCCCCCTGGCGCGAACTGGTGCTGTTCCTGCCTTGCCGGGACTTTGATCTGAATCTGATGCATCTGCATCTTTTTGCGGTGTAAGGCCCCTCCAGCCATGTCCTCGGATCCGCCCCTCGACCTGACCATCGCCATCCCCAGCTATGATGACAACGGCCAGCTGACCCGGCTGCTGCGGCACCTGGAAGCTCTGAACATTGCGCGGCAGGTGATCGTGGTGGACGACGGTTCCCTGCCCGCTCCCGCTCTCGAGGCTCTGGCCTGGGACAGCGGGCTAGCCCCGGACCGGCTGATCCTGTTGCGCCAAAGCCGGGTTCTGGGCGCCGGGGCGGCGCGCAACCGGGCGCTTCTGTATGTGAAAACCCGGCACCTGATGTTTCTGGATGCCGATGACCTGCCCACCCGCGAGCTGCGCAGCCTGTGCCATACCCTGGCGCAGGCGGATCCGTTCGACTTCTGCATTTTCCAGCACCATGACAGCCGGATGGCGCGCGACAGTCTGTGGGGACAGATGCCCTTTGACCAGGATTTCTGGGTTCAGGCAGGCCTGGCCCAGGGCGGGCTGCGCCCGGTTGCGGACGCCGCCGCACCGCTGCTGGCACAAACAGCCAATTATCCCTGGAACAAGATCTACCGCACGGACTTCCTGCTGGACCAAAACATCCGCTGCTCTGAAACCCTGGTGCATAATGACATCGCCCTGCATTGGCAGAGTTTCCTGCGGGCCCGGCGGATTTTGAGCAGCGCCCGGACCGGCGTTACTCACTTTGTGCAGCCGGGCGGCGGCCGACTCACCAACCGGCTGGACGGCGAGCGGCTGCGGGTGTTCGAACCGCTGGAACAGATTGCTTTGGAAATTGCCGCCAGACACCCCGCCGGTGCGCCATATTCTGCAGCGTTCTTCGGCTTTGCCCTCGGGCTGCTAAATTGGGTGCAGGACACTCTGGCGCCGGAGTTTCAGGCCGGGCTGAAAAGCCGGGGAAACGCCTTCCTGCGCCGCCATCTCAGCCGCGGCCTGATCCGTCAGCTGAAACAGCAGCGGCCCGCCGACTGGCAGCGGGCTGCAGAGCTGTTTTCCTTGCCTGGATGAAGCCACGGCCTGGGAGCACCCGCTCCCCCAGGCCCCGCCTCACAGCGGTGCGGTGGAAAACGCCGACGCCGCCTCACCCCGCTCCAGGCAGGCTTCAAAACCGCGGGCCGCATCCAGCGCCTCGCGGATGGTCACATCCATGTCCAGGTAGCGGTAGGTGGCAAGCCGCCCCACGAAGGTGACGCCGCGGGTCTCCTCCGCCAGCTTCACATAGGCCGCCAGCAGTTCTTTCTCCTTCACCTGGCGGATCGGGTAGTAGGGGATATCGCCGGGCTCTGCCATGCGCGAGAACTCGCGGTAAAGCACCGAGCCCTCATGGCTTTCCCAGGGCGCGAAATGCTTGTGCTCAGTGATGCGGGTATAGGGCACCTCTTCCTCACCGTAGTTCATCACCGCGCAGCCCTGGTAGTCGCCCTGATGGGTGAAGCGCTCGAAATCCAGCGTCCGGTAGCCCAGCCGCCCGAGCTCGTAGCCGAAGTAGCCATCCAGCGGCCCGGAGTAGAACACGTGGTCAAAGCCCTCCCCCATCTCCGGGGTGAATTCAGTATCTAATTTGACCGAAATGCCCGGATGATCGAGGATTTTTCCGATCATCGCGGTATAGCCGTTCTCCGGCATCCCCTGGAACTGGTGGAAGAAGTAGTTGTCGTCGTAGTTGAACCTGACCGGGAGCCGTTTCAGGATCGAGGCGGGCAACTCCGAGGGGTGCATGCCCCACTGCTTGACGGTGTAGCCCTTGAAAAACGCCTCGTAGAGATCCTTGCCGACAAAGCGCATTGCCTGCTCTTCGAAGGTCTGCGGATCTGTGATCGAGGTGTCGGCCTGTTCCCGGGTGATGAACTCATGCGCCTCTTCCGGGCGCATGGTCTTGCGGAAGAACTGGTTGATGGTGTGCAAGTTGACCGGCAGCGAAAACACTTCCCGGCCGCCCGACAGCCCGCGGGTGGTCGATTTCACCCGGTTCTTGTAGGGCAGGAAGTTCTCGAACCGGTTTACATAGCCCCAGACTTCGGCATCGTCGGTGTGGAAGATATGCGGCCCGTAGACATGCACCAGGACGCCGGTTTCCGCGTCGCGCTCAGTGTGGCAATTGCCGCCGATGTGGTCCCGGCTGTCGATCACGGTGACCTGATGGCCCGCTCCGGCCAGATGCCGCCCGATGACGGCACCCGAAAGCCCCGCGCCCACGCATAGAATGTTCATGTGCTTGTCCTTTCCTGGGTTGTACCCGCACCTGCCAGCCTGTGCCTTCTGCCGAGCGGTGGAGAAATAGTCACTGCCATTCATAGCACTGCCCGGACCGGAAACTTTAATTTCCCCTGGTGGCGATACTGTTCCAACCGCTTGGTCATACCTGCTCCGATAGGGCGCGATGGCTTAAAACAGAACTGTTTCCTGTGCTCCGCTCTGAATGATAAAGAGCAAAGTCATGCTGCCAGCCGGTCCCATTTACCGCCCTCAGGAATGAGGATGCTACGGAGCACGCTGGCTGAAGGTTTTGCTCATCAGCTCCCCCTCTGGTTCCAGAAGTGAAACAGCATCCAGATTGAAACGGCGACGCATAACTTCACGGGCATGCTCGGCTTCCAAAACCCGGCCCCGGTTCAGGTTTGAAATACCGCCATCGTTATCCCCATGCACGGAACGCACATACATGATCCGCGAGGGATCCATGAAACAAGGATAGAACATGGCTGCGTCCCGGTGCCCTTTCAGATAGTGGTGGCCGATTTCCTCACGCGGGCTAACAATGGTGTAGCCCATCGACAGGGGCACCCGGTCGCAGATGTCGATCAACTGCGACCGTCCCTTACCGTCGTTCTTCCAATAGACGCCACGGGTGGCGCTCAGCACCGTGGGTTTCAGGATCAGCCCCGCATTGATCAGGCGGCGCGCGCGGCGGCGCAGGCTGCCGACGAAGTCCACTGCCAGCGCATCGTCGTCATCTAGCCGAAACAAGCTAACATGCTCGGCTTGCGGGTCAATTACCTGTTCAAAAGCGCGGCGCACCGCTTCGGCCAGCGGCATCTGCGGCAACGCAATGATCCGCGCCCCGGGCACATCCGAGACAATTTCCTCTAACCGACGGCGGTGCTCGGGCGGCATACGTTCGGAGACCAGGTAGATCATTGAGAAATTGCGGTCGCCCTGCGCCTTCATTGAATGCGCATTCAGCAGTTCCAGCATGCGGAAGCGGAAGGCGATCCGGGTTTCATCGAACAGCGCCCGCAGAAGCTGTGCTTCGTCCTGATGATCCCGTGCGGCCTGGAACCGGTCGGCTGCCGCATAGGAGAAAGGAACAATTCCGATAATCTGGTTCTTCAAGGCTGTGCGATCCTGCGTCAAAGAGGTAAAAGCTATTCTTTGACTAGCTGCCCCTCCCCAGCGCATCAAGGGCAATATCCTCGGACGGCCGGGTGTTGCCACTGTGCTATAGGCCGCGATCTCCCCCCGCCACATCCCGCTGGAGCAACGGCCCGCAAACCGCTATGAGAAGCGGACCTGCACACCGCGGCCCGATCGACAGCGAGGTAACGATGAAAAAGCCAGCATATTCACCTCAGGCGGCTGCGGCAGAAGCCCAGGAAACCGCTGGCAAGATTCACGGATTGCTGCGGGAAGGACGCTTCAGCCAGGCGCGCAAAGCGCTGGAGCATCTCGGAAAATCCAACCTCCAGGTAAAACGCCGCCGGGTCCGGACCCAATCGGCGGATGCGGTGCGGCTCAAGCGCCCGGTGTTCATCTGCGGCCTGCACCGCAGCGGCACGACGCTGCTGCACGACTATCTTTGCGCCCATTACGAAGTAAGCTTCTTCCAATCGGCCAAAGTACCGGAGAACGAAGGCCAGTTCCTGCAGGATGTCTACATTGCAGAGCGCCCGTTCGGCGGGCCTGGCGCCTTTGCCTTCTATCCGCAAATGCAATTTGCACCACTAAAAAAGCCTGAACGGGCCCGCAAAACTGCCAGTCGACTGCTTGCCCAATGGGGCAGCTGGGTGAAGGGGGAATCCCCAGTGCTGCTGGAGAAATCACCGCCCAATATCGTGCGCATCCCCTATTTCCGCAGCCTGTTCCCCAACGCTCGGTTCATTGTTTGGACCAGAGACCCCCGGGCCGTCTCCCTATCGACCCGCAAGTGGCACAATCTGCCAGTGCCGCAGCTCATGGCCCATTGGAACACCGCTTATATGAAAGCTTTCCAAGATCTTGGAGAGGATTGCATCCTAGCCCGGTATGAGGACTTCTGCGAAGATCCAAGTGGCACGGCAAATCGTATCGCGGCCTTCTGCGGCCTTGAAAAACGCAGCGCCCCATTGCCAATGGCCGAGCGCTTCAGCGCAGTGAAGAACTCTAACGCCAAATACATTGCCAATTTCCCCACAACCTACCGGACGCGCAATCTGGTCCGGGCCTGGGAATACTTCGGCTACACTTTTTCCAGCAATCACGGGACCGCTGCCAATGACTGATGCCGCCTCTACCCAAGAGCGCCCCATTGCCGTTCAGATCGGCTTCAACAAATGCGCCACCCTGTCGCTGACCCGCCTGTTCAACCGAAGCGGCGTCAACTCGCTGCATTGCAACTGGTCCAAAGGCAAGGGGCGGCAAGAAAAACCGCTCTACCAAGCCAGGATCCACCGCAACTTGAAAGCCGGCAGGCCCGCTTTCGAAGGGCTTGAGCGTTTCTCCAGCTTCTTCGACCCCGAATTTGATCTCGACCCCGCCTATTGGGAGCATGCCCACAAGACCAGCGACAAAAGCTGGGTCCAGCAAAAGAAAGACCGCTGGAGCAACTTCGATTTCGAGCGCTTCGGCACCTGATGGGAAACCGCCAGTGATACAAGATCTGCTCATTCACACCGGAGACCCCAAGACCGGCACCAGCTCGATCCAATCGGTGCTGAATACCGGCGCCTGGCGCTGCAGCGCGGCGCATCTGGTGCCCCAGAAGCACCTCAACAACGCCCCACTTGCCAATGCGCTGAAGGCAAACGCCGACCCCGCCTTTGTAGAGGCGCAGTTCGGTAGTCTTCGGGACTGGTTCGCATGCCACGACAGCGGCACCGGCGTGATCTCCACCGAATTCCTGGCCCGGCGCAGCCCGCACCGCCTGCAGGAAGTACTGGAAAGCTATTTCCCCGGCCTGCCCACGCGCACGATCTCCTACGTGCGCCCGCATGCCTCACGCGCCCTTTCCGCCTATGGACAGCGGCTGAAAACCGGCACCTTCGACGGCTCGCTGCAAGAATTCTGCCGTTTCATTACTACCGTTCCCACCCTCTATTACGCCAAGAGGTTTCCGGCCTGGCGCACGGTCTTCGGCGGCGGCATGATCCTGCGGCCCTTTGTGCGCAGCGCGCTTCGCGACGGCGATGCGGTGTCCGATTTCTTCTATCACGCTCTGGGCACCGGCAATTTCGAACTGCTGCCCGTGGAGCTGGTCAACGAAGCGCTTTCGGTTGCGGAATTGTCAGGCATGCGCCTTGTTCAGCAGGTTTTACGCCGCCAGGAGCTGGCAGACCATCACAGGCTGGCGCTTGGCGGCGCACTTCAACGCAGTCTCTCCGCACAGTCTGGACGCTGCGGCAAAAAGCCCGTGCTCGACCAAGCCAGCGCCAGCCACCTTCTGGAAGCCTTCCGGGAAGATGCCAGAGCAATGGACCGCCAGTTCTTTGGCCATCCTATTCTGGAGGAAGAGCTGCAGCGCAGCCGCGACAGCACTTCTCATACCAGGCAAGATTTCTCCCCCGAAGCCCATTTCCTTCCTCATCAGAGAACCCGGCTGGATGAAGCAGCAACCCGCATAGGAACCCTGATCCGGAAAATGCCCAAGGCCTGGCGCCAAGAGTACCAGGTTTCGGTATCCCAGCGCGATCCCAGCGACATTGCGGACAGCTCTCCAGCCCACCGCAAGAATGCCAAAAATGTCTGGAATCTTCTGGATGAAATCACCGCTATCTTGGCACAGCCGAATACAGGCTAAGACAGGGAATTTCCTTTGGCACTTGCCTAAAAAACCGCTAAGCACCCCAGAAAGTCACAGGCCGTCGGCCGCAGAACATCACAGGTACCCAGGTTGAAACGCACACTGATCCTTCATATCGGCGCCCACCGGACCGCGACCTCTGCCCTGCAGGAATATCTGCACGCCAACTTCGATCCGCTTCAGGAAAAAGGCTTTTTCTACCCGTTCAAGGTCCGTCGGCACCTGAAGATGATGAACAACCTGTTCAACGGCGAGCGCACCCCCGCGGACGTGACCCAGACCCTCACCACGCGTGCGGATAAGCGGCCGCATCCGATCCGCACGATAATCCTCAGCGACGAAGACGTCTGCATGCGCCGGGATCTCTCCGTGCTGGCCAAATTCCGCGAATGGTTCGACGTCAAGGTTGTGTTCACCCTGCGCCGCCAGGACACGTGGCTGGAAAGCTGGTTCTTCCAGAACATCAAATGGCAATGGAACCAAAAGCTGAGCCATTGCACCTTCGATGACTTCATGGCGATGCGAGAGGATTTTCACTGGATCCACTACGACCGCTACCTGCGCCATCTGGAAAAACTGTTCGGGCAGGACAACATCATCGTGAACGTGCATGAGCGGGGCCAGATGAAGGGCGGCCCGATCGAAACCTTCTGCGACAGCATCGGTCTGACCGACCGCGAGGGCTTCCGCGCCCCCGCCCATATCAACGAAAGCTACTCGCCCGCGATCTCCGAATTCATGCGCTGTCTGCCGCTGGACGAGGCGTCTCCCGGCTACCGCAGCGTGCTAACCACAGCCTGCGCCGAAATCGACAAGGCCCTGCAAGGCGGCGCCAGGAAACAATCGGAACGGCTGATGCCGCCGGAGCAGCGCGCCGCAGTGATGGCGGACTATGCCGCAGGCAACCGCGCCGTCGCGCAGCGCTATTTCGGCCGCGAGGAACTGTTCTTCGACCCGCTGCCGGCTGCCGATGCACCGTTGGCCCGGATGGAGCTGCCCGCCGACAGCTACGCGCTGATGCGCGATCTGGTCACCCCGCTGATGCAGGCGATGATTGTCCACCAGGCAGCTGAAAAGGCGGAACGGAAAGCCGAACAGCAAGGGTAAGCCCAAGATACCCCAGCCCCGGCTGCAAGGGCCGGGGCTGGGGCCGCAAACGCCGCGTCCGGCGCCAAGGCCTATTCCGCTGCCTGGCGCTCCTGTGCTGTAGAAACACCGAGCTTGTCCTGCCAGTAATCGTTGCTGGTTAATTGCCCATAGCTGCCTCGGTAGTCGGCAGCAAGCTGGTCATAGACCTTCAGGAAAGCGCGGGCGTTTGCGGCAAACCGTTTCAGCTCGCGCCAGGCGGCCGCTTTGGAGTGGCGCACGGTGTAGAACTTCGCGCGCTCCGCGTTGAGGCAGGTGATCTCCGCCGCCCCCCAGGCAAAACCGATGTGGCTGCGGTTCTGTGCCTCCAGGGTGATCTTACTGCCGAAGCGGGCAAAGCCCGGGATCAGCAGCCCGTTCAAGCTGAGCTTCATCAGATTCCGCTTCCAGGCCGCGGGCGGGTGGTGACGCACCGGCGGCAACGCCTGGTGCGGGTCCAGATCCTGCCAGGCCTCGGCCGCCATCAGCGCCTTGATGTCGGCCCGGCGCCCGGCCATATCGGCGTGCTCGTCAAAGAACTCCGGCCCCTTCATCACATCCTCGACCGCCAGGTTGATGGCGGCCAGCGTGTCGTAATGCATCCGCGGTAGGTTGCGCAGGAAGAACCAGGCGGCGATTTTCAACACGCCGCGCGCGCCCACCTCCAGCTGCGGCAGGCTCAGGTGATGCGCCATATGGCTGCGCAAGTCCAGGTACCAGGTCTGCGGGCTTTCCTTCTCGGTAAAGCTTTCCTGAAAGGAGACCACCCCGTTGAGGGTGATGATATTGAAATCATTGGCCAGCGAGAAGCTGACATCGTCGCCGCGCACGAAGAACGGGAAGGCCAGATGCTCCGCCTGCTCCACCGGGAAGGCGAAACACCACCAGCCGCCATAGAAATCCTCCGGCACCGGCTGCGCCGCTTCGTGCTCCATCGCCAGCATCTGGGTCATGTCGCGCAGATCGGTGCCCATGTGCAGCGGCTGGCAGCGGGTGAAGAAGCGGGCGCCGTTCTCCCAGATGGCCCAGCGGTGCTGCTCGCTGATCATCGCGCCGGCCACTGCGGTCCCGGGATCCCTGGCATAGGCCAGCATCATCCAGGTGCGCTCCAGGCTCTCCATGTGGATCGAGGCGTCATCATCCATGAACAGGCAGTGCGAGGCGCCGCGGGCGCGTGCCTCCAGCAGGCCGCGGGTAAAGCCGCCTGACCCGCCCAGGTTTTCATTCGGCACCAGGGTGACGCCTTCCTGCGGCGCCAGTTCCACCGACTGGCCGTTGTCGGTGACGATCATCTGCACATGCGGCTTCATCCAGGAGCCTTCGCGGAAGGTGCAGAACCGCTCCACCGTGCGCGCCACCGCCGCCTCGCGCTTGAAGGTGGTCACCGCCAGCGCCAGTTGCGGCTCCCGCCGCGGCGCGTCCAGCGTCTGCCAGCTGGCTCCGGTCAGCCGCCCTGCCCCCAGCGCGCGCAGCTCGAAGAACAGCACACCGGGCGTGGCGCCCGGCTGCAGCAGCTGGTCCAAGCTGATCTCCAGCCGCCCGTCCGCAGGGAATTCCACGTAGCGGCTCACCACCCGGTCCCAGGACCGGCCGCGCGGCGCCAGAATCACCGATAGCTCAAAGGCGCCCTCGCCCTCCAGCGCCAGGCTCAGGCTCTGCAAACCGCATTCGCGCTGCCATTTTTCCAGGTTGAACAGGTTGAACCAGCTGCCGAAGGACACATGGCCGCCGACCGCAAAGCGCAGCTCGCGCTGCTCCGACGACACCGCCACCGGCCCCTGCGCCCGCAGGTAGAGGTCGCGTTCGGTGCAGATGCCGAATTCCGGCCACATCAGCCCCTGCAGCGCTGCCTTACCTGTTGCAGTCGGCATATCCTTCACCATTACTAAAGCTCCTGTGCACCGCACCCGCAATCGTACTGGAGGCTGCATACTGGAGCTGCCGCCGGAAATAAATTGCTCTTTACCGCGCAGCTGCAGATTCCTGCCGACAGGACGCTAGCTGGCACGTTTTGCAGGCACTTGCGCATTATTCCAGCATCTCCTGATGCAGTTCGATGGCCTCTTCAAGGTCATCGAAATAGCGCACCCGCCCGCCTTCCAGCACCAGGCCGGCATCGCAGAACTGGCGCACCTGGTTCATCGAGTGATTGACCATGATGGCACTGGACAGCTTCATGCGGTCGGCAAAGACGGCGCGGCTTTTCCGCTTGAAAGCGGCGTCGCCCACCGCGGTGACCTCATCAACCAAATAGGTGTCAAAGCGGATCCCCATCGAAGCGCCGAAGGTCAGCCTCGAGCGCATGCCGGAGGAATAGCTGCGCATCGGCATGTGGTAGAATTTTCCCAGTTCGGCAAAATCGCCGACGAAATTCACCAGATCATCGGTGTCGACGCCGTAGATCCGGGCGATGAATCGGACGTTCTCCGCGCCGGTCAGATCGCCGTGGAACGAGCCGCCCAGCCCTACCGGCCAAGAGATCGTGCCGTCCGAGACCACCCGCCCGCTGTCGGGCCTGAGGGTGCCCGCGATGATCTGCAGCAGCGTCGACTTGCCCGCGCCGTTACGCCCCAGAAGCGCCAGCGAGCGTCCCGACGGCAGCGTCAGGTTCAGATTGTCGATCACCACCTTGCGCTCGCCCTTGAGCCGGAAGCTCTTGGTCAGGTTTTCCAGCCGGATCATCGCCCAGTCCTCAGCTGCGGTCGCGGACCGAGTAATAGACCAACGCCCCGATCGACCAAGCAAGCAGCAGGAACAGCCCGGCCAGCCCCACCAACATTAACCGGCGCGGGTATTCCGCCTCCTCGGCCAGTGTCGGGGTGATATAAGTGGCCAGATAGCGGCTCTGGCGCGCGGCCTCATCGCGCGCCACCTCCAGCGCCGCCAGCGCCGCGCGGTAGGTTTCCTCGGCAAATTCGCGGTCCACCGTCAGCCGCTCGAATTCGGAGATCAGCGTCGGGTAATCCTCGCCGACGCCGCCGGTGTCGGTATTGCTGGAAGCAAAGGTCTGGCGCTCGATATTGATGCGCTCGCGAATCACGTCGATCTGCTGCTGCGCCTTCTTCAGCCGCACGTCGCCCGGCGCCACGCTGCCCGCCAGCAGGTCGTATTCGATCAGCGCCTCGGCCAGCTGCTGTTGCAGGTTGTTCATCACCCCCATGCGGCCCTGGATGTCGGCCTCCGGGTCGACGATGCGGGTACGGGTGCGGAACCGGGTCAGCTCCTCGCGCGCGGCCTTCAGCCGCTCCATGGCTTCCTCCAGATCGGTCTCGGCATAGCGCATTGCATCGGCGCGGGCCTGGTCATTGAGCGCATTGATGCGGATCTGGCTTTCCTCGACCACGGCGCGGGTGATTGCCCGGGCGGTCTGCGCATCAAAGGCGGTGACCTGCACCTCGGTCAGCCCGGAGCTGCTGTCATAGGAGATGCGCGCAATGCGATGCCAGAACCAGACCAGCTCCTCAAGGGTCGCATCGGGCCAGATCGAGAACGCCCAGTCGCCGGGCCAGTGCTGGCTGTAATGGGCGCGCAGATCGACCCGGGCATTGACCGCCTCGGCCATTTCCTGGCTCTGGATGAACTCATAGAGGATGTCGCTGTCCGAGGCGGTGGAGGCGCCGGCAAAGGTGGCCAGCCCGCCCAGCAGATCATTGGCGCCGGAGCTATCCTGACTGCGAACGGTAAAGCCGGCGGTGGAGGCATACTGGTCCTCGGCCACCGCAAACAGATAGAAGACCGCGGCGGCCAGCGGCAGCAGCACCAGGGCTGCGAAACTGGCGATCAGGCCGCGATGGCGCGCCTTCATATGGGCAGGCCGCGCCACCGGAAAGGCCGGGGTCTGCGCGATCTGCTCTTCCAGCCGACCCGCCTTCTTTGCCAGCGCGGCCTGCTTCGCCTCGGCCTCGCGCATCTTGCGGCGCAACTTCCTGAGTTTCTTGCCGCCCTGGCGGTTCGGCGCGTCGGGCTGCTGTCCGGCATTGGCGGCGTCCCGGCTGGCCTCTGCTTTGGCCGCTGCCGTCTCCAGGTCCGCCGGAGGGCTTGTGTCAGAACGTTTGCGGCCAGTGCGGAATTGAGCGGCAGCCTTCTGCCGCGCCGCCGGGCGATCCTGTGTCATAATCTGCTATCCCGGCCTGCAGCCGTTTGTAATTGCCTCGTCTTTCTTTCATAGTATCGCTTGCACCACGCGTATTCACAATGGGTATTCATGACCACCACACGCCCTGCGGCTCGGCCGCCTGCCCTGCCCCTGGTCCAGCGGCCTGCCGCCGGGCGCGCCCGCCGTTTTGCCTCCCTGCGCACGATGGCGGCGCTGGTGCTGCGCGAGATGTCGACCCGCTACGGCCGCACCCCCGGCGGCTATCTCTGGGCGGTGCTGGAGCCGCTGGCGGCAATCCTGTTCCTCTCCGTCGGCTTTTCGCTGGTGATCCGTACCCCGTCTCTGGGTACCAGCTTCCTGCTGTTCTACGCTACCGGCTTCCTGCCGTTCGACCTCTATAACTCCATTGCCAATACCACTGCCCGGGCAGTGAAGTTCTCCAAACCGCTACTCAAGTTCCCGGCGGTGACTTGGCTGGATGCGGTGTTAGCCCGTTTTCTGCTGAACAGCCTCACCAGCACCCTGGTGGCCCTCTTGCTGCTCACCGGCATTCTCACCGTCATCGACAGCCGCGCGGTGCTGGACCTGCCGTCGGCGGTGCTGGCAATGGCGCTAGCAATGGGGCTGGGGCTGGGCGTGGGCACGTTCAACTGCGTGCTGATGGGACTTTACCCGCTGTGGGAGACCGCCTGGTCAATCATCACTCGACCGCTATTCCTGGCCTCCGGAGTACTGTTCCTGTATGATGACTTGCCACCGCTGGCGCAGGATATCCTGTGGTACAACCCGCTGATGCACATCACCGGGCTGATGCGCACCGGCTTCTATCCCAGCTATACCGCCTCTTACGTCAGCGTGACCTTTGTCCTACTCACTAGCCTGATCCTGCTGGGGCTGGGTCTGGTGCTGATGGGCCGCTACCACCGCGACATCCTGAACCGCTGAGTCGGCTCCGCCCTACTCAACCTTCACCGGCCAGCTCCAGCACCCTTGCATGGCGCATCGCGGTGCAGCGCAGCAGCCCGTCGCGCAACGCATGGCCCATCAGCCGCAGAAAGGCGCGGCGGCAGCCGCCATGCTGGCGCGCTTTCAGCAGCCATTTCGGCACGATCACCAGCAGCACCGGCCAGAACAGCCAACCCGCCGCCAGCCGGTACAGGAGCAGCAGGTTGCGGTGGTAGTAATAGGCCTTCCACAGCGGCACGAAGCGGCCGCGCTGCGCCGCATCCGCCTTCCCCTTGGCCGGATCCTTGGCGCCGGCCTGGAAGGTCGACAGGTCATGCTCGAAGCGCACCGAGGGCTCAAAGCCGATGCGGCCGCCCGCCTTGGTCAGCCCCAGCGTGTAGATCCCGTCATCGCCATAGATGAACAACTCCGGATCCGGGAAGCCGATGCGCCGCACCGCATCCGCCGAAATGAAGAAGCCCACGAAAGAGGTGACATCGATCTGAATCCCCTCCCCTTCGTAATCCGAGGGCTGCACGTGAAAGCCGGAACGGCCGCCGCCGAACAGGGTGCGCAGGAATTCGCGGGCGTGCCAGAACGGGTTGCGCGAGGGGCGGTTCATCTCGCAGATGCGGCCGTCCGGGAAATAGACCGCCGCCGCCACCGCATCCCAGCCGCCTGCCGGCTGACGGTGCATAGCCAGCGAGTGGAACGCCGCCAGCCCGCCAGGCGCCGGGCGGCCGTCGTCATCCATCACCACCAGCCAGTCCGGGCCGTGCGCCTCCATCGCCCGGCGCATGCCCATCTCGAAGCCGCCGGCGCCGCCGCGGTTCTCGGCACTGGTGCAGATGTCAAGCCGCGAATCCTCCTGCGCGGCCAGCCAGGCGCCGGTACCGTCGCTGGAGGCATTGTCGGCCACCACCACCGCCGCCAGCTCATCTGCAGGGCTCTCCAAGAGACGCGCCAGCGTCATCTTCAGCTTGTCCAGCCGGTTGTGGGTCACCACCACTGCCACCAGGCGACCCGCGCCTGCGGGGGCGGCGGATGCCGGGGATGTGGTGCCGGGGGCCTCTGCTGCTGACGCCAAAGGATGCTCCTTGCCTGTTAGATGAATCCAGTGCTGCATGTGCGGGTGCGAAAACTCATAAATCCCGGCCCCTGTCAAACCCTTTCCCGCCGCTTTCTCACTCACGGCGCCACAATAAGTCCGCTTCGGTCCAAATGTTTCGCGCGCGAAACATTTGGACCGAAGCGGACTTATTTTCCACCCTGCAGCCGTCCTGCCCGGCGGCTGCAAAAAACCGGTTTCCGCCCTGCCCGGCACTGTATATCCTCCTAATCTCAGGACAAGGACGGCAGCCAAGCCGCCGCAGATCGATTGGGGAAAGGGCAGCGCATGCGCATTGCAATGATTGGCACCGGGTATGTCGGACTCGTGTCCGGAGTCTGTTTTTCGGATTTCGGCCATGACGTGATCTGCGTCGACAAGGACGAAGGCAAAATCGCCCGGCTGAACCAGGGCGAGGTGCCGATCTACGAGCCGGGCCTGGATCAGCTGATGGAGAAGAACGTCGCCGCCGGGCGGCTCAGCTTCACCAGCGATCTGGCGGCCGCAGTGGACGGGGCAGAGGCGGTGTTCATCGCGGTCGGCACCCCGACCCGGCGCGGCGACGGCCATGCCGACCTCACCTATGTGATGGCGGCAGCGGAGGAGATCGCCGGGGCGCTGACGGAGTATGCGGTGGTGGTCACCAAATCCACCGTGCCGGTGGGCACCAACCGGCAGGTGAAACAGGTGATCGCCAAGGCCAATCCGCAGGCGCAGTTCGATGTCGCCTCCAACCCGGAGTTCCTGCGCGAGGGTGCCGCGATCGAGGATTTCATGAAACCCGACCGGGTGGTGGTCGGCGTTCAGAACGACCGCGCGGCAGAGGTGATGGCGGAGATCTACCGCCCGCTTTACCTGCGCGACTTCCCGATCCTGACCACCGACCTGGAATCGGCCGAGCTGATCAAATACGCCGCCAATGCGTTCCTCGCGGCCAAGATCACCTTCATCAATGAAATCGCCGGCCTCTGCGAGCGGGTCGGGGCGGACGTCAAGGAGGTCGCCCGCGGCATCGGCTTTGACGGCCGCATCGGCAACAAGTTCCTTCATGCAGGGCCCGGCTACGGCGGCTCCTGCTTTCCCAAGGACACCGCGGCGCTGGCGCGGATCGGCCAGGACCATGCCTTCCCCTTGCGGATCACCGAGACCGTGATGCGGGTGAATGACGAGGTGAAGCACCGGATGGTGGAGAAGCTGCGCGATGCCTGCGAAGGGTCCTTTAATGGCAAGACCATCGCCGTCCTCGGCGTCACCTTCAAGCCCAACACCGATGACATGCGCGAGGCGCCCTCCCTCACCATCGTGCCCGCCCTGGTCGGCGGCGGCGCCCGGGTGCGGGTAGTGGACCCGCAGGGCCGGGCAGAGGGCGAGGCGCTGCTGCCCGGGGTCAAATGGGAGGAGGACCCCTACAAGGCGGCGCAGAACGCCGACCTGGTGGTGCTGCTCACGGAATGGAACGAGTTCCGGGCGCTGGACCTGAAGAAGCTCGCGCGCAAGATGGAAACCCCGCGGATGGCGGACCTGCGCAATATCTACTCCCCCAAATCCGCCAAACGGGCCGGTTTCGAGACCTATACCTCGGTCGGGCGGGGGGACCTGAGGTAGATCCGGTTCGGACCAAATGTTTCGCGCGCGAAACATTTGGTCAACCATGCTGACCCATTATCAGGCTCTAACAAGGCAAAAGAAGGGCGCGGAAACCGCGCCCTTTTCGTTCCCACAGGCTCTGATCAGAGCTTTTTCAGCCAGGCCTCCAGCATCTTGGCCAAGGTGGCGTCAACAGCCGGGCCGCTGATCTCAACCTTCTGGTCGCTGGGGGTGTAGGTCAGCCGCACCCCCCGGGGCGCGTTCAGAACGATCCGCTCGCCGGGCTGGTGCACCGCGTCCCAATCATCGGCACCGCGCACCCGCGGGCCCTTGACCAGCGGCGGCACCGGGGGCAGGGACTGTTCCGCATCCCGGCCCGCGTTCCGCGCCTTCGCCTGTGCCGCCAGTTGTTCCAGGGACGGCGGGGCAGGGGGTATATCAGGCTCAAACTTGGGGTTTTCGGCAGATCCGCCCTCCACCAGGCGGGTCAGAACCTCCAGCTCTGCCTCAGGGCTGGACCGGTCAGCTGCTTGCAGCATCTGTTTCGCGCGCTCCGCAAAACCTTCATCCGCCTCGATCCCGCGCACCAGCGCCAGGCCCAGCTTCTCACTGATCTCGGTGGGGTAGAACAGCACCGCATCCAAGGCTTCCACCAGGGTGACAAAGCTGCCGATCTTGGAGCGCTTGGCGCGGGTGGCATTGCCGAACAGAGCCTGCAGCGCATATTTGCGGCGGGTGAAGACGCCTTCCTTACAGGCGCGCACCGCAATCCGGGCGCGTTCGTAATGCGACAGGTTCACCCGGATCTCGTTTTCCTCGACCATCGCCACATAGGCCTGTTCGGCGCTGTCGGGATTTATGACCAGCGCCTTCAACGTGGCGAATTGCGGGTCTGAAGTCTCTTCATAGAGCCTGCGAAGCGCGGTCAGGCGGCGCCAGCCGGAGATGAGGCCATGGGTGCGCCCGCCAAATGTATCCTCCAGCGGCACCACTTCTGCCGGGGTCTGCTGGCCGCGGGCGCGGATCGAGTCCATGAGCGACTGCAGCTCTTCCTCGTCCTGCTCGATGCGGTCGCGCACCAGGTGGTTTTCGTCGATCGCCGCCAGCGGCAGCTCTTCGATCATCAGTCCCTTGGCGCGGGCGTTTTCCAGCACGCCGCTGAGTTCCTGCAGCGCCGCCTGGGCGGCGGCATCAGACGCCACCTGGGCAATCGGCGCGGCGCCAACACTGGACGGGGTGCCAAGCGCGGGTTTACCGGCAGGCGCCGCTGTCAGGTAATCACTTTGCGCCGGGGAAAGCCGTTTGCGTTTTGCCATGGTCCTCGTGCCTCTTTCCGGGTGGGGCGGTCAGACTACCCCAAATCTCTTGTTAAGGCCTTAGCCCGCCGCGCGCTGTTTGGCCTCTTGATGCAACACCTCGCGCCGCCAGACGCCGATCAGCAGCTTCTTGAAGGCGGCATAGGTCTCGTCAAAGGTTTCGCGGCCGCGGGCATAGGTCTCGCGGTTGAAGTCGCGGTAGTCGGCCTCGTAGATGCCGCTCACCTGCTCCCCCGCCTGGCCGATCAGCGCGGTGAAATCCTGCTTATGGGGGGAGAGCACCCGGCCCATATAGGCCTGCATCAGCGCCGCCAGTTCGCCCTGCTGGGCGCCGTCGTAGCGGGTGATCACCGCGCGCACCGCGTCCCATTCGAAACTGAGGCCAGGGCGGCCCAGGGCGCGGGCGGCCAGGTTCTCACCCTCCTCGATGGAGGCAAAGGTCGAATGCAGCATGTCGAAGAAGCGGCCCGTCGAGTCGAACTCCAAGAAGGACGCGCCCATCGGCACCAGCAGGATGTCGGCAGCTGACAGCCCGTTGATGGTCAGGTAGCCAAGCGCCGGCGGGGTGTCGATGAAGATCACATCATACTGGTCCAGCACCCCGTCGGCCTCCAGCCGCTCTGTGAGCGCATCCCACAGCTTCCAGCTGCGCGCCGCCATCCGCCAGACCGGGATCTGGAACTCCGCCCAGTACAAATTCAGCTGCGCGCCGATCAGGTCGATGTTGGGCCAGTGGGTGGTCTGGATCACGTCCTGCGCGGTCATCTCCATCGCCGCATCCAGTGCTTCATCCAGCGGCTGCGGGGCGTCGCCGCGGTCGAGCCGGCGCTGGTTCTCCAGCCGCAGATGCTCACCGTAGTGGCGCGCCAGGAGCGGGAAGGCGGTCTGCCATTCGTCGTCCACGCGGCCGCCGAAGACCGAGGTCATGGACCCTTGGGAATCCAGATCAATGACCAGCACCCTGTAGCCGTCGAGCGCCGCCGACATCGCCAGATGGGCAGCTGTAGACGTCTTGCCAACGCCGCCCTTGAAGTTGGCAACCGCCACCATCTTGGCGGGCAGCCCTGCGGGACGGTAGGGGGTATAGTCCTTGGCCTTCGATCCTTGGGCGGCAAAGAAGGCGCGCAGGCGCAGCACCTCGTCGAGGGTGAACCACTTGGCGCCGCCCTCGGTCTCGCTGCGGCCCTGGGGCAGATCGGAGTTGGCTTTCAGCACCCGGCGGAAATGGGCCTGGGCAACCGGGATCAGGTAGCGGGTGATCTCCCAGGTGGAGAACAGGCGCAGTTCCTTCCGGCCTTCCTCATTGAGGCCCCGGCTGGCGAGGTCGGCGCGCCCTTGCGCGCAGGCGCTCGCAATCTCGGCAAAGCCCGCGGTGCTGGTGGGGCTGTCCAGCTCTGCCAATGCGGTGTCCGGGTCGATGCTGAAATAGGGGGGGAGGCTTGCGTTCGCCTTGTGGATATCTCTGGCCATGAGGATCTGCCTGCTGTCCTTGGACCTGTGCGGCCCAGCTCATGTGAAGTGGTTGTGGTTCTGGTTCTGCTCTGCTCTGCAGCCCCGATGTGCCGCCTTTTGGACAGAATACCCAAAAACACGGCACATGGAAGAAAAATACGCATCCCATTTGGTTTTTCTAAGCAAATCCAGCGGTTGCGGCAGGGGAAAGCGGGGTGTTTCAGGGCGTGCAAAAAATTCTGCCCTGTTAAATATGGGTTATTTATAAGTTACAGGGCAAGCATGACTCGCGCAAAGCCCTTTTTTTATGGGTGATCGGGGCGGATTTCGGGGAAGAAATGACTCTGAAACCCCGTTGAAATGACTCCGAACCCCCGATCCGGCGATTCCGAACCCCCGTTGCGGTAGGGTGTGGATAACCCTAGGGTGAGTGTAATCAAAACCACGATAAAGCGAGTCGCGGGACCGGTGCAGAAGATTCCGGCGGACGGCTGAGCAGACGGCGGACAGGCAGATGGCAGCAGGGCTGACGGCGGGGGGAGTCTCTCCGGAAGGGCAGGGGGATTTCTTCCTCTGCGATATCTTCGGGGCGATCCCCAAGAACGACCTGGCGTCGATGGAGCATCCGCTGTTCTCGCTTGGCACACGGCCGGACCGGCGCATCCTGAACTACCAGCACAACGGCGCCGAGATCACCGTGACGCCCTCGGTCAAGGGGCTGGCGACGATCCATGACAAGGACATCCTGATCTTCTGCATCAGCCAGCTGATGGCGGCGCTGAATGCCGGGCGGCAGGTGAGCCGGGTGCTGCATCTGAAGGCGCATGACCTGCTGGTCGCCTGCAACCGCGAAACCTCCGGCGATGCCTACCGCCGCCTGCGCGAGGCCTTCGAGCGGCTGGCGGGCACCCGCATCACCACCAATATCGTGACCGGCGGGCAGGAGGTCACCACCGGCTTCGGCCTGATCGAGAAATGGGAGATCGTCCGCAAGGCGCGCGGCGGCAAGATGGTCAGCGTGGCGGTGACGCTCAGCGACTGGCTGTACCGCGCGGTGCTGTCGAAATCGGTGCTGACGCTCAGCCGCGATTACTTCCGGCTGCGCAAGCCGCTGGAGCGGCGGATCTACGAGCTGGCGCGCAAGCACTGCGGGCGGCAGAACAGCTGGCAAGTCTCGGTGGAAACCCTGCTGAAGAAATCCGGCTCCGCCAGTCCGCGGCGGGTGTTCCGCAAGATGATCCGCGACATGATCGAAGCCCAGCCCCTGCCCGATTACGCGCTGGAGGAGCTGGAGGGCGACGTGATCCGGTTTTCCCAGAAGGCGGCGGTGACCGAAGCGGTGCTCAATGCGCCGCAGCTGAAGCCGCAGACGCTGGAGGAGGCGCGGACGCTGATCCCCGGCGCCGACGCCTATGCGCTGGAGGCGGAATGGCGCGCCATGTGGCTGCGCTCCGGCAGCCCGCGGCTGAGGATGCCGGATGCGGCCTTCCTGGGCTGGGTCCGCAAACGTGCCGCGGAATAGGCGTCCTCTGCCCCCGCAGCGGCCGGGGAATTGGGTATTTGATACCAGAAAGAAGCAGGCGGCTCAGCTCAGGCGGCGTTCGAAGCGCCAGACGGTGAGGGTGAAGCTGCCGTTTGGCACCTCCAGTGCCTCGTCCTGCTCGCCGCTGCAGGTCCAGCCGCATTTACGGTAGAAACGGGCGGCGCGCTCATTGCCGATGGAGCAGGCCAGAACAGCGCGGCTGTGGCCCGCCTGGCGGACGATGTCCTCGGCGTCCCGGACCAGCGCCCGGGCTGCGCCGCTGCCGCGGGCGCCGGGGGCCACGTAGAGCTGGTAAAGCTCATTGCCGCGGATCATGGAAAAGCCGAGCAGGCGCCCTGCATCCCGTGCCACCCGTGTGGCGGGCGGATGCCTGGCGGTCCGGGTGGCAAAGCTGTCCGGTGTTCTGAGCCGGGTCAGCGTCTGCGGCACGATGGCGGCATGGGCCTCGTGCCAGCCGCTGTTCCAGAGCGCGGCGAGGGCAGGGATATCGGCGGGGCGGGCGGCTTCCAGGGTGATCTGCATGCAGGCAGTATCAGGATCCGGCCCGCCTCTGGCAATTGCCGGAGGCCCGCTGCGCCGGGGCTGTCATTAAGGTCAGCAATGCTGACCAAATGTTTCGCGCGCGAAACATTTGGTCCGATCCGGACTTATTTTTCGGGAGGGCGCCGGCGGGGCAGGACCTGTCGCCGGGCCGCCTCTGTTAACAGGCCCGCCCCTGCCTTGCGGCAGACGCGGGTCTGGCAGGCGGGCGGCCCTTCCCCCCCTGGGCCGCGGCCTGTTCTGCGGCAGCTCCCCCTCAGCTGCTGCCTTCCTTCAGAGCGCCGGACATGCTTTGCAGCACCGGACTGATCAGATAGTCGGCCAGGGTCTGGCGGCCGGTCTCGATCATCGCCTGGGCCGGCATGCCGGGCAGTGTCTTCACATTGGGCAGGGCGGCTAGATCCTCTTCGCTGATGCGGATATGCACCGGGTAATAGGGCTGGCCGGTGGCCTGATCGAGGCTGCTGCCTGCGGCCACCATCACCACCTCGCCCCGCACCGGCGGGGTGGAGCGGAAGCTGTAGGCGGTCAGCTGCACCCGCGCCTGGCTGCCCTCGGAGACCTCGTCGATATCGGCCACCGCAACCCGGGTTTCCACCAGGAGGCCGGCATCCTCGGGCATCAGCTCCAGCAGGGTCTGGCCGGGTTCCACCACCTGGCCGAGGGTGTTGACATTGAGCCCCACCACCCGGCCGCCGCGCGGCGCGCGGATGGTCAGCCGTTCGGCCACATCGCGGGTGGCATCCAGGCGCTGGCGCAGGTCGAGTATCTGTTCCTGCACCTGCTGGCTTTCGGCGGCGATCCGCGCCGCCCGGTCGCGGCCCGCCTGCAGCCGCCGCTCTTCCATCTCGCCGATCTGCTCCAGCACGTTGCCGCGGTCGCTTTCCATCGCGCCGAGGGTGCCCAGGAGGCCGCTCTGCTGCATCTGCCGCTGGCTTATGCGGGTCTTCGGCACCAGCCCCTTTTCGAACAGCCCGGCCAGGTCCGCCAGTTCGCTTTGCACCAGCGCCAGCTGCTCCTCGGTGGCGCGGATGCGGGCATCACGGCCCTTGAGCTGGTCCTTGAGCTGGGTGATACGGCCGCGGATGATCTCCATCTGGCCCTGGTAGAGCGCCCGGTTGGAGGCCAGCAGATCGTGCTGCACCGCCACCAGCTGCTTGAGCTCCGGCGCCTGGGCGGTGAGCCGGTCCAGCTCCTCTCCGGGCTGCAATGCAACTGTCCCTTTCAGTTCCGCCTGCAGCCGGCCCTGCTGCGCCAGCAGGCTGGCCAGCTGGCCGTTCAGGATCGCCATCTGCGCCTGCACCCGGCGGTCGTCGAGCCGGGCGATCACCTCGCCTTCGGCGACCCGGTCGCCCTCGGCAACGTTCAGCACGCGCAGGATGCCGCCCTCGAAATGCTGCACCGCCAGCCGGTCGCCGGCCACGTTGAAGGCGCCGGGCGCCACCACCGCGCTGGTCAGCTCCGCCTTAGTGGCCCAGACCACCAGCCCGCCGAACAGGCCGAAGCCGCAGACCACAATCCACAGCACCAGCTGGCGCACCCGGGTCGGCGGGTGTTTGGGCAGCGGGATGTCCTGGCTGCTGCTTGCGGGCATCAGGTCGCGGAAGCCGCCCCGGGCAGGCACGCGGCCGGTCTCTGCGGGGCTGCGGGTCTCTGGGTCCACCAGGCTCATGCGTTTGCTCCTTCAATGCGGGGGCCGCTGGCCCCCTCTCCCTCACCGCCCTCGGCGCTGCGGTGGCGGAACGGGGCGATCTTGGGATCGTCATGGCCCGGGCTGCGGGCCAGCGGCTGCGCCGCGGCCTCGATCACGTGGCGGGCCTCGCCGAAGCGGATGATGCGGCCCTCCTGCAAGAGCGCCGCATGGCTGACCCGGCGCAGCAGGCTGAGCCGGTGGGTCACCGCCACCACCGCGGCGCCGCGGGCGCAGGCCGCTTCGATGGCGGTGGCCAGCGCCTCTTCGCCCTCGGGGTCGAGATTGGCGTTGGGTTCATCCAGGATGATCAGCTTGCGGGTGCCGAAGAAGGCGCGCGCCAGGCCGATGCGCTGGCGCTGGCCGGCCGACAGGAACTCGCCGCGCGGCCCCACTTCGGCGTTGTAGCCGCCGGGCAGCGCCAGGATCATTTCATGCACCTGGGCCAGCTTGGCGGCGGCCACCACGTCGGAGGGCCGGGCGCCGGGGTCCATCAGGGCGATGTTTTCCGCCACCGTGCCCTGGAACAGCTCGACCCGCTGCGGCAGGAAGCCGATATGCTGGCCGATCTGCGCCGGATCCCAGTCTGTGAGCGCGGCATCGTCGATGCGGATATGGCCGCGCACCAGCGGCTGCAGCCCGGCCAGCGCATGGGCCAATGTGGTCTTGCCGGCGCCGGAGGGGCCGATCAGCCCCAGCGACTGGCCCGGCTTCAGCTCAAAGGAGATGTCCAGCAGGAGCGGATCCGGGCGGCCCGGCAGCACCACGGTGGCGCCCTCCACCGAGATCCGGCCTTCCGGCTCGGGCAGCTGCAGCCGCTCCGGCGCGTCGTCGAGATGGGCCAGGAACTGGTTGAGCCGCGATTGCGCGCCGCGCGCGTTCAGAAAGGCGCGCCAGCCGGCGATCGACTGCTCCACCGGCGCCGCGGCGCGGCCCAGCAGGATCGAGGCGGCAATCATCAGCCCCGGGGTCAGCTCATTGTTGATCACCAGCACCACGCCAACGGCCAGCACTGCGATCTGCAGCCCCATGCGCACCGCCTTGGCTAGCGAGGTGATCAGCGCCACCCGGTCGGTGGCGAGCGTGTTGAACACCAGCGCCGCAAACGCCTTGAGCTGCCAGCGCGCGATCAGCGGCGCGGTCTTGCCCATGGCGTGGATGAGGCCCGCGTTCTGCATCATTTCCGCCACCGCGGCATTGGTCTCGGCGGCCTGTTTGCCGGCCTCCTCCGTCGGTTCGCGGGCGGCGATTTCATTGAGCAGCGCCAGGGTGAACAGCAGCGCGATGCCGACCAGCGCCACCAGGCCCAGCAGCGGGCTGAACAGGAAGATCAGCGCCAGGAAGATCACCGACCAGGGCGCGTCCAGCAGCGCCAGGAACAGCGGGCTGGTGACAAAGCCGCGCAGCTCCTGGATGTCGCGGATGGGCTCGGCCTGGCGCAGCGCCGGCGGCACCCGGCCGCCGATCATGCCGCCCAGCACGGCGGGGCTGAGCCGCGCCTCGAGCCGGGATCCGAGCCGCGCCACCAGGCGCTGGCGGATCATGTCGAAGAGAAAAAAGAACACCAGCGCGATACAGGCGCCGGTGGTCAGGGCAATCAAAGTGGGAATGCTGCCCGAGGCCATGACCCGGGCAAACAGTTGCAGCATGTAGAGCGGCGCTGTCAGGACAAGGAGGTTTACAAAGATGCTTGCCATGAAGATGGCGGCAAGCACGCCCCGCTGACCATCAAATACCCGTCGTACCTTCATTGTCGTAGCCCCCCGGCTGCACGAATTGAAGTTTTTTCATCTGGAGAACAGCGCCCTGGTCCAAGGAAGCAATCCTTGGCCGGGGACCAAATCGCTGTCCTGAACCAGGGCTGGACGGGCCCGGGGTTGCCCCCGGGCCCGCCGTTCCTAAGGCTCAGAGAGCGTGACCCCAAATGTTGTCGTAGCTGTCATCGAAGCCGGTGTCGGATGTCAGCACCCGGATCGCCTCGTAAGAGCCCGCATCACCGGTGGTTACCGCATTGATGCCGACGCCGCCGATCGGGATCGCGTCCTGTCCCAGCGAGGTGAACGGCGCCTCGCGGCCAGTCAGGCCGAGGATGTTCACCGTGGCGCCGCCCGCCGTGATGGTGGTGTCGGTGCCGTTGTCGGTGACGGTGGCACCGCCGCCGTCCAGTGCAGCAAAGGCATCCTGCGCCGAGGTGCCGGTGCCGCCGCCCACATTGGTGACACGGAACAGCAGCACATCGTGGTCCTGGTCGATGTCGAAGTCCTTGATGGTGTCGGTGCCATCGGTGGAGCTGAACGCCGCGCCGTCCCAGGTCAGGTCGATGATGAAGACATCCTTGCCGTTATCGCCGTAGAGGCAGTCGTCGCCTTCGCCGCCTTTCAGGAAGTCGTTGCCGTATCCGCCCCAGAGCGTGTCATTGCCGGCGCCGCCGTCCAGGAAGTCGCTGTCGCTGCCGCCAGAGAGGCGGTCATTGTCTTCCTCGCCATAGAGGCAGTCGTTGCCGCTGTTGCCAAAGAGCGTGTCGCGGCCGATGCCGCCTTCCACCACATCGTTGCCGCGGCCGCCGTATCCGCGGTCATTGCCGCTTTCGCCGTCCAGGAAGTCATCGCCGTCATTGCCCTTCAGCTTGTCGTTGCCGGAGCCGCCCTTGACGATGTCATTGCCGGCGCCGCCGCACATGTAGTCGTGGCCGTTGCCGCCGAACATCTTGTCGTCGCCATCACCGCCGAACATAGTGTCATTGTCGCTTTCACCGAACATGGTGTCATTGCCGGTGCCGCCCTTCACGGTGTCGTCGCCGTTGCCGCCGAACAGCTTGTCATCGCCGTCATTGCCATGCACGCAGTCGTCGCCGTTGCCGCCGAACAACGTGTCATGGCCGTGGTTGCCATAGAGGCGGTCATCGCCTTCACCGCCAAAGCCCAGGTCATGGCCGCGGCCGCTGACGATCACGTCATCGCCGCCTTCACCGAACATGGTGTCATGGCCGGAGCCGCCGCGGATGCGGTCATTGCCCTCGGGTCCTTCGTCAATGGGCGTGTAGCAGTCCGGGCAGTCGACTTCCTTCAGGCCGTCGGTTGCGGCATGGGCTTGGACTTCGCCGTTCGGCTCCTCGTCGTCGCAGCAGCTCCAGTCGATGTCGTAGCCTTCTACTGCGCCATGGTCGCCGAAGATCAGGTCGCCCTGGGCACCGCCTTCCAGCACGTCGTTGTTGGAGCCGCCGCGCAGGGTGTCAATGCCGGCGCCGCCGTTGACGTCATCGCGCCCGGCGCCGCCATCCATCAGGTCGTTGCCGCGGCCGCCCTGCATCAGGTCGTCGTCGGCTTCGCCGAACATGGTGTCGTCGCCGCCCTGGCCGTCCATGGTGTCATTGCCATAGCCGCCCAGCATGCAGTCGTCGCCGTCGACCTGCTCCGTCTTGTTGCCGGTGCCGCTGTCGGCGCCGAAATCAAGGTCGTCGTTCTGCGACTGGCGTTCGTCGCCGAACATCTCATCATCGCCGGAGCCGCCGATCACCAGGTCGTCGCCGAGGCCGCCTGCCATGCGGTCATTGCCGCCCTGGCCATGCATGCGGTCGTCGCCGTCGCGGCCGTACATGGTGTCGTCGCCGTCATAGATGGTTTCGCCGGACTGGCCGTTGTCGCCCCACATGCAGTCGTCGCCGCCTTCGCCGTCCATGCAGTCGTCGCCGAGCTCGCCATAGAGGTAGTCGCCGTCATCGCCGTCGGCATAGCTGTAGTCGCCGTCGGCATCGTCGCCGAAGATCACGTCATCGCCGGTGCCGCCGAACACGCTGTCACTGTGCTCGCCGCCCAGAAGGGTGTCGTTGCCGGTTTCGCCGTCGATGTAATCGCAGCCTTCTTCGCCGTCGATCCAGTCGTCGCCGTCATCGCGGGGATCCAGCGGGTCGCCGATGCCGTCGGCATTGCCGCCGAACAGGTAGTCGTTGCCGGAGCCGCCGTAGATCTCGTCATGGCCGTCCTGGCCTTCGATGTAATCCTGGCCTTCCTCGCCATCGAGGCGGTTGTTGCGCTCGTTGCCGTAGATCGCGTCATCGCCGTGCCCGGCCGAGGCATTGTCGCCGGCGTCGTGGTCGTTGAGATCGATCACATTGCCGTCGGTGCCGCCCCACTCGGTGGTGCCGTCGTTGTAGTCCGGATCAAACTTGTTATCGCTGTAGCGGATATCGCATGTCGGATCACAGACATCCCAATCGGGATTGCGGTCTTTAATACCCATAGTAAACGTCCTCCTCATTAACTGTTCGGGGCAGGGCAGCAGTTGCTGCCTGGGTCCTGCCCCCGCCGGTGCCGCGGCCGCTCAAAGCGGTTCGGCAAAAAGGCGTCGTGTTGCCTTCCGGTGGTATTGCAGCGCAGATGCAGGGGCTGCGCTGCCCCCAAATGGGGACAAAATCAGCGCTTCAGGCCGCGCTGCCTAGCCAGCCTGCCAGGATTTGGGCGGCGGTTTCCGCCGCCTGCTGCAGCGGCTCGTGCCACCAGGCGCCTGCCGCCAGGGCGGCGCCTGCCAGAAGCGCCGCCGCCAGCGCCCCCCGCCAGCGGCGGCGCGGCTTCGGCGCGGATTGCGTCAGCGCCTCGGCCACCGCGGCCTTCAGCACCGGTTCGAACTCGATCCTGAGCGCCCCCTCCATCCGGTTCACCGCCTCCTCCAGCTGGTCGATGCGGGCGCTCAGCGTGGCCCGGTCGGCAGCCGCCTTCTGTTCGGCCCGTGCGCCGAGGCCTTCGTTCAGGGTGGTGAACATCTCTGCGATGCGCTTGTGCAGCGCCACCAGGTCGGCCTGCGCCGCCAGCGGCGGCGTGTCCGGCCCGCCCTGGCGCAGGGCATTGGCGATCTGCGCCAGCACCGCGGTGCTCAGCCGCGGCGGCTGCACCGCCTGGTTCCGGGCCCCCCGGGGCTGCGGTCCGGGGGCGGGCTTGGACTTCGCTTTGGGGTCCGGCTTGGCGTCCGGGTCCGGCCGCGCCTGCGCGGCTGCGGCGGGGCCGTCGGCCGGGGCAGGCGGGCCCTGGAAGGGCGCGCCGAGCGACAAAGTGTTCATGACACCCTCCCCAGCGAGGCCTGCCAGGTCAGCCGCTGCGCCATCTCGGCGCGGCCCGCCGACTGCAGCTTGGCCAGCACCCGCTTGGCATAGGTGTTGAAGGTCTGCTCCTTAAGGCCGGCGATATGCGCTGCCTCGCGGTTGGACAGGCCCAGTTGAATCAGCGCCGCCACCCGGGCCTCGGCCGGCGACAGGCCCATCTTCTGGGCCAGCATCTCGATGCGGCGGCGGTCGGGCTGGCGCGGCAGGATTGCCACCACCAGCGGCTGATCGGCGCCGGCGCAGCGGTAGCGGGTCAGTGACACCGGCAGCCGCATGCAGCTGCGGCGGTCCTCCAGGAACAGGATCAGCTCGCGCGGACCGCGGGCGCTGCCGCGGCGCGAGCGGGCGCATTCGGCCACCGCGGCGTAAAACCCCGCGGTTTCCTCCGGGCGGGCGCAGCTGAGGCGGCCGGACCGGTCGCTGAGCAGGTCGCCGCTGTCGAGCATGTCGCGGCCCGCTTCATTGCAGTGCAGCAGCTGCCCTTCGCTGTTGAGCACCAGCACCGCAGAGTCGGTTTTCTTGGAAATGGTCCACAGCAGTGCGCTGGTCACCGCCGCCTGGGTTTCGCCCGCCAGCTCACGCAGGGCATCCTCGCGCAGCACCGGCCAGATCGCCTGCAGGATGTCGCCGCAATGGGCGTCATGCGGGCCGCCGCCGAGCTTCAGCGCGATCAGGTCCTCGCTGCCGTCCTCGAAATCGCAGGAAAACAGCGCCCAGCCGCGGCCCCCGGCCAGATCCGCCGCCAGTGACTCCGGCAGCCGTGCCGCCAGCGCCAGCGCCGCCTTCCCCCTGGGGCGGCGCTGGCGCAGCTCCTTGGCCGCGCCGGGGTGCAGCTGCCGCCGCAGCACCGCGGCTGCACTGCCCGGGCAGGCTGCGCCCAGGTTTTCGGCACTGGTCAGCACCGGGGCCCTGCGGTGTCCCGGCTGCACCAGTGCCAATTGTGTCAGAGAAGAAATTTGCCTGTGAAGTGACCTTGAAAACAGCGTATTGCCCGTTTGCGAAACGGACGCACCCAACATACTCATGTTGCCCCCCGGCATGACATAATGAATGTCTTGAAGGTAGCACAGAGCCGTCCGGGTCAAACCGGGCAGAGGGGGTACGCCAAAGGCCGGGGCGCAGGCCGCCGGAGGCCGGAGCGGGGCGGCAAAATACCACCATGGGGGTAGCCGCCTGGGGGGGAACCAGCGAATCGCAGAAATCTATGATTGTTTTTGTGTAAAGATAAAACACCCTAAAATTGCAGTATCAGGATTGGAAACACAGTGTTTCCCTAATGGGGATAATGCCAACGGGGTACGCAAGCCGTCCCGGTTCGCTTGGAAAATCAACTGGATACGGAAAATACTCCGGGCGCGGGCGCGGGGCGCTGCCAAAAAGCACTGCTCTGGGAGGGGAAGTTTCTTAACAATAAAGGATAGATTCGCTACGGTTTATCCACAGCAATGCGCATCAGAAGTGTTTGAACGCTGGCTTGCGCTGCCTGGCCCGGAAGGTTTTTCCGGGTGTGTTCTGTATTTATCACGATCCGGAAACGGCGGCGCGGGGGCGCTGCCGGGGCCTAGGCGGCGGCAAGCAGGTGAAGTGTGTTCCGGGGTGCGGCGGCGCATTGCATAAAGACGGCCTGCCGGGGGCGGGCCAGCCATAACAGCGCTCCAGGGGGACGGGCCGGATCAGGGGTCCGGCATGTTACGAGTAAAGGAGTTTTATTGATGCCTGTTCACGTTGTGGGGGAAAGCAGGCTTCTCAGGGACATGTTTCTGACCATCTGTGAAGCAAACGACTATGAGACCGGGCGCTGCTGCGGCGCCCTGGCGGAGCTGCCGCCGCTGACCGCACCGGATATGGTGCTGTGCTACAGCCACGCCGCTGGCACAGAGCTGCAGGAGGAGCTGCAGGCCTTCCGCATCCGCAACTGCGCGGTGCCGCTTATCCTGATCACCGGCGATGACTGCCCGGCGGCCGATCAGGTGCAGCTCAGCCGCTATGCCGAGGCGGTGATCCCGGAGCGCAAGTCGGCCGGGGCGCTGATCGCGGCGCTGCAGGTGGTGCAGGACGGCTACCGCATCGTGCTGTCCGGAGCCGCGGATGCCGCGCCGGAGCTGCTGAACGGGGCGGGCCCGCAGGTGGCGGAAGCGTCGGCCGCACCGGTCCGCCAGAAAATGCGGCACGGGCTGTCGGACCGCGAACAGCTGATCCTGGCCAAGCTGACCGAAGGCGCCACCAACAAGAGCATCGCCAATGAGCTGGGCATCTGCGAGGCCACGGTGAAAGTGCATCTGCGCACCTGCTTCCGCAAGATCGGCGCCAAGAACCGCACCCAGGCCGCGCTCTGGGCCTCGGAGCAGCTGCCGCCGCAGGCGCACCGCCACTGAGTGCAGCCGCGGCCGCAGCGCCAGACATGCAACAGGCGTCCCGGCCCTGAGGCCGGAGGCGCCGCTTGCCGGATGCGGGCGGGGCCGGGGCCCGCCGCATCCGGCCGGTGCGCAAGCCCGGCGCTTGTTTTGCTGGGAGGCGCTTAAGAGGCAGGCCTGCCTCTCAAGACACCCTGCCCGTTCCGGCGCAGAACTGCCTGTCTTAGAGACTGAATGCCTTTGCCTCCGGCTGCGGCTTTATCCGCCGCGCCTCCGGCTCAGATTTTGATCCGCCGCGCCTCCGGCTCAGATTTTGATCCGCCGCGCCTCCGGCACGAGGGCATTGATCTGCGCAATATGCTCCGGCAGGCAGCGGGTCAGGAAATCATATTTCTCCACCGCATGGGCGCGGGCCGCCGGGCCGATATGGGCGTAATCGCCAGGATTGGCCAGCACATCCGCGACCTGATCGGCCAGCTTCTCCGGGCTGAAGAAATCGACCAGCAGCCCGGTCTCGCCATGGGTGATCGCCTCGCGCACCGGCGCCACATCCGCCGCCACCACCGTGGCCTGCATCGCCATCGATTCCAGCAAGGACCAGCTCAGCACAAAGGGCATGGTCAGATAGATGTGGCAGCGGCTGATCTGGATGATCCGGCAGAGATCGCCGTAAGGCACCTTGCCCAGAAAATGCACCCGGCTCCAGTCGACGCTGTCCCCCAGTTCCTCCTCCATCTCGCCGCGCAAGCCCGCGGGGTGCTTGCTCTCGGCGCCATAGGAGGTCTCGTTGCCGCCGATCATCAGGATGCGCGCATTGGGGCGCTGCGCCTGGATCCGCGGCAGCGCCCGCATCATGATGTGGAAGCCGCGGGCGCGCTCCATGTTGCGGGCGATATAGGTCACCACCTCGTCGTCGCGGGTCAGCGGCCTGTCCAGCCGCCCCAGCCCGATCGAGGCGCTGGGATCGGGGCCCAGCGTATCGGTGCGGATGCCGTCATGGCAGAGATACATACGGTCGCGGAAGCTTTCCGGGAAGCGGTCGCGCTGCCAGGCGGTGGGCACATGGCCCAGGTCCACCTGCTCGATGCTGGCGTAAGGCACGGTGTTGCGCGCCTCGGCAAAGAAATAGGCCTGGTCGTTGGCCGGGTTTTCGGGGTCAAAGCCGACCAGCCCGCCCTGGGTGCGGTAGAAATATTCGAAGAATCCGATGACGGGCACATCAGGGTAGGGGTCCTTCATGAACAGAAGCTCGCCCCAGCCGGTGTGGCCGATGATGATGTCGGGGGTGAACCCCTGCGCCTTCAGCTCGCGTGCCGCCAGCGCCGCGCCAAGGCCGGACCCGGCGGCCGCCTCCCAGTCCCTGGAGAGGCCGAAGGCATCCTTGGCGGGGGTGCGGAAGGGCTTGTAGACCACGGTTTTGATGCCCGGCAGCTGCACGCCCTGGCGCTGGGTCAGAAAGACGATTTCATGGCCGCCCTGCGCCGCCAGCCAGGGGGCAAGCTCGCGGTACTGGCCGGGCATGTTCTGATGCACAAACAGGATTTTCATGGGCTCATGCTTGCCGGGGAGGGGGCCGCGATGCAAGGCGGAGCTGTGCCGGTTTTGCTGCCGGCGCCGCGGCTGTGCCCGCGCGGCCACTGGCGCTGGCGGTCCGCGGCGGGTAGGAGAGGGATGGAAACACACAAGCGGGAGCCGGGGCAGGCGCGATGAAGATAGAAGAGACTGGATTGCCGGGGCTGATGGTGCTGACGCCGGCGCGTTATGGCGATGAGCGTGGCTTTTTCAGCGAGAGCTGGAGCCGGCGGCGGATGCGGGAGGCAGGCATCGATCTCGATTTCGTGCAGGACAATCATTCGCTGTCGGTGGCGCCGGGCATTCTGCGCGGCCTGCATTACCAGTCGCCGCCCCATGCCCAGGACAAGCTGGTGCGCTGCGGCCACGGCGCGATGTTCGACGTGGCGGTGGACATCCGCAAAGGCTCGCCTAGCTATGGGCAATGGTTCGGCATCGAGCTGACGCCGGAAAACGGCCGCCAGCTGCTGGTGCCCAAAGGGTTTTTGCATGGGTTCATCACACGGGCAGCCGATACCGAGATCATCTATAAATGCACCGATTATTATGCGCCCGAATGCGACGGTGCGGTGGCCTGGGACAGCTGCGGCATCGACTGGGGGTTCGCAGCCGCGCCGGTGCTCTCTGAGAAGGACGCTGCGGCGCCCGCGCTGGCCGATTTCGACAGCCCCTTCACCTGGGAGGGATAAGGCATGAAGCTTCTTGTGACCGGCGGCGCCGGCTTTATCGGATCCGCGGTGGTGCGGCTGGCCATCGCCCGCGGCCATCAGGTGGTGAACCTCGATGCGCTCACCTATGCCGCCTGCCTGGACAATGTGGCGGAAGCGGCTGAAAGCCCGGACTATGCCTTCGAGCACTGCGACATCCGCGACCGCGCCGCATTAGACACTGTTTTTGAGCGCCATGCCCCGGATGCGGTGATGCATCTGGCGGCCGAAAGCCATGTGGACCGCTCGATCGACGGGCCGGGCGATTTCATCGAGACCAATATCACCGGCACTTTCAACATGCTGGAGGCGGCCCGCAAGTACTGGACCCAGGCGGGCAAGCCCGAAGCCTTCCGCTTTCACCACATCTCGACCGATGAGGTCTACGGCTCGCTGCCCGCCAACCCGGAGGTGCAGTTCACCGAGGAGACCGCTTACGATCCGCGCTCGCCCTATTCGGCCAGCAAGGCCGCCAGCGATCACCTGGTCCGGGCCTGGGCCGAGACCTACGGCCTGCCGGTGCTGCTGACCAACTGCTCCAACAACTACGGGCCCTATCACTTCCCGGAGAAGCTCATTCCGGTGGTGATCCTGAATGCGCTGGCGGGAAGGCCGCTGCCGATCTACGGCGACGGCTCCAACGTGCGCGACTGGCTCTATGTGGAGGACCACGCCGATGCGCTGCTTCTGGTGGTGCAAAAGGGCGCGTTGGGCCGCTCCTACAACATCGGCGGCGAGAACGAGCGGTCGAACCTGGAGCTGGTCAACACCCTCTGTGAAATCCTGGATGAGAAACGCCCGCGTGAGGATGGAAGGTCTTACAAGGACCAGATCACCTTTGTCACCGACCGCCCGGGCCATGATGCGCGCTATGCCATTGACCCCAGCCGCATCCGCGAGGAGATGGGCTGGCGCCCCTCGGTGACGGTTGAGGAGGGGCTGGAGAAGACCGTGCAGTGGTATCTCGACAATGAGAGCTGGTGGCGCGCTCTGCAGGACCGCGACGGCGTCGGCCAGCGGCTGGGCACCGGCAAGTGAGCGCGAATATGCCACTGAGGGCAGCGCCCGGCCCGACGGGGTGGAAGCGCAGGGCGGGAGATTTTGGAGAGTGCAAATGATCCTGGTTTTCGGCGAAACCGGCCAGCTGGCGCGGGAATTGGCGGCGCAGGGCGGCACAGTCTGCCTCGGGCGCGATCTAGCGGACTTCACCGACCCATACGGCCCGGTGGCACGGGTGGAGGATACCGGGGCCGATGCCGTGATAATCGCAGCAGCATATACTGCTGTGGACAAGGCGGAGAGCGAAGAAGATCTGGCCACCACCGTCAATGCGGAAGCTCCCGGTGCCATTTCACGGGCCTGTGCGGCGCGCGGGCTGCCGGTGGTTTATGTCTCCACTGATTACGTCTTTGACGGCAGCGGTGAAGCGCCCTGGCAGCCCGGCGATGCCCCCGCGCCGCTCAATGCCTATGGCCGCTCCAAGCTGGCGGGCGAGGAGATGGTGCGCGCAGCAGGCGGAACCTACGCGATCCTGCGCACCTCCTGGGTGGTGTCGGCGCATGGGAACAACTTCGTCAAGACCATGCTGCGCCTGGGCAAGGAACGGGAGCGGCTGACCATCGTCGCGGACCAGACCGGCGCGCCGACGCCGGCGCGGGACATTGCCGCCGCCTGCCTGGAGATCGCGCGGCAGCTGATCAAGGACCCGGGCAAATCCGGCACCTATCATTTTGCAGGCGGGCCTGAGACCAGCTGGGCAGATTTCGCGCGCGAAATCTTTGCCCAGGCGGATGTGGCTTGCACGGTGGAGGACATCCCCACCTCCGCCTATCCGACGCCGGCGGCGCGGCCCTTGAATTCAAGGCTCGATTGCACCGCATTAGACACTGTTTTTGGTATCCCGCAGCCGGACTGGCGGCTGGGGTTGAATGATATTCTGAAGGATTTGGGAGAGCTCTCATGACAGAAGGCAAGCCCGGCTCGGGTCGAAAAGGCATCATCCTGGCAGGCGGCTCCGGCACGCGGCTCTATCCGATCACCATGGCGGTGTCGAAACAGCTGCTGCCGCTCTATGACAAGCCGATGATCTACTATCCGCTCAGCGTGCTGATGCTGGCGGGCATCCGCGAGATCTGCGTCATCACCACGCCGCAGGACCAGGAGCAGTTCATCCGCCTCTTGGGCGACGGCAGCCAGTGGGGGGTGGAGCTGACCTATGTGGTGCAGCCCTCGCCCGACGGGCTGGCGCAGGCCTTCATCCTGGCCGAGGAGTTCCTCGCAGGCGCCCCCTCGGCGCTGGTGCTGGGCGACAACATCTTCTTCGGCCATGGCTTGCCGAAACGGCTGGCGGCGGCAGATGAAAAGACCGCCGGCGGCACCGTCTTCGGCTATCACGTGGCTGATCCCGAACGCTATGGTGTGGTGGCCTTCGACAGCGGCGGCCGCGCCCGCGAGATCATCGAAAAGCCCAAGGAGCCGCCCTCGAACTACGCGGTCACCGGGCTTTATTTCCTCGACGGCACCGCGCCGGAGCGGGCGCGCCGGGTCAAACCCAGCCCGCGCGGTGAGCTGGAGATCACCGACCTGCTGCAGATGTACCTAAGCGAAGGCCTGCTCTCGGTGGAAACCATGGGGCGCGGCTATGCCTGGCTCGACACCGGCACCCACGGCTCGCTTTTGGATGCGGGCAATTTCGTGCGCACGCTACACGAGCGCCAGGGGCTGCAGTCGGGCTGCCCCGAGGAGATTGCCTGGCAGCTGGGCTGGATCGATGCCGCGCAGCTGCAGGCGCGGGCAGAGCTGTTTGCCAAGAATTCCTACGGCGCCTATCTGGAGCGGCTGCTGAGGTAGTGCCTTTGCTGGCTCGTCCTAGCTTTCGCGGAAGGCTTTGTTGAAGTAATCCGCCAGCGGCTTGACCAGATAGCCCAGCGGCGAGCGGTCGGCTGTGCGGATGTAGCTTTCCACCGGCATCCCCGGGATCAGCACTGTGCCCGCAGGCAGGCGGCCCTGCTCCCCGGAGTTGAGTTCAATCTCGGCCCGGTAATAGGTCAGGCCGCTGCCCTCGTCCTCGAACGCGTCCGCCGAGACCTGGGTCACGCGGCCGAACAGCTCCGGTGTCGAGCGCTGATCCAAGGCCGAGAACCGCAGCGTCACTTCCTGCCCGGTGAACAGCTGGTCGATGTCGGTCGGCGCAACCTGCGCTGCAATCACCAGCGGTCGGTCTTGCGGCACCAGGTAAAGCACAGGGTCGGCCGGGCGGATCACCGATCGAGGGGTCTGCACCTGCAGCCCGTAGACAACACCCGAGACCGGTGCGGTGATGTCCAGCCGCGCCAGCCGCTGCTGGAGGGAGCGGCGGGTTTCGGCCAGTTCCAGCTCCCGGTAGCGCAGGTCACGCAAGCGGGTGATCGCCTCCTCACGCTGGCCAGTGCCCAGCTTTAGGATCTCAATATCGATCTCGGTGATCCGCCCCTCAGCCTGCGCCTCTGCGGCGACCAGCTCGCCCAGCTGCCCGTCCAGGCTGGCCTGCGTGCGGCGCAGGTTCAGAACCGTCGCTGCCTGTGCCAGACCGCGGTCCAAGAGTGATTGCTGGTTGCCCAGTTCCTCACCGATCAGATCCAGCTGCACCTTCATGGATTTCTGCTGCGCCTGGATCCCGCGGATCTGCTCCTGGATCTGCGCCCGGCGTTTCTCAAGCTGCTCGATCTCACGTGCGGTGGTGTCCCTGCGGGCCTGGAACAGCCGCCGCTGGCCTTCGACCAGTTCCTTGACCTCCGGCTGGGCTTCGGCAGCCTCCAACAGCTCCCGATCAAAGGTGACCTCCGCCGCCTCGTCCCGCTCCGCCTCCAGCCGGCCGCGCCGCGCCATCAGCTCGAACAGCTGGCCTTCCACGATCACCAGCTGCGAGGTCAGCTCGTTGGCGTCCAGCCGGATCAGGGTATCTCCTTCGGCAACCGTATCGCCCTCATCCACCAGGATTTCGTCAACAATGCCGCCATCCAGATGCTGCACCACCTGCCGGTTGCGGTCGACCTCGATCCGCCCCGTCGCCACCACCGCGCCGGATATCGACGACAGCACCGACCAGGAGCCGAAGCCGCCGACCAGCACCACCATGGCCAGCAGGCCGATGATCAGCGGCCCGCGCGCGGGCCATTTGCTTTCGATGCTCATCGCACGCCTCCTGCGCCGGTTGCCTGGCGGATGTTCTGATGGTTGGCGACCATTTCCTGCAGCACCTTGTCCTTGGGGCCAAAGGCGGTCTGGGTGCCCTTGTCGATCACTAGCAGCATGTCGCATTCCTGGATCGCGGCCGGGCGGTGCGCCATGATCAGCACCGAGCGCCCCTCGGCCTTGATCTGCTTGATCGCCTGGTTGAGCGCGATCGAGCCCTCGTTGTCGAGGTTGGAGTTCGGCTCGTCCAGGATCACGATCACCGGATCGGCATAGAGCGCCCGCGCCAGGCCAACCCGCTGCATCTGGCCGCCCGACAGCCGCCCGCCGGTGGCGGTGACCTTGGTGTCATAGCCCTCGGGCAGCTTCAAGATCATCTCATGGGCGGCCGCCTTTTGGGCCGCTTCCACCACCTTGGCGGCATCCGGCTCCGGCTGCAGCCGGGCGATGTTCTGGGCGATGGTGCCGTCAAACACCTGCACCCGCTGCGGCAGATAGCCGATATGGCCGCCCAGCACATCCGGCGCATACTGGTCCAGTGCCGCCCCGTCCAGCCGCACCGAGCCCGCGGCCGGCGGCCAGACCCCGGTCAGTGCCCGCGCCAGTGTCGACTTGCCCGACCCCGACGGCCCGATCACCCCGATCGCCTGGCCCGGCTGCACCCGGAAGCTCACGTTGCGCAGTAGCGGCGTCTTGCTGCCGGGCGGCACCACCGCCATCCCCTGCACTTCCAGGAGCGCCTTGGGCTTGGGCAGCGCGGTGCGGGTCTCCTCCTCCGGCACCTTGGCCAAAAGCTCGGCCAGGCTGTGCCAGCCCTTCATCGCCCGCTGCACCAGCGCCCATTGGCCCAGGCCCAGCTCGATCGGCGCCAGGGCCCGGCCCATCAGGATCGAGCCTGCGATCATCGCCCCCGGCGTCACCTCGCCCTGCAGCACCAGATAGGCGCCCAGGCCCAGCATCGCCGACTGCAAAAACAGCCGCAGCGTCTTGGTCAGCGTGGTGAAGCCGCCGCCGGTGTCATTGGCCGCCACGCTGTCGGTGAGCGCCGCATTGCGGGCTTGTTTCCAGCGGCTGAAGGCGGCACCGCGCATGCCCATCGACTGGATCATCTCCGCCTCGTTGCGGATCTCCTCGGACATCAGATTGGCCTTGTGGCCGGTCATATTGGCCTGCTGCATCGGCGCCCGGGTGAAGACCTGGTTGAACAGCGCAATCACCACCAGCACCGCGCCGCCCGCCAGCGCCAAAAGCCCGAGCCAGGGGTGGAACAGGGCGATGCCTGCCAAGAACACCGGCGTCCAGGGCAGGTCGAAGGCGGCAGTCAGCACCGGCGAGGCAATCAGCCGCTGCACCGATTCCAGGTCCTGCAGCCCGGTCTGCGCCACCGGATCCTGCGCCACCGCCGACCGCTGGATCATCGCATCGAACACCCGTTTGTCGAGCGCCGCCTGCAGCCGCGCCCCCACCCGCGCCATGATCCGGCCGCGGGCAAAATCCAAAAGCCCCATCATGCCGTAGAGAAAGACAACCAGCAGCGACAGCGCCAGCAGCGTCGCCTCCGACCGGCTGCCCAGCACCCTGTCATAGACCTGCATCATGTACAGAGGTCCGGTCAGCATCAGCAGGTTCACGAAAAAACTGAAGACCCCGGTGAACCAGTACAGGCCGCGGCTCTGCTGCCGCACCGCGCGAAGCTCGTCATAGCCGTTCTTATAAATGATTTTATTCATGGTCAGGGACATGGACCTTGTGCCAGGGTCTGCGGTCCCGGTCAGGGACGCGCGCATCTATGTGCCAAACCGCGCGCAATGAAAACCGGTTTTTGCTCCCGGTAGCACCATTGCGGTGACAGGGCTGGCATTCCGGGAAAAAACGCGGCATGGAACCGGGGAGGAGGCCGGGACGGCCTGATGTGCAGCAGACCGGAGACTGAGCCGTTGACATGTCCAAAGCTTACGATGACGCTGCTGGTGCGCAACGAAGCGGATATCCTAGCTGACAACATCCGGTTTCATCACGCCATGGGCGTCAGCAGTTTCATCGTGATGGACAATCTCTCCACCGATGCCACCCCGGAGATCATTCAGGCGCTTTCGCAGGACCTCGACATCGAGTATCTGCACCAGCCCGCCGATGACTACAATCAGCGGGAATGGGTCACGGCGATGGCGCGCAAAGCGGCGGCAGAGCACGGTGCGGATTGGGTCATCAACAACGATGCGGATGAGTTCTGGCTGCCGGATAGCGGCGATCTGCAGGATTTTTGCGCATCCCTGCCGGAGGCCGCGGGGACGGTGATAGTACCGCGCCACAACGCGGTTGTGCCCGCGGTCCCAGGGGCCCTGCTTGCCGGGCGCTGCGGGCCACGGATTACGGAGCTGTTCGAGCGGGAGAGCTGCAATGCTGAAGGGCAGCCGCTGCCCCGCAAAGTGCTGCACCGGGCTTCGGCAACCGCGGAGGTGGCGCAGGGCAGCCACCGCGTCAGCAATGTGCCAGGCTATGCCAGTGACGGCCAGGGCAGAATCCGGATCCTGCATTACCCCTGCCGGGCGCTGGCCCAGTACAAGGACAAGATCCGCCTGGGCGGCGCTGCTTATGCCCGCAATACCGCCTTGCCGACCCGCGCCGGGGCGATCTGGCGGGCGCAATATGAGGGGCTGGAACGCGGTGCGGTGGAGCAGTTTTGGCGTGATCTAGCGCTGGCGCCGGAAGAGCAGGAGATCGGTCTCTTGCGCGGTGATCTGATGCGGGACGGCCGGGTGGCCGGTTTTTTTCAGCAGGAGGACCGCTGCGCCGCCCGGAACGCGTTGCTGGCGGCCTGTAAGGACCTGCTGGTGCACAGCCGCGGGATGGCAGATGAGTTTGCCAAGTCCCAAGCGGAACTGATTGCCCGGGTGCCGCGGGAGCAGCGCTGGGAGCGGCCGATGTATTACAATCTGCGTTTCGCCGTCCGCAGCGCCCAAGCGCATCTGGAGCAGCTGGAGGTGTTGACAGACGGCGAGGACGCAGCGGCGCTCTGCGCCCGCTTCGGGCGCTTGCGCGATGTATTCTCGCTGTTTCCCCGCAACAGGCATCTGCCCGCCTTCCTGGCCCGGCTGCTGGAGCTGGCATCTCCGCTGGATGTGCAGCGTCTGCGTGCCGATTGCGCGGGCAAGCGGGTGATCCTGCATACCAGTTGCCATCCGCGGCTGCAGGAAACGCGCCGGAGCGTGGCGTCGTTTGCCGCATTGGGACAGGAAAACTATCATCACATCATCCTGCTGGGGAGCCGGGATGCGCGCCCGGAACAGGACACCGGCCTGACGCTCAGCTATGACGGGCAGGTGCTGCAGGTGCCCGCCCCCGATACCTATGAAGGTCTGCACCGGAAATTGTTTTATTCCTACATGCTGCTGGATTTGCTGACCGCTCCGGCGCAGGTGGTTAAAATTGACGACAATATCCTGCTGCAGGATGCCGACCGCTTTGCCGCCTGCCTGGACCGGGTGGCGGACAAGGGCGCAGCTTATGCCGGGCGGCGGGTCGGCACCCGGCGCCATCAGGACCAGTGGCATGGCTGGCACCTGGGCAAATGCGCCGGTCCGGAGGTGGAAATGCGCGGCTATCAGTACCCGCTGCCACGGGATTACGCGGCGGGTGGCTACGGCTATGTGCTGGGCCCGGAGGGGCTGGCCGCCTGCAGCTATATGTATCTGGCGATGAAGGAATTTTTCGCAATGCCCGCGGTCGGTCTGGAGGATGCCTGCGTGGGCCATGCCATCTATGCCCAGCGGCTGGAGCTGATGGACATCTCGCAGGGACACGGGCTCTTGGCGATGCCGGGGCTGACCACCAAGGAGCGCCAGCGCCTGGAGGCGGAACGGGCAGAGTGGGAGATGCCGCTGGGTGCGGCGAATCCGCAGGCCGGATCCGGTGCCTGATCAGGGCTTGCCGACCGGCTTTTGCCATTTCATGTGCAGCAGTTTGCGCTCCAGCACCGCTTCCACCAGATCCAGATCAAAGGGTTCGCCCAGGAAGGCAAACAGCGCCCTCCAGGCCGCGGGATCTCTGGCGTAGTCGTTGTAATGCATCGCCAGGCAGCGGCCGGGATGCGCCGCCTGCCAGCGGCTGTACAGGGCCTCCGCCGTCTGTAGCTGCTCCAGCACCGCGGCGCGTTTCATGCCGCGCCACCAGCCGGAGTTGCGCACCTCCTCGTGGTCGCGGGTGTTGAAGATGAAATGCGCCCGCGGCATGTATTTTGCCAGAAACTCCAGCATCGGCGGAAACAGCGCCGGATCCTCGTGCCAGCGGATTTCCTTGAACCCGGTCACCCGCGTGTCCGGTCCGGGCCGCAGCACCTGGCGCAGAAAGGATTCGGCCAGATCGCGGCCAAACCGGTCCGCGTCGATCGCCTCATAGCCGTACCAGGGCTGATGCGGGCCGGACGGCGTGCCCCGCGCGCGCATCGACGCCGCCTGCTCCGAGTGCCGCAGCCCGTGCCAGGCGCGCACCAGCGGCGCCAGCAGATTGGCGTTCTCGCCGCGCAAGGCATAGCCCGGCAGCGCATTCAGCATGTTCTGCAAGAGCGTCGAACCGGATCGCCCGTAGGTGATGATGAACACCGTTTTCCCGATCTGCCCGCACCGGTCTTTCGCCATCTTCCGCCTCCTTTGCGCCCCTGCCGTTCCTAGGTCTTCGGGCGGCAAAACCCAAGCCCGGAATGCCGCGCTCCCCATGGCCGTCCCCGTCTGATGCAGGTTGTGCGAAATGCGAACTACTGCCGCTTGGGAATAAATATACTAAGGTTGTGCTAATACATTCTGAAGAATCGTGTTGCCCGCCGGATGTTGCAGCCTGGGAATGCAGGTTTGACCCGACACTCTCTCTGTTTCCCTTGATTTACCGCTTTGGGGGTAGCGGAATCAAATCAGGCCGGCCTGCGTGGAAATGATGGAAATTTTATCTTAAGAAGATCAACCTTTGGATAAGTTTCCGTGATTGCGCCCGAACCGCTTGTTTTGTTGCAGCCGCGCCGCAGTTTTCCCGGCTGACAGATGCGGCGCAGCGTCACCCGCGAATCCCTTGTAAAGAGAACGGAAAATGGGTCTATTGACCGCGCGCAATGCCGTCGCAACCTCGGAGCCGTCAGCGGGAGACAGCAAAGTGAGCAGTTTTGGTGACACTCCTCATGCGGGTGGACGCGTCTATGGGAGCAGTGCTTGACATGCAAGCAAGGCGCCTGATAGCGGAAGTGCAAAGCGCCCATTAGGGGTATGCGCTTTCTGGATGTAATTAAAGATAGCTCTCAAGCAGGAGACTAAAGAATATGGCAACTTTCAACGGGACACCTGGCGCTGACCAGATTGCAGGTACCAATGATGATGACATCATCACTGGCTTGGCAGGTGCGGACGAAATCAATGGTGCGGACGGCAACGACGACATCGATGGCGGCGCAGGCGCAGACGTGATCGTCGGCGGCGCAGGCAACGACACCATCGACGGCGGCGCCGGTGCGGACAACGTCGACGGCGAAGCGGGCGACGATACCTTCGCCGGCCCGAACGATGCCGGCGACACCATCACCGGCGGCGATGGCACCGACACCCTGATTGCAGACCTGGCAGACGGCGAAGACCTGAGCTTTGGTGCGGCTGATGTCGTGAACGGTGTGGCCCTGACCGGCGCAACCATCACCGGCATCGAGCGGGTGCAGGTGTCTAACGCGAATAACTTCGTGATCGACCTTGAAAGCGGCGCAGACCAGTATTTTGCCTTCGACCAGTCGCTGACCAGCAACGACTACGCAGCCACCACTGCGACGGACATCGTTGGTGCAGTCTATGCCGGCGCAGACGACAGCATCACAGCTGACGGCACCGCGGCCTTTGACGAAGCCTCCGGCATCGTCATCAACGGCACCACCTACGCGTCCGGTGACACCTACACCACCGCAACCGGCGGCACCGTGGCGATCACCTTCGCCGCAGGCGAGTGGCAGCTCAACTACACCGCAGCACAGCAGTCCACCATCGAGGCGGGCAGCACCGTTGAAGACGAAGTCCTGTCGGTTCAGATGACCGAAGCAGACTCCGGCGACCTGAACACCGTTGACGTCCAGGTGACCCTGAACAGCGCCATCGGTGCAGACGTCGACCTGTCGGGTGAAACCGATGACTTCACCCTGAACGGCAGCGCAGCTGTAAACGTTCTGGAAAGCGGTGACGGCAACGACACCATCGTTGGCGGCGCAGGCGGCGACACCATCACCCTGAACCAGGGCAACAACCGCGTTTGGGCCGGTGCGGATGACGATGCTGCCGACACCATCGTTGTGACCGGCGACGGCGACAACATCATTGCTGGCGGCGTAGGTGCCGATGACATTGACATCGACGGCGACGGAGCTAACCAGGCCTGGGGCGGCGCTGATGCGGATCTCATCGAAATCGCAGCAACCGCAGATGGCAACAACATCGTCGGCGGCGGCGCAGGTGCCGACAACCTGGACGTTGCGGGTACAGGCGACAACGCAGTCTGGGGCGGCGATGACGCAGATGACATCGATGTGACCGGTGACGGCGCCAACACCATCGGCGGCTCCGATGGTCTGGACAACATCCAGATCGATGGCGACGGCAACAACACCATCTTCGGCGGCAACGATGATGATGCGGATATCATCACCATCAATGGTGACGGCAACAACACCATCTACGGCGGCGGCACCACCGCAGGTCTCGGCGCAGGCAGTGACAACCAGATTGCCATCAGCGGCACTGGCGCCAACACCGTTTACAACGGCGGCGGCGACGATTCTGTGGTGATTGCAGACACCGCAGTCGGTGCCAACGTGCTGTATGCAAGTGCAGGTGACGATACCTTCGACTTCAGCACCTCCGGTGTTGGCACCATCATCGTGGAAGACGGCTCTGGTGCGGACAGCATCGACGGCTTCCGCTTCGACGGCGGCACTCTGGTCGACCTGTCGGCTCTGGGCTTTGCCGATGCAGATGATGTTATCAACAGCATGACCGATACCGGCGCTGACGTGTCGCTGTTCGTGACTGCAGGCCAGACCCTTACCTTCGAAGGTGTTGACCTGACTGACTTCCAGTCCGCAGACCCGGCAGACTGGCTGATCCTGTAATCCAGACGGGATTTTGAGAGAGCTAGAGAAAAGGGCCCCTCCGGGGGCCCTTTTTGCATGCGGCGCCGGCCTCGGCCGCCGCTGCAATGCGGCGCCACCAGTAGTCCAGCGACAAGCGCTGGCGCAGCGCGGCGCGCGCCGCCCCGTCCATCCGCGGGCAGGCCCAGGCGTGCCAGCGCTGCAACTGGCCGGGGTTGATGCTGCCCGGCAGCCACCCCGACACTTGAATAACCGGCAACTGGCCATAGGCCTCCGCCAGGCTGGGCGCGTGGATGAGCGGCACCGCGCCCTGAATCAGCGCAGCCCAGGCCTTGGGCGAGGGATCCAGCCCGCCACCCTGCGCGCAGATCACAAAGGCATGGGTGCACAACAGCTGGCCGAACTCCGTTTCCGAAATCTCATCCTCCACCACCGTTGTCCAGCTGCGCCAGGGGCCGCGGGCCAGCGCGCTTACCTGGCGGCGGACCTCCCACTGTGCCCCCTCGCGCACCCGGTGAGCGCAAAGCACCCGCAACGGGCGGGTGGCCAGCGGCGGCACCTCGGGCAGAACCAATGGCTGCGCGGCGTCGCCATCGGGAAAGACCAATCCCAATGGCAAGGGTGCCATCTTCGGATGGCTGGCATCGTCGAGGTTTTCGGCAAACCAACGGATCAGCAGCGGGCTGTCCAGGATGGCCTGGATCGCGGCGCACTCCGCCATGTTGAACTTGCGCCAGCGCTGATCCGTCTGCCGGGGCAGGGTGATGTCCTCGGAGCCGCTAATCAGCACAAACGGCGCTGTCAGCCGTGGCAGTACTTCATGGGCGAAATGTAAAAGCGCCGGGAAGGGCGCGCGCAGCGACAGGAATATATGACGCGGCGGGCCGGACCGCTGCGCGACCTCGCGGATCTTCGGTTTGTGCCAGTCCGACAAGATCACATGATCGCAGCGTGCCGCCAGTCCGGAGATCCGGCAGGAATCTGCACCCAGGCCCTTGGGGAACAGACGGGTGGAGAGAACTGGTGCGGATGTCATGGCGCCGCTAATCCGCGCGGGCGGCCTCGCGCAGGGCGGCGAGGGTCCGGTCGACCTCTGCGGGCAGCGCCAGTTCCGGCGCCTTGCCGCTGTTGCGCGGAATACTCGCATCAAAGAAGGCAGGCGCCGTTGGCGGTGTAAGACCTGCGTGGGAAATCAGGCGGGAAATGCCTGATCGCATCACCTCCGGGTCCGGAACGAATTCCATCACCGGCACGCCGTGGTCACGGTGCAGCTCCAGCAGGCGACGGTTGTAGGCGTTCCAGATCCGAAAGCCCTTTTCTAGCTCGAAGCCGTTCCGGTCCTGAATCGAAAGCGCCACCTCGCGGGGGTCTCGAAAGATGCCGACCCCCGTCCAATCGGGCAGCGCTTCGATCCATTCCTGCGCCACCAGCAGCGTGCGTGGTTCCTTGAAGCCCCAGGCTCCCTGGCCGCGGCGGGAGTCGATGAACAGGTCGCGTACCGATTTGTGCAACGGTTGCCAGCTGATCTGCTCTGGCGGTTCGTGCCAGGCCCCACCGTTGGCTTCTAGCAGGTTCTCATGCATGTACACGAGGGCCGAGGGTTCCTGTAACCCCTTGGGATTCAGGCCAAAACCATGGTCAAGCACACGTCCCATATAGAGACCCGCTTCGCGAAAACTGCCCGCCAACGCACTGGTGCCGCTGCGGTGCATGCCAAGGATCAGCACACAGCGCCCGATCTGCGGCTCTGTTGCGGTGCCGGAACTGGGACCCGGGTCCGGGCGGGTTATGCCTGCCCGGAATTTGGTGAGGAAATCAAAAATCATCGGGGGAACCGGTTACTCGATCACGCCGGCGCGGCTGAAGACGCCGAAGAAGTTGCCGAAGATGTTGGAGATGGTAAGCGCATCGTTGATCGGGGATTCGGTGGCCATCACCAGGTCGCCCGGGTTGATCCGGAACTGGCGCGCCGAGAACAGCCCGTCCGCCGAGGTGAGGTCCAGCGAGAACACCACCCGCTGCTGACGCGGCCCGCGCACCCCAGGCGCCACTGCCGAGGCAGGGTATTCGCGCAGGATCAG
>NZ_WLCM01000015.1 GCF_013317235.1 Leisingera sp. ANG59 | reverse complement strand
GCACCCATCCGCTGCACATATGGTGCGCGCATGCCACCCCCTGTTTACCGCCCCGCTCTTGCCAAATCCGCCCCCGCTTGCGCATATCCAAATCAGCAGCAACAGGAGGGCAGGATGTGACCATTTCAGAACCCCGGGAAACCATGATCGCCGTGATCGGCGGCTCCGGCATTTATGAGATCGACGGGCTGGAAGGCGCCCAGTGGACCACGGTCGAAACGCCCTGGGGGGCGCCGTCGGACCAGATCCTGACCGGCACGCTGGACGGCGTCAAAATGGCCTTCCTGCCCCGCCACGGCCGCGGCCATGTGCATTCCCCCACTGAGGTCCCCTACCGCGCCAATATCGACGCGCTGAAGCGCCTGGGGGTGACGGATGTGTTCTCCGTCTCCGCCTGCGGCTCCTTCCGCGAGGAGATGGCGCCGGGCGATTTTGTTGTTGTGGATCAGTTCATTGACCGGACGTTTGCGCGCGAGAAAAGCTTCTTTGGCAGCGGCTGCGTCGCCCATGTCAGCGTCGCGCATCCGACCTGCGAACGGCTCTCAGACGCGGCAGAGACGGCCGCGCGGGAGGCCGGCGTCAAGGTGCACCGCGGCGGCACCTACCTGTGCATGGAGGGGCCGCAGTTCTCCTCCATGGCCGAGAGCAAGATGTACCGCGAGCAATGGGGCTGCGACGTCATCGGCATGACCAACATGCCCGAAGCCAAGCTCGCCCGCGAGGCGGAGCTGTGCTACGCCTCCATCGCCATGGTCACCGATTACGACAGCTGGCACCCGGAGCACGGCGCGGTGGAAATAACTGATATCATTGCCACATTGCAGGGCAATTCCGCCAACGCCCGGGAACTGGTGCGCCGCCTGCCCGGCCTCTTGGGCAAGGAGCGGCAGGACTGCCCGCACGGCTGCGACAAGGCGCTGGAATACGCCATCATGACCGCGCCCGAAAAACGCGATCCGGCGCTGCTGGCCAGGCTGGACTCCGTGGCGGGCCGGGTTCTGGGCTGACCGGCAGCCCTTGCATTCAGCAGCACACGGGGGCGGTCTTTGCGGACCGCCCCTTTTCTTTGCCGCCGGCAGTTCCTTTATCCTAGCAGGACAAGCTCTTTTCACATTCCTGATTTCACGGGGTTTTCATGCGTTTGCACGGATTGGACATTGCCCGCTTTCTGGCCTTTTGCGGCATGGTGCTGGTGAACTTCCGCATTGCCGCCCAGGTGACGCCGGGCACGGACACCGCATCGCTGCTCACCAACGCGCTGGAGGGACGAGCGGCGGCGCTGTTTGAGGTGCTGGCAGGCATTGGTCTCACGCTGGGCAGCCCGGACCGCACAACAGTCTTCCGCCGGGCGGTGTTCCTGTTTGTGATCGGGCTGTTGAACCTCACCATCTTCGAGGCCGACATCCTGCATTTCTACGCGCTTTACTTCCTGGTGGCGCTGCCTGTCCTGACCGCCTCCAGCCGGGCGCTCCTGCTGGCCGCGGCGGGCACCCTGCTGATCGGGCTGATCAGCCTTCTGGCCCTGGATTACGAGGCGCATTGGAGCTGGGAGACCCTTGAGTATGCGGACTTCTGGACCATCGAAGGCTTCCTGCGCCACTCCTTCTTCAACGGCTGGCACCCGGTGTTTCCCTGGGCCGCCTTCCTGTTCCTGGGCATGTGGGCGGGCCGCCTTCAGCTCTCCAGCCGCCGGGTTCAGGCGCATCTGGTCCTTTGGGGAGCCGCGGCCGCGGTGGTGGGGGCCGTACCCGGCATGCTCATCTCTGACCCGGAGCTGGCGGAATTGTTCGGCACCAGTGCCATCCCGCCAGGCCCCTTTTACATCCTGTCGGCCTCCGGCAGTGCGCTGGCGGTCACCGGACTGGTGCTGGCGGTCGCCCCGGCGCTCGGCAAGGCCGGGCTGGCGGAATGGCTGGCTGCGCCCGGGCGGCAGGCGCTCAGCCTTTATGCGGCGCATATCCTCTTGGGCATGGGCACGCTGGAGGCGATGGGACAGCTGGACGGCTCGCTCAGCCCGGCGCAGATCTTCGGCTACTCGCTGGGGTTCTGCGCGCTGTCCATGGTGCTGGTGTGGTTCTGGAACCTCTTTGCCGGACGCGGTCCGCTGGAGGCGCTGATGCGCTGGAGCACGAACCTGGCCCGGTGACCCGAAGTCGGCCGCCGCCTGCTTTCCCTTGCAACAGGGCCCAGGATCGTCCAAACCGCTGCTGGCCCGGCCGCCTGCCGGGCCGCAACACCGATACTGCTCAGGGGAGCCGCGCCGATGCCCAAGAAACCCGCCGTCAAGGACTACATCCGCACCATCGTCGACTTCCCGCACGAAGGGATCATGTTCCGCGATGTGACCACCCTGTTTGCCGATCCGCGCGGGTTCCGCATGGCAATCGATCAGATGCTGCACCCCTATGCCGGCGAGCAGATCGACAAGGTTGTGGGGCTTGAGGCGCGCGGCTTCATCCTGGGCGGCGCCATTGCCCACCAGCTCGGCACCGGCTTCGTGCCGATCCGCAAGAAGGGCAAGCTGCCCGGCACCACCATCAGCCAGGACTACAAGCTGGAATACGGCGAGGCGATTGTGGAGATCCACGACGATGCCATCCAGCCGGGCGAGAAGATCCTGATGGTCGATGACCTGCTGGCCACCGGCGGCACCGCGGGCGCAGGCATCAAGCTGATCGAGCGGCTGGGCGGCGAGATCGTCTCCTGCGCCTTTATCGTCGATCTGCCGGAACTGGGCGGGCGCAAGCTGCTGGAGGACATGGGCATGGACGTGCATGTGCTCTGCGAGTTCGAGGGCCTCTGAAGCTACTCTCCTGACCGTCCAGGCCGCCAGCCCGGGCACTCCCGCCGGTCAGGCGCCTTTCCAGGGAAAGCCTGTTCCCGTTGGGCATGGCCCCTTCAGGCCCCTTGGGCCGGAAGGGGCGCGCCGCGCGGATGGGCGGCGCCGGGCCCAAGGCCGCCAGGCGGTCCGGCACAGCCGGGCAGCCGCGGCTGCGGGAGCGTGCCGCGCATGACACACGTCATTCTGCGCGCAGCACTGCACCCGGGTTCATGATGCCATTGGGGTCCAGCGCCTGTTTTATCGCCCGCATCGCGGCCAGCTTGGCCGGGTCGCCATAGCGCTCCAGATCGCCAGCCTTCATCCGCCCCACCCCGTGTTCGGCACTGAAGGAGCCGCCGAAGGCGTGGACCAGATCATGCACGGCTTCCTTCACCGCCCCCCGCAGGGCCTCGTAGTCCTCCCGCTTGCGGCCCTTGGCCGGGAACACGTTATAGTGCAGGTTGCCGTCGCCCAGATGGCCAAAGCAGTTGATGCGGAAATCGCCAAGCCGGGCAACCGCCTCCCTGCCCTGTTCGATGAAGGCGGGGATGTCCGAAATCGGCACAGAAATGTCATGGCTGGACACCGATCCGATGGCCTTGTTGGCCAGCGGGATGTGCTCGCGCATGGCCCACAGCGCCTGCCGCTGGCTTTCCGACTGGGCGATCACCCCGTCGCTGGCCAGCCCCGCCGCCTCGGCGGCTTCAAACAGCTCTGCCAGCGTTTCCTCCGCCTGCAGCCCGCGCGGCAGGCCCAACTCGATCAGCACGCACCACTCCGGCGCCGCGGCAAAAGGCTGGCGCACCTGCGGCTGCGTCTCCGCCAGAAATTCCAGCCCCTGCCGGTGGATCAGCTCAAAGGCGCTGACGCCCTCGCCCGCGTGGTCCCGGGCCAGGGCCAGCAGATCAATGGCGGCCTGCGGGTTCGTCACGGTAAAAACCGCGGTGCCTTGCGACGCTGGTATGGGCGAGAGTTTCAACGCGGCAGCGGTGATCACCCCCAATGTGCCCTCAGCCCCGATCAAGAGGTTCCTGAGGTCATAGCCGGTGTTGTCCTTACGCAGCCGCGACAGTCCATGCCAGATTTCGCCCGTCGGCAGCACCGCCTCCAGCCCCAGGCAGAGGGCGCGGGCATTGCCGTAGCGCAGCACATTGACGCCGCCCGCATTGGCCGAGAGGTTGCCGCCGATCCGGGCAGAGCCTTCTGCCGCCAGTGACAGCGGGAACAGCCGCCCGGCCTCCCGCGCTGCGGCCTGCACATCGGCCAGAATGGCGCCCGCTTCAGCGATCAGCACATTTTCCCGGGCGTGCACCGCCCGGATTGCCGCCATCCGCTCCAGCGAGATCACCAGCGGCGCCGGGCCCTCGGGCATCACCTGGCCGCCCACCAGCCCGGTGCCGCCGCCATAAGGCACGACCGGCACCCGCGCAGCATTGGCTTCGCGGACCAGAATGGACACCTCCTCCACACTGCGCGGCAGCGCCAGCAGCCCCGCCTGCCCTTGATACCGGCCGCGCGGCTCTTCCAGATAGCGCGGTTCGGCGGGCCGCAGCACGCCCTCGGGCAGCAGGGTTGAAAGGCGGGCGGCAAAGGCGGGATCGGCAGGGTTCAGCGTCATGCCTTATCCATGCCGCAAGGCCCCGCGGCTGGCAAGGCGCTCACTCCTCTTCCAGCAGGTACTTGGGCCGCAGCACATGGATGGTCGGGCGCCCGGGCAGGCTGCGAAGGGAAACGGTCAGGTCGCTTGCACCCTCATCCACCACATCAAATTCCGGGCCGGTCCGGGACAGGAAACTCTGCAGCGAATAGTCGCTGAACCAGTGCATCGGAATGATCACCGAGGACCGCAGCCGCCCCAGCACCTCCAGCATCTGATCCAGCGGCAGGGTGATGCCGCCATCCACCGCCGCCATCACCACATCGAGTCGCCCCAGCGCCGCGTATTGCTCCGGCGTCGGCACATGGTGCAGGTGACCGAGATGGCCGATGCACAGGCCCGCAGCCTCGAACACAAAGATCGAATTGCCCCGTTCCTCGACTCCGCCGAACATGTTGCGGATGTCCGTGGGCACATTGCGGATCAGCATCTCGCCGAGGTCGAGGTGATGCTCGATGCCTGCCCCGAACGGCCCCCAGCCCTCCAGCACATGCGGGATTGCCGGATCAGGGTGCGCGGTCCAATGGGTCTCATGGGCGTGGTTCATGGTGACGACATCCGGGATCAGCGGCGCGGCGCCTGTGAAGCCGGTGAAATCGGTGACCACGTTCAGCCCGCCCGCGGTGCGCAGCAGGAAAGAGGCATGGGCGATATAGCGGATCTGCACGCTGTCCTCTGCCACCGGATCCTGCCAGCTGGCCTGATGCAGGTATTCCAGACCGGGCACAGCCTGTGCCAAGGCAATGCAATGGCTCTGCCGCCGCTCCTGCGCCTGAAGGGCACTGAAGCACAAGAGGAGGCACAGGAGAGAGGCAAAGGCGCGCATGTGGCAGTTCTAGGGCGCGAACAGGCATTGTCAGCCCCGTCTGCCGGATTTTCCAGACCCAGAAGCTCCCGCCCGCACCGGCGGAATTGGAAATTCCGCGTCCCGGTTGGGCGTGGCGCCCTGCTGGCGCAGGGCGCGGCACCGCCAGCAACGGAACCTGCGCCGCACCACAGGGGCGGCGCCCGGCCCAACGGGAGCGGCGCATCCGCAGATGCGCAGGCGCCTGGCGGGAGAGATTGGCTGTCTGAAATGCGCCGCCTAGGCCTGCCCTGCCAGCGTCTTGCCGCGGCGGTCGTGGCGCAGGGAGGCATAGAGCACATGGGTGCGCCAGCGGCCGTTAATCTGCAGATAGGACTGGGCAACGCCCTCGTATTTGAAGCCTGATTTCTCCAGCAGCCCGCGGGAGGCCTGGTTTTCCGGCAGGCAGGCGGCCTCGACGCGGCTGAGGTCCAGCTTGGTGAAAGCATGATGCACCACCGCGCCGATCGCCTCGCGCATGTAGCCCTGGCGGGCAAAGGGCAGCCCGGTCCAATAGCCGAGCGTGCCCGCCTGCGCCGGGCCGCGGCGGATGTTGTCCAGCGTGATCGCCCCCACCAGCAGCTGATCGTCGCGCCGGATCAGGAACAGCGGCAGCGCTGTGCCGCCCGTGACCGACCGGCGCGCCCAGTAGACCCGGTTGGTGAAACTCTTGCGGCTGAGGTGATCCGCCGCCCAGCTCGGCTCCCATGGCGTCAGGTAGGGCTGGCTCTGCAGCCGCAGCGCCGCCCAGCCGTGAAAATCCGCATGCACCGGCGGCCTGAGGGTCAGGCGCTCGGTTTCGATGCGGACCTTGCGGCGGTTGAGCAGCATCAGGCGGCGCGCCTCTCCTGCAGCCTCTCAAGCGCCGGAGCATCCGCCACCGGGCCATAGAGCGCCAGCGCAGCAGGCGCCGTAACTGCCATGGTCTCCGCCAGCTCCCGCACATCCTTGGTGGTGACCGCATTGATCCGCTCCACGGTGCGCTCCAGCGACGGCACCTTGTCCCAGATCTGCACCAGCCGCGCCAGCCGCTCCGCCCGGTTCGAGGGGCTTTCCAGCCCCATCAGCATCCCGGCCTTCATCTGCGCGCGGGCGCGCTCCACCTCGGCATCGCTCATGTCGTCCGCGGCACGCTTCATCTCGTCGATGGTGATGCCTGCAAGCTCTTCCAGCTGCTCACCCGAGGTGCCCGCGTAGACAGTCATCGAGCCGGTATCGGCATAGGACCCGGCCTGCGAGAAGATCGTGTAGCACAGGCCGCGCTTTTCGCGCACCTCCTGGAACAGCCGCGAGGACATGCCGCCGCCGAGCGCGCTGGCATAAATCTGCGCGGTGTACATCGACTGGTCGCGGTAGCCGGGCCCCTCAAAGGCCAGCGCGAAATGCGCCTGCTCCAGATCCTTCACCTGCCGCGCCTCGCCGCCGGTGAACTGCGCGCCCTCGGCGGTGAAATCGGGCTTGGCCTCCATATGGCCGAACAGCTGTTCCGCCAGCTTGACCAGCGCCTCGTGATCAACGCCGCCCGCCGCTGCCAGGATCATCTGACCTGGGCCGTAGTGTTCGCCGACAAAGCCCTGCAAATCCTCGCGTGAGAACGCACGGACACGTTCCGCAGGGCCCAGAATGGTCCGGCCAAGCGGCTGGCCGCGGTAGCTTTCCTCCTGCAGCCAGTCAAAGATCACATCGTCCGGCGTGTCCAGAGACTGGCCGATCTCCTGCAGGATCACCCCGCGCTCAACCTCGATCTCGCGCTGGTCGAACACCGGGTTCAGCAGGATATCCCCGATCACATCCACCGCCAGCGGCACGTCATCCTTCAGCACCCGGGCATAGTAGGCCGTTACCTCACGCGAGGTGTAGGCGTTGATATAACCGCCTACATCCTCGATTTCTTCGGCAATCTGCAGGGCCGTGCGCCGCTTGGTGCCCTTAAAGGCCATATGCTCAAGGAAATGGGCAATGCCGTTCTGCTCCAGCCGCTCGTGGCGGCCGCCGGCGCTCACCCAGATCCCGACCGCCGCGGATTCCAGACCCGGCATATGCTCGGAGACGATGCGGAACCCGTTGGCGAGTGTGTGCTGCTGAACTGTCAATTCGCGATGTTCTTTCTGATGTGATCCTCGAGGGCAGCCAGATCGTTGGCGATCCGGGTGACCCGTTCCGGCCTCTCATACAGGTCCGCCATGCGCGGCGGCAAGGGCGGATGAATGCCGCTTGCGTCTTCCACCGCGGCAGGGAATTTCGCCGGATGCGCGGTGGCCAGCGTGATCATCGGCACATCACCCTTGCGGTGCTCGTTCGCCACTTTCACAGCAACCGCGCCGTGCGGGCAGATCAGCTCGCCCGACGAGGCCAGCTCGGACTTGATGGTCGCCAGGGTCTCTTCCTCCGAGGTGCGGCCAGAGGTATAATTCTCCGCCAGCGCCTGCATGGCCCCCTGGGAGACGTCAAAGCCGCCGTTCTTCAGTTCATCCATCAACAGCGCCACTGCCTTACTGTCCTGGCCGTAGGCGTAGAACAGCGCGCGCTCAAAGTTCGACGACACCTGAATGTCCATCGACGGCGAGATCGAGGGCTGGGTGTCGCCCTTGTAATAGCCCTGCCCCGACAGGCAGCGGTGCAGGATGTCGTTCTGGTTGGTGGCGACCACCAGCTGGTCGATCGGCAGGCCCATCTGCTTGGCAATGAAGCCCGCGAAGATGTCGCCGAAGTTGCCGGTGGGCACAGTGAAGCTCACCTTGCGCTGCGGCGCGCCGAGGCTGACGGCCGAGGAGAAGTAATAGACCACCTGCGCCAGGACGCGGGCGATATTGATCGAGTTCACGCCGGCCAGTTTCACCCCGTCCCGGAAATCGAAGTCGTTGAACATGTCTTTGACGCGGGCCTGGCAATCGTCGAAGTCGCCATCGACGGCCAGCGCATGGACGTTGGCGTCCTGCGGGGTGGTCATCTGGCGGCGCTGCACTTCGGACACCCGGCCATGCGGGAAAAGAATGAAGACATCCACATTGTTCAGCCCGCGGAAGGCTTCCATGGCGGCAGAGCCGGTATCGCCGGAGGTGGCGCCCGCAATGGTCACCCGGTCGCCGCGGCGCTCCAGTGCCGCCTGGAACAGCTGGCCGATCAGCTGCATGGCGAAGTCCTTGAACGCCAGCGTGGGCCCGTGGAACAGTTCCAGCAGGAAATGGTTGGGCGCCAGCTGCTTCAGCGGCGCGCGGGCGGCGTGGCCGAAACCTTCATAGGCGCGGGCGATGATGCCGCGGAATTCCTCATCGGTGAAGCAGTCGCCAAGGAAGGGACGCATGACGCGGAAGGCGGTTTCCTCATAGGACAGCCCTGCCAGCGCCGCGATGTCGTCCTGGGACATCTGCGGGATTTCCGCCGGCACATACAGGCCGCCGTCACGCGCGAGACCGGTCAGCATCGCGTCTTCAAAGGTCAGCTCGGGCGCTTGGCCCCGGGTCGAGATATATTTCATCGCCTTCAGCTCTTCGGGTTGGGGCGGCTGCGCCGCAGGAAGTAGAGGGTCATCGCCGCCCAGATCAGGGCCAGCGAAAACCAGGTGATCGCATATTGCAAGTGGTTGTTCGGGACAGAGGCCGAGTCTACCGGTACCGGCAGCAGATCGGCCTCCCCTTCGGGGCGCGCGCGCAGGACAATCAGCACCGGCTCGGTACCCAGCTCTGCCGCCATCTGCTCGGTGTCGCGGGCATACCAGATGTTGCCAGCCAGATCCGGCGCGGGCGTGTAGCTGTCGGTCTCCTGCGGCCAGTGGATGTTGCCTTCGATCTCCGCGGGGCCGGTCAGGCGCAGGGCCTGCTTTTCGTTCACCGGGATAAATCCGCGGTCGATCAGCACCTGGCGGCCGTCTTCCAGCGTGAAGGGGGAGATCACCCGGTAGCCAGGGCCGATGTCCTTGATCGAGGTGAGGACGTGCAGCTCCTCTGCACCGATGTCTCCGGTCAGGCGCACCGGGCGGTATTTGTCAGCCTCCGGCTCCAGCGCTTGCGGCAACTGCGCGGCAGCCTCGCCCGCGATACGCTGTTCGATGGTGGCGAGGATGCCTTCCTTCCAGGCCTTGCGCTGCAGCTGCCAGCTGCCAAGGCCGATCAGCACGGCCAGGCCGGCACCGCTGATGATCAACAGGAAGATGACACGCCGCATCATCGCTGCTCCGCTTCAAAGTTCAGGGCGCGCAAGGTGTCCCTTGCGCGCCCCGTGTGTGACTTCATGCCCGCCGATAATCAACCGCAAACATGTAACCCGTACAAACCGCCGTTACAGGCCGGAGGTGCCCCAGATGTAGACGGCAACGAACAGGAACAGCCAGACGACGTCCACGAAGTGCCAGTACCAGGCAGCGGCCTCGAAACCGACGTGCTGCTCCGGGGTGAAGTCGCCCTTCATCGCGCGGACCAGGCAAACGGTCAGGAAGATGGTGCCGATGATCACGTGGAAGCCGTGGAAGCCGGTTGCCATGAAGAAGTTCGAGTAGAACTCATCACCGCCGAACTGCCAGCCTTCGTGCAGCAGGTGGGCGTACTCATAGCCCTGCAGCGCGGTGAAGGCGACACCGAAGGCGATGCCGATGGCCAGGCCCTGGATCAGCGCCTTGCGGTCGTTGTTGTGCACCAGCGCGTGGTGCGCCCAGGTCACGGCGCAGCCGGACAGCAGCAGGATCAGGGTGTTGATCAGCGGCAGGTGGAAGGGATCAACCGGATAGATCGCCGGCGCCACATATTCGGTGCCGACATAGGTCTCCATCGGGTAGATGGCGTGTTTGAAGAACGACCAGAACCAGGCGAAGAAGAACATCACCTCGGACATGACGAACAGGATGAAGCCATAGCGCAGGCCGATGCGGACGACCGGCGTGTGATCGCCGACCTTGCTTTCGGCAACAACTTCCGCCCACCAGGCATAGGCCGAGTAGAGCACCGCGACAAAGCCGATCCAGAACGGCCATGCGGTGATGCCCTTCATCCAGAACACCGCGCCAACCAGCATGACGAAGGTGCCCAGAGCGGAGGCCAGCGGCCAGATCGACGGCGGCAGAATGTGATAATCGTGGTTTTTAGCGTGCGCCATTTAAGTGTCCCTCACCTAGCGGCCTAGTTCGTGGTTGTGCCTGCCCCGGTGTTATCCCCGGTGTCGAGAGCGGCAACGCCCTCGGGCAGATCGATTTCATGGAACGTGTACGACAGCGTGATCGTATGCACGTATTTTGCGTCCCGGTCGTCAATGATTTCCGGGTCGACATAGAAGGTCACGGGCATCTGCACCCGCTCCCCGGGCTGAAGCACCTGCTCGGTAAAGCAGAAGCAGTCGATTTTCGAAAAGAACCCGCCGGCCTCGTAGGGCGCCACATTGTAGGACGCCTGCCCGGCCACCGGGCGGTCGGTCGGGTTGTAGGCCTCATAGAAGGCCAGGCCGGTTTCGCCGAGACGGATCTCCATCTCGCGCTGCACCGGCTTGAACTCCCACGGCATGCCGCGCTCCTTGGAGCCGTCAAAGCGGACCCTGATGGTCTGCTCCAGCACCGTGTCAGATCCCGTGCTGGCCACGCCGGTGACGCCGCCGAACCCGGTGACGCGGCAGAACCAGTCATAGAACGGGACCGAGGCCCAGGACAGCCCGCCCATCAGGACGACAACACCGACCAGCTGGACAACAGTCTTCTTGGGGCCCTGCAGCGCCATCAGTTCTGCTCCCCCTGTTCACCAGAAGACTGTGCATCGGGGAACTTGAAGCTGCCGGAGGTCACCTTGACCATGGTCAGCGCCATGATCAGCACCACAAAGGCGGCCAGCAGCAGGCCGACGCCCTTGTTCAGGCCGGACCGGCGCTTGTGAATCTCATGTTCCTTGCGCAGGGCCATCTTACCAGCCTCCCAGCCCGTAGGGCTTCAGCAGGGCTTCGGCCAGAATGGCGCCGAAATGCAGGAAGAGGTACAGGAGCGACAGTTTGAAGAAGCTGCGCTCCACCTTGAAGTTGTCGGCCTCGGAATCGTCCTCGTCGCGGCGGGTGATCTTCCAGGCGCCATGCAGGAACAGCGCGTTCATCACCAGCGCCGCGGCCAGGTAGACCGGGCCGCCGATGCCGGAGAACGCGGTGCCGACAGCCAGCAGCGCCAGCAGCACGGTATAGGCCAGAATATGGATGCGGGTGGACCGGCGGCCGTGGGTCACGGTCAGCATCGGCACGCCGGCGTCGTCGTAGTCGGAGCGCATGAACAGCGCCAGCGCCCAGAAATGCGGCGGCGTCCACATGAAGGTCAGCAGGAACATCAGCCAGGGCTCAACCGACATGGTGCCGGTGGCGGCGATCCAGCCGATCACCGGCGGGAAGGCCCCGGCGGCACCGCCGATCACGATGTTCTGCGGCGTCGCCCGCTTCAGCCACATGGTGTAGACCACCACGTAGAAGAAGATGGTGAAGGCCAGGAACGCGCCGGCAAAGACATTGGCCGCCAGCGCCAGCATGATCACCGACAGGCCCGACAGCGCCAGGCCCAGCGCCAGCGCCTCGCCCGGCTCAACCCTGCCGGCCGGGATCGGGCGCGACTTGGTGCGCTTCATCACCTTGTCGATATCCGCGTCCCACCACATGTTCAGCGCACCGGAGGCACCGCCGCCGATGGCAATGAACAGGATGGCGCAGAAGCCAACAACGGGATGCACGGAAACCGGTGCAGCCAGCAGCCCCACCAGAGCGGTGAACACCACCAGCGACATGACACGGGGCTTCAGCAGGGCGAAGTAATCGCCAAAGCTGGCCTCGTCCTCATATGCCCGGCTTGCGTTGATGCTTGCGTCGCTCATCTTGGGTCCTTTGGCGGCAACAGGTGCGCATGGCTGCGCACCCCGGTCTTGTTTCTGATCCATACGGAGCTCCCTCAAGCTCCATATAGCCAGTTATCAGTTGGAGGCGACCTGGTAGGCCTGCGGGATGCCCGCGTATTCTTCCTTGGCGCCTTCCAGCCAGGCGTCATACTGCTCCTGGGTCACGACCTTGACGGTGATCGGCATATAGGCGTGGTCCTTGCCGCACAGCTCGGAGCACTGGCCGAAATAGATGCCTTCCTTGCCCTCGTCGACCTTGAACCACAGCTGTGCCAGACGGCCGGGAACCGCGTCCTGCTTCACCCCGAAGGCCGGGATGGTCCAGGAATGGATCACGTCAGCGCCGGTCACGTTCATCACGATGGTCTTGCCCGACGGCACCACAACGGCGGTGTCGGTGGCCAGCAGCCATTCATCCTCGGCATAGCCGTTTGCGGCCAGCTGGTCCTTCGGCAGCATGAAGCTTTCAAAGCCGAACTCGTGATCGGTGTACTCATAGCCCCAGTACCACTGGTAGCCGGTCACCTTGATGTTGATGTCGCCCTCGGGGATTTCCTGCTGGGCAAACAGCTGCGGCAGCGAGAAGGAGCCGATGAACACCAGAACCAGGATCGGAATCACGGTCCAGGCGATCTCGATCGGGGTATGGTGGGTGAACTTGGCCGGGGTCGGGTTGGCGCGTTTGTTGAAGCGCAGGATCGCCCACAGCAGCAGGCCCGCGACGAACACGCAGATCACGGTGATGATAACCAGGATCATCCAGTCCAGCTTGTGGATCCCTTCCATCAGCGAAGTTGCCGCCGGCTGGAAGCCCAGACCGCCGTTCACCGGCTTACCAATGGTTTCCAGGCCTTCTTGCGCCATTGCTGGAAGGCTCGAAAGGCCGGCGAAAAGGCCCGAAAGCATCAAAGCGTTTTTCATGTTCTGTCCTGATCGGTTGATCGTATTGTTCCTGCGGCAGCACGAAATGCAGAGGAATCAATGATTCCTCAAAACGCACCTGCCCCGTTGTCTTTGACGCAGCTTAAAACCATATTCGGGCGTGCAGATAAAGAGGCAGCCAAGCGTCAAACCGTCGCTTTCTTGATTTAGATCAAAAAATCTGAGGACCGTGCCATGGAAAACCCATCCTTCCGACCCTTCGAAACCGCGCTTCCGGAGGATGAGGCGCTGGCCGTCCTGCGCGATGCCCTGAACGGTGCGGAGGATGGAGAGATCTTTGCCGAGCGCCGCAAGTCTGAGGCGCTGTCCTTTGACGACGGGCGCCTGCGCAGCGCCAGCTACGATGCCTCCGAAGGCTTTGGTTTGCGGGCCGTGAACGGCGATGTGGCGGGATATGCGCATTCTACCGATGTCTCCATCGCCTCGCTGCGGCGGGCGGCGGAAACCGCCAAGCTGGCGGTTGGCGGCGGCGGCGGCGGCGGCACCTATGCCGGCGCACCGCAGGCCACCAACAAGAAGCTCTACACCGACGCCGACCCGATCAGCTCCATGCCGTTCCCGGTCAAGGTGGAGACGCTGCGCGAGATCGACGACTATGCCCGCAATCTCGATAAACGCGTGGTGCAGGTCTCCGCCTCGCTCGCCGCCTCGCTGCAGGAGGTCGAGATCCTGCGCGCCGACGGGGTGCGGGTGCGCGACACCCGCCCGATGGCCCGCCTGAACGTCTCGGTGATCGTCGAAAAGGACGGCCGCCGGGAAAGCGGCTCCGCCGGCGGCGGCGGGCGGCTGGGCCTCGACGGGCTGGTCGATCCCAAGCACTGGCAGGCCCAGGTGCAGGAGGCGCTGCGCATCGCCTTGGTCAACCTCGACGCGGTCCCGGCCCCCGCCGGCGAGATGGATGTGGTGCTTGGCCCCGGCTGGCCCGGCATCCTGCTGCACGAGGCGATCGGCCACGGGCTGGAGGGCGACTTCAACCGCAAGGGATCTTCGGCCTTTGCCGGGCTGATGGGCCAGCAGATCGCCGCCAGGGGAGTCACGGTGCTGGACGACGGCACCATCCCGGACCGGCGCGGCTCGATCACCGTGGATGACGAGGGCACCCCCAGCCAGAAGACCACGCTGATTGAGGACGGCGTGCTGGTCGGCTTCATGCAGGACCGCCAGAACGCGCGGCTGATGGGGGTCTCCCCCACCGGCAACGGGCGGCGGCAAAGCTATGCCCACGCACCGATGCCGCGGATGACCAACACCTATATGCTGGGCGGCGAGGCCGATCCCGGCGATCTGGTGGCGGGCATCAAGGACGGCATCTGGGCGGTCGGCTTCGGCGGCGGCCAGGTCGATATCACCAACGGCAAGTTCGTGTTCTCCTGCACCGAGGCCTACCGGGTGAAGGACGGCAAGGTCGGCGCGCCGGTCAAGGGCGCCACCCTGATCGGCGACGGCGCCACCGCGCTCAAGCAGATCCGGGGCCTCGGCAATGACATGGCGCTGGACCCCGGCATGGGCAACTGCGGCAAGGCCGGGCAATGGGTTCCGGTCGGCGTCGGCCAGCCCTCGGTGCTGATGGGCGGGCTGACAGTTGGCGGATCTGCTGCGTAAAATCCCTGCAAAACCATAGACTTGCCGCAAATTTCCGGGGCCGGCTGCACTTGCAGCCGGCCGGGATTGAGGGGATCCCGACCGAGCAACCCCAGGTTGATCTTGAATCTTCCAATTATTCCGGCAACTTAGGAAAATTTTCAAGGCATTGGCAAAAAGTTTCGAGCCGTTCACCACCTGTTAACCCCCTCAAGGTTAATTCTTGTCCTGCAAACAGGCGGAGCTGCGGATGACCGAAGAAGCACTTTCTTCCACTCACCCCCCACTCCCACCCACCACGGAAGATAACCGGTATTCATGGCTTCGCCTTTTGCGCTCCAAACGGGTTGGCCCGGTAACCTTTCACCGGCTGCTCGCAGAATATGGTTCAGCGCAGAACGCGCTGGATGCGCTGCCCGAAGTGGCACGTTCCGCAGGCATCAAAGGTTATGAAACATGCCCGGCCAAGGCGGTGGACAACGAACTCAAGACCGCAAAAGCCGCCAAAGCGCGGCTTTTGTGCTTTTCGGATCCTGAATATCCTGACTTGCTGAAGGGCCTGAAAGACGCCCCGCCCCTGCTCTGGGCCATCGGCGATCTTAAGGTGCTGGACCGCCCGATGATCTCCATCGTGGGCGCCCGCAATGCCTCTTCGCTGGGGGTGCGGATGGCCCGCTCGCTGGCCCACTCCCTCGGGGAAGCCGGATACATAGTGGTGTCCGGCATGGCCCGCGGCATCGACACCGCGGCGCATCAGGCGGCTTTGGAAACCGGCACCATCGCGGTGCTGGCGGGCGGGGCAGACGTGATCTACCCGGCGGAAAACGCGCACCTGGCCGCTCAGATCAGCGAAACCGGGCTGCGGCTGTCGGAACAGCCGATGGACCTTACGCCGCAGGCCCGCGATTTCCCCAAGCGCAACCGGATCATCGCCGCCCTGTCGCGGGCGCTGGTGGTGGTGGAGGCCGCCGCCAAATCCGGCAGCCTGATCACCGCCCGGGACGCGCTGGACTATGGCCGCGAGGTGCTCGCGGTGCCCGGCCACCCGTTTGATGCGCGCAGCTCCGGCTGCAACCGGCTGATCCGGGACGGCGCCGCGCTGGTCCGCGACGCGAACGACGTGCTGGAGGCCCTGCCGCCGCAGGGGATGCCTGCCGCGCCGGCCTCCGCTCCGCAGGACATCCACCAGGCGCTGGCCGCCCTGCCGCCGCAGCCGCAGGGGCGGCGCAGCCTGGCAGAGACCCACGCCCTGCATCAGCAGATTCTCGGCAGCCTCGGCCCCTCCCCCACGTCCGAGACGCAGCTGATCCGCGACCTGTCCCTGCCGCCGCAGGACCTTGCGCCGGCCTTGACGGACCTGGAGCTGGAGGGCGCGATCCGCCGCGAGCCGGGCGGCCTGCTGTCCCGGGCCTACCCTGAAGACAAGGATTGACCTCTCCTGCCTGAAACCGGAAACGCCAGTGACGCGGGCGCTGCGGATGGCTCCGCAACAGGTCCGCAAAGGCAGGAATTGCGCCGCGTCCATTGAGCCCGGATTGACATTCTCCCCTTGCGCCCCACATCCTGCCCCGCCATAGAACCCGGCAAAGCGGTCCGAAGAGGTATCAGAATTTATGCCAGTAGTAGTTGTCGAATCCCCGGCCAAAGCAAAAACAATCAATAAATATCTTGGCCCCGACTATACGGTTCTGGCGTCTTACGGGCATGTGCGCGACCTGCCCGCCAAGGACGGATCGGTCGACACGGACAATGATTTCGGCATGACCTGGGAGGTCGCCAACGATTCCCGCAAGCATGTGAAGGCCATCGCCGACGCGCTGAAAGACGACAATGCGCTGATTCTCGCCACCGACCCCGACCGCGAGGGAGAGGCGATCAGCTGGCACCTGCAGGAGGCGCTGACCAAGCGGCGCTCGATCAAGAAGGACACCGCCGTCAGCCGGGTGACCTTCAACGCGATCACCAAGGAAGCGGTGACCGAGGCGATGCGGAACCCGCGCCAGGTCGACATGCCGCTGGTCGAGGCCTATCTGGCCCGCCGCGCGCTGGATTACCTGGTGGGGTTCAACCTGTCGCCGGTTCTGTGGCGCAAACTGCCGGGCGCGCGTTCGGCGGGCCGGGTGCAATCCGTCTGCCTGCGCCTGATCGTCGAGCGCGAGATGGAGATCGAGGCCTTCAACGCGCAGGAATACTGGTCCGTTCGCGCCCAGCTGGCCACCCCCCGCGGCCAGGAGTTCGAGGCGCGCCTGACCGTCATGGGCGGCGACAAGCTCGACAAATACAGCCTCAAGAACTCCACCTCTGCCGAAATGGCGGTGCAGGCCGTGGCCTCGCGCAAGCTGTCGGTGCTGTCGGTCGAAGCCAAGCCCGCGGCCCGCAACCCCTCTGCGCCCTTCATGACCTCAACCCTGCAGCAGGAAGCCAGCCGCAAGTTCGGCATGGGTGCCCGCCAGACCATGAACGCGGCCCAGCGGCTGTATGAGGCCGGCCTCATCACCTATATGCGGACCGACGGCATCGACATGGCCCCCGAGGCGGTGCAGGAAGCCCGCGCCGAGATCGAGAAGCGCTATGGCGCCGAATACGTGCCGTCCTCGCCGCGGATCTACAAGAACAAGGCCAAGAACGCGCAGGAAGCGCACGAGTGTATCCGCCCAACCGACATGAGCCGCGATGCCGCCAGCCTGAAGGTTTCGGACGACGACCAGCGCAAGCTTTATGACCTGATCTGGAAGCGGACCCTGTCCTGCCAGATGGAAGGCGCCCGGCTGGAGCGCACCACCGTCGACATCGGCTCCAGCGACCAGCAGGTCGTGCTGCGCGCCACCGGCCAGGTGGTGCTGTTCGACGGCTTCATGCGGGTCTATGAGGAAGGCCGCGACGATGTGGCGGATGAGGACGACAAGCGCCTGCCGCAGATCATGCAGGGCGAGACGCTGAAGTTCGCGTCCTCGCTGGCGGCGCAGGCAGAGAAGGCCGGCAAGGACGCCTCTGTCCTGTCCGAAGACGGTGCCGTGCTGGCGCTGCAGCACCACACCCAGCCGCCGCCGCGCTATACCGAGGCGACCCTCGTCAAGCGGATGGAAGAGCTGGGCATCGGCCGCCCCTCGACCTATGCGTCGGTGATCACCACGATCCAGGACCGGGAATACGTCCGCAAGGAAAAGAACCGCCTGTTCCCCGAGGACAAGGGCCGGATCGTCACCATTTTCCTGCTGAATTTCTTCCGCAAATACGTCGGCTATGAATTCACCGCTGAGCTGGAAGAAGAACTGGATGACGTGAGCGCCGGCGACCGCGACTACAAGGACCTGCTGGGCCGGTTCTGGCGTGATTTCTCCGCGGCGATTGCCGAAACCTCCAACCTGCGCATCACCGAGGTGCTGGACGTGCTGGACGACGCTCTGGCGCCGCAGCTCTATCCGCCGCGCGAAGATGGCACCGACCCGCGCACCTGCCCGAAATGCGGCCAGGGCCAGCTGCACCTCAAGACCTCGCGCACCGGCGGGTTTGTCGGCTGCGGCAACTACCCCGAATGCAACTACACCCGCCCGATTTCCGGAGAGGGCGCGGAAGGTTACGAACGTATTCTGGGCGAGGATAACGGGGATGAGATCCACCTGAAATCCGGCCGTTTCGGGCCTTATGTCCAGCGCGGCGAAGCCACGCCCGAAAACAAGAAGCCGCCGCGCTCCTCGCTGCCCAAACAGGGCAAGGATTTCCTGCCGGGCTGGGGCCCGAACGAGATCACCCTGGAGCAGGCGCTGACTCTGCTCACCCTGCCGCGCGAAATCGGCCTGCACCCGGACGGCGGTGTCATCCAGTCCAACCTGGGGCGGTTCGGGCCTTATATCGCGCACCAGCTGCCCGACGAGGAAAAGCCGGTTTACGTGAACCTCAAAGAAACCCTGGACGTCTTTGAGATCGGCATGAACCGCGCCGTTGAGATGCTGGCGGAGAAGCGCGCCAACCCTGGCCGCCGCGGCAGCCGCGCTTCCGCCAAGCCGCTGAAGGAGCTGGGCGAACACCCCGAAAGCGGCGGCGCCATCAACATCATGGACGGGCGTTACGGCCCTTACGTCAAATGGGAAAAGGTGAACGCCACCCTGCCCAAGGACGTGGAGCCCAAGGATGTGACCATGGAAATGGCGGTGCAGCTGATCGCCGAGAAATCGTCGAAGGGCGGCAAGAAGAAGGCAGCGGCGAAGAAGCCCGCCGCCAAGAAAAAACCTGCCGCCAAGAAAGCCTCGACCTAAGTCTCCGGTCCGATGGCGGCGCGCATCAGTGCCGCCATCGCCGCCTCATACGGTGCCGTCTCGGCACCTTCGGCAATGGCAAGCGCCGCCCTGTCGAAGGCCGCCGACATCACCGCCGCCAGCGCATCAAGCTCAGCTTCATCCAAACCCGTGCCGGCCGACGCCAGCCCAGCACGCAACGCACTGCGTCCGCCGCCGGCATCGATCTTGTCCATCGCAGCGGCACCAAGCACGGCAGGCCCGTCCACCAGCAGTATGCGGGCGCGGCCCGGCTCCGCCATTGCGGCAAAGAAAGCCCGGCTGCCCGCCTCCAGCCCCTCCCCGCCCGGCACCTTCGCCGCAGCCTCGATTGCCTTTGTGACCACTTGCGCCTCGGCCTCGGCAACAGCACAGAACAACGCCTCCTTGCCATCGAAGTGATGATAAAGCGCGCCGCGTGTGACCTCCGCGGCCTTGACGATTTCCGGCGTCGATGTCTCGGCGTAGCCTTTTTCCGAAAACAGTTTGCGGGCGGCAGCGATCAGCCGCTCCCGCATGGCGGCCCGGCGCGCCGTGTTTGGGACGGGAGTATTCCCCTCTTGCATACATGCAGCCTGTATGTTTATTTCCACATGCATACAGACTGTATGTTTTTAAAATGAGGTGCAAGATGAAAGTCACTCAATACTATCCGGTGCTGCAAACAAACGATGTCGCGGGCACCGCGGCGTTTTACCAAACCCACTTCGGATTCCAGCCGGCGTTTGAATCGGACTGGTACGTGCATCTTCAGTCCCGCACCGACCCGGCCGTGAACCTGGCCATACTGGATGGCACGCACCCCACGGTCCCCGAGGCCGGGCGCGGCAGCAGTGCCGGTGTCATCCTGAACTTCGAGGTGGAGGATGCCGCAGCCGAATACACCCGGCTGACCGGCGCAGGCCTGCCAGTGCTGAAGCCGCTCATTGACGAAGACTTCGGGCAGCGCCACTTCATCACGGCGGACCCGAACGGCGTGCTGATCGACGTGATCACCCCGATCCCGCCCAGCGCGGAATTCGCGGCGCAATACGCCGAAGACGCCCTGCCTGTATGACTTCCGGCCTTGACGGTCTGCCGAAACTGGCGGGCCGTCAAAGCGGCTCCGTAGAAATACGCAGCCCTCTCCGTATTCATTGACTCTGCACCCGCTCAGCGCCAGAACTCCCTGCAACCGGCATAATGGGAGATCTCCATGAAAAAGGTATATTCCAGCGCCGCTGAAGCGCTCGACGGGCTGCTTCACGACGGCATGTTCATCGCCGCGGGCGGCTTTGGCCTCTGCGGCATTCCCGAGCTGCTGCTGCAGGCAATCAAGGACGCGGGCACCAAGGACCTCACCTTTGCCTCCAACAACGCGGGCGTTGATGATTTCGGCATCGGCATCCTGCTGCAGACCCGGCAGGTGAAGAAGATGATCTCCTCCTACGTGGGCGAGAACGCCGAATTCATGCGCCAGTATCTGAGCGGCGAGCTGGAGCTGGAGTTCAATCCGCAAGGCACCCTGGCCGAGCGCATGCGCGCCGGCGGCGCGGGCATCCCCGGCTTCTTCACCAAGACCGGCGTTGGCACCGTGATTGCCGAGGGCAAGATGGAAAAGCAGTTCCCCACCGGCCCCGACGGCGCGATGGAGGATTACATCATGGAGGAAGGCATCTTTGCCGACCTCGCCATCGTCAAGGCCTGGAAGGCGGATGAGACCGGCAACCTGGTGTTCCGCAAGACCGCCCGCAACTTCAACGCGCCGGCCGCCACCTGCGGCAAGGTCTGCGTGGTTGAGGTCGAGGAGATCGTGCCCACCGGCTCGCTGGACCCGGACTCGATCCACCTGCCCGGCATCTACGTGCACCGCATCATCAAGGGCGACCACGAGAAACGCATCGAACAGCGCACCGTCCGTCAGAAGAAGGAGCAAGCATAATGCCTTGGGACCGCAATCAGATGGCGGCACGCGCCGCGCAGGAGCTGCAGGACGGCTGGTATGTGAATCTGGGCATCGGCATTCCGACGCTGGTCTCCAACTACATCCCCGAGGGTGTGGAAGTGACCCTGCAGTCGGAGAACGGCATGCTGGGCATGGGCCCCTTCCCATATGAGGGCGAAGAGGATGCCGACCTGATCAACGCCGGCAAGCAGACCATCACCGAACTGCCGCAGACCGCCTATTTCGACTCGGCGCAGTCGTTTGCGATGATCCGCGGCGGCAAGATCGCGATGGCGATTCTGGGCGCGATGGAAGTGGCCGAGAACGGCGACCTGGCGAACTGGATGATCCCCGGCAAGCTGGTGAAGGGCATGGGCGGCGCCATGGACCTGGTGGCGGGCGTCGGCCGCGTGGTGGTGGTGATGGACCACGCCAACAAGCACGGCCAGTCCAAGGTGCTGAAGGAATGCACCCTGCCGCTGACTGGCAAGGGCGTGGTGGACCGCATCATCACCAACCTCGGCGTTCTGGACGTGGTCGAAGGCGGCCTGAAGATTGTCGAATGCGCCGAAGGCGTCACCGAGGACGAGCTGCGAGCGGCGACCGAAGCCACCATCGTGGACTGACGCGGCGCTGCTGCCGCGGATATAGTCAAACGCCTGCCTCAGCCGCAGGCCTTCCAGCCGCCGGGGCGCATCTGCCCGGGCGGTTTTGTTTTGCAGGTCTTTGTTGTTCGGTTCGTTTCGTGCCGTTTCGCGCTGTGTCCCGTTTCAGGGGGCGGCGCCGCCGGATGGAGGTGGACAGACCCCGCCGGGGGCCTGCTCGGACAGGATATCCTGGACGACCCCCTTTTTATCAGGGCCGGTCTCCGGGGTGTCGCGCAGGCAGCCCATAGATGCCTGCGCCTCGTATCATGGCCCCGCGCGCGGGAACCATGGCGGGGGATCGCGATCTTTTGGGAGTTTGGCAGAGGGCCATGAGGATTGCGTGAAGGCACCGTACGGTGGGGGTGCAACACCCTGCAAAAGGGGCGCCATCCCGCCCGGAACAAAGCGCGCAGCGCCGCCGGGCTCAGCGCGGCGTCAGTTCTGCATCCGGAACACGCAGCCGTCGGACAGGAACATCTGCGGGGTCGTGCACAATCCGCGCGCCACCTGATAGGCGGCCAGCACCTTGGGCACGTAATCGCGCGTCTCAGCATAGGGCGGCACGCCCTTGTGGGTCCGCACCGCGCCCTCGCCCGCGTTGTAGCCCGCCAGAACCAGCATCGGGTCGCCCCCGAACTCCTTCATCAGCCAGTCCAGATAGCGGACACCGCCGGAAATGTTCTGCTTGGCCTCCAGCGCATCGCGGACCCCGAACCGCGCGGCGGTGTCCGGCATCAGCTGCATCAGCCCCTGCGCCCCGGCAGAGCTGACCGCATCGGGCTTGCCGGCGGATTCGACGGCAATCACCGCAAGGACCAGCGCCGGCGACACCTGGGTGCCGGCGCTTTCCGTCAGGATCTGCACGCCGCGCTCCTGAACGATGTCCTGCATCAGCTGCAGCCTGGGCGCCGCCAGCCCCTTGGCGCCCTTGAGCGCCTGCAGGGCATCGTCCAGCCGTCCCGGCCCGGCCCCTTCCAGCCCCGGCGCGACCTTGTCCCAGAACCAGGTGTAGCGCCCGGCGGGCGGCGGAGGGGCCGGCTCTGCGGCGGCAGGTGCTGCCGGGGCTGCAATGTCCGCCTCCGGCTCGGGTGCAGGCTCGATCTGCACGGTTATCCGCTTGCCGGTCCCCGGTGCGGGCGGCTTGACCCGCTTTGCTTCGAATGCGGGAAAGGGCTTGGGCGCCTCCTGCCCCGCTGCCGCCAGGGGCAAGGCGCACAGGGCTGCCGACAAAATTGCGTTTCGCACGGACATTGCTCTGCCTGCCGTTGGTTTTTATCGCCCGAGACTCGGAAAACCGGACGGCTAATTCCAGCTTTTCCGCCCCTGAATCTGGCGTAATCGCCATATTTGCCCCGGACTGGCGCGAAAATACCACGGGAGTCCCGCTGGTAATGATTTTTTAACTTCGCAAAAACAGCAGGTTACCGGAGTTCTTGTTGAAAAGTTAAAATTGGGCAGCGTTTTGCGGCTTTCAGCCCAAATCCTGCCACGCTGCACTGGCTATATGTACTCATCCAAGCCGGACAGGAACCAAAGCTGGTGAGAGAGCAGGTTCCAGAGCGACGGCGGGATGGACCAAATTCTGAGATCCTTTGGAGGGACCAAACCATGATCAAGTTCATCAAAAACTTCCGCAAAGACGAAGACGGCGCCGTGACTGTTGACTGGGTCGTTCTGACCGCAGCTGTTGCAGCCCTGGCCGGCGTTGCCTACTCCTCGATCGGCGGCGGCATCGAAACCATCGCAGGCTCGACCGGCGACTTCCTGACCGCGGTTGACGGCGAAGTGCCGACCACCTTCGACACCGGCACCACCACTCCGTAAGCAGTGGCCGCAGACGGCAATTTCTTAAGCTGAGGGGCCGCGCATTGCGAAGATGCGCGGCCCTTTTCCCAAGAAAAGCAGAAAGAAGGTGGAACCCATGTTTTCACTTTTTGCCAGATTCCGCTCTGAGGAACACGGAGCGGTGACAGTTGACTGGGTCGTTCTTACTGCAGTGGTCGCATCGATAGCAGGTATCGCATTTGTGTCCATCGGGGCGGGCGTTGAGCAAGTCAGCACCAGCACCAAGACCTATGTAAATAACGCTGCCGATACGATTGGCGAGTTGCAGGACTCGGTCTTCCAATAAGTCAGGCCATATCCGCCTGATTGCGCATTACGCCTGCACCCAGGTGTAACTGCCCCTGAAACAATACGGCATTCCGGCGCTGACGCCCCCTGCCCGGCGGGTTGAAGACCACACGAAAGGAACAGTTATGCGCGGTATTTTTGTACTGGTACTGATTGTTGGCGTTGCCCTGGCCGGCGGCGCCGTGATGATGACGAAGAAATATGTCAGCGCATATCAGAACGCGCTTGCGCAGGAACGCGCGTCCCGGGTGGAGAACATCCCCACCGTCGACATCTTTGTTGCGACGGATACTCTGAAATACGGCCACCGCCTGACCAAGGAAAACGTCCGCCAGGTGCGCTGGCCCAAGGAAAGCCTGCCGGAAGGCGTGTTCACCAGCCTTGAAGCCCTGTTCCCGCCGGGTTCGGACGACGCCCCCCGCGTCATCCTGCGCACCATGGAAAAGAACGAGGCCATCATGGCCAGCAAGGTCACCCTGCCCGGTGAAGACGCGGGCATCACCTCGCGCCTGGAGCGCGGCATGCGCGCCTTTGCAATACGCGTGGACGTGTCCTCCGGCGTGTCCGGATTTCTGCGCCCCGGTGACAAGGTGGACATCTACTGGACCGGCCAAGTGCGCCAGGAAGGCGCAGTCCAGGGTGATTTCACCCGCCTGATCGAGACCAATGTGGAACTGATCGCGGTTGATCAGAAGGCCAGCAACGATATCGATGGCGCCGTGATTGCCCGCACGGTCACCGTTGCAGCGCGGCCTGAACAAGTTGCCGCCCTGGCCCAGGCGCAGAGCACCGGCAAACTGACCCTGGCGCTGGTGGGCGCAGGCGATGACACAATCGCCTCAGTCATCGAGGTCGACCAGCGCAAGCTGCTGGGCCTTGGTGCGATCGAAGCGCCGCAGGAGGTCGAACGGGAGCAGGTCTGCACCATCCGCACCCGCCGCGGCGCAGAAGTTGTGGCAATCCCGATCCCCTGCACCAACTAAGCTTTCTGTTTCATTACAGTGCATTACCAGGTTTAGCCGCGCCCCCGACCGGGGTGCGGCTGAATTGCCTGTTGCCTAGGCCCCACAATCCGCACCGCTTAAGAAAGGCGCCGAAGCCATTGATTCTTGCAATAATTCGGGAACTGTCCCACATTGCGGGAAAGAGCGGGCATAAAGACCCGGACATTGAGGCGTGATCGGAAAGGCAGGTCACATGAAAATTCGTAGGTTCGTTGCGGCGGCCCTTTTGGGTCTCTCGTTTATTGGCATACCGGGTGCGGATGGGGCATCAGCACAATCCTTGCGGGTGGTGAAAAAGGGCACGGCGTCGACGCTGGATGTGCCCATGAACCGCGCCGTGGTGGTTGAAAGCGAAACCCCCTTTGCGGAGCTCAGCATCGCAAATCCGGGCATCGCAGATATTTCATCCCTGTCAGACCGCACTATTTATGTGCTGGGCAAATCCCCGGGCCTGACCACGCTGACGCTGCTTGACGGATCCGGTCAGCTGATCACCAACGTGGAAGTGCGGGTGGCGGCGGATGTGACCGAATTCAAGGAGCGCCTGCGCCAGATCCTGCCGAACGAGAAAATCGAGGTGCGCACCGCAAACGACGGCATCGTGCTGTCGGGCACGGTGTCCAGCTCTGCCCGCCTGCAGCGGGCGCTGGACCTGGCGGAGCGCTATGCGCCCGAGCGTGTCAGCAACCTGATGTCGGTCGGCGGTATCCAGCAGGTCATGCTTGAGGTCCGCTTTGCCGAGATGCAGCGGTCGGTGACCAAATCGCTCAGCGCATCGCTGGCGGCCGGGTCAAGCAACAAGGCATTTGAGACCGGCACCATGCTGTCTGCCGACAACGGCCTTAACACTCCTACGATCACACCGCAGGACAATATCCAGGGCGCCTTCCTGTTCGACTTCGGTGTCGGCAATGCCCGCGTGCGCCTGCTGCTGGAAGCGCTGGAGCGCAAAGGGCTGGTGCGCACCCTGGCAGAACCGAACTTGTCTGCCCTGTCCGGGCAGGAAGCAAACTTCCTGGCTGGCGGTGAATACCCCGTCCCCACCACCGGGAACGAAGGGGAAATCAGCATTGAATACAAGCCCTTCGGCATTGAGCTCAGCTTCATTCCCCGCGTTGTCGACGGCGATCTGATCAACCTGGAGCTGGTGGCCGCGGTGTCCGCTCTGGACCCCAGCAACGGCTTCACCCTGAACAACCTGACAGTCAGCGCCTTCACCCGCCGTGAAGCGTCGACCACGGTCGAGCTGCGGGATGGCGAAAGCTTTGCCATTGCCGGCCTGATCGAAGACAACTTCCTCGACAACAACGCACAGGTGCCCTGGCTGGGGGATGTGCCGATCCTCGGCGCGCTGTTCCGCAGTGCCGACTTCCAGCACTCGCAATCGGAACTGGTTATCATTGTCAGCGCGCATCTGGTCACACCGACCCGCGGCGAAGCGCTGGTGCTGCCGACCGACCGGGTGAAAGCCCCCAGCGAAGGGGAGCTGTTCCTGTTCGGCAAGACGGAGCGCAATGCAAAAGGCGCCGCTGCTGAAGTTGCGCGTCAGGATTTCAACGGCTCCTACGGCTACGTGCTGGACTAAGCAGAGGGAATTGAGCGGATGATCAGAAAAATCGCCTGGGCCGGCCTGATGCTGAGTGTCGCAGCCTGCACTGACGCCACAGGCTTCAGCGCACAGCAGCAGAAGCATTTCGGAGACGCGGCCTCGAGCAACGCCGCTGTCATGAAGGGCGACCGCAGCTATGCCATTCAACTGGCCGGCCGGTTCGCCGAGGAAGTGCCCAACACCATCAACTTTGACTTTGACAGTGCGCGCCTGGACCAGAACGCCCGTGCGATTCTGGACCAGCAGGCGCATTGGATCAAGCAGTTCCCCGAGGTGCGGTTCCGTGTGTTCGGCCACACTGACGCAGTGGGCAGCAATGCCTACAACAAGTCTCTCGGCATGCGCCGGGCGCGTGCGGCGGTCAACTACCTGGTGTCACGCGGCATCAGCCGCAACCGGCTTGAGGCCGTGGTCTCCTTCGGTGAGACCCAGCCGCTGATTCCGACCCCGGAACGCGAACGCCGCAACCGCCGCACCGTGACCGAGGTCAGCGGCTTTTTGAAACGGCACCCGAACCTGCTGGACGGTAAATACGCGAAAGTCATCTACCGCGAATACATCGAGAGCGCGATTCCGCCGACTTCGCTGACCATCACCACCATCGACGAAGGCTAACAAGGCGGGTCCTTGCGGCCCGTCGGTTACGAACTAGTAACAATTCCCCATATTTGGGGATTTTTGGCCCCAATATCGCCTAGATTGCCGCCGACATTGTTTCCAAGAGGCGGACTGTGCCCGAAGCCCGGTCCGCCCAAGTGAACAAGGATGATGGCGATGAGCAGCGGTATGCCGCAAACAGAAACACCTGCGATTGTTGCCTGCACGGTCAGCCGCGATGTGCAGAATTTCGACCTCCTGATTGAAGACATGGAAGCCGCACTGGGTGAGGCCTGGGGCGACCTGGGCTTTGCCGAGGCGCTGGCCTTCTTTGGCCAGGCAGAAGCGGAACCGCTGCAATTCATTGCCCTGGCAATCGACAGCGCCGACGAAGGTGACCTGCCGCTGATGGGCGAGATCATCACCCAGGCCAAGGCGCGCGGAATCAAGGTGATTCTGATTGCCGAGGACGTGACCCCGGCCGCGCTGCACACGCTGCTGCGCCAGGGCGCTGACGAATTTGTCCCCTACCCGCTGCCGGAGCAGGAACTGCAGGCGGCCATCGATAGGCTGCAGGCGCCGGCTCCGGCACCCGCCGCGGCGCAGAACCAGCATCAGCTGCAGTCCGGCAGCCAGCGCGAGGGCGCCGTGATTGTCTGCCACGGGCTGGCCGGCGGCACCGGATCGACCACCATGGCGGTCAACCTCGCCTGGGAGCTTGCGGCGCTCAGCGAGCATGAGGAACCCAGCGTCTGCCTGCTGGACCTGGACCTGCAGGCCGGATCTGTTTCGACCTATCTCGACCTGCCCCGCCGGGACGCCGTGATGGAAATGCTGGGCGAATCGGAGAACATGGATGAGGATCTGTTCGGTCAGGCCCTGATCCCGTTCCAGGAGAAGCTGCAGGTTCTGACAGCGCCGGCCGAAATGGTGCCGCTGGATCTGCTGTCGCCCGAGGACATCACCCGGGTGATCGCCCTGGCCCGCAGCCATTTCGATTTCGTTGTCATCGATATGCCGCACACGCTGGTGCAATGGACCGAAACGGTGCTGAACCTCGCGCATGTCTATTTCGCGCTTATCGAACTGGACATGCGCTCGGCGCAGAACGCGCTGCGGCTTAAGCGGGCGCTGCAGGCCGAAGACCTGCCGTTCGAGAAGCTGCGTTTTGCGCTGAACCGGGCGCCCAAGTTCACCGACCTGACCGGCAAGAGCCGGGTCAAGCGGATGGCCGAATCCCTGGGGATCTCGATCGACCTGCAGCTGCCTGACGGCGGCAAGCAGATCCTGCAGAGCTGCGACCACGGGCTGCCGCTGGCCGTCTCTGCCGCGAAGAACCCGTTGCGCAAGGAAATCGCCAAGCTTGCAGCCTCGCTGCACGAGCTGGGCCGCAGTGAAGCAGAAGCCGCCTGATCGGCTTGAATTGGGGGTGAGTTGATGTTTTCCAAGTACAAGAAACAGGCCGCGAAACCTGCTGCACCGGCGTCGGCGCCGGAGCCGGCCGCACCTGCAAACGGCAAGCCTGCAGTCAGCCTGCGGCGCCCGGTCCAGCGCAAGGCGGCGGAAGCGGCCCCGATGGACAAGGAGCGCAAGCGCAAGGAGCGGCTGAACGAGATCAAGATCCAGCTGCACCGGGAGCTTCTGGAGAACCTGAACCTGGCCGCATTGGAGCGCGCAGGCGAGGCTGAACTGCGGTCCGAGATCTCCAACATCACGACTGAGATCCTGGCCGAAAAGAGCATCGTGCTGAACCGCGAGGACCGGCAGACGCTGAACAAGGAACTCTACGACGAGGTGACCGGGCTTGGCCCGCTGGAAACCCTGCTGCAGGACGAGACGGTCAGCGATATCCTGGTGAACGGCCCGCACCAGATCTTTGTCGAGCGCAGCGGCAAGCTGGAACTGAGCGACATCGCGTTCAAGGATGAAAAGCACCTGATGCGGATCATCGACAAGATCGTGTCCGCCGTGGGCCGCCGCGTCGATGAGAGCAACCCCTATGTGGACGCCCGCCTGGCCGATGGCTCGCGCTTCAACGCGATGGTGCCGCCGATTGCGGTGGACGGCTCGCTGGTGTCGATCCGGAAGTTCAAAAAGGACAAGCTGGGCATCGACGACCTGGTGAATTTCGGTGCCTTCACCGAGGAAATGGCGGCCTATCTGCAAGCCGCGGTTTCAACCCGGCTGAATGTCATCGTCTCCGGCGGTACCGGGTCCGGTAAGACCACCACGCTGAATGCGCTGTCGTCCTTCATCGACAACGCCGAGCGCATCCTGACCATCGAGGACACCGCGGAACTTCAGCTGCAGCAGACCCATGTGGGCCGGATGGAAAGCCGCCCGCCCAACGTGGAAGGCAAGGGCGAGGTTTCCCCCCGCGACTGTCTGAAAAACGCGCTGCGGATGCGCCCCGACCGCATCATCGTCGGCGAGACCCGCGGCGAGGAAGTGATCGACATGCTGCAGGCCATGAACACCGGCCACGACGGCTCGATGACCACAATCCACGCCAACTCTGCCCGCGACGGTATTTCGCGTCTGGAAAACATGATCGCCATGGCCGGCATCGAGATGCCGATCAAGGCGGTGCGCAGCCAGATCGCCTCGGCTGTGAACCTGATCGTGCAGGCCTCGCGCCTGCAGGACGGTTCCCGCCGGATGACCTCGATCACCGAAATCACCGGCATGGAAGGCGACGTGATCTCGATGCAGGAAATCTTCCGGTTCCAGCGTGTCGGCCTGACCCCGGACAACAAGATCATCGGCCACTTCACCGCAACCGGCGTGCGCAGCCACTTCTCGGAGCGGTTCCGCCTGTGGGGCTACGACCTGCCGCCGTCGATCTATGAACCGACCACGATGGAGCCGCGCTGATGGAACTGAGTGCCGAACCGCTTATCTACGGCGCGATCTTCTTTGGGATCCTGGCGCTGGTCGAAGGCCTGTATCTGTTTGTCTTTGGCAAATCCATAAGCCTGAACAGCAAGGTCAACCGCCGGCTGGAGATGATGGAGAAGGGCAACAACCGCGAGCAGGTGCTGGAGCAGCTGCGCAAGGAAATGGGCCAGCACGCCAAATCGCAGTCGATCCCGCTGTATTCGCTGCTGTCCGAACGGGCGCAGAAGGCGGCCATCGCCTTTTCCCCCAAGCAGCTGATCGTGATCATGGCCGGGCTGGCGGGGCTGGCGTTTGCCGGTCTCAGCATCGGCACTGCGGCGCCGCTGCCGGTCCGCGTTCTGGGCGCCGTGATCATCGGTGTCGGGGCGGTGTTCTTCTGGGTCAACAAGAAGGCGGCCAAGCGCATGGCGTTGATCGAGGAACAGCTCCCCGATGCGGTGGAACTGATGGTGCGCTCCTTGCGTGTCGGCCACCCGTTCACCTCCGCCATTCAGATCGTCTCCAACGAGGTCGAGGACCCGCTGGCCACCGAATTCGGCGTCATCTCCGATGAATGCGCCTATGGCCGCGATGTCGGCGAGGCGCTCAAGGAGATGGCAGAGCGCCTGGACATGCAGGACATGCGCTTCCTGGCGGTGGCCGTGACCATCCAGCAGCAGTCGGGCGGCAACCTGGCCGAGGTCCTGGCAGGCCTGGCCAAGGTGATCCGCGCCCGTTTCCGCCTGTTCCGCCGGGTGAAGGCGATCACCGCCGAGGCGCAGTGGTCCGGCAAGTTCCTGTCAGGTTTCCCGCTGCTGTGCCTGATCGGGATCCTGGTCAAGGACCCCAACTACTATGACAACGTCACGGACCACCCCTGGTTCATCCCTGCATGTTTCGTCGTGGGCGCAATGCTGACCGCCAACCTGATCGTCATGCGCATTCTGACCAACATCAAAGTCTAAGGAGCGGACCGTGGATTTCCTGACCGGCATTGAAGGCTTCCTCACCTCGCAATTCGGCCCGTTCGGCCCGCTTCTGGCGCTTGGCATTGCAGGCATGTTCATGATCCTGCTCGCCATTCCGCTGCTCATGAACCAGCGGGAAGACCCGCTGAAGAAGCTGCAGAAGAATATCAAACCGGAAACCCGGCAATCGCCGCAGAAGCAGCACCTGCGGCACACCGGCCGCAACGAACAGCTGCAGAAATTCGCCAACTTCCTGGAACCGCAGAATGCTGACGAGCTGTCCGCGATGGAGCTGCGGCTGCGGCAGGCGGGATATATCTCCAAGGACTCCGTGCGGCTGTTCCACTTTGCCCAGTTTGCCCTGGGGCTGGTCGGCCTGGTGGGCGGGCTGTTCTTTGTCTACGTTCTGAAGGCGGATGTGGAATTTGACGGCCAGCAGATGGCCATCCGCATTCTGGCCCCCGCGGCGGTGTGCTATTTCCTGCCGCGTTACTGGATCACCCGCCGCATCGAGGCCCGCAAGCAGGCGATCACGGACGCCTTCCCGGATGCGCTGGACATGATGCTGGTCTGCGTCGAGGCCGGGCAATCGCTGGATCAGGCCATCGTGCGGGTGGCCTCGGAGCTGCGCAGCTCCTATCCGGAGCTGTCGGAGGAATTCCAGGTGGTCGCCCATGAAATGAAGGCGGGCAAGGACAAGGACAAGGTGCTGCGGGATTTCGGCACCCGCTGCGGCGTGATGGATGTCTCCTCCTTCGTGACGGTGATGATCCAGTCCGCCAGCTTCGGTACCTCGATCGCCGACGCACTGCGGGTTTACGCCGGCGAGATGCGCGACAAACGGGTCATGCGGGCGGAAGAGGCCGCAAACAAGTTGCCTGTGAAGATGACACTTGCCACAATGGGGCTGACGGTTCCGCCGCTGCTGATCATCCTGGTCGGCCCCTCGGCGCAGAACATCGCAAACTTGGGTAATCTGGGACCCCAATAATGGATCTGACAGAACGGGCACCCGGTGCCCGGCTGCTATTGGCACTTACCGCCGCCAGCGCCTTCGCGCTGGCGGCTTCGTGTGCGCCGGGCGGTTTGAGGCAGGACAAGGACAGCCCCTGGGCGCCGGGTGCTGATCTGCGCGGCGAGGAGGCCGACGGGCTGGTGGTCGGCAACCGGCTGATGGCCGCGGGAGAGTACAGCCTGGCGCTTGAGGCCTTCACCCGTGCGGCGCTGGATAACGGGCTGACACCGGAAGTGCTGTCCGGCATGGGCAGCGCCCAGCTGGGCCTGCGGCGCCTGGGGCAGGCCGAAGACCTGCTGCGCCAGGCCGTGGCCGCCGATCCGGACTGGCCGGAGCCGATGAACAACCTTGGCGTTACGCTGATGGAACGCGGCAAGACCGCCGAAGCGGTGCAGGTGTTCCATCGCGCCTACGCGCTCGACAATGGCGAAAGTGACGCAATCCGCGATAATTTACGCCTGGCTCTCGCAAAACTTGAAAATCCTGCGCATACTGCTCCGCAAAAAGAAGATTACAAATTGGTGCGGCAGGGCGGCGGCAGCTACCTGATTCGCCAGACACCATAACAGAGGCAGAGCAGCAAAAAGGACGCACCAATGCGCCAGCAGATTTTTCTATCCGCTTCTCTAGCAGGGGCGCTGGTCCTGTCGGCCTGCGCAGAGAAGGCCGATGAATCCGTCGAACGTGCCTTGCAGGAAGTGAACGTCATCGACGAAAGCAACCTCAACGATGTGATGCTGAACGTAGCCGATCCGAATGAGGCGGTGGCCCATTTCCAGCGCACCATCAAGAACAGCCCGGACCGGATTGAACTGCACCGCGGGCTGGCGCATTCGCTGTCCCGCGCCAAGCGCACCACCGAAGCCACCGCGGCCTGGAAGAAGGTTGTTTCGATGAAAGGCGCCACCAGCGAGGACCGCGTCCACCTGGCCGGCGCCCTGGTGCGCAGCGGCGGATGGGATGAAGCCAAGGCGGAACTGGACAAGGTGCCGCCGACCTATGAGACCTATGAGCGCTACCGGCTGGAGGCCGTTGTCGCCGACGCGAACAAGGACTGGAAGCGCGCCGACAGCTTCTATGAAATCGCGGTGGGGCTGACCACCAAGCCTGCCAAGATAATGAACAACTGGGGCTATTCCAAACTGACCCGCGGCGATTTCACCGGCGCAGAACGCCTGTTCGGCGACGCAATCCGCCAGGACCAGAGCCTGTTCACCGCCAAGAACAACCTGGTGCTGGCCCGCGGCGCACAGCGTAACTACACCCTTCCGGTGATCCCGCTGGAGCAGACCGAACGCGCCCTGCTGCTGCACACGCTGGCCCTGTCGGCGATCAAGCAGGGCGACGTCAAGGTTGGTGAAAACCTGCTGCGCGAAGCGATTGCCACCCACCCGCAGCACTTTGAAGAAGCCGCGCGCTCCCTGGCGGCGCTGGAAAACGGCTGATCCATGCAGTTCCCGGCCCATGCCGCCCTGTGGTTCCTGCCCTTCGTGCTGCCGCTGTGCTACACGGTGGCGCTGACCGACCTGCGCGGCATGCGCATTCCCAACTGGGCCGTTGACCTGCTGGCGGTGATCTATGTCGTGATCGGGGCGCTGGTGATGCCCAGCTGGGCGGACTACGGCTGGCAGCTGTTGCACCTGCCCATCGGCGTCGGCCTGGGGTTCCTGTTCTATGCCGCCGGCGCCGTCGGCGCGGGCGACGCAAAGTTTGCAGGCGCCGCGGCGCCGTTCATCGCGCTTGGCGATTTGCGGTTCCTGATGGTGGTTTTCGCCGCCACCCTGCTGGCCGGCTTCACGGCGCACCGGATTGCCAAACACACCCGCCTGCGGCAGCTGGCGCCGCAATGGCAAAGCTGGGACACCGGCAAGAGCTTCCCGATGGGCCTCTGCCTGGGCGCGACCCTCGCCATTTACCTGGGTCTGGCCGCACAGTTCGGCAGCTGATGCTGGCCGGTGCCGCGCGCCAGCTGTGCCCGTCAGTGACGGGAACTTTGGCGGTTTTCACGGCCGTTTCGCGGAAATGCTGCAGCTCTGCCCCGCTGTTGCCACAGTCCTGAATAGTCTGTTTCCAGGAGCGCCCCGTCCACCGGGGCCGGATATGGATTTCAGGGACAGGCACCGCCATGAACATGCAAAACCTCGCCGTTGTGGCCCCCCCCGCCCCCAAGGGGCTGGAACAGATGCAGCTGCCGGTGGTGATGATGCGGGACATCCTGCTCAAGACCATCTTCCGCAAGAACGCCGAAAACGTGACCGAGATCGCCGAGGCAATCTGCCTGCCGACCTCTGTCACCCAGGAGCTGGTGGACATGGCGCGCGAGCAGCGGCTGCTGGAGGCGACCGGCACGCTGAACGCCAACAGCGGCAATGAAATGGGGTATCAGCTGACCGACGCGGGCAAGGCGCGGGCGCTGGATGCGCTGAGCCAGTCCGAATATTTCGGCGCCATGCCGGTGCCGCTGGCGGTCTACCGCGAGCAGGTGAAGCGCCAGTCGATCCGCAACATCCAGGTGACCCGCGACCAGCTGACCAATGCGATGGGCCATCTGGTGCTGCCCGACAGCCTGCTGGACCACCTTGGCCCCGCCGTCAGCGCCGGCCGCTCGATCCTGATGTACGGCCCGCCGGGCAACGGCAAGTCCTCGATCTCCAACGGCATCCGCGATGCACTGGGGGATCATGTCTATGTGCCGCGCGCCATCGAATACGCGGGCCAGGTGATCACCGTCTATGACCCGATCGTGCACACCGCGGTCGAGCAGGAGCCGGAAGACCCCAACGCTCTGCGCCGCCGCCGCCGTTTTGACGAGCGTTACGTGATGTGCGAGCGCCCCACCGTGATCACCGGCGGCGAGCTGTCGCTGGACATGCTGGACCTGGTCTACAACCCGACCGCGCGCACCTATCAGGCGCCGCTGCAGCTGAAGTCCACCGGCGGCATCTTCATCGTCGACGACCTTGGCCGCCAGGCGGAGCCGCCGCAGTCGCTGGTCAACCGCTGGATTGTGCCGCTGGAAGAAAGCAAGGACATCCTGGCGCTGCAATCGGGCGAGAAATTCGAGGTGCCTTTCGATACGCTGGTGATCTTCTCCACCAACTTCCACCCGAACGAGATTTTCGACCAGGCGGCGCTGCGCCGGATCTTCTTCAAGATCAAGATCGACGGGCCGAACCAGGAGAACTTCCTCAAGATCTTTGCCATGGTGGCCCGCAAGAAGGGCATGCCGCTGGACGAAGCCGCGCTGGTGCATCTGCTGAAGAAGAAATACCCGACGATCAGCAACATCTACGCCAACTACCAGCCGGTGTTCCTGATCGACCAGATGATCTCCATCTGCGAGTTCGAAGGCATCCCCTACCAGATGTCGCCGGAGCTGATCGACCGCGCCTGGGCGAACATGTTCGTCAAGGACGAGCACATCGTTAAGTGATGAGAAAAAGGGCGGGGTCATCCCCGCCCTTCCCGCTGACAGCAGTCAGAACTTGCCGTTATCGTGCGCCATCTCTGCCGGGATCGGGCTGACAGTGTCCCAGTGCTCAACGATCCTGCCGTCCTCGACCCGGAACAGGTCGAAGAACGCCATCGGGGTTTCGCCCAGGCTGCCCTCTGAGGCGGCAAAGACAAAGTTCCCCTCAGCCACCACAATCGGGGTGCTGGTATAGGCTAGCGCCTGGCCGGTTTCCGCCAGATGCTGGATCATCCCGCCAAGGGCCTCCAGCCCGTCGCCGATATTCGGGTTGTGCTGCAGGTAAGTCTCTGTCGAGACGTAGCTGGTGATCTTCTCCGGCGCCTTGCCGTGCAGCACGTCAGTCACAAAACCCTGCACCAGCGCCTTGTTCTCCGCGGTCTTGTCCAGATCCGTGACCTCCGTCGGGCCGTCGGTCAATGTACGGCCTGAGGCGTTCGGCGCGGCGGGCGGCTGCAGGTTGTCCCAGTGCTCAGCCACCTTGCCGTCCTCAACCCGGAACACGTCAAAGGCCACCAGCGTTTCCGCGCCGAAGGCCTGCGCGTTATCATAGGTGCTGTGCAGCACCACCATGTCGCCCTCGGCAATCACCCGGTGGACCTCCATCGTGACACCGCTTTCCTTCAGCGCCGGAATGAAGCCGATAATAGGCGCAGCCCCGGTCGGCACCATCGGGTTGTGCTGGATATAGCCCGGCGCCAGCAGCTGCTCTGCCGCCTCCGGGTCGAACGAGGTGAAGATCGCCGCTACGGCGTTCAGTACGATTTCTTTCGCACTCATCGGATGTCCTTTCGAATCGCATTGTCGTGACACCCCAATGTGGTATTCTTTCTGCACCAGATATCAATTACGCACTATTCAGGAACCAGGTATGCTTCCAGTAACCGCCAAGACAAAGGAACAAGCTGAGGACTGCCCGATCCGGCAGGTTCTGTCGCAGGTGACAGGCAAGTGGCAGATGCTGATCGTGCTGGTGCTGGAGGACGGCGCGCTGCGGTTCGGGGCGCTGCGGCGCACCATCGGCGATGTGACCCAGCGGGTGCTGACCGAGAACCTGCGAAAGCTGGAGCGTGACGGCTATATCACCCGCAGCGTCGATCCCGGCCCGCCGGTGGCGGTCTCCTATGCGCTGACGCCCCTGGGGCGGGAATTGCTGGAGCACATGAAATCCCTGACCATCTGGGCCGCCGGGCGGCATCAGCAGGTTCTGGATTCCCGTACCGCCTATGACAGCAAATGACATTGCAATGACCGGCAAAGCCTCCCAGATTCCGCAGGATGAGTGACACCGCCCCTGCCCTGCCTGAAGCGATTGAGAACTGGTTCGCCGCCCGCGGCTGGACCATCCACCCGCATCAGCACGCCATGCTGGAGCGGGCCGGGGCGCCCTGCACCCTGCTGATCGCCCCGACCGGCGGCGGCAAGACCATGGCAGGTTTCCTGCCGACACTGGCGGAACTGGCCGATGGAACCCACGACGGGCTGCACACGCTGTATATCTCGCCGCTGAAGGCATTGGCCGCGGATATCAAGCGCAACCTGCGCGCGCCGGTTGAGGAAATCGGCCTGCCCATCCGCATTGATGACCGCACCGGCGACACGCCTGCTTCGCGCAAGAAGCGCCAGCGCGCCGACCCGCCGCATATCCTGCTGACCACGCCCGAGAGCCTGGCGCTGCTCACCTCCTACGAGGACGCTGCGCGGACCTTCAAGGGCCTCAGGCGGGTGGTGGTGGATGAAATCCACGCGCTGGCCGAAAGCAAGCGCGGCGACCAGCTGATGCTGGCGCTGGCGCGGCTGCAGACGCTGTGCCCGGACCTGCGCCGGGTGGGCCTGTCGGCCACGGTGGATGACCCGCAGGCCATCGCCGGCTATCTCGCCCGCCACCCGGACCCCTGCGATATCGTACTGGCCGACCCCGGTCCGGCGCCGGACATCCGGATGCTGGAAACCGAAGCGGCCCCGCCCTGGGCCGGCGGCGGCGCGGCTTATGCAATCCCGGCGGTGATGGAACAGATCAAGGCGCATAGGACCACGCTGATCTTCCACAACACCCGCGCCCAGGCGGAAATCTTCTTTCACAACCTCTGGCTCGCCAACGAAGACGCCCTGCCGATCGGCATCCACCACGGTTCGCTCGACCGGGTCCAGCGCGAACGGGTGGAGGCGGCGATGGTCCGGGGAGAGCTGCGCGCCATCGTCTGCACCGGCTCGCTGGACCTTGGCATCGACTGGGGCGACGTGGACCTGGTGATCCAGATCGGCGCGCCGAAGAACGTCAAACGCCTGGTGCAGCGCATCGGCCGCGCCAACCACCGCTACAATGCGCCGTCCAAGGCGCTCTTGGTGCCTGCAAACCGGTTTGAGGTGGTCGAATGCCGCGCCGCGCTCGAGGCCGTGCGCGAAAACGATCTGGACGGCGCGCCGCGCGGGCCCGGCCCCCGCGACGTGCTGTGCCAGCACATCCTGATCGCCGCCTGCGCAGGCCCGTTTGACGCGGGCGAACTCTATGCCGAGATGACCCAAGCCGGTGCCTATGCCGGCCTGACGCGCCCGGAATTCGATGCCTGCCTAACCTTCTGCGCCACCGGCGGCTACGCGCTGAAAGCCTACGACCAGTGGCAGCGCCTGCTGCAGCGCCCGGACGGCAAATGGCAGCTGCGCGACCCGCGTGCTGCGCAGCGCATCCGCATGAACCTGGGCACTATTCAGGACGCCGACCTGATCAAGGTCCGCCTGATGCGCAGCCGCGGCGGCAAGCCGCTGGGTGAGGTGGAGGAAGCCTTTGCCGCCACCCTGACCACTGGCGACACCTTCCTGATCGGCGGCCAGACCGTGCGTTACGAGGGCTTGCGCGAAATGACCGTGGAGGTGACCCGAAACCCCGGCAAGAAGCCCAAGATCGCGGTGTTTTCCGGCAGTAAATTCGCCACCTCCACCCAGCTCAGCGCCCGCATCCTGGCGATGTTCAAACAGGACAGCTGGCCCGCCCTGCCCCGCCACACCGCGGACTGGCTGGAACTGCAGCGCGAGGTCTCCGAACTGCCCCGCGCCGGGCGGCTGCTGATCGAAAGCTTCCCGCATGACAGCCGCGAGCACATCTGCGCCTACGGCTTTGCCGGCCGCAACGCCCAGCAGACCCTGGGCCTGCTGCTGACCAAACGGATGGAGGAGTTGGGGCTTGATCCCTTGGGTTTTGTCGCCACCGACTACGCCACCCTGATCTGGGGGCTGGAAGAGGTTACCGACCCCGCCCCCTTGCTCGACCCGGAAACGCTGCGCGACGGGCTGGAGGGCTGGCTGGCCGGCAATGCGGTGATGAAACGCGCTTTCCGCGGCGCTGCCACCATTGCGGGCCTCATTGAGCGCAACACCCCCGGCGCGCGCAAGAACGGGCGGCAGGCGACATTCTCCTCCGACATCCTTTATGACACGCTGCGCAAGTATGACCCGGATCACCTGCTGATGGACATCACCCGCGAGGAAGCCCTGCGCGGACTGGTGGATTTCGGCCGTATCGAGGAGATGCTGGAGCGGACCCGGGGCCGCATCACGCTCAGGCGGCTGGAGCGCATCTCCCCCCTCGCCGCGCCCTTGCTGCTGGAGGTTGGCAAGGTCCCGGTCAAGGGCGCGGCCGAGGAGAAACTGCTGCAGCAGGAGGCCGCGGCGCTGATGCGGCAATCCGGGCTGGACCAGCTGCCGCAATAACCCTTGCCAGCCCGGCTGTGACAGATAAACCCGTACCATGACCGGATATGATTTCCCCCTTGCAGGCGCCCGTCTCACCGCCCTCGGCTCCGGCGCGCTCTGGTGGGCAGAGCAGCGGCTGCTCTGCGTCTCCGACCTGCATTTGGGCAAATCCGAGCGCCGCATCCGGCGCGGCGGCAGCGCCCTGCCGCCCTATGAGACGCGGGACACGCTTGTCCGCCTCGCTGAGCTGATAGCCATCCTGCAGCCGGACACGGTGGTCTGCCTCGGAGACAGTTTCGACGATGACGCCGCCTCGCGGGCTTTGCCGGATGCGGAGAAATCGCAGCTGGCCGCCCTGACGCAGAACCGCCGCTGGATCTGGATCGCCGGCAATCACGACCCGGCGCCTGCGGATCTGGGCGGAGAACAGATGGCCGAGCTGCATCTTGCCCCCCTTACCTTCCGCCATATCGCCGATCCTGCGGCAGCAGCAGAGATCTCCGGCCACTACCATCCCAAGGCGCGGGTGCGCAGCACCTCCCGCCCCTGCTTCCTGCTCGACCAGTCGCGCCTGATCCTGCCCGCCTTCGGCACCTACACCGGCGGTTTGCGCAGCAGTGATCCCGCGCTCACCTCGCTGATGCAAAGGGACGCGCTGGCGATCCTGACCGGTGCGCAGGCGCTTCCGGTGCCAATGCCCCGCTAAGTGGCGCAGCGTCACAGGCCCTTTGCTATCCGGCCTCTTCTATGCTTGGCGCAACCAGCAGAAGGAAAGAAGTGATGGACGACCGCATCCGCAGCAGTTTCGCCAAGCAAAGCATGATGCAGACACTGGGCGCGGAGGTCGCCAGCGTTGCGCCGGGCGAAGTGGTGATCACCGCCCCGATCCTGCCCGGCAGCCGCCAGCAGCACGATGTGGCCCATGCCGCGCTCAGCTTTGCCATCGGCGACACCGCGGCGGGCTATGCGGCGCTTACCTTGATGCCGGAAGACAGCGAGGTGATGACGGCGGAGATGAAGATCAACCTGCTGGCCCCGGGGGCCGGGGACTATCTGCGTGCCACGGGCAAGGTCATCAAACCGGGCCGCCGCCTAGTGATCGTCACGGCAGAGGTCCATGCAATTACAGGCGCAAACGAAAAGCTGGTCGCCCTCCTGCAAGGCACAATGGTGCCCGTCTCTTCCTGACGCCCCCTTTTTCACCTTTGCAAAAAATACTCCCGCCGGAGGGGTCCGGCGGGAGCAGTTCAGTCAGCGCTCAGCGGTGTGCGCTTCAGGCGGTGAGGCCTTCGGGCTCAGCCAGGTTGTGGGCGCGGCAGCAGGCGGTCACCGTGTTGGCCAGCAAACACGCAATGGTCATCGGGCCGACGCCGCCGGGCACCGGGGTGATGGCGCCGGCGCGCTCCGCGGCGGAGGCGAAGTCGACGTCGCCCACCAGCACGTTCTNTTTCACCTTTGCAAAAAATACTCCCGCCGGAGGGGTCCGGCGGGAGCAGTTCAGTCAGCGCTCAGCGGTGTGCGCTTCAGGCGGTGAGGCCTTCGGGCTCAGCCAGGTTGTGGGCGCGGCAGCAGGCGGTCACCGTGTTGGCCAGCAAACACGCAATGGTCATCGGGCCGACGCCGCCGGGCACCGGGGTGATGGCGCCGGCGCGCTCCGCGGCGGAGGCGAAGTCGACGTCGCCCACCAGCACGTTCTTGCCGTCGCGCTCGATCCGGTTGATGCCGACGTCGATGACGGTGGCGCCTTCCTTGATCCAGTCGCCCGGCACCATTTCCGGACGGCCGACGGCGGCCACCACGATGTCGGCGCGGCGCACCACATCCGGCAGGTCCTTGGTGCGCGAATGCGCGATGGTCACGGTGCAGCTGTCGCCCAGCAGCAGCTGCGCCATCGGCTTGCCGACGATGTTGGAGCGGCCGATCACCACCGCGTCCATGCCCGAGAGGCTGCCGTGGTGGTCGCGCAGCATCATCAGGCAGCCCAGCGGCGTGCAGGGCACCATCGATTTCTGGCCGGTGCCCAGCAGGCCGACGTTGGAGATGTGGAAGCCGTCCACGTCCTTCTCCGGCGCGATCGAGTTGATCACCAGCTCCTCGTTCATGTGCTTCGGCAGCGGCAGCTGCACCAGGATGCCGTTGACCGCCGGGTCGTTGTTCAGCTGATCGATCAGCGCCAGCAGATCCGCTTCCGGGGTGTCCGCCTCCAGCTTGTGCTCATAGGAGTTCATGCCGACCTCGACGGTCTGCTTGCCCTTGGAGCGCACATAGACCTGCGACGCCGGGTCCTCGCCCACCAGCACCACCGCCAGGCCGGGGGTGATGCCGTGCTCTTCCTTCAGCCGCGCCACATGCTCGGCCACCTGGCCGCGCACCTTGCCCGCAAAGGCCTTGCCGTCAATCAGAGTTGCTGCCATTGCTCTCTTCCTTTCCTGCGCAGGCGCTCGGCCTGCCTACTCTTCCCGGATCACCCGCGCCTCGCGGGCAATCGACCACTCCACCAGCTGCCGCCACAGGCCTTCGATCAGATCGGGGTCCAGCCCCTCCCCTGCCGCCGCGGCGCGGGCGTTCATGACCACTTCCTCGACCCGTTCCGGGATCCGCGCCGGCCAGCCGTTGGCCTGCTTCAGCGCAATCGCCCGGTCGATATAGCCCGCCCGGGCGGCCAGAAGCTGCACCAGCTCAGTATCCAGCCGGTCAATCTGGGCCCGCACCTCTGCCATCGACTGGCAGTCCTGCGGCGGTGTCTCTGTGCTCATGTCTTAAAACTCCAGCGGCCCGGGGTGTCCCGGGCCGCTGAATGTCGCATATCCTGTCTTAGAACAAGCCTTCGATCTGGCCGTCCGCATTCAGGCGGATGGTTTCCGCCGCCGGGGTGCGCGGCAGGCCCGGCATGGTCATGATCTCGCCGCAGACCGCGACGATGAAGCCCGCACCGGCCGACAGGCGCACTTCGCGCACCGGCACCGAGTGGCCCACCGGCGCCCCGCGCAAGCTCGGATCGGTCGAGAAGGAGTACTGGGTCTTCGCCATGCAGACCGGCAGGTTGCCGTAGCCCGCGTCTTCCCATTCCTTCAGCTGGTTGCGGATCTTGTTGTCCGCCAGCACCTCGTCGGCGCGGTAGATGCGCTTGGCGATGGTCTCGATCTTCTCGAACAGCGGCATCTCGTCCGGGTAGATCGGCGAGAAGTTGGCGGAGCCGGCGTCGACGATCTCGACAACCTTCTCGGCCAGCGGCGCGGAGCCTTCGGAGCCCAGCTCCCAGTGGCGCGACAGCACCGCCTCGACGCCGTGGGTGGCGCAGTAGGCCTTGACCGCGTCAACTTCCGCATCGGTGTCGGTCACGAAGTGGTTGATCGCAACCACAACCGGCACGCCGAAGGATTTGACGTTCTCGATGTGGCGGCCGAGGTTGGCGCAGCCGGAGTTCACTGCCTCGACGTTCTCGGCGCCGAGGTCTGCCTTGGCAACGCCGCCGTTCATCTTCATCGCGCGCACGGTGGCCACCAGCACCACCGCGGACGGTGCGATGCCTGCCTTGCGGCACTTGATGTTCATGAACTTCTCGGCGCCGAGGTCGGCACCGAAGCCGGCCTCGGTGACGACATAGTCGGCAACCTTCAGCGCGGTCTTGGTGGCGATCACCGAGTTGCAGCCGTGCGCGATGTTGGCGAACGGGCCGCCGTGCACGAAGGCCGGGTTGTTTTCCAGGGTCTGCACCAGGTTCGGCTGCATCGCGTCCTTCAGCAGAACGGTCATTGCGCCCTCTGCCTTGATGTCGCGGCAGTAGACCGGGGTCTTGTCGCGGCGGTAGGCCACGATGATGTCGCCGAGGCGCTTTTCCAGGTCCTTGAGGTCGTTCGCCAGGCACAGGATCGCCATCACTTCCGACGCCACGGTGATGTCAAAGCCGGCTTCGCGCGGGAAGCCGTTGGAGACGCCGCCCAAGCTGGCGGTGATCTGGCGCAGGGCGCGGTCGTTCATGTCGACCACCCGGCGCCAGGCGACGCGGCGGATGTCGATGTCGCACTCGTTGCCCCAGTAGATGTGGTTGTCGATCATCGCCGACAGCAGCGAGTGCGCCGAGGTGATGGCGTGGAAGTCGCCGGTGAAGTGGAGGTTCATCTCCTCCATCGGCACCACCTGGGCATAGCCGCCGCCCGCGGCGCCGCCCTTCATGCCGAAGTTCGGGCCGAGGCTCGCTTCGCGGATGCAGATCATCGCGTTCTTGCCGATCCGGTTCAGGCCGTCGCCCAGGCCCACGGTGGTGGTGGTCTTGCCTTCGCCCGCCGGCGTCGGGTTGATCGCGGTCACCAGGATCAGCTTGCCGTCCTCCTTCGACTGCACCGAGTCGATGAACCCCTGGCTCACCTTCGCCTTGTCATGCCCGTAGGGCAGCAGGTCATCGCTGGAAATCCCGATCTTCGCGCCAATCTCCTGGATCGGCTTCTTCTGCGCCTCACGCGCAATCTCGATGTCACTCTTGTAGCTCATGGCAAGGTTCCTGCTGNACGGTGGTGGTGGTCTTGCCTTCGCCCGCCGGCGTCGGGTTGATCGCGGTCACCAGGATCAGCTTGCCGTCCTCCTTCGACTGCACCGAGTCGATGAACCCCTGGCTCACCTTCGCCTTGTCATGCCCGTAGGGCAGCAGGTCATCGCTGGAAATCCCGATCTTCGCGCCAATCTCCTGGATCGGCTTCTTCTGCGCCTCACGCGCAATCTCGATGTCACTCTTGTAGCTCATGGCAAGGTTCCTGCTGAGTTTGCATACAATCGCCGGCACAGGGTTGCCGGTTTGGCGTTAGATTTAGCCAAGATGCGGCAAATCACGCGCGTGATTTCCGACATTATCACGCCTTGATGCGGCGTGGCGTCTTTCGCAGGCCCTGCCAAGGTTCCTTAAAGGAAACGGATTTCCCCGAAAAAGGCCGCCTAGGGCGCCCAGGCGCGCTGATCGGGAACAAAGAGAGAGAGTTCGCTGCCCGGCATCAGGCTGCCGGGGCGTTCGACCCAGGCGGTGATTCCCCGGCGATTCTGCGCGGCCGGTTTGAAGCGGGCGCCAAAACCCGTGTGGTCCTTTTCGATCTCCCGCCCCGGCAGCACGCAGGGACGGTTTTCCATGTCCACCGTCAGCGTCACCCCGTCCGGCCCTTGCAGGCGTGAGGCCGGCGGCACGAAGGTGAAGTCGGGAATGCCGCGCAGCACGATGGTGGCACCCAGATGCGCGGGATCGACCCGTTCCATCCCCATGTCCGCCGCGATCAGGGCCAGTTCCTCCTCCGACAGGATGGTCAGCTGGCGGACATTGCGAATCTCGGTGCCTTCAGGATGGAGATTGCGCACCCGCACGCAGGAGGCGCGGTTTTCGCCCTCATGGCGTTCCCCGGCAATGCCGCCAAAGCCCAGGTCCAGGCGGTCCGCCGGCACCGCCTGCAGACCACTGTCCGCCGGCACATGGCCCAGCCAAGTGATCTGGCCTGTATATTCCGTTTTCCGCAGCACCGGCATGTCAGCTCTCCCTCGCCAATCAGTATTCATGCCGGGCGAGCATACAGGCCGCGCCGGCCGGGGCCAGTCCGGTTGCGATGCATTTTTGTGATGCCGTCCTGCAGGAACGCAAATGAGAACCCCCGGAGGCCAGCGGCTTCCGGGGGGCTAATTCCCTGGCAGATCAGGCGGAGGGTTCAGGCTCCATGCCGCCTTCGGGCGGGGTCTTCTTGGGCTTCGCCTTGGGGATCGCGGTGACCGAGGCGCTGCCCTGATCCTCGCTGTCATCCTCATCGTCGCCGGCCTGCGGCGGCTCGCCGTTCATCACCCGCTTGATCTCGTCGCCGGTCAGGGTTTCGTATTCCAGAAGGCCCTGCGCCAGACGCTCCCATTCCTCGTTCTTCTCCTTGAGGATCTCCAGCGCCTGTTCATAGCCCTGCTGGATGAAGCGTTTCACTTCTTCCTCGATCAGCTCCTTGGTGTGGGCCGAGACCGAGAAACCCGCGGTGTTGCCGGAGTAGCCTTCATGCGCTTCGGCGTAGTCGATATTGCCGACCTTGTCCGACATGCCCCAGCGCAGCACCATGGCGCGCGCCAGCTGGCTGGCCTGCTGGATGTCGCCGGCCGGGCCGTTGGAGACGTGGTCCTCGCCGTACTTGATGACTTCCGCCGCCTTGCCCGCCATAGTCATCGCCAGTTTCTGCTGACACTCATCGCGGTGGTAGTTCAGGCGGTCCATTTCCGGCAGCGACACCACCATCCCCAGCGCGCCGCCGCGCGGGATGATCGTCGCCTTGTAGACCGGGTCGCACAGCGGCAGCGCCAGGCCGACAACGGCGTGGCCGGCCTCGTGATAGGCGGTCTTTTCCTTCTGGTCCTGGGTCAGCACCATCGAGCGGCGCTCTGCCCCCATCATCACCTTGTCTTTGGCGGATTCGAAATCCTCCATGGTGACAAAGCGGCGGCCGACACGGGCGGCCATCAGCGCCGCCTCGTTGACCAGGTTGGCCAGATCGGCGCCGGAGAAGCCGGGCGTGCCGCGCGCAATGATGCGCAGGTCCACGTCCGGGCCCAGCGGAGTCTTGCGGGCGTGCACCGCCAGGATTTTCTCGCGGCCCTTGATGTCGGGGTTGCCGACGGTGACGTTGCGGTCGAAGCGGCCGGGGCGCAGCAGCGCCGGGTCCAGCACGTCCTTGCGGTTGGTGGCAGCGAGGATGATGACGCCCTCATTGGCTTCAAAACCATCCATTTCGACCAGCAGCTGGTTCAGGGTCTGCTCGCGCTCGTCATTGCCGCCGCCATAGCCGGCACCGCGGTGGCGGCCCACCGCGTCGATCTCGTCGATAAAGACGATGCAGGGGGCGTTTTTCTTGGCCTGTTCGAACATGTCGCGGACGCGGGAGGCGCCGACGCCGACGAACATCTCGACGAAGTCGGAACCGGAGATGGTGAAGAACGGCACCCCGGCCTCGCCGGCAATGGCGCGGGCCAGCAGGGTTTTACCGGTGCCCGGAGGGCCGACCAGCAGCGCGCCCTTGGGGATCTTGCCGCCGAGACGCGAGAACTTCTGCGGGTTGCGCAGGAATTCGACGATTTCCTCGAGCTCTTCCTTGGCTTCGTCAATGCCGGCAACGTCGTCAAAGGTGACGCGGCCGTGCTTTTCGGTCAGCATCTTGGCCTTGGACTTGCCGAATCCCATGGCGCCGCCTTTGCCGCCGCCCTGCATCCGGTTCATGAAGTAGATCCAGACGCCGATCAGCAGCAGGAACGGCAAGAGCGTGATCAGGAAGGACTGGAAACCCGACTGCTGCTGCTTCTCGGCGCGCACCGGGATGTTCTTTTCTATCAGCAGCGAGGTGACTTCGGCATCGGCCGGCTTGATGGTGACATAGTTCTGCCCGTCAGTCGTGGTGTAGCGCACCTGTTCCCCATCCAGGGTCACTGTGCTGACCTTGCCGGTCTCCACCGAAGTTACGAAATCCGAAAACACCTTTTCACGGCTCTGCATCGTGCTGCCGGAGCCGCTGAACAGATTGAACAGCGCCAGAATCAGCAGAAACAGAACAACCCAGAAGGCGATATTGCGTGCGTTGCCCAAGGAAAGGCCTCCCAATCATTTAGGCGCACCCGTCAGGCCGCCTGCGTTGTGCTTAAAATAAGGATCATTCGGGCAGGTTCAATGCGATAAAAGGGACGCAAAGAACTCTTCTTCGTTTGCCACCGGTTCCGCCGACCATCCGTTGGCCATTCCGGCCACCGGTGCAGCCGCCAGTTCTGCACCGCGCCACACCGCCGGCGAGGACTCCAGCACGGTGCCCGGAACGCCGGTTGTCCGCCAGGACGGGCAGTGAGCCAGCCCGTCGCGCCCCAGAGGCCGCACTTCGCAACCCTTTGCGTCGCCTCCGAAAACCTTCCACCTGCCGTCCCAGACCTGGCCGGGAAGCGAAGTGGCGCCTGCGACCGCCTTGGCCTCGCGGCAAATCCAGATCTGTTTTGACGTTGTCAGCAGATGGCAGCCGGCCACGGTCGACGCACCGCCGCCACGCGCGGCCAGAACCGCGATTTCCATCGGCACCCGGCGCGGCGGATAGGGGGTGCCCGCCACCCATTGGATTGCCTTGACCAGCAGGCGGTAGCCGGTCTCGCTGGGCAGGGTGCGGAACTTGCGCTGGCAAATGACCACCGCGCCTGCCTGCACATGCGCCATGTCGCGGGCAGCCAGAAACACGTACCAATCCAGCGCTTCGCGGGCCTTGTTCATGTTTTCGGCAACCCGGGCCAGCACCGTCGGAGTCAGCCCCAGCGGTGCCAGTTCCGCCAGGGCGCGGCGCGCCCGCACCCGTTCATAGCGCAAGTCGCTGTTGCTGGGATCCTCGCACCATTCGATGCCGCGTTCCTGCAGGTACTGGCGCAATTCGCTGCGGGTCACTTCCAGCAGCGGCCGCACCAGGGTGACACCCTTGTGCACCCGGCGCGGCGGCATGCCCGAGAGGCCTGAGACTCCTGCGGCACGCGCCATCCGCATCAGCAGCGTTTCGGCCTGATCGTCCGCGGTATGGGCCACACAGAGGGCAGGGATATCATTGCGCCTGGCCCAGGCGCACAGCAGGTCATAGCGCGCTTCGCGCGCCTGTTTTTGCAGGTTGCCCTTGCCGGGTCCATCCTCCCAGCGGATCACCTCATGCGCGATCCCCAGTCCGGCAGCAGCTTCGCCGACCTTGCTGGCCTCAGCCGCTGCTTCCGGCCGCAGGCCGTGGTCCACCGTTGCGGCGAGAAGCTCAACCGGCTCGCCTTCGAAGGCCTCCTTCATCAGGTGCAGCAGAGCCATCGAATCGCTGCCGCCGGAAACGGCAATACCCAATTTGCCTGTCATCGCAGGCTGGAACTGTCCGCGCAGCAGTCCCAGGGTATCGCGCCGCAGCCCCGTCAAGAACAGCCCAGCTTGGCCATTTCCGCAGCGGCCTCGGCCTCCTGCGCTACGCCCGGGAAACGCACCCCGACCTCGGAAAGCGTCACACAGGCCTGATCGGTCTGGCCCAGCCGGCCGAGGGCCGCACCAAGCTCGAACAGGGCCTTGGGGGCCACCGGCCCGGCTGCGTTGCCGGTGAAGGCCGCCAGATAGGCCCGCGCCGCTTCGCGGGTGTCGCCCAACCCGTCCAGCGCCTTGCCGCGGCTGAATTCGGCGGCAGGCGCCAGCGGGCTGCCCGGATAGGACTGGTTGAAGGCTGCGAATTTCTCTGCCGCGTCTTGAAACGCGCCGTCCGCCAGCAGTTGTTCGGCGGCATCGAAGTCCGCCTGCTCGCCGATGGCCAGCTCACCGCCTGCGGATTCACCGCCGGTGGCTTCGCCGCCAATGGCGGGCACTGCCGCACCGCCGGATGCAGGCAGCTCGCCGCCGCCCAGCGTCGTGGTTTCCTTCAGCGCGCCGAGATCGCCGCCCTCCAGCTCGACCAGGCGGAACTCGAGGTCACCGATCCGGTTGGTGCCATCGGCGACGATGCGGTCGATCCGGTGGTTCATCTCTTCGGTCTGCAGCGTCAGCCGCTGCAGTTCGCTCTCAATCGCGGCAACCCGGTCCAGAACCGTGTCCCCCGACACATCCGCCGAAGGCGCACCTGTCGTCGACATCTCCCGCTTCAGCCGCTGGATTTCCACATGCAGGACCGTCAGCTCCTGGCGGATGTCCGCCAGCGTTTTCTGGTCCTGCGCCGCCAGCGGCAGCGGCAGCAGCATTGCGGAGGCGAGAAGCACGGTGCGCAGGCGTTTCATAGCCTTACCCCGTCAGCCCGCCGGCCAGCACGGTGACCGCGCGGCGGTTCTTGGAGTAGCAGGCCTCATTCGAGCAGATTTCCAGCGGGCGCTCCTTGCCGTAACTAACGACCTTGAGGCGGTGGCCGGCAACCCCTTGGGAAATCAGGTATTCCCGCGCCGCATTGGCGCGGCGGGCGCCCAGGGCCAGGTTGTACTCGCGGGTGCCCTGCTCATCTGCATGGCCTTCGATGGTGACGACGTAATCGGCGTTCTGGGTCAGCCAGCGCGCCTGGCCCTGCAGGATGCCCTGCGCCTCGGGAGACAGGGTCGACTGGTCGACCGCGAACAGCACCCGGTCGCCGATGGTCTGCTGGAAATAGGCCGGGCTTGCCGGGTCCAGCGCCCCTGCCCCCAGTCCGGCGCCCGCACCTGCACCGGCGCCGCTGTTTGCCGCGTCATCCCACCGGTTGTTGCTGCAGGCCGCCAGGCCCAGAACGGCAACAGCCGCAATTGCCAATTTCATACCGCTCATGTTGTCTGCCTATCCCTTTTGCGTTTCTTGACCGGAAATTAACACATGCCCGGATCAGGTTCCATGCGGGTCTCCCCGCCAATTCACTTCTATCAATTCTGCAATGGCGACCAAGCCGGATCCGAAGCCCCGTCAGGTGTTTTCACAGGTTTGAGGTTGCGGCCGGTGATGTCCACCGAATAGAGCAGCGCCCGCCCGGCACTGCCCTGGCTTTCGCGGGTGAACATGATCACCCGGCCATTGGGCGCCCAGGTCGGCCCTTCGTCCAGGAACGACGCAGTCAGCAGCCGCTCCTCGCCGCCGTCGGTGCGCATCACACCGATGTGGAACCGGCCCTTGTTCTGCTTGGTAAAGGCGATCATGTCGCCGCGCGGCGACCACACCGGGGTGCCGTAGCGGCCTTCGCCAAAGCTGATCCGGCGCGCCTCGCCGCCGCCTGCCGGCATCACATAGAGCTGCTGGCTGCCGGAGCGGTCGCTTTCAAACACGATCTGGCTGCCGTCCGGCGAGAACGACGGCGCTGTCTCGATCGAGGGGGCCGAAGTCAGCCGGGTCTTGGCGCCGGTGCTGATATCCATCGTGTACAGGTCCGTATTGCCGCCCTGGGTCTGCGAATAGACGATGGTACGGCCGTCCGGCGCAAAGCGCGGCGCAAAGCTCATGGTGCCGTCGCCGCTGGACAGCACCTTTCGCTGCACCTGTCCCACATCCAGAACATGGATCTGCGGAAAGCCGCTCTCATAGCTGGTGTAAAGCACCCGGTCGCCGGTGGGCGAGAACCGCGGCGCCAGAACGATGGAGGCGCTGTTGGTCAGGTACTGCACATTGGCGCCGTCGTAATCCATCACCGCCAGCCGCTTGCGGCGGTCGTTCTTGGGGCCGCTTTCGGAGACATAGACCACCCGGCTGTCGAAATAGCCGCTTTCACCGGTGATCCGGCTGTAGACCGCATCCGCCACCTTATGCGCCATCCGGCGCCAGCCGTCGGTGGTGCCGTTGAACTGCAGCCCGGTGCCCAGCTCCTTTTCGGCAAAGACGTCATGGCCGCGGAAGCGCACAGTCAGCTGGTTGCCGTTGACGCTGACCGCGCCGGTGATCAGCGCCTGCGCGTTCACCGCTTTCCAGTCGGCGTATTTCACCGGGTTGTCGAAGCCGGTCACCTTGGAGATATGGGCGCTGGCCGGCACTTCCCGGAACAGGCCGGTGCCGCTCAGATCCGCCGCGATCACCCGGGCGATCTGCGCCGCATATTCCGCCGCTGCCGGGGTTTCCGGCACGAAATCCGGCACCGCATAGGGCAAGGGCTCGATCACGCCCTGGTCGATCTCGATGCGAAGCGGGCCGTCCTGAGCCATGGCCGCGCCCGCGCCTGCCGCCGCGGCGGCACCGATCAGAAGGGCTGCCAGAAATTTCCTCATTTGATCCGCATCCTTTCGGGATTGAATGTCATCTCAATATCGCGCCATTGCGAATATTTTTCAGGGGGAAGCTGAAAGCCTCCGGACCCGCAGCGGATAATCGCCCGCCGGGCCGCCTCATAGGCCTGCTTTGCCGCCGTGGAGGATCCGCCGGTGCTGGACAGCATCCGGATCGAGCCGGTGTCCGGGGTGCCGTCCTGCGCCAGCGAAACGCCAACCACCACGGTTGTCTTAAGCGCATCGGTGGACAGGGAGCCGACGTTCCAGCAGCGCGACACCTCGACCCGCAGCGCGTCTTTCTCGCCCAGGGTCAGCGGCGGGCCGGAAGGTTCCGGCGCCTCCACGTCGGCGCCGCCTGCCAGCGCCTCGGCCAGCGCATCGGCAACCGCATCGGCAGTGTCCGCCTGCTGCGTCTCTGCCGGTTCGGCGGGCTGGGCTGCTTCGGTCACTTGCGGTTCCGGCTCCGGCTGGGGCCGGGCGGGCCGGGTCTTGGGCCGTTTCGACACGGCCGGCGCGGCAGAGGCTGCGACATCCTCGCCCTCGTTCTCCTCGGTCACGATCCGGTCGCTGGCAGCCTCGCGCGCGGTGGCTTCCTGCACCTCCTGCTCGGTCTCGGCGCCTTCCTCGGGCGCGACTTCAGGCTGAACAATGTCGTCAATCCTGGTGTCCGGCTCCGGCGGCGCAACAGGTTCCGGCGCCACCCGGTCCACCGGGCGCGGCGCGGTCTCGGGCCGCAGCTGCGGCACCAGCGAGGCCACATCCGGCTCTTCCGCGGCAGAGGGCAGCTCAATCGGCACCTCAGGTTCAGGCGGCTGTTCCGGCAGTTCCGTCACCTGCGGGTCGGGCTCTGCCGGGGCAACCGGTTCGGGCTGGGACACCTGCGGCTCCGGGTCCGGCTGCGGCGCAGGCTCGGGCGCTGGCTGCACTTCGGCGGGTTCCGCCAGCGGAGCTGGTTCCGGCGACACCTGCGGTGCCTGGCGCTGCTGGCTCAGCTTCTCGAACTGCTCAGCGGAAATCAGCGCCACCTGCTGCACGTTGGACGGCAAGGGTTCGGACGGGAACCAGGCGCCGAAGACAACCCAGGTCATCAACAGCCCATGCCCTGCCAGCGAGATTTTAGTTCCGGTCTGCACCGTCCGCGTCCCCGCCTACTGCCCTGTGCTTTCGGCCCGCTGCCCGTCCAGCGCCGGGCCGCCGGTATTGGTGACCAGCCCCACGTTGGAAAAACCGCCCGCGTTCAGCGCGCCCATCACCTGCATGACGTCAGAATAGGCGATCCGCCCGTCGGCGCGCAGGAACACCCGGTCCGAGGACCGCTCTGCCGCGATCGCCCGCAGCTTGGCCACCAGCTCATTGCGCGCCACCGGCGTGGTCTGGATCTCCACCCCGCCCTCGGCGGTCATGGTCACGGTCAGCGGCTCTTCCTCGTCGCCGGGCAATGCGCCCGCGGCGGTCTTGGGCAGTTCCACCGGCACACCAACGGTCATCAGGGGTGCTGCCACCATGAAGATGATCAGAAGCACCAGCATGACGTCCACAAAGGGCGTCACGTTGATCTCGGACATCGGCCTGCCGCGGCGGCGGCGGCGGCCCCGGCGGCGGTCGCCGCCGCCCGAAGGCTGCTGGACTGCGGCACCCATGGCCTCAGGAATCCAGCTGGCGGCTGAGGATGGTGGCGAACTCGTCGGCAAAGGCCTCGTAGCCGCCGATGATGCGGTCGCTGTCCGCGCTCAGCTTGTTGTAGAAAACCACCGCCGGGATCGCGGCCAACAGACCCAGGCCGGTTGCCATCAGCGCCTCGGCGATGCCCGGCGCCACCACGGCGAGGTTGGTGTTCTGCTGCTCCGCGATCTCGATGAAGGCGGTCATGATGCCCCAGACGGTGCCGAACAGGCCAACGAAAGGCGCGGTGGAGCCGACCGTTGCCAGCACCGACAGCCCGCCCTGCAGGCCTTCGGTCTCCTTGGCGATGGCCACGTCCATCGAGCGGTCGATGCGCGCCTGCGCACCGGGGATCAGCCCGCCATCGCTGCGGTGGCTGCGGCGCCACTCCGTCATCCCTGCGGAAAAGATGCGCGCGGCCTGGCCCGGCGGCTCAGCGCCGACCTTGTCGAACAGCTCATCCAGCGGATTGCCGGACCAGAATGCCCGGTCGAACGCATCCGCTTCCCTGCGGGCAAGACGGTAGTTGATGGTTTTCTGGATGATAATGCCCCAGGACCAGATCGAGGCCCCGATCAGCATCAGCATCACCAGTTTCACGGTTACGGTGGCCCGCGCGAAAAGGCCCCACATGGAGAAATCAATCTCCTGCGCCAGCGCCAGAGTTTCTGCTTCCATTCGCCTGCTCTACGGTTTTTCCCGGCCGTTTATCCGGCCTTATTTGGCAAGACGCTAGCCCAGTTCAATGGCAAAGGCCAATAAAACAGGCGCGCGGGCGCCAAATGTTACTGCAATGCGCGAATCTCTGCCGGCAGCCGCGCCGGTTTGCCGCCCGTGGAGATGCAGACGATGGTGACCCGGGCCCGGAACAGCGGCTGGCCATCGCGGGTGACTTCCTGATTCAGGGTCATCCGGGCGGGGGTCACGCTGTGCATGGAGGTGGTGACCAGCAGCTCCTCGTCGAACCTGGCAGGCGCTAGGTAGTCGGCCTCGATCCGGCGCACCACATAGATCAGCCCGCCCTCGCGCATGGCGTTCTGATCCACCCCGATGCCGCGCACCCAGTCGCTGCGGGCGCGCTCGATGAACCGCAGGTAATTGGCGTGATAGACGATCCCGCCCATGTCGGTGTCCTCGTAATAGACGCGGACGGGGAATTGGTGGTTCATAGCCTGCTCTCCTGCCTTTGCCCGCGCACCCTAGGAGCGGCGCCAGACCGCTGCAAGCGGCTCACCCCTCCAGCCGATACTCCGCCAGAACGTCGTAACGCGCCCCATCCGGCGCCAGCGTCGACTGATACAGTGCGAGGCTCTCCGCTTCGCAGTCCAACCGGAAACCCGATGCCTCCGCCAGGTACCGCGCGATTTTTTCCACCTGCCCCGCCTCCAGATGCCGGGGAAAACGCCCGAGGGTCACATGCGGCCGGAACCGTTCGCGGGGCAGCTCGATCCCGGCTTGTCGGCAGGCGCCACGGATGCGGTCGCGCAGGTGGGTGAGCTCCGGCGTTTTCCGCACCTGAGCCGCCAAGACCCGTGGCAGCTTGCCGCCAAAGGTCTCCAGCCCGCGGAAGGTCAGCTGCAAAGGCGGTGCGCTGATCTCCGCCAGCACCTGGTGCAGAGTCTGCAGCACGGTCTCGGGCTGATCGTCGAGGAAGGCCAGCGTCAGGTGCATGTTCTCTGCCGGGACGTGCCGCCCGACGGTCAGCCCCTCCTGCACGCGCTCCAGCGCGTCCAGGGCTGCATCCGGCATTTGCAGGCCGACGAAGGTGCGCATCAGGACTGCGGCGGTTCCGCCGGCGCCTGCAGCCGCGCGAACAGGCGCAGCGCGTGGGATTTGTCCTCGGCCGCAACCGGCATCATCCGGTCGTAAGCCGCGGCAATGACCCCCGCGATTTCCGGCCGCAGGATGGTAGCGCCGGTTTCCGGCAGCACTGCCAGCGGCGAGGCCTCGGCAAAGGCCGCATCGCCCCACATCAGCGCCACCTGCACTGCCTGGGTGAGTGCCAGCGTCTCGGCCGGCATCTGAGCCATCGCACCCTTCATCCGCAGGAACACAAACGCCGCCTTGATGCCGCCCTGATCGTCAAAGCGGAAGGCCCGGTACTGGCTGGCATCCGCCTCCTTCAGCCGCGCGACCAGCGGCTGCAAGCCCGGGATCAGCCGGCCGAGGTCCGGCACTTCCAAGAGTTCGTCCCAGTCGCGGAAGAAGAAGAACATCAGGTTCGAGCCCAGCTCCGGGTCGGTTTCGGCCATTTGGTGGCCCGCCAGCGTCATCACCGCCTCCAGCGCGCCCTTGATGGTTTTCAGGGTCTCATCCTGCACCCCGAACACGATCGGCGCCACCGGCCGCCCCCAGCGGGCAAAGGCATATGAACCCTCATTGCGGGTGAACAGGGCTTCGATCTGCTCCGGCGTCAGGTCTGGCAGCTGGGCGGTCATTTGCGTCTCCTTGGTGCTGCCCCGTCTATGCCGTCTGTGCCGCGCGGCGGCAAGGGGGCCGGCTCCCGCGCCTGTCCGGCCTCCTGGCTGCACCAGGCCGCCGGAACCAGCCTTAGGCCAAGCGCCTCTGGCGCGGCGCGGCGATCAAACTCAGTTCAATTAACCAAGTCAGCACCCCTGCCGCAACTTATGTCGGTGACTGCAGCTGTTATCCGAAAAGGTCGTTCTGGCTGCGCGGCGGTGCCATTCCCAGATGGGTCCAGGCCTTTTGCGCCAGCATCCGGCCGCGCGGCGTGCGCTGGATCAGCCCCTGCTGCAGCAGGTAAGGCTCGATCACCTCCTCCAGCGCGTCGCGGCTCTCGCTGAGGGCTGCCGAAATCGTCTCGATCCCCACCGGCCCGCCGCCGTAATTCTCGGCGATCAGCTTCAGATAGCGCCGGTCGGCGCCGTCCAGCCCCAGCTGATCCACCCCCAGCCGCGTCAAGGCGCCGTCGGCCAGTTCCCGGGTGATGGTGCCATCGCCCTCGACCACCGCGAAGTCCACCACGCGGCGCAGGAGCCGCCCGGCGATCCTGGGGGTGCCGCGTGCGCGCCGCGCGATTTCGCGGGCGCCGGCGTCGTCAGCCGGCGCGCCCAGCTTGCGGGCGTTGCGGCTGACGATCTCGAACAGCTCGTCGATGGTGTAGAACTGCAGCCGGGTCGGAATGCCGAAACGGTCGCGCAGCGGCGTGGTGAGCAGGCCCATGCGGGTGGTGGCACCGACCAGGGTAAAGGGCTGCAGCTCGATCCGCACGGTGCGCGCTGCCGGCCCCTCGCCGATCACCAGGTCGAGTTCAAAGTCCTCCATCGCCGGGTAAAGCACTTCCTCCACCGCCGGGTTCAGCCGGTGGATCTCATCGATGAACAGCACGTCGCGGGCTTCGAGGTTGGTGAGGATCGCCGCCAGATCGCCCGCCTTGGCCAGCACCGGGCCGGAGGTCATGCGGAAATTCACCCCCAGCTCGCGCGCAACGATCTGGGCGAGCGTGGTCTTGCCGAGGCCGGGAGGCCCGTGAAACAGCGTGTGGTCCATCGCCTCGCCGCGGCGGCGGGCGCTTTCGATGAAAACGCGCAGGTTGGCGCGAGCCTCTGCCTGGCCGATAAATTCGCCAAGGCCTTGCGGGCGCAGGGCGCGGTCGTTGTCTTCCGGCAGCGGTTCGGGGCGAAGGGCGGGGTCGGCGTCAATCATTGGCAATACTCCGCTCCAGGACTTCATTCAGATGAACCGCCTGGCCGATGGGCCGGGCAGCGCCCGTCCGCCCCCCCGGGCGGGCGCTTCGCTTTCCGCCCGCGGACGGGCACCGCCCTTGATTTTTCAACAGCACCTTAGATCACCCCTTCGGCGCCAGCAGGCGCAGCGCGGCGCGGATCAGGTCCGGCTCATCCGCATCCGGATAGGTCGCGGCGGCTTCGGCTACTGCGGCCGCGGCATCAGAGGGGCCATAACCCAAATTGCCCAATGCCGACAGCGCCCCGGCAGAGGCAGCGGCTGCCCCTGAGGGCTTCTTCGGAGGCGCCTTGCGGGCCGGTTTGGCGGCAGGTCCGGGATCGGCGTCATCAACCACCTCCAGCCCTGAGCCGTCCATCGCATCCACTACCGTGCCGCCCATCGCCATCACGCCGGGCGCCTTGTCCTTGAGATCCAGCACAATGCGCTGCGCGGTCTTGGGGCCCACGCCCTTGGCGGCCTTGACCGAGGCCCAGTCGCCCAGGGCAATCGCCCGGCTCACCCCGTCCGGCCCCAGCGCGCCGAGAATGGCCAGCGAGACCTTGGCGCCGACGCCCTGCACCGAGGTCAGCAAACGGTGCCATTCCTTCTCCACCAGCGAGGTGAAGCCGTAAAGCTGCATCAGGTCCTCGCGCACCACCATGTCGGTATAAAGCGCCACCGGATCACCCGGCCCGGGCAGCGCTGCCATGGTGCGGCCGGAGCAATAGACAATATAGCCGACGCCGCGCACGTCGATCAGCACATGATCCTGCGCCCGGTAATCGAGCCGTCCCGTCAGCTTGCCGATCATGCGCGTTTCTCCCTCAGCTGGCGCTGCTGCGTGCCGCCGTAATAAGCGTGGCAGATCGCAATCGCCAGCGCATCCGCCGCATCGGCGTTTTTCGGCAGGCAGCCCGGCAGCTGCAGCTTGACCATATGCATCACCTGCTCCTTCTCGGCGTGGCCGACGCCCACCACCGTCTTCTTGACCCGGTTGGGGGCGTATTCGCCCACCACCAGCCCCGCCTTGGCCAGCGTCAGCAGCGCGACGCCGCGGGCCTGGCCCAGCTTCAGCGTGCCGGCGCCATCCTTGTTCACGAAGGTCTGTTCGATCGCCGCCTGGTCCGGGGCGAAGGCTTCGATGATCTCGGAGACCTGATTGTGCAGCGACAGCAGTCGCTCGCCCAGATCATCCCCGTCCGAGGTGCAAACACCGTTGGCGACATGGCTGAGACGGGTGCCGCGCGATTCGATCACACCCCATCCAAGGTTCCGCAACCCCGGATCAATTCCCAAAATCCGCATGATGTGCCTGCCCTTGCCCGTGTGCCGGCCCGTTTGCCGGAAATTATTTTGACCCACGACTAGCACAAAAGGCGAACATGTCCAATTGCTTTCGCAGCTGATTGTTTCCGGGAACAGCCCAGATGCGGCCTGGAAACGACCCTTCACACTGGCTGGAGCGACATTTCCGGGACCGCTCGGGACCGCGCCGCAAACCCCTTATTTGCAAGGCCGGAAGCTATGCGTACAGCGCATATGACACATGCAATTTCAGGCCTTGCTGCGCAAAAATTTCACCACTAGATGCCGGCCATCGCAACGAAGCGACGGATGCTAACAGCTAATCAGAGGACACGGATATGGCCGCATTTGACACCACCCGCACCACCTATGGTTCCACCGGCCTGTTTGGCCGTTTCGGCGATCTGTTCGCCGCCGCAGCAGGCGCATTCGCCGCCTGGAACGACGCCCGCGTGACCCGCAACGCGCTGAACGGCCTGTCCGACCGCGAGCTGGCCGATATCGGCATGTGCCGCGGCGACATCGATGGCGTGGCCACCGGCAAATCCGTCTTCTGAGACACCCCTGATTTGCGCCCTCCTCCTCCCTCAGGGCGCACAGGGAAACGCCGCGGACCTTGAACAGGCCGCGGCGTTTTTTTTGCGCCCCAAGCTGGCTGCAGACAGCACAAAACAGGCCGCTGAACTGTCAGCGGCCCTTCTCAGTCAGCATTCCTGGCAGACCACCAGTCAGCGCAGCACCGGTCCGATCTTCTGCGCGATGTACATGGAAGCAGGCTCCGCCTGCATCAGGAAGGCGCCGGCGCGCTCAACGGCGCTGCCCCCTGACAGTCTCGCAACCCGCTCGTCATAGCTGGCAGAGCCAAGCGCTGCGATCAGGAACCCCTTGAACAGCAGGAAGGCCGCCGCGAAGAACAGCACCGTCCGGGCCGAGATCCGGGATTGCACCCGGCGCGGCTGAAGCACCAGAAGCCCGTCCGGGCGCATCTGCGCCGAAAACCCTTCGGACATAGCTGCATGCTTGCGGTTGATATGCTTCAAACGCGACTGAAACTGATCACGATGTTCGACCATCACTAGTCTCCGAACTGGCCCCCACCAGCGGATGGCCCATGATTGGCTAATAATGCGGCGAAAATGGGGCAAGCCTCTCAAATTTGCCGCAAACTTAATTCAATCAACCCGCTTTGCGGAGAAGTAACGTTGTCCATTCACCAATTTCATCCCGGCGCGCCGGATTGGCGCCGTTCTGTGCATAAACACTGACCACGTCGTCGGCCTGCTCGTTCAGGATCCCGGAGAGAATCGCATAGCCGCCGGGGCGCAGATTCGCCGTCAGGTCCGGCGCCAGAGCCACCAGCGGCCCCTTCAGGATGTTGGCGAAGATCAGGTCATAAGGCGCCTGCGCCTGCAGCTGCGGGTTGTCGAAACCGGCCGCCTCCAGGCAGATGACCTTGCCTTCCATACCGTTGGCCTTGAGGTTGGCCTCGGCCACCTCAACCGCCACTTCGTCAATGTCGCTGGCCAGGATGGTGCCGTCCCAGACCCGGGCAGCGGCCATTGCCAGCACCGCGGTGCCGCAGCCGATATCGGCCACCTTTTCGCCGCTGAAACCCTCGTCCAGCAGATGGTCCAGCGCCTTGAGGCAGCCCAGCGTGGTGCCGTGGTGGCCGGTGCCGAAGGCCATTGCCGCCTCGATCAGCAGCGGGATCTTGTCCGCCGGAACCCTGTCCGCGTCATGGGAACCGTAGACGAAGAAGCGCCCGGCCTCGACCGGGGCCAGTTCGCGGCGGACATGGGCGACCCAGTCGGTTTCCGGCACCTCGGAGACCACAAATGGCTTGGCTTCATGCATCGCGGCCAGCAGCGCGAGGCCTGCCTCGTCGGGAGCTTCAGTGAAATAGCCGCCAACCTCCCACAGGCCGGAGCCGTCCTCCATCTCGAACACCCCGATGCCAGTGGGTTCCGGGTTCAGCCGCTCCATGGCTTCGCCCAGCGCTTCGGCCTGGGCTTTTGCGGTGAGCGTGGTGAGGGCGGTGAATGTGGGCATGGCGTTGCTCCTGAAACTGTTGCCAAGCGCCTAGGCTGCCGCGCGCCCCGCGTCAAGCGCCCGCCTGGCTGCAGGCCAGGCAGCGCCCGCGCTTAGCTCATGCGCGGGCGCTCCGCCCCTTGGCGGGGCGGAAGGGTCATTCGGCCGGCGCAGGCCGCGCGTATTTGCTGAAGATGGTCTCGTTCCCCGGTTCCGGATGGCGCGGGATCAGCAGCGACAGGGCGAGCGATACCAGCGCCATGCCCGCCGCCAGGGCAAAGACCAGGCCCGGCTCAAAGACCCAGAGGAGGCCCAGCAGCACCGGCAGGAACACCGCGGCGATATGGTTGATGGTAAAGGCCACGGCGGCGGTGGGGGCGATGTCGCCCGGGTCGGCTATCTTCTGGAAATAGGTCTTGAGCGCCAGCGCCAGGGCAAACAGCACATGGTCCACCACATAGAGCACTGCCGCAATCACCACGCCCCAGCCGAACCAGTAGATGCCGCCATAAGCCGCAAAGACGATGGCCAGGCCTGCGTATTCAAAGATCAGCGTGCGGCGCTCGCCAAAGGCGGCCACGGCTTTGCCCAGCACCGGCGCCACGGTCATGTTGATCACCAGGTTGACCAGGTAAAGGCCGGTCAGCTCATGCACCTCAAAGCCGAATTTCTCGACCATCATGAAGCCTGCGAAGACCACAAAGATCTGCCGCCGGGCGCCGGCCATGAACTGCAGCGCGTAGTAGAGCCAGTAGCGCTTGCGCAGGATCAGCTTCTTGGTCTGCGGATGCGGTGCGTCGAACTGCGGATAGGCCAAGAGCGCAAACAGCGCGATGGCGGCGGTCAGCCCGCCTGCGGCCAGAAACACGGTGTTATAGCTGAGGCCCAGGCTTTCCCAGGTCAGCACGATCAGCCCGTAGACCACCAGCGTGGCTGCCGACCCGGCAGCGACCAGCCAGCCCAGCGTCTGCGGCGCGCGGTCCTTGGGCAGCCATTGCAGCTGCAGCGACTGGTTCACCGTTTCATAGTAGTGGAACCCGATCGAGCTCAGCAGCGTCACCATAAGAAGACCGCCGAGCGAGGGGAACCACGCTGTGACGGCTGTGGCAACACCCAGCAGCGCCAGCGAGATCAGCCCCAGTACCTGCTCGCGCACGAACAGGATCACCGCGATCACACCAACGGCCAGGAAGCCGGGGATTTCCCGCACCGTGTGCAGCAGGCCGATGTCGGCGCCGTCGAAACTGGCGGCTTCGATCACAAAGTTGTTGAGCAGCGCGCTCCAGGTATTGAAGGCAATCGGCATTGCCAGCGCCATCAGGAACAGAAGCGTCACGGGACGGCGCCAGAACGGCAGGCCCTGGGCCTCGGAAAGGGGCATCGGTTTGAACATGTGCTTGGGTTTACGCCTGTTCCGCCGGTCTGGCGAGAGGAAAAACCCGCCTGCACAATGAGCTACGCATGAACGCGCAGATACCGCGGGCAGTACCGCACCCACGCGGCTTCTGCATGCTGGCTCAGAAGAAGCTTTGCGGGTCGATGTCGATGCTGAGGCGCAGATCGCCTTTCAGGCGCAGCGGTGCGGTCCAGCGGGCAAGGGCCTCCTGCAAGGGCGCGCCCTTGGCCGCCTTGACCAGCAGCCGCACCCGGTGGCGGCCGCGGACGCGGGCGATGGGGGCGGGTGCCGGGCCGAACAGCTGGGCGCCAATCTGGCGCAGCGGGCCATCGTTGCGGGCCATGGCGTTACCAAGGTCAAAGACCGCCGCCAGATCCGGCCCCGACAGGATGATCCCGGCCATCCGGCCATAGGGGGGAACCCCCGCGGCCTGGCGCTCGGCGGCCTCGGCCTTCCAGAAGCTCTCTTCGTCCCCAGACAGGATCGCGCGGATTACCGGGTGCTCGGGCTGGAAGGTCTGCATCAGCGCTTCACCCGGCCGTTCGGCGCGCCCTGCACGGCCCGCCACCTGGCGCATCAGCTGAAAGGTGCGCTCTGCTGCACGCAGGTCGGAGCCCTGCAGGCCGAGGTCGGCATCGATCACCCCGACCAGCGTCAAGAGCGGGAAGTTGTGGCCCTTGGCGACCAGCTGGGTGCCGAGGATGATGTCGGCCTCGCCCGCGGCAATCTCCTCGATCCGCTGCTTCAGCGCGCGGGCGGAACCGAACAGATCCGAGCTGAGCACCGCGATCCGCGCTTCGGGAAACAGCGAGGTGGCCTCTTCCGCCAGCCGTTCGATACCGGGGCCGACCGGGGCCATCTTGCCCTCCACCTCGCAGGAGGGGCAGACCTCGGGCACGGGCTTGGTTTCTCCACACTGGTGACACATCAGCCGCTTCATGAAGCGGTGTTCAACCATGCGGGCGTCGCAATGGTCGCAAGCCACCTGCGCCCCGCAAGCGCGGCAGATGGTGACCGGCGCAAAGCCGCGGCGGTTCAGGAACAGCAGCGATTGCTCGCCGCGTTCCAGGCGCAGTTTCATCGCCTGTTTCAGGGTTGGCGAGATCCAGGTGGAGGGCAGCAGGTCCTCCGACCGCATATCGACCGCGCGCATGTCGGGCAGCACCGAAGCGCCGAAACGGGAGGTCAGGTTCAGGCGGTTGTACTTGCCGGCCTCGGCATTGGCCCAGGTCTCGAGGCTCGGCGTGGCGGAGGCCAGCACCACCTGCGCCGAGCACATGGCCGCGCGCAGCACCGCCATGTCGCGGGCATTATAAAGGACGCCGTCCTCCTGCTTGTAGGAGGTGTCGTGCTCCTCATCGACGATGATCAGGCCAAGGTCGCGAAACGGCAGGAACAATGCTGAGCGCGCGCCGATCACGAGGCCAGCGCCCCCCTGCCCGACCATTTTCCAGACCCGGCGGCGCTCGGTCATGGTGGCGCCGGAGTGCCACTCGGCGGGTTTGGCGCCAAAGCGCGCCTCGACGCGGGTCAGGAACTCGGCAGTCAGGGCAATCTCGGGCAGCAGCACCAGCGCCTGCCGCCCGGCGCGGAGGGCGGCGGCGACGGCCTCCAGATAAACCTCGGTCTTGCCGGAGCCGGTGACGCCTTTCAGCAGCGTGGTGCCATAGCGCCCGCTGTGGACCCCTTCCGCCAGCACCGCTGCAGCCTTGGCCTGATCCTCCGTCAGCTGTTTAGAGGGCAGTTCAGGGTCCAGATGCGGGTAGGGCAGATCGCGCGGCGCTTCCTCCTCGCGCAGGGCGCCCTGTTTCACCAGCCCCTTCACCACCGACGGCGTGACATCGGCCATGTCGGCGAGCTCCTTGGGCGTGAAGGCGAGGCCGCCGTACTCCTCCAGCACCTCCAGCACGCGGCTGCGGGCATCCGTCATCCGGTCGGGCACGCCGTCACCCCGGCGCAGGATCTTGCGCATCGAGGGCGGATCGGAAAGCCCCGGCGCACGGGTCGCCAGCCGCAGCATCGCGGGCATGGGTGTCAGGGTGTAGTCGGCCGCCTTGCCGAGGAACTGACGCATCTCGGTCCGCATCGGCGCCACATCCAGCACCCGGATCACCGCGCGCAGCTTGGCCGAATCGAAATCGCCCGCGCCCGGCCCCCAGACCACGCCCAGCACCTTGCGCGGCCCCAGCGGCACCTCGACATAGGCGCCAAGAAAACAGCCGCCCTCCGGCGCGCGGTAATCCAGAAGACGGTCAAGGGGTTGCGTGGTCAGAACCCCGACCCTCTCGCCTGCCTGAAAGAACTCCTGCCCGCTCATACTGCTGCCTGTGTTGCCGCCCGTATGTCCATGAGGTAAAGGCTGTGGCGACCGAGGCCAACCCATCCAAAGGACTGCCCCATGAAATTCTTCGTAGATACTGCCGAGATCGGCGCCATTGCCGAGCTGAACGATCTGGGCATGGTGGACGGTGTTACCACCAACCCGTCGCTGATCAAGAAATCCGGCCGCGACATCATCGAGGTCACAAAAGAAATCTGCGATCTGGTTGACGGCCCGGTTTCTGCCGAGGTTACCGCCACGGATGCGGAAACCATGATCGCCGAAGGCCGCAAGCTGGTGGAGATCGCCGAGAACATCGCGGTGAAGGTGCCGCTGACCTGGGACGGGCTGAAAGCCTGTAAAACCCTGACCGACGACGGCCACATGGTGAACGTGACCCTGTGCTTCTCCGCCAACCAGGCGCTGCTGGCGGCCAAGGCGGGCGCGACCTTCATCTCTCCCTTCATCGGCCGTTTGGACGACATCAACCTGGACGGCATGGAGCTGATCGAGGACATCCGCACCATCTATGACAACTACGGTTTTGAGACCCAGATCCTGGCCGCCTCGATCCGGTCGGTGAACCATGTGCTGGATTCGGCCCGCATCGGCGCCGACGTGATCACCGCGCCGCCCTCCGTGATCAAGGCGATGGTGAACCACCCGCTGACCGACAAGGGCCTTGATGCCTTCCTGGCCGACATCAAGGCGGCTGAGATCAAGATCCTCTGATCGCCCGATTGTTGAGAAGACCGCAGAAGGCGCCCTTATACGGGCGCCTTTTACTTTGTGAACCCGTTATTCAATGAGCGCAGTTCTCCCGGGCCTCCCGGCTCTCCGGCTCACGCCGGAGCCGAAAGGCGGCTTTTCACGCCGCCGGAGCCAGGCGGAGGCCCGGCGCCACGCCCAACGGGAGCGGTGCACGGACATGCACCGGCGACCGGCGGGAGTCTTCCGTTTTGCGGCGAATTCCGCCCGCTCCGCATTTTTCGGCAGCATTGCAAATTTCCCGTGTTATACACGGTAGCAAACCCGCCAGAGGTCCGGAGCCGCAAGAGTTCACGCATGAGCAGTTCAAGCCATTCAGCCAGCCTGGAAGACCAGCTGCGCGAGGCCATCCTCGCCAAACCCGATGCAGTGCTGGAAGACCAGCACCTGATGAATGCCCTGGTCGCCGCCAATGAGCGGGCGATGGGTTCCAATGTTGTCGACCTGCGCGGCATTGCGATGGAGCGGATGGCGGCCCGGCTCGACCGGCTGGAGGACACCCACCGCTCGGTGATTGCCGCGGCCTATGACAACCTGGCCGGCACCAACCTTATCCACCGTGCCGTGCTGCGGCTGCTGGAGCCGCGGGACTTCACCGCTTTCCTCGCCTGCCTGGAGCAGGACATGCCGGAGATCCTGCGTGTGCATGCGCTGGCGCTGGTGCTGGAGACCTCGCAACCCGGCGGCGCCGAGGTGGAGCGCAAGTCCGGCGCGCTGAAGCTGGCAGGCCCCGGCTTCACCGAAAGCTATGCCGGCCAGTCCGGCAGCGAACGCCCCGTGACCTTGCGCCAGACCCAGGGCGGCAGCCCGCGGGTTTACGGAATGAAAGCGGAGTGGATCCGGTCCGAGGCCTGCCTGATGCTGGACCTGGGCGAAGGCCGCCTGCCCGGTATGCTGGTGATGGGGTCGGAAGACCCGCATCAGTTCTCGCCGATGCAGGGCACGGATCTCCTGACCTTCTTCGGCGGCGTCTTCGAACGCACGATGCGCTGCTGGCTGTCATGACGCTGATCTCCCCCGCCTGCCGTGATGCGCTGCAGCTGTGGCTGGAGCGGCTGGGCGGGCTGGAGGACGCCTCCGCCAACACCCTTACCGCCTACCGCGGCGATGTCACTGCGTTTCTGGCCTTCATGACGCAGCACAGCGGCGGGCCGCAGGGGCTGGGCGCGCTGGCGCGGATCACCACTGCGGACATGCGGGCCTGGATGGCCTCGGAACGCAACTCCGGCACCGGTGCGCGGTCGCTGGCGCGCAAGCTGTCCGCGGTCAAGAATTTCTACCGCTGGCTGGCGGAGCGCGAAGGCTTCGAACCCGCCGCGGTGCTGCTGGCACGCTCCCCCAAGTTCCAGAAGAAACTGCCGCGACCGCTGGCGCCGGAGGCCGCGAAGGCGGTTCTGGAAACCGTCGAGCTGCAATCGCAGCAGGACTGGGTGGCCGCCCGCGACGTGGCGGTGGTGACGCTGCTTTACGGCTGCGGACTGCGGATTTCCGAAGCGCTGGGGCTCACGGGCGCCGACGCGCCGCTGCCGCCGGTTCTGCGCATCCTTGGCAAGGGCAAGAAGGAGCGGGTGGTGCCGGTCCTGCCTGCCGCCCGCGATGCGGTGGAGCGCTACCTGTCCCTCTGCCCGCACCCGCAGGAACCGGAGGCGCCGCTGTTCCGCGGCGTGCGCGGCGGCCCGCTGAACCCGCGCCAGATCCAGGGGGTGATGGCCAGGACCCGCGCCCAGCTGGGCCTGCCGGCCACCGCCACACCGCATGCCCTGCGCCACAGCTTCGCCACCCATCTGCTGGAGGCAGGCGGCGATCTGCGTGCGATCCAGGAGCTTTTGGGCCACGCCTCGCTGTCGACCACCCAGGCCTATACGGCCGTAGACACCACCCATCTGCTGGAGGTCTACAACAAGGCCCATCCGAAAGCATGACTTGCCCCGGGCCGCGTGCCGGCATTTGCTGTCAGCAGGGAGGCTGACCATGCCTGACGAACAAGCTGCGCAAGTGGTGCTGACCAGTATCTTGACCTGCCCCGGCTGCGGGCGCGAAACAACCGAGGAGATGCCGCAGGACGCCTGCCAGTGGTTTTATGAATGCCCGGCCTGCCGCGCCCTGCTGCGGCCAAAGCCCGGCGACTGCTGCGTTTTCTGCTCTTACGGAACCGCCCCTTGCCCGCCCGTGCAAAAGGGGGACTGCTGCTGCGGCTGACGGGCAAGCTGCCGGATTTAATAAAATGCGCGCCACTTCCGCAGCGGACAGAAAGCCTCTGTTAAGCCGCAGCGGGCCAGATGGCAGAAACCGATCCAGAAAGGATTCTGCCATGCCCCCTGCCGGCCTTGCCGTATTGTTTGCCGATGGCGCCCCTGCCGCCCCTGCCCCGCCGCCTGATGTGCACCCGTGGCAGCGCGACATGCCCGAAATCCCCCCCTTCTCCTCTCCCGGAATCACTGATCCGGCTCCGCACGGCCGCCGCATGGCCCGTATCCTGCTGCCGGCAGGTACGGAATTCCGCCCAATTCTGCACTGAACGGTTGCGGGTCCGGGGCAAATTCGCCATCAGGGACACATGACACCTCAGATCCGCGCCCTCACCGTTCACCTGCTCACCGCTACCGGTGCCGTCTTTGCCATGCTGGCCATGCTGGCGGCGGCGGAGGGCAAATGGAGCCTGATGTTCGTATGGCTGGTGGTGGCCTTTGCGGTGGATGGCATCGATGGACCGCTGGCGCGGCACTACCACGTCAAGCGCTACTCGCCGGAGTTCGACGGGGTGCTGCTGGACCTGATCATCGACTATCTGACCTATGTCTTCATTCCTGCCTTCGCCCTGTTCCAGTCCGGGCTGATGGCAGGCTGGACCGGCTGGTTCGCCATCATCGTGATCACCTTCGGCAGCGCGATGTATTTTGCCGACACCCGGATGAAGACCAAGGACAACTCCTTCTCCGGTTTTCCGGGCTGCTGGAACATGCTGGTGCTGGTGATCTTTGCTCTGGAACCCAGTCATTGGACCAGCCTGGTGCTGGTGACATTGCTGTCCATCGCCATGTTCCTGCCGCTGAAATTCATCCACCCGGTGCGCACGGAGCGCTGGCGCAAGGTGTCGCTGCCGATGGCGCTGGGCTGGACCTTCTTTGCCGGCTGGGCCGCCTGGGTTGATTTCCACCCGGCCAGCTGGGCCCATTGGGGGCTGGTGGTGACATCGGTCTACCTGCTGTTTGTCGGCATCGCGCAGCAGATTGTGCCGGAACGGCAGCGCAGATCTTCCGCGGTTTAACAGCCGCGCCCTGTGCCTTGCTTCCGGCAATAGCGCGTCCTGCGGCACTGAACGCGCTGGCCGCCGGATGCGGCCGAACGGTTCAGATCAGCAGGCTGGCGGCGCCTTCGTGTTTCAGAAGCGCCACCTTGGTCTCCACCCCGCCCTTGCCGGAAAATCCGCCCAGCCCGGAGGCGCCGAGCACCCGGTGGCACGGGATGATCACCGGGATCGGGTTGCCGCCGCAGGCATTGCCGACCGGCTGCGGCGGCGCCCCCAGATCCTTCGCAATTTCACCATAGGTACGGGTTTCGCCAAAGGGGATTGCCAGCATCGCGTCGCAGACTGCGCGCTGAAAATCCGATCCCGCCACCTGCAGCGGCAGGTCGAACACCGTAAGTTCCCCTGCGAAATAGGCACGCAGCTGCTCCAGCGCCCGCGTCAGCAGCGCTGTCTGGCCGCTGGCCTCAGCCGTCCAGTCCAGCCGCACGATAGCGCCGTCCCGCTCTGACACGCTGAGCGGTCCGACGGGCGTCTCAAGGCTTGCTGATATCATGTTTCTCCTCCGGCCTGCAGGCCGCTGCATTCTCCTGCGCTGCCGCGAGGACGGCAAGCCCCGGCCGGCACCGCGGGAGCGCGCGTTAACGCCTTGTTAACCAGCGCTAAGAGTTCCTCACCAGGTTGTCTCAAATTCTACTAAAGTGAATTTCAAGAACAGAGCTAAGGGTCAATAAAATGTTTGCACCAGTTTCCAGCACTGCCGGTTTCTATACCACCATGCAGCGGATCCAGGCACCGGCCTCCAGCCCCGCAGACCGTGCATCCGCTGACGCCTCTCTGGTCAGCAGCATGACCCCGGCCCGGGACGCCCTGCCGGCCGGCAGCGCCGCGGACGCCCTGACGTCCCAGTACATCGGCCCGGCCCGCGAAGCCGCCCGGGCGGAATCGCTGGAGCCGCGTCCGGCAAACGGCATTGACATGGATGCTTTCTATCAGGATCTGATGAATGGCTGCCAGGCCGGCCCCAAGCCGGTCAGCGCGCTGGCTGCAGAAGCGAAATATGCCAAGGTGCAGCGGATCCTCAGCTGAGCGCCCGCCGGAGCCGGGCCGCCGGCACGGCATCAGAAGTCACCGGCGGAATGCGTTAACCGGCTGTTAAGCCTGATGTGTTAAAATCGCTTTAAGATCGGTTCAATGCCTCTGCGAAGGACCTTCTGTAATGTTTATACCAGTTTCAGGACGTGTAGATCCTATCAAGCCGAACCGCGGCTTCCTGACCGCCCGGCCCGTTGTCCGCTCTGACGATCCGGACAAAAGCGAATCCGCCGACAACACGCCGCGCGGACAGGAGGAGCACGCGCAGGATAGCCTGCATCCGGACGGCGGCGACCCCGTCTGGGACACTCCTGTACAGGTAACGCCCGGGTCCGCCGAAGAAGTGTTTCACGAAAATGCCGTGCTGGCGGAACACCTGATGCTGCAGCGCGCCTGGCCGGGAGACCGGATCATTCCGGGTGAGACCAAGGCAGCCTTTCACGGCTATGAAGAGGCCAGGTCGCTGACGGCCTGACTTTTTTGCCGGTTACTGCAGCTGCGCCCAGAACAGCTCCAGGTGGCGTGACATGATCTCCTCGAACCGGCCGCTGTCCCGCAACTTCTGAAGACCCGCGTTGATCCGGTAGAGATGAGTGGTGCCGCGCCAATGGCGCTTGGAAATCACCACATGCAGGCCCTCCTCCGACAGAGGCTTTTCCAGCGGCACCACAGTGTCGCGCAGGTCTTCGGCAACGATCGTGTTGGCGCCAAGGAACAGGTTCACAGCTGCGGCATCAACCTGGCCGTCGGCAACCATGCGAAAACAGTCCGCCGGGGTGGCGGGCTGAACCAGCGAGATCTTCTCATCTGCCAGCCAGCGCCGGCCCGGGCGGTTCAGGTCGTGGGTGAAGTAGCCCGCCGGGCGGCAAATTGTCTTGCCTTCGACGTCTGCGTCCCCGGTGTATTCAAACCCGCCGCCGGCCCGCACAAACAGCATGATCGGCATGGTCATTACCGGCTCGGAGAAATGGAAGTTCACGCAGCGTTCGTTGTCCGGCTCAGCCGCGCAGTCGGGCTTGAGCCAGGGGAAGCCCATGTCGAACTCCTTCTTGTCCAGCATCGGGAAGAGGTGTTTGGACCAGTCGTCCTCCCAGCTGACCGAATAGCTGACCGGCGCGGGCGCCAGTTCCAGCGCCGCGTTGATGAGCTCCGTTACCATCCCCTGCCCGGGAAGGCTGCGGTCGGTGAAGGGGCCGTAGCCGCTGCCGGTGAGCAGCGTCAGCTCCGCCTTTTCCTGGCGCAGCGGGGTGGCGTCCGGCGCGGTGGCGCCAGTGATGCAAGGGATGAACAGTTTGCGCCCCGGCAGCACGGTGGCACCGGCCAGCAGTTTCTGGTTGGCGTAGTAAACCATGGTCCAGCGGTTGCGGTCGCCGTAATGGGTTTCTGCGATCGTGAACAGGGAGTCCCCGGGCTGCGCCACGTAGTCCACGTCGCAAATCGCCCAGGCCGCAGCCGGCGCCAGGGTGAACAGGGCAGCCAGCTGGAAGAGGCGTGAGAAAAGCCGTCTCATACAGGCATCCTCCCTCAGAACCCGGCCCAGATCCGGGCCATGTGGTCTTCGACGATGGTCTGGTAGCTGCCATCCTCCTGGATCGACCGCAGGCCCTTGTTGATCATCGCCAGCATCTCATCTGCGCGCGGATGGGTCTTGTGCACCACCACATAGATGCCCAGCACCGACAGCGGCTGCGGCAGCACGGTGAAATGGTCGGCAATGCCCGCCTCCTTCATCACGCTGCGGCCGGTGAATTCGTTGATCGCCACGGCGTCCGCCTCCCCCGCGGCCACCATGTCAAAGCAGTCCTTCACCTTGTGCGGCTGCTTCAGGGTGATCTTCTTCTCGGCGATCCAGTTGCGGCCGCGCTCATCCAGATCGAAGGTCAGGTAACCCGCGGGGCGGCACAGGGTCTTGCCCTCGATGTCGCTGTCGCTGGTGAACGCAAACGGCCGGTCCTTATGCACGAACAGCAGCATCAGGGTTTCGAACATCGGTTCAGAGAAGTGGAAATTCTGACAGCGGTAGCTGTCCGGCATCGTCTCGCAGTCGGGCTTGTACCAGGGGAAACCCAGGTCCAGCAGCGCGTTGGACAGGAGCGGGTCGAAATGCGAGGACCAGTCGTTGACCCAGTGGATCGCGTAGCCCTCAGCCGGGGCAGCCTGGGCCATCGCTGCATTCACCACCTCGGTGATCAGGCCGCCGTTGTGCGACGCCTTGGACGTGAACGGCGCGTAGTCATCACCGGTCAGCAGGTTGATTTTCTGCCGCACCGCCGCGTTGCCCGGCGCCACCTTGACCGGCACCGCGGATGCGGGGGCGGCGGCGGAGATGTCCTTGCCGCCCGGCAGGCCCAGCGGCAGGCCTTCGAGGCAGGCCAGCGAGAGCTTCATACCGACCCGGATTGCACCCGGCTTGGGACCGATCTGGTCGATGTTGCGGTTGTGGATGGCGCTCCACTTGCCCGCGTCCTTGTAGAGCTTGTCGGCAATCACCGACAGGCTGTCGCCGGACTGAACGGTATAGATGCCGCCGCAGGTTTCAGCAGCGGCGGACGTGGCAAAGAGGCCGGACAGCCCGATGGCAGCGGCAGCGAAAAAGGTCTTCATGATCCCCCCGGAAGTGTACGGCGCCTGATCCGCAGAATTGGCAGGCGGCGCCTGTTGTTTTGTTATTGGTTGAGGTCAGCGGACAGTACTGCTGCCCGCGCGGCTGCGCCTTTCTGGCGCGGCAGCCGATGGGTCTTAGTTGCCGACGAACAGCGCCAGCAGCGTTGCGGTATCCACCCGCCCGTCAGCGCCGATCAGGCTGGCCGGAACAGTGATTTCCTGACGTTCATAGGCGCCGTTCACCAGCTGGTCGATATAGGCCGCGGACTGCCCTTGCGCGGCGGCGGTCAGCACCATCTTGTAAAGCGCCGAGCCCTCGGCGGGCGCGGCCGGCGCAGCTTGAACCGCCGCGGCGGGCTGTGCCTGCTTGCTGCGCAGGGCGGCCAGCGTGCCTTCGGTGATGCGGGCAACCAGTGCATCCTCGCCGCTGGCAGCAGAGCCTTCAAGACCCGCTGCAGCCGCGGCCCCTGCGGGAAGCTCTGCCACGGCTTGCTCAGCCGCTACCGGCTGATCCGCCGACGGAGCACGGCCGCCGAACTGGAAGTAGAGCAGCATCGTTGAAGCGACCGCCAGCCCTGCGGCGGCGAGGCCCAGTTTTGGCAGCGCAGATCCACTCTCCGCCGGCAAAGGTGCAAACTGCTGCGGCTCCATGGCGGGCTCCGGCGTCGCGGAGGCGGGTTTCGCAGCACTGACCGGACTGCCGGGCTTGGCGTCATTTGCAGTTCCGCCGGCCGCGGGCTTTGCCTTGGCCGGCCCAGTGCTGGCGGCGACCAGACCGATTTTGATATTCTTTGGTGCTGACACCCCGTCAATCCGGATTGCCGCGCTGCGCACCTTGACCGGCTCAGCCGCCGGCTGTGCATCCGCTTTCAGCTTCAGCATTGAAAATTGCCCCCTGCCCCATGCCATCTTTTGAAATGACGTAAAAATCTACATGGAATTAACGAATTCTTAACCAATTGTGGAAAACCGGTCAACATCTAGAGGAATCCGCTGCAAGAGAACACAAGGCATTTCGCGGATAACGTGTGGAAAATGACGCAGAAATAGTGCAAAAATGACAACGCCCAGCGGTCAGGCTGGGCGTTGCGTTCAATTAAGGGGTGAGACAGGAATTATCCCAGCGCGCTGTCGCAGCGGCCGCAAACGCCCTCATGCCCGTGGCTGCCGACATCCGGCAGGATCTTCCAGCAGCGCTGGCACTTGCCGCCATCGGCCTTTTCAAACACCACCGACACGCCGTCCACTTCCGGCATCCGGAAGGCTTCGGCCGGGGCCGGATCGTTTGTCAGCTGGATATCCGAGGTGATGCAGACATCAGCGAAATTCACCGATTGCAGCGCCGCCAGCGCTTCGCCGTCGCGGATATGCACCACCGGCGCGGCCTCCAGCGAGGCACCAATTACCTTGTCGGTGCGCTGCACCTCCAGCGCTGCGGTCACCACCCGGCGGGCCTGGCGGATCTTGGACCACTTAGCGGCCAGCGGCTCGTTCAGCCAGTCGGCAGGCGTCACTGGAATGTCCTGCAGGTGCACGGAGCTGCCCTCGCCCGGATACTTCTCTAGCCAGACCTCTTCCATGGTGAACACCAGGATCGGTGCCAGCCAGGTGGTCAGGCGGTGGAACAGGATGTCCAGAACGGTGCGCGCGGCACGGGCGTTCAGCGTGTCGCCGTCGCAATAGAGCGCGTCCTTGCGGATGTCGAAGTAGAAGGCCGACAGGTCCACGGTGGCAAAGTTGAAGACCGCCGAAAACACGCCCTGGAAATCGAACGACTGGTAGCCGGTGCGCACCTTGTGGTCCAGTTCCGCCAGCCGGTGCAGCACCCACTGCTCCAGTTCCGGCATGTCGGCGGGCGCAACCCGCTGATCCTCGCTGAAGTCGCCCAAGGAGCCCAGCATGAAGCGCATGGTGTTGCGCAGGCGGCGGTAGCTGTCGGCGGTGCCTTTCAGGATCTCCGGCCCGATCCGCTGGTCGGCGGTGTAATCGGTCTGCGCCACCCACAGGCGCAGGATGTCGGCGCCGTACTGCTTGACGACCTCTTCCGGCACGATGGTGTTGCCGAGCGACTTGGACATCTTCATGCCCTTCTCGTCCAGCGTGAAGCCGTGGGTCACCACGTTGCGGTAAGGCGCGCGGCCCTTGGTGCCGCAGGCCTGCAAGAGCGAGGAGTGGAACCAGCCGCGGTGCTGGTCGGTGCCTTCCATATAGACATCGGCGATGCCGTCCTCGGTGCCGTCCTCGCGGTCGCGCAGCACGAAGGCATGGGTCGAGCCGGAGTCGAACCACACGTCCAGCACGTCGAACACCTGGTCATAGGCATCCGCATCGACGATGCCGTCCAGCACCTTGGCCTTGAAGCCGTCCTCATACCAGACGTCCGCGCCATGTTCCTCGAACTCCGCAACGATGCGTTTGTTGACCTCTTCGTTGCGCAGCAGGAAGTCCGCATCGGTCGGCAGCGCGCCCTTCCTGGTGAAGCAGGTCAGCGGCACGCCCCAGGCGCGCTGGCGGCTCAGCACCCAGTCGGGGCGGCTTTCGATCATCGAATGCAGGCGGTTGCGGCCGGTCTGCGGCCACCATTTCACCAGCTCGTCGATCGAGCGCAGCGCACGTTCGCGGATGCTGTCGCCCATCTCGCCCATGCCGTCGTCCAGCTTGCGGTCGACGGAGGCAAACCATTGCGGCGTGTTGCGGTAGATGATCGGCGCCTTGGAGCGCCAGGAATGCGGGTAGCTGTGCTTGATCTTGCCGCGCGCCAGCAGGCCGCCGACCTCAACCAGCTTGTCGATGATGGTCTTGTTGGCATCGCCCTCGCCGCCCTTGCGGTTGAGGATGTAGGTGCCGCCAAAGAACGGCAGGTCAGCCCGGAAGCCGCCGTCGTCCATCACGTTGTAGGTGATCATCTGCTCCAGCATGTTCAGATCACGGTAGAGCTCGAATTCCTCCATACCGTGGCTGGGTGCGCAGTGGACAAAACCGGTGCCTTCGGTGTCGGTCACAAAAGGTGCTGCGCGGAAATCGCGGATGCCGTCCCATTCGCCGTTCGAGCCTTCGACGCCAGCCAGCGGATGCTTCAGCGACAGGCTGGACAGTTCATCGGCCGAGACGCCGCGCAGGCGCTTGTACTGGTCCTCGCCCAGGCGCGCGCGTTTGAACACATCGGTGGCCAGGTTGTCAGCCAAGAGATATCTATCGCCCGCCGCGGCCCAGCATTCCTCCGGCGCGCCGGTGACCTCATAGAGGCCATAGGCAATGTCGGCGCCGTAAACCACCGCCTTGTTCGAGGGGATGGTCCAGGGCGTGGTGGTCCAGATCACCACATGGGCGCCTTCCAGGTCCTGCGCCACGATCGCCGAGTCGGCACCGGCATAATCGGCATCCTCACCATCGGCGGCCACAAAACCGCCCGCCTCGGCGACCTTGAACTTCACCCAGATAGTGAAGCTTTCCTTATCGTGATACTCGACCTCGGCCTCGGCCAGCGCGGTCTTCTCGACCGGCGACCACATCACCGGCTTGGAGCCCTGGTACAGCGTGCCGTTCATCAGGAATTTCATGAACTCATCCGCGATCACCGCCTCGGCGTGGTAGTTCATGGTCAGATACGGATCATCCCAGTTGCCGGTGATGCCCAGCCGCTTGAACTCCTCGCGCTGGATATCGACCCAGCTGTCGGCAAAGGCGCGGCATTCCTGGCGGAATTCCACAACCGGCACCGCGTCCTTGTTCTTGCCCTTCTTGCGGTACTGCTCCTCGATCTTCCATTCGATCGGCAGGCCGTGGCAGTCCCAGCCCGGCACATAACGGCTGTCGAAACCCATCATCTGATGGGAGCGGACGATCATGTCCTTGATGGTCTTGTTCAGCGCGTGGCCGATGTGCAGGTGGCCGTTGGCATAGGGCGGGCCATCGTGCAGGGTAAAGGGCTTGCGTTCCGCGTCCGAACCCTTGGCCGCCGCGGCCTTGTCGCGCAAGCGGTCATAGACCCCGATCTGCGCCCAGCGCTCCAGCCAGCCGGGCTCGCGCTTCGGCAAGCCGGCGCGCATCGGGAAATCGGTTTTCGGCAGATTCAGGGTGTCTTTGTAGTCAGGCGTCTGGGGTGTGTCGGCGCACATCGGGGGCGTCCTTTGGATGATCAAGGTCGGAAATTGGGATATTCGGTTCGGCGCGATGGCTCAAGCGCCTTTGCCCGGCGGCTCAATGGTTTCAGAGCGCCGGGGATATAATTCGAATAATGATGGCCGCGAATAGGGACATGACAGGCCTTATAGGACGGGCACGCGGGAGGGTAAAGCGGCAGATGTGCCGCATTCTGATGCGGGCTGCGCCTGCCTGGGCTGGCGCGAATGCGCCTGCAGGGGGGGCAGGCAGGCGCAGCCCGGCGGTGCCGCCGGGCGAAAGCTCCGTTTTAGCGTATCAGCCACACCCCAAGATCAGGCCGCACCAGCATCAGCCAGAGGATCATCAGCACCGCGGCGAAGGCTGGATAGCCGCAGGCAAACCAGATCGCAAACAGACGGTGATAGCGCACGGGCAGCGCCTCGCCTGCCTCGGCCGCCGCCCGCGCCAGGTCACGCAGACGCAGCTGGATCCACACCACCGGCAGCCAGAAAGCCCCGGTCAGCACATATAACGCCAGTGACAGCGCCAGCCACCCCTCGCTCAGCGGCCAGCCCAGCCGCCAGGCCAGCAGCCCGCCGGTGACTGGCTGGGCAATGACCGCTGTGGCGGTGAATAGGAGATCGGCCAGCACCACCACGCCCGCGGTATGGGCGATCAGACGCGCATCCTTTGTCCGGTGCGCCATCAGCATGAAGAAGGCGATGCCTGCCCCGGTGCCCAGCAAAACGCAGGCACCGATCACATGCAGCCAGCGCAGGATCAGGTCCGCATCCATCTCAGCGCTCCTGCAGCAGCTGATGGGTGACCAGTGCCAGCATCAGCCCTGGCAGCACCTTGACCAGCGGCCCCAGCGGGTCCGCCCACATCTGCGGCGTGACCGCAGTGGCCGCGGCCAGGTAGATCAGCGAGACCGCCGCCATCACCAGGCAGGCGCGCGCCGCCCAGGGCCGCCACAGGATTGCCAGCCCCAGGGCGATGTCAGTAAATGACCAGAACACCACGCTGGAGTTGGCCAGGAAAGCGCTCCACCCCTTGGCCAGCAGCACCTGGGCTGCGGCCTCCAGCTGCCACAGGCCAATCAGGCCGGAGGCCAGCCAGAACAGGCTTAGCACCGCAACCGCGACGGGCATCAGCAACGCCATCCGCGCATCCAGCCGCTGCGCGCGGCCTGCAGGCAGCGATTGATAGATGGCTTTCAGCGGCGCAATCCCCTGCCCCCGTGCCGCGCGATATGGTTCCGGATCCCCGCGCACGCCGCTGCGGATTTCGGCAATCGCCGTGCTGCGCAGGGGCGAGCGCCAGCCCAGCCGCCCCAGCGCATCGGCGCAGGCCGCCACCGGCGGCAGCAGCCAGGCCGGAGCCCGCATCACTCTCCGGGCCGGCGCAAACCCCAGCCAGGAACGGGTCTCTGCCAGCACCGCCTCCAGCGTCTGCGGCTGATCCTCCACCAGATCATAAGTGCCGGCCGGCAGCTCTCCCGTCACCGCGGCCGCCACTGCCGCTGCCAGATCCGCCATGCCGATGCATTGCACTGGCGCGTCTGCCAGCGCCACCGGCTGCACCAGCGGCACCGCCGCCAGCATCCGCAACAGCCTTGTGCCGCCATAGGCGCCCTGCCCGATCACCAGCCCGGGCTGCAGGATCCAGACCGCAGCGCCGGAGGCCCGCAAGGCTGCGTCGCCCCGTCCCTTGCTGCGCATGAACTCCGTCCCGGTATCCGGTCCTGCCCCGGCAGCTGAAATCTGCACAACCGCGATGCCCCGCTTTGCACAGGCCGCCCCCAAGGCTGCAATGGCGGTGCGATGCACAGCCTCCAGCTCTCCCGGTGCCATGTCCTGCAAGACGCCCGCGCAGTTCACAACCGCATCCGCATCCTGCAGCAGCGGCGCCCAGTCTTCGGGCTGCAGCAAACGCGTCAGATCGCCCTGCACAAACGGCACGCCAGTCAGCACCCGCGCCGCCTGCGAGGCACTGCGGCCCAGGCCGGCAACATCACACCCGGCAGCCTGCAGAACGCGGACCATCTCAGCGCCGATAAACCCGTAGGCGCCCAGAACCAGGACCCGCTTGGTGTTCTCCGCCATAAATCAATACCCTTGGCAAATTCCCGGCCCACCATAGCGGCAGGGACGCCGGGCGCCAGTGGGGCCGCAACGCTGCGCTGCGGCAGATGCGCCTGCCCCCTTTCTCCGGCCTCTTCTTCGACGTATCTACCGATCGAAGGCAGTCCGGAGCAGACGATGACCGAAACCGAAACGCAAAATCCGCTGGCGCGGTTCGAAATCACCGCGGAAGAGATTTCCCGCGTGGTTGCCGTGTTCTACATGCAGGTGCGCGCAGACGATGTGCTGGGACCGGTGTTTGCCGCCCATGTCTCCGACTGGCCGGAGCATGAGGAAAAGATCGCGGGGTTCTGGCGCAACGCGATCCTGCGCGAACGCAGCTACAGCGGCAATCCGATGCGGGTGCACGTGAGCCGACCCGACGTGAAGGCAGAGCATTTCCCGCTGTGGCTGGGCCTGTTCCACCAGGTACTGCGGGCTGAGCTGCCGGAGCGCGCCGCGCTGCAATGGGGCACCCTGGCCGACCGCATCGGCGAAGGCTTCCGCACCGGCATCGTGGCGATGCGCCAGCCCAAGGACGAGCCGCCGAAACTGTTCTGACACCCTCAGCCGGGGCACTCCCCGCCTGCCGGTGTTCTGGCTGCGCCAGACCACCTCTGCAGCCTGGGGCGCGCGATCTATTTCTCCTTGGAAAACAGGCCTGTCAGCGCCCGCTGCACCACCTTGCGGGTGCTCGGCTTGTGCTGCGGGGAAAACGGCATCGGGCGGCAGACCTCCATCGCGGCGATGCCGACACGCGCCGACAAGGCGCCATTGACCAGCCCTTCGCCGAAGCGGCGGGAGAGCTTGGACAGCACCGATCCGCCCAGCACCGGCTCCAGGAGGTCATCGCCCGCAGCCACCGCGCCGGTGGCGGCCAGATGCGCCAGCACCGCACGGGTCAGCCGCCAGGAACTGAAGAACCCGGGCCGACCGCCATAGATCCCGGCCACCCGACGGATCATCCTGAGCGAGGAGACCAGCGCCGTCAGAATATCCGCCAGTGCCATCGGCACCAGCGCCGTTACCGTCGCGACCTGCCGGGCCGCGGCCTCCACCTCGCGCAGGGCCAGCGCGTCCAGCGGCACCAGCAGCTCTTCCTCTGCCAGCAGCAGGAGCGCATCGCCGTCCATCACCTCGTCCTGGCGCTCCGCCAGCCGGGCCTGATGCCAGCTGAGTTCCTCGCGCCCGCTATAGAAGGCCTCCAGCCGGGTGGTGAAGGCGCGGGCCGCAGCCAGATCCGCGGCCTCTCCGGCCTGATGGCGCAACGCATCGACACGCCGCAGCCGCGACAGCGCCGCCAGTTCGCGCAGGGCCATGGCAAGCGCCAGCAACAGCAGCAGCGCCAGCCCGGCCGTGACGGCCCAGCCCAGCAGCGGCACCCGGTCAATCAGCCCGGCGGCGAAGTCCCAGGCCGCGACAGAGGCCATGGCGCCGATGACCGCCGCCAGCAGCGCCCAGAACCAGCGCGCCAGCCGCGACGGGCGGCGGGCGGCGATCCGGGCAGCCTGCTCCATCGCCGGGGGCTGCACCGCCGGCGGGGCCGGGTCGGGAACCGGCGGCGCTTCCGCCACTGGCGGCGCCTTCTCTTCATCCTCCAGGTCAAACAGAACCGGCTTCTTGGTCATGCGGCCGCCCCCTGTGCTGCGCGCCATTCAAAAGCAATGTCGGGCAGACCTTCCTCATTGCCGGAGCCATCCGCGCGGCCGGTTTCGGCAAAACCCTCGCGCAGGTAAAACTTTTGCGCCCCTGCATTGGCGGCAAAGGTGCGCAGCGTCAGGTGCGGCGCGGCGGCTTTGGCCGCATCCAGCAGCATCTTGCCTGTGCCCAGTCCGCACGCCTCTGGCGCGAGATAGAGCGCGCAGACCTCCTCGCCGTCGCGGGCCAGGAAACCTTCCACGCACCCGCCCCTTTCTGCCACCGTGACCCAGCCGCGGTCGATCATGGTGCCGCAAAAGGAAATCACCTCAGCCGAGGTGTAGAGCTTGGGCATCCAATCCGTCTCCTGCTGGAAATGGTAGAGGATATCGCCAACCGTGCCGGCATCCAAAGGTGCAGCGGGGCGCAGGATCAGCGTCACAGGGCATCTCCGATCAGGAATTCGGCGGCGCGGTCGAGGCGGATATGCGGCGGGCCGCTGCCGTGTTTCAGGGTAAGCGGCGCAGGGGCAAAGGCCATCGACTGATAATCGCCTTCCAGCCAGCGCTCCGCGCCCTGACGCGCCGGGGTCAGCAACTGGGCCGGGTCCTGCGGCAAAGCACCTGGGTAGAAGGCCGCCTGCTTGCCGCTGTCCAATAGCGTGCCGCGCACGCAGGGCAGCTCAGCGCCGTTGTGCGGGCGCGTTTCCTCCGTGGTGGTGCGCAGGGAGGCCAGCGCCAGCGCCGCAGTATCCGCCCCGGCAAAGCGGGCGCGGTCCTGCGCCTCGCGGGTGAGCGCCTCGATAATGGCGGTCATCTGCGGGTGCTGGGCGTGGTGCAAATGGTCGGCCTTGGTGGCGGCGAACAGGATTTTCTCCACCCGCTTGCCGCCCAGAAGCCGGGTCAGGAAATGGTTGCGCCCCGGCTTGAAGGCGCTGAGGATATCGGCCATCGCATGGCGCAGATCCTCCACCGCCTGCGGCCCGGAATGGATCGCCGAGAGCGCATCCACCAGCACCACCTGCCGGTCGATGCGGGCAAAGTGGTCACGGAAAAACGGTTTCACGACCTTGGATTTATAGGCCTCATAGCGGCGCTCCATCTCCCGCCACAGGCTGCCGCGCGGCGGGTTGCCGACCTGCGGCAGCGGCGCAAAGGTCAGCACCGGCGAGCCTTCCAGGTCGCCGGGCAGCAGAAAGCGCCCCGGGGTGCAGTCGTAGAAACCGGCGGCGCGGGCAGCTGACAGGTATTGCGTGAAAGCCGCGGCGAGGGCCTGGACCTGCGGCTCATCGTGTGCCCCGGCATGAACCGCCTTGGATTGTTCTTCCAGAAAATGTTCCGCCTGCGGGCGGGAGGCAATGCGGGACAGAACATCCGCGGACCACTCGGCATAGGTTTTGTCCAGCAAGGCCAGATCCAGCAGCCATTCGCCCGGGTAGTCGACAATGTCCAGATGCAGCGTGCGCGGCCCTTGCAGGCCTGCCAAGAGCCCCGCGGGCCGCACTTTCAGGCTGAGACGGAGCTCAGACACCGCCCTTGTGCTGTCCGGCCAATGGGGTGACGGCCCGGTCAGCGCCGCAAGGTGGTTTTCATAATCGAACCGCGGCACGGTGTCGTCCGGCTGTGGCTGCAGGAAGGCGGCCTCGATCCGGCCTTCGCGCGCGGCGCTCAGCTGCAGCATCCGGCCCCGGTCCATCAGGTTGGCGACCAGCGAGGTGATGAACACAGTCTTGCCGGACCGCGCCAGCCCGGTGACGCCAAGCCGGATAGGCCGGTCGAACAGCGCCGCGGAGAGGCCGCTGGTCACGCTCTCCACCCCGCTCATCACCCCGTCTGCAAGGGAGGTTATCACCAAGGCCCTGATCCTGCTCTGTTCTTTCCCGCACAAAGATAGGCAGCCGGCTGGCGGCTTACCAGAGTGCAGACGGGACTTGCCCCGGCCCTGTTGCATTGCTACTTGCCCGGCCATGCCGCGTTTTGCTTTGAAAGTCGAATACAACGGGAAGCCTTTTGCCGGCTGGCAAAGGCAGAAGGACCTGCCGTCGGTGCAGGGCGCGATCGAGGCTGCGCTGGCGCGGCTGGAGCCGGGGGAGCACACCATTGCTGCCGCCGGGCGCACGGATACCGGTGTGCATGCGCTGGGACAGGTGGCGCATTGCGACCTGGCCAAGGAGTGGGACCCGTTCCGCCTGTCGGAGGCGCTGAATTACCACCTGAAGCCGGATCCGGTCGCCATCGTGGATTGCGCGCGGGTGGAAGATGACTGGCACGCCCGCTTTTCGGCGGTGGAGCGGCAGTATCTGTTCCGCATCCTGATCCGCCGCGCGCCTGCCACCCATGACGCGGGCCGGGTCTGGCAGCTGAGCCATGATCTGGATGCGGACGCCATGCAGGAAGCCGCCAACCATTTGACCGGAAACCATGATTTCACCACCTTCCGCTCCTCGATCTGCCAGGCGGCCAGCCCGGTCAAGACACTGGATGAGCTGACGGTGGAACGGGTGCAGGGCTTTTCCGGGCCGGAAATCCATTTCCATGTCCGCGCCCGCAGCTTCCTGCACAATCAAGTCCGCAGTTTTGTCGGCACGCTCGAACGGGTCGGCGCCGGGGCCTGGGAACCTGCCGATGTGAAGGCCGCTCTGGAGGCCCGCGACCGTGCAGCCTGCGGGCCGGTCTGCCCCGGCCATGGCCTGTATCTGGCGCGGGTGGGCTATCCGGACGACCCCTTCCTCTGACTCCGGGATTGGGGGGTGACATCTGTACACCCCCTGTGCACCCCCTGTGCAGCGGCCGTCTGCCTGGCGGAGGATCCAAGCCGCCATTGAATCGCCACAACACACGTTCATACTTATCCAAACACCGGCAAACCGGCAGTCCCCTGCGGCAGCACTCCGCACCGCTGCGGCAACCAATACCTAAAGGCAGAGCACCCGTATGACGACAGCAACCAAACCGCCGCTTCTGGCCGTCCTGATCGACGCCGACAATATCTCCGCCAAATACGCGGAGGCGATGTTCGAGGAGATCGCCTCCTTCGGCGAGGCCAGCATCCGCCGCATCTATGGCGATTTTGCCGGCGGCAGTCCGCAGGGCTGGAACAAGGAGAAGCTGGCGGCGCTGGCGATCGTGCCGCATCAGCAGTTTGCCAATACCACCGGCAAGAACGCCTCGGACATCGCGCTGGTGATCGACGCAATGGACATTCTGCACTCGGGCCGGTTCGACGGTTTCGTGCTGATCTCCTCGGACAGCGATTTCACCCGGCTGGCCAGCCGCATCCGCGAACAGGGTGTGGATGTGTTCGGCATGGGCATGCGCAAGACACCGGCCGCCTTTGTGCAGGCCTGCAAGCGGTTCATCTATGTGGAGAACCTGCTGGAAGAGCCGGGCAAACCCAAGCCGAAGCCCAAGAAGGAAGACGACAGCAGCAACGCGCCGGCGGAGCTGGCGGACCCCACCAAACTAGTGGTCAGGGCGATGGATGCAATCGACCAGGACGACGAGTGGTTCACCCTGGGCCAGATCGGCCAGTACATCACGGCGGCCGCCCCTGATTTCGACACCCGCAGCTATGGCAAGCGCAAGCTGAGCGACCTGATCGCATCACTGAAACTGTTCGAGACCAAGCGCGGCGAAGGCAACCAGATCCTGGTGCGGCGGCTGGACTGAGGCCGCGATTACTGGCTTTCGTTTGCGCGCAAACCGTGGCTTAGTCCCGGCAAAGGGACGCGGCACGGGGAGGAACGCGCATGGCAATGCTGATCAGCATCGGCCACGACGGCTGGTACACAGAGGAACAGATGGCGGAACAGCTGCGGGCAATGGCGCCCGGTGCGGATATCCGGCCCGTCTCAGCCCCCGGCAACCTGGAAGACATTGCCGTGCTGGCGGTTTCCGCGCTGAAGGGCGATCTGCCTGAACAGCTGCCGAACCTGCAACTGGTGCAGAAACTGGGCGCCGGGGTGGATACCATCGTGGCGCACCCCAGCCTGGCACCGCATGTGCGGGTGGCCCGGCTGAGACCGCTGGAGCCTGCGCATGAGATCGCGGAGTACTGCCTGGCCTATGTGCTGCGCGGCCAGCGCAACATGCTGGCGCACGCGGCCTCGCAGGCCCGCAGCGCCTGGGAGCCGCTGGCGCCGGGGCGACCGGCGGAAACCACCGTCGGCGTGCTGGGGCTGGGCCATATCGGCGGCATGACAGCACGGCTGATGCGCGACCTCCGGTTCCGGGTGCTGGGCTGGAGCCGCTCGCCCAAGGAAATCGAAGGCGTCGAGTGCCGCAACGGTGAGGCGGCGCTTCATCAGATGCTTGGCGAATGCGATTACGTCTGTTCGATCCTGCCCTCCACCCCCGCCACCCGCGGGCTGATGAATGCGGAAACGCTGGCGGCGATGAAGCCGGGCGCCACGCTGATCAATGCCGGCCGCGGCGATCTGGTGGATGAACCCGCGCTGCTGGCGGCGCTGGACAAAGGCACGCCCGGCCATGCGGTGCTGGATGTGGTGCGCCAGGAGCCCTTGCCCGCGGACAACCCGCTGTGGGCGCACCCGCAGGTGACCATCACCCCGCATGTGTCCGGCTGGCACCTGGGCGACGCGCTGAAGGATGTGGTGGAGAATTACCGGCGTCTGGAGGCCGGGGAGGCGCTGCTGCACGAAGTGGACCGCGAGCGCGGCTACTGACACGGGGTGGCAGATCAGCCCGGCATCATTCCCCGGCTTCTTTCTGGTTCCAAATACTCCCGCCGGAGGCACCGGCTTTTTCCTCCGGGAAAAAGCCGGTTTCACAACACGGGCAACTGGATCAGCCGATGAAGTCCTTGTAGCCGGCCTCATCCATGTAATCGTCCATCGGCGACAGGTCCGACGGTTTGATCTTGAAGAACCAGGCGTCGCCCTCGGCGTCCTCGTTCACCTTGCCGGGATCGTCGGCCAGCGCCTCGTTCACCTCGACGATCTCGCCGTCCAGCGGGGCGAGAATGTCGGAGGCGGCCTTGACCGATTCAATCACCACGATCTCGTCATCCTTGGAGACCTCGGTGCCCGGCTCGGGCAGCTCGACATAGACCACCTCGCCCAGCTGCTCGGCGGCGTGGGCGGTGATGCCGACGGTAATGAGGTCGCCCTCGGGCAGCAGCCACTCGTGTTCCTCGGTGTATTTCATGGGGGTGTTTTCCTTCGAAGAGGCGTGGGTTTTCAATGTGTCGGGCCGCCGGAAATGGCGCCGCGGATGGCAAGGGGCGGCCCCTCGCATACGCGGGTATACGGTATCAACGGGCGGGGCGGGCGATCAAGACGGCAATTCATCCGGAGGCGGAGATTTTGCCCCCCCTTCCGGGGCTCAGAACAGGTTGAAATACTCCGCCTGCTCCCATTCGCTGACGGTGTCGAGGTAGCGTTCCCATTCGAAGGTCTTGAGCTTCAGCAGGTAGTCCACAGTGTCTGCGCCCAGCGCATCGCGGCAGAGGGCGGAGCCTGCAAAACCCTCCAGCGCCTGGCCAAGCGAGCGCGGCAGGCGCGCGCCGTCTTCGCTGTAGGGCGACAGGGTGGGTTTCGGCGCCTCCAGCCCGTCCCTGATGCCGGCGGCGCCCCCGATGATCTGGGCGGCCAGCGCGTAATAGGGGTTGGCGGAACTGTCCGGGGCGCGGTTCTCGATCCGGCTGGCGGGGTCATGCGGCTGCATCAGCGCGCGCAGCATGGCGCCGCGGTTGTCCTCGCCCCAGCCGATGCGGCTGGGCGCCAGCTGGAACGGCAGGTAGCGCTTGTAGCTGTTCACCGTGGGGGCGATCAGCAAGGAGGTCTCAGCCGCGTATTTCAGCAAGCCGGCCATCCAGGCGCTGGCAGGCGGGGTCAGCATCCCGGCGGTTTCCGGCACGAACAGGTTGCGGCCCGTCGCCAGGTCCTGCAGCGACTGGTGGACGTGCCAGCCGTTGGCCATGGCGTTGTCCAGCCGCGGCTTGGCCATGAAGCTGGCGTGCAACCCGTTGCGGGCGCAGACCTCCTTGACCATGGTGCGGAACATCACCATCGCGTCGGCCTGGGCCATGGCGCTGTCGGGGGCAAAGGTGAACTCGACCTGGCTGGGGCCCATTTCGATTTCCACCGAGCGCACGGGCAGGCCCAGTTTCTGGGCGTTGCGGCGCAGCAGGTCGAGGATGCCCTCAACCTCGCCATAGCGGGTTTCGGTGAGGTACTGGTAGCCCTGGGTCAGGTTGCGGGTCTGCACCGGGGCGCCGGGGCGGGTGGCCTGGGAATGGGCGTCGGATTTATCCGCCAGTTCGAACAGGTGGAACTCCACCTCCAGCCCGAAGGTGGCGGCCATGCCCTGCGCCGCCAGCATCTCCACCTGGCGCTGCAGCACGGCGCAGGGGGCAAAGGGGATGGGCCGCCCGTCCTGATAGACCGGGGTGCAGAAGATCCAGGCGGAATGACCGGACCAGGGCAGCGCGCGCCAGGTGTTAGGGCGCGGCACCAGCAGCACGTCGCCAGCCCCCTGCATCGGGCCAGCCAGATCCGCGCCCTCCTCCCACACCGGGAAGGCGGTGCGGTGCGAGGTGTCCTTGAGCAGCAGGGGTGCGGGCACGTTCAGGCCGCGGTCAAAGACGGAGGCAAAGGCTTCCGCCATCACCGTCTTGCCGCGAAGCAGCCCATGCTGATCGGGGAACAGCACCCGCACCGTCTCGATCCCGTCGAACTGGGCGCGGGAGGTGATTTCCGCCGCCTTGCGGCAGTCCTCGGAGGTCAGCAGCCCCATGCGGGCCAGTCTGCCGGATGTGAAATCTTGTGCCATGGGCGGCCTCGTAATGCGGAGCCACTTGAAATTGCACCGGAAATGCCCCGCCGTCCAGCCGGCGGAGATTTTTGCCGCAACCCGTTGCGCAATCTGGATATTGCGGTGCCTTTGCGACTTGACAGCGTTCGCAAAGCGAACATTGTAGCCAGCATTCGCACAAATCCGCTGCTGGCAGCGGTTTTTTCAGGATCAGGACGGAGCGGCTACGCGATGGCAACGGCAGAACAGGACAGGAATATTTCGTCGAGCTTTGCCAAGGGGCTGGCGGTTCTGGCGGTGTTTGATGCAGAGACCCCCAGCATGACCCTGGCCGAAATCGCCCGGCGCAGCGGCCAGGACCGGGCCACCGCCCGGCGAGGCGCGCTGACGCTGGTGCAGGCAGGCTATCTGCGCCAGGACGGGCGGATGCTGTCGCTGACCCCGCGGGTGCTGGCGCTGGCGGGCGGTTTCCTGCAGGCCAACCAGTTCGGCCGCCGGGTGCAGCCGGTGCTGAACCGCCACGCCCGGCAGCTGGAAATCGAAGTGACGCTGGCGATGCTGGACCAGGGCCGGGTGCTGCTGCTGGCGCAATCGACCGTCGAGCACGGCCATATCACCTATGGCTTCACCGCCGGCTCCCGCATTCCGCTGGCGCACACCAGCCTGGGGCGGATGCTGCTGGCCGGGCTGCCGGAAGCGGAGGCTGCGAAAGTGCTGGCTGCAACAGAGATCCCGCGCCACACCGGCCAGTCACTGGCGGAACCGGAGGCCATCCTGGAGCGCGTCGCGAAAGCGCGCGAGCAGGGCTATTGCGTGACGGACAGCGAATTCGAGGCCGGAATCACCGGTTATGCGGTGCCGGTGTCGCGCCCCGGCCGGACGCCGATCGTGGCGGGCTGCTCAGCGCCGCGGGGGTCGCAGCCTGAGGCGGATGCGGAGCGGCTGCTGCGGGGGTTGCAACTGTGCGCCGCGGAACTGCGGCAGGCGGAAGCGGTGGATCACCTGTAAGCTGCGTCTTGCTTTGCTCCGGGCCTGCGCTAGGCTGGAACCAGAGATTTCCGCAGGAGCATTTTGATGATGAAACAAACCGCATTGGCAGCGGCCCTGTGCGCCGCGCTGGCCCCGGCAGCCGGGGCCAAGGGCGTCGAAGGCAAGCAGGTCACCGTGCTCGGCCGCGACTGGGTGGTGGCGCCGGTGGAGGACGCGCCGGGCCGCTACAGCGCCACCCGGATGAACCTGGAGCACCTGGCCTTCCGCCCGCCCGCGGTGCTGACGGCGCGCCAGGCGGTCCGCGCCATTCGCACGGCCACCGGCTGCAGCGTCAACCTGGACACGATGGTGCGCAATATCACCGGCACCTATTACGCCCAGGTGATCTGCCGCAAATAGGAACAGCTTTGGCGGATCCGCGGTTTTGACGCATTAATCTGAAACATCCTCTTGGAAAATGTGATCATTTTACCAGGCAGTGCGGATTGAGCGGCGCCGGTGCGCCTGCCATAGATTGCGCATGAAACTTGCTATCAACGGATTCGGCCGCATCGGCCGCGCCATCCTGCGCCAGATTCTGACCACATCGCGCGGAGACGGCATCGAGGTGGTGCGGATCAATGATATCGCGCCCTTGGACATGTGCGCCTATCTGTTCCAGTACGACAGCACCTTCGGACCCTTCGCCCACCCGGTCGAGCATGGGGGTGATGCGCTGCGGGTGATGGGCCGCAGCATCCCGGTCAGCCATGAACCCGATTTGACCAAGGTGGACCTGTCCGGCGTCGATCTGGTGCTGGAGTGCACCGGCATTGCGCGGACGTCCGATGTGGCGGAGCGCGGACTGAAGGCGGGGGCCGCCAAGGTGCTGATCTCCGGCCCTTCCCCAGCCGCCGAGCGGACCATGGTGCTGGGTGCCAACGAGGACGCATTGGGGGATACCCGGATTGTCTCCAACGCCTCCTGCACCACCAATGCGCTGACGCCGCTGGTCAAGCTGCTGGACCAGATCGCGGGGATCGACACCGCGCATATGACCACCATCCACTGCTATACGAACTCGCAGCCGATGGTGGACGCGCCGCGGGGCGATTTTGCGCGTTCGCGCGGCGGCGCGCAGTCGATGGTGCCGACCACCACCTCTGCCATGCATCTGATCGACGAGGTGCTGCCGCATCTGAAGGGCCGCGTCAGCGGCGCCGCGGTGCGGGTGCCGACCGCCAGCGTTTCCGCCATTGATCTGGTCGCACATCTGAAAACCCCGATGAAAGAGGCAGAGTTCAGCGCAGCCCTTCGCGAAGGTGTTGCTGCCTCGAACGTTCTGGGCTGGACTGACATGCCGCTGGTTTCCTCCGACCTGCGGGCGCGGACCGAGTCGCTGGTGATTGCCGGGCCGGAAACCCGCATGGCCGGAGAGCAGCAGGTGCGGGTGTTCGGCTGGTATGACAATGAATGGGGCTTTTCCGCCCGGATGCTGGATGTGGCGCGGATGATGGCGGGGTAAGTCCCCCCTGCCGCCGTTCTTGCAAGCCCGCCCCCGGCGGGCTTTGCTACTCCTGCGAGGAGCGTTTCCCGGCCGCCAGGCGCAGCCAGCGGAAGATCAGCGTCAGCATCAGCATGCAGACCGCGAGGCCGAGCAGATCGCCGGCGGCATAGACCGCCATCACCGGCAGCTGGTCACCGGGAAAGATAAGGCCCGAGAACACAACGGACTGCCCTGACGAATTGATCATGGAGGCCAGTGCACCAACAGCCAGAAGACTGGTCCAAGCAATCCGCCGTGACTGGCCGACATACAGCTGCCAGCCGAACAGACCTGCTATTTCAAAGGCTGCAAAAGCCGAAACCGCGCCTACCGCGATGGATTCCAGCAGCACCGGCTCCATCAGCTGCCGCACGCCTGCGTCTGTGAACATCATCTCTGACAGGAAAGCGCCCGCAGCCAGCGGCAGAACCGCCCGCCAGCCGAACAGCCAGACCGCCAGCACCCGCACCCCGTGCGGCAGGTAGACAAGGCTGGCAAAGACCGTCACCTCCGGCAGGAACAGGCCCTGCACAGGCGTGACCACCCAAGCCGTCAGCCCGTGGCAGACGACATAAACCGCGGTGATGACCGCAAAACTCTGAATATCAGCCAGACGCTGCAGCACTCGTATCATGATGCCCGTTTAGACATCACATTCAAACGTTGCAATCAATTGATTACCCAGCCGGGCACCGTCATTTTGCCGCAGGATCGAAGCAGACGACGTAATGCTTGGCCTTGCTTCCGCCGGCCCGTTTGATCAGCCCCAGCTCCAGCAGCGACTTCAGCGTGCGGTGGAACGTGGCCTGTGCGAGCCCCTTGACCAGCCGGTGATTGCGGATCTGTTCGGATTGCACCGGTTCCCCCGGCGCTTGTGTCAGCGAATTTGCAGCCAGCAGCACATCGCGCTCTGACCGGCTCAGGCGGTCCAGGCCAAGATCCCGCTCCATCTGGTGAAGCATGTCGCGAAGTTCGAATATTGGTCTCAACCGGTCCAAAACCGCTCTCCCGGGTCCTCGAAAACTGCCCCCCCGGCGGGGGCAGGGTGAAATGATACCACACAACTTTATCAAACTGACAATTATATGGACAGTAAAATCATGCGTGGTATCATTCCAGTCAGGCTGGCTGCTTTGTGAGTGGTGGCTGTGCCTGACGTTAGTCTTGTTCTTTGTTAAACAGTGACAGCTCTGGCGGGATTACCCGCTGGAGCTGATTAAGCCTACCACATACCGTATTCAGCTTTCCAATGCTCATTGCCCGCCACCTCGGCACGGCGGAAACATGCGCGGCATTTCGCCGTTGCCGAACGCCGGCGGATTGCCGCCGCTTTGCCGGTTCCATCCGGCAATTTTCCCGTGCTAGGTTTGCGGAAGCGCCTGAAACCTGCCGCGGTTCCGGGCCCGATTTTTAAGCCCGCTGCCGGGAGCAAACATGATTTTTCCGATCCGCCCGCGCAGCTTGGCGCGCAGCCTTGCCCTCAGCCTTGCGGCCTTGCTGCCGCCTGCCGCCCATGCAGCAGAAGCCACATTGCAAGCCCCTGGCGCCGGCGACGAACTGGCGGACCGGCTGCGCGGCGCATCGGCTTCGGTTGCGGCAAGCGGCGAGACCAACGTGCAGGAGCTGCTGGCGGCCGCGCTGTCGGATTACCGCACGCTGGTGCAGGTGCTTTATGACGCCGGGCACTTCTCGCCGGTCGTGAATATCCGCCTCGACGGGCGCGAGGCGGCGCTGATCCAGCCGCTGAACCCGCCGCGGAACGTCCAGAAGGTCGAGATCATCGTGAAACCCGGCCCGCAGTTCGCCTTTGGCAGGGCGGAGCTGGCACCCTTTCCGCAGAACAGCGATGTGGAGATCCCCGAAGGCTTCGCCCCCGGTAAGCCGGCCGGCACCGGGGTGATCCGGGATGCCGCCATTGCGGGCGTGCGCGCGTGGCGCCGCAGCGGTCATGCCAAGGCGGAAGTGTCGGACCAGAACATCACCGCAAACCACCTGCAGGCGCGGCTGGATGCAGCGCTGCGGCTGGCGCCGGGCCCGAAACTGCGCTTCGGGCAGATGCGGATCACCGGCGAGACCAGTGTGACAGAAGACGCCATCCGCCGCATCGCAGGCTTCCCGGCGGGGGAAGAATTCCACCCAGACCTGATCTCGAAATCAGCCACAAGGCTGCGGCGCACCGGCACGTTTTCCAGCGTTGTGCTGCGCGAGGCAGAGCAGCCGAACCCGGACGGCACCCTGGATTTCGTGGCGCAGGTTGAGGACCTGCCGCCCCGCCGCCTGACCTTCGGCGCCGAGGTCAGCTCTTCCGACGGGCTGGAGCTGTCGGGCAGCTGGATGCACCGCAACCTGTTCGGCAATGCCGAGAAGCTGCGGATCGAAGCCCGCGTCAGCGGCATCGGCAGCAGCAACGACATCGACGGGCGCATCGCGGTGCGGCTGGACCGGCCGGCAAAGCTGGGGCCGGATGACAGCATTTTCTACCTCGCGGAAGCCGAACGGCTGGACGAGGAGCATTACTCCGCGACCCGCGTCTATGGCGCCATCGGGGCAAGGCGGACGTTCTCCGAGACGTTCTTTGCCGAGGCGGCTTTGGGGGTCTCCTCCACGCTGGCGGAGGACGTGTTCGGCAAACGCCGGTTCAAATACGTAGCCGGCCGCTTCCGCGCCGAATATGACGCCCGCGACAGCCGGGTGAACCCGGCCAGCGGCTACTTCCTGCAAGGCTCTGCCACGCCGTTCATCGGATACGGCGGCAGCAAGTCCGGTCTGCAGATGAAAGGCGACGGGCGCGCCTATTACGGGCTGGGCGCGGATGACTGGATCGTGCTGGCAGGCCGCGTGCAGCTGGGCTCCGTGGTGGGGCCGTCTCTCAGCGAGATCTCCCCCACCCTGCTGTTCTTCTCCGGCGGTGCGGGCACCGTGCGCGGGCATGAGTACCAGTCGCTGGGCGTGCCGGCGAACGGCGGCACCGCGGGCGGGCGCAGTTTTGCCGCCCTGTCCGCTGAAGTGCGCGGCAAGGTCACCGACAAGATTTCCCTGGTCGGTTTTTACGACCTCGGCTTTGTCGATGCGGACAGTTTTGTCTCCGGCTCCTCGGCGCGCCATGCCGGTGCCGGCCTCGGCCTGCGCTATGATGTGGCGGGCATCGGCCCGATTCGGCTCGACCTTGCCTATCCGGTGGACGGCGGCAGCGAGGACGGGCTGCAATTCTATATCGGAATAGGACAGGCGTTTTGAGACAGGTTCTTGGCTATACGCTCGCACTGGGCCTGACCCTGGCACCGGTTGCGGCGCAGGAGACCACCGAGGAAGACGCCGGCGGGCTGCTGGTTGATTTCCTGGAGGACACGCTGTCCGGCGACAGCCGCTATATCAGCGTGAGCGGCCTGGAGGGCGCGTTCTCCTCGCAGGCCAAGATCAGGAAGATAACCGTGGCCGACGAGGAAGGCATCTGGCTGACGGTCGAGGGCGCAGTGCTGGACTGGAACCGGCTGGACCTGTTGCGCGGGCGGTTCTCGGTCAATGAGCTGTCGGCAGAGCGTATCGCGATCGAACGCGCGCCTGAGCCGCTGCCGCCGGACCCGGAGCTGCCGGAAGCGGAAACCACCCCCTTTGCCCTGCCGGAGCTGCCGGTGGCCATCGAACTGGGTCAGATCAAGGCCGCCCGGATCGAGCTGGGCGAGGCATTGACCGGAACAGCCGCCAGCCTGCGGGTCGAGGGCACGCTGAAACTGGCGGACGGCGCGCTGGACACCAAGCTGGAGGCCGCACGGCTGGACAAGCCCGGCGACCACATCCGGCTGGAGGCTGCCTATGCCAATGAAACCCAGCAGATCACCCTGGACCTGTCGGCAAATGAGGCTGCGGGCGGGCTGATTTCACGCGGCCTGGACCTGCCGGGCAATCCCGATCTGCAGCTGACGGCCAAGGGCAGCGGCCCGGTCACGGATTTCACCGCCGATATCGCTTTCAGCACCAATGGAACTGAGCGACTGGGCGGCCAGGTGGTGCTGGCAGCCCGGCCTCTGCCTGCAGATGCCGCGCCTGAGACACCGCGCGACATCGGGTTTTCTGCCGACCTGGGCGGCAACATTGACGTGCTGCTGCCACCGGTGCACCGGCCGTTCTTCGGCCCCGGCCTGCGCCTGAACGTCAAGGGCCTGCGCGAGGGCAGCGGCGCGCTGACGCTCGATACGCTGGTCCTGCGCACCAACGCCCTGCGGATCACTGGCGCCGCAGCGCTGGATGCGGGCGGCAAGCTGGCCACCGCCAACCTGAAGACCGCGATCACCCCGCCCGCCGGCCAGGCTGCGGTCACGCTGCCGACCAGCGACGGCCAGACCACGCTGGCCAAGGCCGACCTGCAGCTGCAGAAAACCCTAGAAGGCCGCTGGGTGCTGGACGGGGTGCTGAACCAGCTGAGCCACCCTGGAGCGCTGGTAGATACCGCCGAAATCACGGGCCGCGGCACAGTGGACCAGACCAGCGGCTTTGCGCTGGAGGGCCGCCTGACGGCCGGCCTCAGCGGGTTCCGGCCCCGCGACCCGGCGCTGGCCAAGGCCACCGGCAACGAGATCCGCTTTGAGGGCACGCTCAGCACCGACGGGCCCGGCGCGCTGCATGTCACAGACATGGAGCTGCGCGGCAGCGACTATCAAGCCACGGGCGACGTGGCCTTTGACGGGCTGGAAGAGGGGCTGAAGGTCACCGCCGACCTGACAGCGGGCGCCGCGGATCTGGGCCGCTTTTCCGATCTGGCAGGGCGACCGCTGGGCGGTGCCGTGCAGGCCGCGGTCAAGGGGTCTTTCACGCCGCTGACCGGCGGGTTCGACACTGATCTTTCCTTGCAGGCGCAGGATCTGTCGGCGGGCATTGCCCAGGTGGATGAGCTGCTGGCGGGCACCACCTCGCTGGCTTTGAAGGCCGCACGGGATGAGAACGGCATTGCCATAGACCATTTCGACCTGGCCGGCAGCGCGCTGGCGGCCACGGCACGGGGCACGCTCAACAACCAGGCCGGGCAACTGGACATCACCGCCCGTCTGAACCGGCTGGAAGTGCTGGTGCCGCAGGCGCCCGGCACGCTGGAACTGGCCACCACCTTCAGCCGGACAGGCGACACCTTCAGTGGCGTGGCAGAACTGAAGGGGCCGCATAGCTCCAGCGCCAAACTGGACGGTTCGGTGACGCTTGAGGGCGACGCCGATTTCACCTTTGCCGCGGCCTGGAACGAACTGGAACGCTTTGTGCCGCAGCTCGCAGGCCGGCTCAGCGCCGAGGGCATGGCGGAACGGCGCAATGGCGAGTGGCAGGCCACGATCCAGGCCTCCGGACCTGCCGGAATTGCGGTGGAGGCCGAAGCCCGTTTCACCGAAAGCAACGGCAGCACCGATCTGAAGTTCGAAGCCGTGATGGCAGAGCTGCAGCGGCTGGTGCCTGATCTTCCCGGCCGGCTGGCGGCCGCCGGCACCGCCACCCGGCGCGACGGCACCTGGATGGTGGACAGCACCGCCAGCGGCCCGGCCGGCATCGACAGCCGCATCGAGGGCAGCTGGAACGAAGCCAAGGGCACCGCAGATGTGACCGCCAAGGGCACGCTGCGGCTGGAGGGGCTCAACCCGTTCATTTCCCCCAACCTGATGCAAGGGCCTGCGAACTTCGACATGTCGATGCGCGGCGTTCCGGCATTGGACGGGGTCAGCGGCACCATCTCCGTCCCCGGCGCCTCGCTGGCGATCCCGGCCGCGGCGCAGCGTGTGGATGACATCAGCGCGACGGTTTCCATCGCCAGTTCCAGCGCGCAAGTGCAGCTCTCCGCCCGCCCGCGCGACGGCGGCACGGTTCGGATCAGCGGCCCGGTGGGGCTGCTGCCGCCGTTCAACGGCAACCTGCAGATCGCGATTGGCGACGTGGTGGTTACAGATCACCTGTCCTTTGAAACCCTGCTGGATGGCAGCCTTGCGATGTCCGGCGCCATGGCGGGCAGCAACCGGATTGCCGGTCAGATCAATGTGGGTGAGACCAACATCAACCTGAACACGGCGGGCGGTTCGGTCTCATCTGCGCCGATCCCGCCGATCCGCCACGTTGGCGCCCCCCGCGAGGTGCACCAAACGCTCGCCCGTGCCGGGCTGACCGGCAATGGCAGCGGCGGCGCAGGCGGCCCGCCCGGCAGAACAGACCTGGACATCGTGATCAGCGCGCCATCACGGATCTTTGCCCGCGGGCGCGGCCTGCGCTCGGAACTGGGCGGCCAGATCCACCTGCGCGGCACCACCGCGCGGCCCTCGCCCTCCGGCCAGATCAGCCTGATCCGCGGGACCTTTGACATCCTCGGACGGCGGCTGGAACTGGACGAAGGCCGCATCACCCTGTTGGGCGACCTGAAACCCTATCTGGAGTTCAAATCCACCGCTGCCACGGAACAGGGCACGGCGACGCTGGAAATCTCCGGCCGGGTCGATGCGCCGGAGATCAAGGTGACCTCCGACCCGCCGCGCCCCAGCGAAGAGGCGCTGGCGCTTTTGCTGTTCGGCGACAATATCGGGGATATCTCGCCGCTGGCGCTGGCGCGGCTGGCCGGCTCGGCGCTGACCCTCAGCGGCCGCGGAGGTGGCGCCCAGAGCAAGCTGCGCCAGGCCACCGGTGCGGATGATGTGGATATCGGCACCGACAACCTGGGCACCGGGCAGCTGGGGCTGGGCGGCTATGTGGCGGAAAACGTTTATACCGATTTCAACGTCAACACCCAAGGCGACAGCGAGCTGAGCATCAACCTGGACGTCACCAAAAGCCTGACCGTTCAGGGCACCGTGGACAGCGAGGGGGAAACCGGAGTCGGCCTGTTCATCAAGCGGGACTATTGACCGTGCTGCCTGAGCGGGGCTTGCAGAGGACGGAATAAGCCGGCAAGCTGCCAGCGGTATTCCGGGCAACCGCAGATCGGGGACGCTGTGGGCAGAACATTCACCCAGAAGCTGGCAAGCCGCGCCAGCCGTATCGCGCACCGCGCCAGGTTCCGCGCCTCACTTGGCCATCTGCACGGGCCTGCCCGCCGCTTTGCGGCGCCCGGTCAGGTGGTGCTGATCGCCCTGGTGCGCGACGGCGCCTATTACCTGGATGTGTTTTTCGAGCACTACCGGCGGCTTGGCGTCTCTGCTTTCGTGTTCTTCGACAACGGCTCTGCCGACGGCACAATCGAACGGATCCGGCAGGAGCCGGACACCGCGCTGCTGCAGTCCCCCCTGCCCTGGCTGGAGTTTGAAAACACCTTTCGCACCTTTGCAGCGGACCGCTATGGCCGGGACCGATGGTGCCTGTTTGCCGACATGGATGAGCTGTTCGATTTCGAAGGAAGCAGCAGCGCCGGGCTGGCAGGCCTGACCCGCTACCTGGCGCGGCAGGGATACACCGCACTGCAAGCCGAGATGCTGGAGATGTTTCCCAAGGGCCCGCTGGCTGGGGCAGCCGGGCTTTCATACGCAGAGTCTGTGCAGCGTTTCCGTTTCTCAGATGTCAGCGCAGTGCGGGCGGTCCCTTATACGTCTGAGGACACCGGTTTTGCCTATTACCTGCGCCAGAACTCGCTGCCGCCCGGCGGCGCGCAGATGCTGTTCGGCGGGGTGCGGGGCAAGGTCTTTGGCGAGACCTGCTGCCTCAGCAAGCACCCGCTGGTGTTCAACGGGCCGGGCGTGCAGGCGGCGGTGCATCCGCATGCCTCAGCCGGGGTGCGGGTTGCGGATTTCGAAGGGCTTATCCGCCACTACAAATTTGCCGGCGACTGTCTGGCGCGGGATCTGCAGATCCAAGCCGAAACAGTCTCCCAGCACGGCGAGGACCGCCAGCGCAGCAATGCGATGCAGGCGCAGCCGGAGCTGAGCCTGTGGTCGGCGGACGCGGCCGAGGACGCCGGGATCGCGGAGCTGCAGCGCCAGGGTTTCCTGCGCAGCTCGCCAGCGTACCGCGCCTTTCTTGCCGGAGAGGCCGCATGAGCGCCGCCGCCATCGCCGCCGTGGTCATTGGCCGCAACGAAGGGGAGCGACTGATCCGCTGCCTGCGATCCTTGCAAGGCCAGGTGCAGCAGCTGGTCTATGTCGACAGCGGCTCGACGGACGGCTCGGCGGCGGCGGCGCGGCATCTGGGAGCACAGGTGGTGGACCTGGAGCTCAGCCGGCCGTTCACCGCCGCCCGCGCCCGCAACGCCGGGCTGGCAGCGCTGCAGACCGGGATCGAGTTTGTGCAATTCGTGGATGGCGACTGCGAGGTGGACCGGGACTGGATTGCCACCGCCGCCGGCTTCCTGCAAGCCAGCCCCAAGGCAGCGGTGGCCTGCGGGCGGCGGCGGGAGCGGTTTCCTGAGGCCTCCGTCTACAACCGGCTGTGCGATGCGGAATGGGATACCCCGGCGGGCGAGACCAAAGCCTGCGGCGGCGACGCCCTGATGCGGGTCGCGGCGGTCTATACCGCGGGCGGCTACCGCGAGGAGCTGATCGCCGGGGAGGAGCCGGAATTGTGCCTGCGGCTGCGCCGCGCCGGCTGGCAGGTCTGGCGGCTGGAGGCTGAGATGACCCTGCATGATGCGCAGATGCTGCGACTCAGCCAATGGTGGAACCGCAGCCGCCGCGCAGGCCACGCCTTTGCCGAAGGCGCCGCATTGCACGGCGCCAGGCCGGAGCGCCACTGGGTTGCGGAGACCCGCCGCGCGCTGCTGTGGGGCGCGGCTTTGCCTGCCGTCATCCTCATGGCCGGGCTGATAAACCCGGTTCTGCTGCTGGCGGCGCTGATCTATCCGGCGCAGGTGCTGCGCCTGTCCCGCCGCATGGGCTTCGAACGTGCTCTGTTTTCAGTGCTCGGAAAGTTCGCCGAGGCCGCGGGCGCGCTGGAGTTTTACTGGCACCGCTGGCGCGGCTCTGCGCGCGGCATACTGGAGTACAAGTAGCCCGACATCAGCGGCCCCGGATGCGCCAGGCTGCGAAAGCAAGCCCGGGCAGGATGGCCAGGCATTTCATATAGCGCGGCAGCAGCCGGGCGGGGCTGGACAGCGCCCGCCACAGCCATTCCATCGCAATGGCGCGGACCCAGGCCGGAGCGCGTTTCTGATGGCCACCGAGAAAATCCAGCCCGGCGCCGACCGAGGCAAAGCCCGCGGCCGGCGCCAGCTTGCGGCCGCGCTGGGCAAGCCGCTCCTGCTTGGGGGCGCCCAGCGCCAGGAAGCACAGGCAGGGGCCTGTGGCATCCAGCCGGTGCAGGATCCGGTCCGCCTCTTCACCATCGGGGTCAAAGCGGCCCGCAGGAGCATGGGCCCATGCGACCTCCAGCCCTGGCACGGCTTCTGTCAGCGCATCTTTGGCATCCTGCAGCACCTCTTCCGTGCTGCCCGCCAGCACCACCGGCACCTTGGCCTCAGCCGCCAAGCGGCACAGCGGCAGCACCATGTCGGAACCGGGCATCAGCTCTACCGGGCGGCGGGCGAGACGCGACAGCCAGACGATAGGGCGCCCGTCCGCCACCACCAGATCCTGCGCCTGGTAGGCGGCCAGGAATGCCGGCGACTGCCCCAGTTTGACCAGGTGATCGAGGTTGACCGTGGCCAGCGCAAAGCCCTGGCGCGCCTTGAGCCGGGCGCGGATCTCCGCCTCCAGAAGCGCCCGGCGGGGCATGTTCACCGCCACCCGGCGGCCGTTGAATTCGAAATGCACTCCATCCCCCGGTCCTTGACGGCTCCCTGATACATCCCGCGCCCGTGTCAGGCCAGCGCAGGAAGCTGATCCCCGCGGCCAGCGTGGCATCGCTGCACACTGTTAACCCGTTGTTGCAAATCCGCGCGACAGCGCCGCGCGCAACAGGTAAACTTTGACGCAAATACCGGGGAACTGAGGGAGCACGGGGCTTTGCCCAACGCGTTGGCCTATCTGATGCTGCTGGCCTGGCCGCTGGCCAGCCTGATCCTGTTCCGGCGCCTGCCGCTGGAGCGGGCAATCCTGTGGTGCTTCATTGCGGGCTACCTGCTGCTGCCGCCTCTGGCCGAGTTCGACCTGCCGCTGGTGCCGGACATGGACAAGTTCGCGATTCCCTCGGTGATGGCCTTTGTGCTGTGTGTTTTCCTGCTGCGCAAACCGGTGCCGCTGCTGCCGCGGCACCCGGCGCTGCGGATGCTGGTCCTGCTGTTCGTATTCGGGGTCATCCCCACCGTTCTGACCAATGGCGAGCCGATCCTGTTCCGCCAGATCGCCAATTCCGACCCGATCATCTTTCTGACCGATCAGCTGCCGGGGCTGCGCTGGCGCGACCTGGGCTCGGTGATCATCAACCAGATGATCGTGCTGATCCCCTTCCTGCTGGCGCGCCGTTACCTGTCCACCCCCGAGGCCCAGCGCGAACTGCTGCTGGCGCTGATGATCGGCGCGCTGGCCTATACCGTCCCGTCGCTGATCGAGATCCGCTTCAGCCCGCAGATCAATGTCTGGATCTACGGCTTTTTCCAGCATGATTTCAGCCAGATGATCCGCCAGGGCGGCTTCCGCCCCATCGTGTTCCTGCCGCATGCCTTGTGGCTGGCGTTCTTTATGCTGTCAGCGCTGCTGGCGGCCGCCGCGCTGGCCCGCACCGCAGCTGGCGGGGACCGCATCCGCCTGGCGCTGGCCGCCGGTTACCTGTTTGCGGTGCTGGTTTTGTGCAAAAGCCTCGCCTCGCTCGCCTATGCGCTGGCCTTTGTGCCGGTTGTTGCGTTGGCGCCGCTGCGCTGGCAGCTGCGTGCGGCCCTGCTGCTGGCTTCGGTTGCCGTGGTCTATCCGATGCTGCGCAACACCGGGCTGGTCCCAACCGAGGAACTGGTGGCCCAGGCCGGCACCATCAGCGCCGAGCGGGCGCATTCGCTGAACTACCGCTTCGAGAACGAGGCGCAGCTCCTGGCGCGCGCCGCCGAGAAACCCTGGTTCGGCTGGGGCGGCTGGGGCCGCAACCTGGTCCGGCACGAGGAAACCGGTCAGATCCTGTCGATCCCGGATGGCCGCTGGATCATCGTATTCGGCACTTTCGGCTGGCTCGGCTATATCGCCGAGATGGGGCTGCTGGCGGCGCCGCTGGTACTGCTGGCCCTGGCGGCCCGCCGGGCCCCGCGGGGCAGCGTGTCGCCCTATGCTGCCCCGATTGCCCTGATGCTGGCCGCCACCATGGTGGACATGCTGCTGAATGCCACACTCATTCCAATCACCTGGATGTGCGCTGGATCGGTTCTGGGCTATGCCGAGAGGCTGCTCTACCCGGGCTTGTTCCAGCGGAAACCCGCGCTATTCGGCGGGGCGCAGGCGCTGATGCCTGACACCGCCGGGCCTGAACGGCGCAGCATCCTGTGATGCCGCAATGTTTCCGCTTTTCCGGCCGAAATTGACACAATGCGTCCACAGGACAGCCGCATGGATTGACGAAAGTAAATTTGAGTTCACCCGGCCCCGCGGAACAGATGGGGATCCAAGCCGCCAAGCCGGGCCAGCAGCCGGGGAGAACCCCGGCACCCGAAAATTAACCCGTCCGGCGGGCCCTGCCATTTCCGCAATGCGGATTGGCTGCGGCGTGCCGGGCTGTTTGCGAAGGGCCAGTGGGGTCAGGTAGTGACGATGCAGGATGGGAAACCCGCAGCCGGGGGCGCTGCAAACAAGACAAAGCCCGGTGACATTGCCATTGTCGGGCTGTCGGTGACAGTGCCGGGCGCGGGCTCTGCCGAGGCGTTCTGGCGGAACCTGCGCGACGGCATTGAATCGATTGAGGTGCTGGACCGGGACACCCTGCTGGCCAACGGCGAGCGGGCATCCGTGCTGGCGGACCCGAACTATGTGCCCGCATCGGCCCGGCTGCAGGGGTTTGACGAATTCGACGCGGAATTCTTCGGCTTCAGCCCCAAGGAAGCCGCCATCCTCGACCCGCAGCACCGCAAGTTCCTGGAAGTGGCCTGGGGCGCGATGGAGAACGCGGGCCACCCGCCGGAAAGCATCAACGGCCCCATCGGCGTTTACGCGGGCTGCGGCATGGGCAGCTATTTCTATTTCAACATCTGCTCGAACCCCGCTCTGGTCGATGACGTGGGCATGTTCCTGCTGCGCCACACCGGCAACGACAAGGACTTCCTGTCGACCCGCGTCAGCCATGTGTTCGACCTGCATGGGCCGTCGGTCAACGTGCAGACCGCCTGCTCCACCTCGCTGGTGGCGGTGCATTACGCCTGTAAAGCCCTGCGCGAGGGCGAGTGCGACATGGCGCTGGCGGGCGGCGTCACCATCGAGCTGCCGCAGGGGCGCGGCTACCTCTACAAGGAAAACGAGATCCTGTCGCCCGACGGCCACTGCCACGCCTTCGACCATAGGGCGCAGGGCACAGTCTTCGGCTCCGGCGCTGGTGCGGTGGCGCTTAGGCGGCTGGACGATGCGGTTGCCGATGGCGACCACGTCTGGGCGGTGATCAAGGGCTCGGCCATCAACAACGACGGCGCGGACAAGGCGGGCTATCTCGCTCCTTCGGTGGGCGGCCAGTCGGCGGCGGTGCAAGCCGCGCTGGAGGCCGCAGGCACCCCGGCGGACACCATCGGCTATGTCGAATGCCACGGCACCGGCACCTACCTGGGCGACCCGATCGAAGTGTCGGCGCTGACCGACGCCTACCGGGCCACCACGCAGGACACCGGTTATTGCCGCATCGGCTCGGTCAAGACCAACATCGGCCATCTGGACACCGCCGCGGGGGTTGCCAGCCTGACCAAGACCGCGCTGGCGCTGCACCACAAGGAAATCCCGCCCTCGCTGGGGTTTGAGGCGCCGAACCCGGCGATTGATTTCGAGACCTCGCCGTTCAAGGTGAATGCCGCCCTCACCCCATGGGCATCGCACAAGGGGCGGCGCCGTGCCGGTATCAACTCGCTCGGCGTCGGCGGCACCAATGCGCATGTGATCCTGGAGGAAGCACCGGAGCGGGCACCGTCTGAGGAAAGCGACTTCCCGTTCCAGATCCTCTGCATCTCCGGCCAGTCCAAGGCGGCGCTGGACGCCAACACCCTGGCCCTTGCAGAGTACCTGAAAGCCAACCCCGGGGCGGACCTGGCCGACGTGGCCTTCACCCTCAAAGAAGGCCGCCGCGGTTTTGCCAAGCGGCGGGTGCTGGTGGCGGAGACCGTTGCCGAAGCTGCTGACCTGATAGAAGAAAACGATCCGCGCAAGGTCTTCACCCACGACCGCCTCGGCAACAATCCCGAGGTGGTTTTCATGTTCCCCGGCGGCGGCGCGCAATATGCCGGCATGGCCCGCGACCTTTATGAGACCGAGCCGGTCTTTGCCGAGTGGATGGACCGCGGGCTGGACCACCTGCAGCAAAGCCTCGACTACGACATCCGCGCCATCTGGCTGCCCGGGGACGGCGAAAAGGACGCCGCCAATGCGCGCCTGCAGCAGCCCTCGGTGCAGCTGCCGCTGATCATGATCGTGGAATACGCGCTGGCGCAGCTGTGGATCAGCTGGGGCGTGAAACCCGCCGCGCTGGTTGGCCATTCGATGGGTGAAAACACCGCCGCTTGCCTGGCTGGCGTGATGCCCTTCGAGGACTGCATCGACCTGGTGCTGCTGCGCGGGCGGCTGTTTGATACCGTCCCTGCGGGCGGGATGCTTTCCATCGCCCTGCCGCTCAAGGAGGTCGAGGCCCTGATCGGCGATGACCTGGATATCGCCAGCGTCAACGCCCCCGCCCTCACCGCCGTCTCCGGTCCGCAGGACGCGCTGGACCGTCTGGCCGCAGAGCTGACTGCCCGCGAGGTTGAGCACCAGCGCATCCAGATCGACATTGCCGCCCACTCCCGGATGCTGGACGGCATCTTGCAGGAGTATGGCGATTTCCTCCGCTCCCTGAAGCTGAAAGCGCCCAAGCTGCCGGTGATCTCCAACCGCACCGGCGCGCCGCTGACGGCGGAGCAGGCCACCAGCGCCGAGTATTGGACCGGCCAGCTGCGCAACACCGTGCGCTATGCCGATTGCATCGAAACCCTGGCCAAGACGCCGGGCCGGGTGTTCCTGGAGGTCGGCCCCGGCAAGGCGCTGAGCGCTTTGGCCCAGATGTCGCCCGAGGTGCAGCCGGGCCAGGTGCTCAGCTCGCTGCGCCATCCGAATCAGGAGGTGATGGACGACAGCTATTTCTTCGGTGTCATCGGCCGCCTTTGGGCCTGCGGGGTGGAGGCAGACTGGGAGCAGATCTGGGGCGAGGCGCGCCGCAACCGCCTGCCCCTGCCCGGCTACGCCTTCCAGCGCAGCCGCTATTTCATCGAACCGGGAACGGCCGCGGCCAAGGAAGAACCCGCTCCTGCCCGCTACGACGACATGACCGATTGGGGCTACCGTCCCGCCTGGCGCCCGCGTCTGGCCGATTGCACTCTGGATGTGGCCCAGGAACTGGGTCAGGAGCCGCACAGCTGGCTGTTTTTCGAGGACGAATGCGGCCATGCCGCCCGCGCCGCAGACCGGCTGGAGGCCGCGGGCCATTCCGTCGCAAGGGTGCGTGCCGGAGACACCTATGCGCAGCTCACGCCGAACTCCTACGTTCTGCCGCCGGAACAGGGGCGTGCCGCCTATGGCGCGCTGCTGGCGGACCTGACCGAAGCTGGGCTGCTGCCGGACCGGATCGCGCATTTCTGGCTGGTGACGGAGGGCGAACGCTTCCGCCCCGGATCCTCCTTCCTTGACCGCAATCTGGAGATGGGCTTCCACGCCCTGACCGCCCTGGCGCAGGAGCTGGGCAACGCCGACTTTCCCGGCCCGGTGCATCTGACCGTCTTCACCACCGGCGCCGCACAGGTGCGGGATGAGGCCCTGCCCTATCCGGAGAAGGCGATGATCGCAGGCCCCTTGGGCGTGATCCCGCGCGAGCTGCCGGGGCTGACCTGCACCGCCGTGGATATCGAACTGCCTCAGGCGCCGCAGGGCCTGTTTGCCCGCAAACCGGCGGACACTGACATCACCCACCGCCTGCTGGAAGAGCTGATGGCGGATCCCGCCAATACCTCCGCCGCCTGGCGCAGGGACAAGCGGTTCGAACTCAGCTGGCGCCCGCAGCCCCTGCCCGCACCGGAAACACCGCCCTTCAAACAGGGCGGCCACTACCTGATCACCGGCGGCTATGGCGGCATCGGCCTGGCCATTGCCGGCCATCTGATGCGGGACTACGGGGCCAGGATCTCGCTGATCTCCCGCGAGGGCCTGCCGCCGCGCGGCGCCTGGGAGCGGTATCTCGCCAGCCACAGCCCGGCCAACCGCACCGCCCAGCGCATCCGCGCGGTGATGACGCTGGAGGCGGATGGCAAGGGCGCGGTGCTGCCGCTGGCCGCCGATGTCTGCAACAGCGGCGACTTGCGCAAGGCGCGGGACCAGGCCGAGGCAGCCTTTGGCCCCATCACCGGGGTGATCCACGGGGCCGGCGTCATCGACGACGGCCCGCTGCTGGCCAAGGACGAGGACCAGATCGCCCGGGTGCTGGCGCCAAAGGTCAGCGGGCTGCGGGCGCTGGACAGCGTGTTCCCGGACGGCAGCCTGGAACTGTTGGTGCTGCTTTCCTCCTCCTCCACCGTGACCCGTCCCGCCGGCCAGGTGGATTACATCGCCGCCAACGAATACCTCAACGCCTGGGCCAAGCACCGCGCGGGCGGGCAGACCCGGGTCATTGCCGTGGACTGGGGCGTCTGGGCCGACACCGGCATGGCCGCCGACGCGATGGCGGGCCGCAATGGAAACGCAGGCGCCAGCGAACCGGAACCCTGCCCGCAGCCGCTGCTGCAGCAGCAGGCCTTTGATGCCGCAGGCAACCGCATCTTCACCCCCCGTTTCAGCACCGCCGACTGGCTGCTGGACGAGCACCGCACCAAGGATGGCACCGCCCTGGTGCCCGGGACCGGCTATATCGAAATGGCTGCCGAGGCACTGGCTTCCATTGGAGCCGAAGACCCGTTCGAGATCCGCGACCTCTACTTCCTGCGTCCTTTGATTGCGGCAGCAGGCAGCCCGCGCGAGGCGCTGGTAAAGTTAGAAGCTAATGAAAATGGTTATGAACTGTTTGTTTACTCGAAGTTTACAAATGGTTACCGTCTGAATTGTCAGGCTATGC
>NZ_WLCM01000014.1 GCF_013317235.1 Leisingera sp. ANG59 | reverse complement strand
CCATCTGCTGGCGGGCCTCATGATGAGCCTGGCGATGTCGGGCTCGGCCCTCACCCGGTTCGGCTACACCCACTGGCAGACCCGCCGCGAGATGAAGCGGAACGGCTTCTTCGGCGCGCCGGGCACGGGTTTTGTCATCGGCAAGCTAGGCAAGCCCGGATCGCGGGCGCCGTTCCTCTGCTCCCGGACCTTCCCGCATGCGCTGATCGTTGCCCCGACCGGGCGCGGCAAGACCACCGGCTTCGTCATCCCGAACCTGCTGACCTGGCAGGGTTCAGCCGTCGTGCTGGACGTGAAGGGAGAGTGCTTCGAGGCCTCGGCGCGCCACCGGGCGGCACAGGGTGACGCGGTGTTCCGCTTCGCGCCCACGGATTGGGAGGACAGGCGCACGCATCGCTACAATCCACTCTTGCGCATCTATGAGCTTAAAGACCCGGCCCGCCAGCAGATGGAGCTGCAGCTCCTGGCCACGCTCTTCCTGCAGAACGACAACGACCGGGTGCAGGGGCTCCTCAAAGGCGGGATCGATCTCTTCGTCGCGGCCGGGCTCCTGGCCTTCCAGCGTCGTCGACCGACGCTAGGAGAGATCTACCGCATCGCCGCCTCGGGTGGGCAGAAGCAAAAGGAATATCTCGCGCGCGCCCACGAGGTCCAGAACGCCGCGGCGCGGCTGATCTTCACGCGGCTGGCGTCCACCAACAACGACACGCTGACCTCCTATGTCTCGCTCCTGATGACCTCCGGTCTCGATCAATGGCAGAACCCGGCGATCGACGACGCGACGGCGACCTCAGACTTTGACTTCCGGACGATCCGCAAGAAACCTTTCAGCGTCTATCTCGTCGTCCAGCCCCTTATGGTGAAGCCGCTGGCACCGCTGATCCGGCTCTTCTTCTCGGACCTGCTTTCGGCGCTTCAGGACAAGGAGCCGGGTCCGGACGAGCCCTGGCCGGTCATGATCATGCTCGACGAGTTCAATCGCCTCGGAAAGATGCCGATCGTGGCCGAGAGCATCGAAGTGCTGCGCGCCTATCGCGGGCATCTCGCGGTGGTCACCCAGACCATCCCCGCCATCGACGAGATCTACGGCGAGAACACGCGGCGGGCCTTGCAGGGCAACGCCGGGATCAAGCTCTACCTCACGCCCTCGGACGAAAAGACCGTCGAGGAGTTGAGCAAGGCCGTGGGCAAGACGACCAAGACCGTGGTCACACGTTCCCGCGCGGTCGGCAAGAACCCGTTCGAGGGTCGCAGCCAGTCCGAGCGGACGGAGGAGGTCGCGCTCCTGCCCGAGGACGAGGCGCGACGTCTGCCGCTTGATGAGATCGTGGTGGTCGTGGACGCGCAGATGCCGGTCCGAGCGAAGCGGGTTGTTTACTACGAGGATCCGTTTTTCAAAGGCATCCACGCGGCGCAGGAGGGGGATCTGCCGTTTCCGAAGGGGCCGGTCCCGCCAATGGGGGAGTTGCCCCTGAGTGTCCGGGCGATGCCTTCGGCGCCGCGAGGGTCAGGTCTGACGGAGCGCGATTTCGAGGCCAGGATGGGACTTACGGAAACCGGAGGAAATGCACCCATTGAGCCCGGTCCGGCTCAAGCGCCTCGGCGCGGTCGTGCCGCAGTCCTCGCGGACGATCAGCGGCAGTTTGAGATGGATTTCGGGTGGCAGGCAGATCTGGAGGTGGAGGCTGCGACAGAAGACGACGTCGTCCGGGTACAGGACGCCGTGAGTGATCTGGAGCGGTTGGAGGCGGAGATGTCCGGTTCGGAAGCAAAGGTCAGCGAGACGGGCGAGAAATTCGGGCTTGGCTAAGCCGACATGCGGGTGACACGAAAGAATGCTGCGCTGGCGTCTTGTGGCCGCGCCCTTGAGCCGACCATTGTCACGGGTGAAGAAAACCAGGGTCGTCGCGCTCTGGTCGAGGGGCTCGCTCAATCGTCGCAGGGTCGATCTCACGCATCGTCAACTGGGCGTTCACCCTGCGGGCCGCGGGGCCCGCACGAAACCACTTTGCGGCGGAAGCGAGGTTGAAGCGCGGACGGCGCTGCCCCTTTGCCGGGTTTGAGGCCTCCATCAGAACCTCGATCATTTCATCTATGCGGTAGAGGCCACCCGCAACGGGGAGGGGCATCTTGCGCTGCTGGAGCGCCTGTCGCTTCACCTCGAGCTTCTCGGCGACATCCGCGAGAGACACCAGGTCGGGACGGACCTCGCGCAGGACAGTGCCCTGCGGCAGCGCCTTGATCAGCGCCCGCGCCGCTTCAAGGATCGCGCTTTCGGCCTCATCCCCTTCAAGTTCCAGTTCTACACCCAGAAGACCAGCATTGCCGGTGCCCACGAGGGCATCTTCAAAACCCGCCTCAAAGATCGCGTCAGAGAGCGCGAACGCATCGTGCTCCCCGTCGGGGAGCGCAAAGACCAGTTCGAATTCGAATTCTTCAGCCATTGGCATTACCTTCGTCGTTCTTCTGAAGCTTCACGCAGGCCAGAGCCTTCTGTCGGATCCTTTTCGCGAACTGCTGCGGGTTCTTCGGGGTCGACCAGACAGACATCTGACAAAACTCGCCACAGCGGCAATCCTTATCGTTGGCCGGGCATCGGAGGATTCCCCACGCGTGCCCCTTGCCCTCAATAAGGTCCCACCCCAACTCTTCGAGCTCCTGGATGACAGCCTCGATTTCCTTTGCTGTGTGCTTCTTCCTTGGCACCTTAGATACTCCACTCTCTTAAATTGTCAAGTGACAAGTTAAAATTCAACGAGAACATCGCTGCAATTTACTGCCCGCTACCGGCAATTTCCCATAGGAAGCTTGCCGTCAAATGCTTTGATCTGAGAACGGGATACAGGACGGACGTCCCAGACAGCAACACCGGCGCTGATGCCGTAGCGCCTGATCCTATAGCAGAGTGGCGTCCCCAGACGCGGCACGATGCCACCAACGCAAAACCATTCATGCTGTTTGTCATGATCCCAGCAGGCAGCAAAGATTTTGTCCGCGGACAGCCTGTTCCGGGTAGACCTGCCTCGTCCAGTCTGCGCTACCGTCTGCCCAACCTGCTCAGCCGTGCCAGTTGCGCAAGCATGCGGGCACCGGTGCCGGATGAGTTGTCTGAAGGTGCAGCCGGCGCGCCACCCGCGGCATTAGGGCGGGTCGGGAGCGCCTGAACGCCGAGAAACTGCCTGGCCCGAAGAGCGGCATATTCGGCACCAGTCGCGCCTCCGATGGCGTATCGGTTGTAAACCTGCTGGCTGCCTGCCAGGCCCCGGGCGAAGGCGTAGCTTCCGCCAAAGCCTGCCGAGAGCGCAGGCATCATGATGTTTCCGGAGACCGATCGGACGATAAACGGGGTGGCGATGATGAACCCCTTGGCCATGAGGACCATCATGAAGAAAGGCAGGAGGGCGCCGATGTTCGAAGCCCCCTCCGGATCACCAAGTTCGGCGAGCAATGCGCGCGAGACTCCGGTGATGGTCGCGAAAACGCCGGCGATGACGATGGGGTAGATCGCGAAGGAGATCAGCGCCGAGAGCCAGCGTGCGAAATAATCCTTGGTCACCTCGAAGAGGGTCAGGAAGATCATCACCGGAGCGATCCCGATCAAAAGCGTGATCATGAGCCTGGAGGCGACGACAATGAAGGCCGCCAGCCCTCCGAGGATCGAGAGCAGGAGAACGCCGAGCGTGTCGAGAAGCGCGCCAGCCATCCAGTTCAACTCGGACCCCGCAGCGTTCAAGTAATCCCCAAGCGCGGCTATCAGCTGATCGAACTCTTCGGCGAAGGTCCCTGACGGTCCTGGCGTCCCGCCGCCGACCGACGCGACCAGCGATCCTGCGATGCTGTCTATTCCGTTCAGGATGGCGGATGCGAGTGCGTTGAACTGGATCCAGTTGGTCGCGAATATGCCAATCAAGCCGATCTTCACGGCGAGCCAGAAGGCGGTCCGGCCGTCCATGGACCGGTATTGGTAGATCATGTTGAGACAGACGAGGATGACCACGAGCGTCGTTCCAAGGACCAGCATCGTTCCGACCGTGGCGGCCACGGCCCCGAACTGGGTTTCCGCTGCCGAGTCCAGATAGCCTTCGGCGGTTTCCACGAAATACGCGACGACGCTCATGCCCCGCTACCAGTTGCCGGCCGCTTCGCAGATCGGCATGGCCTGCTTTCGGAGATCGTTCGCCTGTCGGCGATAGTCTGACGTCGCCTCGACCACGCTCCAATAGTCAGCTGCGGAATAGCGATCAAAATAGACCGCTTCGGCGGCCTCCCAAGACGGATACCGGGTGACGCATGTGCAGCTCTGCGCGTCGACGATGCGTTCCATGCTCTGAAACCGGTAGATTTGCTGGACCAGGAGCCGTTTGTGGGCATCGCGCGCTTCGGTGTTCCGCATCCACTCCGGCTCGGGCGGCTGATCGGGGCAGACATCGGGTTGATTATCGAGCGTCGGGACCAAGTCGCGTTTGGCCGATGCAATGGTGCCCGTCAAAAGAAGAAATAGGCAGACGAGAGAGGTCGTGCGTTTCATGTCACCGACTCCGCCGGTCGGTCCATGACCTCGCGTTTGAGGAACGCGGTATAGCCATAATCGCCCGCCTCGGCGGAGATCACCTCCCAGCCTTCGGCACCTCGCTCGTTCAGGGCGCGCCGCATCTCTTCATAGTCCTTCTGCTTCTTCACCTTGCAGAACAAGATGTCGTATTCAAACTTCTTCATGGGTCATGCCTCCGCTGAGATCGGTTCCGGGGAGATAGAATTCGGTGATGCCGCGTTGGCCGTCTTCGCGGCCCGCCTGGATGATCACGTCGATCGAGCTTTCGATGTATTGGACCATGTCTTGATAGGTCATCGGGATCTCGGTCTTGAGCGCGGCGATGGCGAGACGCTGGACGGCGAGCTGCGGGGTTTCGGCATGGAGGGTTGTCATCGAACCGCCATGGCCGGTGTTGATCGCCTCGAGGAAAGTCATGGCCTCCTTACCGCGGACTTCGCCGAGAATGATCCGGTCGGGCCTCATGCGCAGCGTCGTGGTCAGAAGCACATCGGCGGATTGGAACTCCGCATCGCGGTTGGCGATCAGGGTCACCGCGTTCGGCTGGGCCGGGAGCAACTCTGCGGCTTCCTCGATGGTGACGATCCGTTCCTCATCGGGAACGTAGGAGAGGATTTTCCGAGCCGCGACGGTCTTGCCGGTCGAGGTGCCGCCGGAGACGATCATGTTGAGCTTGTTCTCGACGCAGAAGCGGATGGCCGCGTAGATGTCGCCGGCGGCGACGACCTCGCGCAGCACGCGGTTTTTCTCCTGTCGCAACTCCTCGAGCTTGCGCTCTTCGCCATAGAGGAAACGTAGCTCGATCTGGTCCAGCGGCAGGCTCGAGAAGAACCTGAGCGAGATCGACATGCCGGAGAGCACGGCAGGCGGGGTCACGACCTGGGCGCGGATGGGGCGGTCGCGATAGGTGATCGAGACCGAGACGATGGGCTTGTCCTTGCTCATTGTCGTGTTGGCTGAGGAGGCGATCTGGTTGCCAAGATCGCGCACCTCCGTAACCGACAGTCGCTGATCCAGTGCCCGCATGAAGTGGTCCCCCTGGAACTCACCCCAGCAAGAGCCATCCGGGTTGATGCATATCTCGATCACGTCATCGCGGGCGGCGTCCTTCAGCTTATCGAGCGAGGTCTGGAGGTAGGAGAGCGTCATCTCAGAAAATCTCCAGATCCCGGTCGACCATCACGGTGACGCGCGCGCCCTGATCGACGTAGATAACGGGACCGATGGAGAGGTAGTCGCCGATCACACTGTCGGTCGCGTCCGCCAAGTCATCGCCCACATCTTCAAGTACGTCTGCGGCGGTCTCATCCTCTACCTGGGCGGCGGCCACACTCGGGGCGGCCGAAATGATCGAAATCAGTGCGGCGGAACCGAACCGCTCGTCAAAGCGGGTATCTACGAAGCCGGTGACACCCGAACGGCCCAACGCGTCTCCCCCGAAGGCGCTGATCTGGACGGTCTGGTTGTTGGGCAGGACGATCCGGTCCCAGGCGATGGTGACCCGGCGCTGCGCGATCTCGATACCGGAACGATAGCGTCCGATCAGGCGCGAGCCGCGCGGGATCAGGAGCCGTGAGCCGTCATAGCTGAAGACGTCTTCGGAGATGATGGCACGGGTCTGCCCGGGGAGCGAACTGTCGAGTGCGGTCTCCATCACGGCCTGGATCATTGTGCCCTGGATGACGGTGTTTGAGGGGTTGGCGATGACTTCGGCTTGTGTGATGGTGCTCGGCAACGCGCCGTTCAGCACGAAATCCGTCACCTCGCCGAAGCTGCGTTCGGTAAGTTCTGTCTCGCCCGCATTGGCGCCGCCCGTTCCGCCGAAGGCGATGACGGGGGAGGAAATCCGCCGTTTCTGGAAGGCACGCTCCTCCTCGGCCCGGCGTTGCAGCTCGGCCAGCCGCCGCGCCTCTTCTTCGAGCCGCAGCCGCTCTTCTTCGCGGGCGCGCAACTCTTCGTCGGTGGGTCCGAGCGGGGCGGGTGTCGGCTTGTTGGCCTCCAGCCGCGCGAGGTCCAGGTCCATACGCAGCTGTTGCAGCTCCCGATCTCGTTTGGCGAGTTCGGCCTGGAATTGTTCCTGAGCATTCTCGGAGGCGTCCTGTAGGGCGGCGATCCGTGCGGTCAGCGCCTCGATCGCCTCAGCCGCGGCGCTGTCCCCCTCGACGACGGGCTCCGGCGCGTTCTTCAGCTCCTCGATCTGGGCCTGCAAGGCTTCGATTTGTGCGAGGAGTTCGGCATTGGGTTCGGACGGTGCAGGTTCGACGAGGACGATTTCCGGGTCTGGGGCGGGGGGCGGCACGAAGGGTTCGATCTCTCCGAAGCCGTCGCCCTCGAGCTGGAACTCGTCCGGGGTGGCCGTCGGCAGGGCGACCTCGTCTTCCGGCTGCGAGAACAGGTAGAGCACCAGGCCGCCCGCGAGGATGAGGCCCATCATCAGGAATGCGAGGAGCGGGGACCGCCGCCTTGTGGATGCGCCCGGGCGCCTGTTGCCTTGTTCGAGGGCCGCCAGACGCCGTTCGAGATCGGGGTTTGTGTCGTCGCTCATGAGGTGCCACCCTGAGGCGGGGCAGCCTCGATGCAGACGACGTCCTCGCCCAGCCGCAGCACCCATTGCCTGCTGACGCCGGAGACGCGGATCACGCCGTCCTCCACGGCGCCTGTGTTCACCGTGCGTTCGCGCCCGCCCGCAAAGCGGAAGATGGCCGGGACCGGCGCGTTCCGGGGGAAGGCGAAATAAGTGAAGGTGCCGTCATCCCAGACTCGGGTCGGGGTGAACTCGGTCCGCGCGCTGGCACCATAATTGTAGTTCGGGGCGGCCTGCGCGATGGCGTTTGCCGGGCGCCGTTTGTCCTCAGGGTAGCGGAACTGCACGACATAGAAGGTCGGGCTCGAGACCTCGCTGACGTTGAAATAGTAGCTCCGCCGGTTGGTGTAGACGGTCACGTTGGTATGGACGCCGCGCGCCACGGGTTTGATCGCGAAGGCGCGCCCGCCCGGCACGCCGTCGATCTCGAACCCTTCCGTGTCACCGGCGATGATCGAACGGATGCTCTCGCCTGTCCCAAACTCGATCGTCGTGACATGGGTGAGCGAGACGCTGAGCCGGTAGACCTGACCCTCCTGGTAGGTCGCGATCCGGACGCGACTGTCATTCGGCCCGCCGCGCGGGATCGCTTCGGCAAGGGCGAGCCCGGTCGAGAACAGCAGGGACAGGGGCGCTATGAGGCAAATCTTCACCTAGTTCTCCAATCTGTCCGAACGGATCGAATATTCGACGACGGTGAAACCGAACGGGTTGGTCCAGACCTCGTCGATTGTGCGACGGGTCTCGGGGCGGAACTCGAAGAGCAGGGTCGCGGTGAAGAGGCCCGCCTGAACGCCCTGGATCGAGGTCAGGCGCTTGCGGAGCCGCACGGTCGCCCGGTTGCTGCCGATCAGGTTGATGCTGAGGACCTCGACGTCGAGACGGGCGTTCGGCCCATAGACCTTCGGGGGATAGTCCGCGTTCGCCGAATTCCAGATCTGGCGCAACGAGGCCCCGGCCGCGCGATCCGAGCGGCGCAATACGCCGCGGATGCGCAGGTCGTTGTCAAGCTGGTTGTAGACCTCGCGGTCGGTCACGTAGCGGAAGACCTCCGCCTCGATGATCGCGCGGTTCTCGGTGACGGTGGTGGCGCCGACCGAGGCTTCGGGCAGGGCGAAGCCGGTTTCCGGGTCGTAAGGCACGACCACGGGCGGCGGGTCGACATCGAGGATGGCGACGGCCGCCGCGCTCAGGCAGCCGAGAATGCCGAAGACCATGCCGAGGAGGCCCAGGCGCTGCCAGAGCCGTTCCCGTCTCAGCGCGCCGTAAACCAGTTCCTCCTCGATGATGGCCGTTTCTTCGTCCAAAAATCAGTCCTCAGTCCGCATTCAAGTCCGGGAGAGTGAACTCCATGAAGCGTTGTTCCTCGGCGATGGTGGCGGCATCGATGACACCGCCGGTGCCGTCGCCGACGGTCTGGATCGCTTCGAGCTGCCACATGGCGACGAGCGCGATGGCAAGCTCCGCCGTGACGCGGGTGTTGAGATCGACGCTTTCTTTCAGCTCGTCCATGTCGTCGATGAGGCCGACGAGCCGGTCGACGCGTTCGAGGGACTGCCCGGCATCCTCATAGCTGTTCTGCGCCGCCGCCGAGACCAGCGCGCCGGTCGTGGCCATGGTCGCCACCCGGCCCGCGCCGGGGTTGCCACTCCGGGCCATCTCCGAGAGCGTGTCCTCGTCGAAGCCGAGATCGGCCAGGACCCGGTCCATCTGGGTTTCGATCTCGCCGGCGCCGGATCCGGTGAGCCCGGAGAAATCCCCGGTCTTGATCGCTTGAATCGTGGCGAGGATATCCCCGAACTCCTGGTCGAGGAGGCCGTTCAGCTCGTCTTCCATCTGCGTGCGGATGATCTCGGGCAGTTCAGCCAGACGGGTCAGCGCCTCATAGGTCCGCTGCAACTCCGCGAGCTGGTCCGTGAGCGTGGCAAGCTGTTCGCGGAGTTGGGTGAGCTGCTCGTTCTGCAGGATCTCATCCTCGATCATCTGCCGGAGCTGCTGGATGTTCTGGGCGATGTTCTGGGTGTCGACGACCGGCACGCCCTGAGCGAGGACCGGGGTTGAGGTCATGAATGGCGCGCTGAGGGCCAAGGCGCAGGAAAACGCAAATGTGCGAAGCGGTCTTGCTGCTGTAACTATTCGGGGTATCAATCCAGATCCTCCAAAGTGAACTCCATGAATTCGTTTTCGGCCAGGCGGGCCGCCGCTTGAGCGAGTTGGGCGGCGCTCAGGGGCCGGGTCCGCGCGGCCTTGAGGCGAATGCGCGCGGCCATGAGGCGGACCAGTTCGGCGCGGGCATAGGTGTTGAGCGCCATGCTCTCCTGGAGGTCTTCGGTGCTGCCGATCCGGGTGACGATGTCCTGGATCCGCAGTGCCGCCTGCCGGATCGCGGCGGGCGAATTGTTGCCGTAGAAAGCTGCGCCGTGGCCCATGAACGAAAGATTTGAGTTGGCGAGAAGCGCGGGATCGATCGTGCCGAGCGCCTCGATGCCGCCGATGCGGGCGAGGTAGAGGTTGTAGCGTTCGGGGATGACCGTGACGTAGTGCCGGGTCTCCTTGAAGGGCGGCACGCCGCCATATTCGAACACCCGGCCCGGACCCGCGTTATAGGCCGCAAGCGCGTTGATGATGTTGCCATCGAAGGTGGCGAGCTGGGCCGCGAGGTAGCGCGCACCGCCCGTCACCTGAAGATAGGGGCTGTCATAATATTCCGGATTGATCCCGAGATCGCTGGCGGTGTCGGGCATGATCTGGGTCAGGCCGAAGGCCCCGACGGGCGAGCGCGCGCCGATGGAGAACCGGCTCTCCTGCCAGATCAGCGCCTGCAGGAGCGCGCGCCATTGCACGACCGAGAGACCCGCCCGGCCGACGCCCGCGAGGCCGGATGTCTCCCGGGCGACCCGGATGATCAGCTGTTCGATGTTCTCCGCGGCATCCCCGAACATGCTCGCGCCGCCCGGATTGGGATCGACGTCGCCCGAGCCGTAGACTGCCTCTGCGGACCGTTCGGCGTCGCCGCTGCCGGCCTCCAGGTCAGAAACCATTCCCGGCAGGCCCTGGCCGCCGAAACTCGTCTGCGCGTCGAGGATGGCGCGCAGAACGGCGAGCTGTTCCTGCTCGATCGCGGTCAGGAGCTCCTTCACCGCCAGTTTGTCGCGCTGGACGGCGAGGTCCGCGTCCCGGTCGCCGGTCTCGACGATATCGCGGGCCGTCAGCCCGGAATCGTTGACGGGCACGCCCTGGGCGAGCGCGGCTGCCGGCAGGAGAGCCGCTAGGAGGATATGGACGACCCTAGACGTCAATGCCGTCTTCCGGGTTTCCGATGGGGGTGAAGACGCAATCGGGCTCGGCCTCATCGAAGGAGGCGCGGAAGGCGAAGCAATTGGCCTGGGGCTCGCGGTATTGCGCGCAGGAAGCCAACGCGCCGAAGGCGACGAAGAGGGCGAGGATGCGGATCATGAGAGCCTCCAGAAATCCGGCCGGTCGCGGTAGTCGGCTCCGACGAGGGCCTCGCCCTTCTCCATGCCGCCGAGGATGGTCAGGAGGGGGCCGAGCGCCGAGAGGTCGGCGTCGACCACCACGGAGCCGCTGTCGTCGCGGATGAGCGCGAGGCGGCTGTCGCTGCCGGTGTTCAAAAGCACGTCGAGCTCCTTCTCGAAGAGGTTCAGCATCGCGTAGTCGGACGCATGAGCCCGGATGTTCGGGAGCAGGATCTGCGTCGGCACCGCCTCTACGATGGTCTTGCCGGTCCGCGTGCGCTCTAACTGGCTCGCGTATTGCGTCATCATCACCGCGACCGTGTTCTGCTTCCGGGCGGTCACCAGCCAGTTCGACAGACGCTCGGCGAAGTATGGATTGTCGAGCGCCTTCCAGGCCTCGTCGATGACGATGATCGTGGGTCGCCGGTCCTCGATCTCCCGCTCGATCCGGCGGAAGAGATAGGAGAGGACCGCCATGCGTTCCCTCTCGCTCTCGCTGTCGAGAATGCCCGTCAGGTCGAACCCCACGACATCGCCTTCGAGCGAGAAGGTGTCCTCGAGGCTCTGGCCGAAGATCCAGCCGTAGCGACCGTCCTCCGTCCATTCCAGCAGCCGTTGGTGCAGGTCGCCATTGTCATCGGTGGAGACGAAGAGCGACGCGAAATCCCGCCAGTTCCGCAAGGCGGGGTCGGTCGCGGTGGCGTTCTGGCGGACCACCTCCTGGATGCGGTTGGTCTGGGCCGGAGTGAGCGGTTTGTCGGATCGATGAAGAAGCGATCCCAGCCAGTCCGAGAGCCAGGCCGTGCCGCGGGCGTCGATCTCGGTCCAGAGCGGGTTGAGACCGGTCGCCTGCCCGGCCTTGATCGAAGCGTAGCGCCCGCCATTGGCACGAACCGCCATCTCCATGCCGAGCCGGTAGTCGAAGACGAAGACGCGCGCACCCACCCGCCGGGCCTGCGTCAACAGGAAGGCCGAGAGGACCGACTTACCGGAGCCGGGACGCCCGAGTATGAGGGTGTGGCCGCTGGTGGGTTCTTTGTCTGGGCTGCCCTGTTCGTGGTATGAGAAGCGATAGGCGCTCTGTTCCGGGGTCGGGAAGAGTGTGATCTCCTGTCCCCAGGGCAACTGGTGTTTTTCCTTGCCGAGCTGAGTGCGATGCAGCGCCGCGAAATCCGCGAAGTTGCGGTTGGTGACGGCGCTGGCCCGGACCCGTTTCGGCTGGTTGCCCGGATGCTGGCTAAAATAGTGCGATTTCGCCGCCATCCGCTCGCCGATCATCTTTATGCCCTCGGCCGCGGCGGCGTTGACGATCTCGGCCCCGAGGGTCTGGAGCTCGTCGAGACTGCCCGAGAACACCGTCACCACCATATGGTGCTCGCCGAAGCTCTGCCGCTTGGCCTCGAGATCGTCATGGGCGATGTCGAGCGCCTCGAGGAGCGAGAGGGCGGCATCCTGGGAGGCCTGCATCTGGCGCTTCTGACGTTTGATCCGGCCCGCCATCAGGTTCGAATTGATCGGTGTAAAGGAATGGGTGACGATCATGTCGACCGGCAGGTTGAGCATGTCGAACATGGTGCAGGTGGTGCCTTCAGCATATTCGCCGATGGTGAAGCTTTTGCCGAAGCGGTGGCCGACCACTCCATCTGAAAGCTCGAAGTGATCCTCCAGAAACGTCACCCGCGTGTTGGCAACGTTGTAGGCGAGGAACCCGTAGCGGTTGGCGGGGTAAAGCGGCAGTTCGCGGCCGGTGTTGAGCGCGCCGAGGAACCCAACCAACTCGCCAGAGGCCGCCGAAAGGAGACGGGGCTTGAGTTCTGCAAGGCCGGAGGTGAAGGCCCCGACTGCCTCTTTGAGCCGCCGGACCCGTTTGGCCGTTTCTTCCTTGAATCGCTCCGGCGCGGAACGGTTCACGAATCCAAGAAAGCTCCTGGGCGGCGGGCGGTGGATGATTGTGAGTGTGAGGGTCTTGTCCCGGAGACCTGCCGAGGCCAGCTTTGCGCGCCAGACATCATCCACCGCCGCCGCGAAGCCGTCACCCTGAACCGGGAGCAGGTCCGGGGTGATCGACTTCGAGACCTTGTGCACGTAGTAGCTGAACTCCGGCCCGAGCTGCGCGATGATCCGGGCGAAGAGCGCCGTGACCTTGTCGAGGTAGGTATCGTCAGTGGTGTAGCTGTTCACCCCGCTCAGGCGGATGCATTGGAAGAGTTCGTTGACCCGGGTCCGGACCGTCTGGTCATCGACGAGGCTGACATAGGGCAGCATATGCGCGAGGCGCTTCTCGCGGGCATACCAGTCGGGCATGAGGGTGCGTTCATCGACGGTCTCGTCCAGGGCTTTACTATGGCGCATAGCTGTCGCCCCCGTGGATGGACCGGTTCCGTGTCGGCGGGGTCTCCTGGAGCGCGGTCATCATCACGTCGATGAAGCGGGGATCCCAGTCAGCCGCCTTCCAGAGGACCGGATAGAGGATCGCGGCGATGCCCAGGACAGCCAAGTGCTGCACCCACACGAAGAGCAGCACCGACCCGAAGAGCCAGACCATGGCATACATGATCGGCAGGCCGAGGAGCTTGGGCGGGCGTACGAGGCCCAGAAAGAGCGGCGATCGTTCGGCCACGTTCGCCTCCTCTCACGACCCGAAGACGGCGGCAACGATGGTCGGCGCGGCGGCAACACCCGCGATGCCCACCAGCACCCAGAGGGCTTGGCGCAGATCGATGATGTTGAAGAACCAGCTGAGGAACACGCCGAGGACCGCGAGGGTGGCGATGACGACGCCAAGCGGCCCGGTCAGCGCGTCCACGATGCCCTGAAGCAAGCTCTGAATCGGGGAGAGGTCGATGCTCTGGGCCAGGGCCGGCTCTGCCGCAACGATGAGGAGAGCGGCAAGGGTGATCAGGGGTTTCGTCAATGGCTTCATGGGGACGCTCCTTCCAGCCGGTTGAAGACGGCCAGCACCCGCTGGACGTGGTTTTGGGTTTCTCGAAACGGTGGAATGCCGGAATACTCGCGCACGGCGTCGGGCCCGGCATTGTAGGCGGCGAGCGCGAGGCGCGCGTCGCCAAACTCGGCCAGCATCAAGGCGAGATAACGGGCCGATCCGTCGAGATTCTGCCGCCAGTCATGGGGATCGACGCCGAGCGCGCGGGCCGTGTCCGGCATGAGCTGCCCGAGCCCGATCGCCCCGACACGGGAGACGGCGCGCGGGTCGTAGGCGCTCTCGATCTCGATATTGGCGCGATAGAGATTGAGCCAGTCGGTGACGGTGATGTCCGCCGCGCGAAGACCCGGGTGGCCGGCATAGCGCAGGCCGGTGTCCTGGATCGCCGCGAGGATGTCCGGGCGAGGCGCGGGCGCATTCGGTGCGATAGCCGCGATCCGGAACTTATCGTTCTCCGCAGCATCCTTGCCCTCACCAAAGATACGCAGCCCGTCCGAAGCAGGTTCTTGTCCGATCCCGTCATTATAGGTGCGGGCGAAGCCGGATTGCGCGGCCGACGGGGAGAGCGATCCGTCGCGCCCCATCACCAGCACCATCTCGGCTGACGCCGGAAAGCTCAGGAAGGCAAGAAGGAGGGCGCTAGCCCCGGCTGGCGGCGATCTCCTCGCCGGAGAGCTTCTGGACCGTCCGCTTGCCTTCCTCGAGCGGGATGTCGGCATGGGAGAAGCCGATGCCCTGCAGGAAGGAGATGACGCCGGTGACGGTCCTGATCTCGCGGATCTTGATATCGTTGCGCGAGGTCCGGGTCCGGGCCGTAACCAGGAGTTTTTCGACGCCTTCGTCGCTGACCGCCCGCAGAATCCACACCCCGTGCCAGTTGGGGCCTTTCTTGAAGGCGTCCTCCTTGCAGACAACTTCGACGCGATAGCCGCTGGCGACCAGATCGCGGAATCTGGGTTCGGTGACCACATTAGGGGCTTCTTTTTCTAGGTCCATCACCCGGATCACGATCTCCAATAGGGCGAATGACCAGGTTTCCGGTGTTGAAACCAAGTCATACGATGATATAGTATTGACGCACAAGATAAACTTTTGATGCGACAAGCGGATTCTTGCTCAATTAACGAATAGACGGTTCCCATGCATTTGATCAAGAAAATAAGGGATTTAGACGCCCTCAGGTTGTGCGCGTCGGCCGTGGCACAAGCTATACTTCTGGTCACGGGTTTGCCGGGCGAAGTCTCCGCCGCGTCCTGTTTGCCGCCGCCCAGGCCCTTCGTGCCGAGCGATTTCGAAGCCGCGCGGGACTATGCTGACCTCATCCGCAGCGACTTTGAAGTCTACATCCGGGACATCCAGAGCTATTTTCGGTGCCTTGAGGAGGAGCGCGCCCGGGCGTTCGAAGAGGCGCGGGAGGTGAGCCAGGACTACGGGCGTTTCCTGGAATTGATGGGCGAGTGATGTGACCGTGATCTTTCCTAAGGGGCGTCGTCTTTTGACATCCGGCCGTATCGGCGGCGTGCAATTCGGAATCTCTATCATCACGTAAACGCCCGTTATCCACTTTTTAGATAATCTATAAAGTAGATTAGCCCTGTCACAAGAGGTTTGTGACACGTGGCGAAAACGATCAGGAGTTCGGGACATGAGGCACTTCGCGACGCTTTGATTGCGGCGCGGAAGGCGGCTGGTATGACGCAGGCCGAGCTCGCTTTGCGTCTCAGATGCCACCAGTCCTTCGTCGCTCGTCTGGAGAGCGGAGAGCGTAGGGTCGACGTGGTTGAGTTGATCGTGCTCGCGCGCGCTCTGCAGATCGATGCGGTTACGCTACTGGCGGCGGCCAAGGCGGCGACGGAGCCGGATCATAGGATCTGAAGGATGAAAAGGGCCTCAGTCGATGGGCGTTGGCACAATGCTTGCGGCAGAGGCATCACGGGCAAAGAACTGTCGGGGCGGCAAACTCGCGGCGTGCTCAGGAGACATTATTATAGTATTGTACGGGTTCTGTCCGCGATTGGCGACGCAAGGACACCAACGGCTCCGTCAGGAGGGGCAGGATCACGTCGAACAGTCGCTTCTTGCATTCTCACGGGACGTGCGGACAGGAACTGGCACTTAGTAATTCACCTGTTCATATCCATAGTTGCCCTCGTAGTCGCGCCAGTCGACGAACACCGACCGATGAAAGATGCCCGGGCAATGCTCGCCCCATCGTTCAAGCCCCACGTGGGCGTCGGGCAGGTCCGCTAGAGAGGACGTGGTCCAGGCGAAATCGCCCTGCACCCCGTAGGTTCCGAGGCGGACCGTCGCGGTTCGACTGCAATCCCCATCGCGGCCGGATTCATGCTGTCGGGCGTATCGCACGTCATAGACTCGGATCGAGCGCACGAAATTGAATTCGGGTCCGCTGATATCGATGTCCGCCCGGTCCTGTACCAGGTGCAGCGGGAGCCCTTTCGGCAGCTTGGCATCTCGATCCGGCTTCAGAGAAAGCACCGTTGGTGTGGGCTCAGTCCCGGTTCGCCTCCGGCCTACGGCAAGGCTTTGGGGCAGGGGGGCAGCGTCAAACAGGATGTCGTAGATACGACCGCTGTGGTCGCCGTAACCCTTTGGATGAAACGACGCGCCCATCGGGCAGCGCCAGATCTGTAGAGGCGGTTCAACGGGCCAGGGTGTGATCCGCCGGATGAACTCGGCGCGCGCGCGCGCGCATGGAGCGGAGGCCGGCCACCCGCCGGACAGGCACAGCAGGATCGCGCAATCGATCGGGTAGGATTGCGCAGAAGCGTGGTTCGCGCCGCCAAGGATCGGGAGAGCGCCGATGGCGGCGACGGCAATGAAGCGGGCGGTTGAGCGAAGCATGGGTGGAGTCCATCATGATGGAGGTTTCCCGCATCATTCACCAATAATATAGCAATGTCACTCGAAATATAGCAATGAATGGTTGAGTCTGACGTCCGACATCCTCAATCTATTTGGGTGTGCCACCTGGGGCAAGTCTATCAAGAATCGCCGTGATTTCGTCGGTTGTAACGGACTTGGCCCTCGCGAGAACCTCTGGACTCAAGGGCGGTTCGATGCGTTCGGGTGCCAGATCGCGGCGCAGCCAAAGCACGCCAAGCTCGAATGTGTTCCAGAGATAAACCCAGCCGACAGTCCGACTCGAGGAGCCACCGACCAAACGGGCAATCGCTGTGCCTTCGTCCTGTCTGGTATCCATCGGTACCTGCCTTTCTGTGCCGACTACGGTAGCCACTCGAATTGTGCGAGTTAGTGTCGCGTGCGGTTCTTTGCTGGGTTCCCTACGCCTCGCTGGAAAAGGAGGCGGCACCGGGAGACCCGGCGCCGCCAGGAATTCGCCCACCGGGAGGTTTTGGAGGACGAATTATGACGAGAAATCAAATTCCTATCGAAAGCCGGGTTTAGATATTATTTGAAATCTTGGTAAGGCTAGATCTTTTCCACAAGTTCTGGCACGGACTCAAATAGGTCTGCCACAAGCCCGTAGTCGGCCACCTGAAAGATGGGCGCCTCTTCGTCCTTGTTGATGGCGACGATGACCTTGCTGTCTTTCATGCCAGCGAGGTGTTGGATCGCGCCCGAGATGCCGACGGCGATGTAAAGTTCGGGGGCGACGACCTTGCCGGTCTGGCCCACCTGCCAGTCGTTTGGGGCAAAGCCGCTGTCTACGGCCGCGCGGCTTGCACCGACGGCGGCACCCAGCTTGTCGGCCAGCTGCTCTATGATCGCGAAGTTCTCTTCCGAGCCAACGCCGCGCCCGCCCGACACCACGACCTTGGCCGAGGTCAGCTCGGGACGGTCGCTTTCGGCCAGCTTGTCCTCGACCCATTCCGATACGCCCGGGTTCGCGCCCGTGGCGACGGTCTCGACGGCGGCCAAACCACCCGCACCCGCGGCCTCGAAGGTTGAGGTCCGGAAGGTGATAACCTTCTTGGCGTCCTTCGATCTAACCGTTTGGACCGCGTTGCCGGCATAGACCGGGCGTTCGAAGGTATCGGCGTCGACTACGGCGGTCACGTCGGTCAGGATCATCACGTCCAAGAGCGCGGCGACGCGCGGCAGGATGTTCTTGGCGTCGGTGGTGGCAGGAGCCACGATGTGGCTATAGCTCACGGCCAGCCCGGCGATCAGGGCCGAAACCGGCTCGGCCAGGCGATGGCCATAGAGCGCATCCTCGGCCACCAGTACCTTGGAGACGCCCGCGATCGTGGCGGCTTCGGCGCCCGCTTCTGCGGCCTTGGCGCCTACGGCCAGCACGGTCACGTCGCCCAGCTTGCCGGCCGCGCTGACAGCCTTGGCGGTTGCATCCAGCGCCAGCGCGCCGTCGTTGATCTCCGCCAGAAGGAGAACAGCCATCACACCAGCCCCTTATCTTTCAGTTTCGCCACAAGCGTGTCGACGTCGGGCACCATTTCGCCTGCGCTTCGCGAGGCGGGTTCCGAGGTTTTCACCACTTCCAGCCGCGGGCTGACGTCGACGCCGTAGTCGGCGGCGGTCTTTTCATCCAGCGGCTTTTTCTTGGCCTTCATGATGTTCGGCAGGCTCGCGTAGCGCGGCTCGTTCAAGCGCAGGTCGGCGGTCACGATCGCCGGCAGCTTGACGCTGATGGTTTGCAGGCCGCCATCAACCTCGCGGGTCACGACGGCGATGTCACCTTCGACTTTGACTTCGGATGCGAAGGTGGCCTGAGACCAACCCAGGAGGGCTGCCAGCATCTGGCCGGTTGCATTCATGTCGTTGTCGATGGCTTGCTTGCCCGCGATTACCAGTCCCGGCGCCTCCGCCTCGATCACGGCTTTCAGCAGCTTGGCAACGGCCAGCGGCTCGATGTCGGTGTGGACGTCGTCGGCGGCAACAATCAGGATCGCACGGTCGGCGCCCATGGCCAGCGCGGTGCGCAGTGTCTCTTGGGCTTGCTTCACTCCGATCGATACGGCGACGATTTCTGTCGCGACACCAGCTTCTTTCAGGCGGATGGCCTCTTCGACGGCAATCTCGTCGAACGGGTTCATCGACATTTTCACGTTTGCAAGATCGACACCGCTGCCGTCCGCCCTAACACGAACCTTAACATTGTAATCAACTACCCGCTTGATAGGGACGAGTATCTTCATTGAGTTTTTCCTTATCGCGTTGGTATCGGGAAATTTCCCCGGTAGTCGTAGAAACCTCGGCCCGACTTGCGGCCGACCCAGCCGGCTTCGACATATTTCACTAGAAGAGGGCAGGGGCGGTATTTTGTGTCCGCGAACCCCTCGTGCAGCACTTTCATGATTGCAACACACGTATCCAGTCCGATGAAATCGGCCAGTTCCAGCGGTCCCATAGGGTGGTTCGCGCCGAGTTTCATCGCGCTGTCAATGCTGGCAACATTACCGACGCCTTCGTAGAGAACGTAAGCCGCCTCGTTGATCATTGGAATCAGGACGCGGTTGACGATGAAGGCGGGAAAGTCTTCGGAGGTGGTCGCGGTTTTGCCAAGCCGGTCGACGAGATCCTTGCAGGACGCGAACGTTGCCTCGTCGGTGGCTATGCCACGGATCAACTCGACCAGTTGCATCACCGGTACCGGGTTCATGAAATGCACGCCCATAAAGCGCTCGGGGCGGTCGGTGCGCGCCGCCAGCCGGGTAATCGAGATTGACGAGGTGTTCGAGGCAAGGATGGTGTCGCGGTCCAGGTGCGGTGCGAGCCCTTCGAAAATCTTGTGCTTGAGCGTTTCGTTCTCGGTGGCAGCCTCGATGACGAGGTCCGCGGCGCCGACCACGGCGAGATCACGGGTCATGGTGATACGATTAAGCGTTTCGGATCGATCCTCGCCGCTGAGTTTGCCCCGTTCGACCAACCGGGCGAGGCGCTTTTCGAGGTCGGCGCGGGCACTTTCCAAAACGTCATCGGAAACGTCGTTGAGGCGAACGTCGTAGCCTGCCTGCGCGCAGACCTGAGCGATGCCCGCGCCCATCTGGCCCGCGCCGATGACCGAAATCGTCTGCAGGGTCATTCAACCTCTCCAAATGCGGCATTACCCATGCCGAGCAACGGGGCCGCGCGATCAAGCGTCATGTTGCTTCGCGAGAACTGGATCGGCGTGCGCAGGCCTTCGATACCTTCGGGCGCAATGCGCATGCCGCGCACCTTGATCTGGGGCTCGTCAAGGGCCTCGGCGACCGTGTTTATCGGTCCAACCGGCACGCCAGCAGCCTCTAGTCCAGCAATCAGATCCGCCTTGGAGCGTCCCTGCGTGGCTTGGGTGAGCGTCGCGCACAGTGCCTCACGATGTTCGACCCTAAGAGGGTTGGTGGCATAGCTCGGATCGGCATCCAGCCCATCGAGGCCCAGCACCCGGCAGAGCGCGGCGAATTGCCGGTCGTTGCCGCAAGCAATAATCAGGTGACCGTCGGAGGAGGGAAATACCTGATAGGGCACGATATTGGGATGGGCGTTTCCGAGCCGTTTCGGGAGAAGGCCACCGAGGAGGAGGTTGGTGGCCTGGTTGGCAAGGACGCCCACGCCGCAATCCAGCAGGGACAGGTCCACATGCTGGCCAAGGCCCGAACGCTCGCGCTCTGCCAATGCGGCCTGGATACCGATCACACCGTAAAGGCCGGTAAAGATGTCGATCCATGCGACACCGACCTTTTGCGGTTCACCGTCAGGTTCGCCTGTCAGGTCCATGATGCCGCACATGCCTTGGATCAGGAAATCGTAACCGGGCTGTTTGGAGCGAGGACCGTCCTGACCAAAGCCGGTCACGGAGGCGTAGACGAGGCGGGGATTGAGTTTCGAAACGGTTTCATAGTCGAGCTCGAATTTCGCAAGGCCGCCGACTTTAAAGTTCTCGACCAGTACGTCGGCCTCGGCGATCAAGTCGTGCAGCCGGGCCAGATCTTTGGCGTTCGAGAAGTCGCAAGTCATCGACCGCTTGCCGCGATTGGCCGCGTGGAAATAGGTGGCGACCTTTTCGGTTCCACCCTCGGGAAGCGGGCGTTCGATGAAGGGAGGTCCCCAGCGGCGCGTATCGTCGCCTTCGGGGGCCTCGACCTTGATGACCTCGGCACCGAGATCGGCCAGAGTCTGACCGATCCATGGGCCGGCCAGAATGCGGGCCAATTCAATGACCTTGAGGCCCTTGAGGGGCGCGTCATTGGTCATGGCTTAGGCGAAAGCTTGCAGATCAGTGATCGCGCGCCCGAGGATCAAGGCGTGCACGTCATGGGTGCCCTCGTAGGTGTTCACCGTCTCGAGGTTCTGCGCGTGGCGCATCACGTGGTATTCAATCTGAATACCGTTTCCGCCATGCATGTCCCGAGAATTTCGCGCGATCTCGAGTGCTTTGCCGCAGTTGTTGCGCTTGATGAGCGAGATCATCTCGGGCGCGAAGCGACCCTCGTCGAACAACCTACCGACCCGCAGGCAGGCCTGAAGGCCAAGCGCGATCTCGGTTTCCATATCGGCGAGCTTTTTCTGGTAGAGCTGCGTGGCGGCGAGCGGGCGGTCAAACTGTTTGCGATCGAGCCCGTATTGCCGCGTACGGTGCAGACAGTCCTCGGCGGCGCCCATCACACCCCAGGCGATGCCGTAGCGCGCGCGGTTGAGACAACCGAATGGACCGCTCATGCCCTGAACATTCGGCAACAGCGCGTCCTCGCTGACCTCGACATTATCCATCACGATCTCGCCGGTGATGGAGGCACGCAGGGACAGCTTGCCGCCGATCTTGGGAGCTGACAGCCCTTTCATACCTTTTTCCAGGATGAAGCCGCGAACCTTGCCGCCATGCGCCTCGGACTTTGCCCAGACGACGAACACATCGGCGATGGGGCTGTTGGAAATCCACATCTTCGAGCCGATCAGACGGTAGCCGCCTTCGGTCTTGATCGCACGGGTCTTCATCCCCGCCGGGTCCGAGCCTGCATCCGGTTCGGTCAATCCGAAACACCCGATATACTCGCCGCTGGCAAGTTTGGGCAGGTATTTCTGCTTCTGCTCTTCCGAGCCGTAGGCGTAGATCGGGAACATCACCAGTGAGCTTTGCACCGACATCATTGAACGATAACCGCTATCGACGCGTTCAACCGCGCGGGCGACAAGCCCGTAGGAAACGTAAGACGCGCCCACACCGCCGTACTCTTCGGGCACGGTCACGCCGAGCAGACCGAGCGCGCCCATCTCGCGGAAAATCTCAGGGTCAGTCTGTTCGTTGAGATAGGCCTCTTGAACGCGCGAGAGCAGGCGGTCTTGAGCGAATTGGTGCGCGCTTTCTGAGATCATGCGCTCTTCGTCGGTGATCTGGTCGTCAAGCAGGAAAGGGTCGGCCCAGTTAAACTGAACCCCTTTGTGGGATGTTGCGGACATTGCGGGTCTCCTCTTGGGCACCGAATCGGAAAATCTATTTTTCAGCGATAATATGCATGGAAAAACGCATGGGATAACGATATTCATACATCAAAACATGTAGTAGATGAATGAAATGCGGCAAAGACGGTTTCTCCCTTCGGTCAAGTTGTTGATGGCGCTGGATGCAGTCGTACGTCATCGGTCGGTAACCGCTGCTGCGGCCGAGTTGAACCTGACCCAAAGCACTGTAAGCCGCCTGATCCTGACCCTCGAAGAGCAACTCGGAAAAGAGCTGTTCACGCGCGAGCGCCGTCGACTGATCCCCAATTCCGCCGCGATCAATTACCAGCGCGACGTCGCGCGCGCCCTCGACATGATTCAGCGTGCGTCGATGTCTGTGGTGACAAATCCAGACGGTGGCACACTGTCACTTGCGGTTCTACCAACCTTCGCCACGCGCTGGCTGGGGCCGCGTCTGGGCGGTTTTCTGAACGCGCACCCCGGAGTCGGCGTGAACATGTCGACGCGGATCGGACGGTTCGATTTCGCCGGGGAGGTGTTCGATGCTGCGATCTACTACGGCCAGCCAGATTGGGACGGCGCGCGGCATTTGAAGCTGTTCGACGAACGCGTCACCGCCTGCGTGTCGCCCGAATTCGCCGCCTCGCGCCCGTTGACAAGTCTGGACGATTTGGTCGATGTTCCGACGCTGCATCTCGAAAGCCGACCGACCGTCTGGGCCGACTGGTTCGAAGGGCAAGGGGGCGTGCCGTCAGGGGCAGGCGGAATGCTGGTCGATCAGTTTTCGATGATGATCCAAGCGGCCATTTCCGGTCTTGGGATCGCGCTTCTGCCTGATTATCTTGCCCAGATCGAGATTGCGGAAGGGCGGCTGGTGCCTGTTATGCAGCATGCAGTGCCCGTGCGCGGAGCATATTGGCTTGTCTGGCCAGGCGAAAAGGAAAGCTATGCCCCGCTGGTCGCCTTTCGTGATTGGCTAACGCACAGCGCTAGTTCCTAGCGCGCCTGCTCAGAGCTCGCAGTTCGCCTGTAGTGCAATCAATGTCGCGAGTGCGCCAATCAAAGCATAAGATGCTCCAAGGATAGTGACATTGCCGGAATAAGCACCGCCGATCATATGCGCGATAACAGCGCTGCCTAGCATCGTCATCCCCCCGATCATGGCCGAGGCGAACCCCGCGAAGCCGCGATGCAGATCGACGGCCAGCGTATTGCAGTTGGCGTAGATTAGCCCCTTGGTGAACATCAAAGCCATGGTGGTGAGATGGAACAACCATAGTGGCGGAGCGATGAATTGAGTAATGACGGTGAAGCCGATCGCGATCACAGTGAGGCACACCAACGCCCGCAACAATACGCGCGTCGGACCATAGCGCACCACCAATTTCGAGTTGGCATAGGCGGCGCCAGCGATCCCCATGCCGAATGTTGCAAAATAGGCCGCAAACCCTGTGGTGATGCCGTAGATCTCTCCATAAATCAGGGGGGCGATGCCAATGAATCCGAACATAGCGCCGTAGATCAGGGTCGCGACCGCTGTGTTGCCGAGTGTCTGTGGCGCGCGGATCATGCGGCCGAGGTTGCCGAAGATGACGTTCGCCCGAATGCGGGCCCGGTTTTCGGGCGGGCAGGTTTCAGGCAGGATGAACTGCACCACTGCCCAAAGGGGCAGCGCGAAAATCGCGAGGACAGCAAAAACCGCGCGCCAGCCGGCGATGGCCGAGGTAATCTCGCCCAGGAAGGGCGCGAGGATCGGCGCAACCATAAAGAACATCATCACAATCGACAGGGTTCGTGCCATTTCGGTTCCCGACCTCAGATCGCGCACGATCGCCACTGCGATCACACGTGGACCAGCAGCGGCAAACCCTTGGACGAGGCGGCCAAGAACAAGTGCATCGAAGGTCGGCGCAACGCTGCAGAACACGGCCATGACAGCGTAGAGCCCGAGCATTCCGGTCAGGACTGGCCGGCGTCCGTAGCGATCCGACAGGATGCCTGCGAAGAGATGCCCGACCCCGAAAGAAAAGATGAAAACCGTCAGGATGCTGCGGATCTGCGTGCTGTCTTCTAGCTGGTACGCGGTCGAAATTTCGGGCAGCACCGGTAAGAAGATGTCGAGCGACAGCGCAAGACTGCTCATCAGTCCTGCGATGAACAGTACGAAAAAGGGGCCGTCGATCCAGCCCCCTCGCGTTGCTTTCGAATCCGGCGCCTGCATCATGCGAGACTGTCTGGTACGGAAACCTCTAGTTGAGAAGCCTTTTCGACGAGCCGTTTCGCAGTCCCGGCGGCAAGCGGGATTCCTGCAGCGCTGCGCGTGCGCCCGGTCTGCGCGCTGCGCTCGCCCGGGAGCAACACCGCGGCGTTCCCTGCCGCCGGGTCGAGTGCGTGGATCGCGCCGGCCAGCCGGGTAACCTCGGTCTGGAACGCTTCGCGTTCGCCAAATGCCTCGGGGTTCACGGCGAGCACCAGCCCGTTGAACCCACCCTTCTTGAGGCCGGTTAGAACAGGGCCGATCACAGCATTGCCCGCGAGGACACTGGTGAGCATTTCGATCATCAACGACAGGCCGGACCCTTTTGCACCAGCCATCGGCAGAAGCGCCGCGACCTTATTCGGGTCGGTGGCCGGGTTGCCGTCCGCATCAATCGCCCAGCCTTCGGGAATGTCGCGTCCGGCATCCTTGGCGGCCATGATCTTGCCAAGCGCGACCGATGCTGTCGACATGTCGAGCACGATGGGATCACTGTCCGGTCCTGTCGGGATCGCAATCGACAGCGGGTTGGTCGAGAGTGCCTCGCCTTTGGCCCCTACATAGCTCATCAGCGGTTTCGAGGCGGTCATGGCGATGCCGACTAACCCTTTGGCCGCAAGCGCGGAGGTGAAATACCCCACCGCGCCCGCGTGGGAAATGTTGCGCGCGGCGCACCATCCGAGGCCGAACTTGACCGCGCTGTCTGCCGCCTTTTCGACGGCTGCATTCATGCCGACCGCGCCAGGACATTTACCCCCGTCGAGCACCGTCACCGCCCCGAATTCGCACATGGTTTCTGGTGTCCCCCCCGAGGTCATAATGCCCTGCTCAATCATCTCGATGTAGCGAGGAATGCGTAGCACCCCGTGGCTGTCCACGCCGCGCAGGTTCGCCCAGACCAGAAGGTCAGCGGTTTGCGCAGCGTCCTTCGTCGAGAATCCTCCAGCAGTCAGCAGATCTTTCGCAAAGCTTCGAAGGACGTCGGCTTGGATGGTCGGCATGTGTCGTCCTTTCGGGATCAGCTCGCGAGTGGGGTGGGGAAGAACTTGTCCAGCCAGCCCTTCATCATCATTTTCGTTCGCGGTGCGTCATTGGGTGCGAGCGGGAAATGGGCAGTCGTGTCGATGAGCATAAGCTCTTTCGGATGGCCAGCCTTTTCCCACATCCGCACTGACTCGATGGTCGGCGTGATGATGTCGTTCGCGGTATGGAACAGCAAAAGCGGACGAGGCGCGATGTTGGCCACTACATCATCGGCACGGAAATTGCGCATCGACCAAGCGGTTTCGGTCGGAATTTCCATGATCGCTTTGGGCGACAGGTTCTTGCGCAGGGCGGGCGGAATCGGCACCGCATCGAAACGGCTCATCCACGCACTTTCGCCCGTCTCTTGTTTGTGTTGGCGACCCTTGTCGAGGATATCCACGAATTTGTTCCAGCTTTCTTCGGTCGGGTGCTGGCCGCGGAATTTGCGCTCGCCATCGCCCCAACCGCAGGACGACAGACAGCAGGCCACGCGTTCGTCCACACCCGCGGTGTAGACCGATACCGCTGCGCCAAAACTATGACCGGTGATGCCGATCTTTTCGGCATCGACTTCGGGGCGCTTCGACAGGAAGGTAAGTGCGTTCTTGGCGTCTGCAACCTGATCCATGCAGCGGACCTGAGCGCGTTCGCCTTCGCTTTCGCCGCAACAGCGGAAATCGAAACGCAAGGCGACGTAGCCGAATTCCTGCAGCATTTCGGCTTGGATCTGCGCGTGGCTTTCGTCCTTGGAACCGACGAAGCCGTGGCATACAATGAACGCAGGTAGTGGCGTGCCATCGTAACCGTCTGGGATATGGATGACGCCGGACAATTTAAGCCCGTCGGATTCAAATGTGACCTTTTCCTGCATAGAGGTGCTCCTTTTTTTCCAGATGCGTGGATCAACCGGCGTTGATGTATGCTGTCTTGATGGATGAATAGAATTCCCGCGCATATGCGCCCTGTTCGCGGGGGCCAAAGCTCGACCCTTTGCGCCCGCCAAAAGGTGTGTGGAAATCTACGCCCGCCGTGGGCAGGTTGACCGTGACCATGCCGGCCTGCGACTTGCGTCGGAAATCGCTGGCGTGTTTGAGATTGCGCGTGCAAATGCCTGAGGTCAGCCCGAACGGTGTATCATTGGCGACGTGCAGCGCTTCGTCATAGTCGCGCACGCGGATGACGGCCGCGACCGGGCCAAAGATCTCCTCGCGCGCGATGGTCATATCGTTGGTGCAGCCTGTGAACAGGGCAGGGCGTTGGAAGAACCCTGCGGTGTCGCGGTTCAGGACCTCGCCGCCGATTTGGCGCATGGCGCCTTCGGCTTCGCCTTGGGCGACATAGGCGAGATTGCTGTCGAGTTGGCCCTGATCGACAACCGGGCCGATCTGGGTGCCCTCGTGAAGTGCGTGTCCAACGTTCAACCCCGCGATCGCCTCCCCCAGGGCTGCGACGAAGCGGTCGTGAATACCCTCGGTCACGATCAGGCGCGACGAGGCGGTGCAGCGTTGCCCGGTTGAAAAATACGCGCCATCCAGACAGACGCGGACAGCCATGTCTAGATCGGCATCATCCAGCACGACCATCGGGTTCTTGCCGCCCATCTCAAGCTGGCAGCGGCGCATGCGTTTGGCGGATTCGGCGGCGATCAGCGCGCCGGTTCCGGTCGAGCCGGTAAAGGAAATCGCGTCGAGATCGCCCTCGATCAGGCTCTGCCCGACGCTGCGCCCCGGTCCCATCACGAGGTTTACGGTGCCCGCGGGCGCTCCCGCGCGGTGAAGGATGTCAACCAGCGCATGGGCCGAGGCAGGCACGAGGCTTGCGGGTTTGAACACGACCGTGTTGCCGTGTGCGAGTGCCGGTGCGATTTTCCAGGCGGGAATAGCGATGGGAAAGTTCCATGGCGTGATCAGGCCCACGACGCCGACGGGCTCGCGCGTCACCGCGACCTCGACGCCGGGCCGAGTCGATGCGCCGACCTCGCCGGTCAAGCGTAGCGCCTCGCCCGCGAAAAAATCAAAGATCTGTGCAGCCCGGCCAACCTCGGCCGTGGCCTCGGCTCGGGTCTTGCCCTCTTCGCGCGCAAGTAGTTCGCCAAGCTCATCCCGGCGGGCCATTAGTTCAGCGGCGGTTTTCGAGAGGATCGCGTGGCGCTCCAGTGGAGCCGAAAACTGCCAGGTGTCGAAAGCCGCGCGGGCGGCGGCGATGGCATCGGTCGCATCCTGGGCCGTGCCAGATGCGAACTCGCCGATTACGTCGGACGTATCGGACGGGTTGATGTTCGGCACGGCAGTGCCGTTCACCCATTCCCCTGCGATCAGGTTGCTACGCATTGCCGCCGCCTTTCGCTTACCCGAGTTTCATGAATGGGTGGAAATGCTCGCGCCATTCGAGCGGTGCGGGCGTGCCCCACACGTTCATATCGCGCACATTACCCGGCCGTTCGAGATTGGTGATGACGCGTGGCTCGAAGTTCGCGTCGTCGGCGACGGTCGCCATGGGTCCCGAAATCTCGACCATGCAGTTAGAGCTGTCGAGATAATAGGCATAGGTGTTGTCGCCGGGACGGTGGCGGCCCGGACCCCAGAGATATTCGCGGTCATGACGGTCAAGAATATCGCCTAGGCGGCAATACATGTTGAATTCAGGGAATTCGAACGAGTAGTGATGCAGACCCGGCGCGGTGCTCTTGACGAGGCCCAGAATATGGTGCTGACGGTTGCCGCCGTAATACCAGCTCAATGCATAGTTCACCATGCGCTCGGACTGGCGCACGTCGCCGATTGCCATGAGCTGTTTAGCGGTCGCTTCCGGATCGGGTGTCAGGATGTTCATGTGGTCAAGCCGGCGTGGTCCGACGCCGACGGTATTGTACCGCGGGTTGTACATGTCGTCGCGGGTCGGCGTGTGGATCTCGAACCGAAGGCCTTCGGGCGTGTCAAAGGTCATGCTGGCGTCCATACAGTCCATCGACGGCTCTTGAGACACCAATGTGCAACCTGCGCCTTCGACCCGCGAGGCGGCTTCGTTGACGTCTTCGACGCTGAGCGCCTCAAGCCCGATGGTGTTGATCGTGTTCTCGTCGGCTTCGACGACCACGAGTTCGGCGGCCCGGCCGTTCGAGCTAAGCCAGACCTGGTTCCCGACCTCTCGAGTAACGCGTAGACCGAGGATATCGGTGGAATCGCGCACCACGTCTTCGACGCGGTTTGTATTGAGTTTTACATGCCCGGCGGCATGAACGATCTGGGCCATCTGGCGCCTCCCTTCAATGTCAGTGTGCTCGCGCTTCCGTGTGTCCTTACACAGGGAAGCCGTGGATCGCAATAAATTTCGAAAAAAACAATTATTGCGAAAACATGACGGCGCGTGGGTCGCTGTCCTGCTGAACCACGTTCCTTAGCGTACCGATGCGCGATATTTCGACCTCAATCACGTCGCCATCGTTCAGGAACTCTTTGGGATCGCGCGATGAACCGAAACCCGACGGTGTTCCGGTAACGATCACATCCCCGGCGCGTAGCGGTGCAAAGGTCGAGATGTAGGAGATCAGCCAGGGGATATCGAAGATCATTTGATCCATGCCGATGGTCTGTTTCACGACGCCGTTGACTCTGGTTTCTAGCTCAAGTGCTGTTGGGTCAGGGATTTCGTCAGTCGTGACCAGCCATGGGCCAAATCCCGCACTCCGATAGAAGTTCTTGCCGGGAGTGAACTGCGTGGAGTGCTTCTGCCAATCTCGGACGCTGCCATCATTGAAGCAGCTGTATCCCGCGACATGGCTCATCGCATCGGCACGATGGATCTTGTGTCCCGGTAGCCCGATGATGACCGCCAGCTCACCCTCGAAATCATACTGTTCGGAGTGCTGAGGCTTGAGCATTGGCTGATCATGGCCAGTTTGTGCGTCGGCGCATCGGGTGAACATGAGCGGAAATCTCGGGTCGAGTTTTCCCGAGCGCGACGGCTCGTGAAAGTTAGTCGCCACACAGAAGATCTTGGACGGATCGGTGATCGGCGGAAGCAATTCAACAGCACTGAGCGGAATCGGCTTTCGCCTATCGGCCGTGGGCGCTTCGCCCCGCATAAGGGCGGGAAGGAAGGCGCGCAGGTCTGTGGCCGTGTCGATGGGCTCGATCTTGTCCTCAAGAACCTGTCCGAAACCTCGATTGCCCAAGTATTCGAATGTTACAAGTTTCACGGTCCCTCCCATAGAATTGATTGGGCTACACAAGTGCTTCGATATCAGGTTAACTAAAAAAATTTCGAAAAAACAAGCGCGTTTCGCACAAATCATGTTACACTGGGTGTGCGGTAGGGAAAATCGAGACGATTTGCGAAATTTTGCCTGTTGTTGAGTGGTTGGTGGCGCTACTCTGTGCTGGCAGGCAGACCATGTACCGTTCGCGTCGCGCTAGCAGTTCTAAATCGGATGGACGGAGGCAGTTGAGATGAAGACCAAAGGCGAAACCCGCGCGAGTGATGTACACACGCGTATGCGCGATGACATCTTGAGCTGTGAACTCAAGCCTGGTGAAAAGTTGAGATTCGAAGGCTTGAAAGATAGATACGACGTTAGTTTCTCAACTTTGAGGGAAGCTTTGGCCCGGCTGTCCGCTGAGAGCCTCGTTGTCTCGGAAGGTCAGCGCGGCTTCGTTGTCGCCCCGGTGTCTGTCGCCGATCTCGAAGACCTGACCAATGCGAGGGTCCTGCTTGAACGCGAAGTGCTGCGGCTGTCAATGGAGTACGGTGATGACAAGTGGGAAGCCGATATACTGGCGAGCTATCATCGAATGGACAGACTCCAGTCCCGCCTCGGCGCTCACTACTACTTCGACGAGGAGTGGGCGCGCCTCCACGGTGCGTTCCACAGGTCTTTGGTTTGTGCCTGCAAGTCGCCTGTGCTGCTAGATATGCGTCTACATCTTTTCGATCGCGCAAACCGATATCGTCGCATGTCTTCGCAGTTCCGGACAAAGTGGCGCCCCAAAGACGTAGAGCACAAATCAATCATGGATGCCGTGCTAGACCGCGAACCAGACGCTCTGAAACTGATCGAACGCCATATCCGCGAAACGACCGAGAACGTCATCGAGTTTGCCGGACATCTTTTTTTGCAAGATGAAGCCGCCGCGTCCGTCGCATAGCGAAGACCTCGTCACTCCGACGTTTCTAAAAGTTAACATCTAGCCATTTGATAGCGCTCCCGGAAACCTGGGTTAGTGCGTGATGGGATATGCATCAAGCCAGTGAAAGCAAGTCCAGCAGTCGCAATCCAATAATTTCGAAAAAGACTTGATTTGTCGCAAAGTCTGTGAATGATGGGCGACGAGGAAGAATTTGGGTCGTACTTCTAACGTTGTTCGGCCCATTGAACACGGGAGGAAAACTATGAACGTGAAAGTTGATGTCATTCCGCAAACCATGAAGGCTGCGCGGATGCACGAGGTGGGCGGTGAACTCAAGATTGAGGACGTACCGACTCCAAAGCCTGGCTCGATGGACGTGCTCATTCGAGTCCGGGCTTGCGGTATTGTGCCTAACCTCGGAAATATCTTGGCCAACTGGACCACGTGGTTTCCGCACATGCCCCTGCCGCCGCTGCCGGCGATCTTCGGTCTCGACCCGGCGGGTGAAATCGCCGCAGTCGGCGATCAGGTGCACAACCTGAAGCCTGGCGATCGAGTATACGTAAACCCGGGGCGGTCCTGTGGGTCGTGCCGCCACTGCCGCCGAGGCGACGGCCTGTCGTGCCAACACTACGCATTCCAGGGCTATTTCGGCTTTTCGCAGCACGCACTGCAGACCTATGGCGACTATGACACTGGCGGTTTGGGTGAATACATGACCGCGCCAGCCAATGCTATCGTTAAGCTGCCCGACAACCTCGGCTTCGATGAGGCCGCGCGTCTGGGGTATATGGGAACTGGATACTCGGCGCTGAAAAAGGCGGGTGTCGGCCCGACCGACACCATCCTGGTCAATGGCATTACCGGAACGCTTGGGATTTCCTGCGCGCTGTTCGGACTTGCGATGGGTGCGAAGAAGATCCTCGGCACCGCGCGCAACAAAGATCTGCTCGCCGAATTCAAGGCGCTCGCTCCGAACCGGATCGAAACATTTTCGATCAGCGATGGCGACATCGAACAGTGGGCGCGCAGCCATACCGAAAATGGCGAAGGCGTCGATGCCTTCCTCGACTGCAACGGTCCGGGTGCCGGTCACGATGCTTTCCTACAAGGCGTGCGCTCGTTGCGCCGGGGCGGTATCGCTGTCGATATCGGTGCGGTCATGGGCGAGATTCCGATGGACGTGCATACAATGATGGACCGCAACCAGCGGCTTCAGGGTTCGGCATGGTTCACCACCCATGAGGGTCAGGAAATGGCCGATATGATCGGGTCCGGCATTGTCGATTTCTCTGTCCTCGAAACGCATGCGACGCCGCTGGCGGACGTGAACAAAGCGATCTCGGGTATCGCAGAGCGCCATGGCGGCTTCTCGAACTTCGTGATCCATCCGTAACACATGCATGCCCGGCCTGGGGGAGAGGCCGGGCAGCTTCACGCTTGCAGGGAGGAGACCCAATGCAAATCAGACGTATCGTCACCGCAAAGAACGACGCCGGCAAATCTGTCGTAATCTCGGATGGCCATTCGCCGCGCGAACTGGTCTTTGAGCACACTAAGGGCTTTGTCTCGTCGCCGCTTTGGATGGTGGAGGAAACCCCGGACCTGACCAAGGGCCATGCCGAGACAATGGACGGCGACGGTAGCATCCTCGCCCCCGAAGGTGGCGCGGTGTTCCTTGTCGTCACCTTCCCGCCGGACTCAGTGATGTTTGAGCCGGGCTGGGATCCCGAAAAGGCAGGCATGGAGCACATGAAGGGCGCACCGGGCATTGTCGAGACGTTCGAGATGGACAATCCGGGGATGCACACGACCCCGACGCTCGATTTTGCGACCGTCGTTAAAGGCGAGGTCGTGCTCGAACTCGACGATGGCAAAACGGTCACCTTGAAGCAGGGCGATGCAGTCGTCCAGCACGGAGTGCGCCACGCTTGGCGCAATCCGGGGACGGAGCCAGCGACGGTTTCGTTCGTGATGCTCGGCGCAAAAAGCGCTTGATCATCTAGAGCACTCGGCGGATCGGGTTCGGCCGGCCGGGACAGGCACTGTGACCTAAAACACCGAACAAGAGTGTTCCCCGCGCTGACCTCAGCGTGATGGCTACGAATTGTCTTTTTCCAAGGGAGGAAAACATGGACTTCACACGACGCGGCCTCGTGGCTGCAACCGCTGTATGCGCGCTCACTTTAACTTCGTTTTCGGGTATGGCCGCGGCGCAGGATCGCACGTCCATCCGGATCGGCTATGCCGTATCCAAGACAGGCGTGAATGCGGCCGGAGCAAACACCACGACAATTCCCAACTACGAGCTTTGGGCGCAAGATGTCGAAGCCGCGGGCGGTCTTACGTTGCCCGACGGCTCGAAATTGCCGCTTGAGATCATCGCCTATGATGACCGCTCCGCGACCGAAGATCTTGTACGTTCGGTCGAGCGTCTGGCTCGGCAGGACGAGGTCGATTTCATTCTCGCACCCTGGGGCACAGGTTTCAACCTGGCCGTCGCGCCGCTGTTTGCGCGCTTTGGCTATCCGCAGCTTGCAGGCACTTCGGTGGTGCCCAATATCGACGGCTTGTCGGATCGTTGGCCCAACAGCTTTTGGCTGCTCGGTTCATCTGAGGCGTACGCACACTCGCTGGTCGATGTGCTGAAACCGGCCGTCGACAATGGTGCGTTGAACGGGAAGGTGGCAATGATCTCCATCGCTGATGGGTTCGGGATCGAACTGTCTTCCGGAGCCCGCGAGGCGTTCACAGACGCCGGACTCGATCTGGTCATGGACAAGACCTATCCGCTCGGAACGCAAGACTTCGCAACGCTTCTGCAAGAAGCAGAGGGAAGCGGCGCGGACATCTTCGTCGCCTATTCCTATCCGGGCGACACCTTTGCGATCACGGCACAGGCCAAGCTTGCCTCTTACAATCCGAAGGTCTTCCATCCCGGGGTCGGGACCAACTTCCCGGTCTATGCACCCATGAACGACGGCAAAGTGGAAGGCGTGATGAGCCTGGGAGGGATCGACGCGAACAGCCCGGCAATTCAGGACTACCTCGCGCGCCATGCCGAGATCCTGGGCAAGGCACCTGACAGCTGGGCGAGCCCGGTGATCTATGCCTCGCTTCAGATGTTGCAGCAGGCAATCGAACGCAAGGGCCTTGACCGCGAAGCGGTGAGTGCGGAACTGGCGAGCGGTACGTTCGATACCATTCTCGGCAGCTTGTCGCTCGAGGACAATCAGCTCAAGGACCTTTGGTATATCGGCCAATGGCAGAACGGCAACTTTGTGGGCATCTCGCCGACAGACAAGGCGGGTGTTGCAGACGCCGTCATTCCCAAACCTGACTGGAATTGAGAAAGGTTCGGGCGATGTTCTTGTCGACGCTTGTCATCGGGCTTGTACTGGGGGGGACCTATGCGCTCATCGCGCTTGGCCTCACCATCCAGTACGGCATCGCCCGGATCATGAATCTGGCTTACGGCGAAATCACCATCGCCGGAGCCTTCTTTGTCCTCATGCTGGTGTCGGCCATGGGTCTCAGTCCGATCCTTGGATTGATACTAGTGGTGCCACTCGGCTTTGCGATCTCGTGGCTGGTCTATGGCGTCGTGCTGCACCCGTTGGTCAAGCGTGCGACCCATGGCGGCCAGCTTGAGATCGACTCGATCCTTGTGACCTTCGGGCTGATGTTTCTGGCGCAGGGTCTGTTCACCATGTTCTTCGGCTCAGAATTCAAGGGCTACAACTGGCTTCAGGTGCCGGTGAACCTGCTCGGCGCGAAGATAGCGGCGGGACGCATGCTTGGCCTTGTGATCGCGGTTTTGATCGGTGGCGGGCTGTGGATTGCGATGCAGCGCACGCGTTGGGGCGTGAACCTTCGCGCGGTTGCCAACCATCCCGAGTTCGCGCCGCTGGTGGGAATCGACCGTGACCGGGCGGCGCGTATGGCCTTTGGACTGGGCGGTGGAATCGCTGCGGCGGGCGGCGCGGTGCTGTCGATGTATCAGCCCTTTACGGCCATCGACGGCGGATTTCTGACCATGAAAGCGCTGGTCATCGTGATCATGGGCGGTGTCGGCAACCTCGGCGGTGCACTGATGGCGGGTCTGTTGATCGGCGTGGTCGAGGCTTTTGTGTCTTATGCCATCGACCCCGGGCTGACGCTCGCCGCAACCTACGCGATTTTCCTTGGCGTGCTCTTGTGGCGACCCAAGGGCCTGTTCGCCTGAAAGGGGTAACAGATGAGCAAACAATTTGGAATCCTAGCCTTTGTCGTACTTACCGCAGCCATGGCCGCGCTGCCTTTCGGTATCGGTGAATACGGCCACGGCGTGCTCGTGGGTATGATGAGTTATATCGTGCTTGCATCGGCCTGGGCATTGTTTTCGGGGCCGACGCGCTATGTTTCTCTGGCTACCGTCGCCTTTTTCGGTATCGGCGCATACACGGTGGCGGTGCTGGCCGATCACCTGCCGTTCGGCGCAATCCTCGTAGTTGCCGGTGTGATCGGGCTAGGCGTCGCGCTTTTGGTCGGGATGGCGACGCTGCGGCTCGCCGGGGTCTATTTCGTGATCTTTAGCTTCGGACTCGCAGAGCTGGTGCGCCAGCTCATCACCTGGTTCGAGACCAGTGTGACCCACACGCTCGGACGTTACATCTTTGTCGAGATCACCACCGTCCAGATTTATTGGCTGCTGCTCGGCCTCGCGGTCATCACACTGGCCCTGCGTTGGTGGATCGAACAGAGCCGCCTTGGCTTGGCGGTTCATGCCATCGGCGACGACGAAACTGTGGCGCGCCACGCGGGGGTGAATGTAACGGGCGTCAAACTGGCGCTGTTCGCTGTGTCCTCGGTTCTGATCACGCTCGCGGGTGCGATCCAGGCACCTCGCTGGACCTATGTCGAGCCGTCCATCGTGTTCAACCCGACGATCAGCTTTATCACTTTGGTCATGGCGCTTCTGGGCGGGCCGGGGCGTATGTGGGGACCGGTTGCAGGCGCCGTGCCGCTGTATTTTCTGTTTGAGTGGATTGCCACGCGCTTTCCCGACCAGAACGCAGTCATCCTCGGACTGGTGTTCGTCGCCATCGTCTTTCTTGTACCCGGCGGTCTGTTGTCACTGATCGACAAATGGCGCGCGCGCGGATCCGGAGAGCAGTCCCATGCTTAAAGTAGTCAATCTCACGAAACGCTTTGGAGGTCTCGTTGCCGTAAATGGCGTCGATTTCAGTGTTGAGGAGGGGGAGGTGGTCGGCCTGCTCGGGCCGAACGGGTCGGGCAAGAGCACAGTGATGAACCTGATCTCGGGAGCCCTGCCGCCCACCCTGGGCGAGATCGATTTCGACGGGCAGCGTATCGACCGCAGGCCGCCGCATCGCATCGCCAAGCTTGGACTGTCGCGTACCTTCCAGCTTGTGCGGCTGACGCCGTCGCTCAAAATCCGCGACAACGTGATCTTGCCGCTGGCCTTTGGGGTATTCCCGGTGTTCGGCAGAGAAGCGGAAAAACGCGCCGACGCAGCACTCGAACAGGTTGGGCTGGCGGGGCGTGGTGACAGACTGGTCCACGACCTCAATTATATCGACCAGAAGCGGCTCGAACTGGCCCGCGCGATTGTCACCAATCCCAAGATGCTTCTGCTCGACGAATGGATGGCGGGGCTCAACCCGACGGAACTGCGCGCCGCCATGGAGCTGATCGCGGGACTGCGGGACAGTGGCATGACCATCCTTCTCGTCGAGCACATAATGGAGGCCGTCCGCGCGCTCTGCCCACGCTGCATCGTGATGAGTGCAGGCACCAAGATCGCCGACGGGTCAACAGACACCGTGCTTGCAGACCCGCATGTCATCGAAGCCTATTTGGGGAAAGCGCATGTTTGAGGCAAGCAACATCTCGGTTCGCTATKGCAAACACCTGGCGCTCGACGACGTCTCGCTCAGCGTGGGTGAGGGCGAATGCGTCGTCATCCTTGGCGCGAACGGGGCGGGCAAGTCGTCGCTCTTGCGCGGCATTACGGCGCTGACCCCGCGTGCGCAAGGCGGGTCGGTTCGCTATCGTGGGCAGGACATCAGCGATGTGCCGGCTTTTGGCATCGTCGAATTGGGCATCGCTCATGTGCCTGAGGGTCGMGGCGTGTTCACCAAAATGAGTGTCGAGGACAACCTACGTCTCGGAGGGAACCCGGTTCGAGCGCGAAGCTCGCAGAATGAGCGCCGCGGCGAAGTATTGGAGATGTTCCCCAAGCTGGCCGAGCGCCGCCGACAGATTGTCGGTACCATGTCAGGGGGTGAACAGCAGATGGTCGCCATCGCCCGCGCACTAATGTCGCAACCAGACCTGCTTTTACTCGACGAGCCGAGCCTCGGCCTCGCCCCCATCGTCGTCGGCGAGATGTTTGAGGCCCTCAAGCGGGTGCGTGATTCGGGTATGTCGATCCTGATCGTCGAACAGAATGTCCATGCCAGCCTTGACCTTGCCATGCGCGGCTATGTGATCGAGGCGGGACGGATTGTGGGCGAGGGCGATGCGGACACGCTGATGAATGACCCGATGATCGCGGAGGCCTTCCTCGGTCACTGATCCGGAATTTATAGGCAAAGAGGAGACAGAAATGACCTTGACTGAGGCGCTCGTTCGCACAACCCGGGTGGCGCTTACGGCCGCGACGTTGGCTTTGTTCTCAGTGGCACAGCCCGCACAGGCGCAGGATGATGGCGCGCTTGTCGTCACGCTCTTGGGCACCGGGACGCCATTGAACGAACCGGACCGGTTCAGCTTCTCGAATCTGGTTCAGGCCGGGGGGCTGACGCTGCTGATCGACGCTGGTCGGGGCACGAGTATTCGACTGGGGCAGCTCGGCATTCCCCTTGGCAAGGTCGATGGCGTGTTTCTCACCCATTTCCATTCCGATCATACCATCGGTCTGGGAGACGTGTTTGCTACCGGCTATATCCGCGTGCCCACACTTGGCGGGCGCACCGAACCCCTTGAGCTTTACGGCCCAGCGGGCACCGCGCGTCTGGCCGAAGGGCTGCGGCTCGCCTTCAAATCCGACATTGATACGCGCATGCTGGACGAAGGAGTTCCCGAGGCGGCCACGTCGATCAATGCTCATGAATTCGATGAGGGGGTTGTGTTTGAGCGGAGTGGTGTGCGGGTGACGATGTTCAAGGTGCTACATGGCGAGAAGATTGACCCCTCGGTCGGTTATCGCATCGAGTATAACGGTCACTCTGTCGTGTTCAGCTCCGACACGAAGTATGACACGCGAGTCATCGAAGCAGGTCGCGGTGCCGATGTCTTAGTGCACGAAGCCGGCGCAGCCCCACAGGATGTCATGGATAATCCGATCATCCAGAATATCCTTGATCATCATACCAGCCCCGAGGATGTCGGCCGTGTTTTTAGCGACGCGCAGCCGGGTCTTGCTGTTTACTCCCACGTCGTGAGGCTTTTCGGCAAGGACAGACGCATCTCGATGCGGGAAATCGTCGACCGCACGCGTACGACCTACTCGGGACCCCTCGTCGTTGCCGAGGATCTCACGCAGATTATCATCGATGAGAAGGGTACGACCCTTCTGCGGGGCGGCCTCTGATCCCCGGCATCGCTCAATCGCCCTAAAGACACTGTGCATTCTGCCCCAAGATTTGGCGAACCCATTGGTGCGGACCCGAGTGATGGGTCCGCTCCGTCCAATACATGTCGATGGCAATCGGCACGTCGATGGGAAAAGGCAGGATCGTAAACTCGTCTGAAAACGCGCCGGCAAGGCGCTGAGGGATCGAGCTCAAAAGCTGCGTGCCACGCAGCATGTCGGATATGTTGTCATGGCTGGGTACCGACACAACGGGCCGAATATCAATACCCTGATTGCGGAGGATGGGATAGAACATGGCTTCCCACTGCCCGTTATGCGTCACCGCAAGATGCCTGGCCTCCGCAAAACGGGCGAGTGTCATCGGAACAGTTGCGAGCGGATGGGCGCGGTCAACGACACAGACGTACCGATCAGTGAACAAGTGTCTGCGGTAAAAGATGTCGCCCAGGATACTGACCGGCCCCAGAACGATGTCGACGGTGTTTTCGATCAATTGGCGCTTCCCGTCCACGGCCGCTTCGTGCAGCTGGATGCGCAAATTTGGCGCTGCTGCGAGCAGACTGCGGATCGTGTCGGGCAGGATTGCGCGGCGCTCGTGATAGTTGCACGAGATGACGATATCTCCTGATGTGTTGGACGGGTCAAACGGCGCTCGTGCGGCGAGACCATCCAGACCATAGAGAATTGGTCGCAACCCATCAACGAGTTCACGGCAACGTTCTGTGGGCACTACCTTGTGTCCAGAGCGTATGAAAAGCGCGTCTCCGAATGTGTCGCGCAGGGCTTTCACCACGTAACTGGTGGTTGATTGATTCACTCCGGTTAGCTTCGCTGCCTCGGTGAAAGAGCGCCTGTCATAGATAGCAACCAGCGTACGGAGAGCATTGACGTCGAGTTTCCCCAAGTCTCTCACTTTACGACCTCCGCCTGTTTGGATTGAATATATCGATCTAACGGATTGAATCAATCGTGTTGTTAAATGACGAAATTCACGTAATTTTCGAAAAACAGCTTTGGGAGGAGCATATGGAAAGCACGATTCCACGCAACGAGATTCCCGCTATCATCGACGTCTCGTTCGAAGACCTGATGCGGGATCCCTATCCGATCTATAAACGCGCGCAGGCTTTGGGGCCTGTTGTTAGGATAGAGGCGGCCAACCTACTGCTTGTGACGCGTTTCGAGGACATCGTCGCGATCGAACGCGATCCAGCAACATTTTCTTCCGACAATCCTGAATCGAACGTAGTCAAGCTTTTCGGGCCCAACCTCATGCGCAAAGATGGAGAGGCGCATCAGCGCGAACGAAAGGCGATCGAGCCGACGGTGCGCCCGGGCACCGCGACTCGCTGCTGGGGGCCGGCGCTGGAAGGCATTGTCGACGAGGTGATTTCCGCCTTTGAAAGGGATGGCGAAGCGGACCTGTTCGATGCGCTCGCCGCCCCGATTTCCGGTCGGGCGCTTGCCGCAATAGTAGGCTTCGAAGACGTCAGTTGGCAAACCATCGCCGCTTGGTCACAAGGTATGATGGACGGCGCGGGGAACTACTCCGGCGATCCCAAGCTAACGGCCCGTGCGCTGGAAGTCAGCCGCGAGATCGAAGAGGCTGTCGACCGAAACTGTCCGCGTTTGCTCGATGCACCGGACGAGTCGCTTCTGTCTTCGATGCTGCAGTCGGGTCTGAGCACCAAGGAAATCTATGGCAATACCAAAGTTGCTGTCGGCGGCGGTTACAATGAGCCACGCGATGCGATCCTGTCGTTGATCTACGGGCTGCTGTTGAACCCGGACCAAAAGGAAAAGGTTCTAGCCAATCCGGCGCTGTGGCAGCCGGCGTTTGAAGAGGCCGTGCGCTGGATTTCCCCAATCGGAATGTATCCGCGGCTCCTGACCCGCGACGTCGATCTTGGCGGGCACATCTTGCCCAAGGGCACACAGATCGGTCTTTCGGTAGCCGCGGCGAACCACGAGGAGCCGCGTTTCGAGGCTCCACAAGAATACAACGCATTCCGTTCCAAGACGCCACACTTGGCATTTGGCTCCGGTCCACATTTCTGCGCGGGCACTTGGGTAGCGCGGATCATGGTGACGAAGGTTGTGGCGCCGCAGGTCTTCGCGCGTCTTGCGAACCTGCGCCTGAAAAATCCGGACCTGGTGACGGTACGTGGCTGGGTGTTCCGCGGTCCGACGTCGCTGCCGGTTGTCTGGGACGTCTGAGAGGAGCTACTTATGATTACTATCAAATTCATCCAGCCGGACGGATCTGAGAAACTCGTTTCGGCAATGAACGGTCGCAGCCTCATGGAAGCGGCCCAGGGGGCCGGAGTTGTTGGGATCGTTGCGGAGTGCGGCGGTTCTGCGGCCTGCGCGACCTGCCATGTAGTGCTGCCGCAGGAAGTCTTCGACCGGTTGGGTGCGCCCGAGGAGCATGAGGAAGACATGCTCGATTTCGCGGATGCTCCGCGCCAAACCTGCAGCCGCTTGAGTTGCCAGGTGCGAGTGACCCCGGACATGGACGGCATCATCGTGCGCGTCCCCACAGCCTAAGGACAGAATAAATGAAATCGCGCGCAGCCGTGGCCTTTGAGGCCAAGAAACCCCTGGAAATCGTCGAGATCGACCTGGAAGGTCCGAAGGAAGGCGAAGTGCTGGTTGAGATCATGGCGACGGGCATTTGCCACACCGATGCCTACACCCTCGATGGGCTCGACAGCGAGGGCATCTTCCCGTCGGTTCTGGGTCATGAGGGCGCGGGCGTGATCCGCGCAGTGGGTCCCGGCGTGAAGTCGGTGAAACAGGACGACCACGTCATCCCGCTCTACACGCCGGAATGTCGCCAGTGCAAAAGCTGCCTCTCCGGCAAGACCAACCTCTGCACTGCGATCCGCGCCACGCAGGGCAAGGGCGTGATGCCGGATGGCACCTCGCGTATGTCCTACAAGGGCGAGGCGATCTATCATTACATGGGCTGCTCGACCTTCTCGAACTTCATCGTGTTGCCGGAGATCGCCGTCGCGAAGATCCGCGAGGACGCGCCCTTCGACAAGGCCTGCTACTGCGGCTGCGGCGTAACCACCGGCGTGGGCGCGGTGACCCATACCGCCAAAGTGACCCCGGGAGCGAATGTCGTGGTCTTCGGCCTAGGCGGCATCGGGCTGAACGTGATCCAGGGTGCGCGGATGGTCGGTGCGGACAAGATCATCGGCGTAGACATCAACGATTCCAAGGCAAACTGGGGTAGGAAGTTCGGCATGACCGATTTCGTGAACCCCACGACGATCGACGGCGACATCGTGTGCCACCTGGTCGCCATGACAGACGGTGGCGCCGATTTTACCTTCGACTGCACCGGCAACACCACCGTCATGCGCCAGGCGCTGGAAGCCTGTCACCGCGGCTGGGGCGTCTCCACCGTGATCGGCGTGGCGGAGGCTGGGAAAGAGATCTCCACCCGTCCGTTCCAGTTGGTCACGGGACGGGTCTGGAAGGGCTCGGCCTTCGGCGGGATGAAGGGTCGGACGGACGTGCCGAAGATCGTCGACTGGTACATGAATGGCAAGATCGAGATCGACCCGATGATCACACATGTCCTGACGCTGGAAGAGATCAACAAGGGCTTTGACCTGATGCATGCCGGCGAAAGCATCCGCTCGGTGGTGGTCTTCTGATGGAGACCCTTTCGACAAACCGGGCCTTCGGAGGCACCCAAGGGGTCTACAAGCACCATTCCCAGGCGACGGGGACGGCGATGGCCTTCTCCGTCTTCGTGCCGGATCACGCGCCGGGGGCAAAGCTTCCGGTGCTGTGGTATCTCTCGGGCCTGACCTGCACCCATGCCAACGTGACCGAGAAGGGCGAATACCGCGCTGCCTGCGCCGAGCACGGGGTGATCTTCGTCGCCCCCGACACCTCGCCGCGCGGCCCCGAAGTGCCGGACGACACAGACGGCGCCTATGACTTCGGCTTGGGTGCCGGCTTCTACGTGGATGCCACTGAACCGCACTGGGCGCGCCACTACCGGATGCGCAGCTATATCGAAATCGACCTGCCCGCCCTTGTCGCGGCGAAATTTCCCGCGGACATGGGCCGGCAAGGCATCACAGGGCATTCAATGGGAGGACATGGCGCGCTGACGATCGCCTTGCGCAATCCTGGCCGGTTCAAGTCGGTTTCCGCCTTTGCTCCGATCGTTTCGCCATTGAATTGCCCTTGGGGTGACAAGGCTCTGAGTGGGTATATCGGGTCCGACCAGGCGAGCTGGCGTGCGTATGACGCCTGCGCTCTGATCGAGGATGGCGCACGAGTGACTGATATTCTGGTCGATCATGGGACGGCGGACACGTTCCTGACGGAACAGCTTAAGCCAGAGCTTCTGAAACGGGCGTGTGACGCCGCAGGCCAACCGCTCACTCTGCGTATCCAGGAGGGCTACGACCACTCCTACTACTTCATCTCCAGCTTCATGGCCGATCACATCGCGTGGCACGCGGCGCGGCTTTGACCAAGACGGAGGAAGAGACATGAAGCAAATCGTAATTATTGGCGCCGGGCAGGCTGGGCTTTCCTGCGCGGCGAAGCTTCGCGCGGACGGTTTTGAGGGTGAGATTACCCTGATTGGCAATGAGAAGGACGCGCCTTACCAGCGTCCGCCCTTGTCGAAAGCTTACCTGCTCGGCAATCTTGATGCCGAACGGCTGCTGCTTCGCCCGCTGACGTGGTATGACCAACATCAGGTCGATTTGCGCACCGGCGTCGCGGTCGCCACAATCGACCGCGCAGGCAAGGCTGTCACGTTGTCGGACGGTAAATCATTGTCCTATGACGCGTTGGTACTAGCCACCGGTGCCGAGGCACGGCCCTTGCCCGAAGACCTTTTGGGTGGCCGCAGCGGCGTCCATACCATCCGCGACCGTTCTGATATCGAAATGATGCGCCCCGAACTGGACGCAGCCCAAAGCGTGTTGGTCATAGGAGGCGGCTACATTGGGTTGGAAATGGCTGCGGTCGCACGCGGGCTTGGCCTTGGGGTCAATGTCGTTGAGGCGGCCCCGGCGCTCTTGGGCCGTGTCGCCTGCCGCGAAACGGCTGCTGCCATTGCCGAGTTGCACGAGGAGCGGGGCGTGCGGCTTCACATTGGGCAGGGAGTCACAGAACTGACCGGCGAAACCCAAGTGACCGGTGCGCGCTTGGCTGATGGTACCGAGATCTCCGCCGATGTTGTCATCGTCGGCATAGGTGCTGCTCCGCGCACCGCTCTGGCTGAGGCCGCCGGTTTGGACATTGCCAACGGTATCCTCGTCGACGCGACCGGGCGGACCTCCGACCCTGCAATCTACGCGGCGGGCGACTGCGCCTGTTATCGGCTGCCCGATGGCGACCTGCGCTTGGAAAGCGTGGGCAATGCCATCGACACGGGCGAGGTTGTCGCGGGTTCCATTCTTGAGAGCGGCGCAGGATACACCCCAAAGCCTTGGTTCTGGTCGGATCAATTCGATCTCAAGCTCCAAATCGCCGGGCGCGCGCAGCCGGGCGACATGATTGTCGTTCGCATCTCGACCATAGGCGCCCGCTCGCACTGGTATTACCGGGATGGGGTTCTTGCGGCGATTGACGCTCTCAATTCGCCGCGCGCCTATCAGGTCGGGCGCAAGCTGATCCTCGACGGACTCACCCCCGACCCCGGGGCAATCGCCGACCCGCACCGCCCGATCAAGGACATTTTCAACGAGACTCGCGCGGCGCTGTTCGCACGTTAATCAAAGACAGGGAGACGCCCATGAAAGAAACGCTCGACACAGACATTACAATCGAAGCGCCGGCGCATACGGTTTGGGCCATTTTGGACGACATCGCACGCTACCCAGAGTGGAACCCGCTAGTGCCCGAACTTGGCGGGCGCACGACCGTGGACCAGCAGGTTGAGGGTGTGTTGACCCGCGAGGGGATGCCGACTGTACCGCTCAAGCCGACACTTACCGCGATCGTGGGCGCACGCGAACTGCGCTGGCTTTCGGAGCGACCCACGCCGGGCGAGTTCCGCGCGGAGCACTATTTTGTCCTCGATAAGACCAACGACGACATTACCAACCTGACCCACAACGAGGACTTCGCGGGCACGTTCCTCGAACAGGTCTGGGAGCCGATCAACACACTCGGTCGCGCGGCCTATGAAAAAATGAACGAAGCGCTAAAGTTGCGCGCCGAAAGCTACGCGAGCGAGAAACCCGCACTCCACCCTGCCGTGGATGGCGGCAGCTACGCCTCCGAATCTCTTGTGGGGCAGACGTTGCGCTGCGGCTGTGCCTGCGCGCAAGTCGAGGTGAAAATTAATGGTCCAGTTTATCACAACCACCTGTGCGGCTGCTCGAAGTGCTGGAAGCCAGCCGAAGCACTGCTAGCGATGATCGCGGTCGTTTCCGGAGGCAATCTCGAGGTCACCAGCGGTGGCGAAAAGCTCGCGGCGGTGGATGGCGATCAAAAGATCGTTCGCTATGCCTGTCGCGATTGCGGCACGCACATGTATGGCCGGGTCGACGATGCTGATCACCACTTCTACGGATTGGATTTCATCCATCCCGAGTTGGTGGACGGTCCCGCACCGCGTCCTGAATTCGCGGGGTTTGTATCGTCATTAGTCGAAACGGGCACAGAACCTGCGCGCATGGGCGCTATTCGCGCACAGCTTTCGGACGCCGGTATCCCGTCCTACGATGCCTTTTCGCCCGAGATCATGGATATGATCGCTTGGCACAAGGTGAAGCTGGCCGAAAGTTGATCGAACGCGCTCCCTGGACTAGTCCGGGGAGCGCCGCCTCACGAGAATGGTGTCGAAATGTGACATCACTGGATCGCCGCTATCGTCCAGAAGAGACAGGCGATGCGTCACGATCCCACGATCCGGATGCGAGCTCGAAAGACGTTTATCGGTCCAGTCGATCGTCAGCGTCAGCCTGTCGCCCGCTCGGGCCGGTTTGTGGAAACGAACCTCATCGTAGCCCATCGACGCTATGACCGCCGCCTTGGTTTCAGCAGCGTGCACGAGCCTCTGTTTAAGCGCGAGCACATAGAGCCCAGGCGCGGTCAATCCACCGGTTGCGCGTTGCGCTACCACCATATCGACATGAATCGGCAGCGGGTCCCATTTTTGGGCAAAGGCCAGCATGTCGTCGCCGTCGACTGTGACCGAACCGCAGACGTCGCGGCGGCCGATTTCGATATCGTCAAAGTAGAGTAACGCTGTCATGTGGGCACCGGAGGCTACGATGTAGGTGATAGCAATCTTGCAAGCCTGTCGAGGACGGCATCCAGACCAGAGGGGTGGTCGAGCGCGGCCATGACCATGTGGTCGGGGCGGGTAACGACGGCCTTGGCTTTGTGCGTGGTCATCCAGTCGACGAAGACGCTGTCTTCCTCGCTCAGCCCGCCGGGGCCGATCGCGTTGACGGACACGCCCAGGGCCTCTGCCTTGGCGCGCGTCTCTGGGGCGATATCGAATGTGTCCGTAGCCAGAACCGTCCAACACGGGCCTGTGATCTCGTCCAGCAAGAGCCAGCCATTCGCCGTTTCCACACGGGGTTGGGGCGCGGGTCGCCCTGGCGCGTCAGATGTGTCGCTCTCCATGCAGCAAAGGCCGGGTCCAATCGGCGGGAATAGGTTCTGCCGAACAGTTTCGCCGCGACCCTTGACCATGTCCTGCCGCATCTGCGCGTTGCGCGCTTCGGCCTTGTCCACGTCCGTTTCGCAGATGATCCGCCCGAGATCTTTGGTGACCGAGATCACCTCTCGTACGAGGGGGCGCCGCTCGCCTTCGTAACTGTCGAGCAGGGCGGGGTCGGCGCCTTTCAGGGCGGCATCGAGCTTCCAAGCCAGATTGACCGTGTCCTTGATGCCCTGAACCATGCCCTGTGCGAGGAACGGGGGCGTCATATGGCAAGCATCGCCAGCAAGGAACACGTTACCCTTGCGCCAATTCTCGGCCACAAGCGCGTGGAACCTATAGGTCGCTGCACGCCAGAGGCGCGCTTGCGACGGGTCGAGCCAGGGCTTGAGTAAGGTCCAGACAGAGTCGACTTCTGAAATTTCGTCCGGTGTTTCGCCTGGCATGAGCATGAATTCCCAACGGCGTAGATTGTTCGGCCCGACAACGAAGGTGTGAGGCCGCGCGGGATCGCAGAACTGGATGTTTACATCCGGAAGCTCGACGTCTTCGTTCACGATCATGTCCACGACCAGCCACGGCTCGTCAAAGATGAGATCTTCGAACGCGATATTTAGATGCTTGCGCACGAAACTGGTGCCGCCGTCACAGCCGACGGTGAAGCGCGCGGCGGTCGTGTGAACCACTCCAGTAACCATTTCGCGCAGAGTTAGGGTCGCAAGTTGACCGTCCGTTTTGATGTCGGTCAGCTCCCACCCGGTGCGCATGTCGATGTTGGAATCGGTCGCGGCATGGTGACGGAGCACACGCTCGAGATCAGGCTGGAGAAACGTTAGATACGGCGCCCAACCCAACGGGTAGGGCGGCGTCTGCGAGGTAAAGCGGCGAATGACCTCGCCACCCGAGGTGCGATATTCGGACGGGCGGTAGGTACTGATGAAAGGCGCAAGGTCGTCGGCCACGCCGATCTGTTGGAAGACGCGCATGACCTCCTGGTCCATCCCGATGGCCCGTGGCAAGTCGTATATGTCCGGTGCAGCGTCGATTGCCAACACATTTGCACCGAAACTGCCTAGCAGTTTGGCCAACGTGATGCCGACCGGGCCCATTCCAATGATCGCTACGTCATATTGATCAGCCAAGCTTCCTGTGGCGGTCGGTACACTATCGATCATATCGAATCTTAAACTCCCTGCTTCTTTGTCACGGCTAACTTCATCGCCTCTCCAGTTTCGCCAAGTACCAAAAACAGCGGACGTTTTCTAGTAGTTTCGAAAATGATTGACTGTTGCGAAAAAAGTTGCATCTTGTGCTTCGAGTTCAGACGCTCGACGTGCGACGCATTGGGAGGAAGCCATGAAGCTGATTAAACAAATCGGACAATCAATAGTGATCGCGGCAGTTGTTGGCGCTGGTCTTGCATCGGGTGTGTGGGCACAGGATGTGACCCTCCGGCTGCACCAGTTCCTGCCCGCACCCGCAACGGTACCTGCACAGATTCTCAAGCCCTGGGCCGAAGCAATTGAAGAAGATTCGGGTGGTCGTCTGCGTATCCAGCATTTCGATGCAATGAGCCTTGGAGGCACGCCGCCCGAGCTGATGGATCAAGCCCGTGACGGCGTTGCGGACATTACCATGGCTATCGTCGGCTACACGCCGAACAGGTTTCCGCGCACCGAAGTGTTTGAGCTGCCTTTCATCATGACCTCCGCAGAGGCGACCTCTCGCGCCTATTGGGATTTGATCGAAAGCGAGCTTCAGGACGGTGAGTTCAAGGATGTCCAGGTCCTCGCTGGCTGGGTCCATGGACCCGGCGCTATCCACTCCAAGAACCCCGTCCGGTCGCTTGAGGATCTCGTTGGCCAAAAGCTGCGAGCGCCGACCCGCGTATCGAACGACCTGCTGAAAGAGCTGGGCGCGACACCCGTCGGCATCCCCCTCCCGGCGACCGCCGAGTCGTTGTCGAAGGGTGTCATTGACGGCACCGTGATCTCATGGGAAGTCGTGCCCGCCCTGCGGCTGAACGAACTGGTCGGGTATCACACTGATTTCGCGGGCGCGAACGGTCTTTACACGACCGCGATCGTTCTGGTTATGAACAAGTTGAAATATGACGGTCTTCCCGAGGATCTGCGCGCCATTCTCGACAAGCATTCCGGCATGGAGCTGAGCGCCACCGCCGGCCGGATCATGCAAGAGAACGACCAGGCTGGGCGTGACGCCGCGAAGAGCAGCGGCAACGAAATAATCGTACTTGACGAAGCCGAGGTTGCGCGCTGGAAAGCCGCCGCCAAGCCGGTCTACGAACGTTGGTACGAAGCTATGAAAGCGCGGGACATCGACGGGCGAGCGCTTGTTGATCAGGTCGCGGCCTCGATTTTGGCGCATAGCGAGTAACCGTTCAAGCCAAATCAACGGGCAGCGTCGGCCGGCGCTGCCTAGACGCGCCGGAGACATCATATGTTCGAACTGTTCAGCCGACTGACACGCGGCCTAGCATTGCTCAGTGCGTGGATTGGCGGTCTGGCCCTGCTGGCGACGATCGTGCTGACCTGCATCAGTATCACCGGGCGGTCGCTGTCCGGGTTTGGGCTTGGCCCGGTATCTGGGGATTTCGAATGGGTCGAAATCGGGATTGGTTTCGCCGTGTTCTGTTTCCTGCCGCTTTGTCATCTCGCGCGGTCCCACGCGACGGTCGATCTGTTCGCGACGAGCTATCCGCAATGGTTCAATCGCCTGCTCGACCTGACGGCCGATTTGCTGATGCTCGGCTTCGCGGCCCTCATCACCTGGCGGACTATGCTGGGTATGCTCGACAAGCATCTCTATGCCGAGACAACGCTCATCATCGGATTTCCTGTCTGGCTCCAATACGCGCTGTGCCTGTTCGGGGCGGTCGGACTTCTGCTGACAGCGATTTATTGCATGGTGCGGGATATCGTTGCTTGGGGACGAACGAAGTATGTCTAGTTTCGATCTTGGTCTGATCTCGTTTCCGATCCTAATGGTGTTTTTGTTCCTGCGCATGCCCATCGGGATCGCGATGTTCACTGTCGGTTTCGTCGGCAATTGGATAGTGATGGGCACGCCCCTGGCGATCCTCAATCAGCTCAAGTCACTGACGGTCACAACCTTTTCCAGCTACTCGTTATCGATAGTGCCGCTGTTCCTGCTGATGGGACAATTCGCGACCATCAGTGGCATGTCTGCCGCTCTGTTCAAATCCGCCGAGCAATGGTTGGGTCATCGCAAGGGTGGCGTCGGCATGGCAGCTATCGGAGCCTGCGCTGGATTTGGCGCGATTTGCGGCTCGTCCATGGCGACAGCCGCCACGATGGGGCAGGTGGCCCTGCCGGAATTGCGAAAATACGGATATGCCAACGGGCTGGCGGCGGGCACATTGGCGGCGGGTGGGACGTTGGGTGTATTGATCCCGCCATCGGTCGTGCTGGTGATCTATGCGATCCTCGCCGAGCAGAACATCGCCAAGCTCTTTGTTGCGGCTTTCATTCCCGGATTGATGGCCGCGGCAGGATACATGATCGCCATCGCAATCTATGTACGGCTTTACCCGGACTCCGCGACCCGTGGGCCTCGGGCCAACTACGTCGATCGGCTGCGCGGGCTCGGGCCAGTTCTTCCCGTGATCGCGGTCTTCGTGGTGGTTGTCGGTGGCATCTACGCGGGGATTTTCACACCGACCGAAGCCGCATCCGTGGGCGCTGCGGCGACCGCGCTACTCGCTGTAATAAACGGCACGCTAAGCTTCAGGGCTTTGAGGACTTCGCTTGAGGCGACAGCAAAGTCGACGGCGATGATCTTCATGATCGTGATCGGCGCTTCCGTGTTCAACAACTTCCTATCGCTTGCACAGGTCCCGCAGAATGTAGCAGATTATGCGGTCACTCTGGCGGTCAGCCCGTGGCTCATTCTGGTTGTTGTCCTGCTTTTGTATCTGATCTTCGGTTGCTTGATGGACAGCCTTTCGATGATCCTCTTGACGATCCCGATCATCTATCCGGCTCTCTCGCAACTCGATTTCGGTCTGCAGGGCGACGATTTCGGTTTGTGGTTCGGCATATTAGTTCTGGTCGTGGTTGAAGTCGGCCTGATCACACCGCCGGTGGGGCTGAACTTGTTCGTCATCAAGTCGATGTCGAAGGAGATCACGCTCCGCGAGACGTTCATCGGGGTCACACCCTTTGTGATTTCAGACATTCTGCGTGTCGTGTTGCTGACCGCGCTGCCGTTCCTGTCGCTCTGGCTCGTCCACTTGATCTACTGACCTTGAATGGGAGGGTCGCAATGTCAACAGAAGAGCCGAAACTGCGCATCGGAACTATTACCGGAAGCTTGCGGAAGGGGTCCTTCAGCCGTGTGTTGGCTGAAAGCCTACCTGCGCTCTCCGGTGCGGATATCGAGATCTCGGAGATGCCGACGGTCGGCGCACTACCATTGTTTGATCAGGACTTGCTCGATGAAGATGGCGTGCCGCAAACGGTTGCCGATCTTGCCGAGGCTGTGCGCGCCGTCGATGGGCTTATCATCGTCTCGCCCGAATATAACTGGTCCATTCCGGGCGCGCTCAAGAATGCACTTGACTGGTTGTCGCGGCTTGAATCTAAGCCGACCGTCGACAAGCCCGTCACGATATTCACCTGTTCTCCTGGTCTGCTTGGTGGTGCGCGGGCGCATCCGCCGATTCGCAACGTGTTGCATGCGCTCGACTGCCGAATTCTGGCTCGGCCAGAGGTGCAGATTTCGAACGTCAAAGCTAAGATTGCTCCTAACCCTTCGCGGCTAACTGACCTCTCTACCGCCGAGTTCGTGACCCAACGGATCGCGGCATTCGCGGAGTTCGTACGAGCGTAAGCGTCGGCGTCGGACTCTTTCAGCAATTGTTATCGCTTGGCATACGCCCATTGCGGATCTGGCAATACTGCCAGACCGAGGCGCCAATTGTAGAGTGTAGGGAACTTTTTCGAAAATATTTTATAATGGCGTAAAAGTCTGTATATGTCAGGTGTCGGGCGTGCGCGTCAAGAGTCCAGACAGTCCGAGCCGCGGACGGGAGGCCGCGCTTGGGTGCTCGACGAGATGAGGGGGAGGTCATTGGTGCGAGATACCGAGAGATCCTGGCACGTTGGCGGTGGGATCGCACTTATTCTCACCGGCTTAGGTTTCGCAATCGGCGCAATCCGTTTTGACCTTGGCTCGATCAGCGATATGGGCCCCGGCTTCCTTCCCATGTGTCTCGGCATATTGCTCCTGGTTCTTGGCGGTGTTGAAACGCTTGATGCGCTTTCTCGTCACAATGACGACCCACCTCAGGCCACCAACTGGAAGGCGACAATTTGGGTCAGCGCGGCCATGCTGGCCTTCGGACTTCTCGTCGAGATCGCAGGTCTTGACCCGGCCGTGTTCGTGGCGTCGCTACTTGCTATGCTTGGTGAGCGGCCGGTGCGCCCCGCTCGTGTCTTGCTGGTCAGCCTAGGGATCACCATCTTGGCCGATGTGCTCTTCATTCGGCTGCTTTCCATCTCCGTTTCGGCCTTTGGGGGATAGTCCATGACCCTGATTGACAGCCTTCAACTGGGCTTTGCGACCGTCTTACAGGTCGACAACCTGTTCTATGTATTTCTCGGCGTATTGCTCGGTCAGGCCGTTGGCGTGCTGCCCGGTATCGGAGCGATGACTGCAATTTCGCTCCTGCTGCCGCTAACGTTCTATCTGGACCCGACGCAGTCTCTGATCATGCTGGCGGGTATCTATTACGGCTCCCAATATGGTGGGGCCATTGCATCGATCCTGCTGAAACTTCCGGGAACGCCTACTGCCCTGATTACCTGTCTCGACGGCTACCCAATGGCCCAGAAGGGCCAAGCCCGGAAGGCGCTGCAGATCGCCGCTTTCGCTTCCCTTATCGGCAGTGTGTTTGGCATGGTAATCGTCTCTATTGGCGCGCTTCCCGTCTCACGTTTCGCGTTGAGTTTTGGTGCGCCTGAGTATTTTGCGCTGATCCTGCTCGGTCTAGTAGGTGCCTCAGTTGTCTCCACCGGCAAGCCGATGCGTGCAATCGCAATGACGATTCTCGGAATTCTGCTAGGCTTCATCGGCACGGATATCAATACCGGGGTCTACCGCTTCGTTGCTCATGACGCATTTGCGGACGGCATCAGTCTGATGGCAATGGCAATGGGCATATTTGGCGTCGCCGAAATTCTGGGCAACATCGGTGTCTCCGGGAAAGCTGCAAAGATCGAAAGGTCCAGCGGGATTTTCGACATCTTTCCAAAGCGCAAGGATCTCAAGGGCTTTCCGGCAGCAACTGCGCGGGGTAGTGTCATCGGTTCGGTATTCGGCGCTCTGCCTGGCACTGGAGCCGCCATTGCCACATTCGTTTCCTATGCGGTGGAAGCGCGAATTGGAAAGAGGCCCGAAGAATTTGGCACTGGACGCACCGAGGGGCTTGCGGGGCCGGAATCGGCCAACAACGCGGCGTCGATCACCGCATTCATTCCCACCCTGACGCTGGGAATTCCAGGCGACCCGGTCATGGCGCTGATGCTTGGTGCGATGATAATCAACGGTATTACGCCCGGACCGACGGTCGTCACGGAGAATCCCGAGCTATTCTGGGGCGTGATCGCCAGTTTTGTGGTGGGCAACCTGATGCTGGTCCTGCTGAACCTTCCGTTGATCCGGCTCTGGGTCAAATTCCTGACCATTCCATATTGGGCGCTTTACCCGGCGGTACTGGTTTTCTTGATGGTTGGGGTCTACTCGTTCCGCAACAACATCGTGGACGTCTACACGACGCTCGCTTTCGGCGTGCTCGGCGTGATGATGGCGCGGCTGAAATTCCCGGCACCTCCGCTCCTTCTTGGCTTCATCCTGGGACCGATGCTCGAAGAGCATCTGCGCCGAACGATGTTGCTTTATGACGGCGATCTGAGCGTGTTCTTCACCCGCCCTCTCAGCGGCGTGTTCATGGCCTGGACCATCCTTCTTCTTCTACTGCCGGTCTTCGCGGCGCTGACGCGTCGCCGCAGGGCCAAAACAGGCGAAACCACGACAATTTTGGAGGACTGAAAATGAAAAAGACACTCTTTGCATGCGTCACGATGCTGTTGCTCATGATAGCGGGTGGTGCGATCGCCCAAACTTACCCGGACAGCCCGGTCCGAATCTTCCACGGTTTCTCTGCGGGTGGAAATGCGGATACGGTTTCGCGGATCATCGCAGAACCGTTGACCGAAGCCTTGGGCCAGCCTTTCGTCGTCGAACCCAAGCCGGGCGCGGGGGGCAATGTCGCGTCGTCCTACTTGTCCAAGCAGGAGCCGGATGGCAAAAACCTGATCATTCTGACGGGTGGTCACGCTGTTTCTGGCGCAATGATGAGCGCGCTTGATTTCGATCCGGTCGAGGACTTCACTTTTGTGTCGCGGCTGTCATTCTTCCCGTTCTTCATCGCGGTCCAGCCCGGCAAGTTCGCGTCGCTGGATGAGCTGATCAAGGCCGGCAAGGCAGATCGTCTGACCTTTGGCAGCGCGGGTTTCGGCACTACGCAACACCTGACCGGCGAGCTTCTGGCGCAGACGACCGGCGCCAATATCAAGCATATTCCCTATAAGGGCGATGCAGGGTCGGTCGCCGCGCTGATGTCCGGCGAGGTCGATATGGTCGTTGCTGTCGGCACCAGCCTCTTTTCGCAGGCCGAGTCGGGGCAGGTTGAACTTCTCGCGGTCAGCTCAGCCGAACGCTGGCCGAGCGCACCGGAGGTTCCCACGGTTGCTGAAACGGTTGCGCCAGGCTTCGACGTGTTCTCCTGGATCGCGTTGGCGGGTCCCGCCGGGTTGTCCGACGACGTGCTGTCGACCCTGAACGGGGCTGTGGTCGCGGCACTGGATGATCCGGCCATTGCCGACAAGCTGGCCGCGCTCGGGGGACAAGCCGCTGCCTCGACACCGGACGAGATGGCGCAGATCGTTGCCACCCAGATCGCCAACTGGAACTCGGCCATCGACGCCGCGGGCATCGAGCGGAAGTAAACCATTCGGGCCGAGTGTCCTAAGGCCCGAATGTCGCCTCCTGCCGTAGCTGCCGATCTGTTCCGCAAGTCCGCGAAGAGAAAGGATCATGATATGGACTCCTCTCAGGATGAAGCCACACTGACCCGCGAAATGCTTGGGCTTGAGCTTTACGTTATCACCAGTTCCCCGGCACGATCGCCCGAAACTCTCGCCGTCCTGCCGGAACATCTGGACCATCAGGTGCGGCTTGAGAACGAAGGCATCTTGTTCCTAGCCGGACCCTTGACGTTGGATGGCTCCGACACGCCGCTCGCGGGCATGATCGTCATCCGTGCCCATAGCTTTGACGAGGCGCGAGCAATCGCGGACCGTGATCCTTTCCATGCCAAGGGCATCCGATCCTATACCTTGCATCGATGGCGCGTAAACGAGGGCAATATCCGTGCTAACATTCGGTTGTCAGATCAAAGCGTGGGCTTCGCCTGACCCATGGCCCACGTCCTGTTCGATCCCATCAAGCTCGGGCCCTTGACCCTACCAAATCGTATCGTGATGTCTTCAATGTCGCGGGACCGATCCTTCGGCGGTCTCCCGACCGCTCTGAACGCGCATTACTATGCGCAGCGCGCAGGGGCGGGACTGGTGGTTGTCGAATCGACGGCGGTCTCAGCGCGGGGAGTTGGCTGGCCGAATACGCCGGGCATCTTCTCGGATGCGCAAGTTGCGGGATGGCGTTTGGTAACGGATGCAGTCCATTCCAAAGGCGGGCGCATCTTTTGCCAGCTCTGGCACTGCGGGCGCAACTCGCATGTGCTAACCCAGCCGGGAGGCGCGCGACCCGTAGGTCCGTCGGCGGTCCTGCCACCGGGCACGATCCGTACATTGGATGGGCGCAAGCCGCTTGAGGTTCCCCACGAGTTGAGCGTCACTGAGATCGGGGGCATCGTTGACGAATACCGTGCGGCTGCGCAAAACGCACGCCGTGCCGGATTCGACGGCATTCAGGTGCATGCGGGCAACGGATTTCTTCTCGACCAGTTCTTGCGCGATAGCGCCAACCTGCGCCATGACGCCTACGGCGGCACGCCGGAAAACCGCTGCCGATTGCTATTCGAAGTGGTCGAAGCGGTGTGTTCGGTTTGGGACAAGGACTGTGTCGGGGTGCGCATGTCGCTCACCAACCCGACGGTCTATTTCCTACATGACAGCGACCCGGCCACACTTGTGGCGACAGCGTTGCGCGGACTCGGCATGCTTGGCATCGCTTATGTCGACATGGTCGAAGGCAGTACAACAGCGGACCCAGCCACGCATGAACTGGACTACCCCACTCTGCGTCGGCTGTTTCCGGGGCTTTATGTGGCGAACAATGGTTTCGACGGCCTCGCCAAGGCCGAGGCGGCGTTGGCTAGCCATGCGGACATGATCTCGTTCGGGCGTCTCTTCATCGCCAATCCAGATTTGCCCGCCCGTTTGAGAGCAGGCGCCGCACTGAACCCGTTGAACAAGGACTTCATCTATTCTCCGGATCACCGGGGATATACCGACTATCCGTTCCTGGACGGCATAGTTGATCCATAAAGGGAGGAGACCCTATGACCGACACGAAAAATACGCTCACGCGCCGCACGGTGCTGTCAACTTTGATCGCGGCACCGGCCGTGCTCGCTACACGCCCCGGTTTTGCCCAGGGGTCCTATCCGGACCGTCCAATCAAGATGATCATGACACTTCCGCCGGGAAACAGCGCGGACACGACCGCGCGGTTTGTCGCGGACCGGTTGGGACAGAAACTCGGACAACCGGTCGTCGTTGAGAACAAGCCGGGCGCCAGTTCAAACATTGGTTATCGCACAGCCGCGACAGCCGATGCCGATGGCTACACCTTGCTCTTCGGTCTCCTCTCTCTGGTGATGAACCCGTCACTGTTTTCCACGACCGGATATAAGGTCGCCGACTTCGTGCCGGTCACGCATCTATTGGATGTCCCCTTCGTTCTTTTGGTTCGGACGGAATCTCCGTATCAGTCAGTTCAAGACCTGATCGATGCGGCTAAGGCCGACCCCGGCAAACTGAAGTATCCGTCCTACGGACCTGGATCGCCAAATCATGTCGCCATGCTGCAGGTCTTTCAGAAGACCGGCGCTGAGATGACCCATGTGCCTTACAAGGATGGTGGCATGACCGACCTTCTCGGCGGCGCGCTGGATTGCTCGCTCGACGTGACCGCGGCAGGTATTCCGCAAATTAAAGCTGGGGCGCTACGGCCGCTCGTGGTGTCAACCCAAAAGCGTCTTGAAGCGCTCCCGGACGTGCCGACTTTCGAAGAAGCTGGCATGGGCGATCCACTATACTCTTGGAATGGCCTCTTTGCGCGCACCGGAACGCCGGACGAGATTGTCGCGGAATTGGCGGAGGCAGCACAGGAGATTGTAGCATCCGATGAGTTCCAGGAACTCGCACGGAACTTCACGCAGGTTCCAGCAGGAGGAACGCAGGCGGAATTCGCGTCTTTCATTGCCGATGAAGAGGCGCGCTGGAGCAAGCTCATCTCAGACGCCGGATTGCGGCTTGATTGAAATCCGCGTCCCGGGGGTGGCCTTCCCTAAGGACTCACTTTCTGAGCGGTGGCAGGGAGGCTTTCATTGCGTCTGTGAGTAGATGCCTGACCTGCGACCCCCATGACCCATGACCTGCGAGGCTAGGTGTGGCGGCCGATCTCCTCCATCATGTTTCGCGGAAGACCTCGGCCGGGGTCTTCCAGCCAAGGCTTTTGCAAGGCGTGTTATTGAGCCGATCGAAGAGCTTCTTCAGTTAGTGGTCGGTCTTCTTGTTCACAAGAGCTCAGCCTTTGGCCTTTTCAAGCGAGGCTTGGCACGGGCTCGAAGGTCCAAGGCACAAGGTCTTCGATACGGCTCTTGGGGTGGCCATATAGCAGGGCGCACAGAGGTCGCGTCGGGCTGCAATTCGGATCTCGGCGAGCCATCCTTTTCCAGTGCCTTCACGAAGTGCCGACGCGTCGGTCAAGCAATGGATGAGCGTCCATGGCCCCTCAGGCCGGTCGACACCGGTGAGCTTGTGGTAAACCTCATAGCGGTCGCAATGCACGAACTGCCCGCGATAGAGCGCCGATGGCGGCAGCGACAATGAAGCGGGTGGCTGAGCGAAGCATGGGCGGAGGCAATCACAACAAGGGCTGCCGATAGCACCAACCAATAATATAGTAATTTCACGGGAAATATATCGAATTATGGGTCGGGCAGCATTTCCGAGTCCCGATCAGACTACTTGGGTGTCCCACGTGCCGCGAGTCTATCAAGAAGTGCAGTAATCTGGTCGGTCGTCACGGACCTGGCCCTTGCAAGAACTTCCGGGCTCAGCGGCGGTTCGATGCGTTCGGGTACCAGATCGCGGCGCAGCCACAGCACGCCAAGCTCGAACGTGTTCCAGAGATAAACCCAGCCGACGGTCCGACTCGATGATCCATCGACCAAACGGGCAATCGCCGTGCCTTCGTCCTGTCCGGTGTTCATCGGTATTTGCCTTTCTGGGCCGACTGTGGTGCTTTCCCGAATTGTGCGATTGAGTGTCGCGTTCGGTATTCTGGCTTGGTTCCTTAAGCCCCGCTGGAAAAGGAGGCGGCACCGGGAAAACCGGCGCCGCCAGGAATTCGTTCACAGGGAGGTGGTAGAGGACGAATTATGACATAAATTCAATTGTTTGATAAAAATCGCATAATTGGATTTATGTTAAGTCATTCGCTCTCCCGGGTCTTGCGGCCATGGGGCCACAAGTAACCGGGTTTTGCCTTCCTGCCTCGCCCTCTCGACTATTCAGGGTGCGGTTCTCGCTTTGAAGCCTTTCACATACTCAGGAACATTCCGAAATATTTTTAAGTGAAACAATAAACTGCGCCCCGCTAGGCGAGGCGCAGATCTTGGTAGTTTTCAACTGACCTTACTCGGCCGGCTCTACAGCTTCCGGCAGCGACCCATGCTTCAGGCGCAAATGGTCGCGCCATGTCGCCTTGACGAGGGAAACACACATTAGAAGCATGACCACAGTGAAGGGCAGCGCGCCGATGATCATCGCGTTCTTCAGGGCTTCCAGCGGGTCAGCTGCTGCGCCGCTCTTGCCTGCGATAATGAGCGCGCCAATCAATGCCGTCAGGATCAGTCCCCAAACGATCCGGTGTTTGATACCGGTGTGTTGACTGCCCCCGGACATGATGGTGTTCATCACCAGGATGCCGGAGTCCGCTGACGTGACCAGGAAGGTCAGGATCAGCACGACCGACATGACGATGATCGCGTTGAGAAAACCGCCCGACAGGATGTTCGCGAGTGCGGCAAATAGCTTGGCGGTAGTCGAGGCATCGACGATCGAGGGGTTTGCGGCCCCTGCCAGTTCGATGTCCACAGCGGTGCCGCCCAAGATCATCATCCAGGCAAAGCAGACCAACGCCGGAGCAATCACACAGCCCAGAACGAACTCCCGAATGGTACGGCCACGCGAGATCCGGGCCAGGAACAGCCCCACAAAGGGTGAAAATGCGATCCACCAGGCCCAGTAGAAGGTCGTCCATCCGGCTTGCCAGTTAAACAGGCGACCCTGTGTCCCTGCTTCATAGGCAGCAACCTGAACTTCTGCGGGCAGTTCCGCGGCAGCCCCTGTCAGGCCGCTTTGGAAGCCGTCGAGAGATCCCCAGGCGTTGGTTGCGCCGCCGAACAGGTCTCCGGCGAGCGGTGCCGCCTCGGTTGGCAGCGACTGGGCAAAACTCTGCTCGGACAGCGGGCTGTAGGCCTCGAACGACAGTGAGACGATGTTCAGGATATAGTCGACGAACGCGGTTCCATAGCTGGTCATCGCAAAGAGGAACGATCCGAAAACCGCAAATGTCCCCAGCAGGATCAGCGAAAGCACCATGTTCAGGTTCGACAGGTATTTCACACCGCGCCCCACACCGGACACTGCCGACAGAATCGAGAGGCCCATGATAACCGCAAGCGAGATCAGCAGGCCGGCAAGGCTGGGAGTAAGATTGCCTTCTTCGCCGCTCATCAGCCAGCCCATTCCGGAAACGGAGTAGAAGCCGTCAACGAATTGCGACACACCGAACCCGATGGTGACCGATACACCAAGGATCGTCGCAACGACGCCAAGAACATCGACGAGATGACCAACGACACCGTTGGCATATCGTCCCAGTACCGGCGTCAGCGCCGAGCGGATAGTGAGCGGCATGTCACGGGTGTAGGCGTAGTAGGCAAGGGCCAGACCCGTCACGACATAGATCGCCCAGGCGTGAAAACCGTAGTGCAGGAACGTATAGCGGAACGCGGACTGCACGGCCTCGGGCGAGCTGCCAGCGACATTGCCGGCCACGATTTCGGGGTTAGAGGTCCAAAGGCCGAGAGGCTCTGCGGTGGCATAGACCATGAGGCCCACGCCCAGACCGGCGCCGAACATCATCGAGAACCACGAAAAGGTGGAAAACTCTGGCTTTTCACCCGGTTGGCCCAGAACCCGCTTACCGATTTGCGGAACCGCCGCCATTATGATGACAAAGAAGAAGAAAAGACCCACTGAGATGACGTAGAAGGTATTGAAGCCTTCCAGCAGTGACCAGTTGACCGATGACAAGGTCCCACTTGCGTTGAGTGGAAAAATCAATGCCCATAGCACGAGTGCAACCATGATGCCCTTGCTGATAAGCGCGATTGGCAGACTGTTGCCCGCATAAAAGCCGTCGGGGGCTTTCGGTATCTCCACGTCCGTGAAGGGTGGTTTAATAGCCATGTTTTCCTCCTGTTCGAATTGTCCTGTTCTTTCTTGGCTAAGTCGGTCTTATTGAGAGGTTTGGCTGCGCGTGCAGCGTGGCGAGCAATCCAATTCAGGATGTCAGAACTGCAACAGATGCGCCCGTCCGCGCTCCACAAGCAGCGCGTTGAGCAAAGGCGCTTCTGGACTCCCTGCTTCCAGCGCAAACACAAAGGCATGCGTGAGATAGAAGCAGGCCGCATTCAGATCGCCTTGCTGTTCCATCAGCTCGCCAGCCTGCTTGTACAGGGCAACAAGTTTCACAAGGTCGCCCTGTTCGTGAGCTGCAAGAAGCTCCTGATTCAGCTCGGTTAGCGCTTGGTTCATTTCAGTGAGATCGCGATATTCTTGGTACGCACGTAGTTGAATAGTGCTTCCAGCCCTTTTTCACGACCAAAGCCTGACTTGCCCACGCCGCCAAAGGGCGTGGAAATCCCGCCCGCGAACCATTCGTTCACAAAGACCTGGCCAGCTCGAAGCTTCCGCGCGGTGCGATGCGCGCGTGCCAGATCGCGGGTAAACACGCCGGCGACCAGGCCGAATTCAGTCCCGTTGGCCATGGCGATGGCCTCGTCTTCGGTGTCAAACGGCGTGAAGCACACCACCGGACCAAAGATTTCTTCCTGTGCCACACGGCTGCCCGGATCAACATCGGCAAGGATCGTTGCGGCCATGAAATACCCATTGCGATCCAGCGCAGATCCCCCCGCGGCAATGCGTGATCCGTGCTGTGTCGCGGTCGACGTGACCTCTTCAACGCGGCTCAGCTGTAAAGCGGAAATCACCGGGGTCAGTCCGGGATTTTCAAGCCCGTGCCCAACGCTCAGGCCATCTGCCAAGGCGGCGGCCTGCTCGACCGCCTGGTCATAGATGGAACGATGCACTAGGACACGGCTCATCGCTGAACAGACCTGCCCGGCATTATAGAAGATGCCGCTTTGCAGGCTCGACATCAGCGTGTCCAGGTTGGCATCGTCAAAGGCGATGGCCGCGGACTTGCCACCCAGTTCCATCAAAGAGGGTATGACGGGACCGGCAGCGGCCCGCAGAATGGCCTGCCCGGTCGGCACCGAGCCGGTGAATACGATCTGGTCGACCTTTGGCGAGGAAACAAGCTTGGCACCGATATCGCTGCCCACGCCATTCAGGATGGACACCGCCCCGGCCGGCACATCGGCGCGTTCCAGCGCGAGGCCAAGCATGGCGATCCCGATCGGGTCCAGCTCGGGCGATTTGACAACGACCGAGTTTCCCGCCGCCAAGGCAGGCGCCAGCGAACGCGCGGCAATCGACACCGGAAAGTTCCACGGAACGATCTGCGCGGAAACGCCATAAGGTTCATAAACGGTGTAATCGGCGTAATCGGGGCCAAGCGGGATCGACTTGCCTTCAATCTTGTCCGCCATGCCGCCATAGTATTCGAAGTATTGGGCGGCTTCTTCGAACTCGTCCTCGGCAGCCTCCAGCGACTTGCCGCTCTCACGGCACAACAGGTCACCGCCTTCCTTGGCTATCTCCCTGATCTCCGCCGCAACCCGCATCATCAGCCGTGAACGCGCATGGGGGTTCATGTCTGCAAGGTCACCCCGCTCAAACGTAGCGCGCGCGGAATCCAGCGCTTGGGCGAGGCTTTGATCACCAGCCAACGCGGCATCAGCGAGATGTTCACCAAGGCCAGGGTCTTCGACGGGCATTGACGCGCCATTGTCACCATCGACCCATCGACCGGCGAGATAGTTTCTCGCCAGTCCGTTTTTCAGAAAGTCAGACATTGGTCTTAGCGGCCCTTAGTGATCTGTGTGGCGACCCAATGGTGGAAGTTATGCGTCGCCGCATCCATGGCAGGTGCAAATCGACCGCCATCGAATTTCGTACCATGACGGCCCTTCTGCATGCCTTCGACAACAAAGACATCCTCTTCGAAGACCGTGTTCCAGAGTTTGGCATTCTGAGCACGCAGATCCTGATGCTCAGGTGCGTCTTCGGGCTTTTGGGCATAGTAGAGTGCGATGCGTTCCAAGGTCCGCTCAAGCCCTGCGGGTTCGAGTATGAAAGCAAAGGCGTGGTCACGTTGCACGCCAAGCATCACATTGGGGTACACGCAGATATATTCCGCCCCTTCATTCCACTTGTCGCTGAGACCGTCGAAATCCGTGAGCCTGGTTCCGTCTTCGCCCTCGATCTGGCGATAGACCAAAGTTCCCTGACCGGAATACTTGCCCAGTTCATGGATGTTGTAGTGGTCTTCCAGCCGCGAATAGCTGTTCAGGCCGGGATGCACCCAAGGCAGGTGGTAGCTCTCGCAGAAGTTCTCGACCGCGAGCTTCCAGTTTGCTGCCATATCCAGCTCGACCGTCTGCCCCGCACCGCCATAATACATCGGTTGGTCGAATTCCTTCCAGCGCTCTATCAGGTCGGCGTGAACCTCTTCGAAAGGCGCCGCCTGTTCGTCGACATTGACAAAGACCACGTCGCGCCAGACATGCGACCGAATGCGGATCAATCCCAGCTCGGAGAAATCCAGATCTTCATGCGTGTTCTGACCTGGTCCACCAACATGCGGCGCGGTGCGCAATTCGCCGTTCAACCCGTAGCACCAGCTGTGGTAGGGGCAACGAATTGCGCCCCGGATCTTCTGGGGCTCTTCGATCAGGATCATGCCGCGATGACGGCAGGTGTTCTGGAACACGCCGATGTCGCCGTTGCGATCCCGCACCATCAAAAGTGGCATACCAAGGAAGTTCACCGGCTTGGCATCGCCCGTTTCTGGAATGTCCTTGCCGAAACCGATACCCGACCAGTTCGCAAACAATACAGCTTGCTTTTCCAGTTCGTAGGTCTCGGGATCGACATAGTGGTTGTTGGGAAGGCCTTTGGCCTGGTTCACGGGCTTCAGAACTTCGCTAAGCGGGTTAAACGCGGGATCACGTACGTTCACGGCGGGCTACTCCATGGAATTGATCCAGGCAGAAAGTCGCTTTTTTGATGTATCGTCAACTACAGAAATGCTGACTCATGGTTTAGCTTGACTAAACCGATATGGCCTCGGCCGGCTCAATCCCCCGCCCGGAGATCGGCCAATATCCAGTTTTTCAACTTGTCCACAGGCGAGTGCGGCAGGACATCCGCCCCGGAAACCAAATAGAAGCGGTGGGGGGCCGGAATGCTATTCCTTCCAATGACGGCCAGGGCGCCGCTCTTGAGCATGGGTTCAACAAGCCGCCGCCAGCCCAAGGCGATGCCACCGCCCTCCTGAGCCGCGTGCAGGGCGACGGAATAGTGATTGACGCGAACGCCTTTTGACAAGGCTCCGGTATAGTCCTGGGCTCGAAACCAGTCGCTCCAGCTTGTCCAGTCCCGATTTATCGTTTCCAGGTGTATCAGACGCTCGTCAGCCAGATCCTCAAGTGAGCAATTGGCGAGCCTTTGGGCGGTTGCAGGATCAGACACCGGCACGATTTGATCGCTGAACAGCTCTCGATGACCAAGTTTCTCTGAGTTGGTTCTGCCGTATTGGATGGTAATATCGATGTCTGGGGTGTCCGGCCCCCGCACATCCTGGATGATGTGGTTCACATCGATATCGGGATACTCTCGCCAGAAGCGGATCACCGACGAAGAAAGCCATAGCCCGGCAAACGCAGAGCTTGAGCTGATGGTCACGGTATTGCTGCTGCGTTTGTCCTGGATGGATTTGAGGCTTTGCGAGATCCTCGCGAAACCGACCGCAAGCGCATCGTACAACGTCTCGCCATCGTCCGTGAGCGCGACGCTGCGATGTTTGCGCAGAAAGAGCGGTGCACCAACTTCCTGCTCCAATGCCTTGATTTGCTGACTGACCGCGCCGGGTGTGACCGACAACTCCTTTGCCGCTTCCTTGAAGCTGAGATGCCGGGCCGCAGCCTCGAAGGCGGCCAGGCTCGTCAGCGGGGGCAATTTGTAGTACCTGCGCGCCACTGGCCTCGCTCCTGTTTGGTTTAACTCTAGTAAACTATTAAAGGTTTATTTTTGGGTCAGAATCAACTAGGGAAGGCGACACGATTGGTCGCAAATCTGATTTGCTAGGACTTTTCGCCGCTCGCATCACCCAGCAAGGATTCCAGTCATGAAAACACATCGAGCAAAACTCGTGGCCAAAGCCTCCCTTGGCGGCGATATCATGGATTTTCGGTTTGAGCTGGACCGAGGTCGGTTCATTGGACTCGAACCCGGTGCGCATGTCGATATCCATCTGGCAGACGACCTGATTCGCCAATATTCGATCTGGGACTGGGATCACAATGGCACCTGGCTCAATGTCGCCGTCAAGCGAGAGCGCGAAGGCCGGGGCGGCTCTATTGCCATGCATGCGCTGGAAGAAGGCTGCGAAGTGGAAATCGGTGAGCCGCGCAACCACTTCCCGTTGCAGGAGATCGACAGCTACAAGGTGCTGATCGCGGGCGGCATTGGCGCCACGCCGATTGCCGCGATGGCACAGTTCCTGGCCAACCGGGATCGCGAGTTTCAGGTGATCTATCTGGTCCGGTCCAAAGCCGACGCAGCGTTTCACCCGGTCTTCTCCGAGATGAACCTCGAAGATCGTTACATACTGCATTGTTCTGATGACGCGGGCATGCTCGACTTGGTCCATCTGATGAGTACCCTGCCCGCGGGCGCCCAAGTTTATTCCTGTGGTCCGGAGCCGATGCTTAATGCGCTTTTGTCCGCGGCGATAAACCTGCGCGGCGGAACTGTCCACTTCGAACGCTTCGCCGCTGCAAGCGACATGGACCATGCGCCTAAATCGGGTTTTGAAGTCGAAGTTTCCTCAACCGGCGCGGTTTATCCGGTGACGGAAAATCAAACTATATTGGAGGTCTTGCAGGAAAACGGTCACCACATCGACGTCGGTTGCGCCGAGGGGCTGTGCGGCTCCTGCATGGTTGATGTGCTTGAGGGCGAGGTGGATCATCGCGACAGTATCCTCAGCCCCGAGGAACAGGCCACCAACGAATTCATGTGTGTCTGCGTCTCGCGCGCGGCATCTTCGCGGCTGGTTCTAAAACTGTGATGTCAGTCACCATGGGTCAGGCGGGAATTGGGTCCGGGTGCATTGACCGCATCCTGACCCAAGCTGGCGTTTGGGCGCCCGGTGCCGGGTTGCCACCTTTCAAATGGCACAGGCCGCAGATCGCCTTCGAGGCGCCGTTCGGGCCGACCGGCTGGGCTACGCCGCTGCCTGCGCCGCGACGGATGCCATGATGGTTTCGACCGCATGGGCAAAGGAGCGCGCAAAGGACCGCCCGCACATCAGCCGGTAAGACAGGCCCGGGTCGCGACAGAGCACAAAGCTGGAAATATGCTCGATCACGCAGCGTTGTGCCTGTCCCGCCTCAAAACGGGCGAGGTCGATGTTGCACAGCCGCTCCAGCATCGGGGTCAGGGCGTTGCCGGTCAGGTCAAACACCACCCAGCCGTCATTCTGTTCGGTGACCGAAGCGCGATCCCCCAGACGGGCTTGCAGCTCGGCGGCCAGTGTCTCATGCGCCGCGTGATCGGCCAGAACAAACCATTGATCCGGTCCGCTCCAGAAGGTGCTAAAGGGGGCGCCCTCCTTGTACTGGCCCACGCCGCAGGGGCCGCCGCAAAGTTCGGCCATCGTGCCGGCGATTTCGGCCTCGCCGGTTCGCGCCGCGACCGATGCCAGTGCGACATCCGGGCGCTCGGTCAGGGTCACCCCGGCAATCGAGACGGAATGGGCGCTCTCTGCGCCAAAGGCGGTGCGGGGGAAAAGGCGATATTCAGTCACGAAGACGCGCTCCTTCGGGGTCAATGAAATGCGGGCTGACAATGCGGGCCTTGACGGATGTGCCTTCGACAGGGTTGGCGGCGGTCACCACCTCGCCAATCCGTTCGCCGCCTTGCTTGATGTAGCCAAGCGCAATCGGCTTGCCCAGATGCGGCGAATAGCAGGCCGAGGTCAGCCAGCCCTGATCGGTTTCCGGGCGATGCGCGGCCCCCTCGGCAAAGAGGTGGCTGCCAGCGGGCAGCGTATCACTGTCGATGGCTTCAAAGCCCATCAGCCGCAGCCCGTCCTCACGCGACAGCTCCTCGCGCCGGGTCAGTACCGCGCCGATAGAGTCTTTCTTGGTCGATACCATCCGCGCCATGCCCAGATGCGCCGCCGAGGTCTGGCCATTCAACTCATTGCCTGCCGCGTGGCCCTTTTCGATCCTGAGCACACCCAGCGCCTCGGTGCCATAGGGGGTGACGTCGAATTCCTCGCCCGCCGCCATCAACACCTCGATCAGGCTCTCGCCATAGCGTGTCGGCACCGCGATCTCATAGGCCAGCTCGCCCGAAAAGGAGATGCGGAACAGCCGGGCACGGGTGCCACCGCACACCGTGATCTCGGCGCAGCCCATGAAGGGGAAGGCCTCGTTCGAGATGTCGAATTCCGGATCGACGATCTTTTGCAAGAGCTTGCGCGCGTTCGGCCCGGCCACGGCATATTGCGCCCAGGAATCGGTGGTCGAAATCAGCTGCACATCCAGATCCGGGCGCAGGCATTGGCGCACAAATTCCATATGGCGATAGACCGGTCCGGCATTGGCGGTGGTGGTGGTCACCACGAAATGATCCTCGGCCAGACGTGCGGCGGTGCCGTCGTCCATGGCAATCCCGTCTTCGCGCAGCATCAAGCCATAGCGGGTCTTGCCCACCGCCAGCTTGGCAAAGCCATTGGCATAGATCAGGTTCAGGAACTCCGCCGCGTCGCGGCCCTGCACATCGACCTTGCCGAGTGTGGTGACATCGCAGACGCCCACGGACTTCCGCACCGCAAGCGCCTCGCGGTCCACCGATTGCCGCCAATGGGTTTCACCGAGTTGCGGGAACCATTGCGCGCGCATCCACTGGCCGACTTCGACAAAGACTGCGCCCTGCTTTTCGGCCCAGTGATGCGACGGCGTCAGGCGGGTCGGTTTGAAATCCTTGCCCACCGAGCGCCCGGCCAGTGCCCCCATCGCCACCGGCGTATAAGGTGGGCGGAACATCGTGGTGCCGGTCTGGGCAATGGTCTGGCCGGTCAGCTCGGCCATCACCGCAAGCCCGCCCAGGTTAGAGTTCTTGCCCTGATCGGTCGCCATGCCCAGCGTGGTATAGCGCTTGAGATGTTCGACCGAGACAAACCCCTCTTGATGCGCCAGCTTCACGTCCTTGACGGTGACATCGTTTTGGAAGTCGATCCATTTGCGGGCTTTGCCCTCGCCGACATACCATAGCGGGGTTTGCTGCACCGGCGCGTCCTCGGCCTCGGGCAGCTCCGGCGCTTTGGCGCTGATCCCCAGCGCCTCAAGGCTGGCAACCGCGCCCTCGGCACCGCCACGCAGCGCGCCATGGGTCGAAAGATCACCCGCCGCCGCACCGGCCACCGCCATGCCCACGGGCAGGGTGCCGCCGGGCACAAAGGCGGCGATATCCTCGCGCCATTCCGGACGGCCACGCTGATGGCAGGTCAGCGACACATTCGGGTTCCAGCCGCCGGAGACGCCAAGACCTTCGACCTGCAAAACCTCCTGGCGGCCGTCATGGCCGCGCACAGTGACGGATTTCAGCCCCAGACGGCCCTTGGTATCAACAACCTGCCCTCTAATCACCCGCCAGTCACCCTGCGGCGCCTCTGCGCGTGGGTCGATCACGGCGACAATCTCAACGCCTTTGGCGGCCAGATCGCGGGCGGTGCGGTGCCCGTCGTCGTTATTTGTGAACACGGTAACGCGCAGGCCTGCGGTCACCGCCCAACGGTTGGCATAGGCGCGCAATGCACCCGCCTGAAGGATGCCGGGACGGTCATTATTGGCAAAGCCGACCATCCGCTCCGTCGCGCCTGCACAAAGCAGGCTGCGGCGCGCATAAATCCGCCACAGGGTCTGGCGTGGGCGTGTATCCCCGGTGGGGCGAAGGTGATCGCTGACCCGCTCGACCGCACCAAAGACGCCGTGGTCATAGGCGCCAAAGACGGTGGTCCGCGTCATCAGGCGTACCGTGTCGAAGGAGGCCAGCTCTGCCAATGTCGCCGTGGCCCAATCGGCCCCGGACTGCCCGCCCAGCTCGTGGGTTTCGGCATTCAGCCGCCCACCCATGCGGAAATCCTCATCCGCCAGGATCACCCGGGCCCCGGCCCGTGCCGCCGTCAACGCCGCCATCAGCCCGGACGGTCCGGCGCCGATTACCAGCAGGTCGCAATGCAGGAAGCCTTTGTCGTAGCAATCCGGGTCTTCCTGCATCGACAATCTGCCCAGACCGGCCGCCTTGCGGATCGCCGGCTCATAGAACTTTTCCCAGAAGGCGCGCGGCCACATGAAGGTCTTGTAGTAGAACCCCGCCGTCAGGAAGTTCGAAAACACGTCGTTGATCCCCAGCGCGTCCAGCTTCAGCGAGGGCCAGGCGTTCTGGCTTTTGGCGGTCAGCCCGTCATAAAGCTCGGCCACGGTGGCGCGGGTATTGGGTTCGACACGGGCGCCATCACCGATCATCATCAGCGCGTTGGGCTCTTCCGAGCCCGCCGAGATCGGGCCACGTGGGCGGTGATATTTGAAGCTGCGGCCCATCAGGCGCACGCCATTGGACAGCAGCGCCGAGGCCAGCGTGTCACCCGCATGGCCGGAATAGGACTGCCCGTCGAAGGTAAAGCGCAGCAATTGCGCGCGGTCGATCTGACCGCCATTCAGCCGGTTGGATTGGGTCATTTCACGCCCCTCCGGGCCAGCGCGACGTCACGGGCCAGCTCTGCCTTGGTGATTTCATGGGTCAGCGTGTTGCGCGTGACCACCAGCCACGACCGGTCGCCCTGCTCGTGAAACCACAGCTCGCGATGTTCGCCCGCCGGGTTGTCGCGCAGGTAGAGGTAGTCGTGAAACGCCTCCGAGGCGCCCTCGGCCATGCCATCCGGGCGGTCAAGCAACGAGGCATCGCCCAGGTATGTGAACTCCTGCGCATCGCGCAGACCCAGGATGGGGTGGGGTATCAGCATCGCGTTGCCCTCAGTGCAGGTTGGGTTGGGCGCCGACGCCCTTTTCATCGATCATGCCGCCACGGCGGAAACGATCCAGACGATAGGCCGTGGCAGTGTCATGCGGTTTGCCCGTGGCCAGAAGATGGGCAAAGGCATAACCCGAGGCCGGGGTCGCCTTGAAACCGCCATAGCACCAGCCGCCATTGAAGAAGAGCCCGTCGATATGGGTCTTGTCGATATAGGGCGAACCATCCATCGACATATCCATGATCCCGCCCCACATCCGCAGCAGCCGGGCGCGACCGATGATCGGCATCAACGCCACGCCACCTTCGCAGACATCCTCGACCACCGGCAGATTGCCGCGTTGGGCATAGGTGTTGTAGCCGTCGATATCGCCGCCAAAGACCAGCCCGCCCTTGTCGGACTGGCTGACATAGAAATGCCCGGCGCCAAAGGTGATGACGCCCGGGATCACCGGCTTCAGCCCTTCGGAAACAAAAGCCTGCAGAACGTGACTCTCGATCGGCAGGCGCATGCCCGCCTTGGCCATCACCCGGCTGGAGTTGCCCGCCACCGCTACGCCGACCTTGCCGGCGCCGATATAGCCGCGCGTGGTCTCCACCCCCAGAACCTTGCCATTCTCGATCCGGAAGCCGGTGACTTCGCAGTTCTGAATGATATCCACGCCCCGGCTGTTTGCCGCGCGGGCATAGCCCCAGGCCACGGCATCGTGGCGCACCGTGCCACCCCGGCGCTGCACCAGCGCGCCTTTGATTGGAAAACGGGCATTGTCGAAATTCAGGAACGGCACTTCGCGCCGCACCTGTTCGGCATTCAGCAACTCGGCCCCCGCGCCGTGCAAAATCATCGCATTGCCGCGCCGCCGGAAGGCATCGCGCTGTGCGTCGGTATGGATCAGGTTTATGATCGAACGCTGGCTGACCATGGCGTTGTAGTTCAGGTCCTGCTCCAGCCCTTCCCAGAGCTTGAGCGAGAATTCATAGAATGGCTCATTGCCGTCCAGCAGGTAGTTCGAACGGATGATCGTCGTATTGCGCCCGACATTGCCGCCACCGATCCAGCCCTTTTCCAGCACGGCCACACGGTGCTGACCATAGATCGAGGCGAGGTAATGCGCGGTTGCCAATCCGTGACCGCCGCCACCGATGATGACGATGTCGTACTGCGGCTTGGGCTCCGGGTCGCGCCAAGCGCGGGTCCAGCCCTTGTGTCCGGTCAGCCCTTCCCACAGGACACGGGCGGCGGAATATCTCATCGGGGCGCTCCATCTTGCGATGAAGCGTGTCTATGCGCAGATCAACGGCGCAGCATATCAAAAACGGTCATTTTTTTGCGATATTCGGCCACTCTTCGCGAAGGTTCCAGCCGACTCCCCGAGGGAGACGGGGCTTCGTAGTCACGGGGTTCCGATGCGCACCAACGAAATACCTTTCGTGGCCACATCTTGGCAATTTCCGTCCAGTTTCGCGCAAGCCTGTTTTTTGGGCGGTTTAAGAATCGACGCATCTGACACCTGATCGCTTTGAGGATCATCCTATGCCGTCCTATCAGACGCCAATCACCCCGCCCCTTGACACCCCGGGCGGCTGGCATTCTGCCGACGAGTTATTTCCGCTCGGGACCGAAGCCACCCTGCCGGGCACCTGTGATTGGTTAGTGATCGGCGGCGGCATTACCGGCCTGTCCGCCGCAACCCGGCTTGGTGAAGTGGCGGGCAATGACCGCGTTCTGCTTGTCGATGCGCGACCGATCGGTTGGGGCGCTTCGGGGCGCAATTCCGGCTTCTTGCTTGATCTTCCGCACAAGTTCGATCTGGAAACCCGGGACAAGGATCGGTTGACCCGGATCATGGACCTGAATCGGGCCGCTATCGACCAGATGCGGGCGCGCACGCAAGAACTGTCAATCAATTGTGACTGGTCCGACTGCGGCAAGCTGCAAGGCGCGGTCAAGGAACGGGGCACCGGCATGATCCGCTCTTATGTAGAGGCGCTGGACTGGCTGGGCGCCTCTTACGAGCTGCTGGACCGTGACGGCTGCGCCGAAGTGATGGGGACGCGGCATTATGCGGCTTCGGTCTTTACCCCCGGGTCGGTCCTGGTGGACCCAATGGCTATGGTGCGCGGGCTGGCGGCCAATCTGCCGCAGACCGTGACCCTCGTCGATGACACTCCAGTTGTACGGTTCGGTAAGGCCCGCGGCGGCTATGTGGCGCAGCTGCGCCGTTCCTCGGGCGAGTTGGTGGACATCGAGGCGCGCAACGTCATCCTCGCGACCGATCCCTATACAGGTCAATTCGGCTATATGAAATCGCGTATCCTGCCGACGATCACCTTTGCGTCGATCACCCGTCCGCTGACAGCGGGCGAGAAGGCGCGATACAAAGGGCGCATGAATTGGGGGCTGACCCCGGCGGATGCCGCTGGGACGACACTGAGAATGACCGCCGAAGGGCGGCTGCTGATCCGCAATCACTATGCCGCCGCCCCGCATTTCTGTGGCGAGGACCACGACCTTGCCACTGCCCGCAGGGCACACCGAAGCGGTCTGGACAAGCGTTGGCCCGACTTTGCCAATGTGCCGATTTCCGCAACCTGGGGCGGCGTGGTCAGTCTCTCGGGCAATCACCAGACCTTCTTTGGTGCGCTGGACGAGCGCTTGTATTCAGCCAATTGCTATAATGGGGTCGGTCTTACGCGGGGATGGTCGGCAGGGCGGCTTCTGGCCGATCTCGGGACCGGCATAAAAAGCCAGGCGCTGGACGATATTCAAGCCGTTAGCGGCAAGCCAAACCGGTTGCCCCCTGACCCGCTCTTGAGCGTCGGAGCCAATGCCCGGTTGCGTCTGGCGCAATGGCAGGCCGGGGCGGAGGTCTGACAATCTACGAGGTCTGGTCCGAACGCAATGTGGCGATTGCAGCCGCATGAAGTAACTTGGCTATGTAATGCCGGACAGTCATCAATCAAAAGGAAACCACAGATGAAACAGTTGTTTCTTGCAACGCTCCTGGCCGCTGCCCCCATGGCTGCCGCCGCCGAAAGCGCACGGAACATCGTCCTGAACGGCCTGGATGTCGTTTTTGTCAATCCGGATGTTGAGGCGATCGACCGCTACTTTTCCGAGGATTACATTCAGCACAACCCTGCCTTCCCGAACGGGTTGGATACGTTGCGGGGGTTTGCCAGCGGGCCCACAGCAGGCGTCGACTACCAAATCGGTAACGTGATCGCAGATGAAGAAAGCGGCATGGTCGCGGTCCATTTCCGGGTGACTGGCTTCGGCCCTAAACCGTTCGTCGGTGTCGACATCTTTCGCGTGACAGATGGCAAAATCTCCGAACACTGGGACGTGCTACAGGAAGAGGTCGCGGAAACCGTATCGGGCAATCCGATGTGGAGCCCCGCTGGGGAGTAAACGCCAAAGCACCGGGCTCTGCTATAAGAGGTACAATTTGCCCCTGGTTGGGCGCGCCTTGTTGGCGTCACATGCCGGAGCACAGTGCCGGGGCCACTGGTTGACATGGGTCAACGCCCTCCAACACTCAACGATGCTAATTTTGCTCCATCGAGAAGCGAGGAGGACAGAACGATGGGAAACCCCATGTTTAAACGCATTGTCGTCGGCTTGGATGGATCTGAAATGTCTGAAACGGCATTGCGTACAGCCTGTGATCTGGCTCGGAACTACCAGTCGAAAATATATGTGGTTCACACACCTCAGCCGCACACAGTCGCCTTCGCGCTTGGTGCGGTTGCCGGCTATCACACGGTTACCACGATGCCTTCCATGGATGAGGTGAAAAAAGCCACGGACAACATCCTGGCCAAAGGGCGAGAAATTGCCGGCGAATATGGTTTGGAATTTGCCGGGACCCGCAGCAATCGAGGCAACCCCGTCGATGAGATCATTGCCTGCGCCGAAGAATGCGACGCCGACCTGATTGTCACCGGTCGCCGAGGTTTGGGAAGTGTCGGCGCGCTGATCCAGGGCAGTACATCGTTGGGCATCAGCCATCAGGCCAAATGTGCCTGCCTGACGGTGCTATGATGGTTGGCCCCGTGTCCCGGGCCTGACCCCCTGTCTCATCAGGAAGGAAACGCATCCCCAATACCGTAAGGCGCGCCCGGATGGACGCGCCTTGAGTATTGCATGGCCGTTTACGACCACTCAGCTCCAGGGATAGGGGCTGTTGGACACCGGGTGCAGCTTGCCTTCGGCATAGCGCGAGAAGCGGAAGGGCTCCAGCAGGGCGGATTTCTCGCCCAGGATTTCCTGCGCCACCAGCTCGCCCACACCGATCATTTTGTAGCCGTGGTTGCTGTCTGCGATCATGTAGACATTTTCGCGAAAGGTGTCGAAGACCGGGAAGCTGTCCGGGGTAAAGCAACCAACACCGCCCGAGGCTTCCTTGTGGTACTTCGGCATGGTGCCTTTGAAACGGCTGTTGCAATGCGCCAGCGCCGAGACCCACATATGGGCGAACTCCGGCGAGGAAACGAATTCCGGCGAGGAAGGGCCATAGGGATCAATGGCGATCTCATCCGCATCCTTGTGGATCGGATAGGGCATCGCGCCGCCCTGAATGCCGCCAAAGTTGGTGTCCGGCTTGTAGTAGATACCCCACATTTCCTCGGTGATGACACTGCCATCCACATCGGAGATCAGCGGCGCATCGGTGTCGACGTGGATTACCGGCGGCAGCTTGCCCTCATTGGTGCGCAACAGCTGCGGATCGACGCGCAGGACGCCTTCTTCCAGCTGCCAGAAGGTCCACATCGGCAGCCTGTCATGCATGGCACCATCGGCACCTTTGATCGACACGGACTTGGGCAGTTCGGCCATGGTCCAGAAGTCGCGCACCCACGGGCCAGCAGCCACGACCAGATGATCGCACAGGATGTCACCTTTGTCCGTTTCAACGCCGGTAACCGCGCCCGAACCGCTGTCGAACTTCATGCCGTTCACGGTGATGCCGCTCTGAATGCGCACGCCTTCGTCTTCGGCCATTTTAGCCAGCGCATAGATCGCCGGAGCGTTATGGGCAAAGCCGCCCTTCTTCTCGTGCAGGACAGAGGTGATGTTCTGGGCCGACCAGTCGTCGAACATCGCCTTCATGTATTTGTCGCTGTCGGCGGCCCCTTCGATGAATTCGGATTCATAGCCGATGGCCTTCTGCTGCTGATAGATGGTGCCGACATCTTCGCGCATGGATTCGGCCGAGATTTGCAGGTAGCCGACGGGGTTGTACTGGAACACCTCGGCGTTGGCTTCCCAATGCTGCACCGAATGTGCCATCAACTCGCGCATGGCGGGCTGGAAGTAGTTGTTGCGCACCACACCGCAAGCGATCCCGGATGCGCCCGCCGCGATGCCAGCCTTGTCGATGACAAGGATATCCGCGCCCGAGCCTTTGCCCGTCGCCTTGAGTTTCTTCGCCAGATGCGCGGCGGTGGACAGGCCGTGAATGCCTGCGCCAATGATCAGATACGGGGTCGACTTGGTCATGACTGTCCCTCGGGATAAGAGTCTATTTGGGATATTCCTAAAGACCTGCGCCTGACCGGTGCTTCACTATCCGGCCTCAAAATTGCGAAATATGGACAAACTTACCCCCGAGAACGTCTCTCGCGCGGCGACATCCCGTGTAAATCGCTATAGGCCCGAGTGAAATTCGATTGGCTGGAAAACCCGGTGGCCACGGCAATCTCGCCGATGCTGAGGCGCGTCTGACGGACCAGTTCATCAGCTTTTGACAGCCGCAAGCGCATGTAATGCGACACGACAGAACGGCCAAAATCAATACCAAAGCGGCGCTGCAACTGCCTTGCGCTGATGCCGCATAGCCTGGCGATCTGATCAAGGCTCAGAGGATCGGCGATATGGTCTTCCATCAGCCGTACAGCGGTGGCCACGGTCGCGTGAAAGCGCGTCTCATCGGTTTCTTGCGTCCGCTGCGCGTCATCGGCAACCCGCACCCGAGTATGGATAAACCAGTCACTGACCGCTGAGGCGAGCGCCGCCCCGTGTCGCGCCCGGATCAGCGCGTGCATCATGTCCAGAGGCGCCACCCCACCGGCACAGGTTGCACGGTCGCGGTCCAGAACGAACAGACGCTTTTCGATCATAAGATCGGGGAACTCTTCGCGCATGGCATCCATGTGCTCCCAATGCACTGTGAAGCGCCTGTTCGCCATGAGACCGGCCCTGGCAAGCAAGACCGACCCGCCTGAAATCCCGCCCAATTGCGTGCCATGCCGGGCTGCGTGGCGGAGAAAGGGCATCTCCTGACGTCCGGTGAGGGCAAATGGATTGCCCCCGGCCACAACAAAAAGCTTGTCGACGAAGTCTTCCTGGCTGTTTATTGGCGTGGTCTCGAACATGCCGCCACAGGAGGAACTGAGCGCTCCTCCGGCAGCCGACAGAAACCGGATAGAATAAAGATCATGTCCCGCCAGCCGGTTGGCGGCCCGCAACGGTTCAATCGCGGCGGCGGCTGACATCATCGCAAAATCAGGGGTCATCAGAAATGCAACGGTTTCAGGCACGGCCTTCGTCCTTTTTGCATAAAAAATGTCCCGTATCGTGGGTGTTGACAAGCAGATTTGCGGTTAGCCTCTTTATATTCGAACATCACAAAGAATCCGAGTGTGCGAGCTACAACCTTCGAGTTCATCTTAATTGACGACTTTTCAATGATGTCGGTGGTCACGGCGATTGAGCCTTTGAGGGTCGCCAATCGCATCCTGGGGGAGAACCGCTATGAATGGGTCATTACGCATGAAGCGGGCAACCCACCGGCGGCGTCCAACGGGCTGAGTCTGCCCGGCGGCACCTACCATCGGGAAACGCCGGTCCCGGACTACACATTTGTTTGCGCTGGTATGCATACAAATGCACGAGATCCAGACCGCCTCTTTGCGACCTTGAACCGGCGCGCCCGGTTGGGAAAAGTCATTGGCGGTGTCTCTCTGGCGGCTGCCCTTTTGGCGCGCGCCGGGTTGCTGACCGGGCGGCGGGGTGTGATCCACTGGGAGGGGCTGCCGGCCGTTATTGAAGAGTTCCCCGATATTGATATTTCTGCGGGCCTCTTTGAAATTGACGGTCCGATCATGACCAGTTGCGGCGGATTGGCGACCCTGGACCTGTTCTTGGCAATCCTGGGCAGCCTGCACGAGGACTGGCTGGTTGGGGCTGTCTCCAATCAGCTTCAGATATCCCGCACCCGACAAGGCACGGACCAACAACATATGGGGGCCTTTCGCCTGCCGGTCACCGCGCCGAAATCCATGCATAAGGCGGTGGCGCTGATCGACCAAACCATCGCCGAGCCGCTCTCGCCCGAGGCCCTGGCGCGGGCAATCGGCACCTCTCGCCGCACGCTGGACCGAAAATTCAGGACACATACCGGATATCCGGCAGCAGAATTCTACCTGCTGCGGCGACTGGAGCGCGCCCGGAACCTGCTGAGCTATTCCAACCTGCCCATCGTCGAGGTCGGGTTGGCGACCGGGTTTCGCAGTGCTTCGCACTTCACGACTGCATTCCGACAAGCATATGATATCACACCAAAAGTCTGCCGACAGCAGGCCGTGGATAGCATCAGAAGCGCGCGGCCTGATCCGATTGGCTGATGTGCCGTCGGCGCCGGAGCATCGAACAAGGCCACAGGTGGACTTGTCCCGAGCACATTTTTGCGCTGGTGACTTTGGACGCCACACCGCTGGATCGCCGATTATTGTTCTGGTTTCCAGGCCTCTGCGGCCTCTCCTTCCGGGCAGTCAAGCGCCCTTGGGTTGGCAAAGCCCGCAGTTTGCAATCGACGGCTAAGGCCACGGGTGCTTCCGCCTGAAGGCAGCGTAAAGGCGCAGATCAACCGTCCACCAGGTCGCAGTACCCGCAGCGCCGCGCGCAGCCCTGCCTGCGGATCGGTCCAGAAGTGATGATTATCGACGCTGACCACCAGATCAAAGATGTTGTCGTCAAACGGCATGGCCTCGGCCACCCCCTCGACCAGCGTCAGGCGCCCGTCGCGCACCGCCTCCGCATTTCGGCGCCCTGCCCTCTGATGCATCAGCTTAGACGGGTCCAGCCCTGTGACATGGCCATCGGGCACTATCTTGACCAGCTGCTCTAGCCCAAGACCGGGACCGAAGCCGATTTCCAGCACCCGCCCCTGCGGCGACAACTGGCTGGTTCGAGCGATCCACCGCGCCATTGGCGGGCCGTTTCGCTCCATCATATCGGCGCCGGTCTCGCCTTCCGGGCCTGCGGGGCGGACGAACATGCGATACATAAGGGCGCACTCTTGATTGGCGCCGGACCGTCAAGGCCCGGCACCTTTGTTGCGATCAGTGCTGCGGGTGACCATCCGCGTCGGTCGGAATGTAGTCAATCCCGGTGGGGTAATAGACATAGAACACGCAGTCCTCCGGGCCCATGCATTCGTTGATGTGCACCTCATTGCCGGGCTGGAACCAGACCGAACCGGCAGGGATCAGTTCGGGTTCGTCTTCAGCCTTCACGCGCACGGATTCGGTACCGGAAATCATATAGGCGGTATAGTCAGAACTGTGGATATGCGCGGGCGAAAGGCCGCCAGCGGGCACGCGGAACAGGCCTGCGAAAGGCTTGCCTTTCTCGCCGAGTTCACCGAAGACAACAGACATAGCCGGACCCTCATCGCCCATTTCGGGGATCATGGCGAACCATTGCACATCATCTGGCAAGGTCACTTTAGGAGCCCCCTCGGCGGCTGCAGCGGTCACGGAGAGCGACAACGCGGTGGTGGTCAGGGCAAGGGTGGTGCGAAGTGTATTGAACATCTGTTTTCCTTTGGTGTTCAGAGTGAAGGGATGGGACGGATGTGCGCCGCCCCGGTGACGTGAAAGGCTCAGGCGCGGGTGAAGGCCGCGCTATAGAGCTTGGCAAAGTCTTCGATAGAGACCTGTTCGGACGGCAGTGCAACGAGGGTCGCGGCGGTGTCGACATCAGTCGTCATCATCTCCGGATGGTCGAAGATCGACTGATAGTGGCCAACGATGGCATCCTCATTGCCGCCAAAGGAGATCGCCTTGGCGAACTCGGCGGGCGGCATCGGACGGAAGGTGATCTCACGCCCCAGGGCCTTGCCGAACCGTGCCGCAATCTCCGGCCCGTTCAGTTTTTCCGGCCCAGCGATATCCAGTGCAACCTGGTCACGCTTGTCGTCCTGGAAGGCGGTGACAACATAGTTGGCGGCTTCTTGGTGGCTGATCCACTGGCAATTCACCGCCTCTGGCATCGGATAAGGCAGGACGTCCTTTTCAGCCACTTCCTGTGCAATCGCCGGGATCAGGAAGTTCTCCATATAGGTTGTCGGCTGCAGCGCAACGAAGGCAATGCCGCTGTCCTTGAGCGCGTTATAGATGTCGTTGCGCAGATCCATCGAAGGGTGGCCGAGCTTGACCTCGGGGATGGGGCCGGTGGCGTTCCAGACGATCTTTTGCACGCCAGCGGCCTTGGCGGCGTCAATCACGTTCCGCGCCTGATCAAACTGACCAGAGAAGAAAGAGATCAGCAGAAAGACACCGTCCTGCCCCGCCATTGCGGCGGCGACGGAGGCTGCATCGGTCAGATCGCCGGTGACAACTTCTGCGCCCTTGGCGGCCAGCGGCGCGGCTTTGGTTTCATCGCGGACCATCACACGGGTGTTGAAACCGGCGGCAATCAGTTTCTCGGCAACCGGGCCGCCTTGCGGACCAGTGGCACCAATAACTAGGATGTTTTTCATCGTACTTCCTTTTTTCTATCTGCTACGATATGTAGAGGTAACGATGAAGGTCGCAAGAACGCTTATTTTTCTGTTATACTATGGAAAATCATACTATGAGATCCGACCCCAAGGAGAGACTATGACCATGACCACCCAAGACGCCTGCGATCCAAACCAGAATTGCCCTGTTACAGCGGCGATCCGGTCACTTGGCGGAAAGTGGAAGCTGCACATCATTCATCAGCTCTTGCAGGGGACCAAGCGTTTCAACGAGTTGCACCGCTCCATTCCCGGGGTGACACAGCAGATGCTGACCGCACAGCTTCGGGAGCTGGAGGAGGGTGGCATCGTCCACCGCGAGATCTATGCGCAGGTACCGCCCAAGGTGGAATACTCACTGACGCCGCTGGGCAGTGGGCTGCGTTCTGTGACTGAGGCTCTCGCGGAATGGGGCAGTCACCTGCCTCAGCACCTCATTGAGAGTCGACAAAGCGCGTGACATCTGTCTGAGCTTTCCGGAACTCGGCTGGTGTTGTGGCCGTTTCGCGCCGGAAGAACTTCACGAAGTTCGTCGGTTCGGCAAATCCAAGCCCATAGCCGATTTCGGCCACGCTCGCCCGGCCATGAGCCAGCAGACGTTTGGCTTCCAATATGATCCGTGCGCTCAGCATGGCCTTAGGGGACACGCCTTTGACCTGTTGCGTGGCGCGGATCAGGCTTTTCTCCGAGCAACCAAGCTCATGCGCGTAGTCAGCGACCTTATGGCTGTGGCGGAAATTGCGCTCAAGAAGCTGCTCGAACCTGTCATACCGCGTCCTGACACCAGAGGCGGGCTCTTCATTTGTATCGCGATTGCCTTCGAGTGCGGCCAAACGCACCAGAAAGGTGCAAAGCTGGTGGCGCAAGAGAACCGCCCGCAACTCAGCGGGTTGATCGGCGCCAGAGTCGCGCTGCATCTGACTTGCGCAATGGTCCAGAACGGCCATGTCCTGCGGATCAGCGTGCAGAACGGAAGACAAGCTCTCCAGATCGGCAAGCTGCGACAGGGTTGGGCAAGTCAGCACCGACGGAGGCAGAAACTCTGGGCGAAAGAGTATCAGCCAGCCGTCCCAGGTGTCGTCAGAGCCGAACCGATGGACTTGTCCCGAGCGGATACTGAGCACTGAGCCCGTCTTGCAGCACACCGGCTCGAAATCCAGCATCTGCGCGCACTGGCCCCGCGTCACGCAAACCACCAGTTGAAAACCGTACCTGTGGATTGATTGCAGCGCCGCGTCATCGACCCGGTTGCGCAAGTCCGACATACGCAAGACTTCGAGGTCAAACGGATGCTCCGACGCCGGATTAAAGTTCAGCCACGGTATGCCGGTATGTCTGTTTTCAACCATAAAAAGGCCGCTTATGACCATTGTTGCCTTGCAATGCGTCCCATAACTACCCTTTGTAAGGAGATCTGCAAATGGTGGCAATGACTTTGCGCGGTCACTCGATCATGAATGCGGCGCTGTCTTGCCGGGGGCACATGGCTCAGGGCGTTGCACCGCGATTGGCAATCACCATCCGAAATACTGACAGTCAAAAAGGACGTAGCAATGAAAATCACCCAGATCCGCAACGCCACGCAGCATCTGAGCTACGGCGGCACCCGCTTTCTGATCGACCCGATGCTCAGCGCCAAAGGCGCCTTTCCCGGCTTCCCCGGCACCATTAATGACGACCTGGCCAATCCGCTGACCGACCTGCCGCTGCCGCTCGATCAGATCGTGGATGTCGATGCGGTGTTCGTCACCCACCTGCACGAAGACCACTGGGACTCAGCTGCTGTCGATGCTCTGCCGAAAGACTTGCCGATTATTGTTCCGACCGATCTGGTTGCCGAAGGCATTCGCGGCGCTGGCTTTACCGATGTTCGCGTGGTGGGTGACGGGCTGGAATTCAACGGCATTTCGCTGGTCGCCACCGACGCTGTGCACGGGGTCGAGGCGGTGACCCAGGCCTTCCCGCCCGAGTTCCTGCATGTGGGTGGCGCGGTGTTCAGCCACCCCAAGGAAAAGACGCTCTATCTGGTGGCCGACAGCGTCTGGTACGACAAGATTAGTGAAGCCATCGCCGCCCATTCACCCGAGGTGATCATCGTCAATTGCGGCAATGCGCAGGCCTTTGGCATGGGGCGGTTGATCTTCAACGCGAGCGATGTCCATGAGGTGCACAAAGCCGCGCCCGAGGCCACCCTCGTCGGCACCCATATGGAGGCGGTGAACCACTGCGTCCTGACCCGTTCTGGCATGGGGACCTATGCGGAACAACACGGGTTCGGCGACAAGATGCTGCTGCCCGCCGATGGCGAGACCGTCGCGCTCTGATCCGGGCGACTTCCCAGCAAACTCTGCCGTTGCCCTGACCCCGGGCAGCGGCTTTTCCAGTCAGGAGTCAAGCCATGCGTGTGAGCGAATACGAAGCCAAGTCTCTGATACAGAATTCGAAGATTCCTTCCATAGACTATGTCGCCAATCCCTACACCGGCTGCGACTTTGGCTGCGCCTATTGCTATGCCAGCTTCAGCGGGCGTTTCGTCGGAGAGCCGGTGAAGGAATGGGGCAATTTCGTCGCGGTGAAAACCAACGCGGTAGCGCTTGTTCGCAAGGAGCTGGAGAAGATGTCGGCGGAGAAGAAGCGCGGCACGATCCTGCTATCCTCGGTGACGGACCCCTATATGGGGATCGAAAAGAAGCGCGAGATCACGCGCGGCATCCTTGGCGCGCTGGTCGGCAATCGTTGGTCGGGGATCGTGCGCATCCTGACCAAGTCACCGATCGTAACCCGTGACATCGACCTGCTGAAGCAACTGCCGCAGTCCGAGGTGGGCCTGACGGTCACCACCACCGATGATGCGATCAGCCGTTGGCTGGAAGTACGCGCGCCGAGCGCGACCCGACGTCTGCACACACTCAAAGAGTTGCACGAGGCTGGCATTCGCACCTTTGCCTTTGTCGGGCCGCTGTTGCCGCATTTCGCCGAACAGCCGGAGCTGCTCGACACCCTGCTCGGTCGCCTTGCCGAGACCGGAGTGCGCGAAGTTTACATGGAGCACATCAACCTCAAGCGCTATATCGTTGAGCGGATGAACAAGGTTCTTGAGGGCGAACCTGACTCGGTTCAGGCCGCTTATAAGAACGCGCGCAAGGCCAGCCACCGCGAAAGGATGGACGATATCGTTGCCGAACTGCTGAACAAGCACGGGCTTAGACTGCGCTTCGACGAAGTCGTTTATCACGACGAGTTTCAGGCCAAGCACGCCGGAGGATCATAAATCAGGCTGCGTCGTAACGCATCTGCGCATCAAAGATCGCCGTGCTTTGCGAAGTTGCCCAGTCGATCAGCGCCGAGAGCGGCACCATCAGAGTGTGGCCGCCTTCGGTCAGCTTATATTCCACCGAAGGCGGACGCGTGTCGAACACCGTACGGATCACAAGCCCGTCGCGCTCCAGATCGCGCAGGCTTTGCGTCAGCATCCGGCGGGACACGTCCGGGATTGCCCGCAAAAGGGCATTGAATCGTTTCGGCCCGCTGTCCAGTTCCATCAGAACAAGCAGAGTCCACTTGGCCGCAACGTGATCCAGAATGCGGCGCACCGGACAATTCTGCGGGTCGAAGCCGTCCGCCTTCCAGCGCTCCAACCGGTCTGCCATCGTATCAGCCATGACGGTTCCCTTTGTGTTACCTGGGCAGCAAACACTGCCTCCTTTTCGACTATTCAGAAGGTCTCTATTTAAGACTTGTACTAAAAATGGAACCGAAGAGGAGTACCATGACCACCTATCTTGTAACCGGGGCCTCTGGCCAATTGGGAACGCGCGTCGTTCAGCATCTGGCAACGCTGGCGCCGCCCAAGGACATTGTTGCGTTGGTCCGGTCCGACGCCGCCGCGCATGCCTTCGAGGGCCAGGAAATCGCAACCCGGCGCGCTGATTACAACGATCCCACGGCCCTCGAAGCTGCATTTTCCGGGGTCGACCGGCTTTTACTGATCTCGGGGTCCGAGATTGGCAAAAGGCGCGAACAACATGCCAACGCCATTGCCGCCGCCAAGGCCGCCGGGGTGGGTTTTGTCGCGTATACGTCGATCCTCAACGCCGATACCGGTGGGATGGCGTTGGCCGAAGAGCACCTTGCCACCGAGGCGATGTTGCGTGACAGCGCGCTGCCACACACGATCTTGCGCAACGGATGGTATTCCGAAAACATCACGATGACGCTTGGCCAGGACCTGGAACTGGGTCAGCATTTCGGCGCTGCGGGCGACGGACGGTTCGCCACCGCCAGCCGCCAGGACTATGCCGAGGCTGCCGCCGTCGTGTTGCGAGGCGGCCATGACGGAGAGGTCCTGGAACTGGCCGGAGACAGCGCCTTTACGCTGTCGGATTACGCCGCGACGGTGACGGAGGTAACGTATCCGTCCGGCGTGACCGCCGTTGACAATCAACTTGGCTGCCAATTCCAGGGCGCAAGTTCGTCGATGCGGTTGATCTTGTGATCGGCGATGTGGGTTAGCACCCAAGTCAGCCAAGCTTCCGGATCGACGCGGTTCATGCGGGCTGTCTCGATGAGAGTGTAGGCAATCGCCGCGGCCTTGCCGCCGCCTTCGGACCCCATGAACAGATAATTCTTCCGCCCGAGAGTCAGCGGCCTGATTGACCNGTATCCGTCCGGCGTGACCGCCGTTGACAATCAACTTGGCTGCCAATTCCAGGGCGCAAGTTCGTCGATGCGGTTGATCTTGTGATCGGCGATGTGGGTTAGCACCCAAGTCAGCCAAGCTTCCGGATCGACGCGGTTCATGCGGGCTGTCTCGATGAGAGTGTAGGCAATCGCCGCGGCCTTGCCGCCGCCTTCGGACCCCATGAACAGATAATTCTTCCGCCCGAGAGTCAGCGGCCTGATTGACCGCTCGCAGATGTTGTTGTCCAATTCCAACTGGCCGTTTTCCAGATAGGCCCGTGCCTTGGGCATGCGGCTGAGCGCATACCGGATGGCCTCGGCCAGTTTGGTTTTCCCCGAGATTTTCGGCAGTTGGCTCTTTAGCCAGGTCTCCAGGTCGTCGAAGATGGGCTTGGCCCTGGTCTGTCGCAGGGCGACACGTTCTTCGGGCGGCTTGTACCGCGCATCTTTTTCGACGGCATAGAGCCTGGAGATCCGTTCGATGGTTTCCTTCGCGATGGTAGAGCCGTTTCGTTCGAAGACATCCACGAACTTGCGCCGCACATGCACCATGCAGGCTTGCTCGCTGGCCAGACCCTCGCCGAACAACCCGTTGAAGCCGGTGAACCCGTCGGCATGTACGGTGCCCTTGTACGCCGCGAGATGTGCGGCGGGATGTTTGCCTTTGCGATCCACGCTGAACTGGTACCACGCGCAGGGCGGGGCCTGGCCGCACCATGGCCGCTCGTCCCGGACATAACTCCACATCCGCGCGGTCTGGGCTTTGCCCGTCTTGCCCCCGGTCTGCATCTTGACGGGGGTATCATCGGCGAAGAGCGCGGGCCCGGCCGCTACCAGCTTGCCGATGTGGTCGGCCAGAGGTGCCAAGAGTGCCGTCGATCGCCCAACCCAATCAGTCAGAGTCGACCGGTGGAGATTTACCTTCTCGCGGGCGTAAATTTCGGACTGCCGGTAGAGCGGCAGATGATCACAATACTTGCCGACCAACACATGCGCCAACAGACCGGGGCCAGCGCGCCCGCGCTCGATCGGGCGGCTCGGCAGCGGCGCTTGCACGAACGTCTCGCAGCAGTTGCAGGTCATGCGCGGGCGCACGATTTCGCGGACCACGAACCGCCCCGGAATGTATTCCAGCTCTTGCGTCACATCCTCGCCAAGGGCCCGCAAGGGTCCGCCGCAGTCGGAACAGGTCTCGCCCGGGGATAGGACCTCGGACTGCCGCTCCAGGTGGTCGGGCAGCGGGGCACGGCTGTGCTTGCGTTTTCCCGCATCGGCCTTCCCACCGCCCTGACTGGTTTCCTCCTGCTGGGCCGCAGCGGCTGTGGCGATCTCGGCGTCCTCGTGAAGGTCGAATGCCAGTTGATCCAGGCTTTCCGACTTGGCTCCGAACCGCGCCTTGCGATGACCGGCCAGCTGGTGTTCGAGCTGCTCGATCTTCAATGCCTGGGACCTGGCCAGATCGCGCAGCTGCGCCGCGAGGGCGCGGAGCTCATCGGGATCGGAAGGAAGGGATTGAGGCGTCTCCAGCATTGCTGGATTTATACCGGCTCACCGCGCGCAAGTGAAGCTTATGATGTTGGATTCTATGGCAAGTTTCCGGTGGTAAGAGGGCGCCACGTCTTCTGCGGCATGCGCCAGTCAATGCCTTCCAGAAGCATCGACAATTGCGATGGGCTGAGACTAACCTTGCCGTCCTTGGCGGCTGGCCAGACGAAGCGCCCGCGCTCCAGGCGTTTCGTGAACAGGCATGCGCCTTGCGCGTCCCACCATATGATTTTCAACAGATCGCCCCGGCGTCCGCGGAACACAAACAGGTGGCCGGAATACGGGTCCTCCTCGAGCGTCTTCTCAGCCTGCGCCGCGAGCGTATTGAACCCCCGTCGCATGTCCGTGACCCCGGCGGCCAGCCAGACCCGCGTATTGCTCGGGACCGGGATCATGCCATCAGGCCCTTCACCAGCCCGAGAACCGCCGACAATGCCGTTGGCCCCTCCACCACGACCCGTCGCCCGTCCGAGAGCGTTATATCGACCCGCTGCGCGAGAACGCGGGCATCTGTCGAACGCGATGTCCCGGCAAGGTCAGCTCGCGGGTCAGGCTCGGTGGCAAATTCGGTGATTTCAACCGGCAGGAAGAGATCGCCATCCCCGGGATTACTGGAGATTTCGTGGTCGGCCGGCGCGAAACGCGGATCCCTCAGCCATGTGAAGAGCAGGTTCGAATTCATCGCATAGCGACGTGCCACCTGCGCCACGGAAACGCCTGGCGCGCGCGTCTGCCGACAGATCGTGCGTTTCTCTTCGTCAGACCAGAACCGCTTCTTCTGCCCTTTCTTTCCCGCCATGAAGTGCCTCAAGATGTCCATTATCGATCATGGACATTAACGGCAGCAGACCGACACCGTCAGAGCAGTTTCAACGGACGCATACTGACGTTGATCCTGAGAGACCGGCAGCGATGGGGTGGTTCGGAATCAGCCTGATTGGGCACGAGTGAATGACCGGTCCGGGGAAATCTGCCGCTGCGCCGAATTTTTGGCGCTGCAGTAGCGAAAGTTTTCTGCTTAAGCATTCGCCGCACGGGCAAAAGTCCGCAAAGTCCGGCGTTTCAATGGTTCGAACCGACCGCAGCGAAAGGCGGTTGCTGCGCTACCATCGTTCAGCCTAAACATGCCAAGCTCTCCTACCGGCCCGCCGTTCGCACGTAATCTGGGTTCGAGCCGATGATTGCAGGCTGGTTGCAAATAATGTGGGTTCGTTCGCAGATAATCCGGGTCTGCCCCCTTCGATAGATGCAAATAATTCGGGCCGAAAATCAGGATGTTTGCAGGTCCAGCCGTTTATGTTTGCAGGTCGTTACATATAGGCAGCCCTGCCGCTGCCAAAGAACAGCCTGATATTATTTCGTCGTGACGCCCAGCTTATGGCTGACCGCGCTTTTTGAACCACTTCCTGCAGAAACCCAGAAATGCCATTTCCGGGTTTTTTGGAAGTTCACTGGCCCAGCCTCTCCACTCCTGCTCGATCATGCGGACATCCCAACCTGGTGCCGCCTCTCTGGCCATTTCGTAGACATCCGGATCAAGCGGAGGGATCTCAACCACGGCGGAAGTTTCAGCCGTCACCGTTCCGCGGCTCACTACGTGCAGTTGATCCTTCTCGTCATCCACCCTGATTTGATAATCCGGCATGTGGCCGAATTCTTGGTCTTCTTTGGCAATCGCCCCTACTAGCCTGCGGAACTCCCGCAACGAAGATCCGGAACCGCATTTCTTATGCAATGTATCAAGTCCGATCCTCCACTCGCTCTGCCGGCCGCAGTGCTTTCTAGCCAACTCATAGATCCTGCGTTCCAGAGGTTTGCGCAGCCGGAAATAGCCTTTGTGCAGGGTAAGCACTTCCTGTGCGCGGACAGCATTGAAAACCCAATCGCTGAGCTTGATTTCCACTTCCTGCATCCGGCCATCGCGTGTTTCCCGCACAATCCTGGCGCGTTCAATCAGACCGAAGTTCTCAAATACTTCCTGGCCGCCTGTGGAGATGTTCGTGTTGATCCTCGTTCCCGCCAGCCGCTCAATGGCACCCTTCAACAATTCATAACCCCGACCCGTGGTCATCCTGTTGGTGGCCTTGAGGAGATCTGATGCATGGAACCGAACAACCTGCTGCGGCTCTTTCCCCTCGTTGATGCCCCTTATCAAGTTGCTGATGCAGAAGATCAAAACATCCCTATCATGCACAGTCGCTAATCCATCCGGTCCGGGTTTGACCTCGACCGTAATCCCGTTATGGGAATACTTGCGCGGCCGGTGATCAGGCTTTGTGGATAGCGAAAAAATCGGGTGCTCCATTGAGCCAATGTCACCCTTAGGCGCCGCGTCAAAAATATCGCAAACGAAGAAATCTCCCTGTGGGTGCCGGTCCGGCAATAGAGGATAGTCACTCATTTTTCGCTTCCTTTCGACACTTCACACACACTTGTGCAGAACGACACTTCACCCACGCTTTTGGAGATGTAACGACACTTCACCCACACCTGACCGTATAACGACACTTCACACACGCCAAGGCAAAAACGACACTTCACCCACACCTGGGGGGCAGTAACGACATTTCACACACACTTGCAAGCAAAACGACACTTCACCCACACCTGTGCAAAACGACACTTCACCCACAAGTTGCCCAAAATGAACGACACTTCACACACGGAAAGGCCCTTCCTTTATCTTCCGAGCAACTGAAGGAATCACCACTCTGCACACAGTGAATCACCACCCTACACACACCAAACCCCCACTTTACACACAGGCGCTCACTGTATGATTTTGTTATCATTGAGAAAATTCGTACTCTCCGGAACCGTAACACTGAATCTAACACCACTTTAACACCCCCAAGGCGGGGCAATCTTTTCTAGAAGCCGTCCCGCCCTGTGGATAACTTTCGTTATTGCTTAGAAAGACGACCATCCAGAAGTGCTGCTCCGCCCACACCCATCTGTTCAAATCCAACTCAGCTCTAGCTCTCCGGTATTCCAAACATAGGCAACTCCAGTCTTGCCCATGGCATCTTCGACCTGGGCGACTGGTACCGCTTGTTCCCTGACCCGTTTCTCTTCCGGGCCAGCTTCGCCCATGGAACCTTCACACGTTTCCAAAGAACGCGATGCAGGTTCATACCCAGAGAGCGGTTTCCCGAAGCGCACCCCCATCGACTCGATGATTTCCTTGATGCCGTTGTTCATTGGTTAGCACACCATAAAATTGAAGTTGCCTGCTAAATACGTTGATTTCCGATTGCGGCACGATAGGATACGAAGACTTCCGAAGCGAAACGAAACGAAAGCCTTTAAACCTTTGTTAAAGAACGGAAAATTCTTTCAGAAGCCGCCCGAAAGCACTGGCACTTTCAAGGAGTTGTTTAGCCAGGTTGCGGCAGCTGGTGTTGGGCGGCCAGTGGACAAGGACGGCTTTCCAGAAGGCCCATGGACGCCCGATCTTCTTGCAGATGCTATCTCGCAGATTGATGCAAATCGCAGAGGTGTTGATCTGAGAACCGTTCAGCTTTGGTTTCAGGAAAACGAGAAAGGGATTAGCGCCGAGAATATCCGGTGGCTTGCCAGGGTATTCGGGTGCGGGGATCCGGAAGCAACGAGCGAGTGGCAAAGGGAACTCAGCGCATCGCAAGCGCGGTTGGTCGCAAGGCGAAGGGAAAAGCGCCGGCGGGCGGAGAACCCTGCCCCAACGTTGCCTGAATTGGCACAGCCAGAAGCCAAGATTCCAGAAAGTGGATACACGGCTGAGAACAACCTAATAGGCGACACAACAGCACCTGGCTGGCGCTTTAACCTGGCTAGATGGTCTGAAGCGCTATTTAGCAGCCGATCGACACTGAACCTGCCAGCGTTGGTTTGGGCGGGTTGGGTAGTCCTCGGTTTCTTGACTTACATCATGGGGGTGCACAGCGTCACCTATAGCCCCATTGCTGGGTTGCATAAGCAGGTAGGGTTTTTCTGGGCTCCGAACTGGTCCTTGATCGAACTGGTGATCTTGCCACTGTTTCTTGTAACCGTTGTAGGGCTCTTGGCCTTTTGGAAGGCCGAAAGGCGATTGATCATCGCGTCAACTGGCTCTGATCCTGGAAAGACAGGCGATTGGACGCGTAGAGTGGAATCCTTTTCCTATTCTCACTGGGCCGTGTTTTTCATCTGCTTTGCCATTGTGTTCCTTGTGCAATGGTCAGGAATACACATGCGCGCGCTCGTCAACGGCGACGTTGGCAACCTCATGATGGACTGGAACCTCCTGGCAATTGTGCGCCCCGAAGTCATATCTGTGCCAGAGGCAACTGTGCTTTCGATGCTGGCATTCTTGTACACGGCGGCAATCTGCTTTCTTTTCCTTACGGGTCTCGTCTTGATGTACACTCTGACGCAAGATTTTTTCGAAGTTTGCAGCATGCCAGAGCTTCATTCTAACCCAACGATACTGAGCAAGATCGGCGCAGTAGGCACTAATCTGCTATGCCGCGTATATCGGGCTTCTCTATTGGGAATTTGGGTTGCAACGTGCATCAAGCTTCAAGCCACCTATCTCCTGTCAGACGGGGAAAGCATTTTGGACTGGTTGCTCACAGATGCTCTGTTCTTTCTGGGCATTTATAACGAAGCAAGTGGTTGGCTCGGTCAGCGATCTTTGGCCCATTTCACTAGTTTTCTTCTGCTGTTTGCTACCTGTTCGGTTTTCATTTTCGGCTATGTTCAAATTTGTCGTGTCGTGGAGCGGGCTTTGCCCTCAGGGCCTTCTCGCCGTTTTGCCGAAGTTCCATGTGTCCATCGCTGGATGATGATGGGAGTCGTACTGCTACTCATTGCCAACTTCTTCCTGATCGGGCAGATTTCCGGCTTTTCGATCCTCCTAATCGTTGGCATCTTGGCGACGACTTACAGCCTGTATGACCCGATGTTTGGGAGAGCACAGGCAAGTGAAATGACAACCTGCAAGAGTTGACCAATGCTGCCAGCCCCCCTCGAACATGAGATAGCCGAAGCCCCCAAAGATGGGGTGGCCTATTGGATACAAGCAGACGATGGAACGCGCCTTCGGGTCGGTCTGTGGAAGGGAAAGGATGCTCAGAAGGGCACCATCCTCGTGTTTCCAGGACGATCCGAGTATATCGAGAAATACGGCCGCACGGTCTCGGATTTGCAGAAACTCGGTTACACAGCTCTGGTGATTGATTGGCGTGGTCAAGGGCTTGCTGACAGAGCGACCGACGATCCGATGGCCGGCCATGTGGTTCGGTTCTCAGATTTCCACAAAGATGTCGCAGCGATGACCAAGGCAGCGCAAGATCTGGACTTGCCAAAACCATGGTATTTGATCGGGCACTCTTTAGGTGCCTGCATTGGCCTCAGAGCGATAGCGGAAGGTCTTCCAGTGTCAGCCTGTGCATTTACCGGCCCGATGTGGAACATCAATCTTCCTGCGGTCAAGCGGGCTGCGGCCTGGCCCTTGTCCTGGACAGCTCAAACAATTGGTAAGGGCCATGTTTACGCGCCCGGCACTGACGGGAAGAGCTATGTGCTTAGCACAGCCTTTGAAGACAACAGGCTCACAAACGACCCTGAAATGTACCAGTATTTCATCAATCAGGCCACAACGCTGAAAAAACATCAGATTGGCGGGCCAAGTTTAGGATGGCTGTTTCAGACGCTCAAAGAGACAAAGGCTGTGTCAAAACTTCCATCCCCAAAGATCCCCTGTCTCACCTTCTGCGGTGATCAAGATGTGGTTGTTGACCTTCCAGCGATACATGATCGCATGAGTAAATGGCCCGGTGGACGGTTGGAGCTGATAGAAAACGCCAAACACGATGTCTTTTCTGAAGTTCCCCAGGTTAGAGAACGACTAATGACCGAGATCGCTAAGCTGTTCACACCAGCAAGCAATCAACCCGCCGTAGCCGCCCGATGAGCTTGAACAGACGGCTCACAGAACGGCTACAGCGTGATTTTATCAGGGGCTTTAGAAGCTATAGCTGACCTTCACACCCGCTGAGAATGCGTCGTTGTCGGTGAACGAAGTAATCGCGGAATCTGCACTGCCGATGTCCGTGTATCGGATACCGGTAGTCACCTTCCAACCCTCAGTCTCATAGGACACGGCAAGGCCATAGCTGACATAGCCATCGGTGCCAGAAAAGTTGCCTACAATGTCGCCATTATCCTTTTCGTAGCCGATGGTTGCCGCGCCGCTCCAATTGTCGTTGAACGCGTGACCGATACCCATTTCGTATGTCCAAATGTCGCTCGTGCCGCCTGCAATGGGCACGTTCACGACACCAACCCCGGGAACCAGAGTCAAAAAGTCGCTCGGCTGGACCCTGAACTTTGTCCACTCGCGCCACCTCACTGACCCAAACAGCAAGGTGTCTTTTGAAATGCCAGATTGGGCGTGCAGCGTGAATGATTTGGGAATTTCCACTTGGAAAGGCGTTCCGGTGTTGTCGCTGAACTCATGCTCTGTCTTGGACTCGTAGGTCGCAGCGATGCGCATAGCGATGTCAGGGATCTCATAGGCGATGCCTGCAAGATAACCGACCTGGTAGTCTTTGCTCACGCTCAGGCTGTAAGGGCTGGATACGGTCACTGGCGAGATAACCGTAATATCGCCATCAACGCCAACGATGCGCAGGCCGCCATAAACGCTAAAGCGGTCGTTGACCCGGTATTTTGCCAGACCGGTGTAGGCGATAGATGAAACCTCCGCACTCGATCCGGCCAGGAAAGCGGTAGGGCTGGTGTAAGTCAGAGAGGCCCCAATCGGTTCGTCAACGACAAAGGCAAAAGAAAAACGGTCGTTCAGATCCCGCTTATAGCCGAACGCGTAGGATTCATAATTGTTTGTGATGTTCCCTGTAGAGCCAGCTGGTACCCCCGGCAGAGGGTCGCCGGAAACTGTAGGGTGCACAGTAGCAGCCGAGAATTCGAGGTAGTTCTTGCCCTTTTGAAACAGGATTTGTGATGGATCGGCGCGGCGCTCGATACCGCCAGCCGATACCATTGAGGCAGAAATGGTGAATGCACTGGCCGCCAGTGTTGTAGTCTTGAAAAAGTTCGATTTCATCTGCGATCCAAACCCGCGTGTATTATTGAATTAGTGGCTGCCTCGTGCAGCCAGAGGCCAGATAGAGTATTTAGGCAATTGTGATCAATCCTTGATTGCATCTGCATGTCACTGCGGCGCTCGGGAAACGGACAAAATTCCCCACAGCGTCAGATCTCAGATTCTGGTGTCTTCGCCTTAGACACTGCTTCGGCCACCTCAGATTTCTCGCAAGTTCGAAGATCTGGGCGGCTGGATAACTTCGCCCGTTGGTAAGTCGGCCATTCGCGTAGGTGCGGGCTACCTTTTTTGTTGGGCCAGCGGGATTTGGACAAGCCAAACGCCCCTGGCCGTCAGGGTGAGGGCGCTGCCCTCCCCCTCGGGCAATCCTATTAGACAGGGCCGTGTCCTCGGCTGCGCCTGCTGTCGGGCGACACATAGTTCTTCTATTCAGGGGCCTCTAAGTCATTGATTTTGCGCCAGTGGCAACCACGCGCTAGCACTATTCTTTCCTTTTGCGACTCATAGGGTTTCCTTCGCCAGAAGCAGACCGTCTCCGCATGCTGAGTTCCTTCCTTCACCAGGCCGCTTTGTGGAAGCCCAGTTGAGGTTATGGGCGCCTAGGATTGCAAAAAGCTGCAAGAGCAGCCAAAGGTTGAAGGCGGCACAAAATACTCGGGCACACCAAAATGCGTTCTCACTATCGCAAGAAGCTCAATAAACTTCTGGGTGCAGCAGGCGACGAAGAGTTTATTCAGCTACTCTGGGCGACAAACGTCTTGCAGTCAGAATATTCAGATGCAGCCCGAGACTACATTCACCCAGATACCATTCCTGACGGCGCAATCACCAGCGACATGAAAAGTAGGTTTGCGGTCCAAAAATGGGAAATTGAAACGCTAGCCAACGAAATCATGACTGTGCCCAAGGTCCGACGACCAAAGAATGGTAAAACAAGAACACTTCGCTGGGACCACTTTCAGGCCTCTTTAAATTGCGCGATCTGGCTTCGAAAACTGGAGAATGCCGAGTATAGAATTCGCAAGAAGCGTGAAGAAGTATTCATTGAAATGGGGCGGATCGCAGCCCGCCAGTTTGAGTGGCAGCGTGGATTTGACAATGTCCCCCAGTTTTACCGAAATGCATTTGTCTATGGTCAAGGGGAATGTGCGTCTTATTTCGAACAGAAACACGGTATTTCCTTAAACCGGTTCTCTCAAATTGGCTTCATGCTCTACGTCTTGTTTGTGAGCACCCCAGTCATGCACAATGATAGTTCCTGGGCGGAACTGGGTGTATCACATGAGGAAATGGAAAGGGTTCTGAATCTCATCTCAATGCCGTTCCCAGAGGCAGCTAATTTGGCAAGACGTAGGCGCAAAAGGATTACTCATACGGCGGACAAGCCTAGTATCCTCCGCCAATCACCTTGCCTGCGTTTTGGCAGTAAAGGTGAGCGAATTCGGGCCCCGCTTCCTGAGTTGATTATCGAGCGTGTCACATCAGGTGTTTTCTATGACGTTGTTAGTGGAGGAGGCACAATTAGAGACAACTATGGCAAGCGCTTTGAAGAGTACTGCGCCAAGTACCTGGCCGATGTGCTGCCAAAGTTCGGTTGGGAAGGCGAATTTAGCTACCGAAAGAAGCCTAACCTATTTGATACCCCCGATATTTTATGCAGCGAAGGTCCTCTTTTGACCATTGCCTTTGAGTGCAAGGCAACGCGCATGTCGCAAGAAGCAATGTTCGGGAAGGATCCGTTCTCTGCTCGGGGCTATGAAGACTTAACGAAGGCTGTCTTTCAGTTGTGGAGGTTCTTTTCACATTGCCGTCGGGGGTATGCTGATCGAACAATTGCTGAAGATGCTGTCGGGGTCATTTTGACGCTTGATAATTGGCTCATGCACTCTCTGACATTGCAAAGGCAGGTTCTAGAGAAGGCCAAACGGATGGCAGAAACCAAAGACCCCGAGATATTGGAAGAAGATAGAAGGCCAGTAGTTTTCGTTGCTGCACCGGAGCTCGAACGGATATTAACCGTAGCAACCGAAGAATCGTTCAAGAAAGCTCTGCTTACTTCTGTATCAGATGAGTTCGCCGGATGGCGCTTAGATGGTGTTTTCCGTGAGTTGCTGGCCGGGGCAGAACGAGAGAAGCGCAGTTTTCCGTATGTAGATGAACTTGGATCTCTATTACCGTGGTGGGATGAAATGCATCATGCCGGGTTGTCTGACTAGTTATCCTGAAAAAGGATTCGACGTTCCTTCCATCGTTTCTGCCTAATTTTGAATGCGATCACAGTCGAGGCCGCGATCTCTGGCTCGGAAGTCAGCCGGGCCTCCGCTCCATTCTAGCGCGACTGGCATTTTTCCTTTGATTGGTCCGCTGGCCATCCGGTCGGCAATCTGAAAACGGGCGCTGGTTTCGCCGCGCGTCAGCCTCCACGGAGAAATTCAGTTCCTCGCGCGTCAGGCGCGGGGCCCTGCCAATTTCACTACTCCGGCCCCGAATGTCAGATCTAGATGGCGAACCGAGCGCGGCGAGACAGCATTAATCTTCGAACTTCTGAGCATCCACTGCCTTGATGAACCGCAGTAGGGCAGTAACGCTGTCATAGATGAATTTAGCTTCCTCCATCGGTACAAGGGCTTCCTTGTCGTGGGCAAAAGACTGGTTGTTTCGAATGCTGTTCATTGCCTCGAATGTTGAAATGGAGCTTTTGATAATACGCTCCGACATTTCCGTGAGACTGCGTTCTGCTCTCAGCGCTTTGACGTATTTTCCTACCCTAGCATGGAGGGCGTCATTCTCGCCGCAAGGCTCGCCCCCATGCTTGATTACCAAGGAAGCGAAACGCTTCATGCAATATGTATGCAGCCGGTCCAACCCGGCGTTTGGGCGTCCTGCGTCCAGATCCCTGCGGATCGCCGCGACCAGTTCTTGAAGGGTTTCGTTGGCTTCGAAAGCTTCGATACCGGTAGCGTCGATAGTGTGCTCTTCCCCTTCAAATTTGCCAACTATCTTGAAGTATACCTCCTTAAGGCGTTCTTCGCGCGCCCCGCTGCCGCCTAGCACGTTGTTTTCCCGGTATTCCCAAAGAGCGCGCAGCGTACGCGCGACTAGGTGCGGCTGCGCCCTTGCGATGAACGACCGCAGGCGTTTAGCTTTTGAGGTGCCGTAAGCCGAGAATAACCATGATCCGGGTGCCGCATCAGGATCGATTCCGACTTCTGTGCAGAAGAAGTCACCGAATGTACGGTCAGAGAAATCCAGAACGTAACCGGACTGCATTTGAAGCGCTTCCTCGAAAGCAGCGCGGTCAAGCCGCGTGACAAGGGCCTCGTAACTCTGCATCTATCCTATAGCCTTTTGTCTTTCGGTTGCCCGACCGTTTCACAATAGGCTCCACTGCTCCATCCTTTAGAGAGGCCATTGAGAAGGTTTCCAATGCACTGTGGCTTGTCGAACTGATAAGCTTGCCGCACTTGGAGGAGTCAACAGCTTTGCAATGTTCTGAGCCGATTGAGTGGCCGAGACACTGAGCGCCATAGAGCCCTACGCCGATCAACTCAACCGTTGGTGCTGAACAATGAAAGGCAAAACGAAACACTTACGACACGATCATCATCGGCGGGGGCAGGCCGGGCTAGGTTTCGCAGCGCCCGGATTGTGCCCGTTTGCCCAGCCAGCCGTCGTTGTCCCCGGCGCCGGGAGCGGCGGCTCAGGGTTTCCGCGACATCCATGGGTATTTCGCATGTAGCCGCCTCAAGTGGTCTTCACGGGTTTCACTTGGCCGCCTCTTGTCCGGATCATCAGAATTCGAGTCTGACAGGCCCTGCCCGAAGCTAAGGGTGTCATAGCGAGGGTAGAAAATACGGTGTGTGGGCGAGCCACGACTGAACAGTCCGGTTGAGGTCGGCGCAGCTGCTTGCCGCAAGCCTATGGGTGAGGCCTTTGGCTTCGGTCGCGGGAAACCCTGCTCGAACATCCAGTGCGGATTGAAAGTGATGCCGTTCTCGAGTTCCAAGACCCTTCCTTCATCGCAATCGGTGACATCGAGAACAAGCCAAAGTCCGGTGGCGCCACAGGGGATTGATTGATCTGCCTCCCGCCGGGCGATAACAACATTGAGACTGCCCTTTTCAGAGTAGAGCGCAACATCCACGCGTCGGCCGTCGACTTCCGTCTTTCGAACAATTTTCCTGGTGACCGCCAGATCAAGAGTGGGGAGTCGGCGAATATCAAGTAGGTATGGGCCCTCGCCCAATATGGCCCGGCCGACACCTCGGCAGATCATTTCCTCTGCCAGCACGGCGAAATACTCCGCACACCCCTCGCCCGCCTCGTGCCGGAAGTGCCATTCCCGCACTTGCCCTAGGACGGGTAGCATTTGGGTAGAGCACCCAGGACATGTTAATTTACCAAGCGCGGATCGTTTGTTGGGATCAAGCTCACTGACAGAGATGATCCGACCTTCAGAGTTCCTGGCAAATGTGAAGGTAGCGGACATACTGGTACCTAACCGTCTTTCTGATTTCCCTGATAACAGGTTCCTCTGCTCCGTTAATGTGTCGATGTTTCTCTTTTCGGCACCAAAAAACTGAAAATGGCCGCGTAAACTCTACGACCAAGTCCCCGCAAAAATGGGGGATTACCCAGAGATTTATTTAGACGGCAGCTCTTTTTCGAGCAATGCTCGTATTAGTGGGTTCGTCGTGACACTGTCGGGCATACTTTCCCGCCGGTAAGGGATATTGAATTTAACTAATTCGTTGGACACGCGTGAAGCTTCGACGCCAATACTCTTAGCCATGTCCTCCAAAATGTCACCTATAGCCTCAAAGGAACCCAAACCCTCCCAATTCCCAAATTCGTTCCAAAGCGCCTCATGCACCTTAATAAGGCGTTCGTAGAACGGTGCAAACCACCCAAATTCAGCCCCTTCGGTTAGGGCAGGAGGATGCGTTTCTGGGGTTTCCCGCGCCGCAACTGCGCCCAAGAAATACGATGAATACTTCAGAAGATCGCCAATATTTCCATACACCTCTGTTGCGACCTGCCCAACATCCCCGTGAGTACGGTATGCCTTTATCTTCTCGTAACACTGATCTCGGGCATCGCCCAAGACCTTGACTAGGGTTTCGAGGTAGCCGTCTCCAGGATCATATCCGATCGAACCAACGATGCGGCATACAGCGTATTCATCCCATGTCGCCAGAATTACCTTCCAGCGCATGTTATCTAGGATGTTGTTATGTGCTTTCTGCAGAAGAAACCCCGGGAACGATTTGTCAAATGAAGCCGTCACCTCTACATGTGCGCATTCATGCGCAACCAAATGAAGTGATTGCCAAAAGTACTCGGTCTCCTTCCCAGGTTCCTCAAGGATGCTGAGTGCGTAGTTCGCGTTAAGGACAAGATGGGTTTTGATCACCCCGTCGCGAATTACTGTCGGCGCCATTGCGACACCGATAGCGACGCCTCTGGTAGCGGTGAGCTCGTAGGTTGTCTCATATCCACGATCAAGCTCTAACAATGCTTCGTCGTAATCGAACGCAACCGTCACGCCATCCAGGTTGGTTAGGTCAATGGACTGACTGATGGCGCTGAGGACGGAGTGCAACTTGTAAATCGCCTCCTTTGCAAAATCTTCATCTGCGAACCCCCTCGCGGAAAACTGAATATTGCTCGGGATCGTAATGCCGTTTTTAAGTTCTTCGGCAGTGCCCTCTTCATCTCGCATCTTTTTCGCCCCTCAGCCGCAAAGCCCAAAATTACCAGCCCAAATCCAGATATGGGTGCATCTTCCGAGAAGGCAACCACATATGGGAAAAATCCGTGCTGTCTCGGTCAGCCGCGCCGCCGCTCAGCTCTAGCGCGCCTGGCATCTTTCCGTTTAATTGGTCCGCTTGCCATCCGGCCGGCAATCTGAACACGGGTTCTGATGCGCTGCGCGTCAGCCTCCACGGAGAAATCCGGTTCCTCCCGCGCCAGGCGCGGGCCCCTCCCAATTTCGCCGCTCCGGCCCCGTGTGTCAGATCACCGTCCGGCCGCAGTCCGGGCTGCGCCCAGGCTGTATAGCCTTGCGCCGCGACCTTGAAGGGCAGCCCCGTCACAGCGGGACTGGCGCTGTCCGCGCAGGGGGCAAGTGCGTTAGCGCAAGTACGCTGCGATCGTTTGAAAAATCACTGTGATGTCCGCGATGCGTTCCGGATTCTGCCAGGCAATTATTGCGAACATGATCAGTGCGATGCTTGCCGCTGTAGTGCTTAAAATTCCTTCGAGCCCAAGTACAGATACTGTTCGCGCGTTGTCGGAGTAATGGATTTCACTTCGGTGGCTTTTTGTTGTCTTCATATAAATACCTCTAAGTTTAAATGTCTTGTTAATCGACTGACACTGTGCCTCATGCTCAGTGCCCTTCTGCAATAGTATTTATGCGTCGGGGTCGTGGAAGAGATTTGAAACTCATAAAAAAACGGCTCGAAAATAAAAAAAGAGGTGCCACATGCGGTATGGCCTTCCGCTATCCCGAAAGATCCGTGGATAGCCCGGGAAGCGGCAGGCCTTTGCGTGCTTGGCGGTGTCAGAGCCAGATGGGCATCGTGATCAGAAGAATTGTTAAGCTGATCAGAAGACTCACCCATGCCGGTGGACCGTAAAGGTGCAACGCCAGTCTTGTGCCTGGAGCGGTAGTCAGGGCAAGGTGCAACCTGAGGCTCGATAGTGTTTCTGTATTTGTGTTTGCCATGTGCAAACCTCCTTTAGGGCAACATTGAGTTCTAGATGGCGGCGCTTGGTTCTTGATTGGAACCTAGGGCCAAGCCCGCCTAACTCGTTCTTCTATCTCATTACCTCTTCCGGAGTTCTGCAAGCCCTAATCTGCGGGTCTGACAAAGAAAGATCATTTTATTTCAGCACCTTACGTTGCCAATGCGTTGCGATATGTTGCGAATGCATTGCGCCCCTCGTTTTGGGTTTCTGGCCGCTATTTGTGTAACGCTTTGCGAATTTCCACCCGTCCATTCTACCGGTCAGGCCATGGCAAATTCCGTGCTGAGGCTGGACTGCCAGGCCTGGGCAGCTGCGCCTTCTGCAAGAGACAGTAGAAATCCGCGCGGGGCGCGCGGATTGCATATCTCAGGAGGCGTGGCAGGGCATCGACGGGCTGTGCCCGCTCCTCCCTGCCCCGGCATTTTCCGTTTGATTGGTCCGCCTGCCATCCGGCCGGCAATCTGAACACGGGTTCTGATGCCGCTGCGCGTCAGCCTCCACGGAGAAATCCGGTTCCTCCCGCGCCAAGCGCGGGCCCCTCCCAATTTCACCGCTCCGGCCCCGTGTGTCAGATCACCGTCCGGCCGCAGTCCGGGCTGCGCCCACCCTGCTTTGCCCTCCGGAAGACACGAGGTCTTCCGAAGTGAAAATCAGGGAAGGCTTCGCCACTGGCGGAACAGGAGGCGCGAGCGGGGATGTTGGAGACACGAAAAAGGAAAGGGTCTGTCGCAAATGGCAAAACTATGTGTCGCCCGACACCTGCGGGCCGCACCAACCCTGTCGAATAGCATTGCCTCGCCCCCTCCCGCGTTCGCCACGTGGCAGATCAGCAGGAACAGGCGGCTTCGCCGACTGAACCTGCAAATCAGCCCTGATTTTCCGGAAAGGAAGTCAGAACAAACGTAGCAGACCATCGGCGGAAAGAAGGCAGCAAGCCCCGCCGCTTCACCACGGAAGAAAAGACCCATGACAGATTTGACTATCACCGCGACTTACTCCCCCGAAGACAACAAAATCCGGCTGTATACCTCTGACCGTTTGGACGAGGAAACATATGAGCGGGTGAAGGCCGCCGGCTTCAAATGGGCACCGAAACAAGAGCTGTTTGTAGCCCCAAAGTGGTCCTGCAAGCGTGAAGATTTGGCTTTGGAGCTGGCGGGCGAGATCGAGCCGGAGGGAACCACCCTTGCAGAGCGCGCACAGATGAAGGCCGACCGGCTGGACGAGATCGCGGCGAAACGTGCTGCCCAGGCTAGCGCCTTCACCCGTGCCGCCCGGGACATTTCCCAGCGCTTCGAATTCGGCCAGCCGATCCTGATCGGCCACCACTCCGAACGGAAAGCCCGCAAGGACAAAGAGCGCATGGACAACGCCTTGAGCAAGGCCGCAAAGGCCCATGACGCCATCGGATATTGGCAGTATCGCGCCGAGGGCGTGGAGCGTTACGCCAACTATAAGAACAACCCGAAAGTGCGCTCGCGCCGGATCAAAACCCTTTTGGCTGAACTGCGGGACCTGCAGCGCAACTTGAACACCGCGCACAAGGCGCTGGACCTGTGGGAGAAGATAACCACGCCGGAACAAATCAAGCTGTTCCTTGGCCGCAGCGATATGCACTCTTACAATTTGTGGTCTTCAGTGGACCGCGGCGAGATCACCCCGGAGGAGGCACGGGAAAAGGCCATGGCCGGTGCGCGCTCGATCATAGAAAGTAACAACCTTTCCCGCTGGATCACACACACGCTTAACCGCCTGGCCTATGAGCGCGAAATGCTGGGCGAGGTGCCGCGCTTTGAAGGCGAAATCACCCCGACGCTGCTGCAAATGTTCGTGCGGGAGCATGGCGCCGACAAGCCCAAAGGGGCGAAGGTTGATGTAGACCTGTTTACAGTCGAATGCGCGGCGCCCCTGCCCGCTCACATCGCCCTTGGGTGCTCCGTCGAGCTTTCAAGCGATGAGTGGCGAGACCTGATGCAGTCTTGCGGCTATGTCCCCCCGGCCAAGAAGCCGACGAAGCCTCCTATTTTGAACTTCAAGGCTCCTGACGGGAAACTGCGCGTGAAGTCTCGCGCGACCTATCGCGGCGCTGATCCTGTTGAAACTCTTGAACAAGTAGAGGTTACCAAGGCTGAGTATTCCGCGATTGGGAGCGACTACAAAGGAACGCGGCTTTCCGCGTGCGGGGATTTTCGTATCCGTTACGGCCGCGCTCCCAACTCGAAGGAACCCAGCTGGCGCGCGCCCTGGGTTGCCTTTGTCATCACCGACCAGAAGCAGCACCCGATCCCTAAGAGCCTGGCACCGGCGGAGGCGGCCCAATGAACCGCCCCAGCATGTACACCCGCCCCGACAAGCCCCTGACCATTCCGGTCAGGGCACGCCGGGACGCTCCAGCTCTGGAACACATCGAGGCGCCGGAGGTGATCGCCGTGGACAAATTCACCGAATGCCACGTCACTCCCGACGATGTGGCGCGGCGCATGGTCGAATATCTCGGGCCGCAAGGCGACTATCTGACATTGGAGCCGAGCGCAGGCACCGGCCAGCTAGTTCGCGCGCTGATCGCATCCGGGCACAGCACGTGCGAATTGACGATGGTTGAGCGGCACAGCACCCTTGCCGGCCGCCTTCGCTACCTTGGTCCAACAATCAACCGGTGCTTTCTGGAATACGCTGAAGAGGTGAAGGGGAGTGCCGCTTTCCCAAGGGTCATCATGAACCCGCCGTTCAAGACTGTGCGGGCTCACGTAAAGGCTGCATTGTCACTGTTGGGCCGGGGTGGTCATCAGGAACCTGCAACGCTGGTTGCACTGGTGCCGGTCACCTTTGAAAATGACGAGGCCGAAGAGTTGGAGCGCCTGCCCGTGGATACGTTCGAAACCGCCAAGGTGCACACGAAGCTTATCAGGATCCGAAGGGATTAATTATTTCCGGCGTTGACCTAACTTCAAACGGAAACCTCGCTTTAGCGGGGTTTTCTGTTTGCAAGCTAGGTTCTGGTGTCCGGTTGAACCCGGGTTGGCACCCGATTTCAACCGGACTGGCGCTCCGCTGGGGCCGCTCGGCGGCCGCAATGCAGCCTTCGGCTACACGTGGGGTTTCTGCGCTCTGTCGAGCGCGGGCGAACCTTTGCAGGCTCGCTAATTGCTGTGTTGATTACCATATGAAGACGGTTGTAACACCGAACCCATGAAAGAATGGCCTTTTACCATCCCGCACGATTTGAAAACATCCCTGGAGGCCAGTGGCGAGGCGGACTGGCTACCAGTGTTCCGAACATGGGCAAAGAAGCACAAGCTGCGTCTCAAGATCCAGTGGTTTCCGGAGTTGGATCGGAAGGCCGGGGAACTTCTTCAATGGAGATGGCCCCCCTCACACCAGGACAAGTGGATGACCATTCGGGAATGGTTATCGGCAAATGATGTCCCAGCTCCGCAGACCCTGCCACAGGAGCCGGAAATTCCAAACAATGGCCTAGGTCACTGAGGGGCCAGCCTGGGTATTAGGTTGAAATTTACGACACAGTGTCTATGTTCGCTGCAAAGGTTCCCCTCCGATGATAAGAACCCAAGGGGTTCTCCACACCGGTAGTCGGAGGGGTCGCATTCCTCAGTAGTAGAACCGTGTGCCTGTCCTGAAGATGTCAAATTCACTTCGGACTTGCTTGGCTACGGTTGTGTGTGCGGCGGTGTCACCGTTTTCCCATTTACGAAAGATTGCCCAGTTGAAGTAGTCCGCTATCTGGAGGCCATAGTGTGCGCGTGAAGCGTGGTGCATGATCCGGTAGGGCGTACCCTTCGGTAGCATGGCGGCCAAAGTTGTCTTTACAGCCTTCTCAATTGCTTTTCGCTTTTTCGCAACAGGGATGCTGTCGGTAATGACGACAACTTCACCTACACCGTGAGCTGCCTTCTCAACAGCGTACCGTACAAGATAGCCCAACATCTTTGGGTAAAACTTTTCAGGTGCCTGAAGGGCCGGCCCGGTTTTGCGTTTTTCAACAATCACGGAGTCGACAGATTCATGCGGGACTGAACCTGACAACTTGGAAAAAACCTTGCTACGCACGAAACGATTGTCTTCAGCACAATGGAAATACTCCATCTCCAGACGCGGTTTAATCCGGTGTTCAATCAGATTATATTTGTACGTGTCCAAGTCTGTGTGCAGGGTGAAAGGTCGGTACAAGCTGACACAGGTTAGCGTGAAAAACTTCGAACCTTTCGGTGAAAAGTCAAAGTTTCCACCTTCATCAAGAAAAATGTAAAGTGTGGGCAGAGGGGCAGCGTGTTCATCATCTTCCGCCTGCAAGGCATCGTTCGGTGACATCTTCAGTCCTTGTTAGGGCGCTGGCTCGCAGAAGCTCAGCAAATTGGCGAAAGCCTTACATCTCAGCCTTCAGTTACATGCTATGCCGCAAACCAACCCTAAAAGGTGGTGCTACCGGGCTGCGCCAACGCCCCGCGACTCTTCCAAAATAATGTGGGAGGGGTGTGCCTTCAATACCTTATGTAGGGCAAATTCCGCGCTGAAGCACGGAACCGCGCCCTAGCCTGGCGCCGGCAGGCGGCACCAGGCCGGAGCCACCCTGCCCCGTTCTCCCTGCGGCCCAAGTGCGCCGGAAGCTGTCTCTCCGAGCCAGCTTGCCGCCGCGGCCGCATGGTCGTCCAGGACAGGCTGTCTCCGCCCTTCGGGTAACGGTCGTTCGCTACGCCTTTTGCAAGAAACAGGAGAAATCCGCGCGCGCCGCGCGGATTGCATGTTCCAGCGGGCGTGCCAGGGCATCGACGGGCTTTGCCCGCTCCTCCCTGCCCCGGCATGTTTGCCTATGGTGATCGCAGCCCGCCGTGGGCGGTCTGCTGCGCTGCTTTTCCCCGGCGGTCAGGGGGGCGACGAGTTGTTCTGAGGCTTCAGCCGGTCCCGAACGGCGCAGAAGAGATCCGCGCAAGCGCAGATCACGTTATAGATTTTCCGCCTTCAAGCAGAAAAACGGCTTTCACCCGCTAGCGGGCGAACCTTCCGTTTTTCGGCTGGATCGAAACCAGCTGAAGCCTCTCCACACCTCTTTTGTCGCCCCCCCTCCCTTCCGGGGAAAAACGCGGATGGGTGCGGGTGGCAGGCGTCAGGGCCAATGGGTCGTTTCCTTGACCCATTGGAACAAACCGAAGCGAACGCGGATAGGTCGGGCGAACATCGGCCACCGCATCACCACTTAGGAGGCCAACTATGGCTTTATATCAATGCAATGGGTGCGGCGCAGCAGAAACGCTGGTCTCTATCGTACCGGAATCCTGCTCTGCCTGTGGTTCCCGTGCCGTCGTCAACATGTCCATTCAAGCGGCTGCAATCGCGGAAACGAACGATGCTTTCCGCGCAGCAATCCCATTCCAAGGGCATCAGACCTATGAGGGTCAGGTGATTTTCAGCGGTGGCGTTGAAGAAAAAGGGATGCTGTTTGTTGCCCTTGCGACCCGAGCCGTGGCTGAATTCACGGACTTCGACCAATTGAATGATCCGAGCGGTGATCACTCGTTTGGTGTTGTTCATGTCAACGAGACGGAAGTTTTCTGGGCAATCAGCCTCTACAACAAAACTTACGATGCCGCCGCAGACGATCCGCTTGACGATGACGACACGCGGCGTGTGCTCACCATCTACCTGCCCCACGAACACTGAAATCGGCAAAGCCCGTAGGTGCTACCGCGCCGGGAGGGAGGTGAAATCATGAGCATTGAACAGATCAATCTGCGCAAGCGTGAAGCCTATGCGCTGATCAGAAAGGGAGGTCTCTCCGCCAAGATCGGCCTCGCCTTTCTGAAATCACACGGAGCCGTCTAAGCGGCCACGCCTCAGCCCAAAAGGGCTGGGGCACCAATAACACAAAAATTCACCACGTTACAAGGAATGCCCAAATGTCGAAGCATCAGGAAATCAAAGCAACAGAAGCCCGTTTCCCGCTGGAGAAACTGATCCTGTCCCCCATGAACCCACGTCAGGATGTGCCGGAACAGGACATTAAAGACCTTGCGGGAACCCTCTGGGCAAAAGGCATGATCCAGTCTCTTGCTGGATATACCGAGGACTTGGACGGGGCCGAGATTGTTGCCGGTGGCACCCGTTTGCGCGCCTTGCAATATCTGGCCGAGACAAAGCCGGAATTTGCCAAGGTACGGCCCGAACTGGCAAACCCGCTGGTGATGCTCGCACCCGACCGCGAAACCGCCGCCGATTGGGCGAAGATGGAAAACGTGGTCCGCAAGAACCTGCCCCCGGCTCTGGAAATCCGCACCTTTGGCGAAATGCGCGCCGAGGGCAAAGACGTCAGCGCCATCGCCACCAATTTCGGCGTGACTGAAAAGCACGTCTACCGCCGCCTTGCTCTGGCCGATCTGCCGGAGCCGGTTCTTGACGCGCTGGCCGCAAAGGAAATCAATCTGAGTATGGCGGCATGTTTCACGATCTGTGACGACGAGGCCCATACCCTTTCCGTACTGGACCGGGTACGCGGCGAGAACTGGTCAGATCATCAGCTAAAGAAGCAACTGAAACCCGCCAGCGTGAAAACGACTGACCGCCGGGTGAAATTTGTGGGCGATGATGCCTACACCGAAGCAGGCGGCAAGATGGGCGGCGATCTGTTTGCCGAGGAAAAGCTGTATGACAGTCCGGAAATTCTGGATGCCTGCTTTCAGAGTGCGCTTGAAGATGCAGCCAGCGAAATCGCTCAGGCGGAGGGCTGGAAGTGGGTAGAACCCATCACTGAGCATTACCTTTGCCACTACACATTGGGGCTGGACAAGTATGAGCGGATTTACAGCGAAGGCGGCGATCTGAACGAAGAACAGTCCGAGCGCTATGACGAACTGGCCGAGTTGGCAGAGGGCGAGGTTCTGGACGACGAAGGGCAGGCCGAACTTGCCGACCTGCAGAAGATCATCGACGGAGAATACACCGAGGCACAAAAAGCCCATGCAGGTCTGATCGTCTATGTGAACCATCAAGGCGAATTGGAACGCTCTGGCGAAATGGTCCGGCCCGAGGATAAGAAGGCTGCCGTTGAGGCGGGTGTTATCAAAAGCTCTGCCGGTTCCGCCGTCAGCGCTGCGCCGAAATCTCCGATTTCCCAGGCGCTGCGCGACGACCTGAACCGCGTTGCTCAGGGTGCGCAGCAACACGCGATCCTGCGCGACCCGGATTTAATGATTGACCTGCTGGCCTATCAGTTGAGCCATGAACTGCGGTGGTCCAACCCCTTCGGTCTGTCGCAAAGCTATGTTGCGAACTGGCCCAGCACCGAGGCGGCAGGCTATGAACTGGACGAGCGGCTGACCACCAACCCGGCCCGCGATATGTACGACGCAAAAGACCTTGGCGCGTCGTTCCGGGCGTTCCGCAAGAAGGGCGCAGAGCATATTCGCGGTGAACTGACCCGTTTCCTTGCAGCTCAGTATCAGGGCGGTGATGCAAAGCTGGCGGCGATGGTTGCCAAAGAGACACAGCCCAGCATCCGCGAGGTCTGGACACCGACCGCTGAGAACTTTTTCAGCCGCGTGGGTGGCCCCTACATGAACCAGATTTGGCGCGATCTGCTGGACCTTGCCGAAGATCACCCGACCGCAACGAGTTTTGCCAAGCTGAAGAAGGGCGACAAGGCGGAGAAGCTGGAAAGCCTGTTTGCCAGTGCTGAGACACGCAAGGCTCATAACGTCACCGACGAGCAGGCCGCGAAGATCGACGCATGGTTACCCGAGGGCATGGAATAATAAACGCTGGCAGGGCGCATTAGCGCCCTGCCCCATCCGCAGGAGATTGAACAAATGCGCTTCAAATCTTGGCCCCGCCACGCATTCACCGACACACCGCGAAAGCGGGCCGCTCTGCGCCGCAAGCAGCGCATGGAGCGGGAAGCCCTGCCGCTCTTTGCCGACCAGGTTGCCGAAGAACAGCCGAGCGAGGATCAGGTTATGGAGGACCGGGCAAGGGCGTGGTCCGAACAGGAAGTCAGGGACCGGAGCGCACGGGCCGGGAAATGGCGTGAAGCCCGACGCATGATTGACTCGATGCCAGAGGACGAGCGCCGCGCCGTTCGGCGGGCATGGGACTGCGCCCCATACCCAGCCGACCCGTCCTATCTGTTGAGCGTTCTGCACAGCTACAGCCTCGGCCGGATCGACCTGAAACGCCCGCCGTTTCCGCTTTCTCGCACGGATGCATCAGGCGCACGGAAAGGCAGCCTCTTTGCAACATCTGACCTGTTCGTGTCGATCCTGAAGGCGCGCGACATTGCAGAAGACCCAGACGCGCATCCGCTGGCCGAACGCCATGCCGCCTACCATCACCTGCAAGCTGCGGCGTCCTCGAAAAAAGACCGCACGGAGGCCATGCGGGACCGTGTGCGGGCGTCTGAATTGTTCCTGCGCCTAGGAGAACTGGAGGAATGCAATGCCTGATTTCACAGCCCACCGGCACCCCGTTCTAGCTGTGCGTTGCCCGGATTGCCGCCGCGCGCCGGGCAATTGGTGCCGCCGCCCAAGCGGTCATATGGCGAGCGATCTTCACGCCAGCCGCAAGACAGAAGCCGACCGGGTGTTCATCGCGCAGCATGGACCTGACGCCAGTATTGAACGCATAGGTGGCGGCTGGGCCGTCGATCCGCGCGGGCGCGTCGGCATCCGGCCAAGGCCGGAGCCATCCGCGCCTAGCTGACCGAGATTTTCCCAGGGCGGGACCAGGCACACGGTTTGCGCTCCTGGAAAACGAGTTTTCCTTTGTGGTGAAGGAACCAACTGGCCCCGCCCTTGTGGTGGGGTCCTTTTTCTTGCGGAGATCTCCGTGCTTGCACGGCGATCACATGAGCTGCGGTCATGCCGCAGTAGCGGCATGGCACTTTCCCAATAGTGCCCTGGGGGATTCGGCTAAGCCGAACGCCCCAGGGAGATCCGGGAACCGCCGGTTCCCCCGTCAAGCAGAGCGCTATTCGGGCCGGAAGGGGTTTCCCCAACCTCGGTCACGGCTCCGCCGCGCTGCGAGGATGGGTGATCCCCCTCCCCTTCCGGCCCGGCACTCTGCTTGACGGGTCCCCCTCCTGCCCTCGGCCGGGAGCAGGGTTTGCAGGAGAGGGCCGCTTCGCGGTCCTTCCCGCAACCCCTGTCCCAAGTATTCGGCATCCAGATCGAAGCGGGACCACCACACAGGAAAGTGCAAAATGCCGTGTAATGCCCCGGTCTCTGTTCACTGCGGAAAGTGCGGAGGCCAAAACATAAAGGCCGATGCAACAGCAGTATGGGTCAATGAAATTCAAGATTGGGAATTGTCCGCAGTCTTTGACAGCTGTGTCTGTGAAGACTGCGGCCAAGAAGTAAAAACTTATGAATTTCCGATCATCGAACCGTCTGCCGAACTGGAAAAAGACCTTGAACAGGCCGTCACCAATGAGGCAGCGGAATGAACCCGGCGGTAAAGGAATTTGTGCGCCTTCTCAACGATATAGACCGTTCCAAGCATCGAAGTGAGGTTTTCGCTGACTTCTGCGAAATGAGCTATTGCGCGCTGGCTAAGAAAGCCAGCCCGTTTCCTGATCAGCGCGAAGCCCTGGAAGCCCAATACATGAGCGTTGTTGCCCGTTACCGAGACAAGGACGATGTGCGCAAAATGCCGGAAATGGTAGGGATCGCCCTTGGTGAAATCGGCAATGGCGGGTGTGATTTTCTGGGTATGGCCGCCGGTGAGCTGGAAGTTCTGGACGCCAAGCTAGGCCAGTTTTTCACCCCTTATGAAGTCTCGCGCATGATGGCGGAAATCTCGCTAACCGATGTTGACGAGAAGATTAAGGAACAGGGATTTATTACTGTTCAGGAACCAGCTGCAGGGGCTGGCGGAATGCTTATGGCGGTCGCGGACGTCATCGAGGGCAAGGGTTATAAGCTGGAAACTTCTGTTTGGGTAGAAGCCGTGGAGCTGTCCCGGCCCACTTTCCATATGTGCTATGTCCAATGCGCCGCGCGTGGCCTGGCTGGCAAGATCATTTGCGGCAATAGCCTTTCGCTTGAGGTGTTCACCAGTGCCTACACCGCCGCCGCGCCTGTGTTTTTCGCAGCAAATGGAGATCCGTTTGCCAAACAGAAAGAACAGGCACAACAGGCTGAAGCTGAAGCGGCCCAGCGAAAGCAACAAGCCGAGGCCGAACGGAAAGACCGGCTTGCTACTCTGGGCGAAAGTCCAGCGATTTCCGGCCAGCAGCTCACCCTCTTTTGAGGGGGAGTTTCAGAAACAGCTACCTTTGTTGTTACCAGTTGGCTGAAGGCAAAGGCCGGCCGTTTCTGATGTCCCAGGAGGGAAAGGCCTAAAGGCCCTGCCCTCCTGGACTGGCGCCTTCGGCGCCCGAGCCGCTGCGCGGCGCAATGAAGGCCGCGAAGGCCTCCCTTAACAGTTAATTGTTATGTGTTATGCTTGTCACCTGCGGCGACCGTCTATTTCTTCCATAGGAGGAATATCAACACCTCCTGCCCGCAAACAGTGATACAAAAACTCCTTCATTCCCATACCCTTAGCTTCGGCTGCATCAATGAATGCCTGCTTAATCGGCTTAGGGACATTAGAAAATGCGAACTGGACGCGCGGAGCAGTCTTTAGCGATCCGGCTCTGGCTTTAGACGGGCTTGGCAAGGGAGCTGAAAGCTGGCGGAGAATTTCTGCCTCTGCGTCAGGTTTCGCATCTTGGGTATCATCAAGACCCAGATCAACTTTAAGCTTTGCCATCTTTGCCTCCGTAGAAATCGATCAGACCACCCATCTGCATTTCAGCCAACACTGTTTGTGCCGACCTCTTTGCTGAGCCTTCGGGTCCTCGGCCTGTGCTCATCATTTCCTTGAAGCCTGTTCGGTGTGCACACATGGCTTTAAGCCTGGGTATCTTTAGGGCGTCCAGGGATTCCAAGGTGGCCGCTGTGATATTAGTTGCTGGATCCACGTCCATCATGACTACATAGGCAGGAATGTCTTTATCCATCGAGTCCGCCACACTTGTCACATGCCTGAATGTCTTGATTGCACCTTTGGCATCAGTTTCGGTGGCTTTCGAAGGGATCAAGACCAGGCCGGATGCGTTGATTGCATAAACAGCCATAGCGGACTTGAAACCGGCGGTGTCCACTAAAATCGCATCATATGCCGGCTCGCTCTTCTTGAGAGCGCGAAGTGTTGGAATTAGCCGTTCGTCGTCTTCCTCAACCGCCCAATCAACATCGGTGCTTTCTTTTTTGGCCCAATCCGAAAGGGTATGTTGTGGGTCAGTGTCGATGACGGCCACTTTGGCTCCATCTGCTACCATTAGTGAAGCAAGTGCTATGAGGAGGGTAGACTTCCCTGCCCCGCCTTTCTCTTGAACAACGCTGATTACTTGGGTCACTGCTCGATCCTCTTTTTGCTTTGTTCACCTATAAGGTGTTAATAGTTATGTGTAAACTGTTATGCGTTATCAGCTACTGTATGCCTTTGAAGCTATAGCATGGTGGTCACATGTGACCGTTGATGTTGGGCAAAGTCATTACTTTAATATATTGTAATCAAAAAAGTTCTTCGGCGTCGTGGTGCAGGATTGAGTTGCTGAAGGGACCAGTTAACAGGTAAGTGTTAATAGTTAATTGTTAGTTGTTATGAGTTACTTGTTTAGGGTTATCTGTTAATAGTTGCGGCTTCTGTCTTTCCGGGTTTTACACAAGTTGAGCTTCGCCTGGGTTTCCGGGCGCATCCCGCGTGGACGCGGGACCGCGCTCTATTCCGCGCCGCAAGCGGCGCTCCACCGATCCAACCGTGTGGCACTCCCTGGGGCAATAACACCTCATCTGTCCCAAAGGGCCAGCTGACGCGTTTTGCGCCATGGTCGTTTCCACACGGCTGTATCAGCCCTTCGGGTGACGATCGCATTGCGCAGGCTGCAAGCAGCCTGGAGAACGGCTGCCAATAACAGTTCCCTGTTATGTGTTATCTGTTATTGATTGACCTGCGGCCGCCTATCTAGCAGTGTTTTCATCTGTCCCTAGGCCTGGAAGGCAACCAGGTCACGGTTGGACAAGACGCGCTCAAGTTGATCGCGGTGATATTGCCTATTCAACGCCGCTGGCCTCTCACATTTGTACCGCTGTTCCAGCAAGTCTTGCCTTCAGTCTCCATGACGCAACTTCAGACCAAAGCCATGAGGATCCTCGCCAATCTGTGTTTCTCAAAGATGAACACTAAGCGGGCAGCCGGGCATGATCGCTTTGCTTCAACTGAAAATTTCCCCTGGGCTTAAAGCCCATTCCTCGCGGATCAAATTTTCAGCTGACATTCCCTTTGAGCCCGCTTCCACCATGTTCATCGAAACACTCAAAGCGAGGATCACAAAATGGCTACTCAAACCCTGAAACTGAGCGTCAAAACCGGCGAAAAGGATGGCAAGAACTACTGGGACCGCTGCGGCGTACTGTTCGTCCGGACTGACGATCAAGGCAACATCACCTCGATCAACGTCAAGCACAACATGTTCCCAGGCGTCGAAATGGTTGCCTTCCCGAACAAGGATGATGTCACCGAATGACCTCCGGCGAGGGCGGCAGCAGCCGCCCTTTTGTCGTGCTCCATACCGGGTAAAATATAGAAGAGATCCGCGCCATGCGCAGATCGCATTGAGGCGATTGTCAGGGCAGGGGATCGACGGGCTGCGCCCGCTCACCCCAGCCCAGACATCCATGAGATAGGGCAGGGGGGATTCGGGCAAGCCGAACGCCCCCTGGTTAGGGGGAAGACGCTGCCTTCCCCCTCGGACAAGCGCGCAAGTTCCTCGCCCAAAGGAAAATTTCCCCTGGGCCTTTGGCCCATTCCTCGCGGGACAAATTTTCCTCCGGCCTGCGGTTCGCGCGCTTGTCTCGCCCCCAACCGCTGTTCGCCACGAGGCAGGGATGCAGGGGCAGGCGCCTTCGGCGGCTGTCCTGCATCCAGCCTTGATTTTCTTGCACCACAGATAGGGAGCATTCAAATGACAACATACCGCCTCGGTTCTTCCCCTGCAGTTCACACCCCCGGCGTTATCGCGTGGGCCATCAACGCCTATTCCTTTGAGGAAGATCGGCAGCGGATGCTTCAGACCGTCAGTGCGACCTTTGCCGACGTCCCGGCGGCCGCCATCGAGCAGCTGCTGTCCAAGGCTGTTCCTTATAAGGTCGAAGGCGAAACCGTAGTGTTCAGCGCTGAGGTGCCGACATGAAGCGCCATTGGGAAACACACCTCTACACCTACGCAGTCGCGCTCTCTCAGGGCGCGGCAATTCTGCCGGTCAATCTGGCAGGAATGCGGGCCAAGGCAATTTCCAAAGGCCATACCGAGGGCCAGTGCCAGATAGTTGAGAACGACCCCATGCGGTTTATCAGGACGGGGGAGCTGGTGGCATGAGCGGGCAGAGCAGCAATGGAAGCACCCTTGCGGTGCGGTTCGAGATTCATGCCGGGCGCGAGGTCGCCGTGCCCGGCATCAAGTGGATCCGCGGGAAGGAAAACTTGGACGATTGCCAGCGAGCCTACATCGAGGCTCGGGACAAGGCGGGCCTCGGACATTCGCAATTCGGAAGCGCTGATGTGTTCACCGACAGTGGGGATCACATCGCGCACATCAGCTACAACGGCCGCGTTTGGTCTCCGGAGTCTTGTGCATCCAATCGCACGCTGCTGGCCGAGGTGCCGGAGCCGAAGTACCAGATTTTCGACAGCATGGACCGGCCTGTCAGCTGTAGGGCCGACTGTCAAACGCACCTCTATGAGCAGTGGCAAGGGTTGCAGGACGAGGCAGAGGAAGAAGGGAGCCGCCTGACTTACGCAATCGGGAAGATCCTTCCTAACGGTGACGTGACCTTTGAATTCTAGGGAGGCCAGTCATGAGCCAGCTTGATCTCATTCCAATGACCGAGACAGAAAAAGCAATGCCCGGCGCGCAATGGTGGGCCGGGGATTATCAATGCCGAAATTTCGGCGGATACTACCAGGTGCGGGAGCAGGGCAGGGGGGCTTGGCAGTTTGTTATCTACGGCTTCGGTGTGAATCGGCGTGCAAAATTGACCCACTTTGGTGGGTTATGAGCGAGTAAAATTGACCCACCTGTTTTCGTTAACATCCGCACTAAAAGTGCGGAGGAAAGAGCAGGTGTTACTGATGGAAAGCGTGTCGAAGATCCGACGATGGGTATTGGTTGAGGGACGCAGCATCCGGTCTGTTGCGCGGGCGACGGGATTATCGCGGAACACGATCAAGAAGTATCTGAAGGATGAGAGCCCGCCGA
>NZ_WLCM01000013.1 GCF_013317235.1 Leisingera sp. ANG59 | reverse complement strand
GTAGCTCGGCGGGCTCTCATCCTTCAGATACTTCTTGATCGTGTTCCGCGATAATCCCGTCGCCCGCGCAACAGACCGGATGCTGCGTCCCTCAACCAATACCCATCGTCGGATCTTCGACACGCTTTCCATCAGTAACACCTGCTCTTTCCTCCGCACTTTTAGTGCGGATGTTAACGAAAACAGGTGGGTCAATTTTACTCGCTCATAACCCACCAAAGTGGGTCAATTTTGCACGCCGATTCACACTTAAGGTTATTCCGGTGGATGGGCCGCCGAAGCCTGCCCGCCTCGTGGGTAGCCGGTTGCAGGTAGAAACGCAGCGCCAAACACCTGAGGATGTTCGCGCTCGCGTACGTGCTTGGTACAAGGTGCGGGGGCGTGACTACCTAGCTCGCCGCTTGGCGCAGGTGTCAAAATCCTTGCCCTGGGTGCAGCAGGTTCCCGCGTTACGCCTGCTGGAGATGAAGCGGCAGTGGGGCAGTTGCTCGCCAACGGGAGAGATCATCGTGAATACGCATCTCGTCAAGGCTCCAAGACCCTGCATTGACTACGTCCTCATCCACGAGCTGGCGCACTTGAAGCACCATGACCACGGTCCAGAGTTCTGGAAGCTGCTGGACAATTATGCTCCAGATTGGCGCGGGGACAAAACCCAACTTGATCATCTCGTCGAGATCTTGACAGCGGACTGACCTCGGGTCGCCTGCGCTGGTAACTGCCTTATTGGTCACCGCGTCCAGCAATGCCGGGAAATTAAGGCCCACCATCAGAATAGCCGAAACGCCACCACGGTGCCTGCGGACACGGAGCGCCGCGCTCGGCTTGCACATGAGACGAGGAAACCCCCATGACATTCATTTCACAAACAGATACGGCAACACTCCAAGCGCAAAGCCTTATCCCCCGCCAGCTTGAACTTCCGCTGATGCCTGCGGCTGATGCTTCGGCTGAGGTGGTACAAACTTCTATAAGTCCTAATGATAGTTGTACTAGTTCGACCACGTCGTCGTTATCTGACCAGATCCTCTCCGATCTTGAAGCCACACTCGAAGCCAGAGGCATGACCACAACCGAGCCGCAGCTTGAAGCTCTGGCTGATGTCGTCGCGACCTTGTGCGATATGGCTGACGGGTCATGCGCCCCCACCATTCACCTCAGCAGTCTCGACCCCGGAATGGGAAAGACCACGGCTTTGACCCACTTTCTGCGGAGGTTCGTGGCAAGCCCTGATCATCTTCATGTCGGTGTCCTGGTCTGCCTGTCCCGGCTGGACGAGATCCGGAGGCTGGTCGACGAAGCAGGGCTGAACGAGGCGGATTTCGCGGTTCTGTGTTCGGACAAGGAGGTCGTAGATCTCTCGGCCACAAAGGCAGATGCAGCGCAAGTTCTCTTCACGACGCAGCAGATGCTTGCAAAGCGTTGCGCTGGCCGTCGGATGTCAGAGATCAGGGAGTTTCGCTACCTGGGGCAAGCTCGTGCTGTACGGGTCTGGGATGAGACCATCGAGCCGGGTGAGGTCATCACGATGTCAGCCGATGAACTGGCCGCCATGCTGTCCCCGCTTCGCAGGATCAGCCCAGTCTTGGCGGATCAGGTCCAGGCTCTTCAGTTTGATTTGACTACGTCGCCGCCTGGGCAAATCCTTCAGATGCCCGCGCTGGAGGCTTTGTTCACAATCGCCATTGATGAGGTGCCTGCTACGGAAGACTTCCGGAAACGGTTGGACAAGCTCAAGGCCATGGCTGGCCGAGCAGCACGGATTAATCGGACGCACGGAAACCGGGTCATAGCGCTCAACATCCGAGACGCATTGCCTTCAGACCTTGCACCGCTCCTCGTCCTCGACGCATCAGGACGGGTTCGTCACACCTATAGCGCCTGGGAGGCTCACGGCTACGGTCTGGCTCGCTTGCGTTCGGCACCTAAGGATTATGCCCCGCTGCAGATCCACCTGATGGACCAAGGGGGCGGGAAGGATGGTTGGAGGCGCAACGGTGATCAGCTTGCCCGCGAGGTCGCAACCGTCATCGACACCAAGCCAGATGAACCCTGGCTGGTCGTTCACCACAAGGTACAGGCAGGTGTTGATCCAGTGGGGTTGATCAAAGGCTACGTGAAGAAAGCAGATCTCTCCCGCGTGAGCTTCCTGCACTGGGGAGCGCATCAGGCGACCAACGCCTTCAAGGACGTGCCGAATGTGGTCTTGGCCGGGCTGCTTCACCTTCCAGGCAGCCAGCTTCTTGGCTTGACCTATGCCAGCTCTGGCAGGTCTGTAGCTGACGACCCACCTGCGGGTCTCACAGAGCAGATCGAGCAGGGGGAGTTGGGGCATGGGATTGTCCAGGCTGTAGGACGAGGCTCTGTGCGAGGCTTTGATGCGGGCAAGTGCCTCCCTTGCAGCGCCTACATCATCGCAGGGAAAAGGTATGGTTTGGCTCAGGCCTTGCCGCAATGGCTCCCAGGCTGTCGGCTGACCAGTTGGCGGCCTCGTCACAAGCCACTATCGGGTAAGGTGAGGCAAGCTGTCGAGTTCGTGGAGCGCCAACGAAGGGAGCGGCATGGTGAACCGATCCTGTTCTCTGCGATCATGGGCCACATCGGCGAGAAGGACCGCTCCAACTTCAACCGCTGCATCCGCAGACACTGCGACTTCAAGGCTGCCAACGAACGACTTGGGCTGATGGAGGTCAACATCGGGGGTGGGCGAAGCTATGACGCACTGCAGGCCACCTTTGGACCCGTGGACTGTATATCTGCATGACCTGGATGGTTTTGGGGTCAGAAATCTGAGTGGCCTACACATACACAAGCGACAGCGGTTTCCCCCCAATGGGGTGACTGCGCTCACAGCAGGGCCAACCCGATTGGCTGAAGGACCACAGATAGGAGAGAGAAAGAACCGTAGACCAAAGCGTAGACCACGCCGCGCCTGTTGACCCGTACCCGCAACGTCGGATAGCCCTTAGTTTGCTGGGGCTACCGGCTGAAGCAGTGCCTGTAACGGGAACACAACATCCGTGTGGGGGCACCATATAATTCAGAAACTTCATTATAAATCAGACAGTTAGATTGCGCTCGCTTTGACCGGCCCCACTAAGCGCCCCACCTTGAGCTTTCGATGCCTAGGCATTCCGGAACGGCTCGCAACAATCCTTCCACAGGGGCTTCGACGAAAAGGGCGTCCAAATCCTCAAAACGGGGCTGGCCGCAGCCGGGCCGGGTGCCGGGTGTAGTACTGGGCGGGAAGGAATGAGACGATGAAGAAAAGGCATCACCCACGAAAATGGCCGACTTCCGGCCAATTTCCCGCTTGGTTTTTTCGTTGGAGCGGAGTTCGTCCCTCTGGTGGGTTGGCTTGTCAATACTGAAGGGACGGACGCAATCAACGACTATTGGAAAGCGTTTGGATTGCTATTAGGCGCACTTATTTTCCCAGTATTCGTGGTCGTTGTGAACATCTGCCAGCAGGCCAAACAAGGAGAGAGGGAGTAGGATAGCCGGGAAAACAAGCTAGTTGCGGCGAAGTCCTTTCTGCCCGACGCCTTATCGAAATTCAGCCACGTGTGTGCAGTGAGGATGCAGCAGTTGGTCGGACCTGATGAGAAAGTTTTGCCTGGCGACCTCGAAGTTTCCAAGGAAACGCAAGCAGCCATACAAACGTGCATTGAGTTCGAAAGGGGAGACATTCAGACTGGGCTGGCGGAGTCGATTATGATTTATCGAATCATGATTTCCCGATCAAAGGGACACAAAATGAACGGGCATCGAAATGTTTCAACGATCCGGATGGCGCGCGTCTGCTTCGTTTCGAGCGAAGAACTGAAGAGTTCCATCACGCCGGGCATATCACGCAGTGGGCAGCATTTCGCGGTCTCATAGATACGTATCTTGACTATTCCCGCGTTTCAAAAGAAGGCACCGAACGAAGCCAAGCCAGGGGCGCAAGAAGCCCATCCCACACGACGAGGTCCGCTACTGCAAGCGCCACAAGGTCGAGAACAGCCTCGCCCGCCTCAAGGACTGGCGCCGTGTCGCAACCCGCAATGATAGATGTCCGACAGTCTTCCCCTCAGCCTGCGCCCTCGTCGCCGTCGTCATGTTCTGGTTATGTATCCTGACCTTGGAGTTTCGGGTATTTGCGGGCGCATATTGAGACACAGAAACGACTGACAGATGAACACCCCGCACCACTGACTGAACGTATTGGAAAAGCCGCAGGCCGGTATCGCTTCAAATAGTGCGGATGAAAGGTGCGCGATATTTTAGTTTCAACTATTGTGGTTTGCCTTTGCATTGCAGCCCGTCCTAGGGCACGTCTGCGCCTGCAGATTTTTCAACCGCAATGCACAGGTGAATTTAATGAATAACGACATAAGTGTGATTATCAAACCTGGAGCGGAACAGGCCATGGGAGGTTGGCAGGCGTCTCAGGATTTTCTGCACCATATGCGTCAGACTCCAACAGCCCCGGCCCTGCGGGTCGGGGGGGGGGGCGGCTCAGTTATGAGGCCCTGGGTCAATTGTCGCAAGGGCTGGCCCGTGCGGTGCAGGCCGCCGTAGCGCAACGGCAGAAAAAAACCGCTGCCTGTGCAATCTATGCCGACCGCAGCCTCGAGAGTTACGCCGGAGTGCTGGCCGCATTGCAGTTGGGCCTTTCCTACGTGCCGCTCAATCCGAAATTCCCTGATGAGCGCAACCGCACTCTGCTGGAACGTTCTGGCGCTGGCTCCGTAATCTGTGCCCCCGCGGAACAGGCGCGCATGCAAGAGCTGACTCGCGGCACCGGGATCGAGGTTGTCGCGACGCCACAAGAGGGCCCGGCGTTGACGGCGGACCTCAGCAATCCCATCGCCTATATCCTCTTCACCTCGGGCAGCACCGGCATGCCCAAGGGCGTGCGGATCAGCCATGGCAATCTGGATGCCTATCTGTCCGCGGCCATGGCGGTCACGAGCTACGGGCCTGCGGACCGGTTTTCACAGAATTTCGACCTGACCTTTGATCTGTCGGTGCATGACATGTTCCTGTGCTGGCGTGCCGGTGGAGAGCTGATCGTGCCCTCGGCCAAGGATCTCGAATACCCGGCAGAATATGTGCGGCGCGAGGGCGTGACCTGCTGGTTCTCGGTGCCTTCGCTGGCACAGAAGATGAACCTGCAGCATAGCTTGGCCCCGGGAGCGCTGAGTGGCATTCGGCATTCGCTGTTCTGCGGTGAAGCGCTGCCGCTGGACCTGGCCATGAAATGGCAGGCCGCCACCGGCAGCGTGGTGGAGAACTGGTACGGCCCGACCGAGGCCACCATTGCCTGTATGCGCTATCGCCTGCCTGTGCATGCGGGTCAGATGGAGACTCACCTGGGCCTGACACCGATCGGCGCCTGCCTGCCGGGAATGCGGGCCCTGGTGCTGGACGCGGACCAGCAGGAAGTGGGGCTTGGCGGCACCGGCGAGCTGTACATGGCCGGGCCTCAGCTGGCGCAAGGCTATCTGGATGACCCGGAAAAAACCGCAGCCGCTTTTGTGGACCTGCCCCAGCATAGCGGGCGTTTCTATCGTACCGGCGACAGGGTGAAACGCGTCCGGGCGGATGAGCTGCATTTCATCGACCGTGCCGATAACCAGATCAAGATCCGTGGATACCGAGTCGAAATTGGTGAAATCGAAGCCCGGATCCGTGAGTTGACTGGCGGCTGCTCCGCCGTGGTGACGCCGCTGCCGCTGAAGTCCCCGGCCCCGGCAGTGCTGATCGCCTCGATCGAGGGCTGGAATGGCGACAGTGCTGCGCTTTTGGCCCAGCTGGGAGAGACGCTGCCATCTTATATGGTCCCTTCGGCAGTGCGCCAGGAGGCAAGCTTTCCCAAAAACGCCAGCGGCAAGGTGGACCGCGGGGCCATTGGGGCAGCCCTGATGGCCGAGACGGAAGCCACTTCCCCGGCGGCGGCTGAGGCAGGGGGCAGGATCAAGACGCAAAATATGCGCCGCCAGCTAATTTCCCTGGCGCGTCAGATCAACCCGGCACTCAGCCAGGAGGCGATCCTCAATGCACCGGATCTAATGGCTGCGGGGCTGGATTCCCTGGCTTTTGCGGAATTTTCGGTGCGCATCGAAAAAGCCTTTGGTCTGGCGCTGGATCAGAACCTGGTCGCTGAGATGGCTGAGATGCGCATTGGCAAGCTGGCTAAACTGGTGAAACACCTGGTCGACCCGGACAATGCAGCTCATCCCGGGGCCGGGGCTGGCAAGGCATCTGGCCAAGGAAACGGTGAAAAAGCTGCTGGCAGAGGAAAAGCAGCAGGCAAGCGCCGCAAGAATCCTGCACGCAAGACGGTGCATTATAAATCCCGACGCACCATCGAATGCCTGAACCGTTTCCCGGAATGGGCGGCGGCGGCTGAACACCCCTTGGCACTGTTCTTTGGATCCTCCGGCGTGGCAGCGGCCATAGACACCGGGGGGGTCGAAGCGCGTGCCGCAGCCTTGGGGCAGCCGGTCTGTGCGGCCAATCTCGGTATGGCCAAACTCAGTAATGCAGGTACGGTCGAGCTGGTGGAATACGTACGCGATGTGGTGCGAGAACTGGACAAGCCGGTGGCCTTTGGCGTCTATGAACTGGAGCTGATGCAGCTTAGCCCGCTGCCAACCGGGCGTGAGATCGAAGTGGTCAAAGCCTATCTGGCAGGGGATTATGTTCTGGAAGAGCTGGCCAGTGTCGATCCGTGGAACCGCTGGGAGGCCGTCGGCGGCGGCACCATCCTGCGGGGAGGACGCCAAGGCAGCGGCGCCGATCAGGTGGTGGCCTCGAATGCGCAGTGGAGCAAAAAACGTGAAGTTGAAGTCACCGATGCCCATATGGGGCGGCTTGAATTCATTGCAATGCAGCGGCAGATCTGGCTGCAGGGGGCCGCAACCGCCGAAAGCTTCTGTCCGCGTCTGCTAAGCTTTGTGCACCCGGTGAGAGAATCTGCATTGCAGACGGCGCGGGCTCGTGGCCCGGCAGGGCCGCATTTCGACAGCCTGCTTGACGTGGTGGACAGCGCTTTGCGCCGCCCGCTTATTCGGCCATCAGAGTTTGATCTGAGACCCGAAGATTACCGTGATTTCCACCATGTCAACCGTTTCAGCGGCCGGGAGAAATTGTCACAACAGCTGACCGATGCTGCGTTCGCGGCCGACACGCAGGAGACAGTGCTGCGCTGAATCATGGCACCGGCAGAAGTGAATCCTGAGAGATGCCGTTACGAGGCACTGTCTTACAGTGCTTTGCGGTAGCCCAATTTGGCAGCCTTGGGGAAATTGATCTCCTCGGCCATCTTGCGCACCTCGGTATGAGCCTCGGACTTCCAAGACGAGGCTGGACGGATGTCGATCCTGGTGGCCTGCTTTTGTAGCACTTCCTCATTGGCGGGCGGGAACAGATGGGTGCGTTCCCATGAAATTTCTGCACTTTGAGATGCGATGAAAAAGCTGGTGTCCTGCGTCAACCCGGCCCAAGCCTGGATCTGTTCCAGCACCGGCCGGGGCGTGTTTGCAAAATCTTCGTATTTCAGCTGCAGGAAGGCATCGTCCGCCACCTGCTCCAGTTCTTGCATTCGTTTCACCCGCTTGTTCCAGTTGCGAGCGCGCTGGCGTAGAACCTCGGTTTTTTTGACCAGTTTGCTCCAGCTTACGGCAACGGCACGGGGGTCGCGCACCAAATTGAGTATATAAAGGTCGATCCCCTCGGCCAGCTGCAGTGCTAGGGCCAGGTTAGGGAGTTTCGAAGAATCGATCAGCACGCGATTTTGAGCCTCTGCACTGGCAAATCGGTAGAGGCTGACCAGCAGTTCCAGAAAGCGGGGGTGCGCGGCGCGAATATCATTGCGTGCTTTGGCATCGCTCCAGTTATTGATCTGGTTAGAGGTCTTCTGGAAGGCAGCAAAGCCGTCACGCAACTCCTCCATGGCACTGGCTCCATGGGTCTGAACCATACGGGCAGCTATCTGCCCCCAATAGCCACAGAGCGGCAGCGTCTGACCACAGGAACACGGCCAGTTCTTGTGCATAGACATGGGCAGATGACGGATCTGGCCGACATTCTGACAATCTTCGTTCTGGGACAAAAGCTGAGACAAAAAGGTGCTGCCGGAGCGTCCGGCTCCGGCGATCAAAACGACTTTGATGGTCACGCAGAAAACCCCGCAAGAATAGGAAAGGGCCAAGGCCCGGATGCTGCGCGACATTGCCGGAATGTGCAGCTGTTGTCTATTGCTGCCTCACCCAAGGCCGCACAGAGTTCTTCGGGCGGCAGTTCTGCGCGACAAACAGGATGAGATTCCGCCTTCGTGGCGTTCAAGCCAAACAGCGGTTGAGTTTGGTCCAGGCATCCCGGTATCCTCGCAGTCTTCTCGGCTCCTATAGGCAGATTAAATCATTCATCTGTGAGCGCCTTTGAATGGCATCTTCGATCCAAATCCGCAAAGGCTCCACTGGCGACAGATTGCCTGCCAAGGCGGATCGCCCAGCGCCTCCGTTGCGCGTCCGCGATTCTGTTTCGTCCCGCCTGCGTTTTCGGGCCAGTGGAAAGCCCGCCATGAAACCGGCAGCGCGCCTTGCCGGGGATGGGCCTAGAACGGCAGGCCGTGTCTTTGCGGGTACGTGCGCCGCACTGCTTAGAAAAGGTTTGGACGCGCGGGGTGCCTAAGACCCTACCCCGCGCGCATGTAGAGGGCGAGAAATTGTCCCATCCCCTCCGCGGCTTCTGGAATGGCTTGCGGTACTTCGGCGCCTCAAGTCCCATTGCCGAGAGCAACCGCAAAGGCGCATAACCGCGAACAAGCACATTCCCTTTCCGTTCCCAATACTTGACTGATGAGGGGTGCAGCCCAGCCAAAGCGGCCAAGGCTGAGCGCGAAAAGCCCAGTCGCAAGCGGTGCTGTTTCAGTTCGTCACCGGTCATCTGTTTTGTTCCTGTCCCATGGCTAGATGTAGATATGTCCTGCTTTCTGTGACGTGGCATTTCGCTATCCCGCTCAGCCCGACACAATTTTCAGGACGGGAGACTTAGCGGGCGGCGTGGTTTCGTCCTTACCGTCAGCCGATCTGTGACGCCTATGCACGGTTTTTGTGCGGGGGTTCTGCGTTTCGTGCCAGCGCATGAAAGCCTTTCGGGCCGGTTTCCCGTCTTGTGTCGGCAATTCATCAAGCGCCCATTGCGCAGCCTCTCCGATGCCGGAACCCGCATCCGGATCTTCGAAGAACTGAGAGCCCTTGGATATGACGGCGGCTATGACGCTGTCCGGCGTTACGCGGCCACGTGGTCCAAGGAAGAACAAGAGGCCTCCGCGGCCGCCTATGTCCCGCTGATTTTCGATCCGGGCGAGGCCTACCAATTTGACTGGAGCCGCGAGATTGTTGTGATCGACGGTGCGACCACCACTGTGAAGGTGGCGCATGTCCGGCTCTGCCACAGCCGCATGCTGTTTGTCCGGGCCTATCCGCGCGAGACGCAGGAGATGGTGTTCGATGCCCATGACAAGGCCTTCGCCTTCTTCGGCGGGGCCTGCACGCGCGGGATCTACGACAGCGGGAATTGTCCGCCATTGGTCCGAGGACAATGGACGCGAAGACGGCGGTAGACACGATCTTCGTTGGCCGCGACCGGGCCTACAATCGGCGCTTCCAGCAGATGTGCGGGCATTATCTTGTCGATCCCGTTGCCTGTACACCGGCATCGGGCTGGGAGAAGGGGCAGGTCGAGAACCAGGTAGGCGTTGTCCGGCGTCGCTTCTTCGTGCCCAGGCCCAAGTTTAAGAGTTACTCCGAACTAAACGCCTGGCTCGAGGATCGCTGCGTTGCCTGGGCCAAATCTCATCCGCACCAGGAGCTTCGAGACCGCACGATCTGGGAGGTCTTCGAGGATGAGCGGGCGAGTCTGGTGCCATACGTCGGCCCCTTTGATGGTTTCCACGCTGTTCCGGCATCAGTCTCGAAGACCTGTCTCGTCCGGTTCGACAAGAACCGCTACTCGGTGGATGGCCGCGCCGTCGGCCGGCCAGTCGAGATCCGCGCCTATGCCGAGCGGGTCGAGTTCTGGCAGGACGGCAAGATCGTAGGGCGGCATGAACGAGCCTTCGGGCGCGACAAGGCCATCTACGATCCGCTGCACTACATCCCGGTGCTGGCCCGCAAGCCTGGCGCCCTCAGGAATGGGGCTCCCTTCAAGGACTGGGAGCTGCCATCAGCGATCAGGCGCATTCAGCGCAAACTGGGCAAGGTGCCCAATGGCGACCGGCAGATGGTCCAGATCCTGAGCATGATCCCCACCGATGGGCGGGATGCAGTGGATGCTGCCTGTGCCGAAGCGCTGAACGAAGGGGCCCCCGCGGCCTCGGTCGTCATCAACATTCTGGCCCGGCATCGTGAGCCGCCGCCGCCGCTGACCATCGATACGCCCGACGCGCTGCGACTGACCTGCGAGCCCGTGGCCGACTGCAAACGCTATGACAGCCTAAGGAGACACATCCATGGAAAGATCACAGGTGCTGGACGCGATGAGCCAGCTGAAGCTCTACGGCATGAAGGCCGCCTACGATGAGACCATCGCCACGGCGGTGAAGCGTCAGCACGAACCGCAACAGATCATCGGCGATCTGCTGAACGCCGAGATCAGTGAGAAGCAGGCGCGCTCGATCAAATACCAGATGACGATTGCCAAGCTGCCCCTGGCGAAAGAGGTCGATGAGTTCAGCTTCGAAGGCACGCCGGTCAACGAGGCGCTGGTCCGTGATCTGGCGACCGGAGAGTTTCTGGCGCAGCAACGCAATGCCGTGCTGATCGGCGGCACAGGGACCGGTAAATCCCACCTGGCCGTCAGCATCGCTCGGGCGTGCATCCGCCGCGGCAGACGGGGGCGCTTCTTCAACGTTGTGGACCTGGTGAACAAACTCGATGCGGAAGCCCGCGCCGACCGACAGGGGCGCACGGCAGATCTGCTGTGCCGTCTCGACTTCCTGATCCTCGACGAGCTTGGCTATCTCCCCTTCGCACAAACCGGTGGTCAGCTATTGTTCCATCTCATCAGCCGCCTCTACGAGCGCACATCGATCATCGTGACGACCAACCTCGACTTCGGCGAATGGCCCTCGGTCTTCGGCGACGCCAAGATGACTACCGCGCTGCTCGACCGCCTTACCCACCATTGCGACTTCGTCGAAACGGGCAACGAGAGCTGGCGCTTCAAAACCCGAGAATAGTCGAGCCGACGCTGGCCCGATACGGCTTCGCTTTGTGGAGACTGCGCCGCATCGGGCCAGCTAACCGCACGTCAAACAGGGGGTCAATTTTGGATGCCTATAGGGGGTCAAAGTTCCATGCCGATTGACAGGTTGGACATCCCCGTGAACAAGGGCCGCCCGCGTGGCGGAAGCCCGGGGCCGGGAAACTTGCGGACCAGCCGGTTGAGGACTGGTTTCCCCTTAAGCCCAAGGGGGGGGGGCGGGGAGGTCTGTCAAACACAGGCGCAGTCTGCGGGAAAGGCGGACGGTGCCGCTGGTCCAGCGCGCCCGGAAAGCTTTACGGCCTCCCTAAAGCTGCCGAAGGCAGCATGCGGGAGAGCGGCATCTGCCGCAGGATCACTGCAGGGGCCGGCCGCTGCGGCTGAAGGTCAGGCTTTCGGTGCTCAGGTCGTCATAGGTCACCTCGACAGCGATCTGCTCGATCGAGCCCAGGGGGTAGCTGCGGTAGGGCAGGCCGTCTTCCTCTTTGATCATATTGGGAAAGCCCTCCTCCAGGTGGCAGTCCGGCAGCGGCCAGATTTCCGGCGCCTGGCCGTTCACACCCAGCCTGACCTGCGCCAGGCCGCAGCGCCAGGACCACAAGTGGGTCACATAAAGCAGGTCCTGGCCGTCGAATTCGCGGACATGGATCCAGTTGGCCTGGGTCGCGGCCAGGATCGGCTTGACCTCCAGCGCGGTGGTGAAGCGGCCGGTGGCCTCCTGCGGTTCCGCGGCGAGGGCGGCTGGCACGGCGGCGGGAGCTGGCGCCGCAGCTGCGGCTTCCGGCGTTCCGGCGTCCGTTCCGGGCTGCGCGGAAGCGGCAATAATGGCCAGGATCACATCAAACATCATCTCTCTCCACTCACGGCGCCTTTTGCGTCACAAGGCGTCCCGAAATTCCCAATGGCCGGTTGCGCGGCAGTTTGCCGGCTTATAGCTAGCTTAGCAGGCAATTCTCTTTGCGGCCTTAACGCACAGTTCTAGCCGCCTGGCAGCGGCCGAAAACGGGGAAAACAATGGCAAATGCCCCCTTCAATGTGATGATCGTCGGCCAGGCGGGCCGGCTGCAGTATGAGGCACTGCTGTTTGCGGCCTCGCTGCGCCGCTGCTCGCCGGGATTTACCGGCCGCCTGTTGGTGGCAGTGCCGCAGCCGGGGCCGCTGTGGGACAAGGATGCCGGCATCCGCAATCAGGATGTCCTGCAGGCCCTTGCGGATTTGGATGCGGAGATCCTGCCGTTCGAAAGCCAAGTGTTCGGCGCCGCATACCCCTATGGCAACAAGATCGAGGCGCTGCTGGCGCTGCCCGAAGGGGAGCCGTTTGTGTTCTTCGACACCGACACGCTGATCACCGGTGAGCTGGCTGAGGTGCCGTTTGACTTCTCCCGTCCCTCGGCATCGCTGCGGGTCGAGGGCACCTGGCCGAAGCCGACGCTGTACGGGCCGGGATATGCAGGCATCTGGCGGGCGCTCTATGACCGCTTCGGTCTCGACTTCCAGTCCAGCCTCGACATCAGCCAGCCGGATGAATACTGGAAGCGCTACCTCTATTTCAACGCGGGCTTCTTCTACGGTGCCTGCCCGCAGGCATTTGGCAAGCGGTTCCTGGATTTTGCGCAGTCTGTCAGGAACGATCCCCCGCCGGAACTGGTGGGCCAAAGCCTGGATCCCTGGCTGGACCAGGTCGTGCTGCCGCTGGTGATCCATTCCTTCGGCGGCGGGCGCGATGCGCTGCCCGCAGGCTATCTCGACGGCGGGGTCAGCTGCCACTACCGGCTGTTCCCTCTGCTTTATGCGCGAGAAAGCGACCGCGTGGTGGAGGTGCTGCACGAAGTGGCTGCGCCGAACCGGATCAAGAAGGTGCTGAAGGGCTACGAGCCGATCAAGCGCATGGTCTACCAGGGGCGCGGCGAAAAGGTGCGGGCGCTGTTTGACCGCGAAAACCTGCCCCGGCGCGAGCAGGCGATCCGCAACAGGATCAAGTCCGAGGGCTTCTGGATGCGCTGAGGCGGGTCAGCCCTGAAGCGCCCGCTCGATACTGCGGGCAAACTGCAGCAGCCGCGCATCGGAGCCCTTCGGCCCGGTGATATGCAGCCCGGCAGGCATCCTATCCGCAGAACGTCCAAAGGGGATCGAGATTGAGGGCAGCTCCATCGGCGGGGTCAGCGTCACAGTGCGCCAGTCCTCGGTGATCTCCCCGTCGCGCAGGTCTGCGGAGAACGGCATCCCTGTCGCCGTGGGCCAGAGGGCAAAGTCGTAACGCTCGAAGAAGGTGCAAACATCTACCCAGACCTTGGCACGGGTTGTCTGATAGGCGATCAGCTCCGCCAGGCCGCGCCCCTCGGCCTGGGCGCAGGCGGTGCGGTAGCTTTCGCCTGCCAGCGCCATGTCCGGCGCCAGCGCCGCGCGCAGCTGCAGCGCGCATTGGCCCCGGATGATGTCGCCATGCGCCAGGAGCGGCTCCAGCGGCGGCGCGTCTTCCGCCACTTGCCAGCCCATCTCGAGGCAGAGCCTTTCAACCGGGGCAACCGCCGCTTGCACAGACGGCTCCACGCTTGCACCAAACGGCGCCAGCGACAGCGCCGCCCGGCCTGTGCGCCGGCCAGGGGCCTCTTCCAGGTCCGCCAGCCGCGGCAGCTCCTGCCAATACCCCAGCGGCTGGCAGGCCGCATTGCCCTGCATCACCTCCAGCATCAGCACCAGGTCCCGCACCGTCCGTGCCATCGGGCCCGGCACCGACAGCCCGTCAAACGGGGACGGATTCGGGCCATAGGGGATCAGGCCGGAGGTCGGGCGCATCCCCGCAACCCCGCACCAGGCGGCAGGCGTGCGGGTGCTGCCGCCCAGGTCCGATCCATCGGCCAGCGCCGCCATGTTTGCCGCCAGTACCGCTGCCGCACCGCCGGAGCTTCCCGCAACGGATTTTTGCGGGTTCAGCGGGTTGCGGGTGGTGCCGGAGACCAGGTTGGCGGTTTGGCCCGACAGGGTGAACTCCGGTGTATTGCTCTTGCCGGTTATCACCGCACCGGCTGCACGCAGCCGGGCGACATGCAGCGCGTCATAATCCGGCACATGGACTTCAAAGCTCTTTGAGCCCCAGGTGGTGCGCAGTCCCTTGGTTTCAAAGCAATCCTTGATGGCAACCGGCAGGCCGTGCAGCGGGCCGGCAAACTCACCGCGTGCCGCCAGCGCATCCAGTTCTGCCGCGCGTGCCTCCGCCGCCTCCCAGTCCAGAGTGACAAAGGCGTTCACAGTGCCTTCCTGCGCTTCGGTCTGCGTCTTGTGTGCTGCCAGCACCTCGCGGGCGCTCAGTTCACGCGCGCGCAGCTTGGCGGCCATCTCCTCGGCGCTGAGCGCAGTGATATCGGTCATGCGGCGGGTCTCCGGGTCCATGTGGCAGCGGTGCTGCCGCGACCCTAGGGAGACTGAACGCTTCACTCCGTCCTGAAACCGGCCTGAAAACCGCTCGTCAGCGACCTTGCCGCGGTCAGCGGCGCAGCCAGCGGTGCACCGCGTCCTTGCCGTGGCGGCAGGCCTCCCGCAGGCTGTCGCCCTTGGCCAGCTGGCAGGCGATGGCGGTGGCCAGGCTGCATCCCGTGCCGCGTTTGGAGACTGCCAGCCGCGGCGCGGAGAAGGGCGTGACCGCGCCATCCGCTGTGAACAGCAGGTCGGTGCTCCGGGTGCCAGTGCCGTGCCCGCCCTTGACCAGCACGGCTTGCACGCCTTGGGCCAGCAGCGCTGCCGCTTGCGCCTCGACCGGGCCGCCAATACCGGTCAGTACCTCCAGTTCTGCCAGGTTCGGCGTGACCAGGGCCGCACGGCGCAGCAAGGCGCCAAACCCGTCCGCATCCATCAGTGTCCCGCCGGAGGTTGCCTTCAGCACCGGGTCCAGCACGACGGGAAGGCCGGCGGGCAGGGTGGCCGCCACAGCCTCCGCGACTGCGGCAGAGCCAAGCATGCCGATCTTCGCAGCCTCCGGTGGCGGGGGTGTTGCCAGGGCAGCGGACGCTTGATCCGCAACAGCCTGGGGCGCGCAGGGGTGGACGGCCAGAACCGCCTCATCTGTCTGCACGGTGACGGCAGTCACCACCGGGCGCAGGGTGATGCCCAGGTTCGCGGCCATCGCCGTATCCCGCGTCAGCCCCGCTCCGCCGCTGCTGTCGGTGCCGCCAATGGCCAGAATGACCGTCACCAGCCATCTCCCGCCGCCAGCAACGCCAGATCGCTGTACCCCGCCTGCCGCAGATCCTGCGCTGCCCCCCAGGCGCGCAGCCCGCTGCGGCAGCACAGCACGATCCGCCCCTCGTGCGGCAGCCCTGCCGCCGCCAGGTCCGCACGGGCAATCCGCCGGGCCTGCGGCACCGCCGGTTGAGGTGCCTCTGCCGTGTCCCGCAGTTCGACCACCGTGTCCCCGGGCAGGATATGCGCGGCTGAAACAAATGGCAGGGCGTCCTGAGGTTCTTCAGCATCGTCAAAACGGAAAGTACTCACCTGCAGCTTTCCGAGCCGGAAGACAAACAGCTGCCCCAGCGGGGAGGGCTGATGCCCCAGCAGTGCCTTCAGCGCCAGTTGCGCCTGCAGGGCACCGATCATGCCCACCAGCGGCCCCATCACCCCGGCGGTAGCACAGGTCGCGGCCTGTGCGGGCAGGTCCGGGAAAACGGCACGCAGCGACGGCGCGCCGCCGCAGAAACCGCCGGCATAGCCGGACTGCCCCAGCGCCGAGGCGGAAATCAGCACCTTGCCCTGACGCAGGCATTCATCCGAGAGGATATAGGACACCGCAAAACTGTCCGCGGCATCCACCACCAGATCGGCTGCTGCCACCATCTGCACCGCATTGGCCGCATCGAGGCGCCGGGCATGCGCTGTGACCTGCAAACCCGGGTTGGCGGCCAGCAGGTGCCGCCGGGCCGCCTCCGCCTTGGGCAAACCGATGTCTGCGGTGGAGTAGAGCACCTGCCGGTGCAGGTTGCTCTCTTCCACCACGTCGCCATCCATCACCGTGATCCGGCCCACGCCGGCGCCACCCAGGTATTGCAGCACCGGGCTACCGAGGCCCCCGGCGCCAACCACCAGCACATGGGCGCGGGCCAGCCGCGCCTGGCCCTCCGCACCCACCTCCGGCAGAATCATCTGGCGCGCATAGCGGCTCATGCGTGCACCTTGGCGCGGCAAGCCTGCACCCATTCCCGGGTGCGGGCCTCGGGATCCTCCGCCAGCTGGATATCGGTCACCACCGCCGCGCTGTCGGCGCCTGCGGCAAAGACCCCCGGCAGCCGCTCCGGTGTCAGCCCGCCGATGGCCACCAGCGGCGTCTTTCCCGCCATCTGCTTCCAGCGCGTCACCTGCTCCAGCCCCTGCGGCCCCCATTTCATCTTTTTCAGCAGCGTCGGATAGACCGGCCCCAGCGCCACATACTCCGGCCCAAAGGACAGCGCACGGTCCAGCTCCGCCTCATCGTGGGTCGACAGGCCGAACCGCACCCCCTTGCGGCGCAGCGCGGCAAAGTCGGCGGTGTCCATGTCCTCCTGACCCAGATGCACGAAGCTGCAGTTCAGGTCCAAAGCCGCCTGCCAGTAGTCATTCACCACCAGCTGGGCATCATGCACCGCGCAGAAGTCGCGGGCCCGGGCAATCTGGCGGCGCACTTCGGCCTCCGGCTCATCCTTGATGCGCAGCTGAACCAGATTCGCCCCCTGAGGGACAAGCAGCTCCAGACGGCCGACATGGCCCACGATCAGATAGAAACGGTCCATCATGCAAACTCCGCCAGTCCCAGAACCGGGGTGGAAGGCACCGCCATATCGCGCCGCTCCATCGGGTCGGCCTCATACCCCGCACGCCCTGCTTCAACCGCCAGCGCCATCGCGCTAGCCATGCCTGCCGGATCGCCAGCCTTGGCCACCGCGGTGTTCAGCAGCACCGCGTCCATGCCCAGCTCCATCGCCTGTGCCGCGTCCGAGGGCCGCCCGATGCCGGCATCGACGATCAGCGGCACGTCAGGAAAATGCGCCCGCATCGCCCGCAAGGCATCAGGGTTCCGCAACCCCTGGCCGGAGCCGATCGGCGCCCCCCAGGGCATCAGCACCTCGCAGCCCGCTTCCAGCAGCTTCTCCCCCACCACCAGATCGTCGGTGGTATAGGGAAACACCTGGAACCCCTCGGCGCTGAGCACCCGCGCCGCCTCCACCAGCCCGAACACATCCGGCTGCAGCGTGTCGGAATGGCCGATCACCTCCAGCTTGATCCAGGGCGTTCCGAACAGCTCCCGCGCCATACGGGCGGTGGTCACCGCCTCCTGCACCGAATGGCAGCCCGCCGTGTTGGGCAGGATCCGGCAGCCGGTCTCCCGCAAGCTCTCCCAGAACCCGGCGCCGGAGCCATCGGCGGTCTCGCGGCGCAAGGACACGGTGATGATCTCCGTGCCGCTGGAGTGCACCGCCTCCGCCAGAACCGCGGGCGAGGGGTATTGCGCCGTGCCCAAAAGCAGCCGCGAGGCGATCTCTGTTCCGTAGACTTTCATCTCATCCTCCCTGCATCGGGGCCAGCACTTCCAGCCGGTCGCCCTCGGACAGCTGCACCTCCTCCCGCTTGCCGCGGGCCACAAAGGTGCCGTTCAAAGCGGTGGCAACGGCCGAGCAAACAAAGCCAAGCTCGTGCAAAGCCGTCTTCAGATCGGTTGCGGATACGTCACGCGGTTCGGCGTTCACGATGATCTTCATCTGATGTCTCCTGTAACAGGCGGCGGGCCGCGGCTTCCGCCATCGCGGGCGCAAGCAGAAAGCCGTGCCGGTAAAGGCCATTGACGTAAAGCGTGCCGCCCTGTTCGCTCAGCCGCGGCAGGTTGTCCGGGAAGGCCGGGCGCAGGCCAGCGCCGGTCTCCACCACGCTGGCCTCCGCAAAACCCGGGTGCAGGGCAAAGGCAGCACTCAGCAGGTCACTGAGCGAGCGCAGGGTGATGGCACGGTCCGAGCTGCTCTCGATCATGGTGCCGCCAATCATGAAATACCCGTCGCCGCGGGGCACCAGATAGAGCGGCATCCGCGGGTGCAGCAGGCGCAGGGCGCGGCTGATCTCCACCTCCGGGCAGTGCAGGATCGCCATCTCGCCGCGCACCGGGCGCAAGCCGGGCAGCGGCGCCGCCATCCCGGTGCAATCCAGCGCGACGCGGGCCGGGGCAGGGGTGCCGTAACGGATTTCCACCCCCATCTGCTGCACCTTGGCGCTCAAGTCCCGCAGCGCGCGGCGCGGGTTCAGATGCGCCTCCTGCTCAAAGAACAGCCCCTGCGCAAACCGCCCCGCCAGTGCCGGTTCCAGCTCGCCAATTTCCACCCCGTCCACGCCGCGGTGGGTGGTGGTGCGGCGGGCAAACCGGATCAGCTCGGCCCGGTCGCGGGCCGGCGCAATCACCAGCGTGCCGCGCCTGTGCACCGGGGTGACCTTGGCCCACCAGCCGAAGGCGCGGCTGCCGAGGGTGATCACCTCCGCCTCGGCGCTTTCGCGTTCGCACCAGGGCGCCAGCATGCCGCCCGCAAAGCGCGCGACGCTGCCGGTCCCTGGGGTTTCGCCCCGCTCATAGACGGTGACCTGCGCCCCGCGCTGCGCCAGTTCATAGGCGCAGGCGAGGCCGGCAAGGCCCGCACCGGCGATGGTGATCATTCCGCGGGCTCCGCAGCCCCGGCGGCAGGCACATACAGCTCGCCGCCCTCGCGGAACTTGGCGGCCATGGCCTCCATGCCCTCCTTCTGCGCCTCGGAGCGGATGTCGTGCGAAATACGCATCGAGCAGAACTTCGGCCCGCACATGGAGCAGAAATGGGCGACCTTATGGGCCTGCTTCGGCAGGGTCTGGTCGTGGAACTCCCGCGCGGTGTCGGGGTCCAGCGACAGGTTGAACTGATCCTCCCAGCGGAATTCGAAGCGCGCACGGGACAGCGCATCGTCGCGGCGCTGCGCCCCCGGCAGCCCCTTGGCTAGATCGGCAGCATGGGCCGCGATCTTGTAGGTGATGACGCCGGTTTTCACATCGTCGCGGTCGGGCAGGCCCAGGTGCTCCTTGGGTGTCACGTAACACAGCATTGCGCAGCCGAACCAGCCGATCATCGCAGCCCCGATGCCGGAGGTGATGTGGTCATAGCCCGGCGCGATGTCGGTGGTCAGCGGGCCAAGCGTGTAGAAGGGCGCCTCGTGGCAGCACTCCAGCTGCTTGTCCATGTTCTCCTTGATCTTGTGCATGGCGACATGGCCCGGCCCCTCGATCATCACCTGGCAATCCTTGGCCCAAGCGATCTTGGTCAGCTCGCCCAGGGTCTCCAGCTCTGCAAACTGCGCCTCGTCATTGGCGTCCGCTATCGAGCCGGGGCGCAAGCCATCGCCCAACGAGAAGCTCACGTCATACTGGCGGCAGATGTCGCAGATTTCCTCAAAATGCTCATAGAGGAACGACTCTTTGTGGTGATGCAGGCACCACTTGGCCATGATCGAGCCGCCGCGCGAGACAATCCCCGTCACCCGGTTCACCGTCATCGGCACCATATGCAGCCGCACGCCCGCGTGGATGGTGAAATAATCGACGCCCTGTTCCGCCTGCTCGATCAGCGTGTCGCGGAACACTTCCCAGGTCAGGTCCTCGGCGATGCCGTTCACCTTCTCCAGCGCCTGGTAGATCGGCACGGTGCCGATCGGAACCGGCGAGTTGCGCACGATCCATTCGCGGGTGTTGTGGATGTTGCGGCCCGTGGACAGGTCCATCACCGTGTCGGCGCCCCAGCGGATCGCCCAGACCAGCTTGTCGACCTCTTCCTCCATCGAGGAGGTGACGGCCGAGGTGCCCATGTTGGCGTTGATCTTCACCTTGAAATTGCGGCCGATGATCATCGGCTCGATTTCCGGGTGGTTGATATTGGCGGGGATGATGGCGCGGCCGGCGGCGATTTCCTGGCGCACGAATTCCGGTGTGACGTAGTCGGGAATGTTGGCGCCGAAGTCATTGCCATCGCGGTTCGCATGGCACGGCGACAACTCGCGCAGCTGGTTTTCGCGGATCGCCACGAACTCCATCTCCGGTGTGATGATGCCGGCTCGCGCATAGGCCAGCTGGGTCGGGGCCTTGCCGTCCTTGCCGCGCAGCGTGGCGGGCTTCACCGGGAACTCCGGCGTCAGCCGGTCGCCCTCGACAAAGCCGTTGTCCTCGGGCTTCACATCGCGGCCCTGATAGCTCTCGACGTCGCCGCGCGCCTCGATCCACTGGCGGCGCAGTGCTGGCAGACCCTCGCGGATGTCGGTCAGCACATCGGGGTCGGTGTAGGGGCCGGAGCTGTCATAGACCGGCAGCGGCGCCTCGCCCGCGGTGGGGTGAGTGGAGATCTCGCGCATCGGCACGCGGATATCCTGGTGGACCTCGCCGCTGACATAGATCTTGCGCGATGCGGGCAATGCGCCCGTGGTAATCTTGGGGTTGGGGACGTTCATCTGGTGTTCCTCCGGGCCTTCGGTTCAAAAACACCAGTTGAGCCGGGACGGAGGAAAACGGGCAGGGGGGTGTACAGCCGGTGTACGGCCGGTGCACGCATGCTGCCTGCTCGGAACACAGGTTGCCGCTGGGGCGCCGCGCCATGCTCCTAGCTTCCTACGCCAGTATCAACTGGGTCAGGTTCAAAGGGTCGCGCCGCCGGTCCGGGATGCCCCGCACCATGACGCCTCTCAGTCCCTTGGGCGGGACTCCCCTGCGTGCCTATAGGGCTAGGGGAGGTGCGGGGTTTGCGTCAACCGGAATCTTTGTAGATTATTTTTTGGCATTAATATCAGTCTGATATTGGCCTTATGGGCGGGTATTTGAGGCAAATCGCTGCAGCGCAGCTTTGATGCTTGATCGGTGCACTCAAAGTTATCTATAAAACCCGGAAACGCCATCCGCGCATGGCCAACAGGTATAGAGAACAGGAGACAGCATGCTGGACGCTGCACCCATCCGCACCGACTGGACCCGCGAGGAAGCGGAAGCGATTTACAACAAGCCTTTCATGGACTTGCTGTTCCAGGCGCACACCGTGCACCGGCAGTATTTCGACCCCAATCAGGTGCAGAAATCCAAGCTGCTCAGCATCAAGACCGGCGGCTGCGCCGAGGATTGCGCCTATTGCTCGCAGTCGGCCCGCAACGGCGCCCAGCTGTCGGCGTCCAAGCTGATCGAGGTGCAGCGGGTGATCGCCGAGGCCAAGAAAGCCAAGGAAGGCGGCGCCACCCGCTATTGCATGGGCGCCGCCTGGCGCTCGCCCAAGGACCGCGACATGGCGGCACTGGAGGCGATGGTGCAGGGCGTCAAGGAACTGGGCATGGAAACCTGCATGACCCTGGGCATGCTCGACGAGGAGCAGGTGTTCCGCCTGCGCGATGCGGGTCTCGATTACTACAACCACAACATCGACACCTCGGAGCGCTACTACTCCGAAATCATCACCACCCGCACCTTTGCCGACCGGATCGACACCCTGAACCGGGTGCGCGAAGCGGGCATCAAGGTGTGCTCCGGCGGTATCGTCGGCATGGGCGAGCAGCAGCTGGACCGCATCGACATGATGCTGGCGCTGGCCACGTTGGAGGTGCACCCCGACTCGGTGCCGGTGAACATGCTGATCCCGATCGCCGACACGCCGCTGGCCAATGTCGAGAAGCTGGACCCGATCGAATTCGTCCGCTCCGTGGCGCTGGCCCGCATCCTGATGCCGAAATCGCATGTGCGCCTGTCCGCGGGCCGCACAGATATGTCGGACGAGATGCAGGCGATGTGCTTCTTTGCCGGTGCCAACTCGATCTTTGTGGGCGACACGCTGCTGACCGCGGACAACCCCGAAGAGGACAAGGACCAGCAGCTGTTCGACCGTCTGGGCATCACCGCGATGGCGGCAGGCTGCGACGGCAGCCGCTGATGGCGGGCGCCTTCCCGAGGCATGAGAAATCGCTGGAAGCGCTGCGCACGCGCGGACGCTACCGGCAGCTGATGCCGCGGGAAGGGCATGACTTTGCCTCCAACGACTACCTCGGGCTGGCGGGCAGCGACGTGCTGCGTGCCGCCGCCGCTGACGCGCTGGCGCGCGGCGTGCCGGTGGGGGCAGGGGGCTCGCGCCTCTTGCGCGGCAATGACGCGGAGCATCAGCTGCTGGAGGCGGAGGCCGCGGACTTCTTCGGCACCGAGGCGGCGCTGTTCATGGGCGGCGGTTTCAACGCTAACCAGGCGATTTTCTCCACTCTGCCGCAGCAGGGCGATCTGGTGCTGTATGACGCGCTGATCCATGCCAGCACTCATGACGGGATGCGGCTGGGCCGGGCGGAGACCCGCAGCTTTGCCCATAGCGACGCGGAGGACGCGGCACGGGTGCTGAAGGACTGGCGCTCGGCTGGCGGTTCCGGCCAAGTCTGGATTGCGGTTGAGGCGGTTTACTCCATGGATGGCGACTTGGCGCCGCTGGAAGCGCTGATGGCGCTGGCGGATGCAGATGGTGCCGTACTGGTTGTGGATGAGGCGCATTCGACGGGCGTGTTCGGCGATCTGGGCCGGGGACTGGCGCATGATATTGCGCACCGCCCGAATGTCCTGTCCCTGCACACTTGCGGCAAGGCGCTGGGCGCCTCGGGTGCGCTTATCTGTGGCCAGAAAATTCTGATCGAAACGCTGATAAACAAGGCACGCGGCTTCATCTTTGCCACCGCCCCGTCGCCGCTGAACGCGGCCCTGGTGCGCGCAGCTTTGCAGGAACTGAAGCAAAACCCGGACCGCCGTGAACAGGCTTGGCGCGGGATCACCCATGCTCAAGGCGAGGCCAAGCGCCTGTGCGGGCTGGAAGGGTTCCAAAGCCAGATCCTGCCGGTGGTGATCGGCGACGACAAGCGCACCATGGCGCTGGCTTCGTGGATGCAAACCCGCGGCTATGACATCCGCGGCATCCGCCCGCCGACGGTGCCCCGCGGCACCTCGCGGCTGCGGCTGTCGATCACACTGAATACGGGGGCAGAGGTCATCACCCGGATGTTCGAAGACCTCGCTCGGGAAATGGAGACTGCCCAATGAGCGCGCTGATCGTGACCGGAACCGATACCGGCATCGGCAAGACCATCTTCTCGGCCGGCCTGGTGCAGGCGCTGGGCGCCACCTATTGGAAGCCGGTGCAATCGGGGCTGGAGGAGGAGACGGACAGCCAGACCGTGTCCCGCCTGTCGGGCCGCCCGGCGCTGCCCGAGGGCTACCTGCTGCAACTGCCCGCCTCGCCGCATCTGTCGGCGGAAGCCGAGGGGGTGGAGATCGACCCGGATATGCTGTCTTTGCCTGAGGTGAACGGTACGCTCATCGCTGAGGGGGCAGGCGGGCTGATGGTGCCTCTGAACCGCAAGGTGCTGTATCTCGACCTGTTCGCCCGCTGGCGCGCGCCGGTGATCCTCTGTGCGCGGACGCAGCTGGGCACGATCAACCACACGCTGCTGTCGCTGAAGGCGCTGCGGGATGCGGGCTGTGCGGTGGTGGGCGTGGCCTTCATCGGTGACGCTGAACCGGCGGTGGAGGAAACCATCTGCCAGTTCGGCCAGGTGGCGCATCTGGGCCGTTTGCCGGTTCTGGGCGAGCTGACCTCTGACGCTTTGGCGGTAGCGTTTCAAGCGAGCATCCGGGTGGCCCTGATCAAGGAGGCCTTGGCATGAGCGCATCCAGCCTCACCCAGCTGGAATTCGACCAGCAGCATCTCTGGCATCCTTACACCAATGTCGCCAAGCCCGGCCCGACCTTTGTGGTGAAAGAAAGCGAAGGCATGTACATCACGCTGGATGACGGCACCCGGTTGATCGACGCCATGTCGTCCTGGTGGTGCATGATGCACGGACACAAGAACCCGGCGATCACCAAGGCAATCCACGACCAGCTCGACACCCTGCCGCATGTGATGTTCGGCGGGCTGACCCATGACCCGGCCATCGACCTGGGCCGCAAGCTCTTGGAGGTCACGCCCGACAGCCTAACCCGGATCTTCTACTGCGACAGCGGCTCGGTATCGGTTGAGGTGGCGATGAAAATGGCGGTGCAGTACCAGCACGCCATCGGCCAGCCGGATCGCAAGGAATTTGCCACCATCCGCTCCGGCTATCACGGCGACACCTGGAAGGCGATGAGCGTCTGCGACCCGGACACCGGCATGCACCACCTGTTCCAGGGCGCGCTGAGCGTGCAGCATTTCGTCGCCCGCCCGCCCATCCGCATTCATGAAGACTGGAATGACGACCCGGCCCGGAACGGCCTGGGCGAGCTGCGCGCGGTGCTGGAAGCCAATGCGCAGAAGATCGCGGCCTTCATCCTGGAGCCCGTGGTGCAGGGCACCGGCGGCATGTATTTCTATCACCCGGAATACCTGAACCAGGCGCGTGCGCTCTGCGACGAACTGGGCATCCTCTTGATCTTCGACGAGATCGCCACTGGGTTCGGCCGCACCGGCGAGCTGTTTGCCACCGGTTTCTGCTCTGTCGAGCCGGATATCATCTGCCTCGGCAAGGGGCTGACGGGCGGGCATATTTCCTTTGCCTGCACCATGACCAATGACCGCGTGGCCGAGGGCATCGGCGGCGGCAATCCCGGCCTGTTCATGCACGGGCCGACCTATATGGGCAACCCGCTGGCCTGTGCGGCCGCCAAGGCGTCGCTGGACCTTCTTATCGGGCAGGACTGGCGCGGCACTGTGGCGGCCATCAGCGAACAGATGCAGGCCGAACTGGCCCCGGCGCGCGACCTGCCCAATGTGGCCGATGTGCGGGTGCTGGGCGCCATTGGCGTCATCGAGATGAAACACCGCGTCTCAGCCGACGAGGCGCATGCCCGGGCGCATGAAATGGGCGTGTTCCTGCGCCCCTTCGGCTGCAACATCTATACCATGCCCCCGTTCATCACCGCGCCGGACCAGCTGAGCCAAATCACCGCGGGCATGCTGCGGCTGGCGCGGGAGCTGTAAGCCATGGAGTTCCGCTGGCTTAAACAGGACAGTGCAGCCGAGGCCATCGTGGTCTTCGGCGGCTGGGCGGTGGGGCCGGAGGTGTTCTGGCACCTGGATGGCCCGCAGGACATCCTGTTTGCCGGCGAATACACCGATCTGGAAGCAGATCTGCCGGACCTGTCCGGCTACGGGTGTGTCAGCCTGCTGGCCTGGTCCTTCGGTGTGGCTTCTTACTCTCATTGGCAGCAGGGGCGGCCCGATCCGTTCCATCGAAAGGCGGCGGTAAACGGAAGCCTCGAGCCGGTGAACCGCGGTGCAGGCATTCCCCCCGCCGTGTTCCGCCGCACAGTCGAGACATTGAGCCTGGACAGCTATCAGCAGTTCCTGGGCCGGGTATTCGGCACCCCGCAGGAGGCCGAGGCGCTGGACGTGGAGGCGCGCCGGGCAGAGCTGCTGGCGGTGGAGCGCCGCGGGGATGCGCCGCAAATGCGCTTTGACCGCATTTGGATCAGTTCTGCAGACAAGATCTTCCCGCCTGCCAATCTGGCCCGCGCCTGGGCCGGGCAGAACGTTTCGAATCTGGATGCGCCGCACGCGCCGTTCGACCGGTTTGCGCAGTGGGAGGAGCTGTTCTGATGAAGGATATGCAGCCCCCGCATCTCGATCAGTCCCGCGTTCAGCAAAGCTTCCGGCGCGGTCTTGAGAACTATCATGGCGCGGCCTCGGTGCAGGCGGAAACAGCCCGTCGGCTGGCGCAGATGCTGCAAGGGCTGGGCGCGCCGCGGCACTTCGGCAGTGTACTGGAATTCGGTTGCGGCACCGGCCATCTGACCCGGCATCTTTTTCAGCGGTTCGGGGCGGACAGCCTGATCCTGAATGATCTGGTGCCGGAGGCATCCCAGGTGCTGCAGGCGCTGGGGGAAGCGACCCGGCGGAACGCCCGGTTCGATGGCGGCCCGGTCGAAAACCTGCCGCTGCCGCAGCAGCTGGACCTGATAGCCTCCGCCTCGACCGTGCAATGGATAGCTGACCTGCCGGCACTGATGGCCCGGCTGGCACTGCATATGAAGCCGGGTGGCTGGCTGGCGCTGTCTGGCTTCGGCCGCAGTCAGTTCCGCGAACTGGCGGCACTGGGGTCCGCCGCCGCAGCCCCCAGTTACCTTGATGCGGATGAATGGCCGTCTGTCCTGCCGGATGGCTTGGAGATCCTGCAAGTCGAGCAGTGCCCTGTGGTGCTTKAATTCGCCTCTGCGCTGCAGCTGCTCACACACCTGCGCCAGACCGGGGTGAACGGCAACGCCCAGCACGGTTGGAGCCGCAGGCAGCTGAGGTCGTTCGAGGACGCGTACCGCGAACGGTTTGGCCGGGGCGGCAAGCTGCCGCTGACCTACGAGCCGGTGCTGCTGGTGGCGCGGCGCACTGGCTGACCCGGGCGCCTGTTTGAGGCAAGTTTTAGGTGTTTTCCTATCTTATGGCGCGGCCGTTTCCGGGCGCCGTTAATCTTTGTCAACTCCCGCCTGCTATGCCGGTTCGCGGAGCTGCGCCGAGGCGCGGCGCGTGGGACGACTGGCAGAACGGGAGTTGCGCCAATGAAAATAAATGTGATTGCCGCGGCATTTGCGGCACTGGCGGTTTCGGGGGCCGCCGAAGCAGCTGACATGGGAGATGTGGGGACACCGATCCGGCTATCGCTGAACAACTGGACCGGCCAGCACCTGTCCACCTATATCGCAGGGGGCTTGTTGGAAGAGGCCGGATATACCGTCGAGTATGTCGAGGCGGACCAAAGTGCCCTGTACGAGGAAATCGCAACCGGCGATGTGCACGCGATGGTCGAGGTTTGGACCAGCAGCGACCCGGCGGAATACTTTGATCTCGTGGAGGCGGGCCGTCTGGAAAACCTGGGCGACATGGGCCTGGACGCGCGCAACGGGGTGGTCTTCCCGCCCTATGTGGCGCAGATGTGCCCGGGCCTGCCCAACTGGGAGGCACTGCGCGACTGTGCAGGTATCTTCTCCGAGGATGGAAAAGGCAAACGCGGCATCTATCTGGCCTATCCGGAATCCTGGGGATCGCCTGGGGCGGACCGCATTCTGGCACTGGAACTGCCGTTTGACGTGGTCGCGGCCGAATCCGAGGCGGCGATGATCGAGGCCTTCCAGACCGCCTACCGCGAGAAGCGTCCGGTGATCTCCACCTTCTGGGCGCCGCATTGGGCGATGTCGTCGTACGCGCTGCAATTCGTTCGCCTGCCCAAGCCGGAGCCCGCCTGCTACACCGACCCGTCCTGGGGGCCGAACCCCAAGGCCACCGGTGATTGCGATTTCTACCGCGGCGGCGTGGTCAAGGCGAGCTGGCCCGGTCTCAAGGAGCGCTGGCCTGCTGCTTATGAAATCCTGAAGAATTACGAGCTCAGCATCTGGGATCAGCAGCCGCTTATCGGTCTGGTGGATGTCCGCGGCGAGACCCCGCAAGGGGCGGCGCGCGGCTGGATGGCCGTGAACCGCGCCAAGTGGATGCCCATTGTCGAGGAGGCCACCGGCAAGGGCCGCTCTTGAGCCGCCCCAATGCCTCTGTACCCTTCAGCAGCGCGCCCGTAAACGGGGGCGCTGTTTTCTGTTCTGGATGCGGCTTGCTGCCGGATGCGCAGCCGCGTAAGCCCGGCCCGGGCGGGCAATGGTTGATTCCGGAACTTGTCTGTTTGCACAAAAACTTAAACCGTCAATTAAAATATTTCACGATTTGCGTCGCATTTGCTCGACAAGCGGTCGTAATATGTTCCAATACTTGCATTATCCCCGGCCACACTTAGAGCACCGGCTCCTGCAAGTAAGAGAACGGACTGCCAAAAGGTCAGGCAGGAGCCATGGACCGCCGGGTTCCAAAGATGCGCCAAGCCGGACAACCGGCGGCGCAGCAACAATGACAGGGAGTATTGAGATGCACTTCAAGGGATATGCGCTGGCGCTGGGCGCTGCTACACTGACGGTTGCCGCGGGCATCGCCTCTGCCGCAGAGCTGGGCGACACCAGCAAGCCGATCAAGCTGGCTGTGAACGAGTGGACGGGCCAGCATGTGACCACTCACATCGCGGGCGAAATGCTCAAGGCCGCAGGCTACGACGTGGAATATGTCTCTGCCGGAATGATGAACCAGTTCCAGGCCATTGCCGATGGCGACATCCACGCGACACTGGAAATCTGGTCCTCCAACGTGTCCGATGAATACGCCAAGAAAGTCGAAGAGGGCACCGTGGTTGAGCTTGGCGACCTGGAATTGAACGCCCGCGAGGGCATCGCTTACCCGGCGCATGTGGCCGAGATCTGCCCCGGCTTGCCGGCCTGGGAGGCGCTGAAGGACTGCGCTGCGCAGTTCGCTACCGCTGAAACACTGCCCGAAGGCCGCTTGGTTGACTATCCGGCCGACTGGGGCACCCCGGGCGCCGACCGCATGACCGGCCTGGCGCTGCCGTTCAAGGCCGTGCCTGCGGGTTCCGAGGCGGCGCTGATCGTTGAGCTGCGCGCAGCGACCGAACGCAAGACGCCGCTTTTGATCACCTTCTGGCAGCCGCATTGGGCGATGTCGGCCTATGACGTGAAATTCGTCGATCTGCCGCCGGGCGAGGACGCCTGCTTCAGCGATCCGGCCTGGGGCCCGAACCCGGACGCGGTGAACGACTGCGACTTCTCCCCCTCGCGCATCTTCAAGGCCGCCTGGTCCGGCACCGCGGAAACCTGGCCTGCAGCGTTTGAGATCCTGTCGAACTACACCCTGGCCGTTGAGGACCAGCAGCCGATGATGGGTGCAATCGATGTGGATGGCGGCAAGGTCGAAGAGGTGGTTGCTGAATGGATGGCCGCCAACGAAGACAAGTGGCGCCCGGTTGTCGACGCCGCAATCAACTGAGCTCAGCCCAGTGAGCGGCTCGGAGACGCCTGCCATCACCTGCCGGAATGTCTGGCAGGTGTTTGGCAACAACGCAGACAGCGCCCTGAAAGAGGCGCTGTCGCGGCACGAAACACCAGAAGCGGCAGCACAGGAGTTGCGCGGCAAGGGGCTGGTCCCGGCGGTGCAGGACGCCTCTTTTGACGTGAAAGAGGGGGAGCTCTTTGTGATCATGGGGCTGTCGGGCTCCGGCAAGTCCACCCTGATCCGCTGCATCTCGCACCTTCTGCACGCCACCGGCGGCGAAATCCGCATCGACGGCGAGGACATCGTGGAGGCCAGCCCCAAGCGGCTGATCGAGCTGCGCCGCAAGAAGCTGGGTATGGTGTTCCAGCACTTCGGACTGTTTCCGCATATGACTGTTGCCGAAAACGTCGCCTACCCGCTGCGAGTGCAGGGGGTGAAGAAGAAGCAGCGGCTGGCCAAGGCGCAGGAAGTGATCGAGCTGGTCGGCCTCGGCGGGCGCGAAAAGAACTTCCCGCGCGAATTATCCGGCGGCCAGCGCCAGCGTGTCGGCATCGCCCGCTCGCTGGTGGCGGATTGCTCGGTCTGGTTCCTGGATGAGCCGTTCTCGGCGCTCGACCCGCTGATCCGGCGGCAGTTGCAGGATGAGTTCCTGGAAATCCAGGCCAAGCTGAAGACCACCATCGTTTTCATTACCCATGACATTAATGAGGCGCTGAAGCTCGCCGACCGCATCGCCATCATGCGCGACGGCAAGGTGGTGCAGATCGGAACCCCCGCAGACATCGTGCTGCGCCCGGTCGATGACTATGTGCGCGAGTTTTCCAAGGATGTGGCCAAGGGCCGGCACGCCCGTGTCGCCTCGGTGATGCAGGAAGGTGAACATCATGTCTACGGCGCCGACGATCCCGGCCTGCGCCAGGATATGACGCTGGATGCCGCCCTGGCGCGCTGCATGGAGCTGTACGAACCCGTGCCCGTCCGCACGGATGACGGCAAGCTGGTTGGCGTGGTGAACCCTGCAGACCTCGCTGCCGCGCTGCAGGTGGAGCAGGGCTGATGGCGTCTCTTTCGAAAGGCTCGATTGCGGCGCTGATCGCAGCCGTGGTGGGCGCCCTGTGCTTGGCTCTGGAAAGCAGCGTGCCGTGGCTGGTGAAATTCCCTGCCGCCTGGGTGCTGCCTGCCACTGACTGGGTCGGGGCCGCCATGGAATGGTTCCTGGCGCTGATCAAACCCGCCGCGCGCAGTTTCTCGGCGCTGATGTTCTATCCGATGGAAGCGGCGAACTACGTGCTGAGCCATACGCCCTGGCCGCTGGTCATCTGCGCCACCACGGCGCTGGCCTGGTCCCTGGGCGGGGTGCGGATGGCGCTGATGGCGGTGGTGGGCCTCGGCTTTGTGCTCGCCTCCGGCTACTGGCCCGAAAGCATGAACACCCTGGCGCTTGTTGCCGTCTCGGTCCCCTTGGCGCTGATCATTGGCGGCGGCATCGGCATCCTTGCCAATGAATACCCCCGCATCCGCCAGCCGGTGCAGGCGGTGCTGGACATCATGCAGACGGTGCCGACCTTTGCCTATCTCACGCCCTTGCTGGTGCTGTTCGGTTTCGGCCCGGTGGTGGGGCTGATTGCCTCCGCCATCTACGCCGCGCCGCCGATGGCGCGCAACGTGCTCTTGGGTCTCGAACGCGTGGAACCGGAGATCAAGGAGGCCGCCATCATGTCCGGCGGCACCCGACTGCAGCAGCTGTTCCAGTGCGAGATCCCGTCGGCCGGGCAGCAGATCATGGTCGGCGTCAATCAATGCCTGATGGCGGCGCTGTCGATGGTGATCATCGCCGCGGTGATCGGCGGTTTTGACGACATCGGCTGGGAGGTCCTGCTGACCATGCGCAAGGCGCAGTTCGGCCAGAGCCTGCTGGCGGGCCTGGTGATTGTGATCTTTGCAATCCTGATCGACCGGATGAGCGGCACTCTGACCCAGGACCGGCGCGACAGGCACGACCCGCGCGTTGCCTGGGGCATTCTGGCGCTGGGCGTCGTGGTCAGCGTGGCCTTCTGGGGCAGCGTTCAGCAGCCCGGCACCTATGCGCTGTTCAACCCAGTGGCGGATAGCGTCGACCGGGGTCTGTCGTCCTTCACCAGCGCCAATGCGGAATTCCTGACCGCGCTCAAGAACAACGTGCTGTTCTACGTGCTGCTGCCAATGCGAATCGGACTGGATCAGGCGGTGCTGCCCTTCACCTGGGGCTTTGCCTGGACCCCGATGATGAGTGCAGCGCTGTTTGCGGCGGGTGCCGCGGCGGGCGTGGTCTTTGCACTGCGCGGACAGATGGCGCTTGGTGTAATGCTGCTGATTGCCGCCGGCATGCTGGAAACCGGCATTTCGCAACTGCCCTGGCCGTTTGTGCTGGTGGGCGCAGGCGCGCTGGCCTGGGTTGCGGGCGGGCGCGGGCTGGCGATCCTGACCGTCGTGCTGCTGGGCACCATCCTGCTCTCCGGCCTGTGGGAGCGGGCGCTCCTGTCGCTCTATCTGTCCGGTGCAGCGGTCTTTGCCTGCGCGGTGATGGGCGGTGCCATCGGCTTGGCCTCGGCGGTCTCGCCCGGTGTCTGGCGGGTGGTGCGTCCCATCTGCGACATGCTGCAGACCATTCCGCTGTTCGTGTTCCTGATCCCGGTGCTGATGGTGTTCCAGATCGGCGAGTTCTCCGCCTTCCTGGCGATCATCGCCTATGCCATCGTGCCGATGATCCGCTACACCCGGCACGGGCTGGTCTCGACGCCGGACGAGATGATCGAGGCCGCCACTGCCTCCGGCGCCACCAAATGGCAGATGCTCAAGGACATCCGCGCGCCTTACGCGGCGCCGTCGATCCTGCTGGGGCTGAACCAGACCATCCTCTATGCCTTTGCAATGCTGGTCATTGCGGCGCTGATCGGCACCACCGGCCTTGGCCAGTCGATCTATCTGGCGCTGGGGCAGGCGGATGTGGGGCTGGGCATCTCGGCTGGCGCGGCGATGGCGATCCTTGCCCTGATCGCCGACCGCATGGTGCAGGGCTTTGCAGAAGAGCGGCGCAAGGCCCTGGGTTTGTGAACTTCTGGCATAACACTGAAAAGGGCGCCCGCGCGGCGCCCTTTTTTGATTTGGGGCAACGTTATACACTGCCCGCCCGCCTATAGCTGCACAGAAGACTGATCTATGACCGGAGAGACCCCGATGGGCTGGCTTGAATTCACCGCTGCGCTGCTCTTGTTCCTGGCCAGCCACGCCATCCCTGTGCGCCCGCCGGTGCGGCCCTGGCTGGTCAGCCGCCTGGGCCTGCGCGGCTATATCATCGCTTACAGCCTGCTGTCGCTGGCTATCCTGGCCTGGCTGGTCGTGGCCGCCGCCCGCGCGCCTTATGTCGGCGTGCTGCCCTATTGGGAGGGCTTCCGCTGGGTGCCGCTGCTGGTGATGCCGCTGGCCTGCCTGCTGGCGGTGGCCGGCATGATGCGGCAGAATCCGTTCAGCTTTGGCGGCCTGGGGCTGCGCGCTTTTGACCCGGCGGACCCCGGCATCCTGGCTGTCAGCCGCCACCCGCTGCTGGCGGCAATGGCGCTCTGGGCCGGGGCGCACTTGCTGGCAAACGGCGACCTGGCGCATGTGATCCTGTTCGGCCTTTTCGCGGGCTTTGCCTGGATGGGCATGGCGCTGATCGACAAGCGCAAGCAGCGCCAGATGGGGCAGGGCGAATGGCGCCGCCTCAGCCGCAACACCGCGCGGCTGAACCTCGCCCGGCTGCGGCCCTCGGGCAGCGAGGCCGCGCTGGCCGCGGCAGTGTTCCTGGCTCTTCTGCTTCTGCACGCCCCCATCATCGGCTACAGCCCGCTGCCCTGGTAGGGCTTGACCCCGGCGGCCGCATGACCACCTATGAAACGACACGAGACTGGAGAGACCGACAAATGCACCTGGCCTATGTGATGACCGAAGAGCGCGGCGCCACCGACCGCCTGCTGAGCGAACTGGCCGAACGGCTGCAGGCCAAGGGCCTCCGCCTGGCCGGCATCGTGCAGACCAACGTGGAATGCTACGACAAGGAACTTTGCGACATGGATGTGCGGGTGCTGCCGGACGGCGAGACCATCCGCATTTCGCAATCCCTGGGCGCGGGCGCCCGTGGCTGCCGCCTGAACCCCGAGGCGCTGGAGCAGGCGGTCGGACAGGTCACTGCGACGCTGCATACGGACCCTGCGCCGCAGCTGCTGATCGTCAACAAATTCGGCAAGCACGAGGCCGACGGGCGCGGCATGCGCCCCATCATCGGCGAGGCTCTGGCGCTGGGCATCCCGGTGATATCCGGAGTCAACAAGATGAACGTGGAGCCGTTCCAAGCCTTTGCCGACGGCATGGCGGTCGCTGCAGGCCCGGATCTGGATTCGCTGGTGGCCTGGGCGGAACAGGCCGTGGCCGAAACTGTGTAAGGAGCGGATTGCCATTTTAAATCAAACAGTAAGCCCGCATATCGATGCGGGCTTTTTGGGTGTTCACACAACGCGCGGCCCGTCCAGCCTCCTGCTGAACCACCATCGTCATATCTGGAAAAGAGAGAAGATGGTGGGCGACCCTGGAATCGAACCAGGCGTGCGTCTCCGCGAGGGAGTTACAGTCCCCTGCCACACCTTGCGGCCTGTCGCCCACTGTCAGTTGCGTGTTGCACCTGATGTGGAGGCGTGATTACAAGCAGGCCAAAGGGGCGTCAACCGGAAAAACGCAAGTTTTTCGCGCGCCTCGCAAATTCTTTCTGCCGGAGTGCAAAATGTCCAAGAAGCCCAAATGGGTCGTCGAAAAAGAGCAGGCCAAGAAGGCCGCCGCAGCGGAAACCGTATGGCTGTTCGGGCTGCATGCGGTGCGCGATGCACTGCTCAATCCCAAGCGCGAAAAACTGCGCCTGATGGTGACCATGAACGCGCAGGCGAAACTGGCGGACGCAATTGAAGAGTCCGGCATCGAGGCAGAGGTCATCGACCCGCGCAAGTTCAATCCGCCGATCGACCCGCAGTCTGTGCACCAGGGCGCGGCGCTGGAGGTGAAGCCGTTGAACTGGGGCGGGCTGGCCGAGAACTGCATTGGCCGGGAAGCCCCGCGGGTGCTGCTGCTGGACCGGGTGACCGATCCGCACAATGTCGGCGCCATCCTGCGCTCCGCCGAGGTGCTGGGCGCCAGTGCGGTGATCGGCACCCGGCACCACTCCGCCCCGGAGACCGGCGCGCTGGCCAAGACCGCCAGCGGCGCGCTGGAGCGTCAGCCCTATCTTCGGATGCGCAACCTTGCCGATGCCATCACCGAACTGCAGGGCATGGGGTTCATCGTGCTGGGGCTGGATGGCGAGGCGGATGAGACCATCGAATCCGCGCTGGAGGGCAAGCAGCACCTGCCGGTGGCTCTGGTGCTGGGCGCCGAGGGGCCTGGGCTGCGTCAGAAGACCAAGGAGACCGTTGACGGGCTGGTCAAAATCGATGCCGCGGGCGGCTTCGGCTCGCTCAATGTTTCCAACGCAGCAGCCATCGCGCTGTACGCCTCCATCGCCCGCTGACGCCCCTGGTGTCACGTCCTGTTCACATCTGCGTATGCTGCCTTTGCAAAGCCGGGGCTGTGCGGCAGACTGGCAGGCCAGTTGCAAGCATCGAATGGAGAACAATGTGATCCTGCGCCTGATCCTGATGGCGGCCGCGGTGCTGTTCCTGTCTTTGCCGGAGAGGGCACGGGCTGAACAGGCGGTGTTTTCCTCCCGGTCGGGGGTGGCCATCGGCGGATATGACGCGGTTGCGTTTTTCGAGCATGGCGCCGCAGAGCATGGGCGCCGCAGCCATGCGGTAATGTGGAAGGGCGTTGTCTGGCGCTTTGCCTCCGCCAGCAATCAGGCGCGATTCGAAGCCAATCCGCGCGCCTATGCCCCTGCCTTCGGCGGCTACTGCGCCTATGCCATGTCGATGGGGCTTCTGCACGAAGGCAACCCGCAACTGTGGGCTATAGTTGATGGTGAGCTTTATCTGTTGAATAACAGGCGGGTGTATGTGCTGTGGCAGGCTGACACCGCAAATTTGATCACTGTCGGCCGTAGCCATTGGCCTGCTGTGTTGCAGAAATAGCTTGTCACCTCACAAATGCGTGAGGGGCACTTTTATTTTTCAAACTGTGGCCCATATTCAATACAGACTGCGGAGTGGAACCACCGCAGATCTTTTTCACTGTCCCTCGTTCCATACCTCGCGCCCGGTTCGTCCGGGCGCATTTTTATTGGCGCGCGGCGAATCCGGCTTTGCGGCGGTGCGCGGCAAGGCTAGGGTGCGCGGCATGACAGATTACAGCGATGAGCATCTGAAAAAGGTCCTGCAGCGCACCAAGGTGGTGGCTGTGGTCGGCGTCTCGATGAACCCGGTGCGGCCAAGCTACTATGTGGCGCGCTATCTGGGCCTCAAGGGCTACCGGGTGATTCCGGTGAACCCGGGCCATGTGGGCAAGATGCTGTTCGGCGAGACGGTGCGGGCCAGCCTGTCAGAGATTGATCTGCCTGTGGACATGGTCGACATCTTCCGCCGGTCCGAGGCAGTGCCGCCGATCGTGGAAGAGGCGCTGGAGGTGTTTCCAAAGCTTAAAACCATCTGGATGCAGATCGGGGTGGAACACGCCGAAGCCGCCGCCAAGGCAGAGGCGCGCGGCGTGACGGTGATCCAGAACCGCTGCCCCAAGATCGAATACCAGCGGCTGTTCGGCGAGCTGCGCATGGGCGGTTTTGCCACCGGGATTATTTCCTCGAAACTCTGATGCCTGTGGCTGGGCGGGGCGCTCCCGCCCGTTCCCGCCGCCCTGCAGGGCGGCCTTCGCGGTTGGGCCGGGCGCCGCTGCGCGGCGCAAAGGACTTGCTGAGAAGCCATTTAGGGGCAGAAATGCCCTCAATGCCCTCAATGCCCTCAATGCCCTCAATGCCCTCAATGCCCTCAATGCCCTCAATGCCCTCAATGCCCTCAATGCCCTCAATGCCCTCAATGGCCTTGCCGGTTGTGTTGTTTATTGGCGCGTCAAGGGCAAGCCGCGCGTGCCGCGCGGAGGCTGCGCCTCCCTTGACCCGCCGCAAGCAGGCCGGCCGAGCGCTGGGATCAGCCCTTGGGGCGGCTGGCTTTCTCGGCAATGCCGCTGAGGCCCTGGCGCTTGGCCAGCACCTGCAGCACGTCGTCCAGCGCCACGTCCCGGGCGGCCAGCATCACCAGGAAATGGTAAAGCACGTCGGCGCCCTCAGAGGCGAGCCCCGCCTTGTCTCCCTTCACCGCTTCGATGATCGCCTCAATGGCTTCCTCGCCGAACTTCTCGGCGCATTTCTCCGGCCCCTTGGCCAGCAGTTTGGCGGTCCAGCTGCTGTCCGGATCGGCGCCTTTGCGGGACAGGATGGTGGCTTCGAGATCGTGCAGCAGGCTCATCACATACCCCTTCAGTTCAGCCGCATCGGAATGCCGGCAGCGGCCATGTGTTCCTTGGCTTCCAGGATGGTGTACTCGCCGAAGTGGAAGATCGAGGCCGCCAGCACCGCGCTGGCGCCGCCTTTGGTGACGCCTTCCACCAGGTGATCCAGATTGCCGACGCCGCCGGAGGCGATCACCGGCACGTCCACCTCGTCCGAAATGGCCTTGGTCAGAGGCAGGTTGAAGCCCGATTTGGTGCCGTCGCGGTCCATCGAGGTGAGCAGGATTTCCCCCGCCCCCTTGGCCGTCACCAGCTTGGCAAACTCCACCGCGTCGATACCGGTCGGCTTGCGGCCGCCGTGGGTGAAAATCTCCCAGCGGCCCGGCTCCACGGTCTTGGCGTCGATGGCACAGACGATGCACTGGCTGCCGAACTGATCCGCGGCCTCGGCGATCACGTCCGGATTTGCTACCGCGGCTGAGTTGAAGGAGACCTTGTCAGCACCCGCCAGCAGCAATGCCCGCACGTCCTCCTTGGTGCGTACCCCGCCGCCCACGGTCAGCGGCACAAAGCACTGCTCGGCGGTGCGCTGCACCATGTCGAACATGGTGCCCCGGTTTTCATGGGTCGCGTGAATGTCGAGAAAGCAGATCTCGTCGGCGCCGGCCGCATCATAGGCCTTGGCGCATTCCACCGGATCGCCCGCATCGCGCAGGCCGACAAAGTTGACACCCTTGACCACGCGCCCGTCAGCGACGTCGAGACAGGGAATGATACGGGTTTTCAGCATGGATCGTGCCTTTCAAGCTGCTTGCCCCGTGGGTACGCAAAGCCTGCGGCAAGCGCAACAGATATGGCAGATGCTGCGCGTTTTGGTCCGGCCTTCTTGCGCGGTCCGCACGGAACCGCCGGAACCGGGTGGTCTCGCAGAAGTGAATTGCCCCTGCGGGATGACAGCCCCGATCATGTGCAGATGTCCCTGATTTCCGGAGTATCCGTTATGAAAAAATCTCTTCCCCTTGCAGGCGCCATCGCGCTCGCCTCAGCCCTCCCCGCCGCAGCCGAACTGGTGACCGTGCCAAGCCAGAAACCCGTGGCGGAAACCATGGACGCGCTTCAGGCCGCGGTGGAGGGCGCGGGTGCCACCGTCTTTGCCCGGGTGGACCATGCCGCAGGCGCGCAGAACGCTGCGCTGGAGCTGAGCCCGTCCCAGCTTCTGATCTTCGGCAATCCCAAGCTGGGCACCCCGGAGATGCAGGCCGACATGCGGGCAGGGCTATATCTGCCGCTAAAGGTGCTGGCCTATGAGGATGCGGAGGGTCAGGTCTGGCTGACCTACGAGGACCCGGCAGAGATGCTCTCGGGCCTCGACGTTCCGGCAGATGCAACGTTCATTGCCAAGATGCAGGGCGCCTTGGGCAAGCTGACGGCCGCTGCTGCGGAATAACCCCGGAAATTATATGCGGGCCCCCGTGCCTTAGCTGCGCGGGCGGGACCGGTAGCGGTCAATTACGATCGCAATGGCCCACAGCAGACCTGCGCCCATCGTGACCGGGCCAAAGATCAGCGGACCCCAGGCGGCAAAGACGCCTAGGGTATAAGCGGTCTCGCCCAGGTCCTGGCCCAGCACTATGCAGGGGTTGGCAAAGCCTTCGTGGATTTCGCAATCAAAGCCGAACCCCAGCAGCATCACCAGGGCAATGCACATCAGCCACAGAACGATAGGTCCTATGGTGAGGGTTGCAAGGATTCGGCGGACAAGGCACATGAGGGATCCCTTCGCCGGGGCTGGCGGGGATGGCGTCAGGCTTTCAGAACCGCCAGCGCCTCTTTCAGGTCAATGGCGCCATCATAGAGCGCCCGGCCCGAAATCGCACCGTTCAGCGGCGCGCCGCAGGATTTCAGCGCCTGCAGATCGTCCAGCGAGGAGACGCCGCCAGAGGCAATCACCGGGATGCTGACTGCGTTGGCCAGATCGGCGGTTGCCTCGACGTTCGGGCCCTTCATCGCGCCGTCGCGCAGAATGTCGGTATAGATGATCGCGGCAACGCCTGCGTCTTCAAAGGATTTGGCGAGGTCGGTGACCATCACGTCGGTTTCCTCGGCCCAGCCCTTGGTGGCTACCTTGCCGTTGCGGGCGTCGATGCCGACCGCGACCTTGCCGGGGAATTCCCGCGCCGCCTCGCGCACAAGGTCCGGGTTCTCCACTGCAACGGTGCCCAGGATCACCCGCGCCAGGCCCTTCTCAATCCAGCGCTCGATGGTGGCCATGTCGCGGATGCCGCCGCCCAGCTGCGCGGGCACCTTGGTCTGCTTCAGGATTTCCTCGACCGGCGCGGCGTTCACCGGCTCGCCGGCGAAGGCGCCATTGAGGTCCACCAGATGCAGCCACTCGCAGCCCGCCTCGACAAACTCCAGCGCCTGCGCGGCGGGGTTGTCGTTGAACACGGTGGTCTTGTCCATCTCGCCATGCAGCAGGCGCACGGCCTGGCCGTCTTTGAGGTCAATTGCGGGGTAGAGGATCATCCGGGCGGTCCTTCGTGAAATCAAGCTGGCGGTGTTTTGCACAACGCGAGGGCAGATTGCAACGCGACCCGAAGTCAACCTTGCCTCGAAGCACGCATCAGGGACAGGCTGCCTGAAAACAGGGAGGAAATGGAATGAAACATCTTTTTGCGGGCGTGGCGCTGGCTCTGGGTTTGGCAGGGGCCGCAGCGGCGGACCCTGTGCTGGGTGTCTGGAAGACCCAGCCCGACGATGGCTCCTACGCCCATATCCAGATGGCCAAATGCGGCGCTGCGGTTTGCGGCAAGATCGCCCGCACCTTCAACAGCGGCGGCGAATACCAGTCCCCGAACCTCGGCAAGACGCTGGTGATCGACATGGTGCCGAACGGTGACGGCTCATACGAGGGCAAGGTCTGGCGGCCGTCGAATGACAAGATCTACATCGGCAAGATGGAAGTAGCGGGCAACAGCCTGGCCTTGCGCGGCTGCGTGGCAGGCGGGCTGATCTGCTCGAAACAAACCTGGTCCCGCATCCAGTAAACACCTTTGGGGGCTGCTCCTACAGCAGCCCCAGCTGCACCGGGATCGGCGCATAGCCGCGCTTCAGCTGCCGGTCCCGGAATCCTTCAAAGATCGCCAGCGCCTCGGCATGGGCGGCAAAATAGGTCCGCTTCTGCGCGCCGCCCGGTGCATTCAGCGGGCCCGAGACACGCTCAACACACCAGTCGCCGAACAGCGTCGGCGTCAGGCTCAGCAGGCAATAACGGTGCTTGCCGTCAGCGTGGTCGTATTTCTCGAAACGGATGTGCAAGGGGCTGCCGCAGTGACAAAAGGTCCGCCCCGTATGCATCGAAGCGGACCTCTTGTCTATTGCTCAAACCGGTGAATTGTACCGGCCCCCGCGTCAGCGTGACGGTTACACATCACCGGTGTATTCACCGCGCGCCGGGTAGTTGTTGGGGATGGCGAAATCCAGCGCTGCCACCAGTTCCGCGAAATGCGGGCGCACAAACGGCATGGTCTGCACCGAACCGTAATACAGCGTCTGCTCCGGCGTCACCAGGAACAGGCCGGGCTCGGAAAACAGCGCCGGCTCCTCGATCCCGATCGAGGTCTTGCCGCGCGAGGTGGAGATGTAAAGCCCCCATTCCTTGGCCACAGATAGCGGCAGATCATAGCCGAAACGCAGCTCCTTGGCCTCGATCTTGTCCGCCATCGCGCGGGTGCGCTCCTCGCCGTCGGAGCTGATGGCGATGCAGTTGACGCCGCGCTCGGCAAAGGCGGCGACCTTCTTCTCGAATTCCTTCAGATAGGTGGCGCAGATCGGGCAGTGCAGACCGCGGTAGAAGCAGATCACGGTGCCGCGCTCGGCATTTTCCGCGGACAGGTCAAACTGGCCGTGGTCCAGCGTCGGCAGGGTCAGGTCCGGGGTCTTCTGGCGGGGGATCAGCATTAGAACGCTCCGTTTTGAGTGATGTGAGTGCTGTGAGTGGTGTGAGTGGTGGTGCTTGCCTAACTGTATTGCGCAGTTTAATGTCGTATAAATCCGAAAAACCTGACGAGAACACCGGAAATATGGACCGCCTCACCACATTGATGGACCGCTTTCAGCTGGCCGTGCAGGCTGCCGGGCCGGGGGAGGCCAATCTGATCGCATTGGCGGACAGCACCGGCGCGCCGGTGCGCATCCTCTATTGCACCCGGGGGGCGATGCAGGAGCTGGATCCGGCCACCGTGATGTGGTCGGCGCGGGTGGAGTGGTCGGGGCAGAGCAACCCGTTTCTGGCCGCTTTGCCGCAACTGGTGGAGTACGACATCACCAGCAACGCCGAAGCGCAGGGGCTGGTGCGGCTGATGCAGGAGGAAGCCGAGGGCCAGCACTGCGGCGCGCAATCGGTGATCAACCGGTTGGGCGAGGTTCTGATGGTGCGCCTGTTGCGCAACCAGATCCAGAAAGGCGCGACAGAGCCAGGGCTCTTGGCGGGCCTCGCCGATCCGCGCCTCAGCCGCGCCATCGTGGCGATGCATGATCACCCCGGCAGGCTTTGGACCAATGCCGATCTGGCGCAGGAGGCGGGATTGTCGCTTTCGCGCTTTGCGGAACTCTTCGCGGCAGAGGTGGGCGAAACCCCGATCGGCTACCTGCGCCGCTGGCGGCTGATCCTGGCGCACCAGGACCTTGCGCGCGGCGATAGGGTGGAGGCGGTGGCGCGCCGCTATGCCTATACCAGCCCCGAGGGCTTTACCCGCGCCTTCCGCAAGGCCTATGGCGTCGCGCCGGTTTCGCTGAGGGCGGCTGCTGCATAGCGCCCCTAACTTCATCTTTGCTCAAATACTCCCGCCGGAGGCAACGGCGCATCAGCGCCGTCCCCTTACGGTTTCCAGGTCAGGAAGTTGCCGATCATCCGCAGCCCGGTGGCCTGGCTTTTCTCCGGGTGGAACTGCATGCCCACCATCGTGTCGCGGCCAATGACGGCGGTCACGTCGCCGGCATAATCCACATGCGCCAGACGTTCCGCCGGATTGGCCACACGGAAATGGTAGGAGTGCACAAAATACACGTGATCGCCGCTCTGGATGCCGTCAAACACCGGGTGCGCGTGGTCGATCACCAGATCGTTCCAGCCCATGTGCGGCACCTTCAGCTCCGGATCCGCCGGCGCGATCTTCACCACGTCGCCGCCGACCCAGCCGAGGCCGGGGGTTTCTTCATACTCATGCCCGGTGGCCGCCATCAGCTGCATGCCGACGCAGATGCCCAGGAACGGCCGGCCCTTCTGCTCCACCGCCTCGACCATGGCGTCATAGATGCCTTTATGGCCGCGCAGCTCTGCCGCGCAGGCGGGGAAGGCGCCGTCGCCAGGCAGGACCAGCCGGTCGGCACGCGCCACAACCTCGGCATCCGAAGTCACTACAACCTCGCCCGCGTCCATTTCCCGCGCCATGCGCTGAAAGGCTTTCTCGGCGGAGTGCAGGTTGCCGGATTCGTAGTCAATGATCGCGGTCAGCATGTCAGAGTGCGCCCTTGGTGGAGGGAATCGCATCCGCCTTGCGCGGGTCGGTCTCCACCGCCAGCCGCAGCGCGCGGGCGAGCGCCTTGAAGGCCGCCTCGGCGATGTGGTGGCTGTTGAACCCGTGCAGCTGGTCGATATGCAGGGTGATGCCGCCATGGGTGCTGAGCGCCTGGAAGAACTCGCGCACCAGCTCGGTGTCAAAGGCGCCGATCTTCTGGGTCGGCAGCTCCAGGTTCCAGATCAGGAAGGGGCGCGCCGACAGATCCAGCGCGCAGCGCACCTGGGCGTCATCCATCGGCAGGTGGCACTCGCCGTAACGGCGGATGCCCTTCTTGTCCCCCAGCGCCTGCACCAGCGCCTGACCCAGCGCGATGCCGGTGTCCTCAACCGTGTGGTGGTCGTCGATGTGATAGTCGCCCTTGGCGCGGATCGTCATGTCGATCAGCGAATGGCGCGCCAGCTGGTCCAGCATGTGGTCGAAGAAGCCAACCCCGGTCTGGTTGTCGTAAGCCCCGGAGCCATCCAGGTTGATCTCCACGGAAATCTCGGTTTCCGCGGTTTTGCGGGTCACTTTGGCGGTACGCATCAGCGGCTGTCCTTCGTCATGCTGCACGGGCGCTTATAGGGCGGGCAGGGGGCATGGCTCAAGTGCGGCATTATGCATGGGGTGCAACCTGTTGCGCAATTCCGGTCCCTTGCGCCCGCCGGCGCCCCGTGCGAGCTTGGGCGTAATTTCCTGATCAGCCATGAGAGCCGACCATGTCCACCTGCGTCTTTGTCCAGATCCGCTGCAAACCCGGCACCACCTACAAGGTGGCCGAGGAGATCGCCCTGCGCGAAATCCACTCCGAACTCTATTCCACCAGCGGCAATTTCGACCTGCTGATGAAGCTCTACATCCCCAGCGGCGAGGACGTCGGAAAATACATCAACGACAAGCTGCTTCAGATCGAAGGGATCGAACGCTCGCTGACCACCATGACCTACAAGGTCTTCTAGGCCACGCTCCGGCGTCGCAGCCGACAGCAAAACGCCCCGCACTGCGGGGCGTTTTTCGTTTCACGGGGCTGAGGCCGGATCAGGCGGCGATCAGTCCGCGGTCTTTCAGCTCCTGATAGGCTGTGTCGACGCCGGCCTTCATCCGCTTCAGCATCTCGTCGACCTCATCCTTGGTGATGATGATCGGCGGGCACAGGGCCAGCGCATTGCCCGCCACCGCGCGCAGGATCAGCCCGTTGGCCTCGCAGGCCTTCTGTGCGGCCGCGCCCGCCGCGCCCTTCTCGAAGCTCGCGCCGGTGGTCTTGTTCGACACCAGCTCCAGCGCCGCGATCAGTCCCTTGCCGCGCACTTCGCCCACCAGCGGGTGGTCGGTGAAGATCTCGCGCAGCTGCGCCTGCATGTAGGCGCCCACCTCAGCGGCGTGCTCGAACAGGTTGTCGCGCTCGTAGATTTCCAGCGTCTTCAGCGCCGCGGCGCAGGCCGCCGGGTGGCCGGAATAGGTGTAGCCGTGGCCAAATACGCCGACCTCGTTGGTCTGGTCGATCATCGCCTCGTACATCCAGCCGGGAATGACCGAGGCCGAGATAGGGAAATAGGCCGAGGACAGCTGCTTGGCGAAGGTCATCAGGTCCGGCTTGATGCCCATGGTGGTGCAGCCGAAATCCGCGCCGGTGCGCCCGAAGCCGCAGATCACCTCATCCGCCCAGATCAGGATGCCGTGCTTGCGCAACAGCGCCTGCAGTTTCTCGTAATACCCCTCCGGCGGCACGATCACGCCCGACGCGCCGGTGATCGGCTCGACGATCATCGCGGCGATGGTGTCGGGGTCTTCCGCCAGAATCTGCTGTTCCAGGTTGTTGATGATGCGGTCGACGAACTGTTCTTCGGTCTCGTTGCCCTGGCGGCCCGTATAGTAATGCGGCGCGTCCGAGCGCAGGATGTGCAGCGCCTCCAGCGGTGCATCGAAATGCGCCAGATTCGCGGGCAGCGAGGTCAGCGAGCCCGCCGCAACCGTCACCCCGTGATAGCCGCGCTCGCGGGTGATGATCTTGCGCTTCTCCGGCTTGCCGATGGCGTTGAAGTAATAGCGCAGCATCTTGTAGTGGGTGTCGTTGGCATCCGAGCCGGAGTTGCCAAAGAAGATATAGGCATCCTCCACCGGCACCATCGCTTTCAGCTTCTCGGCCAGTTCCATGATCGGCTTGTGGGTCTTGCCGCCAAAGGTGTGGGTGAACGGCAGCTTGTGCAGCTGCTCGGTGATTGCATCCATCACCTCGGTGTTGCTGTAGCCCAGCGAGGTGCACCACAGGCCTGCCAGCCCTTCGATGTATTTGTTGCCGTCCGTGTCATAAACATAGATGCCTTCGCCGCGGTCCAGGCACAGCTGCTCTGTCGCGGTGAAATTGGTGGTGGGATAGATGACTGGGGCCATGGCCAAACTCCTGCGATGATCTGCCCGTGAGCATTGTTTGGCAGTAGCATTGGCCTGTTTTTCAGCCCGCGTCAAAGGAATTTGATCAAATTTTACGAGGGCGTTTTAAAAAGCGAAAGGCCGCCCCGGAGGGCGGCCTTTTCGTTTCCCGATGGAGCGGGCGATGAGATTCGAACTCACGACCCTTACCTTGGCAAGGTAATGCTCTACCCCTGAGCTACGCCCGCGCTGCCATCCGGTGACGCGGTGAATAGGAAATCCGGCAGGAGGCTGCAAGCGGAAAATGACAGGAAGGTGAAGAAAGTCCGGCCGGCGCAGCGGTCTGGAAAAGCGAAAGGCCGCCCCGGAGGACGGCCTTTTCGGCTTTCGAATGGAGCGGGCGATGAGATTCGAACTCACGACCCTTACCTTGGCAAGGTAATGCTCTACCCCTGAGCTACGCCCGCGCTGCCATTCGGTGAGGCGGTGTTTAGGGTTTTCCCAAACGGGCCGCAAGAGGAAAATTTCAGAACCTCGCAAGTAACTGTGGATAAGCATTATTCTGCCGCCTTGAGGAACTCCGCGAGGCGGTTTTCCAACGCGGCAAGATCCTTGGTCTCACATTCCCAGATGGTCAGAACCTGCCAGCCCGCGCCCCGCAGCGCGGCCAGGTGTTCGGCGTCGCGCTCAACATTGCGCAGCAGTTTCGGCTCCCAGTAATTGCGGCGCGAGGACGGGATGCGCCCGGCGCGGCAGTCATGCAGATGCCAGAAACAGCCATGCACGAAGATCACCTTGCGCCGCGGCCCAAAGACGAGGTCGGGTTTGCCGGGCAGGTCCTTGCGGTGCAGCCGGTAGCGGAAGCCCATGCCATGCACCATCCGCCGCACCAGCATTTCCGGCTTGGTGTGCTTGGCGCGGATCTTCGCCATATTGGCGCTGCGCCGTTCTGGTGTCAGCTTGTCGGCCATTCCACCTTGTGCCTGGATTGTTCCACCATGCGGGCATGGTAGCTGGTTTCAATCCGGCAGGAAATGAAGGCGCTGGCCGGGCAGGGCGGCAGCCCCAGCGCCTTGATCAGCTGGGCGTCCTTCTGGCCTTCCAGCAGCACTATCCGCTCGCGGGCCAGCATGTCACGGGTCCCATGGCCGCCATCGGCGCGGATGCGGCGCATGAAATCCTTCTGCTGCGCCACGGCTTCGACCACGTCGCGCGGAATAGGCCGTCCCTGGATCAGCCGGAACAATTGCGCCATCCGCTCATTGCCGGTCTCGCCTGCGAAAATCCGCTCCACCGCCGCTTCATCGGCGGTGCGCCAGAAGTTGGCGGGATAGGGCTGATCCTTCAAGAGCCATAGGATATGGCCGAACCCCTCGGCGGAGATACTGCGCTTGGCATCCTTGTTCTGGCCGTGCGTCAGGTACTCGGACCGGGCGATGATCAGGCCGAGGTAGCAGCGCGCCCGGACCTCATCGGCGGCGACCAGCAGGCAGGCGCAGTCAATCGCCTCGGTTGGAATCATCCAGTTGCCGCCCATGGTGTGCTTGATGTCGACATCCTGGCCCAGGATCTCGGTATCCAGTCGCCCCTTGCGCAGTTTCAGCAGCGCCCGCAGCTCGATCTCGACCCTTGTGCCGATATAGGTCTTCTCGGTCTTCTCCAGCTCTTCATAGGCGCGCCGCCCGGTCTTGGGCGTCATGATCACATCGTCGATGCATTGGCGAAGCATCTGCGGCACATCGTATTCCAGCGCCAGCGCGCCGCCGGCACGGGTGGTGATCTCCTCCGCCAGCGGAAAGAGGACGCCGAAATCCGGATGGCCAGGCAGGACAAGACTGTCGGGGAGTTTTTGTTTCATAGTGAGAGAAATTTCGAGAAATCCCGCCCGGCCGACAGGCCGGGCAGCGCCCAACCGTCCCCACGGGCGGGCGCTACGCTTCCACCCGCGGTTGCGCGCTGCCCTCCGTGTGTCAAGGGAGGGCGTTTTGAAAGGGAGTAGGCTTTAAGCCCGCACAGCATGCAGTTTCGGCTTCGCAATCGCCGCCTTCAACTCACGCGCCACGGCCTCGGCTACCGGCGGCGGGAAGGCATTGCCGACCTGACGGTAGGCATTGGTCTTGGCGCCGGTGAAATGCCAGGCGTCCGGGAAACCCTGAATGCGCGCGACCATCCGCACAGTGAGGCGCGGCATGTCGTTGTGGAAGGGATCCGGCGCCTCATTGGCGATGGTGCGCCCCTCAACCCCCAAGGCCGCCCAGGCGCGCCGCGCGCGGGTCGGGCCCAGGTCCGGGCCGCCGTGTTTCTTGGAGCCGCCAACGATGGTCGGCGCAATCTCGTCTGCCTTGGCCGCCCAGTCATCGGCGCCGCGCCAGCCGCGCTCCTTCATCAGGTCCACTAGGGTCGCACCCACGGTCGGCGGGTTGTGCGGCAGCGGCTCAGGCCAGTTGAACTGGCCTGCGAATTCCTTGCGCAGGGCAACGATTGCAACCCGCGGCCGCAGCTGCGGTACCCCGAAATCCGACGCATTCAGCAACCGCCAGTCGGTCTCATACCCCAGCTTCGAGAGCTGCTTCTTGAGCTTCTCGCGGTAGTCATGGAACACCGCATCCAGAAAGCCGCGCACGTTCTCGATCATCACCGCGCGGGGGCGGGTGGCATCGACGATCTCGATCGCATCGTCGAACAGGTTGCGCTCGTCCTTCTCGCCCAGCTGCTTGCCCGCGACAGAGAACGGAGGGCAGGGCAGGCCGCCGGCCAGCAGGTCGATGCCCTTGTAATCGCCCGCAACCTCCTTGAACTTGCGCACGTCTTCTTCCAGCACGTTCCAGGTGGGGCGGTTGTGGCGCAGGGTGGCGCAGCAGTGCTTGTCGATCTCAACCAGCGCCGTGTGGTCAAAGCCCGCCGCCTCGAGACCGAGGGCCTGGCCGCCCGCACCTGCGCATAGTTCTACCGATGTCAGCATTCTGCTCTGTCCGCCCGTTTCTGTTCTTGCTCTGTTCCTAGGCGGTAAAGCGATTCCGCACAAGGTTTTCTGCACCCGGCCAGACTATGCGGAAATGCCTAAAAGCGAAAGGCCGCCCTAAGGGCGGCCTGTCCGTTTCCCGATGGAGCGGGCGATGAGATTCGAACTCACGACCCTTACCTTGGCAAGGTAATGCTCTACCCCTGAGCTACGCCCGCGCTGCCATCCGGTGAGCGGTGAAATAGGTATTCCGGCGCTGGGCTGCAAGCAAAAAATCAGCCTGCAGCCGAAAAAAAGTGCCTGCGCTCCGACGGAACAGACTCAGGGCTGCGTGTCACTGGCACACCGCCGGATTTCAGAGGGAGTTTGGAGCCATGCTGTGGAAAGATTATGTGCGGATCGGCGGCCTCGCGGCGGCGATCGCCTTGGCCTGCGTCCTGCCGGGCGCGCAACAGCCGGGCACAGCGCAGGGTGACGGCTGGAAACAGCAGATCGAAGGCATCGCCCCGGTGCGGGTAGACACGGTTGAACTGCCGGCTCCGGTGGAATTCAACGCCTGATCGGGCAAGGCCTGTCCCGGACCGGGACGCGAGCTGAAGACCGCGTCAGCCGGTCCGCAAGAGCCAATGAAAAAGGCGCCCTGCCGGCCGGCAGGGCGCCCTGGTTTTACTCGAATGGACCGTGCGGCTTATTCCAGCTCGACCAGCAGGTCCTTGGCGTCGATCTGGCCGCCGGCCTGAACATGCACGGCTTTCACCACCGCGTCGCGTTCGGCGTGGATGCCGGTTTCCATCTTCATTGCTTCGATGGTCAGCAGCATGTCGCCCTCGTGCACCTGCTGGCCCACCTGCACCGCGACAGACGCCACAACACCCGGCATCGGCGCACCAACGTGGTTCGGGTTGCCGGCTTCCGCCTTGGGGTTGGCCTGGGTTGAGGCCTTGACCAGGCGGTTCGGCACCCGGATCACGCGGGGCTGGCCGTTCAGTTCGAAGAACACCTTCACCTCGCCCTTCTCGTCGGTCTCGGAAATCGCCTGCAGGCGGATTTCCAGGGTCTTGCCCGGATCGATCTCGGCGGTGATCTCCTCGCCCGGCTCCATGCCATAAAAGAAGGTTTTGGTCGGCAGGGTGCGCACCGGGCCGTACTGGCGGTGGCGGCCCATGTAGTCCAGGAACACCTTGGGGTACATCNGCTCCATGCCATAAAAGAAGGTTTTGGTCGGCAGGGTGCGCACCGGGCCGTACTGGCGGTGGCGGCCCATGTAGTCCAGGAACACCTTGGGGTACATCAAGTAGCCGTTCAGGTCCTCGTCATCGACGGTGAAGCCTTCCAGCTGCTTGGACAGATCCGCGCGGACCGCTTCCAGGTCGACCGGCTCCAGGTGCGCGCCGGGGCGTTCGGTGTTCGGCGCTTCGCCCTTCAGCACCTTGGACACGATGCYTTCCGGGAAGCCGCCCGGGGGCTGGCCCAGGTTGCCGCGCATCATGTCGACCACCGAGTCGGGGAAGGCGACGTCGGTCTTGGGATCCTCGACCTGCGCACGGGTCAGGCCTTGGGAGACCATCATCAGCGCCATGTCGCCAACCACCTTGGAGGACGGGGTCACCTTGACGATGTCGCCGAACATCTGGTTCACGTCAGCATAGGTCTGCGCCACATCGGCCCATTTCTCTTCCAGACCCAAGGAGCGCGCCTGCGCCTTCAGGTTGGTGAACTGGCCGCCCGGCATCTCGTGCAGGTAGACCTCCGAGGCCGGGGCCTGCAGGCCGCTTTCGAAGGCCGCATACTGCGCCCGTACCTGCTCCCAGTARCYGGAGATCTCGCGCACCTTGGCGATGTCGATGCCGGTGTCGCGGTCGGTATTGCGCAGCGCCTCCACGATGGAGCCCAGGCAGGGCTGCGAGGTGCCGCCGGAGAACGCGTCCATTGCCGCGTCCACCGCATCCACGCCGGCATCCGCCGCCGCCAGGATGGTGGCCCCGGCCACGCCGGAGGTGTCATGGGTGTGGAAATGGACCGGCAGGCCGACCTCTTCCTTCAGCGCCTTGACCAGCTGGCGGGCGGCGGCGGGCTTCAACAGGCCTGCCATGTCCTTCAGGCCAAGGATGTGGGCGCCGGCGGCCTCCATCTCCTTGGCCATGCCGACGTAGTACTTCAGGTCGTACTTGGCGCGGTTCGGGTCCAGGATGTCGCCGGTGTAGCAGATGGTGCCTTCGCAGACCTTGCCGCTCTCGACCACCGCGTCCATGGCGACGCGCATGTTCTCGACCCAGTTCAGGGAGTCGAAAACGCGGAACACGTCAACGCCGGTTTTCGCCGCCTGGCGCACGAATTCCTGCACCACGTTGTCCGGATAGTTGGTGTAGCCAACGCCGTTGGAAGCGCGCAGCAGCATCTGGGTCATCAGGTTCGGCATCCGCTCGCGCAGGTCGCGCAGGCGCTGCCAGGGGCATTCCTGCAAAAAGCGGTAGGCCACGTCAAAGGTCGCACCGCCCCAGCACTCGACCGAGAACAGCTGGCTGAGGTTCTGGGCGTATGCCGGCGCCACCTTGATCATGTCGATCGAACGCATCCGGGTTGCCAGCAGCGACTGGTGGCCGTCGCGCATGGTGGTGTCGGTCAGCAAGAGCTGCCGCTGCGCCTTCATCCAGTCGGCCACCGCCTGGGCGCCCTTCTGCTCCAGCAGGTTGCGGGTGCCATAGGGCAGGTTGCCCACGTCCGCCTTCGGCGCGCGCGGCTCTTTCAGGTCGGCGGCGGGGGCCGCGCGGCCTTCGGTCTCCGGGTGGCCGTTGACGGTGATGTCCGCGATATAGGTCAGCACCTTGGTGCCGCGGTCGCGGCGCTTCTTGAACTGGAACAGGTCCGGGGTCTCGTCGATGAACTTGGTGGTGTATTCGTTCGACAGGAAGGTCGGGTGCTTCAGCAGGTTCTCGACAAAGGCGATGTTGGTGGAAACACCGCGGACCCGGAATTCGCGCAGCGCGCGGTCCATGCGGGCAATCGCCTTTTCCGGGGTCGGCGCCCAGGCGGTCACCTTGGTCAGCAGCGAGTCATAATAACGGGTGATCACGCCGCCCGCATATGCGGTGCCGCCGTCCAGGCGGATGCCCATGCCGGTGGCGGAACGGTAGGCGGTGATGCGGCCGTAGTCCGGGATGAAGTTGTTCAGCGGGTCTTCGGTGGTCACGCGGGTCTGCAGCGCGTGGCCGTTCAGGCGGATGTCGTTCTGGCTGGCCTTGCCGGTGGCCTCGGCAATGGTCTTGCCCTCGGCGATCAGAATCTGCGCCTGCACGATGTCGATGCCGGTGACCTCTTCGGTCACGGTATGCTCTACCTGCACCCGCGGGTTCACTTCGATGAAGTAGAACTTGCCGTCGTTCATATCCATAAGGAATTCGACGGTGCCCGCGCATTCATAGTTCACGTGCTGGCAGATCTTGCGGCCCAGGTCGCACAGTTCCGCGCGCTGTTCTTCGGACAGATAGGGGGCCGGGGCGCGCTCGACCACTTTCTGGTTGCGGCGCTGCACCGAGCAGTCGCGCTCGAACAGGTGGTAGATCTCACCGTGCTTGTCGCCGAGGATCTGCACCTCGACGTGGCGGGCGCGGGTGATCATCTTCTCCAGGTAGCCCTCGCCGTTGCCGAATGCGGCTTCGCCCAGCACTTCGGTCGCCGGAATGACCGGGACGCCGGCTGCGATCGCCACCTTGCGGGCCGAGGCCTTGTCGCCAAGGGCGCGCATGGTTTCGGCCTTGGGGCCGATAAAGGTGATGCCGTTGCGGGCGCAGGCATCGACGAAATCCGGGTTTTCCGACAGCAGGCCGTAACCGGGGTGGATCGCATCGGCGCCGCTTTCCTTGGCGACGCGGATGATCTCGTCGATCGACAGATAGGCCGCCACCGGGCCCATGCCCTCGCCGATCCGGTAGGCTTCGTCCGCCTTGAACCGGTGCAGGCCGAGCTTGTCCTCCTCGGCATAGACGGCGACGGTGCGTTTGCCCATTTCGTTGGCGGCGCGCATCACGCGGATCGCGATCTCGCCACGGTTGGCAATCAGGATTTTTTTGAAGTCGGTCATGTCACCCTCGGGGTCCGTGCAAGTTGGTGCAGTGTTAGGCGGATATTATCGGACCGCACAACAGTAGTTCTGGGTATTTCCGGCATGATTGCGCTCTCAAGCGGCCTGTTTTTCCATTCCTGATCCGCCTTCTGCCCGATCATGCATCCGTACTGCGCAGTTCCGGGTTCCGCTAACAATTGCAGAATCCGCTGAAATTTTGCATCTGCGGCATGTTTTTGTAACTATTTTTGCTGCGGTGCAGCGGAAAAGTGACGCTGCGGATGCGTCATTTTGGCGCAATTTTCCGGGTTTTGCGCAAAATGCGCCGGCTGCGCGCGCGTTCAGTCCAGTTGGCGCAGCTGCAGGTTGCGGGCCTCTGCCAGGCCGGACAGGCCCAGCTGGCCCATGTTGGCCTCCATGTCCTTGGCCAGGATGCTGATCAGATGTGCTGGCCCGGCCTCCCCCAGGGCGGCCAGCGCATAGTGGAAGGCGCGTCCAAGCATGACGAAATCCGCCCCCAGTGCCAGCGCCCGCAGGATGTCCAGCCCGCCCCCGATACCGCTGTCAAAGATCACCGGCACGCTGACTGCGTCACGCACCTCAGGCAGCAGGCTGATGGCGGGCGGGCAGCCGTCGAACTGGCGGCCGCCGTGGTTGGACAGCCAGATCGCATCCGCGCCCGCCTCCTGCAGCCGCTGCGCATCCGCCGCCCGCTGCACGCCTTTGAGGATCAGCGGCCCGTCCCAGTGGCGCCGCAGCCAATGCACATATTCCCAGTCGGGGGAGGTGCGCAGCAGGTAACCGATATGGGCCGTCGGCGGCAGGTTGGCCTGTTCGCCGCTGATGTATTTGTCCAGCGTCCGCATATGCGGCATTCCCGCCCGTGCCATTGCCAGCGCCCAGGCGGGCCGCATGGCGATCTGCGCCAGCAGGCGGAGGGTCAGCCGCGGCGGCTGCGTCAGGCCGGAGCGCGTCTGCCGTTCCCGGCGCGAAGCAACCGGCACATCCACTGTCAGAACCAGGGTGCGGAACCCAGCGTCCCGCGCCCGCGCCAGCAGATCGGCGCGGATGCTTTCATCCTTGGGCGGATACAATTGAAACCAGGCGTCTGACCCCAAATGCGGCGCCAGATCCTCTGGCGACTGGCTGGCCACCGTGGACAGGCAGTAGGGAATGCCGGCCGCTCTTGCGCTGCGGGCCAGGATGCCCTCCGCATCCGGCCAGATCAGCCCGGACATGCCGACCGGAGCGACCCCGAACGGGCAGGCGTGCCGCGTGCCCAGCAGTTCAACGGACAGATCCGTCTCCACCGGCCCGTGCAGCACCGAGGGCAGCATTCCGATCCGGTCCAGCCCGGCACGGTTCCGCGCCTTGGCCGCCTCAGTTCCGGTGCCGCTGTCCAGATACTCCCAGACAAACCGGGGCAGGCGCCTGCGCGCGCGCTGTTTCAGGTCGTCAATTCCCGGGTATGTCTGATGCAGATCCATGCGGGCATTGGTACGCGGACTGGAGGTTTGTGCAAGGGAAAGCGCCGCTGCCGGTCAGCGGCGCCAACGGCCCTGCGCGGCTCAGGCCGCGCCTTTCTTCTTGGCCTGGACCCTGCCGGGATCCGGCAGGGCGGCAGGGTCCCGGGGCAGGGGGCTGGTGCCATCGGCGACGCAAACCTGGTTGCGCCCCTTGGCCTTCGCCTCATAGAGCGCCTCATCCGAGGCGCGCAGCAGATCCTGCGGCATGGTGCCATGCGCCGGGTAATGGGCCACCCCCAGGGAGATCGAGATCCGCGGCAGCGCCTTTTCGCCATAGCGCACCGCCACATCCTCGATCGCCTGGCGCAGCAGTTCGGCCTTGGTGACGGCATCTTCCGGGCACACGCCCGGCAGCAGCAGCGCGAATTCCTCGCCGCCGGGGCGGCAGGCCACCTCGTCGCCGTCGCAGGCCTGCGCCATCGCCGCGCCGACCGCGCGCAGCACCATGTCGCCGGCATCGTGGCCGTGGTTGTCGTTGAACTTCTTGAAATGGTCCACGTCGATCGACACCACGCTCAGCGGCTTGCCGCTGTTCTGGCTGGCGCCGACGAACTTGCGCAGCGTCTCGGTCATGTGGCGGCGGTTGAACAGCCCGGTCAGCGGATCCCGCACCGACTGGTCATGCAGCTGGTCGCGCATCCGCACGTTGGCAATCGCCATGCTGATCTGCTCGGCGCACATCTGCGCCAGCGGCTTGCAGCCGGAGAAATCACCAGCGCGGCCGGGCCGTGCCCGCAGATGCATCAGGCCAACGGTCTCGCCATGGGCAAGGATCGGAAAGCAGAAATAGGGCCGCCCGTCATGCGGCTTGGCGTGCTCGCAGGTGAACTCCACCTCCGAGGCTCCGAACTCATAAGTCCGGCCGCGGCGCAGGCCCCAGCATTCGCCCGGCTGGATGTGGTCCTTGTGGCTGCCGCCGTTCCAGCTGGAACAGCCATCCAGCACGTCGCGCGAATTGGAGAACACATAGATGCTGCCCTCCGAATCCGGAAGCAGATGGCCCATGAACTCCGACACCATGCCGAACAGCTCATCCAGCGAGCGGCAGGACTGCAGCCACTCGTTCAGCTCCCCCAGCAGTTTCACCTCCCGCGCCAGCTGCAGCTGGTTTGCCATAATTTCCTGGTCCTTGGCGGACCGTTCCTCGATCTGGCGCAGGCTGCGGCGGTTGGTTCTGTAGACAACAACAGAGACAATGGTCACCGCCGCAACCGTCACCAGCGAAATCAGTGCCAGCGAGATGCGGACACGGGTGATGAAGGTGTTCCGCACATCGGTAATGTCCGAGTAGAACTCGATTGCCCCGATGAAAATCCCGTCATGCATGACGGGGGAGTACACTTCGGCCACCTCGCGGTACGGAATCGAGCCATCCGCATTGACCGCGGCCTCCAGCCCGTCCACCTCGGTCGCAGGCCTTTCTTCGTGTTTGTAGTAGATCAGGCCCTGCGCAACGACGGACTGGAAATAGGGTTTGGTGTTCCTCTCGCCAATATTCTCGCGCCGCGTTGACCAGAAAATCGTGCCGTCCGCCGCAAACAGCTTCAGCCGGTAAACGTCCGAGGTTTCCGGCACCAGGCTCAGATACTCTTCGTCATGGTCATTCAGATCGCCCACGATAAAGGCGTCCTTGCTGCTTGACAGATGCAGCAGAACCGACCGCCGCCAGGTGTCGGCCTGTTTGCGCAGATCCGCCTCCAGCATCCGGTCAACAATGGGCGCGGGGACAGAGTAGACCGCCCGGGCCGCCAGGGCTGCCGCTGCCAGCAGCAGCGGAAGAAGCGAAAAGGATTTGAGCTTGGCAGCCAATTTCCGGGCAGGCCCGTGTGTCATGTCGGTCCTCAGTCAATCTGCATTTGAGCAAGAATTGCCTGGCTGCCTTTACAGAATGTGAAAAAATCACCTTTTGCTTGCTAATAATGTAAAAAATGCCACCAGTAGGATATGTTTCCGGGGGCGGAATATACTGCTGCCCAAGTGAACAGACTGTGAACGTCCTCTTTCCGCCGGGCCTGAATCAGTCTAGGATCGCGGCCATGAGCAGTTTTGACGAAATGGACGCCTTTGAGGGCGCATCGCTGTCGTCCCGCGCCATGGCTGCGCGGCCGATGCCCTATCTGGACACGCTGAACCCGGCCCAGCGGGAGGCGGTGGAATGCCTCGACGGCCCGGTGCTGATGCTGGCCGGCGCCGGCACCGGCAAGACCAAGGCGCTGACCACCCGCATCGTGCATCTTCTCAGCACCGGCAGGGCCCGCCCGAACGAGATCCTGTCAGTGACCTTCACCAACAAGGCCGCGCGCGAGATGAAGGAGCGGGTGGCGGGCATGCTCGGCCAGGCGGTCGAGGGGATGCCCTGGCTCGGCACCTTCCACTCCATCTGCGTCAAGCAGCTGCGCCGCCACGCAGAGCTGGTCGGGCTGAAATCGAATTTCACCATCCTCGACACCGATGACCAGATCCGCCTGCTGAAGCAGCTGATCCAGGCCGCGGGTATCGACGACAAACGCTGGCCCGCGCGGATGCTGGCAAACATCATTGACGATTGGAAAAACCGCGCCCTGACACCGGACAAGGTGCCTGCAGGTGACGCCAGCGCCTACAACAACCGCGGCATCGAATTTTATGCTCAGTACCAGACCCGCCTGCGAGAGCTGAACGCGGTCGATTTCGGCGACCTGCTCCTGCACATGGTCACGATCTTCCAGAACCACCCCGACGTGCTGGAGCAGTACCAGCGCTGGTTCCGCTACATCATGGTGGACGAATACCAGGATACCAACGTCGCCCAGTACCTCTGGCTGCGGCTCTTGGCGGGGGCGCACAAGAATATCTGCTGCGTCGGCGACGACGACCAGTCGATCTACGGCTGGCGCGGTGCCGAGGTCGGCAACATCCTGCGGTTCGAGAAGGATTTCCCCGGCGCCATGGTGGTCCGGCTGGAGCAGAACTACCGCTCCACCGGCCATATTCTGGCTGCCGCCTCCAACATCATCCGCGGCAATGCCGGCCGTTTGGGCAAGGAGCTGTGGACCGATGCCGGCGACGGCGAGAAGGTCCGGCTGATCGGCCACTGGGACGGCGAGGAAGAGGCCCGCTGGATCGGCGAGGAGATCGAGGCGATGCAGCGCGGCACCCGCGGGCAGGCGCCCATCGGTCTCAACAGCATGGCGATCCTGGTCCGCGCCTCTCACCAGATGCGCGCGTTCGAGGATCGCTTCCTCACCATCGGCCTGCCGTACCGGGTGATCGGCGGCCCGCGCTTCTATGAGCGGCTCGAGATTCGCGATGCCATGGCCTATTTCCGCGTCGTGACCTCGCCCGAGGACGATCTGGCGTTCGAGCGCATCGTCAACACGCCCAAGCGTGGCCTTGGCGACAAGGCGCAGCAGACCATTCAGGGGCTGGCGCGTGAAAACGGCGTCTCCTTGGTGGAGGGCGCGCGCATCGCGGTGGAAACCGGCCAGATCAAGGGTAAGGGCGGCGGCGCTCTGCGCCAGCTGGTCGAGGGCATCGCCCGCTGGGGCCGCATGGCCGGCGACGCGGACATCACCCATATGGAGCTGGCCGAGATCATCCTGGACGAGTCGGGCTATACGGCCATGTGGCAGAACGACAAGAACCCGGATTCGCCCGGCCGACTGGAAAACCTCAAGGAACTGGTGAAGGCGCTGGAGAGCTTCGAGAACCTCCAGGGCTTCCTCGAGCACGTCAGCCTGGTGATGGACAACGACAAGCAGGACGCGGATGAGAAGGTCTCGATCATGACCCTGCACGCCGCCAAGGGCCTGGAGTTTCCCGCGGTCTTCCTGCCGGGCTGGGAGGACGGTCTGTTTCCCTCGCAGCGCTCGATGGACGAAAGTGGCCTCAAGGGGCTCGAGGAGGAACGCCGCCTGGCCTATGTCGGCATCACAAGGGCGGAGCAGATCTGCACCATTTCCTTTGCCGGCAACCGCCGGGTCTTCGGCCAATGGCAATCGCAGCTGCCCTCGCGCTTCATCGACGAACTGCCCGAGGAGCATGTCGAGGTGCTGACCCCGCCGGGTCTTTACGGCGGCGGCTACGGCGCGGCAGCGCCGGGGGCAGGGCAGGTGAGGTCCTCCATCGAAGAAAAGGTGGCGCAGGCGGACGGCTATAACTCCCCCGGCTGGAAACGGATGCAGGCCCGTGCGGGCCAGTACGGCATGTCGCAGCCGAAGGAGAGCAGGAACACGGTGATCGACCTCACCGCCACCTCCAGCTTCACCCTGGGGGAAAGGGTGTTCCACCAGAAGTTCGGCTATGGCGCCATTACCGGTATCGAGGGCGACAAGCTGGAAATTGATTTCGAGAAGGCGGGCCCCAAGAAGGTGGTGGCCAAGTTCGTCACCGCCCCGGACGACGTTCCGTTCTGATCTTTCCTGTTCTGTACCGGCTTGGCCGGCGGATCGGATCGCGCAGCGATCCGATCCGGGCGCAGGCGCGGCGGGCAGCTATGCTGCCCGCCGCGCCTGCGCCACCCTCCATTGCCCGAAGAACCGCGCGATCTGCCCCGGGCTAAGCCCGGCTGCAGCCGCATGCCTGCGGTGCGGCGTGATTTTTTCGGAACTCCCAAACAAGAAACGGCGGCGCCCAGGGAGGAGGAGGGGCACCGCCGTTCTGTCAAACACCGGGTATCAGGGAGGAGGAGATCCCGGTGATCCAAGCCCGGCCTTCGGCCGGTATAGGGTGCGGCGGCATCAGGGAGGAGGAGGATGCCACCGCAAAAGACAGGCCCTTCAAGGGAGGAGGAGAAAGGACCTGATCTCTATTCAGTTGTTCTCGTAGGCCGCCTGATAGGCGACGCGTTTGATTTCGGACCGGTTCAGGCCCAGGTCTGCCAGATCGCGGTTGGTCAGCGCGGACAGCTCGTTGACGGTCTGGCGGTACAGGCGGTAGCGAACGAACTTGACCAGCAGGGCATCCAGGAAGCCTACCGGGGATGCAATGCTCACCGCGGAGATCTGTTGTGCTGCTGCCATCGTTCTGTTCCTTCGTCTATCGTCTCGTCGTCTGCCGCTGTGGCATTTCTTGAATGACAATTTAAGGATATGCTGCAGATGCACAATCCCGTGCTTCGTCATTGCTGCTATGCGGCATGTGCATGGGTGACGCGGGGTAGGTCTTTGTAATCGGCCAAGATTTTCAGCAGTTTGTTGCGCAGCTGTATAGTTTCCGGGCATGCCGCTGCGGGCCGTGCATGGCTTGGGCGGCAGCGGATTGACACATCCGCCTCCCCTTAATTGCGGCAAACGCGCTAGCCGGGTTTCCTGCGCGCCGGCCCGCGCATATATATAGGCCGGATTTGACACAGGGGAGCAGCCATGACCGTCACACAGGAACAGATTCGCGCGGTGCTGGAGCGGCTGGCGCTGCCGGATGGCGGCACCCTGGTGTCGCGCGACATGCTGCGGGCGCTGCGCATCGAGGGCAGTAAGGTAAGCTTTGTGATCGAGGCGCCAAGCCCCGAGATCGCCAAGCTGATGGAGCCGCTGCGAAAGGCCGCGGAGGCGGCGGTGCTGTCGCTGGAAGGTGTTGAAACCGTCTCCGCTGCCCTGACCGCCCATGCGCCGCAGCAGCCCGCCCCCAGCCTCAAGGTCGGCGGCCACCCGAAACCGCAGGCGGAGCCGCTGAAGCCGGCAGGCGTCAAGCGCATCCTGGCGATTGCCTCCGGCAAGGGCGGGGTGGGCAAATCCACCGTTGCGTCGAACCTCGCCGTGGCGCTGGCCAAACAGGGGCGCAAGGTAGGGCTGCTGGACGCCGATATCTACGGCCCCTCCCAGCCCCGCATGATGGGCGCCAAGGGGCGGCCTGCCAGCCCCGACGGCAAGATCATCGAGCCGCTGCACGCCCATGGCGTCACCCTGATGTCGATCGGCTTCATGCTGGAGGAGGGCAAGGCGGTGGTCTGGCGCGGCCCGATGCTGATGGGCGCGCTGCAGCAGATGCTGGGCCAGGTGAACTGGGGCGAGCTGGACGTGCTGATCGTCGACCTGCCGCCCGGCACCGGTGACGTGCAGCTGACGCTCTGCACCAAGGCGGAGCTGTCCGGCGCCATCGTCGTCTCCACCCCGCAGGACGTGGCGCTGCTGGATGCGCGCAAGGCGATGGACATGTTCAAGACGCTGAAGACCCCGGTACTGGGGCTGATCGAGAACATGTCCTTCTTCACCTGCCCGGACTGCGGCGGCGAGCATCACATCTTCGGCCACGGCGGCGTCGCGGCAGAGGCCGAGACGCTGGGGCTGCCGCTTTTGGGCGCGCTGCCGATTGATCTGGAAACCCGCCTGGCCGGAGACGGCGGCACGCCCATCGCGGCGGGGGAGGGGCCGATGGCCCGGGCCTACGCCCGCATCGCCGAAGGCCTGATCGGCGGCGGCATGGCCTGAGGCGCTCATCCGCCCCTAAATATAGAGAGAGCACTGAAAGGCCTGCCATTCCGGCGGGCCTTGTGAGTCAGCACGGCCAACCGCGCTGCAATTCGGGCGCGGATGAGATTGCCTGCTGCAAATGGGACTGCATGGCACCTGCAGCACCGCGTGGGATCTTATGGGGCGGCCGGGAAACCATGGGACAGCCGGGAAATCATGGGATCGGCGGGATTTCATGGGCGGCATGGGAAATCATGGTCCGTTTTCCGCCCAATCCCTCTTGCAGACGCGAATCACCCGGTGTTGAAACGCTGTTGCGGGGCATTTCCGGCGCTTCCGCGGGCTGGAGTGTGCGAACGTAAGGGGAACTTTTCGGAATTCTGGCGCCGGGCAGGCGGAATCGCGGGAAACTATGGGAAAAAAATTGCGGCCGCAACTCACCTCTATATCTGGTGTTTGTATGGGGTTTTCTCACAACAAGTTCCGAAACCTCCGCTGAATCAATCGCGAATCTGGTCCGAATCTTCGGATTCCCTGTCAAGGCTTCGGCGGCTTCCCGCAAAAAACAGTTGCGGGACCATCAATTCCCATAGTATCCCTAGTTCATCAGATGAGACGAGGGACGGGGCGCCAAACGACCCCAGAGCCAAAAACAAAACAAGCAGGTTTCATACAGGCCTTCGCTTTCATCGAACAAGAGATCCGGCGCGCGGGCGAGCAGACATCCCCCCAGGTGGCGCGTGCAGTCGGACATCCCGCAAAGCGGGCCAAGGCGGCGGGTTGATCAGTGGCAGCAGATCAACCCGCCCCTTTTCATTCTGGGGGACGGATCAACGCGAGGGACGCGCGAAAAGGACGGGAAATTGGGCCGCAGGTTCAGAGGCGAAAGCCACCACAAGGTGGACAGCAAGGGGCGGGTGTCAATTCCTGCCTCCTTTCGCCGTGTGCTGGAGGCCGCCGATCCCAACTGGCAGCCCGGCCAGAACCCGGAACTGGTGATCGTCTACGGCGACCAGCGCCGCAACTTCCTGGAATGCTATACTATAGAGGCGATCGAGGAGGTCGACGCCAAGATCGACCAGCTCCCGCGCGGCTCGATGCAGCGCAAGATGCTGCAGCGCATGTTCCACGGCCAGTCGTTCCCGACCAACGTGGATGAAACCGGCCGCCTGGTGCTGCCTGCAAAACTGCGCCAGAAGATCGACCTTGAGGCAGAGGCCTTTTTCATCGCTGCGGGCGACACCTTCCAGATCTGGAAGCCGGAAACCTACGAGCAGGAAGAACTGGCCCAGGCCGAAGAATGGATGGAAGACCTGCCCGAAGGCTTCGATCCGATGGAATTCCTAGACGGCGCCGGGGGCGCTTAAGACATGACCCAGGACCAAACAGCTGCCAATGGTCCCCACATCCCGGTTCTCCTCCGCCCGCTGCTTGCGGCCGTGGCCCCGGTCGCGGGCCGCTGGCTGGACGGCACCTTCGGCGCCGGCGGCTATACCCGCGGCCTGTTGGAGGCGGGCGCCGAGCAGGTGATCGGCGTCGACCGCGACCCGCTGGCCTTTGAATTGGCAAAACCCTGGGCTGGGGAGTACGGCGACCGCCTGATCCTGCAGCCGGGCGTCTTTTCCCGCATGGATGAATACGCCCAGGACCTCGACGGCGTGGTGCTGGACCTTGGCGTCTCCTCGATGCAGCTGGACCTGGCCGAACGCGGCTTCTCCTTCATGAAGGACGGCCCGCTGGACATGCGGATGTCCCAGTCCGGCCCTTCCGCCGCCGATCTGATCGCGGAACTCACCGAGGCGCAGATCGCCGACATCCTGTTCCACTACGGCGAGGAACGCGCCAGCCGCCGCATTGCCAAGGCGATTGTCCGGGAGCGCGCAATCGAGCCGATCACCACCACCCTGCGCCTTGCAGGCATCATCGAGAGCTGCCTGCCGCGCCCCAAGCCCGGCCAGTCGCACCCGGCGACCCGCAGCTTCCAGGGCCTGCGCATCGCGGTGAACGCCGAATATGACGAGCTGTTCGAGGGCCTGCTGGCCGCCGAACGGGCGCTGAAGCCCGGCGGCCTGCTGGCCGTCGTGACCTTCCACTCGGTCGAGGACCGCATGGTCAAGCGCTTCTTCCAGCACCGCGCGGGCAAGACCGGCCGTGCCAACCGCTGGGCGCCGGAGCAGGAAGAGGCGCCGTCACAGTTCGAACTGGTCACCCGCAAGGCGGTGGGCCCGGACGAGCAGGAGCTGGCCGAAAACCCGCGCTCCCGCTCCGCCCGCCTGCGGGTCGGGCGCCGGACGGACGCCGCACCGGGGCCGATCTCGGCCAAGGAGCTTGGAATGCCGCAGTTGAAAGAGGCGCGTAAATGAAGACTTTGCTGTATGCCGCAACCTGCCTGGCCGTCTTCGGCCTCGCCTTCTGGGCCTACCGCGAAAACTACGCCACCCAGCAGGTGCTGAAAGACACCCGCGCGCTGCAGCGCGAAATCGGCGCCGCCCAGGTGCGCCTCAGCGTGCTGCGCGCCGAATGGGCCTATCTCAACCGCCCGCAGCGCCTGCGCGACCTGGCCGACATCAACTTCGATAGCCTCGGCCTGCTGCCGCTGCGCCCCGACCAGTTCGGCCGCGTCGATGAGGTCTCCTACCCGGCGCCGCCGGAGCTGGAGATCGAAAACGAAATCGAAGTCTCCGGTTTGAATGCCGGCCGGGCCACGGGGGGCAGCCAGCCATGATCCGCACGCCGCTCCGCCCGCTGGCCCGCATCCTGCACGCCCGCGCAAGCGGCGAAAACCCGGATGTGATCGAAGAGGAAAACATCAGCCTGCGCCACCATGAGATGCAGGTGCAGGCCCGCCAGCGCGCCGAGGGCCGGCTTCTGGTGCTGGGCCTGTTTTTCGTCTGCGCCTTCGGGGCGATCATCGCCCGCATGGGCATGACCGCGGTGTCTGAACCGGCGGAACCCGTGGCCAGCGTTCCCGGCGCTGCCATTGCCGCGCAGCGCGCCGACATCGTCGACCGCAACGGCAGCCTGCTGGCCACCAATTTCGAAACCCATTCGCTCTATGCCCAGCCGCCGCAGATGATCGACCCCGTCGGTGCCGCGGAAAAGCTGGTGGAGATCTTCCCCGACCTCGACCGCGAGCGCCTGATCAAGGACTTCACCGGCAAGCGCAAGTTCCTGTGGGTGAAGAAGAAAATCAGCCCCGAGCAGCTCCAGGCGGTGCATGATATCGGCGACCCCGGCCTCTTGTTCGGCCCGCGCGAAATGCGGCTTTACCCGAACGGCAGCCTGGCCGCCCATGTGCTGGGCGGGGCCGGTTTCGGCAAGGAAGGCGTGAACGCGGCAGAGGTGATCGGCGTTGCCGGTGTCGAACGCCAGTTCGACGACTACCTGCGCGACCCGGCCAATGCCGGCAAGCCGCTGCAGCTGTCGCTGGACCTCACCGTGCAGGCAGCGGCGGAGCAGGTGCTTTATGGCGGCATGAAGCTGATGAACGCCAAGGGCGCCACCTCGATCCTGATGGACGTCCATACCGGCGAGGTGATCTCGGTGGTGTCCTTCCCGGATTTCGACCCCAACGACCGGCCGCGGCCGCCGACTTCCGGCTTCGACCCCTCCGACAGCCCGCTGTTCAACCGCGCGGTGCAGGGGGTGTATGAGCTGGGCTCGACCTTCAAGATTTTCACCGCCGCGCAGGCGATGGACCTGGGCCTGGTCAACGCCGACACCGTCATCGACACCCGCGGCCCGCTGCGCTGGGGCCGCTTTGCGATCCGCGATTTCCGAAACTACGGCAACGAGATGTCGGTGACCAAGATCATCGTCAAATCCTCAAACATCGGCACCGCGCGGCTGGCGCAGCAGATCGGTGTGGAGCGGCAGAAAAGCTTCCTCGACACCCTTGGCATGCTGGAGCCGACCCCGTTCGAGATTTCCGAGGCCGCAGGCGGCAAGCCGCTGCTGCCCGCCAACTGGTCGGAGCTGTCGGCGATGACCATCTCCTACGGCCACGGCATCTCCACCACGCCGATGCATCTGGCGGCGGGCTATGCGGCGGTGGCCAATGGCGGCCGTTACGTGGCGCCAACGATTCTGAAACAGACCGCGCCGCAGCTGGGCGCGCGGGTGATGAGCGAGGCCTCCGCCGCCGCCGCGCGCAAGATGTTGCGCAAAGTCGTGAGCGAGGGCACTGCGTCTTTTGCCGAGGTCGAGGGCTATCAGGTGGGCGGCAAGACGGGCACCGCCGACAAGCCCAAGCCCCGCGGCGGCTATTATGATGACAAGGTGATTGCCACTTTTGCCTCGATTTTCCCGGCACATGACCCGAAATACGTGCTGATCGTGACGCTGGACGAACCCTCCATCATCGCCCACGGCGAGGAGCGCCGCACCGCAGGCTGGACCGCCACCCCGGTGGCGGCTGAGATGATCGGCCGTGTCGCGCCGCTCCTGGGCCTGCGTCCGCAAGTTGAACCCGCAGAGGTGACTGGTATAACCCTCACCTCGAACTGACACAGGTGAGGGCCGCCATGAGCAGCAGCAGACCAGACCAGCCTCTGAGCCAATTGGGGCTCACTGCCCGCGGCGGCGCCGACCCGCAGATTTCCGGACTGGCGGTGGACAGCCGCGAGGTGCGCGACGGGTTCCTGTTTGCCGCCCTACCGGGCAGACAGGTGCATGGCGCCAAGTTCATTCCCGGAGCACTGGAGAAAGGCGCAACCGCCATCCTGACGGACGCCGCAGGGGCAGAAATTGCCGCCAAGGTTCTGGACGAAAGCCATGCCGCGCTGGTGGTGGTCGAGGACCCGCGCCAGACGCTGGCCTACGCCGCCGCCTTGTGGTTCGGCGGCCAGCCGCAGACCGTGGTGGCGGTCACCGGCACCAATGGCAAGACCTCCGTGGCGACCTTCGTGCGCCAGATCTGGTCCGAGCTGGGCCATGAGGCCGTCAACATGGGCACCACCGGCATCGAGGGCGCCTGGAGCTACCCGCTGGCCCATACCACGCCGGAGCCGATCACCCTGCACCGCGCGCTGGCAGAGGCCGCGGCGGCAGGTGTGACACATGCGGCGATGGAGGCCTCCTCGCACGGGTTGGACCAACGCCGCCTGGACGGGGTGCAATTGGCAGCCGCGGGCTTCACCAACTTCACCCAGGACCACCTGGATTATCACGAGACCTTTGACGCCTATTTCGCCGCCAAGGCAGGCCTGTTCCGCCGGGTGCTGCCGGACGAGGGTGTCGCCGTCATCAACATGAACGACCCCCGCGGCGCCGAGATGCGCGCGGTGGCCGCTGCCCGCGGGCAGGAAGTGATTTCTGTGGGCCGCGGCCTGGGCGATCTGAACCTGATGGGCATGCGTTATGACGGCACCGGCCAGGATGTGCGGTTCGCCTGGCATGACAAGCCGTACCAGGTGCGGCTCAATCTGATCGGCGGCTTCCAAGCAGAAAACGTGCTCTTGGCCTGCGGGCTGGTGATTGCCGGTGGCGAGGACCCGGAGCGGGTGTTTGAAACCTTGCCGCATCTGACCACCGTGCGCGGCCGGATGCAGCTGGCGGCATCGCGCGACAATGGCTCGGCGGTGTTTGTCGACTACGCCCATACGCCGGATGCGGTGGCCAGTGCCATCAAGGCGCTGCGCCCGCATGTGCTGGGGCGGCTGATTGCCATTGTGGGCGCCGGCGGCGACCGCGACACCACCAAACGCCCGCTGATGGGGCAGGCGGCACACAAGAACGCCGATGTGGTGATTGTCACCGACGATAACCCCCGCAGCGAGGACCCAGCCATCATCCGCGCCGCGGTCAAGGGCGGCGCGCCGGACTGTATTGAGATCGGAGACCGCGCCGAGGCGATCCTGCGCGGCGCTGACATGCTGCAGGCGGGTGATGCGCTGATTGTCTGCGGCAAGGGTCATGAGACCGGCCAGACCGTCGGCGACACGGTGCTGCCGTTTGACGATGTGGAGCAGGCCAGCATTGCCGTGGCCGCGCTGGACGGGAGGATCGCATGACGCTCTGGACCGCATCTGAGGCCGCCGCGGCCACCGGCGGGCGGGCGCAGGGGGACTGGGCTGTCTCCGGCTTGTCGATCGACACCCGCACCATCGAATCCGGCGACATGTTCGTGGCGTTGAAGGCCGCGCGCGACGGCCATGACTTCGTGGCGCAGGCGCTGGAAAAGGGGGCAGGCGCCGCGCTGGTATCCCGCATTCCGGATGGAGTGCCTGCGGATGCGCCGATTTTGATCGTCGACGATGTGCAGGCGGGGCTGGAGGCCCTGGGCCGCGCGTCGCGCGCCCGCACGCAGGCCAAGGTTGTTGCCGTCACCGGCTCGGTTGGCAAAACTTCGACCAAGGAAATGCTGGCGAGGATGCTCAGCGATCAGGGCCGCACTCATGCCGCCGTTGCCAGCTACAACAACCATTGGGGCGTGCCGCTGACGCTGGCACGGATGCCGCGCGGCACCGAATACGCGGTGATCGAGATCGGCATGAACCATCCCGGCGAGATTGCGCCTCTGGCGAAACAGGCGCGCCCGCATGTGGCGATGGTGACTACCGTCGCGGCAGTACACCTGGAGGCGTTTGACAACGTCGAGGGCATCGCCCGAGAAAAAGCCTCGATCATGGAAGGGCTGGAGCCTGGCGGCGTCGCGGTCCTGAACGCCGATATTGCCGAGGCCCATGTGCTGAGGGACGTGGCCGCGGATCTGGGCGCAACCGCCCGCTGGTTTGGCGAAAGCGCCGCAGACTACACTCTGCAGTCCGCCGGGATCGAATGCGAGGAAACCGTCGCCCGCGCCACCGCCAATGGCCGCGAGGTTGAGTTGCACATTCAATCGCTTGGCGCCCATTTTGCAATGAATGCGCTGGGTGCGCTGGCCTGTGTCGAGGCGCTGGGTGCTGATCCGGTTAAAGCCGTCGAAAGCCTCGCCCTGTGGTCGCCGGTCAAGGGCCGCGGCGTGCGCGAGACGGTCCGGCTGGCGGGCGGCGACATCACCCTGCTGGACGACAGCTACAACGCCAACCCGACCTCGATGGCGGCAGCGCTGGCGGTGCTGGCGGCGACGCCGGGGCAGGGGCGCCGGATCGCCTATGTCGGCGACATGAAGGAACTGGGGCCGCAGGAGGTGCAACTGCACGCCGGGCTGGCGGCTCTGGACGCGGTACAGGGCATCGACAGGATCCACTGCATCGGCCCGCTGATGCAGGCGCTGCACGACGCCCTGCCGGAGGGGAAACGCGGCGGCTGGTACCGGACCAGCGCCGAGGCGGTGCCCGATCTGGCGGGCGAGATCCACGGCGGCGACATCGTGCTGGCCAAGGGCTCGCTCAGCATGGCGCTGGCCAAGATCGTTGACGGCATCCGCGAAATGGGTCACTCCACCCCCACACAAGAAAACGCATAAGAGAACGAGGGAAGGGCTCAGATGCTCTATTGGCTGACCGCTTTGTCGGACGGGGGGGATGTTTTCAACCTCTTCCGCTACATCACATTCCGCGCAGGCGGCGCCTTTATGACTGCGCTGATCTTCGGCTTCCTGTTCGGCAAGCCGCTGATCAACGTGCTGCGCAAGCGCCAGGGCAAGGGCCAGCCGATCCGCGATGACGGGCCGGAGGGGCATTTTTCCAAGGCGGGCACCCCCACCATGGGCGGCCTGCTGGTGGTGGGCGCGCTGCTGACCGCAACCCTGATGTGGGCGCGTTGGGACAATCCCTTTGTCTGGCTGGTGCTGTTTGTGACGCTGGCCTACGGCCTGATCGGTTTTGCCGATGATTACGCCAAGGTCTCCAAGCAGAACACCGCGGGTGTGCCGGGCAAGGTGCGGCTGGCGCTGGGGATCATGATTGCGGTGATTGCGGCAGTCTGGGCCGCGGCCTATCACCCGGCGCCCTTGCAGAACCATCTGGCGCTGCCGGTGTTCAAGGACACGCTGATCAACCTCGGGATCTTCTACGTGCCGTTCTCGATTTGCGTCATCGTCGGTGCTGCCAATGCGGTGAACCTGACAGATGGCCTGGACGGTCTGGCGATCATGCCGGTGATGATCGCGGCAGGCACCCTGGGCGTCATCGCATATGCAGTGGGCCGCGTCGACTTCACCGAATATCTGGACGTGCATTACGTGCCTGGCACCGGCGAGATCCTGATCTTCTGCTCGGCGCTGTTCGGCGCGGGTCTGGGGTTCCTGTGGTACAACGCGCCGCCCGCGGCGGTGTTCATGGGCGACACCGGCTCGCTGGCCCTGGGCGGCGCGCTGGGCGCCATCGCCATTGCCACCAAGCACGAGCTGGTGCTGGCCATCGTCGGCGGTCTGTTCGTGGTCGAGGCGCTGTCGGTGATCATCCAGGTCCTGTACTTCAAGCGCACCGGCCGGCGGGTGTTCCTGATGGCGCCGATCCATCACCACTATGAGAAGAAGGGCTGGGCCGAGCCGCAGATCGTGATCCGCTTCTGGATCATCTCGCTGATCCTGGCGATGATCGGGCTGGCGACGCTGAAGGTGCGGTAGAGCACGCCGTTTTGGCTGCCGCGCCATGTCTTTGGCGGGGCGGTTTGAATTCTCTTTTTCATGGAACCGCCCGGGGCTGCTGCTTCGGGCGGTTTTTCATTTAGAAGAAGGCGGCGCCGCCGGAGGGGCGGAGCATCGGATGGCTGTTGTCAGCAGCCATGTCCGTCTAGCGGCCTGTTCGGACCCGCCCTGCACCCAATGAGGAGGTGGTTTGAGGGGGCCGGTCTCCTGGTCTTCTCGTTGCAACGGATTGACCGTAGCGCGGCCGGGTGAAGATGTGGTGAGTACAGCGTACGGTGGGTGCGCAACACCTTTCAAAAGCCTTCCGCCCTCGGTGGTGGACGCGGGGTTTCAAACTCTATGCGATTTGGTGCCCGGTTTAATTAAGGCCTTAGACCGGATTGAAATGGAAGGTGCCAGGGACGTTTTGGCGCCTTCCCTCCACCGCTCTGTACAGGCTGTTCAGGGGGCTCGGTGCAACCGGGTTCAGAACACCGACCAGTCCATCTCCCGCGCCAGCACTTCCATCGCTTCGGTGCCCAGCTTGGAGTTGCCATTGTGGTCCAGCCCCGGCGACCAGACCGCAATGCTGGCCTTGCCCGGCACGATGGCCAGGATGCCGCCGCCGACCCCGCTCTTGGCGGGCAGGCCGACGCGGTAGGCGAACTCGCCCGACCCGTCGTAATGGCCGCAGGTCAGCATCAGCGCATTGAGCCGCCGCACCCTGCCTTGCGACACCAGCGCCGGCTTGGCGCCGCCGCCGATCAGGAAGCGCCCGGCCCTGGCGAGCTGCACCGTGGTCAGTTCGGTGGCGCATTGGTGGAAATAGGTGCCCAGTGTTTTCTCTGGCGTGTTCTTCAGGTTGCCGAAGGAGGCCAGGAAATTGGCAAGAGCAAAGTTGCGGTGCCCGTGGCGGGTCTCAGAACTGGCCACCGCCTTGTTGATGTGGATGTCCTCGTCCCCTGCGGCGGCGCGGATGAAGGCGAGGATTTCCGCCAGCGCCTCCTTCGGCGCGCGGCCGGCCAGCAGCTCATCCGTGGTGACGATGGCGCCTGCGTTGACAAAAGGGTTACGGGGGCGGCCGCGTTCATGCTCCAGCTGGACGATGGAATTGAAGGCGGTGCCCGAGGGCTCCCGCCCGACACGGCTCCACAGCTGGTCGCCCGCGCGGCCAAGCGCGATGGCGAGGGTGAACACTTTGGTGATGCTTTGCGCGGAGAACCGGGTCAGCGCATCGCCCGCGTGGAACAGTCCGCCCTCGGCAGTGGCCACCGAGATGGCGAACTGGTTGGGATCAACCTGCCCCAGTTCCGGGATGTAACTGGCGACGGCGCCGCGGTCGCTGCGGCCCTGCATTTCAGCACTGATACGGTCGAGCAAAACCTGCATATCCGCGGCCACGGGGCGATCCTTCCTTATTGATTTGCGCGGAATCTCCGGCATGGGCCGGGGCTTGTCAATCTGACGGCTCTGGCAAAGGCCGGCGGGATCGGTTAGCGGTTCTGGCAACAGGTCTAAGGGAGGGCAGGTGATGATCCCGGTCAAAGGATATGAGGGCGCCAAGGTGGCGGTGCTGGGGCTGGGGCGGTCCGGTCTGGCAACCGCACGGGCCCTGCACGCAGGCGGTGCGGAGCCGCTGTGCTGGGATGACAACCCGGCGGCGCGCGAGGCGGCCGAGGCGGAAGGCTTCGCCTGCCGCGATCTGCATAAAGCCGGCGCCTTTGACGATGTGGCGGCGCTGATCACCTCGCCCGGCATTCCGCATCTCTATCCCAAGCCCAACCCCGTGATCCGCGCCGCGATGGAGGGTGGGGTGCCGGTGGACAATGACATCGGCCTGTTCTTCCGCTCCTTTGCCGATGCCGACTGGCAAATGCACGACCAGCCGCCGCGGGTGGTGGCGGTCACCGGCTCAAACGGCAAATCGACCACGGTGGCGCTGCTGCACCACATCCTGCAGGAGGCGGGCCGCGAGAGCCAGCTGGCGGGCAACATCGGCCGCGGCGTGCTGGACATCGACCCGCCGGGCGAGGGCGGTGTGGTGGTGCTGGAGCTGTCCAGCTACCAGACCGAATTGGCGCGCGCGCTGACGCCGGATGTGGCGGTGTTCACCAACCTGTCGCCCGACCATCTGGACCGGCACGGCGGCATGGGGGGCTATTTCGCCGCCAAGCGCCGCCTGTTTGCCGAGGGCGGGCCCGACCGCGCCGTTATCGGCATTGATGAGGACGAGGGGCTGTTTCTGGCTGGCCAGCTGTCCGAGGGCGCCAGCGACGACCGGGTGATCCGCATTTCCGCGGCGCAAAAGCTGACCGGGCCGGGCTGGCAGGTCTTTGCAAAGAAGGGCTTCCTGAGCGAATACCGCAAGGGGCGGCAGGCGGCCTCCATCGACCTGCGGGAGATGATGGGCCTGCCGGGCGCGCACAATCACCAGAACGCCTGCGCGGCCTATGCGACGGCGCGCACCCTGGGGCTGGCGCCGCGGCTGATCGGCGAGGCGATGGCCACTTTCCCGGGCCTGCCGCACCGCAGCCAGACCATCGCCGAGTCGGGCGGGGTGCGCTATGTGAATGACAGCAAGGCGACCAACCTGGACAGCGCGGTGAAGGCGCTGAGCGCGTTCAGGAACATCCGCTGGATCTGCGGCGGGCTGGAAAAGGACGGCGGGCTGGAGGCCCTGAAAGGGCAGACCGGCAATGTGGTGAAGGCCTATGTGATCGGCCGCGAGGCGGCGGGTTTTGCGCTGCAGCTGGACGTGGAAGCCGAGGTCTGCACCACCATGGCGGCCGCGGTGGAGCGTGCCGTGGCCGAGGCACAGGAGGGCGACACCGTGCTGCTGGCGCCGGCCGCCGCGAGCTTTGACCAGTACGACAACTTCGAGCAGCGCGGCGATGATTTCGTGGCCGAAGTTGCAAAGCGGCTGAATACCTAGCCCAGGCTCAAAGCCCGATGTCGCGCAGCAGGTGCTCGGGCAGGTGGCTCAGCCGCCTGCGGGCCAGCTGCTGCCCAGCAGCCTGGCTGGCCCGGTCGCCCCTGTGCCGGTGCGAGGTAAAAATTCCATTGATGACGTGCCAGAGGTTCATCTGCGAAAGCATTTCAGCCATGGGGGCGATCCTTGTTCTGTGTGAGCAAGATGTGGGCGCTTGCCGCGCCAATGACCAATTGAATCTCAGCGGCTCTGGTATAAGCTGTGTTGATGGATCGTTCTGTAAATCCCCTGCCGCCGCTGCCGGCGGTGCGCGTCTTTGAGGCGGCGGCCCGGCTGGGCAGTTTCAGCCGCGCGGCGGAGGAGCTAGCGATGACGCAGGCGGCGGTCAGCTACCAGATCAAGCTGCTGGAGGACCGGGCGGGCCAGCCCCTGTTCAACAGGCTGCCGCGCGGGGTGGCGCCGACCGCGGCCGGCAAGGCATTCCAGCGCCATGCCAGCGAGGCGCTGGATATGCTGCGCCAGGGCTGGGCGGAGGTGCGCGGCAGCGGCGGCGAGGAGCTGGTGATCAGCACCATCACCAGCTTTGCCGCCTTCATCCTGGCACCCCGGCTGGGGTTGTTCCAGGTGGCGCATCCCGGCATCACCACCCGGGTCGATGTCAATCCGCGGGTTGCGGACCTGCTGGCGGGGGAGGCCAGCGTGGCGATCCGGGCCGGCCGGGGGAGCTGGCCGGGACTGGCGGCGGACCTGCTGATCCGCGGCAGCTACACGCCGCTGCTGACGCCGGCGCTGATGGAGGCCTATGGCCCCTTCAAGGAACCTGCCGACCTGCTGCGGGTGCCGCTGGTGGACGCCGGCGATCCGGCCTGGGCCCTGTGGTTCCGCGCGGCCGGGGTGGAGCCGCCGAAGCGGGCGGAGCAGCACAGCCTTGGCACCCAGATGCTGGAAGTGCAGGCCGCGCTGGCGGGCCAGGGCGCCTGCCTGCTGACACCGGCCTATGCCCGCGGCCTGATTGCCAGCGGGGCGCTGGTGCAGCCGTTCGATCTGGTGACGGAGGATGATATCTCTGTCTGGCTGGTCTACCCGGAGTCGCGCCGCGCCGCGCCGGCCATAGCCGCCTTCCGCAGCTGGCTGCTGGCGGAGGTGGCGGAACTGGCGGGGTAAGGTCCGGCAGGTGAGGGTGGAGGGCTTCAGGCTCACCCAAGCGGAACTTCCGCCTCTGACCCGCCTTCACTTGGTCTTGGCCTGCCAGGGCTGCCGCGCGCGCCCAAGCGAAACAGCGGTATCCGCCTGCGGCTGAGCCTCCGCGATTTCCCTTGGCCCCGCCCGTCCTCCCCGGCCGTCTGTGCCCAAGCGAAGGCGGCTCCGAAGCGGAAAATCCCCAGGCAGCAGGCTGGAGGCTCAACCCCCGGCGTCGGGCGGCCGGGCCATTTCTTCCGACAGAATCCTGAAATAACCGGGGAGGGCATCTTGCAGCTGCTGCCGCCCTTCCGCTGTCAGCGCGGCTTCTTTGGATCTCTTGTCGGTCTGGCTGGCCGCAAGGCTGATCAGCCCGTCCTGCTGCAGGGATTGCAGGGTGCGTGTCATGACCGGTTTTGACACATCAATGCGGCTGGCTATCTCATTCGGCGTCAGCGACTTGCGTTCAGGTTCCCGGTCAATAACGATCAGCACCAGAAAGCGCAGCTGCGACAGGCCATGCGCGGCAAAATAGGCATCAAGCCTGCGGATCAGCAGGCTGGCACGGCGCATCATCAAGAGCGCGCTGGTGATATGTGCAGGATCGGCGCCGTAGATTTCGGCGTAAGTGCCGACCATCTGCTGCGATGGCAGTTCCTTGAGGAAGAACATAAGGGTCAGGCCAGGGCAGTCATCTTGTGGATCTCTACCGGTTCCGCCAGCCAGTCCTCGTATTTGGCAAAGATCGGGGTGATGTAATCTGTTGCGTAATGCGCTGCCAAGGCGTCGTCGCTGGCCCATTCTTCGTCCAAGTAAAAGCAAGTGCCGTCGCGGCTTTCGAGAAGGCGGAACTTCAGACAGCCGGCTTCAGCGCGGGTCGGCTCCAGAACATCCAGCAGGCTTTGGCGGACATCCTGCATGTGCTCGGGTTTCGGGGTGATCTTGGCGACGAGTTGAAAGGGGCTGGTCATCATAGGCTCCATTTATGTTATCATGGTAACTAAATGGGCGGTCCCGCGTCCAAAGTCAAGCCGGCGTCATCTGCCGGCGGCGATTGCTGTGCCCGCGGCATGGCCCGACGCCCAGGCCCATTGGAAATTGAAGCCGCCGAGCCAGCCGGTCACATCCACTGCTTCACCGATCGCATAAAGCCCGGGGGCGGCCTTGGCCTCCATGGTCTTGGAGGACAGGCCATCGGTGCAGATGCCGCCCAGGGTGACTTCCGCCGTGCGGTAGCCCTCGGTGCCTGCGGGCAGCAGATGCCAGGTCTGCAGCGCCTCACACAGCGCGGATAGCGCGGCGTCGGACTGGTCGGCGAGACGGCCCTTGAGGCCCAGTTGCGGGGCAAGGAAGTCCACCAGCTTGCCTGGCAGGTGGCGGGAGAGCTCGGTGGTCAGGTCGCGGCGGCCCTCGGCCTGGCGCTGTTCGCGCAGGAGATCGAAGAGCGGCGTTTCCGGGATCAGGTTCACGGTGATCTCCTCTCCCTCGCGCCAGTAGGAGGAAAGCTGCAGCACCGACGGGCCGGAGAGGCCGCGGTGGGTGAACAGCAGCGCCTCGTCAAACGAGGTGCGGGTGTTCGACAGCCGCGCGGGCAGGGAGACGCCGGCTAGCGGCTGGAAACGCCCGTCCGGGAAGGTGAAGGGCACCAGCGCCGGGCGGGTCTCGGTCAGCTCCAGCCCGAACTGGCGGGCGAGGTCATAGGCAAGGCCGGTGGCGCCCATTTTGGGGATCGACTTGCCGCCGGTGGCCAGCACCAGGTTGCGGCAGGTGACACTCTGCGGCTTGCCCTCGCGCAGGAGCTTGACCATGTAGCCGTCCGCGGTCCGCTCCACCGCCTCGACGGAGGTGTGCAGCCAGAGGTCCGCGCCGGCCTGCGCCATCTCCTCAACCAGCATGGCGATGATCTGCTTGGAGGAGCCGTCGCAGAACAGCTGGCCCAGGGTTTTCTCGTGCCAGGCGATGCCGTGGCGGTCCACCAATCCGATGAAGTCCCACTGGGTGTAGCGGGCCAGCGCCGACTTGCAGAAATGCGGATTGGCGGAGAGGAAGTTCTTCGCCTCCGCATACATGTTGGTGAAATTGCAGCGGCCGCCGCCGGAGATGCGGATCTTCTCGCCCGGCGCCTTGGCGTGGTCGATAACCAAAGTGCTGCCGCCGGAGTAGCGCGCGCACATCATGCCGGCCGCGCCGGCGCCGAGAATCAGGGTGTTTATCCGCATGGCGCGCATCCACCACGGAACCGCCGGCGGCGCAAGGGGAAGCCCGGACAGGCACCGGCTGGCGGAAGGCCGCCGCCACGCGGGCAGCTTCCCGCCTGTCAAGACAGACCGCGGCGCGGGCGGTGGATTCTTGCCGAACTGTGTTCTTTTTCTGGCGCCGCGGCTCACGTTTCGTTACAGTTTCCTTGAGACCCCGAAAAATGGGGCGGAACGAGGCATATAGTGGCGGTATTCCCATGACTGAGATGGTCTATGGCGCGGTTCCCGTGCAGGCTGGTGAGCCGATTCTTCCCAAGTGGTGGCGGACGCTGGATAAATGGACGATGTCCTGCATCCTGATGCTGTTCGTGATCGGGCTCTTGCTGGGGCTGGCGGCCTCGGTTCCGCTGGCAGAGCGCAACGGGTTTGGCAATTTCCACTATGTGCAGCGGCAGGCGGTGTTCGGGCTGACGGCGTTGGTCGCGATGCTGATGACCTCGGTGATGTCGCCCACGCTGGTGCGGCGGCTGGCGGTGCTGGGCTTTGCCGTGGCCTTTGTCGCGCTGGCCTTCCTGCCGATTTTCGGCACCGATTTCGGCAAGGGCGCGGTGCGCTGGTACAGCTTGGGCTTTGCCTCGCTGCAGCCTTCGGAGTTTCTGAAGCCCGGTTTCATCGTGGTTGCCGCCTGGATGATCGCCGCCAGCCAGCAGATCAACGGCCCGCCGGGCACGCTGATGTCCTTCGCGCTGTGCATGATGGTGGTGATGATGCTGGTTCTGCAGCCGGATTTCGGCCAGGCGAGTCTGATCCTGTTCGGCTGGGGGGTGATGTATTTTGTGGCCGGGGCGCCGATGCTTTTGCTTGTGTGCATGGCGGCTGTGGTCGTGATGGGCGGCGTCTTTGCCTATAACAGTTCGGAGCATTTCGCCCGCCGCATCGACGGCTTCCTTAACCCCGATGTCGATCCGACCACCCAGCTGGGCTATGCCACCAACGCGATCCGCGAGGGCGGGCTGTTCGGGGTCGGCGTCGGCGAAGGGCAGGTGAAATGGTCGCTGCCGGATGCCCACACCGATTTCATCGTCGCCGTGGCGGCAGAGGAATACGGGCTGGTGCTGGTGGCGGTGCTGATCGTGCTTTACGCCTCGATCGTGGTGCGCTCGCTGTTTAGGCTGATGCGCGAGCGCGATACTTTTATCCGCCTCGCAGGCACTGGCCTCGTGTGCATGTTCGGCGTCCAGGCGATGATCAACATGGGTGTTGCGGTGCGGCTGTTGCCCGCCAAGGGCATGACCCTGCCGTTTGTCAGCTACGGCGGATCCTCGCTGATTGCCACCGGGATCGCGGTAGGTATGCTCCTGGCCTTTACCCGGACGCGCCCGCAGGGCGGGATTGCCGATTACCTGAACGGCCGCGGCCGCTGACGAGAGAGAAAAGAGACCCGCTGCGATGGCACAGAAATTGCTCTTGATGGCTGCCGGCGGAACCGGCGGCCATATGTTTCCTGCACAGGCGCTGGCCGAGATGATGCTGGCGCGCGGCTGGCGGGTGAAGCTGTCGACCGATGCGCGCGGTGCGCGCTACACAGCCTCCTTCCCCAGCGCGGTTGAAATCTCGCAGGTGTCCTCTGCCACCTTTGCCCGCGGCGGGCTGCTGGCCAAGGCGCTGGTGGCGCCGAAGATTGCTGGCGGGGTCCTGTCGATGGCGATGCAGATGCGCAGTGATCGCCCCGATGCGGTCATCGGTTTCGGCGGCTACCCGTCGATCCCGGCGCTGGGGGCGGCGACGCTTCTGAAACTGCCGCGGATGATCCATGAGCAGAACGGCGTGCTGGGGCGCGTCAATCAGATCTTTGCCACCCGCGTCGCGGGCGTCGCCTGCGGCACCTGGCCGACCACCCTGCCGGACGGGGTCGCGCATGAGCATGTGGGCAACCCGGTGCGGGGTGCTGTGAAGGAGCGGGCCGGTGCCGGTTATATTCCGCCGGGGGATTACCCGATGTCGCTGCTGGTGATGGGCGGCAGCCAGGGCGCGCGCATCCTGTCCGACGTGGTGCCCGCCGCGGTGGCGGTGCTGCCGGAGAATATCCGCCGGCACCTGCGGGTGTCGCATCAGGCGCGCGAGGATGACCTGGAGCGGGTCAGTTCCTTCTACGCCGAGCACGGCATCAACGCCGATGTGCAGACGTTCTTTACCGATGTGCCCGCCCGCATGTCGGAGGCGCAGCTGGTGATCTCGCGCTCCGGCGCGTCTTCGGTCGCCGATATCTCGATCATCGGACGGCCGTCGATCCTGATCCCCTTTGCTGCTGCCGCAGGCGACCACCAGACCGCCAATGCCCGCGGGCTGGTGGATGCCAATGCTGCCGTGATGATTCCCGAAAGCGCCCTTGATATCCCGGTGCTGGCAGAGCATATGGGCGCGATTCTGAGTAACCCGCAGGCTGCCGCGCAGATGGCAACCGCTGCACTGAGCGCCGGGGTTCCCGATGCCGCCGAACGTCTGGCGGCACTGGTGGAACAGCTGGCCGAGGAAGGATAAACGTTATGAACCCTGCAACCAAACTGCCCGGTGACGTCGGCCCGATCCATTTTGTGGGTATCGGAGGCATCGGCATGTCGGGCATCGCCGAGGTGCTCTTGAACCTCGGCTACATGGTGCAGGGCTCGGACCTGAAATCCTCCAAGATCACTCAGCGGCTGGAGAAGCTGGGCGCGCGCATCTTCGTGGGCCAGAAGGCGGAGAACCTGGAGGAGGCCGCGGTTGTGGTGATCTCCTCGGCGATCAAACCGGGCAACCCGGAACTGGACGAGGCCCGCCTGCGCGGCCTGCCGGTGGTGCGCCGGGCCGACATGCTGGCGGAGCTGATGCGGCTCAAGTCCAACGTCGCCATCGCCGGCACCCACGGCAAGACCACCACCACCACCATGATGGCCGAACTGATGGTGGCCGGCGGCTTTGATCCGACCATCGTTAACGGCGGCATCATTCACGCCTATGGCTCCAACGCGCGGATGGGGCAGGGCGAATGGATGGTGGTCGAGGCGGATGAGAGCGATGGCTCCTTCAACCGGCTGCCCGCGACCATCGCCGTGGTGACCAATATCGACCCGGAGCATATGGAGCACTGGGGCGATTTCGACACGCTGCGCGACGGCTTCCTGGAGTTTGTCTCCAACATCCCGTTCTACGGTGTCGCGGTCTGCTGCACCGACCATCCCGAGGTTCAGGCGCTGGTGGGCCGGATCTCCGACCGCCGCGTGGTGACCTATGGCTTCAACGCCCAGGCTGACGTGCGGGCGGTGAACCTGACCTACAAGGCGGGGGTCGCCCATTTCGACGTGGTGCTTCAGGCCGAGGACCGGGTGATCGAGGGCTGCACCCTGCCGATGCCGGGGGACCACAATGTCTCCAACGCCCTGTCCGCCGTTGCGGTGGCGCGGCACCTGGGCATGAACAGCACCGAAATCCGCGAGGCGCTGGCCAACTTCGGCGGCGTGAACCGCCGCTTCACCAAGGTGGGCGAAGTGAATGGCGTCACCATAATCGACGACTACGGCCACCACCCGGTGGAAATCGCCGCGGTGCTGAAGGCGGCGCGCCAGGCCTGCGAGGGCCGGGTGATCGCGGTGCATCAGCCGCACCGCTACTCGCGCCTGTCCAACCTGTTCGACGATTTCTGCGCCTGTTTCAACGAGGCCGACGTGGTGGCGATTGCCGAAGTGTTTGCCGCCGGCGAGGAGCCGATCGAGGGCGCCAGCCGCGATGATCTGGTCGAGGGGCTGATCCGCCACGGCCACCGCCATGCCCGCGCCATCCTGAACGAAGAAGACCTGGAGCGCCTGGTGCGCGAGCAGGCAAGGCCCGGCGACATGGTTGTCTGCCTCGGCGCCGGCACCATCAGCACCTGGGCCAACGGCCTGCCGGAACGGCTGGAGCGCTAGGGCGATGACGCTGTCGCTGACCCTCGCCGCCGTCTGGGCGCTGGCAGCAAACGTGCTGGCGATGCTGCCCAGCCGCGACAATCACTGGCGGCGCGCCTATGTGCTGATTGCGCTGGGCATCCCGCTGCTGGGATATGTCACCTATGAAAACGGCCCCTGGTGGGGGCTGGCGGTGCTCGTGGCGGGGATGTCGGTGCTGCGCTGGCCGGTGCTGTACTTCGGGCGCTGGCTGCGGCGGGTTGCAAGCGCGGGGAAGTGATCGTGCCGATCCGGAAATTCCGGGCGGGATGGCAAAATACCACCGTTAGCAATAGCGACTGACGCATTGTCTTGCTGTATGCTTCCTTGCTAGAGGCTTGCGGCAAAGCTGCGAGGGACGGGCGACATGAACTTGAATGGTATCCGGGGGAAGGTGACTCCCAACCGCGATCTTGCGGATCTGACCTGGCTGCGGGTCGGCGGGCCTGCGGAGCATCTGTTCCAGCCTGCCGACATTGATGACCTGGCGGATTTCCTGCGCCAGCTCGACCCGGCGGTGCCGGTGTTCCCGATGGGCGTGGGGTCCAACCTGATCGTGCGCGACGGCGGCATGCGGGCGGTGGTGATCCGGCTGGGCCGCGGCTTCAACAGTATCGAGGCAGACGGCGGCACCGTGACTGCGGGTGCAGCGGCGCTGGACGCGCATGTTGCGAAACGCGCAGCGGATGCAGGGATAGACCTCACTTTCCTGCGCACCATTCCCGGCTCCATCGGCGGCGCGGTGCGGATGAACGCGGGCTGCTACGGCAGCTATACCGCTGATGTATTCGTGTCGGCCACCATCGTCACCCGCGAGGGCGAGGTCCGCGAGATCACCGCTGAGGAGCTGAATTTTCAGTACCGCCAGACGGCGTTCCCGGAGGGCGCGGTGCTGGTCTCTGCCACCCTGCGCGGGCCGAAGGGCGACCCGGCGGAGCTGCACGCGCGCATGGAAGCGCAGCTGCAGAAGCGGGACGAGACCCAGCCGACCAAGGACCGCTCGGCCGGATCCACCTTCCGCAACCCGGCGGGGTTTTCCTCCACCGGCCGTGCCGATGACGTGCATGACCTGAAGGCGTGGAAGGTGATCGACAATGCCGGCATGCGCGGCGCCCGCCGCGGCGGCGCCCAGATGAGCGAGAAGCATTCCAACTTCATGATCAACACCGGTGGCGCAACTGCCGCAGATCTGGAGGGGCTGGGCGAAGATGTGCGGAAAAAGGTTTACGAAGATTCCGGCATCACGCTAGAGTGGGAAATCATGCGGATTGGTGATCCGCTTCCCGAATGACCGGAAAACCCCTGCGCTGACAAAGGTTTGTCCGGCCGCAGCCTGAGGTGGACTGTCGCCCCGGAGCGGGCTTGGGAAGCGTGATTACTTAACCGTGGTAAAGGCATTGTTAACATCCCGGTAAGACTTCGGGCGTTAGGGTGCCGGAGAGGCGGCAATGCACTGCCGGATTAAGGGGCGCAACGCCCTGCACGCATCAGCCGGCGGCAAGCCGGCGCAAAGAGATAAAACGGGTCTGTTGCAGGCCCTAAGAAACAGGGGCGCAAAGCCCCGCATATATTGAGGCGCTTCGTGGTGAGTAAGTCGAGCAGGGCACTCCCGAAAGTCGCGGTGCTGATGGGCGGACCGTCAGCCGAACGCGAGGTATCGCTGTCCAGCGGCCGTGAATGCGCGGCGGCGCTGCGCGGTGAGGGGTTCGAGGTTGTTGAAGTGGATGCAGGCGCCGACCTGCATGCGCGCCTTCTGGAAATCAAACCGGATGTGGCGTTCAACGCGCTGCACGGGCGCTGGGGCGAGGACGGCTGCGCTCAGGGCGTGCTGGAATGGCTGCAGATCCCCTATACCCACTCCGGGGTGCTGGCCTCGGCGCTGGCGATGGACAAGCAGCGCTCCAAGGAGGTCTACCGCGCCGCCGGATTGCCGGTGGTCGAGAGCGGGTTGTTTGCCAAGGACGAGGTGAGCGCCGGCCATGTGATGGCGCCGCCCTATGTGGTGAAGCCCAACAACGAGGGCTCCAGCGTTGGTATCTATATCGTGCATGAGGCCGCCAACGGCCCGCCGCAGCTGTCGGAGGAAATGCCGCAGCAGGTAATGGTGGAGACCTATGCGCCGGGGCGCGAGCTGACCACCACCGTGGTTGGCGACCGGGCGCTGACCGTCACGGATATCCTGACCGACGGCTGGTATGACTACGACGCCAAGTACAAGCCGGGCGGCTCGCGCCATGTGCTGCCCGCCGACGTGCCGCGGGAAATCTTCGACCTGTGCCTGGAGTACGCGCTGAGGGCGCATGAGGTGCTGGGCTGCCGCGGTGTCAGCCGCACCGATTTCCGCTGGGATGAGGCCCGCGGCGCCAGCGGTCTGGTGCTCCTGGAGACCAACACCCAGCCCGGCATGACGCCGACCTCGCTGGCGCCGGAACAGGCGGCCCATTGCGGGATGACTTTCGGCCAGCTCTGCGCCTGGATGGTGGAGGATGCCTCATGCAACCGCTGAGAGGCTGGTTCCGCAAGCCGGAGGAGGGTCGGTGCGACCCGGCGCCGTCGCGGCTGAAGTACCGTCTGCAGCGCTGGATGCTGACGCCGGGCATCCGCTTCGGCCTGCGCTTCGGGGTGCCGTTCTGCCTGATCTTTGCCGCGGGCAGCGCCTATCTGGCCGACGAGACCCGGCGCGCGGGTCTGGTGGGGCTTTACAATGACGCCCGCGCCGCGATCCAGGAGCGGCCGGAGTTCATGGTCAAGGTGATGGCGGTGGACGGCGCCGGCGCCAGCGTGGCGCGCGACATCCGCGAGGTGGTGCCGGTGGATTTCCCGGTCAGCTCCTTCGATCTGGATCTGGAGCAGATCCGCGACGTGATCACCGGCCTGGACCCGGTGAAGACCGCCAGCGTCAGGATCCGCCCCGGCGGCATCCTGCAGGTCGATGTCGAGGAGCGCGAGCCGGCGCTGATCTGGCGCAGCCGCGAGGGGCTGGCGCTGCTGGACGAAAACGGCATTCACGTGGCCGAGCTGGGCCGCCGCAGCCTGCACCCGGACCTGCCGCTGATCGCGGGCAAGGGGGCGGCCAAGCATGCGGAGCAGGCGCTGCGGCTGTTTGCGGCGGCAAAACCGCTGGGACCGCGGTTGCGCGGGCTGGTGCGTGTCGGCGAACGGCGCTGGGACGTGGTGCTGGACCGCAAGCAGCGCATCATGCTGCCCGCGCAGAATCCGGTCCGGGCGCTGGAGCGGGTGCTGGCGGTCAGTGAAGTACAGGATTTGCTGGAACGCGATGTGGCAGCGGTGGATATGCGTCTGGCTGGGCGCCCCACCGTGCGGATGACCGAGAACTCAGTGGAAAACTGGTGGCGGATCCGGCAGTTGAACGGGGGCGGGCAGTAACATGACAGATCTTTATCAATCGCAGCGGGCGATGCGGCAGATGCGGCGCCAGGCGATGCAGCGCGGCGTGGTCGCGATCCTGGACGTGGGCAGTTCCAAGATCGCCTGCCTGGTGCTGCGCTTTGACGGCACCGGGCGGCTCAGCGAGGACGGCTCCATCGGCGCCCTGGCCGGGCAGTCGGGGTTCCGGGTGATCGGCGCCGCGACAACCCGCTCGCGCGGGGTGCAGTTCGGCGAAATCAACGCCATGCAGGAGACCGAGCGTGCGATCCGCACTGCGGTGCAGGCGGCGCAGAAGATGGCGGAGGTGCGGGTCGATCACGTGATCGCCTGTTTCTCCGGTGCCAATCCGCGCTCTTACGGGCTGGATGCCAAGCTGGACCTGGAGGGTCAGGTGGTCTCCGAGCATGAGGTGGCGCAGGTGCTGGCCTCCTGCGAAGTGCCGGAATACGGGGCGGGCCGCGAGGTGCTGCATGCGCAGCCGGTGAATTTCGCGCTCGACAACCGCTCCGGCCTGGGCGATCCGCGCGGCCAGATGGGGCAGACGCTGGCAGTCGACATGCACATGCTGACGGTGGATGCCATCGCGGTGCAGAACCTGGTGCGCTGCATCCAGCGCTGCGATCTGGAGCTGGCGGGGATTGCCTCCTCGGCCTATGCCTCCGGCTTTTCGGCGCTGGTCGAGGATGAGCAGGAGCTGGGCGCGGCTTGCATCGACATGGGCGGCGGCGCCACCTCGATCTCGATCTTCATGAAGAAGCACATGATCTATGCCGACGCGGTGCGCCTGGGCGGCGACCATATCACCAGCGACATCTCGATGGGGCTGGGCATTCCGATGGCCAATGCGGAGCGGATCAAGACCTTCAACGGCGGGGTGCATGCCACCGGCGCCGACGACCGCGAAATCATCGACATCGGCGGCGACACCGGCGACTGGGAGCACGACCGGCGCACCGTCAGCCGGGCCGAGCTGATCGGCATCATGCGCCCCCGTGTCGAGGAGATCCTGGAAGAGGTGCGGGCGCGGCTGGATGCGGCCGGGTTCGAATACCTGCCCAGCCAGCAGATCGTGCTGACCGGCGGCTCCAGCCAGATCATGGGGCTGGATGGCTTGGCGAGCCGGATCCTGGGCCAGCAGGTGCGCCTGGGCCGCCCGCTGCGCGTTCACGGCCTGCCGCAGTCGGCAACCGGGCCGGGCTTTGCGTCAGCCGTGGGCCTGTGCCTGTTCGCGGCCCATCCGCAGGATGAGTGGTGGGACTTCGACATGCCCGCCAGCCGCCATCCGGCGGGCACCCTGGGCCGCGCCGTGCGCTGGTTCCGCGAAAACTGGTAGAGCAGGGCGCAAGCGGGCAAATCAATTCAGCCGGAACGGGCAAAGAGGGCGTGACAGCGCCCTCCTGACCCGTTAGTCTGCCGTTAACGCCCGCGGCAAACGCGGCGATTCAGCAGGCCGGGCAGTGGCCAGCCAAATCTCGGAACCGACCCTCTCCGCAGAGCGATTTTGCGGCTGGGGAGGATTTGTTGTGTGTGGCTTGTGCTCAATCCGCAATATCTGCTAGGGACGGCGAAATACCGCGGTTTTTGCCTTAGAATGAGGCCTTATTTTGTGGGTCGTCGTGCTTTTTGGGATGACGAAACACCCTCTCCGCGGTAGATTATGGTGAATAGGACAGGAATAAGCCCTTTGCGGGAAGGGCAGGTAACACAGGCGGTATGAGCATGACGTTGAACCTTTCAATGCCCGGGAATGAAGAGTTGAAGCCGAAGATCACCGTGTTCGGTGTCGGCGGCGCGGGCGGCAATGCCGTCAACAACATGATCGCCAAGGAATTGGATGGCGTCGAATTCGTCGTGGCCAATACCGACGCACAGGCGCTGCAGCAAAGCTCGGCCAAGAGCCGGGTGCAGCTGGGCATCAAGGTCACCGAAGGCCTGGGCGCAGGCGCCCGTCCGCAGGTGGGCTCCGCCGCCGCCGAGGAAAGCATCGAGCAGATCGTCGATCACCTGGCGGGCGCGCATATGTGCTTTATCACAGCGGGCATGGGCGGCGGCACCGGCACCGGCGCGGCGCCGATCATCGCGCAGGCCGCACGCGAACTTGGCGTGCTCACCGTGGGTGTTGTCACCAAGCCGTTCCAGTTCGAGGGCCTGAAGCGGATGCGCCAGGCCGAGGCCGGCGTCGAAGCGCTGCAGAAGGTGGTCGACACGCTGATCATCATCCCGAACCAGAACCTGTTCCGCCTCGCCAACGAGAAGACCACCTTCACCGAGGCGTTCTCGATGGCCGATGACGTGCTGTACCAGGGCGTCAAAGGCGTGACCGACCTGATGGTCCGCCCGGGCCTGATCAACCTCGACTTTGCCGACGTCCGGGCGGTGATGGACGAGATGGGCAAGGCGATGATGGGCACCGGCGAGGGCGAGGGCGAGGACCGCGCGGTCCAGGCCGCCGAGAAGGCGATTGCCAACCCGCTGCTGGACGAAATCAGCCTCAAGGGCGCCAAGGGCGTGCTGATCAACATCACCGGCAGCCACGACCTGACCCTGTTCGAACTGGACGAAGCCGCCAACCGCATCCGCGAGGAAGTGGATCCGGATGCCAACATCATCGTCGGCTCCACCCTTGATACCGGCATGGAAGGCAAGATGCGGGTCTCCGTCGTGGCCACGGGCATCGACGCAACCGACGTGAACACTGATATGCCGGTGCCGCGCCGCCCGATGTCGGCACCGCTGCGCCAGACCGTCAGCGTCGAGGAAAACCGCGCCGCGCCGCTGGAGCTGGAAACCCCGGTCCAGCAGCCCGCAGCCGCAGAGGCCGCGGCTCCTGCCACCGCAGCAGAGGCGCCTGCCGCCGCCGCGGCTCTGGAAGAACCGTCGCTGTTCGAAGAGATGAACACGCAGCAGGCTGCGGATCAGGATCTGGTGGCAGACGTCGTGGAACCCGTGGAGCGGATGGCCGACGACGGCCTGCCGCCCCCGGCGTACCAGCCGCAGGTGCCGGAATTCCGCCCGCAGGCGGATGTCGCGGAAACCCCGCAAGCTGCCTTCGTTGCCCCCAAGGCGCCGGCACCGGGCACCCCGTCGCCGCAAGCGCTGGAGCGTCTGCAGGCTGCAGCCCAGCGGGTGCAGCAGCCCCAGGCTCAGCAGCCGCAGGCCCAGCAGCCGATGCGCCCGGCGGCGCCTGCTGCCCAGGCTCCGCAGCAACAACATCAGCAACAGGCCCAGCAGCAGCCCGAAGGGCAGCGCCGTTTCGGCCTCAACTCGCTGATCCACCGGATGACCGGCAGCAACGACGCCCCTGCCGCCAAACAGCAGCCGCAGGCGGTGCGCCAGCAGCCGTCCATGCACGCGCATGCACCGGCGGCCCAGCCGCAGCCGGCGCAGCAGCAGCAGGCCGATCCAGACCAGGAGCGCATCGAAATCCCCGCGTTCCTGCGCCGCCAGGCCAACTGACGCTTCACATATCACGCTTCAAAAGCCGCCTTCGGGCGGCTTTTTCTTTTTTGTTTACAGGTGCTTGGTGTGTTCTGAGCGGTGTTTTGCCGAGCTGTTACAACCATGTTTCAATCCGTTACAAAGATTGAGTTGTGCGTTTTTGAGCAAAACCTTAACTCTCATCCGCAACACGGCCCCCGAGGCCGGAAACAGTGAGACGAGGCGCAACGTGCAGAACACGCTCAAAGCATCGGTGGCATTCGAAGGGGCCGGCCTGCATTCCGGCAAACCCGCACGCATGGTACTGATCCCAGCTCCGGCCGGGCATGGCATCGTGTTCAAGCGCACCGACATCGCCTTGGGCAATACCCTGGTTCCGGCCCGCTGGGACCTGGTTGAGCGCAGCCCGCTCTGCACCCGTCTGGTCAATGAGGCCGGCGTCAGCGTCTCCACTGTCGAACACATCATGGCGGCGCTGGCCGGCTGCGGCGTGCACAACGCGCTGATTGAAATCGACGGCCCGGAAGTGCCGATCGCGGATGGCTCCTCCGCCCCGTTCGTGCGCGGCATCATGCAGCACGGCGTGCAGCGCCAGGATGCGCCGATCATTGCCTACGAAATTCTGAAGCCGGTAACGGTCGAGAAGGACGGCGCCCGCGCCACCCTGCTGCCCAGCGACCGGCTGACCATTGAATTCCACATCGACTTTGCCGAGGCGGCCATCGGCCGCCAGAGCAAGTCCTTGGACATGCGCAACGGCAGCTTTGCGCGTGAGCTGTGCGACAGCCGCACCTTCTGCCGCCAGGCAGATGTCGAGGCAATGCAGGCCAACGGCCTGGCCCTGGGCGGTGTGCCCGGCGAGAACGCCGTTGTGTTTGACGGAGAACGGGTCGAGAGCGGCGCGGGCCTGCGCCACTCGGACGAGCCTGTACGCCACAAGATGCTGGACGCGCTGGGCGATCTGGCGCTGGCCGGGGGGCCGATCTTGGGGCGCTATGTTGGCGAGCGCGCGGGGCACGCGCTGACCAACACCTTGCTGCGGGCCCTGTTTGCGGAGCCGGGTGCGGTCCGGGCCGTCGCTTGCGATGCAGCGATGACCGCACGGCTGCCGGGGCAGGGGCTGATCTGGTCGGAAATCCCGGCCGAGCAGCGCCGCGTGGCATAAGGCAGAAAACCAAAGAACGAGCGGACAGACTGGCCCGGGACGTGATTGTCCCGGGTCTTTTACCGCGGGTATGACCGCAGATGCGGTCCCGCGCTGCCGGCCGGTCTTGACCATTGCCGGCTTTCTCTGCCAAGTGAGGACGGAAGTGGCGAAAGGCGTTTTGCGCGCCATTTGAATATGCTAGAGACGGCATAACCGGGGCGGACACCCGTAAGGCAACGACGGTGAGGTGAGGCATAATGAACGGCATCTGGGCGGGAGCCAAAACCCTCGGCGCGGTGCTTTTGATGGCGGCCCTTGCTGGCTGCGGCGGCGACGGCGGCGCGGTGAAGCGCGGCGAGTCTGTCGAAGCCTTCCCGCCCGATCAGATCTATGAGCGGGCCGAGTTCGAACTGGCCAACCGGCGTCCCAAGGATGCGGTCTATTACTTCGCCGAGATCGAGCGCCTGTACCCCTATTCCGAATGGGCCAAGCAATCGGTGATCATGCAGGCCTTTTCCTATCATCAGATCAAGGACTACGAAAACAGCCGCGCCGCGGCGCAGCGGTTCATCGACTTCTACCCGGCGGATGAGGATGCGGCCTATGCCCAGTATCTGCTGGCGCTGAGCTATTACGACCAGATCGACGAAGTCGGCCGCGATCAGGGGCTGACTTTCCAGGCGCTGCAGGCGCTGCGCACCGTGATCGAGGTCTACCCGGACAGCGAATACGCCAACTCGGCGATCCTGAAATTCGACCTGGCCTTTGACCATCTGGCGGGCAAAGAGATGGAGATCGGCCGCTACTATCTGCGCCGCGGCCATTACACCTCTGCGATCAACCGATTCCGGGTGGTGGTGGAGGATTTCCAGACCACCAGCCACACGCCGGAGGCGCTGCACCGCCTGGTCGAGGCTTATCTGTCGCTGGGTCTGACCGCAGAAGCGCAGACCGCCGGGGCCATTCTTGGCCATAACTTCCAGTCCACCGACTGGTATGAGGACAGCTACAGGCTGCTGACCGCAAACGGGCTCAAGCCCAAGGACCGCGGCAACAACTGGCTGAGCCAGATTTACCGTCAGACGATCAAGGGGCGGTGGCTGTAACGGCCGCCGCGGCAATGGGGCGGGGCTATGCTGCGCGCGCTTGATATCCGCGATATCCTGATCATCGATCACCTGGAGCTGAACTTTCAGCCCGGCCTGAATGTGCTGACCGGCGAGACCGGGGCAGGGAAATCCATTCTTCTCGACAGTCTTGGCTTTGTGCTGGGCTGGCGCGGCCGTGCTGAGCTGGTGCGCCAGGGCGCCAAGCAGGGCGAGGTGCTGGCCGAGTTCGAACTGGGCGAGGGCCATCCGGCCCATGCCATCCTCGAGGAAGCCGGGCTGCCGGGCGGCAATGAGCTGATCCTGCGCCGGGTGAACACCGCTGAGGGGCGCAAGACCGCCTGGGTCAACGACCGCCGCTGCTCGGGCGAGGTGCTGCGGGCGCTGTCGGAGACATTGGTGGAGCTGCACGGCCAGCATGACGACCGGGGGCTGCTCAATCCGCGCGGGCACCTGGCGCTGCTGGATCAGTATGCCGGAGTGCAGGACCTGCTTGCACAGGTGCGCAGCGCCTGGAGCGCGGCCGCGAAGGCACGCAAGACGGTGGCGGCGACCCGGGCCGCGCTGGAGGCGGTGCGGGCAGAGGAGGAATTCCTGCGCCACGCGGTCGGGGAGCTGGACAAGCTGGACCCGCAGCCCGGCGAGGATGAGGCGCTGGATACCCGCCGCCGCCAGATGCAGGCGGCAGAGCGCATCCGCGGCGACATCGCCCGCGCCCATGCGCTCCTCAGCGAGGGCGCCGAGAGCGCCATGGGCGAGGCGCAGCGCTGGCTGGAAGGGGTTGCGGGACAGGAGGCCGAGGGCGGGCTGGATGAGCCGCTGGCGGCCCTCAGCCGGGCGATGATCGAACTGGGCGAAGCCCAGGACGGGGTCGAACGGGTGCTGGACAGCCTCGACTTCAATCCCGGTGAACTGGAGGACTGCGAGGAGCGCCTGTTTGCGATCCGGGGCCTCGCGCGCAAGCATGATGTCCAGCCGGATGAGCTGGCAGGCTATGCGGAAACCCTGCGCGCCAAGCTGGCGGCACTGGATGCGGGAGACCAGGAACTGGCCGATCAGGAAGCTGCGCTGAAAGCGGCGGAAGCGGCCTATGCGGAGGCCGCCAAGCAACTGGGCGCGGTGCGCCGCCAAAGCGCCGCGGCGCTGGACCAGGCGGTGATGGCGGAACTGGCGCCGCTGAAGATGGAGCGGGCGGTGTTCGAGACCCGCATCACCACGGCAGAGCCGGGCCCGGAAGGCATGGATGCGGTGGCCTTTACCGTTGCCACCAACCCCGGCGCGCCGGCAGGCCCGTTGAACAAGATTGCCTCCGGCGGCGAGTTGAGCCGGTTCCTTCTGGCGCTGAAGGTCTGCTTGCGGGGCGAAGATTCCAGCAAGACGCTGATCTTTGACGAGATTGACCGCGGAGTCGGCGGCGCCACCGCGGATGCCGTCGGCCGCCGTCTGCGCAGTCTTGCGGGCGGCGGACAGGTGCTGGTGGTGACTCACTCGCCGCAGGTTGCAGCCCTTGGCGGCCATCACTGGCAGGTGCGCAAGCAGGTGGTTGACGGCATGACCCTGTCGCAGGTGGTGCCGCTGGCCGAAGCCGAGCGGGTGGACGAGCTTGCCCGGATGGTGTCCGGAGATACCGTCACCGAAGAGGCCCGTGCCGCGGCCCGCGCATTGCTGGCCGGATGATCCGCCGCTTCCATGGCTTGGGTGAGGGTTCTTTAACCGGGATGTGGCAGCAAGGAGCCGCAAAAGACAAAAAGACCCGCTGACAAGTATGGTAGAAGAAATCCGCAGATCCCTTTCCGCAATGCTCCTGCAATGGCTGGCCGGCCTCAAGGACATCTGGCGGGTGCTGCGCCACCGCGGCCCCAGCCAGTTCCAGTTCTGGCTGATCGCGCTGCTGATCGGCATCGCCGCGGGCTTTGCCGCGCTGTTCTTCCGCAAGGGGATCGCGGCGCTGCAGGCCTGGGTCTATGGCGCGCCGGATGTCAATTACCTGCATTCCTATGCGCAAGGGCTGCCCTGGTATGTGCTGGTCAGCATCGCTGCCGGCGGCGGGCTGGTGGTGGGGGTGATCCTCGACCGGTTCACGCCGGATGCGCGGGTGCGCTCGGTCGCCGACGTGATCGAAGGCGCTGCGCTGCATGACGGCCGGGTTGAGCACAAGGAGGGCCTGGCCTCGGCGCTGGCATCCTTCATCACGCTGTCGACCGGCGGCTCTACCGGGCGGGAAGGGCCGGTGGTGCATCTGGCGGGTGTGATTTCCACCTGGGTCAGCAACCGGATCAACGCTGACGGCATCACCGGGCGCGACCTCTTGGGCTGTGCGGTGGCCGCGGGTGTCTCTGCCAGCTTCAACGCCCCCATCGCGGGGGCGCTGTTTGCGATGGAGGTGGTGCTGCGGCATTTCTCCGTCAACGCCTTTGCACCGATCGTGGTGGCCTCGGTTGCTGGCACCGTGATCAACCGGCTGGAATACGGCGACGTGACCGAATTTACTCTCAACACGCCAGGCGCGCTGCAGTTCTATGTGGAGCTGCCCGCCTTCCTGATCCTCGGCCTGATCTGCGGCCTGGTGGCAGTGGCGCTGATGCGGGCGATCTTCTTTGCCGACAAGGTGGGCAACGCGGTGCAGCAGCGCCTGTCGCTGCCGCGCTGGCTGCGCCCTGCGGTGTCCGGCGCCATGCTGGGCATGATTGCGGTGTGGTTCCCGCATGTCATCGGCGTCGGCTATGAAACCACCGTGCTGGCGCTGACCGGCGGGCTGCTGCTGGGGCAGGCGGTGGTGTTCACCGTGGTCAAGACTGCGGCCGTGGCAATCACCATGGGCGGGCGCATGGGCGGCGGGGTGTTTTCGCCCTCTCTGATGATCGGGGCGCTGACCGGGCTGGCGTTCGGGCTGATTGCGACCTCGGTGCTGCCGGATGTGTCGGGCACCCACACGCTTTATGCCTTTGCCGGCATGGGGGCGGTAGCCGCCGCGGTTCTGGGGGCGCCGATCTCCACCACGCTCATCGTGTTCGAGCTGACCGGCGACTGGCAGATTGGCCTGGCGGTGATGGTATCGGTCTCCATGTCCACCGCGCTGGCGTCGCGCATGGTGGACCGCTCCTTCTTCCTGACCCAGCTGGAGCGGCGCGACATCCACTGCGCCGCCGGGCCGCAGGCCTATTTGCTGGGGATGATCCGGGCAGGCGCGGTGATGCGGCCGATGGGCGACAGCCGCTGCGCCAGCCTGGAGGATTGCGAGGCGCTGGCGGAGGAGGGGCTTTGCGTCCGCGCCGCCGCCTCGCTGGAGGCGGCGATGCCGGTGTTCGACCGGGCGGACACGGCCTATCTGCCAGTGGTGATGGAGGACGGCGGCAGGGAGCAGGTCATTGGCGCGCTGTATCATGTGGATGCGCTGAAGGCCTACAACCGCGCCCTGGCTGCCACCGCAGCTGAGGAGCACCGGTAGGGCTGGCGGCAGGGTTGCGATTCTGCCCGCGCAAACCCGTGGCGGTTTAGGGGAAACTTTCCCCGGCGCTCCCCGGATATGTGAGATTTCCGCTACAGGTTAAGGTTTAATTAATCTGTGCATTGCCCTGCATCAAAGTCTGGCTGCACATTACGTGAGAAGACCGCAAAAACACTCACATCGGCAGGCAACAAAATGCGAAACTTCGAAACTGGCCCGCAAGAGGCTGGTGCGAAACACAAGGCAGAAGAGCGGGAAAACGAGCGGGCGGCACTGGAAGCGGTGATCAACTACGCGATTCAGTGCGCGCGGGAAACGGACATTCTCGGCGCAGGCGACTCTCTGGAGCAAGCCAGACAGAACCTCAGCCGGGCCGTGCTCACCTGACGCTCCCAAGCCTTTTGCAGCAATAAGCGGGCGCTGCTTGCAGCGGCAGATAGCCGCTGCTGTTCTGCGCGGCCCCGCAAATAAAACACCGGCGCCAGGGCGCCGGTGCGGGATGTTTCAGACTGCCCGCCCTCTGGCGGGGCGCCGCAGGGGCGGCACCGCAGCCGGCGGGCTTGCTCAGACCTGCTCCACCTTGACGGAATCGCTGAGCACAAAAGCCAGGTGGCCCTTGATCTCCGCCACCTCTCCCTGGGGATCCTCATAGCTCCAGGCGGCGTTTTCCGTCACCGAAGACTTGTTGGCGATCGAGAAGTAGCTGGCGTCGCCCTTGTGCGGGCAATGGGTGGTCTTGCTGGTGCGGTCCAGGAACGCCATCGCAATGTCTTCGCGCGGGAAATAGATGACCGGATCCAGATCGCCCTCGGACAGCTCCAGTGCATTGGCGGTCTCCCCCAATACGGCGCCGCCAGAGCGGACAGTCCAGGTGCCTTCGGCCTTGCGGATGCGGATAGTGGTCATGCGTGTTTTCCCATTCTCTTCGTTCGTGTCGTCTTGTGTTCAGCCTATGTAACACTGCCGTGTCACAAGGGGGCGGTTGCGGCATCAAGCCACGCCTTTGCGGCGGGGCTGAGCAGCGGGCCGATTTTTGCCAGAACCTCCTGGTGATAGCTGTTGAGCCAGTCTTTTTCGTCTGTTGTCAGCATGGAGGCATTCACCAGCCGCCGGTCGACCGGGGCAAAGGTGAGCGTGCGCCAGCACAGCATGTCGCGCTCCGGGTCGCTGGTGTCAAGGGCCGGGGCGGTCTCAACAACCAGAAGGTTCTCGATGCGGATGCCGAATGCGCCCTCCCGGTAGTATCCGGGCTCATTCGACAGGATCATCCCGGGCTCCAGCGGCACATGGCTGGTGCGGGCGAGCCGCTGCGGTCCTTCATGAACGCTGAGGTAGGCACCGACGCCGTGGCCGAGCCCGTGGTTGAAATCCTGCCCGGCCAGCCACAGCGGCATCCGGCCGATGCATTCGATGTCGCGGCCCGCCAGCCCCTTGGGCCAGCGCAGGCGGGACATGGCGATCATGCCCTGCAGCACGCGGGTGAAGGCGGCGCGCTCCTCCGCGCCGGGGGGGCCGATGGCGATGGTGCGGGTGATGTCGGTGGTGCCGTCCAGATACTGGCCGCCGCTGTCCATCACCAGCAGGTGGCCGTCCTCCAGCCGTGTATCCGTCTCCTCGGTCACGCGGTAGTGCATGACGGCGCCGTTCTCGCCGGTGCCTGCGATGGTTTCAAAGCTGATATCGCGCAGGGCCGGATCTTCGCTGCGCAGGCCTTCCAGCTTCTTCACCACATCTATCTCAGTGATGGTGCCGGGGGCCTGCGCATCCAGCCAGGCCAGCATCTCCACGATGGCGGCACCGTCGCGCAGATGGGCAGCCGCGCTGCCTTCGATCTCGGCTGCGTTCTTGCGGGCCTTGGGCAGGGCGCAGGGGTCGCCTGCGGGCACCAGCCGTTCGCCAAGCGCATCGGCCACGATCTGCGGCACGGTGCCGGAATCAGCGGCGACGGAGCCGTTGAGCGCCCCGGCGGCCTTGAGGAAGTCCTCGGGAGGGTGCACGGTGACGGAGCTGTCGAAATGGCCCTGCAGCCCTGCCAGCTTCTCCGCCGCCATGAACAGGTCCACCCGCGCGTCGCCGTGCAGGATGGCAAAGCCATGCGCCACCGGATTGCGGGCCACGTCGCTGCCGCGGATGTTCAACAGCCACATGATGCTGTCGGGCAGGGTGATGACCGCTGCCGCCTGTCCGGCTTCACGCAGGTCCTTGGCCAGCCGCGCGCATTTGTCTGCGGCGCTTTCGCCTGCGTAGTCCAGCGGGTGTGCCGCCACCGGCTGCATCGGCGGGGCGGGCTGGTCTTCCCAGATCCGGTCCACAAGGTTCTCGCATTGCGCCAGGGTGATGCCGCTGCCCTTCAGCTCCTTTTCAAGCGAGGTGATCTGTCCGGCGGCATGCAGCCAGGGGTCAAAGCCCACTTTGCCGCCACTGGGCAGCTGTTCCTTCAGCCAGTCCGCCAGCTGCACATCGGGCCAGGGCACCGGCGTGTAGTCCGCCGCCACCTGACGTTTCACCTGGGTGCGGTAGCGGCCGTCGATGAAGACGCCGGCAATGCCCTGCAGCACTGCGCAAAAGCCCGCGGAGCCGGTGAAACCGGTGAGCCAGGACAGGCGCTCGTCATGCGGCGCCACGTATTCGCCCTGATGCGCGTCGGCGCGGGGCACCAGGAAGCCGTCGAGACCTTCCGCCGCCAGTTCCTTGCGCAGGGCGGCCAGCCACGGCGGGCCCTGTTCCGGGCGGGCAGTCACATCGAAGGTCTGGTACATCGGCGTCTCTCCTGCAGAAGGGCGGGGCGGCAGCAGGGGAAATCCCGGTGGCCGCGGCAAAGAAAAGGCGCGGGGCTGAGCAGCCGCGCGCCCCTTCTTGTCCCAAATCGCCCTGCTGCTGGCAAGGGCGGCGGCAGAGAGATTTGCCGGGACCTGACGGAACGAACAGGAGACGCTTAACCCGGGGCGCGCTCCCGCCCGGCCTTGGCGCATCCAAGATGCCCTGCGGCCCGTTGGGCCAAGCGCCGGATACAGGCATCCGGCGCCGCCGCGCGCATCAGCGCGCGGCGGCGCCCAAGGCTGAGGGCGGCATCATTGATGCAGGCTGAAAGCGCGGGAGCGCGCCCTGGCCGTTTCCGGTGCGGGATCAGCTGGCGCGCTTGATGCCCATGACGCGGGCGCGGGCGCGCGGGTCGCTGTCAAAGAGGGCGGCCAGCTGCTCTGTCATCGCCCCGGCCAGCTGCTCAACATCGGTGATCGTCACCGCGCGCTGGTAATAGCGGGTAACGTCGTGGCCGATGCCGATCGCCAGCAGTTCCACCTGCTTGCGCTTTTCCACCATGGCAATCACGTCGCGCAGGTGTTTCTCCAGATAGTTCGCCGGGTTCACCGACAGCGTCGAATCATCCACCGGCGCGCCGTCGGAAATCACCATCAGGATCTTGCGGGCCTCGCGCCGCGCCACCATCCGCCGGTGCGCCCATTCCAGCGCCTCGCCGTCGATGTTCTCCTTCAGCAGGCCCTCTTTCATCATCAGGCCCAGATTGGTGCGTGTGCGGCGCATCGGGGCGTCGGCGGCCTTGTAGATGATGTGGCGCAGGTCATTGAGGCGGCCGGGCTGCTGCGGACGGCCGTCGTTCAGCCAGGCCTCGCGCGCCATGCCGCCTTTCCAGGCGCGGGTGGTGAAGCCGAGAACCTCAACCTTCACGTTGCAGCGCTCGAGCGTGCGGGCCAGAACATCGGCGCAGATCGCCGCGATGGAGATCGGGCGGCCGCGCATCGAGCCGGAGTTGTCGAGCAGCAGCGTCACCACGGTGTCGCGGAACTCGGTGTCCTTTTCGACCTTGAAGCTGAGCGGCGTGGTCGGGTTGGCAACCACCCGCGCCAGACGGCCGGCATCCAGGATGCCTTCCTCGCGGTCGAACTCCCAGCTGCGGTTCTGCTGCGCCTGCAGGCGGCGCTGCAATTTGTTCGCCAGCCGCGAGACTGCGCCCTTCAGCGGCTCCAGCTGCTGGTCGAGATAGGCGCGCAAGCGCTCCAGCTCGGCCGGCTCGGCCAGCTCCTCGGCGTTGATTTCCTCGTCATGGGCATCCAGGAACACCTTGTAGTCCGGGTCGGCGTCGGAGACCGGCGGCGGGGCAGGCGGTTCCAGCGGCGCCTCGCCGTCGGGCATCTCGGTGTCCTCGGCCAGATCATCATCAGCCATCTCGTCCATTGAGACCTGGGCCTGGCTTTCGTCCTGCTGCTGCTCCTGGCTCTGCTCGGGGGAAGCGTCGGCCTGCTCCTCCTCGCTATCGTCCTGGCCGGTGCTGTCCGGGTCCTGCTGCTCCTCGGCGCTGTCCTCAGCCTCGTCGCCCGCGTCGTCGTCCAGCTCATCCGGGTCGTCGCCCAGCTGGTCGCCATAGCCCAGATCAGAGATCACCTGCCGCGCCAGCTTGGCGAAGGCGGCCTGATCGGCAATGGTTTCGTCCAGGTTCTCCAGCGTGCCGCCGGCCTGGGATTCGATGAAGCCGCGCCACAGCTCCATGATGTTGCCCGCGCCCTCGGGCAGCTCGCGCCCGGTTGCCAGATGGCGCACCAGATATCCCGCGGCCGCCGCCAGCGGCGCCTCGGAGGAGGACTTCATCTGGTCATAGCCGCGGCGGATCGACTCGTTGCGGATCTTCACGTCGATGTTGGACGCGGTGCCGGGCATGTGGCGGGCGCCCATCGCCTCGCAGCGGGCGGTTTCCATCGCCTCATACAGATCGCGGGCCATTTCGCCCTGCGGCACGTATTTGGCGTGGGTGGCGTCGTCGTGGAACTTGTGGCGCAGCGCCAGCGCGTCGGCGGTGCCGCGGGCCAGCAGCACTTCCTCGCGGGTCATCCGGCGGGAGACCTGCGGCAGCCGCATGGTGTCACCCGACAGGCCCGAGGGGTCGACCGTGTAGCTGACCGTCAGCTCCGGGTCATTGGCCATCACCTTGGTGGCCTCAGACAGGGCCTTCTTGAACGGATCGGCTGGGTTATCGTTCGGCTTTTTCATGGTCGCACCTTTTCCGCCAGTCAGCATCGCCCTTGCCTGATTGAAAGTCCAGCGAGTGTGCTGCGGATAGGGCAGCGGCCGGCCCGGCGGGGTGGGCGAGAAGCGCCCGCCCCGTGGGGGGCGGGTCGGGCGCTGCCCGGCCTGCGGCCGGGCGGCATTTTACCAGTTAGCCCAGCGAAACGCTTGCGGCGCTCTCCGGCAGCTCCTCGTCGAAGCAGCGCTGGTAGAACTCGGCCACGGTCTGGCGCTCCAGCTCGTCGCATTTGTTCAGGAACGACAGGCGGAAGGCATAGCCCACGTTGCGGAAGATCTCGGCGTTCTGGGCCCAGTTGATCACTGTCCGCGGCGACATCACGGTCGACAGGTCGCCGTTCATGAAGGCGGTCCGGGTCAGGTCGGCAACGGTCACCATCTGGGAAATGGTCTTGCGGCCTTTCTCGGTGTTGTAATGCGGCGCCTTGGACAGCACGATGGCGCTTTCGGCGTCGTGGCTCAGGTAGTTCAGGGTCGAGACCAGAGACCAGCGGTCCATCTGCGCCTGGTTGATCTGCTGGGTGCCGTGATAGAGGCCGGTGGTGTCACCCAGGCCGACGGTGTTGGCGGTGGCAAACAGGCGGAAGAACGGGTTCGGGGTGATGATCTCGTTCTGGTCCAAGAGGGTCAGCTTGCCGTCATGCTCCAGCACCCGCTGGATCACGAACATCACGTCGGCGCGGCCCGCGTCGTATTCGTCGAACACGATCGCAACCGGGTTGCGCAGCGCCCAGGGCAGGATGCCCTCGTGGAATTCAGTGACCTGCTTGCCGTCGCGCAGCTTGATCGCGTCCTTGCCGATCAGGTCGATCCGGGAGATGTGGCTGTCGAGGTTCACCCGCACGGAGGGCCAGTTCAGCCGCGCCGCGACCTGTTCGATATGGGTCGACTTGCCGGTGCCGTGGTAGCCCTGGATCATCACGCGGCGGTTGTGGCTGAAGCCGGCCAGAATCGCCAGCGTGGTTTCCGGGTCGAACTTGTAGGTGTGGTCCATGGCCGGCACCCGCTCGGAGCCCTCGGCAAAGCCCTTGACCGTCATGTCGGTGTCGATCCCGAACACATCGCGCACCGAAATCGCTTCGGTCGGTTTCGCATTCATATCCACAAAGCCATCGGTCATCGCAGTCGGTCCTTATCCCTCTTCCCTGGTCTCAGGGGCCAATTCGCGGGATTGGTGCCTGATCTGGCGGCCAAGGGCAAGGGAAACCGTCGCGGCAAACCAGCTGAGACAGCGATTGGTGCGGAACTGGACAGGCTGAGCGGCGCAGGCAGGCCGGATCATCGCCGGCCCACCGGCGTCAAAGCGCCCCCAGCCGGGCAGCAGGGGGCGCATTTTGCCGGTTATGTCGAGCTTTTGGGGGGACAGCTGCATCCGGCATGTCCTTGCGTAACCGGTCGGGGCGGCATGCGTCAAAGAAATAAAGTTTCTATCATAAACTTTCGGCAAAAGACCGCGCATCGCAACCGCTGAAATCACAAAGAAAAAGGGCGGCTGCTGCCGCCCGTCCTTCCGCTGATCTGCCCCTGGCTCACTTGAAGCTGCGGCTGTCCTTGATCTGGTCCCAGGCCCAGCGGACCTCCTGCAGCTGCTCCTCCTGGCTGCGGTCGCCGCCGTTCATGTCGGGATGCAGCACCTTGATAAGCTTCTTGTAGGCCTTGCGGATGTCGGCCTTGGACCAGTCGTCCTTGGCCTCCAGGATCTCGATGGCGCGGCGTTCGGTGGGGGGCAGGCGGCGGCCCGTCTTAGCGGCCCGGCCCGGGTTCTGCGTCGCGTTGGCGCCCAGCACCTGGTGCGGGTCCTCGATGCCCAGCCGCGCCCAGGCGCGCGCTTCCGGGTCGCCCATCGGCTTGGTTTCGCGCTCCCAGACCTTGTCCTTGGAGCGCTGCGCGTTCAGCTCCGCCTCGGTGGTGCCTTCGAAGAAGTTCCACTGGTTGTTGTACTCGCGCACGTGCTCCTGGCAGAACCAGTAGAAGTCATCCAGCACATCCGGCGCCTTGGGCGCGCGGAATTTGCCGGCTTCCTGGCAGCCGTCCTTGTCGCACACGCGCTGGGACGTCTCGGAGGCACCGGTGGCTGCGCGCCGCCCGCGCGGGTTCTTCTTCTTGGCGGAGCGGACGGACATATCGAAGCCAAAGGGATCGGATTTGCTCATGGGGCGCACCTTCTAGACGCATCTGTTCGACTCGGAGGCAGCAGTTTAGTCTAAGGGGCGCCAGATTGAAGGGGGCGCAGGCAAAAAAGATGGGGATGAGCAGAAAATGAGCATGAAGCAGGAAATGGAAGCGGCGCTGCAAGCGGCGTTTGAGCCAACCGCGCTTGAGGTGGTCAATGAAAGCCACAAACACGCGGGCCATGCCGGCGATGACGGCTCCGGCGAAAGCCACTTTGCAGTGATGATCCGCGCGGGCGCCTTTCAGGGCATGAACCGGGTGCAGCAGCACCGCGCAGTGCACAAGGCGCTGGGCGATATCGTGCCGCGCATCCATGCGCTGGCGCTGGATATCGGCGTCTGAGGCGTGCTGCGGCGGGCGGAAGCGCCCGCCGTTTGCCGGGGTTACTTGTCGCCGTCTTTCAGACCGGCCCGCGCCTTCAGCGCTGCGGTCATGCCGGAGACCGGGCTCAGCTCCTCGACCCCGTCATCGGCCTGCATTTTTGCCGCGCCGGGGCCGGGCACCTGTTCCGCTTCCGGCGGCGCCTCGGGATCGCCTGCGGCGGCCGTCAGCCGCGGTGTTTCCGGTTCGCTGTGACGGAATTCCACCGACGGCGCGGCGGGCTCCTTGCGGCCTGTTTCCGGCGCCTTGGCGGGCTTTTTCTCCGCTGCCAGCGCACGGCGGAACACCATCACGTTGCGCCAGTTGGTGGCAGAGCCCATCATGCCGGAGCGCTCCTCGCTCGGCAGCAGCTCGGCGCGCTGGAACTCCCAGCCTTCGGCGGCCATTTCGTTCAGCAGGATCTCGATCGAATTGGCAAAGCGCGCCTCCGGTGTCTTCACCCCCTTGGCCTTGGTGCCCTTGGCCGGGGCGGGGACAACCTTATACTCAAATGCTTGCATGAACGTCTCCTGTCTGAGGCCGCAGGTTTAGCGGAATGGGGGGAACGGTCAAGGGGCCGGGGGCACTGCCAATGCGCGGCCGTTCGCCGTTTCCGGTTGCGGCAAACAGTCCGGAAATCACGCGTTTCCCGACCGGGACATACGCAAAATGCCGGTTCCCCGGCTGTTTCACCCCTCTGCCGCCGCCAACTGAACCAGCGTCAGGCAGACTTCCGTGGCCTTGGCCATGTCCTGCACCGAAATCCACTCCAGCGGGCCGTGCACGTTCTGCATGCCGGTGAAGATATTGGGTGTTGGCACCCCGAACTCGGTCAGCCGCGAGCCATCGGTGCCGCCGCGGATCGGGGCGGAGATGGGGGCGATCCCATGCGCCTTGCAGGCCGCAAGGGCTAGCTCCACCGGGGTCATGTCATTTTCCAGCCAGTACCGCATGTTGCGGTATTGCGGGAAGATTTCGCACGTGATCTTGGCCCGCGGTTCCGAGGCCTGCACGGCCTCGCAGACCTTGCGCAGCAGATCGCCCTTGGCGGCCAGCCCGTCGAGTTCAAAGTCGCGCAGGATCAGCTTGATCTCCATCTCCGAGGAGCCGCCGTTCATGTCGGTGATATGGAGGAAGCCTTCGCGCCCGTCCGTCGTCTCAGGAGTCATCGTGGCCTGCGGCAGCGTTTGCACGATCTTCGCTGCCAGATGCGCGGCGTTGACCATCTTTTCCTTGGCCCAGCCGGGGTGGATCGACACGCCCTTGACAGTGACCACAGCGCGGTCGGCAGAGAAGCTCTCATAGACGATCTCGCCTGCCTCGCCGCCGTCCAGCGTATAAGCAAAATCGACGCCCAAATCCTTGGGCAGCTGTTCGCCGACGCCGCGGCCGATTTCCTCGTCCGGGGTGAAGGCGAGGCGAATCTTCGGGTGCCTGCTGCCCGGGTTTGCCAGCAGATGCCGGGCCAGTGTCATCACGATGGCGACGCCCGCCTTGTCATCGGCGCCCAGCAGGGTCAGGCCGGAGGCGGTGATCAGATCGTCACCCTGCTTTGAGGCGAGGTAGGGCGATTTCTGCGGCGACAGCACCAGGTCCGGGTTGTCGGGGTAGGTGATGTCGCCGCCATCGTAGCCCTTAATCACCCGCGGCTTGACGCCGGTGGCGTTGAACTGCGGTGCGGTGTCGACATGGGCCAGCAGGCCGATGGCCGGTCCCGGCGCGGTGGCGGGGATGGTCGCCAGCACCACGCCGTATTCCGTCAGCGTCACGTCGGCGGCACCAATCTCCTGCAGCTCCGCCACCAGCAGGTTCAGCATATCGAACTGGATTTCGGTGCTGGGAGTGGCGGCGGATGTCTCGTCGCTCTGGCTGTCTATGGCGGCGTAGCGCACCAGACGGTCCTCGAGTTCCTGATCGAAATTGGTCTGCATGAAACCTCCGGGATTTTGGCAGGAGCAAAGCCGCTGTCGCGGGGAAGGTCAAGGCGGGGAAATCCGCTGCAGCGGCGGGAATAGGCACCGCTTGGTGCACAGGGGGTGTACAGGGGGTGCACGCATGTCACCCCCGTTTCCGGCACAAAAAAGGGCGCCGCGAGGGGCGCCCTTTCGAAATTCCTGTCCCGCGGGAATCAGCCGCCCAGTTTCTTGGCGACCAGCTCGTTCACCGCCTTGGGGTTGGCCTTGCCGCCGGTGGCCTTCATCACCTGGCCGACAAACCAGCCCGCCAGCTTCGGGTTCACCTTGGCCTTCTCCACCTGCGCCGGGTTGGCGGCGATGATCTCGTCCAGAGCGGTCTCGATGGCGCCGGTGTCGGTCACCTGCTTCATGCCGCGCTCTTCGACGATCTGCGCCGGGTCGCCGCCTTCGGTGTAGACGATCTCAAAGAGGTCCTTGGCGATCTTGCCGGAAATGGCGTCGGAGGCGATCAGGTCGATGATGCCGCCCAGCTGGGCCGGGGAAACCGGGGATTCGGTGATCGCGTGGTCTTCTTTCTTCAGGCGGCCGAACAGCTCGTTGATGACCCAGTTTGCAGCCAGCTTGCCGCTGCGGCCCTTGGCGGTTTCCTCGAAGAATGCCGCCGATTCCACATCCGCGGTCAGTACCGACGCGTCATAGTCGGAGAGGCCGAAGTCGTTGATGAACCGCGCCTTTTTCTCGTCCGGCAGCTCCGGCAGATTGGCGGCGATGTCATCGACCCAGGCCTGCTCGATTTCCAGCGGCAGCAGATCCGGGTCGGGGAAATAGCGGTAGTCATGCGCCTCTTCCTTGGAACGCATGGAGCGGGTCTCGCCCTTGTCGGGATCATAGAGGCGGGTTTCCTGCACGATCTCGCCGCCAGCTTCGAGGATGGCGATCTGGCGGCGGGCCTCCACCTCGATCGCCTGCTGGATGAAGCGCATCGAGTTCATGTTCTTGATCTCGCAGCGGGTGCCGAGATGCGAGAAGTCCTGGGTTTCCTGGTACTTCTCGTACTGGCCCGGCAGGCAGACCGAGACGTTCACGTCGGCGCGCAGGTTGCCGTTCTGCATGTTGCCGTCGCAGGTGCCGAGATACTGCATGATCTGGCGCAGCTTGGCGATATAGGCGGCGGCTTCCTCCGGCCCGCGGATGTCGGGGCGGGAGACAATTTCCATCAGGCAGACGCCGGTGCGGTTCAGGTCGACAAAGGACATATGCGGGTCCATGTCGTGGATCGATTTGCCCGCGTCCTGCTCCATGTGGATGCGCTCGATCCGCACGGTGCGCGCGGTGCCGTCGCCCAGTTCCACCAGCACTTCGCCTTCGCCCACAATGGGATGATAAAGCTGGGAAATCTGGTAGCCCTGCGGCAGGTCGGGGTAGAAATAGTTCTTGCGGTCAAAGGCCGACCACAGGTTGATGTCCGCCTTCAGGCCCAGGCCGGTGCGCACCGCCTGCTCGACGCAGTATTCGTTGATCACCGGCAGCATGCCGGGCATCGCCGCGTCCACGAAGGCCACGTTGGAGTTCGGCTCGGCGCCGAACTTGGTGGAGGCGCCGGAGAACAGCTTGGCATTGGAGCTGACCTGGGCATGCACCTCCATGCCGATGACCAGTTCCCAGTCATGCTTGGCGCCCGCGATCACCTTGGGCTTGGGGAGTTCATATGTCAGGTCGAGCATGGTTTTCCGCCGTATCCGAATGTCCTTGGTTGGCAAGCGTTCTAGGCCCGTGCGCGGGCAGGGGCAAGGGGGCAATGAAGTACCGGAGGGCACATCGATACCCCCTTTGCGCGGGCCGCAGGCCCGGGCAGCGCCCGTCCCGCCCCCATGGGCGGGCGCTTCACGCCCACCCTCGGGACGGGCGCTGCCCTTAGCGATTGGTCGCCTGGTCTTGATTGTGCCTCTTGGCGGCGCGCACCAGCGGGGCTAGAACTGGCAGCCCGAGCAGAATTTAAGGAGGCCGCCTTGGACACATCCGCCCGCATCAGCCAGACCATTGCCACGGAAATCGGTGCCGCCGCCAAGCAGGTCAGCGCCGCGGTTGCGCTGCTGGATGAAGGCGCCACCGTGCCCTTTGTCGCGCGCTACCGGAAGGAGGCGACCGGGGGGTTGGACGACACTCAGCTGCGCACCCTGGCGGAGCGGCTGGAGTACCTGCGCGAGCTGGAAAAGCGGCGGGCGGCAATCCTTGAGTCGATCAAGGGGCAGGACAAGCTGACCGACGATCTGGCGGCCTCGATCGCCAAGGCGGAGACCAAGGCGCAGCTGGAGGACATCTATCTGCCCTACAAGCCCAAGCGGCGCACCAAGGCGATGATCGCCCGCGAAAACGGGCTGGAGCCGCTGGCAGATGCCATCCTGGCCGACCGCAGCGCCGACCCGGAGAAGCTGGCCGAAGGGTATATTACCGAGGCGGTGGCCACGGTGAAGGACGCGCTGAATGGCGCGCGGGATATCCTGACCGAGCGGCTGACCGAAAACGCCACGCTGTTGGGCCGGCTGCGGGAATTCCTGCAGCGGGAGGCGGTGCTCACCGCCAAGGTGGTTGAGGGCAAGGAGCAGGAGGGCGCCAAGTTCTCCGACTATTTCGAGCATTCCGAGCGCTGGGCGGATGTGCCCTCGCACCGGGCGCTGGCGATGCTGCGCGGCTCAAACGAGGGCGTGCTGACGCTGGACGTGGGGCCGGAGCCGGAAGAGGGCGCCGCCAAGGCTGAGGCCATGGTTGCGGCGGAGCTGGGCGCGGGCGGCCAGGGGCCGGGCGACAAGTGGCTGCGCAAGGTGGCGGGCTGGTGCTGGCGGGTGAAGCTGTCGTTGTCGATGATGCTGGAGCTGATGGGCGATCTGCGCGGGCGGGCACAGGAAGACGCCATTCAGGTCTTTGCCCGCAACCTCAAGGATCTGCTGTTTGCAGCTCCGGCCGGTGCACGGCCGACCCTCGGGCTGGACCCGGGCATCCGCACCGGCGTCAAGGCGGCAGTGGTGGATGCAACCGGGAAATTGGTGGCCACCGAGACCCTGTACCCGTTCCAGCCGAAGAACGATCTGCGCGGGGCGCAGGTGTCGATCGTGAAACTGATCGCGGAACACGGGGTGGAGCTGATCGCCATCGGCAACGGCACCGCCAGCCGCGAGACGGAGCGGATGGTGGCTGAGGTGCTGAAACACCTGCCGGCCAAGATCAAGGCGCCGGCCAAGGTGGTGGTGTCCGAGGCCGGTGCCTCGGTCTATTCCGCCTCCGAGCTGGCGGCACGGGAGTTCCCCGATCTGGACGTGTCCCTGCGCGGCGCGGTGTCGATTGCCCGCCGCCTGCAGGACCCGCTGGCCGAGCTGGTGAAAATCGAACCCAAGAGCATCGGCGTCGGCCAGTACCAGCACGACGTGGACCAGCACAAACTGTCGAAATCTCTGGAAGCGGTGATCGAGGATGTGGTGAACGCGGTGGGTGTGGACCTGAACATGGCGTCGGCGCCGCTGCTGAGCCATGTCTCGGGCCTTGGCCCCGGGCTGGCAGAGGCGATTGTGGCGCACCGGGATGTGAACGGCGCGTTCAAGTCACGCAAGGAGCTGCTGAAGGTCTCCCGGCTGGGTCCCAAGGCGTTTGAGCAATGCGCTGGCTTTCTGCGCATCCGGGACGGCAAGGAGCCGCTGGATGCGTCCTCGGTCCACCCTGAAAGCTATGATGTGGCGCGCAAGATCGTGGCCGCCTGCGGGCGCGATATCCGCCAGATCATGGGCGATGGCGCCGCGCTGAAATCCCTGCGGGCAGAGGATTTCGCCGGCGGCGGGGTCGGCCTGCCCACCGTGCGCGACATTTTCCAGGAACTGGAAAAGCCGGGCCGCGACCCGCGCCCGTCCTTTGTGACCGCCGCCTTCAAGGACGGGGTGGAGGAGATCACCGACCTGAAGCCCGGCATGGTGCTGGAGGGCACCGTGACCAACGTCGCGGCCTTTGGCGCGTTCGTTGACATCGGCGTGCATCAGGACGGGCTGGTGCATGTGAGCCAGCTGGCAGACCGCTTCGTGAGGGACCCGCATGAAGTGGTGAAGACCGGCCAGGTGGTGAAGGTCACCGTTACCGAGGTGGACGTGCCGCGCAAGCGGATCGGGCTCACCATGAAGAAGGACGGCGGTGCCTCCGCCAAGGAGGACCGCGATGCGCGCGGTCCGGCCAAGGGAGCAGGCCCGCGCCGCGGCGGCAAACCGGGCGGACGTCAAGGGCCCGGCAAGGGCCGGGCCTCCGCCGGGCCAAAGGGTGGCCAAAGCCGCGATCAAGGCACCGGTGCGCTGGGCGCCGCGCTGATGGATGCCTTCAAGAAGAAGTGAGGGGCAGGGCGGAGGCCCCGTTTTCCGTTTCAGGCGGGGCTGAGGTGCAGCCCCTGTTCGGTGAAGGCGACCTTCTGGCCGCTTTCGATCTCTTGCCGGAACTGGTTGGCGATGGCTTGCAGCGCGCCTGCGTGCCCGCGGGCGGCAAAGCGGCTGACGGAGCGGACCAGAGCGCTGTTGTCAAAGCCTTCCTCGGCGTGCGCCCAGACCAGCGGGTGAAGCTCTGTCAGGTGATCGCGGATCAGCCAGTCAGCGGCCGCGGAAATCTGCAGCCGCGGCTCGTCGGCCTGCAGATCCTGCCCCGTCTCCTTGGGCAGGGCAACGGTGCAATAGGCGGCCAGCAGATTGATCATTTCCTGCGAGGAGTCGGCCTGGACGATGTCGCGGAGCCCATCCAGGAAGAAACGGGTATCGACACGGGCGCAGGCCTGGCTGTCGATGGTGATGGCATCGAAGTAAACCCATGTGTAGCCGCCCGCGCCCCAGGTGTCTTCAGTGCGGGCAGCGGCGCGGCGCGCCTCCAGCTCCAGCGCGGCGTAAGAGCCGGAACCGCGCGGCAGCATATGGGTGCCTAGCGCCCGCATGTGGCGGTGGTTGGCGGGGGCCAGGTCAATCAGCGCGCTGTAGGTGTCCGCCACCTGCAGGGTGCCGCCGCTGCGGCCTGCAAAAAGCGCGCACTGTGCTGCCAGCAGGAACGGGCTGCGCCGGCTGTCCCCGGCAATGGGCTCCAGCAGCGCGGCGGCACGGTCGAAATGGGCAGCGCAGCGGCGCTGGTTCGATGGCGGCGTATCCTGGCCGCCGGTTCCGCGCCAGGCCCAGCCGATGTCAATGTGGGCGAGTGCCACCAGGGCTGTCAGATACGGGTCGTGCCGGTTCTCCGCGCGCAGCGTTTCAAAGGCCATCAGCCCGCGGATCAGGGCGCGGCTGCGGGCGTCCTGATGTTCGGCCAGCGCGTGTTCTGTGGCGGTCACCACATCGGCGCGGGCGCCATAGGCGATGAGATCCGCCAGCGGCATTCCGCAGCGGGTGGCGGCGCGGGTTTCGTCGGCCTCGCGGATTTGCCGTGACAGGTCGTCCCAGCGTTCCTGACGGGCCAGAAACTGGCCGCGATCCTGGGCCTGGGTGCCTTCGGGGGCGTCCTGCGCGCGCAGCACCGGAATGGACAGGCTGTCTTCGGGGCGCCGGGAGAAAGGCTGTTCCGCAGGGGCTGGAGCCTGGCGTGCACCAGGCCGGGACCGGCTGGAAACCAGGCTTGAAATCCGGGAGAAAAGATCCAGTGCCTGTCGAGACTGTGTGAGCATTTGTGCTTCCTGATGGGTGGCAGCTTATCGTTGCTGCCAGTTTCGTCAGGCAATGGGGCGCAAAGATGGCGGCACTGAGGAAGTTAACGCCTGCGGGCGGTTAATCGCGCAAGGCTGTTTAAAATCCGAATTGGAATTCGCGGGGTTTTGACGGCCGGACTCAGAACGCAGTGAAATGGTGGCGTTCGGTGCGGATACCGCGCAACTGAAACTCCGCGTCAGCCTCGTCATGCGGCGGGGTGGCTTCTTGCGGCAGGCGGATTCGTTTGCCGCTCTTCAGGATCAGCGTGGCGCGCACGGAAAAGTCCCAGCGGGTGTCGAACCGCACCCGGTCTATCTCGTCCAGCTGTGCCTGTCCGGTCAGCTTGCCGCTGAACCAATCGATCCGGTGCCGGGAAATTTTCAGCCCGGACAACGGGTTGCGGATCAGGTCGGCAATGGCGGGCAGAACGGGCAGGGCCAGGATGACCACCAGCCACAGGGCCGCATCCAGAACCAGCCAGAGCACCAGAAGCGCAGCCAGCCAGCCGCCCGCCGCCATGATGACGGCGGCAGAGCGGCCCCGGCGGGAGAAGCTGTAGTCCTCCGCCGGGACTTGTGTGCCGGGGGCCTCAGGCATCCAGGATCCGGGTGACCATTTCATTGGTGTCGCGGCTGAGGCCTTCGGTGCCTGCAATCCGGCTGAGCTGGGCGCGGATCAGCGACTGGCGGCCCGCGTCGTAGCGCTTCCAGGTCTGGAAAGCCGCGCACATGCGGGCGGTGGTCTGCGGGTTCAGCTTGTCCAGCGCAATCAGGTTGTCCGCCAGCAGCTGGTAGCCCTCGCCGCTGGCATGGTGGAAGCCCGCATGGTTGCCCGCCAGCGCGCCAAAGACGGCGCGGAAGCGGTTGGGGTTCTTCATGTCAAACAGCGCGTGTTGAGTGAGGGCCTTTGCGGTGGCGGCGGTCTTCTCTGGCGCGGCGCAGGCGATCTGCAGGGCAAACCATTTGTCCATCACCAGCCGGTCGTCCTGCCATTGCTCAAAGAAGGCCCGGCTTTGCACCTCGCCCTTCTCAGCCTTCATCAGCGCGGCAAGGGCGGCATACTGCTGGGTCATGTTGTCCGCGGCAGCGTATTGGCGCGCGGCCTGCTCGCCGCCGTCCAGACGGGTCAGCAGCGACAGGATGCGGCCGTTGAGGGCGCGCTTGCCGGCGCTTTCGGCATCCGGGGAGTAAGAGCCTTCGACCGTGGTCGCCGCATACAGCCTGGGCAGGCTGGTTTCCAGCTGCTGCGCCAAGGTCTGGGTGAAGGTTTCAGCCGCGTCGTAGATCTTCTGCGGATCTGGGGTATAGCCGCGTTCATACAGGGTCTGGGCGATGTCCGACTGGCTGGGCGGCGACAGCACCAGGGCGCGGAAGGCCGGGTCCTGTTCGTCGTCGCGCACCAGTTTCTCCAGCGCATCCAGATAGGCGGCATCAGGCGCAGCCCCGTCCAGCACCATCGCCACGCGGGTTTCCTTGGCCAACGCGTTGCCGGCCTCCCAGCGGTTGAACGGGTCGGTGTCATGGGCCAGCAGGAACGCGCGCTCGGCGTTGCTGGTCTCGCGCTCCAGGATCACCGGGGCGGAGAATTCACGCAGGATCGAGGGCACAGGTTTGGAGGCGAGCCCCTCGAAGGTGAAGCTCTGCTTGGCTTCTGTCAGTTCCAGCACCTCAGTCGCGCGGACTTCGTCGCCGTTGGGCGACAGCAGGCCCACCGCCATCGGAATGACCCGCGGTGCCTTGTCGGGCTGGCCGGGCGTCGGAGGTGTCGATTGCTCGAATGTCAGGGTATAGGTGCCGCCGGCATAGTCTTCAGTAACCTTGACCCGCGGGGTGCCGGCCTGGCTGTACCACAGCTTGAACTGGCTGAGGTCGCGCCCGGTTGCGTCCTCGAACACCTTCAGCCAGTCCTCGATAGTGCAGGCCTGGCCGTCGTGGCGTTCGAAATAGAGCTTCAGCGCCTTGTAGTAGCTCTCATCCCCCACCAGCCGCTTCAGCATCCCGATCACCTCGGCACCCTTTTCATAGACGGTGGCGGTGTAAAAGTTGTTGATCTCCTGGAAGGCTTCCGGGCGCGGCGGATGGGCGAGGGGGCCGTTGTCCTCCGGGAACTGGCGGGCGCGCAGGGTGATCACATCGTCGATCCGCTTCACCGGTTCAGAGCGCATGTCAGCAGTGAACTGGGCGTCGCGGAAGACGGTCAGGCCTTCCTTCAGGCAGAGCTGGAACCAGTCGCGGCAGGTGATGCGGTTGCCGGTCCAGTTGTGGAAGTATTCATGGGCGATGATCGCCTCAATACGTTCGAAATTGGCATCTGTGGAGGTTTCAGGCGACGCCAGAACGCAGGAGGAGTTGAAAATGTTCAAGCCCTTGTTCTCCATCGCGCCCATGTTGAAGTCATCGACGGCAACGATGTTGAACAGCTCCAGGTCGTACTCCAGCCCGTAGACGTCCTCGTCCCATTTCATCGACTTCTTCAGCGCTTCCATGCCAAAGGCGCATTTGTTCTCATCACCCGGACGGACCCAGATGTTCAGCTCCACCTCCTTGCCGGATTTGGTGGTGAAGGAACCGGGGTGGTTCACTAGGTCGCCCGCCACCAGCGCAAACAGATAGGCCGGTTTCGGCCAGGGATCGTGCCACTCGGCCCAGCCTTCGCCCGCGCCCACGGGGTTGCCGTTTGACAGCATCACCGGCTCGTCACCTTCGATCCGCACGGTAAAAGTGGACATCACGTCGGGCCGGTCGGGGTAATAGGTGATCTTGCGGAAGCCCTCGGCCTCGCATTGGGTGCAGTACATGCGGTTTGACATGTAAAGCCCCTCCAGCGCGGTATTGCCGGCCGGGTTGATCTCAACCTCGGCCTCCCAGGTGAAGGGAGCGCTGGGCACCGCGCATTTGAGGCCGCCGTCCACCAGTTCCGGCGTCACCGCCTGGCCGTCGATTTTGGCCGAGATCAGCTGCAGTTCCTCGCCGTACAGGAAGAACGTCTTGTCCGCCGCGTCCGGTTTCGGTGCAAAGCGGATCCTGCTGAGGACGCGCGTTGTTTCCGGCGCCAGGCGGAAGGTCAGGTGAACGCTTTCGACGTCGAACCCGAAGGGGGTGTAGTCTTTCAGGTAGAAGGTCTGGGGCGTGTCTTTGGCCATTCTCGTTCTCCTCTGCACTGCTTCTGTTCAGGTGTAGAGGATGGGGGCGGGACTGCAAGCGGATTGGCGGCAGAATTGCGGGTTCAGGAAAATCCGCAGCACTTTCTTGAAAATCAAGAAATTGAGTTCGGTTTCGCCGATGGGGTGTTTTGTTGCTGACCGGAAACTTCTGCCCTAGTTAGATGTCAGCATACAGTGGTGTACCGCCGGAAGGAGCAAGTCATGAGCCGGGTCGAAAAACAGGGAATTCAGGTTGCGCCGGAGCTGGCGGAGTTCATCGAGAAACAGGCGCTGCCGGGCACCGGGATCGAGGCCGAGGCATTCTGGAGGGGGCTGGCGGAACTGGTGAACGGCTTTGGCCCGGAAAACCGCGCGCTGCTGGCCAAGCGGGAAGAGATCCAGGCCAAGATCGACGCCTGGCACATCGCCAACCGCGACAAGCCGCACGACCACGAGGCCTATAAGTCGTTCCTGAGCGATATTGGTTATCTGCTGCCGGAAGGCGGCGATTTCGAGATCGAAACGCAGAATGTGGACCCCGAGATCGCATCGGTGCCTGGGCCGCAGCTGGTGGTGCCGATCACCAACGCCCGCTATGCGCTGAACGCGGCCAATGCGCGCTGGGGCAGCCTCTATGACGGGTTCTATGGCACTGACGCCATGGGCTCTCCGGCCCCCAAGGGCGGCTATGACAAGGGCCGCGGTGCGCGCGTTGTGGCGCGGGCGCGGGTGTTCCTGGATGAGGCCTTCCCGGTCAACGGTGCCAGCCACGCCGACGTGCGGCGCTACCATGTGCAGGACGGTCAGCTGCTGGTCGACGACCTGCCGCTGGCGCAGCCGGAGAAATTTGCAGGCTACCGCGGCAACCCCAAGGCGCCGGAATCCGTGCTGCTGCGCAATAACGGGCTGCACGTGGAGCTGGTCTTTGACCGCGCCCATGCGATCGGCGCCCGCGATCAGGCCGGTCTGGCCGATGTGCGGCTGGAAAGCGCGATGTCGGCGATCATGGACTGCGAGGACTCGGTCGCCTGCGTCGATGCCGAAGACAAGGTGCTGGCCTATTCCAACTGGCTGGGCCTGATGAAGGGCGACCTGGAGACCAACCTGGAAAAGGGCGGCAAGATCATCACCCGCCGCCTGAACCCCGATTTCGGTTTCACCGCGCCGGATGGCACTGCCAAGACCGTGAAGGGCCGCGCCCTGTTGTGGGTGCGCAACGTCGGCCACCTGATGACCAACCCGGCGGTGCTGGATAAAGACGGCAATGAGGCCTACGAGGGGCTTCTGGACGCGCTTATCACCGTCCTGATCGCCAAGCACGACCTGAAACGCGACGGCGGCAATTCGGCCCTTGGTTCAGTCTATGTGGTGAAGCCCAAGATGCACGGGCCGGAAGAGGTCGCGTTTACCGACCGGATCTTCGGCAAGGTCGAGGATATCCTGGGCCTGCCGCGCCACACGGTGAAAATCGGCATCATGGATGAGGAGCGCCGCACCTCGGTGAACCTCAAGGAATGCATCCGCGCCGCCAAGCACCGGGTGGCCTTCATCAACACCGGCTTCCTGGACCGCACCGGCGACGAGATCCACACCTCGATGGAGGCGGGGCCGTTCTCCCGCAAGGACTTCATCAAGCGCAAGGCCTGGATCGGCGCCTATGAGAACCTGAATGTGGATATCGGCCTGGAATGCGGCCTGTCCGGCAAGGCGCAGATCGGCAAGGGCATGTGGGCAATGCCCGACATGATGGCGGCGATGCTGGAGCAGAAGATCGAACACCCGAAATCCGGTGCCAACTGCGCCTGGGTGCCGAGCCCGACCGCTGCAACCCTGCACGCGCTGCATTACCACAAGGTGGATGTGCTGGCGGTGCAGGCCAAGCTGAAAGAGGTCGGCCGCCGCGCCCATGTGGATGGCATCCTGGAAATCCCGCTGGCGACCTACCGCAAGTGGACTCCGCGCCAGATTGCCCGCGAGGTGGACAACAACGCGCAAGGGATCCTGGGTTATGTGGTGCGCTGGATCGACCAGGGCGTCGGCTGCTCCAAGGTGCCGGACATCAACGACGTCGGCCTGATGGAAGACCGCGCCACCTGCCGGATTTCCGCCCAGCACATCGCCAATTGGCTGCACCATGGCGTTGTTTCCGAGGAGGAGGTGATGGGCTCTCTGCGCAAGATGGCAAAGGTGGTGGACGAGCAGAACCGCGGCGACAATACTTACCGCCCGATGGCGCCGGGCTATGACACCATTGCCTTCAAGGCGGCCTGCGATCTGGTGTTCAAGGGCCGGGTGCAGCCGTCGGGCTATACCGAGCCGGTGCTGCACGCCCGCCGCCTGGAGCTGAAGGCCCGGGAAGCCGCAGGCTGACCGCGGCAAACTGACCGGATGAAACAGTTTCCCCGCAGAAAGGGGTAGTCAAAGGGGGCCTTTTGGCCTCCTTTTCTGTTCCGTAACGTCACGCGAACGGAAGGGGCAGGACCCATGGCTGATATTTCACTGGAACAGGCGCGCACCATTATCCGGGTGGCCTTGAAGAAAGGGCGCGAACTGAACCTGAAGCCGCTGTCGGTGGTGGTGCTGGATGCCGGCGGCCATGTGCAGGCGTTCGAGCGCGAGGACGGCGCCGCGCCGGGCCGTTTCCCGATTGCGCATGGCAAGGCCTACGGCTCGGTGATGCTGGGCATGGCGGGCAGCGCCCAGATGGCGCGGGCAGAGGCGCAGGCCTATTTCATGGCGGCGGTGAATGGCGTATACGGCGGCCAGGTGGTGCCGGTGCCGGGCGGCGTGCTGGTGCGCGGCGCGGAGGGGGCGGTGATCGGCGCGGTCGGCGTCACCGGCGACACCTCCGACAATGATGCGGTTGCTGCAATGGCAGGCATCGAAGCTGCTGGCCTGCAAGGCGAAATCTGACCCTCCCGTGCGCCTGTGAACAATCTGTTGCGCCGTCACTGCGGTTGAACCCGGCCACTGGCAGAGCTAGGTTTTCTGTCAGGAAACGGAGACAAGCAGCACATGGCGCGACCCAAGGTTGGCATTATCGGCAATTCCTATCTGCTGAACGATCAGTATCCCGTGCATGCGGGCGGGACGATGAATTCCGAGGCGATTGCCGAGGTGGCGGGGTGCATGCCGCTGATGATCCCCTCGGACCCGCGCTTTGTGACGGTGGCGGAACTGCTGGATACATTCGACGGTTTCCTGCTGACCGGCGGGCGGCCCAATGTGCATCCCAACGAATACGGCGAGGCCGAGACCGAGGCGCATGGCGCCTTTGACCGGGCGCGCGATGCTATCACCCTGCCGCTAGTACGCGCCTGCGTCGAGCGCGGCCAGCCGTTCCTAGGCATCTGCCGCGGTTTTCAGGAGGTGAACGTGGCAATGGGCGGCACGCTGCACCCGGAAATCCGCGACCTGCCGGGGCGGATGAACCACCGGATGCCGCCGGACGGCACGCTGGAGGAAAAATTCGCCCTGCGCCACACCGTCAAATTCAACTCCGGCGGGGTGTTCCACCGCCTGTTCGGCGCCGAAGAAGTGATGACTAACACCCTGCACGGCCAGGGTATCAAGCGCCCCGGCGCGCGGGTTGTCATCGACGGCCACGCACCGGACGGCACGCCGGAGGCTGTCTATATCAAGGATGCACCGGGCTTCACCCTGTCGGTGCAATGGCACCCGGAGTGGGAAGCAGCCGCAGACCCGGTGTCTCGGCCGCTGTTCGAAGCCTTTGGCACGGCTGTCAGGGCCTGGGCACAAGGCGGTCCGCAGGCCGGTTTGCAGAAGTCAGCCTGAAGACCGCTGCCGCGGCGATTGCCCGCAGGCGCCGTTCGGCAGGGACCAGGCCCTGGCGGCGTTACCGGATAAGTGTTCTGGCGTAGGCTTCGAGCTGCTCCGCAACTGTGCCCCAACCATCGTAGAAGCCCATCTTCTCATGTGTTTCCCGCGCCTCCGCGGACCTGTGGCGGGCAATTGCGGTATAGGTTGTGCCGCCTTTGCCGTCATCCTCGAACAGCAACATCGCGGTCATGAACGGGTCCGGCGCGGGCTTCCACCCTTCGCTGTAGTTGTCTGTGAAGACAAGTTTTCTCTGGTCGATGATCTCCAGGAAGACACCGGTGTTCTGCATCTCGTTGCCTTCGACCTCAAAGGTCGTGTTGAACCGGCCGCCAACCCGCAGGTCGATGTCGCAGGCAGTCACCTTGTGCGGCGCGGGGATGAAAAACTGCAAGATGTGCTTGGGTGTGGTCCAGCACTCCCACAGCAGCGGCGCCGGCGCCGCCAGGCTGCGGGTAAAGCTGAGGTCAGTCTTCGGATCCAGGTCCATGTTGGCGTTCCTTCATGAGTTGCATTACGTAGTCGTCGAACTGGTCCAGCCGCTCTTCCCAGACAGCCTTCTGCTCATCCAGCCAGTTCCGGGCGGGGCGCAATGCCCACGGCAGAAGTGTGCAGGTTCGGACGCGCCCGGATTTGGCAGTTGCGATCAGGCCGGCGTCCTCAAGTTTCTTCAGGTGGCCCAGAAAGGAGGGCAGCGCCATGTCGTGCGGCGCGGCAAGTTCGCTCACGCTGGCGGGGCCGCGCGCCAGCCGCGACAGGATCGCGCGCCGGGTCGGGTCGCCAAGCGCGGTGAACAGGAGATCGAGGTCCGGATCATGCTTAGCCATGCGCCTAAGTATTATCAGCGCGCGGTTCCGGTCAAGAGAAACTTAGGTGGCCGGCTATCTTTTATTCCGGAGCCGGCATCCGGAACGGTTGCGGCCCGCGCAAAGGCGGGCCGCAGCTGCTGCTTGGTGAGTGGAAACGGGTCAGATGAGCAGATCGAAATCATGCATCAGCGGCGGCCGCCGCGCGCGCTTGCCGGTGAGGTCGAACAGCGCATTTGCCAGGGCCGGGGCGGCCGGCGGGGTGCCGGGTTCGCCCGCGCCGCTGATATGGGTCTGCTCTTCCAGAATGCGCACCTCCACTTGCGGCATGGTGTGCATGCGGATGGCGTCGTAATCGGGGAAGTTGCCTTGCTCCGCAGCACCTTCGGCAAAGGTGATTTCTCCGAACATCGCCGCTGACAGCCCATAGGCCATGCCGCCGAACATCTGTGCTTCCAAGTTCTGCGGGTCGAGCGCGACCCCCAGGTCGGCGGCGATCCAGGCCTTCCTGAGGCGGATCAGCCCGTCTTCCTCTGCCACCTCGATCACCTGGGCGACCGGGGTGCCGAAGCTGTAGGTCATGGCGACGCCTCGGCCCACGCCGTCAGGCGTCTTGCCGGTCCAGCCGGACATCTCCTTGACCGCTTCCAGCACCGCGGCTGCTGGCGCCCATTCCTGGCGGGTGAGGGCCAGCCGGAACTCCAGCGGGTCGGCGCCGGCCGCATGGGCCATCTCGTCCAGGAAGCTCTCCATGAAGAAGCCGTTGAAGGACGCCCCGACAGACCGCCAGGCGCCAACCGGGACCTGCAGCTCCGCGGCGTGGCCGCGGATGCGGAAGTTGGGGATGCCGTAGGGCTGGTTGAAGGCGCCGTCGACCAGCGTTGTGTCCGGGCCGGCAGGGGTCATGCCGAACCAGCGGTTCATCAGCTGCGGGGTCAGCGCCTGGCTGGCGATCTGGCCGTCCAGCAGCACCGCGCTGCCGTCCTTCACCGCGCCCCGCATCCGGGCCATGGCGCCGGGGCGGTAGAAGTCGTGGGTCATGTCCTCTTCCCGGCTCCAGGTGAGCTGCACCGGGGTGCCCGGCATCTGCCGCGCCAGCCTGGCGGCGTAGACTGAGAAGTCCATCTCGCCGCGCCGCCCGAAGCCGCCGCCCATCAGCGGAGTGTTCACCTCGACCTGCTCCGCATCAATCCCCAAAGCATCGGCGCAGTGGTTGCGGGTGAGAAGCGGCCCTTGGTTGCCGCTCCAGAGCTGCAGTTTGCCGCCATCGAACAGGGCAGTGGCGTTCAGCGGCTCCATCGTCGCGTGGGCTAGGAAAGGCGCCTCGTATTCGGCGGAGACTTCCTGCGCGCCCTGGGGAAGTGCCGAGACATCGCCATCATCGCGCAGGGTGGAGTTCGGCTCGGCGTCAAAGGCGGCGCGGATGGCATCCTGGATTTCGCCCTGCGTCGCCGGAATGGGCGCGGGGACCCAGTCTGCCACTACTGCCTCGGCGGCTTGGATGGCGAGCCATGTGTTGTTCGCGACAACGGCATAGCCATTGCCCAGGTCCACAACTTTTTCAACGCCCGGCATCTGCAGCGCTTCGCTGGCATCAAAGCCGTTCATGGTGCCGCCAAGGTGCGGGTTCGCCTTGAGGGCTGCGAACTTCATCCCCGGCAGGCGGACGTCGATACCGAACTCTGCGGTGCCGGTGGCCTTGCCGGGCATGTCCACACGCGGCTGCGCCTTGCCCAGCAGTTTCCATTCGCTGCGGTGGCGCAACAGGGCCTCGACCGGTTCCAGCCCGGCGGCCTCAGCAGCCAGATCGGTATAAGCAATCTCGATGTTGCCGGGCGCAATCACCTTGCCGTCCTTGGTGGACAGCTGGCTGCTGGCAATGCCCAGCCGGTTGGCCGCTGCAAGTTTCAGCGTTTCCCGGGCAGAGGCGCCCGCGGCCCGCATCCGTTCATACCCGTCCTTCATCGAGGAGGAGCCGCCGGTCACCTGCATGTCCATCAGCTTGCCTGCATGGCCAAGCGCCTCGCCCAGCGAATGCATGAAGCGGGACTTGTCGTAGCCCTTGGAGGGGATCACCTCCCCCAGCAGGGCAGAGTTGTAATAGGCCGTGGCGGCAGGCCCGTGGATGACCTCCACCTGATCCAGAGTCACGTCCAGTTCCTCGGCGATCAGCGCGGCCCAAGTGGTGTGCACGCCCTGGCCCATCTCGGCGCGTGGGGCGATCAGGGTGATCTTTTCGCTTGAGATCATCACAAACGGGTTGAACGCCGCTTCGCCTTCTGCCGGTTTCAGCGGGTTCGGGGCCGGGCGGCTGACGTAATAGGCGCCAAAGGCAACCCCGCCGACAATGGCGGCAGAGCCGATCAGGAAGCTGCGGCGGGCGATTTTCTTGAAGCTGGCCATCGGTTACGCCTCCTGCATCTTCTGGGCGGCGGAATGGATGGCGGCACGGATGCGCGGGTAGGTGCCGCAGCGGCACAGGTTGCCCTGCATCGCCTCGTCAATCTCCGCGTCCGAGGGTGCCGGGTTCGCCGCCAGCAGGCTCGCCGCCTGCATGATCTGGCCGGACTGGCAATAGCCGCACTGGGCCACCTGGTGCTCGACCCAGGCCTGCTGGAGGACAGTCATCGCCTCAGGTGTGCCAAGGCCCTCGATCGTCGTCACCTCTCCCCAGACGTCCGACAGTGCCACCTGGCAGGAGCGTACCGCCTCGCCGTCAATATGCACGGTGCAGGCGCCGCAGGCGGCCACGCCGCAGCCGAATTTGGTGCCGGTGAGGCCAACCTCATCCCGCAGAACCCAGAGGAGGGGAACATCATCAGGCAGGTCCACCTGGTGGGTTTTTCCATTGATGCGCAGGTCTGTTGGCATGGCGGGGCTCCCTAGCTGTGCTCCTGACAAAATAACGGGTTTTGTCAGGGTGTCAATTGACATTTTTTACAAACAATGTCAGAAGCGGAAACATGAACATGGCAGGCATTGATCCGAAACAGCAGGCAATCCTGGAGGCCGCCTGGGCGGCGTTCTCCACCTATGGATTCCGCAAGACCTCGATGGATGACATCGCCAAGGGCGCGGGCATGTCGCGGCCGGCGCTGTATCTGCATTTCAAGAACAAGGACGCGATTTTCCGGGCGCTGGTAGCCGCCTATTACGGCACCGCGGCTGCCGGGGTGCGGGCGGCGCTGGCGGAGCCGGGGCCGCTGCCGGAGCGGCTGCTGGCGGCGTTCCAGGGCCAGGCCGGGGAGGGCGTGCAAATGATGATGTCCTCGCCGCACGGGATGGAGCTGTTCGAGATCACCAAGAGCGTCGCGGGCGAGGTGATTGCGGAGGGTGAAGCCGACCTGAGCGGGATCTATGCCGATTGGCTGCAGAAGGAGGCCCAGGCAGGCCGGGCGGTTCTGAGCGGCGATGCCGTAGAAGTCGCCCGCACCATCTGCGCCTCCCTGAAAGGGATCAAGCAAACGGCCGGCGACTATGCCGAGTATCAAGCCGGGGTGCGCCAGCTGGCAGCCCTGGCCGGGGCCGGGCTGACGCCCCGGTGATGAACGGGCCGTCAGTGCGGCCCGTCAACTATTTCACAGCTCGGTGCGCAGGTGCCAGAGCTCGGGGAACAGCTCCACTTCCAGCATCCGTTTCAGATAGCTGACGCCGCCGGTGCCGCCGGTGCCGCGCTTGAAGCCAATGACGCGCTCCACCGTGGTCACATGGTTGAAGCGCCAGCGGCGGAAGTAGTCCTCGAAATCCACCAGCTTTTCTGCCAGCTCATACAGCTCCCAATGGGCCTCTGTGTCGCGGTATACCTCGGTCCAGGCGGCCTGCACCGCCTCGTGCGGCTGATAGGCTTCCGACACATCGCGGTTCAGCACCTCCTCCGGCAGCGCAAAGCTCTGCGCCAGCGCCTTCAGCGCAACATCATAAAGCGAGGGCTGCTTAAGTTCTGCCTCCAGCAGCTCCAGAATGTCCGGGCGGTGGGCATGCGGGCGCAGCATCGCCTTGTTGCGGTTGCCCAGCATGAATTCGATCAGCCGGTACTGATGCGACTGAAAGCCGGAGCTTTGGCCCAGCTCATCGCGGAAGGCGGTGTAGTCTGAGGGAGTCATGGTGCGCAGCACGTCCCATGCGGAATTCAGCTGCTCAAAGATGCGCGCCACCCGCGCCAGCATCTTGAAGGCCTGCCGCGCCTGGCCGCCCAGCAGCCGTTCTCGGGCGGCGCTGATTTCGTGAATGGCCAGCCGCATCCACAGTTCTGAGGTCTGGTGCTGGATGATGAACAGCATCTCGTCATGGGTATTGGTCCATGTCTTCTGCGCGTTCAGCAGCATGTCGAGCGACAGGTAATCGCCATAGGACATGCGCCCGTCAAAGGACATCTGGGCGCCGTCGTCGGCGGGATCGTAGGGTTGGGTCATCGGATCTTTCCTTTTCCTAAATGTAGCATAAGTCAGGGAAAGGAAGCCGTCCTCCGGTTCAGGGTGCCGCATTGGGCCAGGCGGCGCCACAGCGCGACCCAGCCCGCCGGGCGGCAAAGCGGCAGATGGTATGAGCGGGATCGGCGCATCAGGTGACCGCGTGGCGGACCATGTATTCCGGCCGGTCCCACAGGGCGTTTGTCATGACATCTGCAATGATCTCGACCGCGGCGCGCACGTCGCCCTCGTCAATATACAGCGGGGTGAAGCCGAACCGCATGATATCCGGCGCCCGGAAGTCGCCGATCACGCCGCGGGCAATCAGCGCCTGCATTGCGGCATAGCCCTCGTCGAACTTGAACGACACCTGGCTGCCGCGGAAGGCCGGATCGCGGGGTGAGGCCAGCTCCAGCTGCGGGCAGCTCTTCTCAACTTCGGCGATGAACAGGTCGCACAGCGCGATGGACTTGGCGCGCACGCTATCCATATCCGCCATGTCCCAGATATCCATCGCCGCCTCCAGCGCGGTCAGCTGCAGGATCGGCGGGGTGCCGACGCGCATCCGGTCGATGCCCTGGCCCGGCCGGTAATCCAGGTCAAAGGCAAAGGGCGCCTCATGGCCCAGCCAGCCCGACAGGGCGGGGCGGGCGGTCTCCGCGTGGCGCGGCGAGACATAGATGAAGGCCGGCGCGCCGGGGCCGCCGTTCAGGTATTTGTAAGTGCAGCCCACCGCGAAATCCGCCTTGCACCCGGCCAGATCCACCGGAATGGCGCCCGCGGAATGGGCCAGATCCCAGACCGTCAGCACGCCAAGGGCGTGGGCCTTCTCGGTCAGCGCCTTCATGTCGTGCTTGCGGCCGGTGCGGTAGTCCACCTCGGTGATCATCAGCACCGCGATCTCGTCGGTGATGGCGTCCTCGACCGCCTCCGGGTCGACGACCCGCAGCTCGTAGTCCGGCCCCAGCGACTTCAGCAGCCCGTCTGCCATATACAGGTCGGTGGGGAAGTTGCCGTTGTCCGACAGCACCACCTTGCGGCCCGGATTCAGCTCCAGCGCCGAGGCGACCGCCTGATAGACCTTGATCGACAGCGTGTCACCCATCACAACGTGGCCGGGCTCCGCCCCGATCAGCCGCCCGATCCGGTCCCCCAGCGCCTTGGGCTTGTCCATCCAGCCGGCCTTGTTCCAGCCGGTGATCAGCATCTGGCCCCATTCGTCCTGCATCATCGCTCCGACCCGCTCCTTGGCGGCGCGGGGCAGGGGGCCCAGCGAGTTGCCGTCCAGGTAGATCACGCCTTCGGGCAGGTCGAACGTCGCCTTGGTCGCAGCAAAATCGGTCATGGAGGGCCTCACGTCTGATGGGTATTTTAAGCTTGAAGCTTTTCCGGTTTGCTACCGCATCCGGGCCGTTCTGTCCAGTGCTTAGCCGCCCGCGGGCTGCGGGTCCGGTATCCCGAACTCGGCGCGCTTCTTCTTCGAAAGCTTCGCAGTGACCATCTGATAGGACAGGGTGATCTGTTCTTTCAGCTCCGCATCCGTCAGGCCGTCGACATCAAACTGCTGCAGCCATTGCATGCCCCGCGACGCCAGATAGGGCGCCGGGCGGACCCCGGGGCGCTCCTGCAGCACCTCATAGGCAATCTCTCCGGCCTTGAAGGTGAAGGCGTCCTTGCCATCGGCCCAGCCGCAGACCGCAAACAGCTTGCCGCCCGCCTTCCAGACGTCAGAATTGCCCCATTGCACCACATGCTCTGCGGCGGGGAAGGTGGCGCAGAATTCATTGAATGCCTTGCGGTCCATCACATCTGTCCGCCCGAGATTTCGATGCATTGTCCATTCACTGACCCGGATCCCGGCCCGCACAGCCACAAGGCGGCGGCGGCGACTTCCTCCGGCTCGATCAGCCGCTTGTGGCGGTTGGCATTGACCATCACATCCAGCGCTTCTACCGCGCTGAGGCCTGCGCGCTGGGCGATCGAGGTGATGTTGCGCTCGACAATCGGGGTGTCCACATAGCCAGGACACAGCGCATTGAAGGTGAACGGCGTACCCAGGTAATCCTCGCTCAGCGCCCGGGTCAGGCCGATCAGCCCGTGTTTGGTGGCGGAATAGCAGGACGCCCCCTTCAGCCCTCTGATGCCCGCGACGGAGGAGACGCTGATAACCCGCCCCCAATCGGTCTGGCGCATCGACTTGAAGCACTCCCGGATGGTCAGAAAGGCGCCGTCCAGGTTTGTTGCCATCATGTTGCGCCAGAATTCCATCGAGGTCTTGTGCAGCGCGGCGCCCTCGGCAACGCCGGCATTGGCAACGCAGATCTGGATGGGGCCGCGGGCCGACATCGCTGCGCCCACCTTGACCGCCACGTCTTCTTCGCTGCGCACATCCATTGCCAGCGGATGCAGCCCTTCGGTTGCAGCTTCGTCCAGCACCTCCTGCCTGCGGCCTGTGATGGTGACCTGTGCTCCCTCTGCGGCCAAGCCCCGGGCGATGGCCAGCCCGATCCCTGTTCCGCCGCCGGTGACCAGCGCGTGTTTGCCTTGCAATGCCATGAAGTCCGGCCTCCCTGTTTTACCGTTCAGCCTATACGGGCACCGTCGTGTGGCAAGCCCGCCGTGCCGTTACGGTGCCATTGGCACGGGGAAAGGCGCGTTTCAGCGGCAGCAGCTGCGTTGAGCGCGGCCGGGGCTCTGCTCAGTACACAAAGAAATACATAGGCATCCGGACGAAACTATGCAGGATCATGCCGCATGCGGGAACGGATTCGCCGTTTTCGCGGCATGTGGGGCAAATTGTCCTTTTCTTTCAATCCCGGCCGAAGCGGGCTGGACGAGCAGGCCGGATAAGGGAAAGTTGCCCGCGATGCGTGTTGATGCAAACAGAATTCTGCAAGAGGGCAGGGCATGACACGGTGGCTGGATGTGCCGCCGGTCTGGCTGGCCGTGTTTGTTGCGGCGGCTTGGCTTCAGGCGGACCGTTTCTCCTTCGGCCTTTCCTTCGGCGGGGCCTGGGCGGAATTTCTGGCAGGTATTCTGACCGGCGGCGGCATCCTTCTGGCGCTGCTGGCAATCTCTGAGATGCGGCGCCAGAACACCACTGTTATCCCGCATCGGACACCCAGCCGCCTGGTGCAATCGGGGATCTTCAGCCGCAGCCGCAACCCGATCTACCTGGGCGACGTTCTGATCCTGGCAGGCCTCATCCTGTGGTTCGATGCGGTCCTGTCGCTGCCGCTGATCCCGGTCTTCCTGTGGCTGCTCGAGAAGCGCTTTGTCATCCCGGAGGAAAACAGGATGCGGCGTGAATTCCGGGTGGACTGGGCCCGGTACGAGCAAAAGGTGCGTCGCTGGATGTGACGTCAATGCGGCAATGCGGCATGACTTTGCGGCAATGCGGCAAAATCCTTGCGCAATAAAATTGCGCAATGTAGAGAGAATTATTGTGATCCGAACCCGGGCGTTGCTGGCGCGGGCAAGACGAGGGGAACCAAAAGGTGAAAATAGGTACACCAAAAGAAACATTCCCGGGTGAAAACCGGGTTGCGATGACGCCGGAGTCTGCGGTGCAGCTGCAGAAACTGGGCTATGAATGCGCGGTGGAGACCGGGGCGGGGGCGGCGGCGGGGTTTTCCGATGCCGCCTATGAGGCCGCGGGGGTGGAGATCATCCAGACCCCGGCGGCGCTGTGGAAAGCCTGCGATATCGTCGCCCAGG
>NZ_WLCM01000012.1:25000-129959 GCF_013317235.1 Leisingera sp. ANG59 | reverse complement strand
CCTGTGCACCCCCCGTACACCCCCTGTGCACCCCTTTGGTGCCATTTACCGCAATTCCTGCGCTTTGCCCCGGACCTGAGGACAAACCCATGTCAGACAATTTTGCCCAATCGACGCTCAACATCCACAAGGAGGAGAGCGCCAGCGACAAGAAGCTGCCGAGCCACGCCAAGGCGGTGATCATCGGCGGCGGTGTGGTTGGCTGCTCGATCCTGTTCCACCTGGCCAAGTTCGGCTGGAAGGACGTGGTGCTGCTGGAACGGGACGAGCTGACCTCCGGCTCCTCCTGGCACGCGGCGGGGCAGATCCACACGATTTCGTCGGACCCGAACATCTCGCGCCTGCAGTCCTACACCATCGATCTGTATAAGGAGATCGAGGAGACCTCTGGCCACTCTGTCGGACTGCACATCACCGGCGGGTTTTATCTGGCGTCGAACAAGACCTGGTACGACTACCTGAAGCGGGAACGCTCCAAGGCGCGTTATATGGGGCTGAACCAGGAATTCATCAGTCCCAAGGAAGTGGCTGAGCGCCATCCGCTGATCGACCCGAAGCATTACCACGCCGCACTGTGGGACGACCAAGACGGCGATCTGGACCCGTCGGGTGCGACCTATGCCTTTGCCAAATCCGCCCGCGTGCATGGCGCGCAGTATTTCACCCATACGCCGGTGACCGCGACCACCCAGCGCCCGGACGGCAGCTGGGACGTGACCACCCCGCGCGGCGTAATCAACGCGGAGCATATCGTGAACTGCGGCGGCCTGTGGGCGCGGGAAGTCGGCCATATGCAGGGCATCAACCTGCCGGTGCAGCCGATGGAGCACCATTACCTGATCACCGACAAGATCGACGCGGTGGCCAACCACCCGACCCGCCTGCCGGCCGGGATCGACTATGAGGCCAACATCTATTTCCGGCAGGAGCGCCAGGGGATGCTGCTGGGCACCTATGAGCCGAAGGGGACGCCCTGGAAGGTGGGCGGCACCCCGTGGGACTTCGGCCACGAGCTGCTGCAACCCGATCTGGACCGGATCGCCGACCGTCTGGAGATGTCGTTTGAGCGGATTCCGGCGATTGGCGAGGCGGGCATCAAGGACATGATCAACGGGCCGTTCACATTCGGCCCCGACGGCAACCCGATGATCGGTCCGGTGCCGGGCATGAAGAATTACTGGTGTGCCGTGGGCGTGATGGCGGGCTTCTGCCAGGGCGGCGGCGTGGGCCTGACCATGGCCGAGTGGATGATCGACGGCGAGCCCTCGATCGACGTCTGGGCGATGGATGTGGCGCGGTTCGGCGAGTTCGCGACCCCCGACTGGGGCACCGTGAAATCGACCGAGAACTACGAGCGCCGCTTTGTGATGACCTTCCCGAATGAGACGCTGCCGAAGGGGCGGATGCAGAAGACCACCGCGCTCTATGACCGTTTGGTCGCCAAGGGCGCGCGGATGGGGCAGGGCTTTGGCCTGGAGAACGCGCTGTGGTTTGCCGATGGGCCGGAGGATGCACATGAGGAACCGACGTTTGAGCGCAACCGTTCGCACGACTACGTCGCGCGCGAGGTCAAGGCCGTGCGCGAGGCGGTGGGCGGTATCGAGGTTGCCAACTTTGCCAAGCATGAGTTCAAGGGCGCGGGCGCGCGGGCCTATCTGGACCGGGTGCTGGCGGGCTATGTGCCGAAGCCGGGGCGCCTGACGCTGACGCCGATGCTGACACCCAAGGGCAAGCTTTATGGCGATCTGACAGTGGCTTGCCTGGGTGAGGATCACTTCATGCTGTTCGGCTCCGGCGCGATGCAGGAGGCGCACCGCCGCTGGTTCGAGAAGGATCTGCCCGCGGATGTGTCGTACCAGAACGTCTCGGACGACTGGCACGGCATTGCGCTGTCGGGTCCGAAATCGCGCGAGCTGCTGCAGCGGATCACCCGCGAGGATGTATCGGGCGAGGCGTTCAAGTTCCGCGACCTGCGCCAAACATTCGTGGGCGGCGTGCCGGTGATCCTGAACCGGATCAGCTTCTCCGGCGAGCTGGGCTATGAGATCTACTGCAAGCCGCAGTACCTGCTGCGCCTGGCGGAAGCGATCGAAGAGGCGGGCGCCGATCTGGGCTACCGCTGGTACGGCGCGCGGGCGCTGATGTCGATGCGGCTGGAAAAGGGCTGGGGTGTGTGGACGCTGGACTTCCGCCCGGATTTCGACGCGGCAGAAAGCGGCATGGATGTGTTCATCAACTGGAAGAAGGACTTTGTCGGCAAGGAGGCTGCCCTGGCTGCCCGCGAGGCGGGTGCAAGCCGCAAGCTGGTCACCATGACCATCGACGTGGACGGCATTGATGTGTCGAACGACGAGGCGATCCTGAAGGACGGCGAAGCGGTCGGCTACATCTCCTCCGGCGGCTATGCGCATCACGCGCAGAAATCCATGGCGATGGGCTATGTCACGGCAGAGCACGCCGCGGCCGGAACCAGGCTGCAGGTCGAGATCCTGGGCGAGATGTATGACGCCGAAGTGCTGGGCGCGCCGGTCTACGACGCCAACGGCGCCAACATGCGCGCCTGATCAAAGCCGGGGAGCGGACACCATGACCCAACCCATGCGGACGCTCCCCGGCGCGGTGCGGGCCGTGCCGGCCTGCCGCTGCATCTTCCTGCTGCTGCCCACCTTCTCGCCGCTGGACCTGTCCAGTGCGGTGGCGGCGCTGGAGGCGGCGAACACGCACGACGGGACCGCGCGCTATGACTGGCGCGTGGTTAGCGAAGACGGGCTGCCGGCGACGGCTCCCAACGGTTTGAGGGTCGCGGTTGACGGCGGCCTGCCTGAGCTGGCACGCGGCAGCATGATCTTTGTCTGCGGTGGCCAGGGGGTGGAGCCGGGGATTTCGCTGAAGGTGCTGGGCTGGCTCAGGAAGGCGCAGCGGATGGGATTGCCGATGGCGGCGCTGGGCGGCGGCATCATGGCGCTGGCGCGGGCGGGGCTGTTGTCCGGGCGCCAGGCCTCGGCGCATTGGGCGCAGCGCGCCACGCTGGCCGAGATGCATCCGGATGTGGAGGTGAAAAGCTCGCTTTTCACCATCGACGGCAAGCTGATCACCTGCGCCGGCGGCACTGCAACCGTCGACATGATGCTGAACCTGATTTCGGATCATCACGGCTCGGACGTGGCAACCGCGGCGGCGGACCTGATGGTGTGTTCTTCGGCCCGTAAGGGCAGCCAGGACCAGACGGTTTCCGAGTTCGGGCGCGCGGGCGTGCGGCACGAGAAGCTGGCCGCGGCGCTGGGGCTGATGCGCAGCAACCTGGAGGAGCCGCTGACCCCAGGCGGCATCGCCGATCTGGTCGGCCTGTCGGTGCGCCAGCTGGAGCGGCTGTTTTCCAAGTACCTGCAGACCACGCCCAAGGTCTATTACACCCGGCTGCGGCTGGATTATGCCCGCAGCCTGCTCTTGCAGACCAACATGCGGATCATCGACGTGGCGCTGGCCTCGGGCTTTAACAGCCAGACCCATTTCGCCAAGGTCTACCGCCGCTATTTCGGCAAGTCCCCGCATCAGGAGCGGCCGTTCTGAGGGCGGTTCGCTTGCGCGGCGGGCGCGCCCATTGAAGCATCTGGAAAAACCGCGGAGCGGCAGGTGAAACGCGTCCGCATCAGCACAAAACTGTGCTGCTGTGCATTCTGTCATTTCGGGAAGGGTGGTAGCGGAGGAGGGACTTGAACCCCCGACACGCGGATTATGATTCCGCTGCTCTAACCAACTGAGCTACTCCGCCGCTCTGTGTGGAGGCGATTTACGGAATGCCGCCAGCCGGGTCAAGCAGAAAAGCGGAAGAATCCCGGATTCTTCCAAGATTTTTCGCCATGCTTGGATTGTTTTTTAAATTTCAGAGGCTTGCGAGCTTATGGGGTCCGGCGCGCCCCATCAGGGCTGCTGTTGCAGCGCGGGCGGATTGGCGGCGGCGGGGCTTATTCGGACAGGCTGTCGAGGGCCGCCAGATCCGGGCGCGGCAGCTTGTCCAGCAGGGCGAATACCAGGGCGCGGCAGGACTCGCCGGTCCAGTCCGCCGGGTGGAAACCGGACGGCAGATCCGGGTGGCGCAGGACCACGCGGCGCCAGCGGTGCACCAGCAGGGTCCGCAGGGTGCCGGTCTGCGCAGGCGTCAGGGTCGCAGGCGGTGCAGAGATTTGCTGCAAGTCCCGCTGCAGGGCAGCGCAGGCGTCGCACAGGTGGTCAGGGAACAAGCGCGCCTTGAGCCATTCCGGCACCGCGATGGAGCTGACGCCGGCTGCCAGCAGGTCATCCAGGCTTTGCGGCATCGGGCCGCGGCCAAGAGCGGTGGTGCGGTTCACCGCCACATAGCTGGGCAGCAGCAGCACCTCGTCCAGAGTGGTCTGGCCGGCGCCGTCCTCGGCTATCAGAAGGTGCCACTCACCCGGCGCCGCGGCGTTGCGTTCATAGATCCGCGGGGTCACAGCGGCGGATTGATTGCGGCCGTATTCTGTCAGGTAATGCACCGAGGCGCGGCCCGCGCGCTCGCTTTCGATCCAGCCGTCCTTGCGCAACCGGTGAAGGGCGACCCGGATCGCCTCGGGCTTGATCCCCATCGGGGTGATGATGCGGGTGAGCGCACCGCCGCTGATCTGGGCGCCCTTCTGCTGCGCCAGATCGCCGAACAGCGAAACGATCACCGACCAGACCCGCTGGTTCTGCGGATCGTTGAGTTGCTGGACGGTGGTGTCAAACCAGGGGTTTTGCTGTTCGTTCATGAGGGTAAACATAGTTCGCCCGGGCCGGTTAGACCAGTCCGGGCGCAGTGCAGCATTGCCGCCGCTTACCACTTTTGCACAGGGTCAAAAAGCATTCATGGTCAGCAGTTCATACTCTGCCGCGATCTCGCCGTCCTGGTTGGTCAGGGTGACGTGCCAGCGCACCTCGCCGTATTCCTCGTTGCGGGGGGTCTTCTTCTTGACCGTGAGGCGCACCTTGATGCTTTCGCCAGCGGAGATCGGCTTCATAAAGCGCAGATTGTCGAGGCCGGTGTTGGCCAGAACCGGGCCCTCGTCCGGCTGCACGAACATGCCCGCGGCGAAGGACAACAGCAGGTAGCCATGCGCCACGCGGCCCGGGAAGAACGGGTTTCGTTTGGCGGCTTCGTCGTCCATGTGGGCATAGAAGGTGTCGCCGGTGAAATGGGCGAAGGTCTCGATATCCTCCAGCGTGACGGTGCGCGGGGCGGTGTGCAGGGTTTCGCCGATGGACAGCTCGCCGAACTTGCGGGTGAAGGGGTGCGCTGGGCCTTTGATCTCAGAGCCGCCGGGGACCCATTTCTCGCCGATTGCCGACAGGATGTCGGGCGAGCCCTGGATGGCGGTGCGCTGCATGTAGTGCTTCACGCCGCGCACGCCGCCCATTTCCTCGCCGCCGCCTGCACGGCCTGGACCGCCATGCACCATGTGGGGCAGGGGGGAACCGTGGCCGGTCGATTCCTTCATCGAGTCGCGGTTGTTGAAATAGAGGCGGCCGTGGTAGGCGCCGGCGCCGATGGCGACCTCGCGGGCGGTGGCGGGGTCATGGGTGATGACCGAGGCCACCAGCGAGCCCTGGCCGCGGTTGGCCAGATCAATGGCGTGGTCCAGATCACGGTAGCCCATGATGGTGGAGACGGGGCCGAAGGCCTCGGTGTCGTGCACGCGGATGGCGTTGTCCGGGTCGGCGCAGTGGAACAGCATTGGCGGCACAAAGGCGCCTTTGTCGGCGTCGGCGCCATCGACCGTGAAGCTGTCCGGATCGCCAAAGACGCGTTCTGCTTCCTGGCCGATGATTTCAGCCTTTTCCAGCACGTCGCGTTTCTGGCTGCCCGAGACCAGCGCGCCCATGCGGGTGGTTTCCAGGCGCGGGTCGCCGATCTGGGTTTTCGCCAGGCGGCCTGACAGCGCTTCGATCACGGCGTCCACCTGCGATTGCGGTGCGATGATGCGGCGGATGGCGGTGCATTTCTGGCCCGCTTTGGTGGTCATCTCACGGCTGACTTCCTTGACGAACAGGTCGAACTCCGGCGTGCCCGTAGTGGCGTCGGGGCCGAGGATGGAGGCGTTGAGGCTGTCCTGTTCGGCGACGAAACGGACCGAGTTTTCCAGGATCACCGGGTTCGCGCGCAGCTTGAGCGCGGTGCTGGCGGAGCCGGTGAAGCTGACCACGTCCTGCATGGTCAGATGGTCCAGCATGTCGCCGAGGCCGCCGGAGACCAGCTGCAGCGCGCCCTCGGGCAGGATGCCTGACTCCAGCATCAGTTTCACCGCCAGCTCCGTCACATAGCAGCTGTTGGTGGCCGGTTTCACGATGGCCGGGACGCCGGCCAGCAGAGTGGGGGCGAGTTTTTCCAGCATGCCCCAGACCGGGAAGTTGAAGGCGTTGATATGCACCGCGACGCCGCGCAGCGGGGTGCAGATGTGCTGGCCCAGGAAGGTGCCGTTGCGGGAGAGCTGCTCGACATCGCCGTCGAGGTAGACATGGGCGTCCGGCATTTCGCGGCGGCCTTTGGAGGCGAAGACAAACATGGTGCCGATGCCGCCGTCGATGTCGATCATGTGATCGGACTGGGTGGCACCGGTGTTGAATGACAGATCATAAAGCGCCTGCTTGTTCTGGTTCAGGTGGCCCGCCAGCGCCTTCAGCATCCGGGCGCGGTCATGGAAGGTCAGCTTGCGCAGGTTGGCGCCGCCAACGGTGCGGGCGTAGTCGAGCATTCCTTGCACGTCGAGCGCGTCATTGCCGGCGCTGGCGATCACCTCGCCGGTGATGGCGCTGGCGATGTTGCGGGCACCTGCGCCCGGTGCGACCCATTGACCCGCTGCAAAGCTGGAAATCTCTAGAAGGCTCATCATGTCGTCCTTTTCATCAGGCCGGCGCGGGGCCGGCTGGCTGGAATCCGATGCTGAGATATATTGACCGTCCGGTCGGTTTATGCAAGAAGTTTGTCAAATGCGCCGCTGACAGGGTGAGGGAGCGATGAGCGATACGATTCTGGTTGAGGACCACGGGAGCTGGGTGGAGATCACCCTGAACCGCCCGGACCGGCTGAACAGTTTCAACGAGGACATGCACAATGCCTTGCGCGGCGCGCTGGAGGCCGCGCGCGACAGCGGCGCCCGCGCGGTGCTGCTGACCGGCGCCGGGCGCGGCTTCTGCGCCGGCCAGGATCTGGGCGACCGCGACCCGCGCAAGATGGACGGGCCGCCGGACCTGAGCCAGACCGTGCGCAAATTCTATGCGCCGCTGGTGCGGCTGATCCGTGAATTGAACTTCCCAGTGATCTGCGCAGTCAATGGCGTGGCCGCCGGGGCGGGCGCCAATCTGGCGCTGGCCTGCGACATGGTTCTGGCAGCGGAAAGCGCCAAATTCATCCAGTCGTTCTCCAAGGTGGGCCTGATCCCGGACACCGGCGGCAGCTGGCATCTGCCGCGGCTGCTGGGCGAGGCCCGCGCCAAGGGGCTGGCGCTGACCGCAGAGCCGCTGCCCGCGAAGAAGGCCGAGGATTGGGGCCTGATCTGGAAGGCGCTGCCGGATGACGAACTGATGGCAGAGGCCCGCGCCATGGCAGAGAAGTTCGCAAACGGGCCGACACTGGGGCTGGGTCTGACCAAGCAGTGCATCCAGGCCGCGGCGGTCAACACGCTGTCCGACCAGCTGGAGATTGAGGCGGACGCGATGAAGACCTGCGGCGAAAGCGCGGATTACGCGGAGGGCGTGGCCAGCTTCCTGGAAAAGCGCGCGCCTGCGTTCAAGGGCAAGTGACCATGACCCCGAAAGAACGCGCCGAGAAATCCGCCGCCGCGATGTGGGCCGAGGACCACGCGTCCAAGTGGGCGGGGATGGAGATCACCCATGTGGATGAGGGCGAGGCCACGCTGGAGCTGACCATCGCGCAGCACCACTGCAACGGCCACGGCATCTGCCACGGCGGTGTGACCTTCATGCTGGCCGACAGCGCCTTTGCCTTTGCCTGCAACAGCCGCAACCAGTCGACCGTGGCGCAGCACAACGTGATCAGCTTCACCGCGCCGGGACGGCTGGGCGACAAGCTGATCGCCAAGGCCCGCGAGATTTCCCTGACCGGGCGCAGCGGCATTTACGATGTGACAGTGACCAACCAGGACGGCCAGCAGATTGCCGAGTTCCGGGGTTTCTCCCGGGCGGTCAAAGGCCAGTTGTTTGACGAATAAGGTGTGGAGGACGCCATGGAAGACCTGAGCCCCAAGAAGGGTGAACTGGAGCCGATCGAGATCGCCTCGATCGACGAAATCCGCGCGCTGCAGCTGGAGCGGCTGAAGTGGTCGGTGCGCCATGCCTATGACAACGTGGCAATGTACAAGCAGCGGTTTGACGAGGCAGGCGTGCATCCGGACGACCTGCAGGAACTGAAGGACCTGGCCAAGTTCCCCTTCACCTACAAGAACGACCTGCGGGACAATTACCCGTTTGGCCTGTTTGCAGTGCCGCGCAGTGAAATCATCCGCCTGCACGCGTCCTCCGGCACCACCGGCAAGCCAACGGTTGTGGGCTATACCGCCAATGACATTTCGAACTGGGCGGATCTGGTGGCGCGCAGCTTGCGTGCCTCGGGCCTGCGCAAGGGCGATATGGTGCATAACGCCTACGGATACGGCCTGTTCACCGGCGGCCTGGGTGCGCATTACGGGATCGAGCGCCTGGGCGCCACCGTCGTGCCGATGTCGGGCGGCCAGACCGAAAAGCAGGTCGGGCTGATCACCGACTTCAAACCCGACGGCATCATGGTGACGCCGTCCTACATGCTCAACATCCTGGAGCAGTACCACAAGGTCGGAATGGACCCGCGTGAGTGTTCGCTGAAGGTTGGCGTGTTCGGTGCCGAACCCTGGACCGATGCGATGCGCAAGGAAGTTGAAGACGCCTTTGATATGCATGCGGTCGATATTTATGGCCTCTCCGAGATCATGGGGCCGGGCGTCGCCAACGAATGCGTCGAGACCAAGGATGGCCCGGTGATCTGGGAGGACCACTTCCTGCCGGAGATCATCGACCCGCAGACCGGCGAGGTGCTGCCGGACGGGGAGCTGGGGGAGCTGGTGTTCACCACGCTGACCAAGGAAGGCCTGCCGATGGTGCGCTACCGCACCCGCGATCTGACCCGGCTGCTGCCGGGCACCGCGCGGTCGATGCGGCGGATGGAGAAGATCACCGGCCGCAGCGACGACATGATCATCCTGCGCGGCGTCAACGTCTTCCCCAGCCAGGTGGAGGAGCAGCTGCTGGCCACCGGCGGCCTGGCGCCCTACTACCAGATCGAGCTGTATAAATCCGGCCGCATGGACGCGATGCGGGTGTTTGTGGAGGCCAATCCGGATGCCACCGATGAGCTGAGCAAGACCGCCGCGGCGCGGATGCTGACCAAGCGGATCAAGGATATGGTTGGCGTTTCCACTGAGATCATTGTAGGCGACCCGGGGTCCGTCGAGCGCAGCCAGGGCAAGGCCAAGCGCGTCGTCGACAACCGCAGCAAGTCCTGATCCGGGGGAGTGAGCCTTGGCCCGCACGATCGCAAAAGACCACGATGAGAAACGCGCGCAGATCCTGAAGTCGGCGGCCAAAGTGTTTGCCGAGTCCGGTTACGACCGGGCGTCGATGACCCAGCTGGCGCGCGAGTGCGGGATCTCCAAGGCAAACATCTACCACTATTACGACAGCAAGGATGCCGTGCTCTACGGCCTCCTTGATACCTACCTTTGCGAGCTGCGCGACCGGGTCTGCCGAGTGGATCTGGAGGGTCTTGGCGCCGAGGACCGGCTGCGCCGCATCGTGTCGGAGATCATGCTGGCCTATCAGGGCGCCGACCATGAGCATCAGGTGCAGCTGGGCGCGATGGGGGCGCTGCCGGAGGAGCAGCAGAAGCATCTGCGCGGCTACCAGCGCGAGATGGTCCAGTTCATGAGCGATGCGCTGAAGGACGTGGCGCCGGAGATTTTCAACGGTGACGCGGCCAAGCTGCGCGGCGCCACCATGTCCGTCTTCGGCATGCTGAACTGGTACTACATGTGGAATTCCGGTGCCGGGTCAAAGGCGCGCGAGGATTACGCCGGGCTGGTGGCGGACCTGACCCTGAGCGGGGTCAAGGGGCTCTGACAGCGGCGCGGTTTTGCGTATCCGCCTTTCCGGGCTACCCTGTTCCGGGATCGGAGGGTGCCATGCAGAAACCTGAGAACTTCGAAAACTTCTATTACAGGAAGGTTGGCTTGGGCGAGGCCTGCGGCTGCGCTGAACGGGCCATCGACATGTATGAGTTCGACCGCACAGCGGGGAAACCGAAGGCGGCACCCGGCAGGCGCAGGTTCAGCTGGAAAGGGCTTGCGCTGAAATACGGGCTGCTGTCGCGCAAGAAGACGCCAGCAGAGTAACAGTGAAACACCCGGCGGATGTGGCCCGCCGGGTGCTGTTTTCTTGAGCCCTGTCAGCCCGGATTGCCCAGCAGCTGGGTGATGCGGCGCACCGCGACGCGGCGGTTGGCGCGTTCGGCTGCCAGGGTGCTGATTGCCAGATCGCTTTCGCCGTAGCCCTGCACCACCATGTTTTCCGGTGCCACGCCGAAATACTCCGTCAGCGCCAGCGCCACGGTTTCGGCGCGCCGGTCCGACAGGGCCAGATTGTAGGTCGCGGCACCCACGGCGTCGGTGTGGCCTTCGATCAGGAACACCTCGCCCGGGTTGCGGTCAATCAGCTCGCGCAGCGCGTTGCCCAGGGTTGCCAGTTCTTCTGCCTCCTGCGGGCGGATCACTGCGGAGCCGGTGTCGAAATTCACCGTGTCCACATTGATTACCGGCGTCAGGCGGCGCACCGCGTCGATGTTGCGGATCTGCGCCAGCGAGAAGCGGCGGTCCACGGTCTTTGCTTCCTGGGCGGCCAGTGCTGCGGCCTGGTCCTCAGCCGAGACCGCATCGGCGCTGGAGAAGGCGCGGCGGTTGTCCTGCACCTGCGGCAGCTCATTGACCACCACGCGCTCGGCCTTCTGGGTGTCGTCGAACAGCACCACGCTGCGCCCGTCCGGCAGCAGTTTGGTGCGGCGCAGCACGCGGCCCTCGGCGGAGCGGATGGTTTCCACCTCAACACCGTTCTCGCGCACCACCACGGTGCGGGTGGAGCCGTCCTGGAACCGGTAGGTGGTCACGTTGGAGCCCGGCTGGCGCAGCAGCGCATCGTCGTCCTTGAGGACGCGGTACTGGCCGTCCTGCTCGACGATGGCGCGGTCGCCGGAGTTGGAGACCACCTTGCCGCCGTTGTTGAGCAGCGTGCCGATTGCCAGGGCGCCAAGGCCAAGCAGGGCGTTGCGCTCGCGGATCGACAGGCCGCTGTCATCCTCATTGGCGGCATTGGCCTGCGGGGCGGGCGCCTGGGCCTCTGCCTGGGCGTTTTCATTGACCCCGGTTTCGAATTCCTCGTCAGAGCTGCGCGCGGTGTCCTCGGTGACCATTTCTTCGGTCACTTCGGCCTCGCCTTCGGAAACCGCGCCGTCCGCGGCTGCCGCGGCGGCGGCAGCAGGCTCGCTGGTTTCCTCGGCGAGGGCATCAGCCTGGGCCTGGCTGTCCTGTTCAACCAGTTCGGGATTGTCGGTTTCTCTGCCGGTCCCGCCTTGTGACTGGGCAAGGTCCGCTGCGATTTCCTCGGCGCTTGTGCCGACGGATGCTGCGGTGCCGTTTTCAGCTTGCTGTTCGGTTTGCACCTCAGTCTCTGCTTGGGCTGCCGTTCCCGCTTGAGCCTGTTCTGCTGCGGCTTGTTCTTCGGCCGCAGCCTGTGCTTCCGCTTCTTCTTTTGCCAACGCCTCTGCCAGTGCCTGCGCATCGGCTTCCGCCTGAGCGTCGGTTTCTACTGGCGCTTCAGCCGCTGCAGGCTGTTCCTGTGCGTCCTGCTGCCCGGCGGCTTCCACAGTGACCTCAGCTTCGCGCTGCTCTTCGCTGCCGGTATCGGGCTGGGCCTCCGCTACAGTTTCAGCCTGCTCCCCGGCTGCCTGTTCAGCGGCCGCTGTCTCTTCTGCTTCTGCAACTCCAATGCCTGCCAGCACATTGGCCGATTGCAGGTCCGCGGGCAGGGCGGCATCAAATGCGCCTTCGCCATATGCCTGGCAGAATTGGGCTACCTTGCCGTTCTTTTGTTCGATCTCTTCACCGGCTTCTAGCTTCTTCTGCCGCCGTTCGGCCCGCTTGCGGCAGCGGTCCACCAGATCGCCGATTTCAGCCGCGGACATCTGCGCGAGGTCAATCCGCTTGTTGCCCTTGTCCTGGGACAGGGCGGGCAGCGGAGCCGCCAGCGAGATCATCACTGCCAGCGCCGTGGATGATTTGAAAATTCCCGGTTTCATTTCGGTTCCTTTCTTGTTCCGGCACGTGGCCGCACAAGGATAACGGATAAACACCGGGTTAGTTGCGCATCGCGCGGCAAAAAGAAAAGCCGCCCCGGGCGGGGGCGGCTTGGGTCAGGCTGATATCCGCTGGCCGGGCCAGGGCGCTAGGCGTTAGAGCGCCGGCGGCGGCACCATGCCGATGATGTCGTAGGTCTGGCGCAGGATCGGCGCGGTGATCGCGCGGGCGCGCTCGGCGCCGCGGGCCAGGATCTTGTCAATCTCGTCCTGCTGCTGCATCAGCCGCGCCATCTCGGTGGAGATCGGCGCCAGCTTGGAGACCGCCAGATCCGCCAGCATCGGCTTGAACTCCGAGAACTGGCGGCCGCCGACGTCGGCCAGCACCTGCTCCACTGTCTGCTCGTTCAGGGCCGCGTAGATATTGATCAGGTTGCGCGCCTCGGGGCGGTCCTCCAGGCCGTCCGCCTCGGAGGGCAGCGCCTCGGGGTCGGTCTTGGCCTTGCGGATTTTCTTGGCGATGGCGTCGGCGTCATCGGTCAGGTTGATGCGGCTGGCATCCGAGGGGTCGGATTTCGACATCTTCTTGGAGCCATCGCGCAGGGACATCACCCGGGTCGCGGCGCCTTCGATCACCGGCTCGGTCTCCGGGAAGAAGTTGACGCCGTAGTCGTGGTTGAACTTGATCGCGATGTCGCGGGTCAGCTCCAGGTGCTGTTTCTGATCCTCGCCCACCGGCACATGGGTGGCGTGGTAGATCAGAATATCCGCCGCCATCAGCGCCGGGTAGGCCAGCAATCCCAAGGAGGCGTTCTGCTGGTTTTTGCCCGCCTTGTCTTTCCACTGGGTCATCCGCTGCATCCAACCCATGCGGGCGACGCAGTTGAACACCCAGGCCAGCTGCGCGTGCTCGGGCACCTGGGACTGGTTGATCAGGATTGACTCCTCCGGGTTAATACCTGAGGCGATGAAACCGGCGCAGAGCTCGCGGGTGGATTTCTTCAGGTCCGCGGGGTCCTGCCAGACGGTGATCGCATGCAGGTCGACCATGCAGAAGATGGTCTCGATATCTTTGGCCTGCCAGTCGACGAAGCGCTTCAATGCACCGAGGTAATTCCCCAAGTGCAGGTTGCCCGAAGGCTGGATCCCCGAAAACACGCGCGGGGTGAAGCTGGTTTCGCTCATCGCGGAAACTCCCGTCTGGAATTATGCACCATCGTCGCTTACCCATGGGGCCAGGATAGGTCAACAGGCGCGGGGGATTCCGTGCCGCAAGGAGCCAGGATGAGCAGCCAGTCCCACAACGCCCCCGTCAACCCGCTGCCCGCCGCCGTGGTGGCGCTGGTGCTGATCATCATGGGCATCGAGGCGGTGTTTTCGCTGGGTGCCCGCGGCATCATCGGCGGGCCGGAGGCGGTCGGCTGGAGGCTGGAGGCGGTGCAGTCCTATGCGTTTTCCAGCGATATTTTCTGGTGGATGCAGGAAAGCGGCCGCTGGGGGCCGGAGCATCTGAAGCGGTTTCTTTCCTATATCTTCGTGCATGGCGCCTTTACCCACGCGCTGTTTGTCTGCGTCTTTGTGCTGGCGATGGGCAAGATGGTGGGCGAGGTGATGGGCGATCTGGCGATGGTCATCATCTTCCTGCTGTCCGGCGCGGGCGGGGCGCTGGGCTATGCGCTGCTGGTCAACTCGCCGGTGCCGCTGGTGGGCGGTTTCCCAGCGGTTTACGGGCTGATCGGCGCATTCACCTTCCTGTTGTGGCGCTCGCTGGCCTCTGTCGGGGCGCAGCAGAGCCGGGCGTTCACGCTGATCGCCTTTCTGATGGGGGCGCAGCTGCTGTTCGGGCTGCTGTTTGGCGGTCAGAAAGACTGGGTGGCGGACCTGGCCGGTTTTGCCACCGGCTTTGGCCTGTCGTTCTTCCTGGCGCCGGGCGGCTGGGCACGGATCCGCAACCGCATCCGCCACGATTGATTCCGCAAGCGCTCCCGCCCGCTGGCGAAGCCCCCTGCGGGGCATCGCCAGCCGTTGGGCCGGGCCCGCGCATGCGCGCGGCTTTCGGCGCGGGACTGGCCCGGAGGGGCGGCGTCAGGCCTGTTTGCGGCGGCTGAGGGCGCTGCGGAACTCCGACAGGCGGAAGGCGCCGAGCGCTTGGCCCGCGGTGAAGTAGACTGCGCCAGCCAGCACCACCAGCCCCAGCAGGGACAAATAGCGCCAGTAGGCCAGCGTGAACAGCCAGCCTGCGGAGGCGGCCACGGCATAGAGAACCGCGCCCATCACAGCCGCGGCCGCGAGGATGCGCCAGGCGCGGCGGCGGAAGCGGGCGTCGAACCGGGCTTCCTCGCCCATGCGGCGGGCACCGAGCGCCAGCAGCGCCACCATCGCCCAGCCAGCGGCAGAGGCGGCAATGGCAGGGGCAATCCAGCCCAGAACGGGTTTCAGCCCGAAGGCCAGCGCCGCGTTCACCACCATGGCCGCCAGCGCATAGCGGAACGGGGTCCTTGTGTCTTCGCGCGCGAAGTAGAGCGGCTGCAGCACCTTTTGCAGCATGAAGGCCGGCAGGCCCGCGCCATAGATGGCGACGGCAAAAGCAATCGCGGCGACGTCTTCGGGGCCAGTGGCTCCGCGTTCATACAGAACCGAAACCAGCGGCACCGGAACGGTGATAAACGCGACGGCGGAGGGCACCGCCAGCAGCAGCGAAAATTCACCTGCACGGGACAGGGCGTCCCGGGACCCGGCGGCGTCGCCGGCACGCAGGCGGCGCGACAGGGCGGGCAGCAGAACGATGCCGACGGCGATTCCCACGACCCCCAAGGGCAGCTGGTACAGGCGGTCGGCGATGAACAGCCAGCTGGCGGCCTTTTCGATGTCCGAGGCCACATACTGGCCGACCACCAGGTTGATCTGTGTGACCCCCATGGCAAGTGCCGCAGGCAGGGCGACCCGCATCAGGTCGCGAACCTCGGTATTCCAGCGCGGCAAACCGGGGCGCAGGGAGATGCCCGCCCTTTCAGCCGCTGCCCAGACCAGCGCCAGCTGCGCCACACCTGCAACCGGGATGGTCCAGACCAGCCAGACGACAACGTCACCGCCCAAAACAGCCCCGGCTGTCATTGCGGTGCAGGCAAAGATGTTGAGCAGAACCGGCGCGGCAGCGGCGGCTGCAAAGCGCCCGGTGGCGTTCAGCACGCCGGAAAACAGCGCCGCCAGCGACATGAACAGGATGTAGGGGAAGACGATGTAGCCGTATCCCACGGCCATATCGAAACGTGCGTCGCCAACAAAGCCGCCTGCCGTCAGCCAGACCAGCCCTGGCATGAAGACCATGGCCAGGCCAACCAGCGCCAGCACTGCTGTGGCCAGCAGGTTAAAGGCCTGCTGGGCAAAGCCTGCGGGGTCTTCTCCTGCCTCGTAGCGTTTGGAAAACGCCGGAACAAAGGCCGCGTTGAAAGCGCCCTCGGCAAAGAAGCGGCGGAACATGTTGGGCAGGCGGAAAGCGACGATGAAAGCGTCCAGCACCGGTCCCGGGCCGATGAAGGCGGCAATCAGGATCTCGCGGGCGAACCCCAGCAGACGGCTGGCCAGCGTCCAGAACCCGACGGTCAGGAACCCTGACAGCAATTTGATCGGTTTCATATATCCGCCCGTTTTGCGCCCTCGGCGATGGCCTCGCGCAGTTTCTTCTCCAGCGTCCGCTGCTTGGTTTCAGAGTAATACTTCAAGCCGAACATGTCCTTGACATAGAAGGCATCCACCACCTGCTCGCCATAGGTCGCAATCACCGCATTGGCAATATAGACGTTGGCGGAGGCCAAGGTCCGGGCCAGATCGTAAAGCAGGCCGGGCCGGTCGCGGGTGTCGACCTCGATGATGGTGTAGATTTCCGACCCCTCGTTGTCGAAGGTGATATGGGTCGGCACCTTGAAGGCTTTCTCGCGTTTCTTGATTTTGTCGCGGGATTTCAGTGCGTCGCGGGTGATGACCTCGCCCTTCAGCGTCTTTTCGATCATCTGTTTCAGCCGGTGCAGCCGGATCGGGTCGAAGGGGTGGCCTTCGCTGTCCTGGATCCAGAAGGCATCGGTCACATAGCCGTCCTTGGTGGTGTAGGAGCGCGCATCGACCACATTGGCCCCGACCAGCGCCAGGGCGCCGACGATGCGGGCAAAGATGCCCGGGTGGTCCTCCATCACGAAACAGGCGCGGGTGGCGTCGCGGTCCTCATCCGGGTAAAGCCGGATCATCACCTCGCCCGGATCTCCCTTGGCGGTGTATTCCCGCAGCATCTCGGCAAAATCCACGTGCGCCGTCACATGCAGCCCGTGCCAGTAGGGAGGGTAGTGGCGGGCGGTCTCGGTCTTAAGGTCGGCCTTGGACCAGTCCGGCAGCGCCTCGCGCAGGGCCTTTTTGGCAGAGACGCCGCGGTGCTCGCGGTTCAGGGCCTCCATGCCGCCCTCAAGCGCCGCGCGGGTCTGGCCGTACAGCGCGCGCAGCAGTGCCGCTTTCCAGTTGTTCCAGGTGTCCGGGCCGACGCCGCGGATATCGCAGACCGTCAGCAGGAGCAGCAGGTCGAGCCGTTTCACCGTCTGCACCGCCTTGGCGAAATCGCGCACCGTGCGCGGGTCGGCGATGTCGCGTTTCTGCGCCATGTCCGACATCAAGAGGTGGTAGCGCACCAGCCATTCCACGGTTTCGCATTCGGAGGGCTTCAGCCCCAGCCGCGGCGCCACTTTGCGGGCGATCTGCGCGCCCAGGATCGAGTGGTCCTGCTCGCGCCCCTTGCCGATGTCATGCAGCAGCATCGCCACCATCAGCACCTTGCGGTTCAGGCCCTTGCGCAGGATTTCAGAGGACAGCGGCAGCTCATCCTCCAGCTCGCTGCGCTCGATCGCGGCGAAATTGGAGATCACCTGAATGGTGTGCTCGTCCACCGTATAGGAGTGATACATGTTGAACTGCATCATCGCTACGATCGGCTCGAACTCCGGCAGGAAGGCCGACAGCACGCCGAGTTCGTTCATTCGCCGCAGCGCGCGTTCTGAGTTGCCGTGTTTCAGCAGCAGGTCCAGAAAGAGCTTCTGCGCCTCCTTGTCGTTGCGCATGTCGTCGTCGATCAGGTGCAGGTTGGCTGTCACCAGCCGCATTGCATCCGGGTGGATCAGCATACCGGTGCGCAACGCTTCCTCGAACAGCCGCAACAGGTTCAGCCTGTCTTCGAGGAATGCCTTGGGGTCGATCACATCCAGCCGGTTGTGCACCACCTTGTAGCCCGGCTTGATCCGGGGGCGGCGGCGGAAGATCCGCTCCAGCAGCGGCGCGTTCTTCTGCTGGCTTGCCTCCAGTTTGGTCAGGAAGATGCGGGTCAGGTCGCCGACGCGTGTGGCGTGGCGGAAATACTCCTGCATGAAGACTTCCACGCCGCGGCGGCCCGCCTTGTCCTCGTATCCCATACGGCTGGCGACTTCGACCTGCAGGTCAAAGGTCAGCTGTTCGGTGGCGCGACCGGTCGCCAGGTGCAGATGCGCCCGCACCGCCCACAGGAAATTGGCAGCCTTGGCAAACAGCTCCATCTCCTCGGCGCGGAACAGCCCCAGCGGCACCAGGTCTTCGGCATCCTGCACCTGGTAGAGGTACTTGGCGATCCAGAACAGCGACTGCAGGTCGCGCAGGCCGCCCTTGCCCTCCTTCACGTTGGGCTCAACCATATAGCGCTGGCCCTGTTTCAGGTGGCGGGCATCGCGCTCGGCCAGCTTGGCCTCGACAAACTCCTGCGCGTCCTGGGAAAACAGTTCCTTCTTCAGGCGTTTGTCCAGTTCATTGGCCAGCGGCGCATGGCCGGCCAGAAACCGATGCTCCAGCATTGCGGTGCGGATGGTGTAATCCTCGCCGCCCAGCCGGATGCAGTCCTTGATGGTGCGGCTGGCGTGGCCGACTTTCAGCCGCAGGTCCCACAGGATGTAGAGCATGGATTCGATCACGCTCTCGGCCCAGGCGGTGATCTTGTAAGGGGTCAGAAACAGCAGGTCGACGTCGGAGGCCGGCGCCATTTCCCCCCGACCGTAGCCGCCGACCGCGATGACCGCGATCCGCTCGCCGCGGGTCGGGGTTGCCAGCGGATGCAGCAGTTCGCTGGCAACAAAGAGCGCCGTGGTCGCCAGCCCGTCGGTGAGGAACGTGTAGGAGCGTGTCAGCTCCCGCGCAGCAAAGGGTTTTTCTGCAAAAGCCCTGGCAATGGCCGCACGCCCGGCCTTGTTGGCCGCCTTGAGGATTTTCACGGTTTCTGCGCGCAGGGCCGCAGGGGCGGTGTCCTCTGCCAGCGCTTTGATCTGCGAGCGGATGGCGGCCGCGTCAAAAATGTCCGCCGGGCCGCAGATCAGCGGGCCCAGCGGTGCAGGATGGCTGGTGGCAGAGGCTTGCGCCGGGGCGGCGGCTTCAGAAGCCTGCGCCGGCGAAGCTGCTTGGGGCTGGGTCAATGATCACGACCTTCTGTTCCTGGATGGTGGCAACTGCCAGCCCGCGCTCATTGGTGCCGTCGGGCCGCAGACGGAAAATGCCGCCCGCGCCCTGGAAGCCTGCGCCCTGGGTCAGGGCACCTGCTGTCAGCGCGTCGGACTTGCCCGCCGCAACCAGGGCGCCGATGGCGGCAATGCCGTCATAAGCCAGGCTGCCGATGGAATGCGGCGCGGCGCCATAGCTGGCCTGGTAGCGGGCGCTGAACTGCTGCACCTTGCTTTGGTCGGGCAGCGCAAACCAGCCGCCCTGAACGCCGGGCAGCGCAAGAGTCTGGGGCGGGATGTCCCAGCGGGTCAGGCCGATATACTGTTTTTCTGCCGGGTCAACGCCGGCCTCGGGCAGAAGCTGCGCCAGAAGCGGCAGCGCACCGGCAGTCGTAGAGGTCAGGAAGACCGCATCCGCACCTGCGGCCTGGGAGCGGATGCTGGGAATGGCGTTGATCACCCCCTGCTGCGACAGCTCATAGCCGACGCTGCCGGCGATGTTCACGCCGCTTTGGCCGGCGGCGCGCTGGATTGCGCTGCGCCCGGCGCTGCCTGCGGCATCATTGCCGCCGACAACCAGGATATTCCGCTTGCCGTTGCGGGCCGCAAAGCTGGTCAGCCGCCGCGCGGTGTTGTCAAAGGTCGGCCCCAGGATAAAGACGTTGCCGCCGGCAATAGCCGGGTTGTTCGAAAACGCGAGCACGTTCACGCCGCGCTGGCGCGCTGCGATCCCTGCGGCATTTGCGGCTTCGGCATAAACCGGGCCGAGGATCACGCGGGCCCCGTCCTTCAGCGCCTGCTGTGCCGCGCCGGAGGCCACTTCGGGGCTGCCCGCGGTATCATAGACCCGCAGGTCGATCTGCACCCCGTCCAGGTCGGCGATGGCCATGCGGGCTGCGTTTTCCAGGCTTTTAGCCAGCACGGCGTCACCCTGCTGGGCAGAGCCGCGCGGCACCAGCAGCGCCACTGGAACCGGCTTGGAGGTGTTGATGGTCGGGCCGGTGCCAACGGCAATCGGGTCACAGGCGGCAAGGGCAATGGCGGAAACGGCTGCAGCGGCAGTCAGTGCCGCCTTGCGGGCGCGTTTGAAAACAGCAAACATAATGGCTTGAAACTCCGTTCTCCCGGCGCTGCGGCGCCGTGTGGGTTTAAGGGCGGATCATAAACGACCAAAAAGGCGGGTCCAGCGTTGAATCACCAGAATGTCATATTGTCCCCCGGGCTTTACTTTGTTGCCACGCCGATCGGCACCGCCCGCGACATTACCCTGCGGGCGCTGGATGTGCTGGCCTCGGCCGATGTGCTTGCGGCTGAGGATACACGCTCGCTGCGCAAGCTGATGGAGATTCACGGGGTGCCGCTGGGCGGGCGGCGGATCATCGCCTACCACGACCACAGCGGCACCGGCGCGCGGGCCAAACTGCTGGAGGCGATAGGCGAGGGGAAGTCGGTTGCCTATGCTTCAGAGGCCGGGATGCCGCTGATTGCCGACCCCGGTTTCGACCTCAGCCGTGCGGCGGCGGAGGCGGGCCATACGGTCACCTGCGCCCCCGGGGCCTCTGCCGCTGCCACGGCGCTGACGCTGGCCGGGCTGCCGACGGATGCGTTCTTCTTTGCAGGCTTCCTTCCCAATGCCTCCGGCGCTCGGCGCAAGCGGCTGGAGGAGCTGCGGGAAATCCCCGGCACGCTGATTTTCTATGAATCGCCCAAGCGGGTTGCCGCCTCGGTTGCCGATATGGCGGCGGTGCTGGGCGACCGCCCTGCCGCGCTGTGCCGCGAGCTGACCAAGAAATTCGAGGAGGTGCGCCGGGCTTCGCTGACGGAACTGGCTGCCGGGCTGGAGGAGATCCCGGTCAAGGGCGAGATCGTTCTGCTGGTCGACCGCGCGCAGGAGGCGGAGGTCAGCGAGGGCGATCTGGAAAGCGACCTGCAGGCCGCCTTGCAGGGCAATTCGGTCAAAGACGCCGCCGGGATCGTCGCGGAGATGCACGGGCTGCCCCGGCGCAAAGTCTACCAGCTGGCCTTGCAGCTGGCGAAGGGCAGCTGAACCGTGACCCGCGCCCGCCAGCACCGCGGCACCCGCGCCCATCTGGCCGGCGAGGCGGCGGAGGAAATCGTGGCGCGGCACTATGAAAACCGCGGTTACACCGTGGCCGAGCGCCGCTGGCGCGGGGCGGGCGGCGAGATCGACCTGATCCTGCGCAGCCCGGACGGGCTGGTGTTTGTGGAGGTGAAGCACAGCACCACAAGCGCCGCTGCGGCCCTGCGCATCACACCGCGGCAGGCGGAACGGATCTATGCAAGTGCCGGGCAGTATCTGGAGAGCGAACCGGAGGGCCAGCTGACGCCGGTCAGGTTTGACGCGGCGCTGGTCGACGGAACCGGCGCGGTGGAAATCATCGAAAACGCTTTCGGGATGGACTGAACCGCGCCTGACCCATTGAACCCCGGCGCGCGGTGGGCCATGTATTCGGGCAGCTTACGAGGGATACTGCCATGAAAATCGCCTTCCAGATGGACCCGGTCATGGGCGTGAACATCAACGCCGACAGCAGCTTCCGCCTGGCCGAGGAAGCCCAGGCGCGCGGTCATGAGCTGTTTTATTACGGCCCCGACCAGCTGGCCTATCAGGAAGGCCGCATTACTGCCCGCGGCCATGAGATGACCGTGCAGCGGGTGGCAGGCACCCCGGCGGTGCTGGGCCCGGAACGCGAAGTTGATCTGGCGGAATTCGACGTGGTCTGGCTGCGCCAGGACCCGCCGTTTGACATGCACTACATCACCTCGACCCACCTGCTGGACATGCTGAAAGGGCAGGCGCTGGTGGTGAACGATCCGTTCTGGGTGCGCAACTACCCGGAAAAACTGCTGGTGCTGAACTTCCCGGAGCTGACCCCGCCCACGACCATCGCCCGCGACTTGCAGACCATCAAGGCGTTCAAGGAAAAGCATGGCGACGTGATTCTGAAGCCGCTTTACGGTAACGGCGGCGCGGGCGTGTTCCGGCTGGATGCAAACGACCGCAACCTCACCTCATTGCATGAATTGTTCACCGGCTTCAGCCGCGAGCCGCTGATCGTGCAGAAATTCCTGCCCGACGTCAGCAACGGCGACAAGCGGGTGATCCTGGTCGACGGCGAAGCTGTAGGGGCGATCAACCGTGTGCCTGCGGCAGGTGAGACCCGGTCGAACATGCATGTGGGCGGCCGGCCCGAGAAGATCGGCCTGAGCGAGCGTGACCTGGAAATCTGCGCCGCCATCGGCCCGCTGCTGCGCGAAAAGGGCCAGATCTTTGTCGGCATCGACGTGATCGGCGACTACCTGACCGAGATTAACGTGACCTCGCCCACCGGCATTCAGGAGCTGGAGCGGTTCGACGGCGTGAATATCGCGGAGAAGGTTTGGCAGGCGATCGAAGCAAAGGTCTGAGGTTCACTCCGGCTCCGGTTCATCCCGGCAGCCGGAAACTCAGCGCCTCGGCGAAATGCTGGCGTTGCACCTTTTCCTCGCAGGCCAGATCCGCAATCGTGCGCGCGACCCGCAGCACCCGGTGATAGCCGCGCGCGCTGAGGCCGAAGCGTTCGGCAGCCCGGACCAGAAGGTCGCGGCTTTCCGCGTCAGGGGCGGCGATTTCCTCCAGCAGCGCGCCTTCGGCATCAGCATTCTGGCGCAGGCCGGGATGGCCGGAGAACCGGGCGGTTTGCATCTCCCGGGCAATCGCCACCCGCTGGGCAACCTCGGCGGAACCTTCGGCGCTGGGCGGCAGCTCCAGGTCGGCCACATCCACAGGCGGCACGTCCAGGTGCAGGTCGAAGCGGTCCAGCAGCGGGCCGGATATGCGGCCCAGGTAGTTTGCGCCGCATAAGGGCGCCTGTGAGCAGGCGCGGTTGGCATCGGCCAGATAGCCGCATTTGCAGGGATTGGCGGCGGCCACCAGCATGAAACGGCTGGGGTATTTCACATGCGCATTGGCGCGCGCCACCATCACCTCGCCGGTTTCCAGCGGCTGGCGCAGGGTTTCCAGCACCGGGCGGCCGAACTCCGGCAGTTCGTCCAGGAACAGCACGCCATTGTGGGCCAGGCTGATTTCGCCGGGCTGGGCCCGCCGCCCGCCGCCCGCAATGGCCGCCATCGAGGCGGTGTGGTGCGGCTCGCGGAAGGGGCGGGCGCGGCTTATGCCACCCTCGTCGATCAGCCCGCATAGGGAATGGATCATCGAGGTTTCCAGCGCCTCTGCCGGGGACAAGGGCGGCAGGATCGAGGGCAGCCGAGCTGCCAGCATCGACTTACCGGAACCCGGCGGTCCGACCATCAGCATGTGGTGGCGGCCGGCGGCGGCGATCTCCAGCGCCCGCTTGGCGGTCTCCTGTCCCTTTACATCGCGCAGATCCTTGCCGCCCAGCCCGAGGACAGCTTCCCCCGGCGCGGCGGGTTCGATACGCCGCTGGCCGGTGAAATGCTGCACCACTTCCGTCAGCGTGGCGGCACCGATCACATGCGCCGCATCGACCCAGGCGGCCTCCGGCCCTGAGGGTTTCGGGCAGAGCAGCATCCGGCCTTCCTCCGCCGCTGTGACCGCTGCGGGCAGTGCGCCTGCCACCGGCATCAGCTGCCCGTCCAGCGACAGTTCTCCCAGGGCGATGGTTTCCTCTGCCTTCTCCGCCGGGACGATGCCGATGGCGGCCAGCAAGGCGAGCGCAATCGGCAGGTCGAAATGGCTGCCCTCCTTGGGCAGGTCCGCGGGCGACAGGTTAATGGTGATCCGGCGCGAGGGCAGGGCGATGGACATGGCAGCAAAAGCTGCCCTTACCCGCTCGCGCGCTTCCTGAACCGCCTTGTCGGGCAGGCCGACCACCGAGAATGCTGGCAGCCCGGGCGCGACGGCGCATTGCACCTCAACCTGGCGGGCCTCGACGCCTTGAAAAGCAACCGTGTAGGACCGTGCTGTCATCTCTCCCCGCTTCCTGAAAGGTCAGGGAGAAATGCTTGGCAATCGTGGTTTCTGAATGGTTAACATGCGGACGGCCAGCGGCGAATTCACGCAGAATTCGCGCTGGCGTCCGGTTCAGTCCAGCGACCAGGGCCGCTTCGGCAGGTCCATCGCATAGGGTTCCGGGTCGTAGCTGACCTGATGCGCCAGTGCTTGCCACTTCAGAACTGCCGGGTCGGACAGCAGCAGCTTGCAATAGGCGCGGGTCTCCTCAGAGACCGGCAGGCCGTATCCCATGATCCGGGCCGCAACCGGGGTGTAGAACACCTCTGCCAGCGAATAGTCCCCGAACAGGTAACCGCTGCTGCGGCCGGAAACTTTGCGGGCATGGGCAAACAGCGCCTCGATCCGCTCCAGATCCGCCTTCACGCCGCGCGACACCTCGAAGCCTTCATAGATATGGCCCAGCTGCATCGGGCATTCGCCGCGCAAGCTCGAGAAGCCAGCCACCATTTCCGCCGCCAGCCAGCGCGCCGCGGCACGCTGCGCCGGGTCGGAAGGCCAAAGCTTCGCTTCCGGGTGGCGTTCGGCCAGGGTTTCGGCAATGGCCAGGCTTTCGCCGACCACCATGCCTTCCGGTGTGCGCAGCGCCGGCACCAGCCGCGCCGGGGCCAGATGCGCCATTTCCTGCGCCATGGTTCCGGAATAAAGCCCCACCATATGCACGTTATGGGGCAGGGAGAATTTTTCGAGCATGAGCCAGCCGCGCAATGACCAGCTGGAATACATGCGGTCGCCAATATAGATTTCATAAGCCATGGCAGGAGGCTAGCGCGCGTTGGCGTATTTCAAAAAGGAATGTTTGTGATGGAACCCGTCACGGCAGGTGATTGATCTTTCCGACCTTCCATCCACCTGGCCCAAGGGAGATTTCGCTGACCGACAGGTTGTCGATCCGGTGTGCAAAAGCCTCTTCTGCCGTCAGCAACTCAGCCCGCTGGATCTGGGTCAGGATCTGGCCGAAGTGACCGACCACGACCAGGTCGCGGCCCCGGTGTGCGTCGATCAGCCCGTCAATCGCCGCGTTCACACGGCTGCAGACCTGGTGCCAGCTCTCTCCGCCCGGCGGGGTCACGTCGCCAGGCGTTTCCCAATAGGCGCGGATGCGTTCCGGATCTTCGGCATCGACCTCGGCCCAGGTCCGCAGTTCCCAGGCGCCGAAGTGGATTTCGCGCAAGGCCACCTCATGCGGCAGCCGGTCCCGGGGGCCTTGAATGGCACTGGCGGTTTCCACTGCGCGGGACAGGTCGGAAGACACCACCAGCGCACTGGCAGGCAGGTAGTCCGACAGGCGGGAAAGCGCTGCGGTGTCGGACAGATCCGCAGGCAAATCGGACCAGCCGACCATGCATTTCGCATGGGTCGGCCCATGGCGCACCAGGAACAGACGGGTGGTCACAGCGCCCCCTTCAGAACCAGCGGGAGTCCGGCTGTCACCTGAACCACGGTGTCAGCCCTTGCGGCCAGCGCGATGTTCAGCCGCCCCTGGGCCTCACGGAAGCGGCGGGCCAGTTTGTTTTCCGGCACGATGCCCAGCCCGGTTTCATTGGAGACAATCACCAGATCGGCCCGGCAGCGGTTTATAGCAGACAGCAGCTCTTCTGTGGCGGCATCCAGATCATGTTCCGCCAGCAGATGGTTGGTCAGCCACATCGTGGCACAATCCATCAGACAGATTTGTCCGGATCCGAGGGGGTCCAAAACCTTTGCAGCTGTTTCCGGCTCTTCAAAAGTAACCCATCCAGCACCTCTTTGAGCGAGATGGCGGGACACTTTTTCGCGCATTTCGGAGTCGAAAATTTGTGCGGTTGCCCAGTAAACTTTTTCCGTTCCTGCGGTTGCGCACAGCTGTTCGGCAAATGCCGATTTGCCCGACGCGGCGCCGCCCAGAATAAAAGTTACATTTAACGGCATTTTTTGCTAACCTATGAGTCCGAAGCCGTTCCTGTGGGTAACTGCAGGGCCCGGTGAAGACAAGAGACCGCAGCGTCCCGGGGTTCCACTTATTAAGGCCGGGATAGGCTGTGCAGGGGCCAAGATACAATTTAACTTTTCCATTTTGGCCTTTGGATGAGGCATAAGCCGCATCCGCTGCGCTGTTGCTGCCGGCCTATGAATGCCGGGCCTCCAATTGTTCTAAGCACGCCTGCAGGCGGCAGTTTGTTAATTAGTTTCCGGGGGGAAAACACAATGGCACTTGATCAAACAGTCGAAAACCCATTGCCGAGACAGGCGATGAAGGCGGAACTTCTGGATGCAGAGACCGAGCGGCGCTTGGCTTATGCCTGGCGGGATGACCGCGACGTGCAATCGCTGCACCGGCTCATCAACGCCTATATGCGCCTGGCCATTTCCATGGCGGCCAAGTTCAAGCGGTACGGGGCGCCGATGAACGACCTGATCCAGGAGGCCGGCCTGGGGCTGATGAAAGCGGCAGACAAATTCGATCCGGACCGCGGCGTGCGGTTTTCGACCTACGCGGTCTGGTGGATCAAGGCGTCGATCCAGGATTATGTGATGCGCAATTGGTCGATGGTGCGCACCGGCTCAACCTCGTCGCAGAAATCACTGTTCTTTAACATGCGCCGGGTGCAGGCGCAGTTCGAGCGCGAAGCGCGGGCGTCCGGTGAGAAGCTTGACCGGCACCAGCTGCACCAGAAGATCGCCACCGAAATCGGGGTGCCGCTGCGCGACGTGGAAATGATGGAAGGGCGCCTGTCCGGTGCCGACTTCTCTCTGAATGCAATCCAGTCCGCGGATGAAGAAGGCCGGGAGTGGATTGATGCGCTGGAGGACGAAGCGTCGCAGGCCGAAGAACTGGTGCAGGAACGGCATGACCGCCGCCAGTTGCGCAAATGGCTGGTGGGTGCGCTGCAGGCGCTGAACGACCGCGAACGGTTCATCATCACCGAGCGCAAGCTGCGCGAGCGGCCGCGCACGCTGGAGAGCCTGGGCCTGGAGTTGGGCCTGTCCAAGGAGCGGGTGCGGCAGCTGGAGGCCGGAGCGTTCCAGAAAATGCGCAAGTGCCTTGAAGGCCAATCGCGCGAGGTGCACAAACTGCTTTCATGAGAAAGCGGATCAGCCTCCTGAAGATCATGGCAAGCGCCGCCGCTCTGGCGGCGCTTGGCCTGTCTGGCGCCGGTGCAGATGGGCTGTCCGGGGCGGCAGACGCGCTTCGGGGGGCGGATGTAGTGATCCTGGGCGAGGTGCACGACAACCCCGTGCATCACCAGCGGCAGGCACAGCTCCTTATGGCGTTGAAGCCCAAGGCCGTGGTCTGGGAGATGATCACCTCGGAACAGGCGGAGAGTCTGGATCCGGCCAGTCTTGACGATGCAGGGCAGACGGCCAAGATGCTGAACTGGGCACGAAGCGGCTGGCCTGAGTTTGCGCTTTATGCACCGGTTTTTGCGGCTGCCAAAGGCGCACGGCAGTACGGCGCTCTGGTCCCGCGCGAGCAGGCGGCGGAAGCCCTGGAGCAGGGGGGGGCGGGCTATTTCGGAGCCGGGGCGTCCGCGCGCTTCGGTCTTGATCAGCCGTTGCCGGAAGCGGAGCAAGCAGCAAGGGAGGCGGATCAGCAAGCCAATCACTGCAACGCCATGCCCCCCGAAATGCTGCCTGTGCTGGTGAATTTCCAGCGCTTGCGGGATGCAACACTTGCAGCTGCCGCAGACAGGGCGCTTGCTGACACGGGCGGGCCGGTAGCGGTGATCACCGGCAACGGCCACGCCCGAATGGACCGGGGGCTGGCCGTCTACCTGGCGAAGGCCCGTCCCGGTGCGGTGATCCGCAGTCTGGGCCAGTCCGAAAGGGGGCAAATCAGCGGGCAGTTTGATCTGGTGCTCGATGCCCCGGCGGCCGAACGGCCTGATCCCTGCCTTGCCTTCCGCACGGACGGCTGACTGCTTCACTCTTGTGCCGCGCCGCAGTAAGGTCGCGGGAAACCGGGCGAGGATGCGCAAATGCTGGCTGGCAAACATATTCTATTGATCATCGGCGGCGGCATTGCGGCCTATAAGTCGCTGGAGCTGATCCGCCGGCTGCAGGATCAGGGCGCGCGGGTAACGCCGGTGCTGACCAAGTCCGGCGCCGAGTTTGTAACGCCGCTGTCTGTCTCAGCCCTGGCCGCAACACCCGTGCATCAGGAGCTTTTCGACCTAACGGCAGAGGCCGAGATGGGCCATATCCAGCTGTCGCGCAGCGCCGATTTGTTGGTCGTGGCGCCAGCCACTGCCGATCTGATGGCGAAAATGGCGCAAGGTTTTGCCAATGACCTTGCTTCGACTCTGCTGCTGGCGACCGACACGCCGGTGCTGCTGGCGCCTGCGATGAACGTCCGCATGTGGGAGCATCCGGCCACGCAGCGCAACCTTGAAACCCTGAAAGACGATGGCGTGTCCTTTGTTGGCCCCAATGAGGGCAGCATGGCCTGCGGTGAATTCGGGCCCGGCCGAATGGCGGAGCCGGAGGAAATCCTGGCCGCTATTGCCGCCAAGCTTGCGGACGGCCCTCTGAAGGGCAAACGTATCCTGGTGACCTCCGGACCGACGCATGAGCCGATCGACCCGGTGCGCTACATCGCCAACCGCTCCTCCGGGGCGCAGGGAGCAGCGGTGGCCTGTGCTTTGCGCGATCAGGGAGCGGACGTGGTGTTCATCACGGGACCGGCAGAAGTCCGCCCCCCCGAGGGGGTGCAGGTGGTGCCGGTGGAAAGCGCCCGCGAGATGGAGGCCGCGGTGCAGGCAGCTTTGCCGGCCGATGCGGGGGTTTTTGCCGCCGCGGTGGCGGACTGGCGGGTGGCCAGCGCCTCTGACCGGAAGCTGAAAAAATCCAAGGACGGGCTGCCGGTGCTGGAATTTGCCGAGAACCCGGACATTCTGAAGACCGTTTCGCAGATGAAGAACGGCCGCCCCGGATTGGTGGTAGGTTTTGCAGCCGAGACCAACGACGTGGTGGAAAACGCCACTGCCAAGCGCAAGCGCAAGGGCTGCGACTGGATCGTGGCAAATGATGTCTCGCCTGCAACCGGCATCATGGGCGGCAGCGAAAACGCGGTGATCCTGATCTCTGACGAAGGGGCCGAGGAATGGCCGCGCATGGGCAAGGATGAGGTCGCCCGCAAACTGGCAGACCGGATCGCGGCAGCGCTGGCCGGGTGAATTTGAGTATTTGAACAAAGAAGAAGCAGGGGCGCTGTGATGGTGACTATCCGTGTGATCCACGATGAGGGGGCGGACCGGGACGTGCCGCTGCCATCGTATGAAACCGCCGGTGCGGCGGGGGCGGACGTGCGCGCCAACCTGCCGGACCGCGGCTGCCTGGTGCTGCAACCGGGCGCGCGGGCGCTGGTGCCAACCGGGCTGCGGATTGAAATCCCGGAAGGTTATGAGGTGCAGATCCGGCCGCGCTCCGGGCTGGCGCTGAAGCATGGCATCACACTGCCCAACACGCCGGGGACGATCGACAGCGATTACCGCGGGCCGCTGGGCGTGATCCTGATGAATGCGGGGCAGAAACCATTTGAGGTTCATCACGGCGAGCGCATCGCCCAGATGGTGGTGGCGCCGGTTCTGCAGGCGCGGTTTGAAGTTGCAGATGCGCTTTCCGGAACTGAGCGGGGTGACGGCGGGTTCGGCTCCACCGGGCAGGCCTGATGCTTCGGATCCTGGTCCTCGCAGCGCTGATCTGGTGGGGCGGGAGCTTCCTTGGCCTGCCGCGCAATCTTCGTATCACGCTGCTGGCGGTGCTGTTCATCGCCGTGCTGGCAGTGCAGCTGACCCTGCCGGACGGGCACCCGCTGCGCGAAGGCACTGGCGGCTCTGTGGCACCCTGGCTGTTGCTCGGCGGCTTTGCCCTTGTGGCGGGGTTTTATGCGCGTATCGTGGCGGCCTTGAAAAACCGCGCCCAGCCTCAGGAAGCCGAGATGAACCAGCCCGCCAGCACCTTCACCGAAAGCGAGCTTGACCGTTATGCCCGCCACATCGTCCTGCGGGAACTGGGCGGGCCCGGGCAGAAGAAGCTGAAGAAGGCCAAGGTGCTGGTGATCGGTGCAGGCGGGCTGGGCGCGCCTGCGCTGCAATACCTCGCGGCGGCCGGCGTCGGCACCATCGGGGTGATCGACGACGACGCGGTCGACAATGCCAACCTGCAGCGCCAGGTGATCCACCGGGACGCGGACATCGGCAAGCCCAAGGTGTTCTCGGCCCAGGCCGCGATGCAGGCGCAGAACCCCTACGTGGAGGTGCGCCCGTACAACCGCCGCCTGACTGAAGAGATCGCGTCGGAGCTGTTTGCCGAATATGACCTGATCCTCGATGGTACCGACAATTCCGGCACCCGCTATCTGGCCAACCGCACCGCGGTGGCGCTGGGCAAGCCGCTGATCTCCGGCGCGCTGTCGCAGTGGGAGGGGCAGCTGAGCCTGTTCCACCCGGCCGAAGAAGGCCCCTGTTACCAGTGCATCTTCCCGGAGGCGCCCGCCGCCGGTCTTGCGCCCAGCTGTTCCGAGGCCGGGGTGATCGGCCCGCTGCCCGGTGTGGTCGGCTCGATGATGGCGGTGGAAGCCATCAAGCAGATCACCGGCGCCGGGGCGGTGCTGCGGGGCGAGATGCTGATCTATGACGGGCTTTACGGTGAAACCCGCAAGATCCGCCTGTCGCGGCGGGCGGACTGCCCGGCCTGCGGCGGCAGAGCGGAAAGCTGATTTCCGCCAGTGAACGAAACCTATTTCATCGCGCTTCTTTGCGGCGCCCTGTTCGGCGGCCAGCCGGAGCGGGTGCATGATTTCACCTATCCCGGCGGTGCCGCCTCAATCCGCACAGATTGCGAGAACGAGAACCGGGTCATCGAGTTCGGGCTGGACAAGCGCAGCAGCCTCGACAGCCTCCAGCAGGCGCTGTTTGCGGCAGAGGTCACCGGCAAGGAGCCGGTTGTGGTTCTGATCGACACCGATGGCAAAATGGGCCGCTTCGAATGGCGCATCGCCCGGGCAGCCAACGTGGCGGACGTGCCGATCCGCAACGTTCCGGCAGAGCTGACGGAGGGCGACGGAACAGGCGGCTGAGGTGCCGCTGCCTCGCGCGGAAAGGCCAATTGCGGCCCCCCTGCTTTCCCGCTAGCGTCGCCTGCAAAGGAGACCTGCACATGTCCAATCCGCTTCTGTCCCGCTGGGACACGCCGTTTGAAATTGCCCCGTTCAATAGCATTTCCGATGAAGATTTCGCCCCCGCGCTGGAACAGGCGCTGGCGGCGCACCGCGCCCAGATCGACGCCATCGCAAACAGTTCCGAGCCGCCCACCTTTGCCAATGTGATCGAGGCGCTTGAAACGCCCTGCCGCGAGCTGGAGCAGGTGCTGGGCGTGTTCTTCACCGTGGCCGGCGCCGACAGCAATCCCAGGCGGGAAGAGTTGCAGCGGGAGTTCTCTCCGAAACTCGCCGCGCATTTCTCTGCCATTACCGCCAACAAGGTGCTTTATGCGCGCGTGAAGGCAGTATGGGAACAGAGAGAAGAACTGGACTTGACGGATGAACAGCAGCGGGTGCTGATGCTGACCCACCGCGGCTTTGTCCGCGGCGGCGCGGCGCTGGAAGGCGAGGCCGACAAGCGGATGCAGGAAATCAAGGGGCAGCTCGCCACCCTGGGCACCCAGTTCACCCAGAACCTGCTGGCGGATGAGCGCAGCTGGTTCATGGAGCTGTCCGAGGAAGACCTGGAGGGCCTGCCGGATTTCGTGGTCAAGGCAGCCCGCGCGGCTGGCGAGGAAAAGGGCAGGGGCGGTCCGGTCGTTACTCTGTCCCGTTCACTGATTACGCCGTTCCTGCAATTTTCGCCGCGCCGCGACCTGCGCGAGAAAGCCTTTTACGCCTGGGCCGCCCGCGGGGCCAATGGCGGCGATACCGACAACCGTGCGATTGCGGCAGAGATCCTGCAGCTACGTGAGGAGCGGGCGCAGCTGCTGGGCTATGAAAACTTTGCCGCCTACAAGCTGGAAACCGAAATGGCCAAGATGCCGGCAGCGGTGCGCGGGCTGCTGATGGAGGTCTGGGAGGCTGCCAAATCCCGCGCCGATGCGGACGCGCAGATCCTGACTGAAATGATGCAGGCGGACGGCATCAACGGCGATCTGGAACCCTGGGACTGGCGCTACTACGCCGAAAAACGCCGCAAGGCCGAGCATGACCTGGATGAGGCTGCTCTGAAGCCCTACCTGCAGCTCGACCGGATGATCGAGGCGTCGTTTGCCTGCGCAAACCGCCTGTTCGGGCTGGAATTCCAACCGCTGGATGTGCCGCTCTACCACCCCGACTGCCGCGCCTGGGAAGTGACCCGGGACGGCCGGCATGTGGCGGTCTTCATCGGCGACTACTTCGCCCGCAGCTCGAAACGCTCCGGCGCGTGGTGCTCAGCCATGCGGCAGCAGTCGAAATTCCCGGAGGTGCAGGCCCCGGTGGTGATCAACGTCTGCAATTTCGCCAAGGGCGATCCGGCACTGCTGTCCTGGGACGACGCCCGCACCCTGTTCCATGAGTTCGGCCACGCACTGCACCAGATGCTCTCGGATGTGACTTACGAGAGCATCTCGGGCACCTCGGTGGCGCGCGACTTCGTGGAGCTGCCCAGCCAATTGTATGAACACTGGCTGGAAGTGCCGGAGGTGCTGCAGGAGTTTGCCACCCACGCGGAAACCGGCGAGCCGATGCCGCAAGAGATGCTGGAGAAGGTGCTGGGGGCGGCCAATTTCGACATGGGCTTCCAGACGGTGGAATATGTTGCGTCCGCCCTTGTCGACCTCGCCTTTCACGACGGCGCGGCACCGTCCGACCCGATGGCAAGGCAGGCCGAGATGCTGGAGGAAATCGGCATGCCGCGGGCGATCGTCATGCGCCACGCCACGCCGCATTTCGCGCATGTGTTTGCAGGCGACGGCTATTCCTCCGGCTACTACAGCTACATGTGGTCGGAGGTGATGGACGCGGATGCCTTTGCCGCTTTTGAGGAAGCGGGCGGGGCCTTTGATGCGGAGCGCGCCAAGGCGCTGGAGGCGCATATCCTTTCCACTGGCGGTTCTGCCGACCCTGCGGAGCTATACACCGAGTTCCGCGGGCGGCTGCCGGGCGTCGAGGCGCTGCTGAAAGGCCGTGGTCTGGCTGCGGAATGAGGAAAGCGCCTTTGCGGGCGCTGCCTCCGGCAGAAGTATTTTGGGAAAGATGAAAGAGCGGGCGCCAGCCCGCTCTTTTCCGTTTAGTAGCCGAGGCTGCGATTGACGAGGTGCAAGAACGGCTCACCCTCGTCGCCGCGGCGGATGTTTTCGGCAATGACTTCAGCCGCTGTGCTTTCACGGGTTTCCGAGGCGATATGCGGCGTTACCGTTACGTTGGGATGCGCCCAGTAGGGGTGCTCCGGCGGCAGCGGTTCGATGCGGAACACATCCAGCGTCGCATGGCCCACCTGGCCGCTGTCGAGCGCGGCCAGCAGCGCGCCATCGTCGATCAGCGGCCCGCGGCCCGGGTTGATGATCTTTGCCCCCTTGGGCAGCAAGGCCAGGGTCTCGGCATTCAGCGTGTTTTCGGTCTCTGGTGTGTCCGGCAGCAGCAGGATCAGGATCTCGGCCTGCTCCAGCGCCGCCTTCAGCCCGTCCTGTCCGGCATAGCAGGTGATGCCTTCGATGTCCTTTTGCGTCCGGCTCCAGCCGGAGACCTGGAACCTCAGCGCCGCCAGCGCCTTGGCCGAGGCGGTTCCCAGTGCGCCCAGGCCCAGAACCGTGACGTGCCGGTCCTTGGCCAGCGGCGGCACATGCCGGTGCCAGCGCCCGTTCAGCCCGTGGATCTGCATGTCCATGCCCAGGTGATAGCGCAGCGTGTGGCCTACCACCCATTCGGTCATGCCATGCTCCAGCCCGGTGTCCACCATCCGGGTGAGCGGCACGGCAGCGGGCACGACAGGCACGATTTTTTCGACGCCTGCCCACATGCTCAGCACAGCCTTCAGGCGGGTAAACTGGGTGAAATCGCTCACTGGCCCGCTGGGCGCGTAGACGATGTAGTCCACCTCTTCCGGCGCGAATTCATTGCGCAGATCAGCCTCCACACCTAGCCGTGCAAGCTCCGCTTTCAGCAGCGGCTCATAAGTTGGCCAGCCATCGGCGCGGCCTGCAAACAGGACATTGGCGGTCATGGGAACTCCTTGAAGTCTAGCGTGAGGCCTGGCGCGGGCGGTGGATATGGGCGCTTTGCACGATGCCGAAGGCACCCAGCAGCACCAGCATTGCTGAGCCGCCGTAGGAGACCATCGGCAGCGGCACCCCGACCACCGGGGCCAGCCCCATCACCATCGACATGTTCACCGCAAAGAACAGGAAAAAGGTGATGGCGATGCCCATGATCACCAGCGAAGAGAACCGGTCCTTGGCGGCAATTGCCGAGGCGATGCAGAACACGATGATCAGCATGTAAATGGACAGAAGGGTCACGCCGCCGATGAATCCGAATTCTTCCGCCAGGGTGGTGAATATGAAATCGGTGTGCTTTTCCGGCAGGAAGTTCAGTCGCGATTGGGTGCCTTGCATGAAGCCGCGCCCGGACCAGCCGCCGGACCCCAGCGCGATTTTGGACTGGGTGATGTGATAACCAGCGCCCAGGGGATCCTGCGAGGGATCGAGGAATGTGTCGATGCGGCGGAACTGGTAGTCCTTCAGCAGCTGCCATTCGGTGCCGCGGCTTTGGAACACCGCGCTGACCAGCCCCACCCCGGCGGCAATCACCGCCACGAAATAGGCCCAGTGGACGCCTGCCAGAAACATCACCCCGCCGCCCGCCGCCATCAGCAGGATGGAGGTGCCAAGGTCGGGCTGTTTCAGCACCAGCGCTGTCGGAATGAGGATCAGCGCGACCGGCAGCAGCACCCACAAGAGGCGCGAGGTTTTCTCTGGCGGCAGCCAGTCATAGTAGGCGGCCAGCAGCATCACCAGCGCGATCTTGGTCACCTCCGAGGGCTGCAGCCGCATGAAGCCGATATCGATCCAGCGCTGCGCGCCCATGCCAACGGTGCCGAACAGCTCCACTGCCACAAGCAGCGCCAGCGACCCCAGATAGGCCACGACCGAGATATTGCGCCAGAACCAGATCGGGATCATGGCGACCACGAACATGACGCCAAGGCCAAGGGCAAACCGCTTCACCTGCGGCTCCACCCACGGGGTGAAGGACCCGCCAGCCACCGAGTAGAGCATCAGAAATCCGACGCAGGTCACCGTCGCCAGAAGCAGCGTCAGCCCCCAGTTCAGGTATAGAACCTTGCGCAGGCCGGTGGGTGTCGATTTGGCGTGATACTCAAGATAGCTCATGCGCGGCTGCTCCGGCTGCCCAGCGGGCGTTTGACGCGTTCGCGTTCCAGCCGTTCCTGCTGCGCCTTGATGCGGCTGCGGTCGGCCTTGGGGTAGGCCTCCAGCGGCGGGGTGCCGTTGTACAGCGCCTGCAGCATCACGTCGCGCGCCACCGGCGCGGCCGCCTTGGAGCCGCCGCCGCCGTGTTCAACCACCACCGCAACCGCGTATTTCGGCTTGTCATAGGGCGCAAAGCAGACAAACAGAGCATGGTCGCGCCGTTCCCACGGCAGGTCCTCGTTGCGGATCACTCCGGCGGCGCGCTCAGCGGCGGTGATGTTGCGGACCTGGCTGGTTCCGGTCTTGCCGGCCATCTCCATTTCCTTGGGAACGATGCGGGAGCGGTAGGCGGTGCCGCGGCGGTCGTTGCTGACAGAATACATGCCGCGGCGCACCATCCGCAGGCTGTTTTCGCTGACTGGCAGCGGCTCGCCGGCGCCGCTTGGCTGCTCAACCCCGTCGATCGTTTTCAGAAGCCTGGGTGTCACGCTGCGCCCGGTAGCGAGCCGCGCGGACATCACAGCCAGCTGCAAGGGCGACGCCAGCATGTACCCCTGCCCGATGGAGGAGTTCGCGGTATCGCCGATCAGCCAGTCCTTGCCATAGGAACTGGATTTCCACGCCTTGGTTGGGGTGATCCCCTGCGCCACTGCCGACATCGGCAGATCATGCTTGATGCCAAGGCCAAACAGATTGGCCATCTCGGAAATCTTGTCGATGCCGGTTTTGATTGCGACGTCGTAATAATACACGTCGCAGGACCGCTTCAGCGAGGTGTTCAAATCCACCCGGCCATGGCCCGCCCGCTTCCAGCAGTGGAAACGGCGCCCTGCAACCTTGAGATGGCCGGGGCACCAGACGGTTTCCTCCGGTCCGATCACGCCGTTTTCCAGCGCCGCCAGAGCGGTGATCATCTTAAATGTGGATCCGGGCGGGTAGGTTCCCTGCACTGCCTTGTTGGACAGCGGCCGGTAATTGTCTTCGGTCAGCAGCCGGTAGTCGGCAACGGAAATGCCGCGCACGAACAGGTTGGGGTCGAAACTGGGCGAGGAGCAGATCGCGCGGATGTCGCCGTTCTCGCAGTCGATCACCACCGCCGCGGCGCTTTCCCGGCCCAGCCGCGCCTGCACGTAGTTCTGCAGCCCGGCATCAATGGTCAGCTGCATGTCAGCGCCGGATATCCCCTCGCGCCGGTCCAGCTCGCGCATCACCCGGCCGGTGGCGTTGACCTCGACCCGCTTGGCGCCGGCCTTGCCGCGCAAGAGATCCTCGCGCCGGGCCTCAAAACCAACCTTGCCGATCTGGAAGCGCGGGATCATCAGTACTGGCTCCGGGTCTTCCATCTTGCTCAGGTCATAGTCGGAAACCGGTCCGACATAGCCGATAACATGGGCAAAGTCGCCAAGTTGCGGATAAACACGGGTCAGGCCCACCTCAGGGGTGACCCCGGGCAGGGCAGGGGCGTTCACAGCCACCTTGGAAATATCCTCCCAGCCGATCTGGTCAGCCAGGGTGATTGGCAGGAACGGCGGCGAGCGGCGCATTTCGGTGCGGGCGCGCTCCAGGTCCTCCGGATCCAGGGAGACCAGTTTCGAGAGCTTGGCAATCACCGCTTCAACGTCGCCCGCATCCTCCGGCACCACCGTGATCCGGTAGGAGGGCGAGTTTTGCGCGATGATCAGCCCGTTGCGGTCGAAGATCTGCCCGCGGGCAGGCGGCAGCAGGCGGATGTTGATCCGGTTTTCCTCGGCCAGCAGACGGAATTCATCGGCCTGATCCACTTGCAGGTATCGCATCCTAGCCGCCAGCCCGCCGGCAAAGGCCAGCTGCAGCCCGCCAAGGAACAGCGCCCGCCGGGTCATCTTGCTGTTTGCGGCATCCAGATCCTTGGGATTGCGTTTCATCAGCGGCTCACCAGGGTTTCGGCCTCAGCAGGGGACAGTTTGCGCACCCCAAGAATAGACTGGCTGGCCCAAACCGCCAGCGGATAGGCAGCGATGGTCATCACAACCTGGATAACGGTCAGGCTCAGCTGCGCCTGGGCAACCCCGAACAGGGTCAGGATCAGCCGGTTCAGCGTGGCAATCCCTGTCAGCACCAAGGCAACGGCCAGCCATTCGCTGGCAAATGTGCTCTCGCGGTGGGGCGCCGCGCGGCCCTTGAGGAAGCCGCAGCCCAGCACCGTCAGCAGCGCCAGCAGCCCCGGCGGGCGGTGGAACAGCAGGTCCGCCAGAAGCATCACCAGGGCGATCGAGAGCGCGGGAACATAATCCGGGCGGCGCAGGCTCCAGGCCATGGCCAGCGCCGGCAGCAGGTCCGGCGGTGCCCAGAACCGCGGCTCGGTTTCCAGCGGCAGCAGGTGGAAGAAGATGATCAAGAGTGCGACTGCGGGAAAGGCCGCGCGCATGGTCCAGATCCTGGCGGGCGAGGTGTTAGCCATTGCCGGCCTCAGCCGTGCCTTCGGGGCTGTCCTCCCCCAGGGTTTCGGGCCGCGGCTGCGGCAGCGGGTCGCCCGGGGCGGCGCCGACCAGCCCGCCAGGGTCCTGGATCACTTGCGTTCCGTGATGGCGCAGCACCCGCAGGAACTCCAACCGCCCGTAGTCTGCGGCCAGGCGCACACGCATCCGCCCCGAACGGTCCTTTGCCACTTGGCCGATCAGCAACCCAGCCGGAAAGACGGAGCCGTCGCCGGAAGAAATCACCCTGTCGCCCGGGCGCACCAGGTCGGGGTTCTCCAGAAAGCTCAGCACCGGAGCGGCGCTGTTGTCGCCGGTGACCAGTGCGGTCTGACCGGAGGGCTGGATGGTGGCGGGTACGGCGCTTGCGGCATCGGTCAGCAGGACCACCCGAGCGGTGTCGCGCCCGGTGCCGGAGATCCGCCCCACCAGTCCGATGCCGTCCATCGCGGCCCAGCCGTCATGCACCCCGTCACGGCTGCCGACGTTCAGCAGCACCGACTGCCGGAACGGGGACCCGCTGTCGGCCATCACCACCCCGGTGATATAAGTGAGCTTCGGATCCAGTCTCACATTGTTGAGGTCCAGCAGCCGGGCGTTTTCCTGTTCCAGCTGCAGAGCTGCTTCCTTCCAGGCGCGCATCTGCCGCAGTTCGCTGCGCAGCTCGCGGTTCTGTTCCGCCAGCCGCTGGTAGCTTTGGAAATCGCGGACCAGATTGATCGTGGCCGTCACGGGCACCATTGCCCAATCCATATTGGGCACGACCGTGTCCACCACCTGCGCGCGGAAGCGTTCCACCCGCGGGCTGTCGATCCGCCAGACGACAAAGATCGCGGCCAGGCACAGACACAGCACCGCTGTCAACAGACGCCGCAGCGGGGTTGCGTAATCGTCGCGCTGGGACTTGTCCTTTGCCACGTTTCTCCTTCCAGCCGCCTGTCAGCTGGTGCCATTCCGGCAGGCTGCGGCGTTAGCTGTCGTAGTCGATGGCGTGTGCCAGCTGTTTTTCAAACTCCAACGCCTTGCCGGTGCCGAGCGCCACGCAGTTGAGGCTCTCATCCGCGATGGAGACGGCCAGGCCGGTCTGTTCGCGCAGGGCAAGGTCCAGATCGCCCAGCAGAGCGCCGCCGCCGGTCAGCATAACGCCGCGGTCGACAATGTCGGCGGCTAGGTCCGGCGGCGTGGTTTCCAGTGCAGTCATCACCGCCTCGCAGATTTGCTGCACCGGTTCGGCCAGCGCTTCTGCCACCTGGGCCTGGGAAATCTCGATTTCCTTCGGCACGCCGTTCAGCAGGTCGCGGCCGCGGATCTGCATCGACTGGCCGCGGCCGTCGTCGGGCATCCGGGCGGTGCCGATGGAGGTTTTAATGCGCTCGGCGGTGGATTCACCCACCAGCAGGTTCTGCTGGCGGCGCAGGTAGCTGATGATCGCCTCGTCCATGCGGTCGCCGCCGACGCGGACAGAGCGCGCATAAACGATGTCGCCCAGCGACAGGACCGCCACCTCGGTGGTGCCGCCGCCGATGTCAACAACCATGTTGCCGGTCGGATCTGTGATCGGCATGCCCGCCCCGATGGCGGCTGCAATCGGCTCGGCAATCAGGCCGGCGCGGCGGGCGCCTGCGGAGAGCACCGACTGACGGATCGCGCGTTTTTCAACCGGGGTGGCGCCATGCGGCACGCAGACGATGATCTTGGGCTTGGAGAAGGTTGAGCGCTTGTGCACCTTGCGGATGAAATGCTTGATCATTTCCTCTGCGGTGTCGAAGTCGGCAATCACGCCTTCGCGCATCGGCCGGATCGCCTCGATCGAGCCGGGGGTGCGGCCCAGCATCAGCTTGGCGTCTTCACCCACGGCCAGCACTTTTTTGACGCCGTCCTTGACGTGGTAGGCGACCACGGAAGGTTCGGACAGGATCACCCCGCGGCCCTTGACATAGACCAGAGTGTTGGCTGTGCCGAGGTCGATGGCCATGTCCGAGGAGAACAGACCGCCCAAGTTTCCGAAAAGCGCCATATAGAAGGGATCCTGTGAGTGCTGCCAATATTCCTTGGGCGACTCCCCTCAGAAGCCGCCTTCCCAAACCTTATAAGCGGCAGGGCTGGGCCGCGAAAGGGCGTATTATGGTGAAACAGCGCCTTTCCGCCCACTATATAGAGCCTCAACCTAGCCGCGTTCCTGCACTGTTCCTGCTGCAGCTGAAAGGCGTGCCTGGTCTGGAAGGGACTGCTGCGGAACGTCTGGCCGTCAGCTTCGGAAGATCCGCTTCATTTCGGCGTCGAAATGAGCCCAGGTCAGGCTGGCGCTGTTGCCGGCATAGCCCTCGTAATAGGATTTCCCGGTGGAGATTGGCAGTCCGGCCCAGATCTTGGCCAGGTTCAGCATGAAGGTCTTGCGCGGCATTTCCGAAGCCAGGAAGGCGCTGTAGCCGGCCTCCTCCACCAGTTGGTGCGCCAGCTGGTCCTGCAGCTCCGGCGTGAAGCGGGCCCGCGGATTCACCCCCTGATGCTTAACCAGCCGCCGCAGCGTTGCGGGGATGAACTGATAGCGCCCGATGGCATGGGGCTGTCCCGGGGTGCCGTCGATCCAGGCGTTGATCTCGGCAATTGTCATGCTTGTCGGCTTCTTCGGCGGCTTGCGGGTGGCGCCATATTGCACCGCATCATACTGCGCCTTGCCGGCCTCGGCGCTGGCAATCAGATCCAGCAGACGTTTGACGCTGGGCGGTGCCTTCAGGATCGGGGCAAACAGCCCGCTGCCGCTGCGGCCGCGGAACAGGCTGGCGGCACTTGGGTTGAGCGATACCGCCCCGCGGCCTTGGTCCGCGCCGGGCAGGGTGTCCGGCAGCAGGCTGGCAATGGCCTGCGGAGCCGGGCCTGGGACCGCAGGTGCGGGCGCCGGTCCGGGCATCGGGGCAGAGGCCTTTTGCAGGAAGAAATTATTGCCGACCAGCGAATACCCCTGCGCGCTGACCGCAGCCGCCGTGCACAGCAACAGGGCCAGAAACGTCAGGATCAGGGCAAGGGCGCTCATTCTGAGGGGCATGGGAACCTGCATTCTGCGGTATCTTTTCGGGGTGCAGTCTGCCGCAGCGGGGTTGAGATTCCGTTTACCGGGCGTACGCCGCCCCTTCCGCCCTTTGGAAATAGCGGCTAGAGGGGGCGCATGCTCTCTTATCAGCACATCTACCACGCCGGAAATCTGGCCGATGTCCAGAAGCACGCGCTGCTTGCCTGGATGCTGGCCTATCTCACCCGCAAGGATAAACCGCTCAGCTATATTGAGACCCATGCGGGCCGGGGCCTCTACCGGCTGGACGCGCCCGAGGCCGTGAAAACCGGCGAGGCGGAGCAGGGCATCACCAAGGTCCTGGCAGAACAGGGACTGGCTGCGGATCATCCGCTTCACCGTGCCCTGTCGGAAACCCGCAAGGCACATGGAGCCGCCGCCTATCCCGGCTCACCGCTGATTGCAGCCTCGCTGCTGCGACCCGGCGACTCGCTGCATTTTGCTGAGCTGCACCCGCAGGAAAATGCAGCCCTGCGTGCCGCGCTGAAGCCCTGGAAGGCCAAGGTGCACCAGCAGGACGGATTCGAACTCGCCATGTCGCTGGCACCGCCGACACCGCGCCGCGGGTTGTTGCTGATCGACCCCAGCTACGAGATCAAATCCGATTACACCCGTATCCCCGGCATCATCGGCCAGCTGCACAAGAAGTGGAACGTCGGCGTTATAGCCCTGTGGTATCCGATCCTGCGGGACGGCAGTCACAAGCAGATGCTGAAGGCGCTGGAGGCGCAGGGGCTGCCTGATGCCCTGCGCCACGAGGTGTTCTTCCCGCCGGTGCGCGAAGGACACCGGATGATCGGCAGCGGCATGTTTGTGGTCAACGCGCCCTACGGCGCGGCAGAGGAAGCCGCGCGGATTTCGGCGCTGTTCGACGCGGTCTCCCGCAAGTAACCCCGGATTGCGCGTTCGACCCGCTGGACCAGCGCGGTACCGCCTGCTTCGCCGGCAAAGGCGGCGGCGTTGATCATCCCTTTGGCAATGGCCACCACGTCGCGCGCCTCCTGCGGTCCGGCATCGGGGGCGAAGCGGCGGATGGTGTCCAGAACGATCTGCGCCATCTCCTCTGCCAGTGCGGCGGTTTCCGGTGCCAGCTGCAAACGCTGTTCGGCATATTCCGCCTCCATAGCCAGCCGCGGCCGTTCGAACTGGTGCCGCATCCCGGCGGCCAGAAGCTCGCGCAAGGCTGCCTCCGGCGGCTCATCGCGGCAGCGCGCTGCGGCGTCCCGCATCCAGCCCAGCAGCTCTGCCCGCTTGCTGCGCAGCACGGCGGCCAGCACCGCCTCTTTGTTGGGGAAATACTGGTAGAGCGAGCCGATGCTGACGCCGGCCCGGTCGGCAATCGTATTTGTTGTCAAACCCTCGCGCCCCGACGTTTCCAGAATGCGAGCCGCCGCCTCCACGATCGCCTCCTGGGTGGCGCGGGAGCGGGCCTGGCGCGCTTGTTTTCTTGGGCCGTGCATCGCGGGTGCCTTCCTGCCGGGAACGCGAGTTGAGAATGCGAGCAATCCTTCACATTCTTGGCGGCAAAGGCAACATTGCGGAGGTTCCCCGATGAAAATGACCATCTTCCTGCTGCTCAACGCCTCCCCCGGCTGGCTGCGCCTCAGCCGCGCGGAACGCGGGCGCATCGCCGCTGCCGGGCTGGAGCCTTTCGCCAGCGACGGGTTGTCGCTGCGCCATTTCGATGCCGAGGCGTTTCATGCGGAGTTCAGTGACGTGGCGATGATCGAGGCGGAAACGCCGGAGGCCTACTACTGCGCCATGGAACAGTTGCGGGACACTGCGCTGATCACAGAAGGCTACTTCACGGTGGCCGGGATCATCCCGTCTTATGAAAACGGATTCCGCACCTATGAGGCCGCCCATGCGGTTTGACGGCAAACGGGTACTCGTCACCGGCGCCTCGCGCGGGATCGGGCGGGCGCTGGCATTACAGCTGGCGGCGGAAGGGGCTGAGGTTCTGGCGCTGGCCCGCTCCACTGAGGCGATGGAGGGGCTGCCAGAGGGCGTGGAACGGCTGGCCTGCGACTTGGCAGACAGTCGCGCACGGGCGGCGCTGATTGCCGGTCTGCAGGGGCAGCGGCTGGACGGGATGATCAACAACGCGGGTATTCAGATCGCCGCCGATTTCGCCAAAGGCGGGGCCGATCCGCAGGATATCGAGCGGGAGGTGGCGGTGAACCTGACAGCCCCCATGCATCTCGCCGCCGGGCTGCTGCCGGTTCTTGCGCAAACGCCAGGCAGCTTTCTGGTCAATGTGACCTCCGGCCTTGCCCTGGCCCCGAAACGGCAGGCGCCGGTCTACTGCGCCTCCAAGGCGGCCCTGCGCAATTTCACCCGCGCCCTGCGCTACCAGGCTGAGGGCGCAGGCCTGCCAGTGCGTATCACGGACTGCGTGATGGCGCTGGCCGCGACCCAAATGACCGCCGGGCGGGGCCGCGGCAAGATCAGCCCCAACGCAGCCGCCGCCGCCCTGCTCGGCGGGATTGCTGCGGGCAAAAGCGAAATCTGGGTGGGGCAGATGAAGCTGTTGCGGCTGATCCATCGCCTCTCCCCGGCGCTTGCAGCCCGGATCCTGCGCGGCTGAGGTTTGCAAATAACTTTGAAATGCAGCGCTTTCCCGCTACGCTTTCCGGCAGGGAGGGCGTGCTATGGAACGCAGGCTGGCCGCCGTGCTGGCGGCGGATATGGTTGGTTACAGCCGCCTGATGGACGTCGATGAGCAGGGCACCCTGGCGCGTCTTCGCACCCACCGGATTGAACTGATCGACCCTGCAATCGCCAAGAACCGCGGCTCCATCATCAAGACCACCGGCGACGGGATGCTGGTCGAGTTCCCTAGCGTCTGCGATGCGGTAGCCTGCGCCGCCGAGGTGCAGGACCGGATGCGCCGCCGCAACGCCGATGTGGCGCCCGATAAACGCATTCAGTTCCGGGTCGGCGTAAATCTTGGCGATATCATCTTTGACGAAGGCGACATCTACGGCAGCGGTGTGAATGTGGCGGCCCGGCTGGAACAATTTGCCGGCACCGGGGACGTCTGTGTCTCTGCCGCCGTTTACGATCAGGTCCGCCGCATGGGCGAGCTGCAGTTCGAGGATCTGGGGCCGCAGCATCTCAAGAACATTGCGGAACCGGTGCAGGTCTACCGGCTGATTCTGGAGGGGGAGGCTGCCGGCGCGGGGCCCGGCCAGGATGACAGCGCAGCTGAGCCTTTTGCCGTGGTCAAACCCTCCATTGCGGTGCTGCCCTTTGCCAACATGAGCGGCGACCCGGAGCAGGAGTTTTTTGCCGACGGGCTGACCGAAGACATCCTGACTGAACTCAGCCGCCGCCATGAGTTGTTTGTGATCTCCCGAAACTCGTCCTTTGTCTACAAGGGGCAAGCGGTCAACATCCGCGAAGTGGCGGAAAAGCTGGGCGCCCGCTACATCGTCGAGGGCAGCGTGCGCAAGGCGGGCAACCGGCTGCGGGTCACCGTGCAGCTGATCGACAGCTGCAACGACTCCCATATCTGGGCGGAGAAATACGACCGCACCCTCGACGACATATTCGAGATCCAGGATGAGGTGACATCGGCCATTGTCGCCACCCTCCCCGGGCGGATCGAAGCAGCGCAGCAGGATGAAGTCTCACGCAAGAAGCCTTCCAGCCTGGCGGCCTATGAATGTGTGCTGGCTGCGAAGGTCCTGCACCACCGCAGCACCCGCGAGGACAACGAAGCGGCGATGAAGCTCATCGACCGGGCTGTGGAGCTGGACCCGGAGTTCGCTCATGCCCACGCGTGGCGGGGCTGCATCCGCGGCCAGGCTTGGGGCTATGGCTGGTGCGACGACACCGAGGAGATGCTGCGGCTGTCGATGGAAGCGATCCAGAAAGCTGCTGCGATGGATGATAATGATGCTGATGTGCACAGGCTGATGGCGGCTCTGGCGATTATTCAGGATAACCTGTCCCAGGCGCAGTATCACCAGGAACGCGCCCTCGCCTTGAATCCGAATTACGATCTGGTTGTGGTGCAGATGGGCGAGCTGCTGACCTGGCAGGGCCGGCCTGAAGAGGGGGCGGAATGGATTCGGAAGGCCATGCGCCTGAACCCGCATTTTCCGGTCCGTTTCTGGAGCCATCTTGGCAAAGCCCATTTTACCGCGCGCCTGTATCAAGAGGCGCTGGCGGATTTCATGCGGTTGCCGGCTATGGACGCGGTTCAGACAGCACTGGTGGCGGCCTGTCACAGCTGGCTCGGCAATGTGCGGCAGGCGCAGGAGTATGTGGAGCAAGTCCGGGTGATGCAGCCCGATGCCACGGCAGAAGGGCTGCTTGCCGGGCTGCACTATGGCCGCACTGAGGATGCCGGGCATTTCACCGAAGGGCTGCGCAAGGCTGGGCTGAATTAGGCAGCAACGAAAAAGGGCGCCGCAGCGGGCGCCCTTTCGATTTGAGTGAGGCCAGACTCAGGCCAGGTCCTTGTAGGAAATTTCCTTGGTGTCGGCGCCTTCTCCCACCCGGCCGCGGCGCACGATCAGCCGGTTCAGCGCGTTCACGTAGGCCTTGGCCGAGGCCACAACCGTATCGGTGTTGGCGCTTTCGCCGGTGGCGATGTTGCCATCCTCCTCCAGCCGCACTGAAACCGTCGCCTGCGCGTCGGTGCCTTCGGTCACCGCATGCACCTGGTAAAGCTGCAGGCGGGCGGTGTTCGGATAAATCTTGCGGATCGCCTTGAAGGTGGCATCCACCGGCCCGTCGCCCTCGGCTGTCTCGGTCACGTCCTTGCCGTCAATCTCCATCTCGACAGTGGATTCCGCCGGGCCGCCGGTGCCGCAGACCACTTTCATCGAGACGATCTTGAGGTGGTCGTTCTCCGCGTCGGTGCCGATGCGCATCAGCGCGATGAGGTCGTCGTCGAACACCTCTTTCTTGCGGTCGGCCAGCTCCTTGAAGCGGACAAAGACGTCCTTCAGCTGGTTGTCGCCCACCTCATAGCCGAGATGCTCCAGCTTGTCGCGCAGCGCCGCGCGGCCGGAATGCTTGCCCAGGGGCAGCGAGGTGCCGGAGAGGCCGATGTCCTCGGGCCGCATGATCTCGAAGTTCTCGCGGTTCTTCAGCATCCCGTCCTGGTGGATGCCGCTTTCATGCGCAAAGGCGTTCTTCCCGACAATCGCCTTGTTCGGCTGCACAACAAAGCCGGAGACGGTCGAGACCCGGCGCGAGATGTGCATGATCTTGGTGGTGTCGATGCCGGTGTGCCAGGGCATGATGTCGTTGCGCGTCTTCAGCGCCATCACCACCTCTTCCAGCGCGGTGTTGCCCGCGCGCTCGCCGAGGCCGTTGATGGTGCATTCGATCTGACGCGCGCCGCCCGCGACAGCGGCCAGCGCGTTGGCGGTCGCCATGCCGAGGTCATTGTGGCAGTGGGTGGCAAAGATCACCTCATCGGCGCCCGGCACCGTCTCGATCAACTGCTTGATCAGGTCAGCGGATTCCATCGGCGCGGTATAGCCGACGGTGTCGGGGATGTTGATGGTCGTGGCGCCTGCCTTGATGGCGATCTCGATCACCCGGCAGAGGTAATCCCACTCGGTCCGGGTCGCGTCCATCGGCGACCACTGCACGTTGTCGACCAGGTTGCGCGCGTGGGTCACGGTCTCGTGGATCTTGTCGGCCATCTCGTCCATGGTCAGGTTCGGGATGGCGCGGTGCAGCGGCGAGGTGCCGATGAAGGTGTGGATACGCGGCTGCGCGGCCTTGCGCACGGCTTCGGCGCAGCGGTCGATGTCCTTGAAATTGGCCCGTGCCAACCCGCAGATCATCGCGTTTTTCGAGCGTTCGGCAATCTCGCTGACCGCGGCAAAGTCGCCTTCGGAGGCAATCGGGAAGCCCGCCTCGATAATGTCCACCCCCATCTCGTCCAGAAGCTCGGCAATCTCCAGCTTCTCGTCATGGGTCATGGTGGCGCCGGGGCTCTGCTCGCCGTCGCGCAGGGTGGTATCGAAAATCAATACACGGGATTTGTCGCCGGAAATCGGGGATGCGTTTGTCATTTTGGTATCTCTTGTCTCTGTCCTAGGCCCTAAGGGGCATCATAAGCCTTCGATGGCGCGCGTGCGGCAATCCTCTGAGCGGGCGCGCCGGAAGGGCACGCTCAGAGGCGGGCTAGGATCAGTAGGGCGCGCAGAGCGGCACCGCGGGGGGCGGTGGCTGCAATACTGATATCTGCGCAAATGGTCATGGCAGGGATTTATACAGAGGTGCCGCCGAATGGAAAGGGGGATTTTGCCCGCCGCGGTTGCCGCAGTTGCCGTTGCGGCACGGCACCGCTGCGGCGAGCAGCATGCGGCGGTTCGCGGCAAGTGCAAGACAGTATTGAAAAAGGCATTTAATATAAGTTAGGGCCTGCCGCAGTTTCAATGCGGCAGTTTGTCCGCACTGCGCCTTTTTTTAAGGCAGGAACGGCAATGGGTCTTGCGCTGGCAGGTTTTCCGGCGTTGGCACCCCGGATCCGGCGCTCTCGTTGAGAAATGCGCCATCGATAGGAGGAAAAAGTGTCGAATAAAATTGTCCTTGGATATGACGACAGCGAGGCCGCCAAATCGGCGCTTGCTTTTGCCGTCAGCCTTGCCAAAGCACAAGGGGCAGAGCTGGTGATCGCGCATGTGCTGGAATGGTCGCCCTATTCTTTCCTCACCCCGGAGGAGATCGAGCAGCGCCACAAGCGCCGCGAGGATGAACTGAAGCGCGCAGAGGATGCTTTGCTGGCACCAGTGCGCAAAAGCCTGGAAGACAGCGGTGTCACCGTTTCCACCGAGCTGAAGTACGGCCATATCGCGGAAACCCTGATCGATGTGATCAAAGAGAGCGGCGCCAGCCATCTGATTATCGGCCGCACGGGCCATTCGGCGCTGTCGTCGCGGCTGTTCGGCTCCGTTGCGGGCAGCCTGGCACAGGCGGCACCGGTTCCGGTCACCATCGTTCCCTAAAGATAAACTCAGAGGACAGTCATGAGGAAATCAATCAAGGCGGCAGCCCTGTCTGCGCCGCTGCTGCTGGCGGCAACCGCGCCGGCGATGGCACAATCCGTCGATGAGCGTGTCAATGAGCTGTTTGCCAGCTCCACCGGCTGGTTCGTCAACCTGATCTTCAGCCCGTTCCCCGGCACCAGCTTCCCCTGGATCGTGGCCTGGCTGGTGATCGCGGCAACCGTGTTCACCATCTACTTCGGCCTGATCCAGTTCCGCGCCTTCCCGCATTCCATTGCGCTGGTCAAAGGCGACTACGCCGACCCCAATGACGCGGGCGAGGTCAGCCACTTCCAGGCGCTGGCAACCGCGCTGTCGGGCACCGTCGGCCTCGGCAATATCGCCGGTGTTGCGGTGGCGGTCGGCATTGGTGGCCCCGGTGCCACCTTCTGGATGATCCTGGCCGGCCTGATGGGCATGGCTTCGAAATTCACCGAATGCACCCTGGGCGTCAAATACCGCAACGAGTTCGCAGACGGCCATGTTTCCGGCGGCCCGATGTATTATATGACAAAGGGCTTCGCCGAACGCGGCCTGCCGATGGGCAAGTTCCTGGCGGTCATGTTCTCGGTGTTCTGCATCCTTGGCGCCCTGGGCGGCGGCAACATGTTCCAGGCCAACCAGGCGCATGCGCAGATTTCCGGCGTTGTGGGCGCGTATCCGGGCTGGATCACCGGCGTGGTGTTCGCCGCGGTGGTGTTTGCCGTGATCGTCGGCGGCCTCAAGTCGATTGCCCGCGTGACCGAAAAAGTGGTCCCCTTCATGGGTATCATGTATGTCGCAGCCGCGCTTGTCATCCTGGGGATGAACGCGGACAAGATCGGCTGGGCATTCGGCCAGATCTTCGAGGGCGCCTTCACCGGCCTCGGCATCGCCGGCGGCATGGTCGGCGCGCTGATCCAGGGCTTCAAGCGGGCGGCCTTCTCGAACGAGGCCGGAGTTGGTTCGGCAGCCATCGCCCACTCCGCCGTGCGCACCAAGGAGCCGATCACCGAGGGTTTCGTGTCGCTGCTGGAACCCTTCATCGACACCGTGGTGATCTGCACCATGACCGCGCTGGTGATCATCATCACCGGTCAGCTGATCCAGGACCCGAACACCGGCCTGTACCTGCTGGACGAAGGCGCAAGCACCATCCAGACTATCGACGGCAACAAAGGCGTGGCGCTGACTTCGGCGGCCTTCTCTTCGGCCTTCGGCTGGTTCAAGTACGTGCTGGCGCTGGCAGTGATCCTGTTCGCCTTCTCCACCATGATCAGCTGGTCCTATTACGGCCTCAAGGCCTGGACCTTCCTGTTTGGCGAAGGCCAGACCACCGAACTGGTGTTCAAAGTGATCTTCTGCATCTTCGTGGTGATCGGCGCAGCCGCCAACCTGGGCCCGGTGATCGACTTCTCCGACGCGGCAATCTTTGCCATGGCGGTGGTCAACATCATCGCGCTCTACTTCCTGATGCCGATCGTCAAGAAAGAGCTGAACAGCTACATGTCGCGCCTGAAATCGGGTGAGATCAAGAAGTACAGCTGACCGGCTCCGGCCAGATCAAAGCTGAATGAGACAGGCCTTCCCGGGCATCCGGGGAGGCCTTTTCCTTTGGCCGTCTTAGCTGGCATTCTCCACAATCCGGCGCAGGCCGGCGATCTGGTATGGCAAGTCTTCGGCCTGCGACTGGCAGAATCCGATCAGCAGCCCCTGTGCCGTGCCATCCGGATCATGCGGCGACAGCGGCCGGATGCCATAGCCCGCCTCTGCCGCGCGGCGGCAGATACAGATGTCGCCCTGCGTGCCCTTTAGATGAAAGGCGATCTGCATCCCGGCGTTATGGCGGTGGAATGATCCCAGCGGTTCCGGCCACTCCGCCAGAGCTTCAGCCGCCGCCGCATAGCGTTCGGCATAAAGCCTGCGGGCGCGGCGGATGTGGCGGTCGTACTGGCCTGACGCCATGAATTCGGCCAGCGGCCGCTGCGCGGTGATGGCAGCGCCGGCGCTCGGGTGGGTGAACTGCGCCCGGAACTGCGCCACCAGCGCCGGTGGCAGGATTGCATACCCCAGCCGCAGCGCATGGGAGAATGTCTTGGAAAAAGTGCCCACATAGATGCAGCGCCCCTCCCGGTCGAGCGCCGCCATCGCAGGCACCGGCTGGCCGCAATAGCGGAATTCGCTGTCAAAATCGTCCTCGATGACCCATCCGCCGCGCGCCTTGGCGGCATGCAGAAAGGCTTGCCGCTGCGGCACCGGCAGGGTGCCGCCTAGCGGAAACTGATGCGAGGGCGTCAGCAGCGTGACCTTGGCCATTTGCCGCGGCACTTCTGCGCCGCGTGGCCCGGCCCGCAGCCAGTGCACCCGCCAGCCGCGAGCTTGCGCAAACCGCCGGGTGGGGGTGAAGCCGGGAGCCTCCAGCGCGATGTCCCCGCCCTCCACCAGAAACTCCATCGCCAGTTCCAGCGCCTCCCGCGCGCCGCTGGTGACCAGCACCTGCTCCGCACTGCAGTCGATGCCCCGCCAGCGCGCCGCATAGGCGGCGATTTCCCTGCGCAGCTCCGGGTCGCCGAATGCATCCTCCTGATGGCTCAGGCTCAGCGGGTCCATCCTTGCCACACGTGAAACACAGCGCGCCCAGGGCCGGGCCGGGAACACCTCCGGGTCAGGCGCGCCCGGCACCAGCATTCCGGGCGCGGGCGGCGGCGCCGCTGCAATAGGCTTGGCCGGAACCTCCGGCGGCCGGATTGGCGCCACGTCGCAGACAAACACCCCGGCACCCTGCCGGGTTTCGGCAAAGCCTTCCGCCACCAGCTGGTCATAGGCCGTCACAACGGTAGAGCGCGCCACCCCCAGATCCTGCGCCAGCGCCCGCGAGGACGGCAACCGGGTGCCGAGCCCCAAGCTCCCCTCGCTGATCCGGCTACGCAGTGCTTCGACGATCTGCAGATACAGCGGCTCAGCTTTGCTGTCAGAAATCATGCCGGAGAGGTCAATCATACTGGACCGTTCTTTTTGTTAAAAACTGGAAGTTAATATCAAACCAGTTTGCACGTAGCTGTCACGGGAAACAACAAGAAACATGAGGTCAGCCGATGCGCCAGCCCGAAGACGAAACCGCCCTGAAATCCGGCCGCAGCCGCCTGCGCCGCGCCCATGAGCGCGGGCATTACGACCGTGAGAGCCTGCATCAGGTGCTCGACGCCATGCCGCTGGCCCATCTTGGCTATCAGATTAATGGCTCCACTTCGGTGCTGCCCACCCTGCAATGGCGCGAGGGCGATCATGTCTACTGGCACGGCTCCGCCGCCAGCCGCGCGATCCGGGCGATGGCGGGTTCAGAAGTCTGTCTTACCGTCACCTGCATGGACGGCTACGTGCTGGCGCGTTCGGCCTTCCACCACTCCGTCAACTTCCGCTCCGCGATGCTGTTCGGTGTGGCAGAGAAGATCACGGATGAGGACGCCAAGGCGGCCAGCCTCAAGGCGATGGTGGATCATATCTTCCCCGGCCGCTGGGAGACCCTGCGCCCGATGAATGCGCAGGAGCTGAAGGCAACCGCGGTGCTGCGCATGCCGATCGAGGAGGGCGCCGCCAAGATCCGGTCCGGCCCGCCCAAGGATGACGAGGAGGACTACGCTCTGCCGATCTGGGCGGGCGTGGTGCCGATGGCAATGGAGCTGAAGCCGCCGCAGCCCGATCCGGCGAATCTGGAGAGCGTCGCGATGCCCGACCACCTGAGCCGCATCCGCATCGGCTGAAACGAAAGGCGCGCCGCTCCGGCGCGCCTCTAACCCGGTCAGGGTTACTCGGTCTGCTTTGCAGCCCCGGCACCGCCGCTGACAAGCGCACCGTTTTCCCAGGTGCCGTCTTCCTGCACGCCGTTGGCGTATTTCATCGTGCCCGCCCCCTGCCGCTTGCCGTTGACAAAGCTGCCCTCGTAGACATCGCCGTTGGCATAGGTCGCAATGCCCTGGCCCAGGATTTTGCCCTCCTGCCACTCGCCTTCATAGGTGAAGCCACTGGGCATCACAATCTTGCCTTGCCCGTGACGCTGATTGTTGACGAACTCTCCCGTGTAGACTGAGCCGTCGGCGTAGGTCACCGTGGCCTGCCCATGGCGCCGCGACTCTTGCCAGCCGCCTTCGTAGCGGTAGCCGTCCGCATAGGTCATCACCCCGTGGCCGTGGTTCTGGGCATTCTTGAAGCCGCCGGTATAGGTCAGGCCATTGGGGTAGATGGTGGTGCCTTCGCCCTCAATCACTCCAGCCACCCAATCTCCTTCATAGGTGGCGCCGTCCGGATAGGTGATCTTGCCCTTGCCTTCGGGCAGATCATCGCGGAATTCGCCCTCATAGACAGAACCGTCGGGGTAGGTCATCGTTCCCTTGCCGTCGATCTGCCCGTTGGCCCAGTCACCGGTGTAGGTATAGCCGTCTTTCTCGGTGATCGTGCCTGTGCCGTGGCGCTGGTCGTCGGCGAATTCGCCGACATAGACATCACCGTTGGCATAGGTCATTTTCCCATGGCCATGGCGCCGGGTGTTTTGCAGTTCACCCTCATAGACATCGCCGTTCGGGTGCTCCTGGCGCCCGGTTCCCTGCATCTGGCTTGCCACCCATTCGCCTTCGTAGATCAGCCCCTCAGGGGTTTCGAGGCGGCCCTGCCCCTGCAACTGGCCATCCGCGACCCGGCCCTCGTAAACGGTGCCATCCGCATAGGTGATCTTCGCCAGGCCGTGCTGGCGGCCGTCAACCCAGTCACCGTCATAGGTGTAGCTGTCGGGTGAGGTCATCACTCCCCGGCCGTGCCGCTTGCCATCGGTAAAACTGCCTTGATAGCGCACGCCGCTGGCATAAACAGAGGTGCCGTCGCCGTGGATCTGCCCGTCCTGCCAACCGCCCTCATAGGTGCTTCCGTCGGCGCGGGTCAGCTTGCCCAGCCCGTGCGGCTTGCCTTGCGCAAATTCGCCTTCATAGACCGACCCGTCCGGGAACCGCGCCACGCCCTGGCCGCGCACTTCGCCTTCGACCCACTCGCCGGAGTATTGATAGCCGTTCGGCAGCGTGTAGGTGCCGGTGCCATGCTGCAGCCCGCTCTTGAAAGTGCCTTCATAGACACCGCCGATCTCGTCTTGGGTGGTGATGACCTCGCCTTCCTGCGCCAGCGCGGGTGCGGCCAGTGCCAGGATGGTGGAAAGCGCGAATGCGGTGCCGAAACGGGTCATTGAAAACCTCTGCCTGCCCAGGGATTACGGTGCTGCTGCCATATTGGGTTGCTCGCCCGGAAACTAAGCTACCGCAACACTGGCCGCAATGTCTTTTCCCCGGCTTGCCCCCTTGCCCTTTTCCTTGGCTGTCAATCTGGTAAATGGCGGGAAGAAGTATTTCACAAAAGGCCCAAGCAGCATGGCAGACCGTTTCCGTGTGACACTGGCGCAGCTGAATCCGACGGTGGGCGATTTGGCAGGCAACGCCGCCAAAGCCCGTGCGGCCTGGGAAGAAGGGCGCAAGGCCGGTGCCGACCTGGTGGCGCTGCCGGAAATGTTCATCACCGGCTACAACACTCAGGACCTGGTGATGAAGCCGGCCTTCCACACCGCGGCCATCGCCGAGGTGGAGAAACTGGCAGCCGACTGCGCAGACGGCCCGGCGCTGGCCATCGGCAGCCCCTGGGTTGAGGGCGCGCAGCTTTACAATGCCTACCTGATCCTGAAAGGCGGCAAGATCGCCTCCCGCAGCCTCAAGCACCACCTGCCGAACGAGACCGTGTTCGACGAGGTGCGGATCTTCAATGCCGGCCCGTTGGGCGGCCCCTACGCGGTCGGCAATACTCGCATCGGCTCCCCCATTTGCGAGGACGGCTGGCACGAGGATGTCGCGGAGACGCTTGCCGAGACCGGCGCCGAGTTCCTGCTGATCCCCAACGGTTCACCCTATTTCCGCGACAAGATGGAGGTGCGCTTCAACCACATGGTGGCACGCTCCGTCGAAACCCATCTACCGGTGATCTATCTCAACATGGTGGGCGGCCAGGACGACCAGGTCTTCGATGGCGGCTCCTTTGTGCTGAATCCCGGCGGCGCCCTGGCATTGCAGATGCCGGTGTTCGACGAGGCCTATGCCCATCTCGATCTGGAACGCACCGACGACGGCTGGCGCGCGGCAGAGGGCGAAAAGGCGCATCTGCCCGACGCCTGGGAGCAGGACTACCGGGTGATGGTGGAATCCCTGCGCGACTACATGGGCAAGACCGGTTTCAAAAAGGTGCTGCTTGGGCTGTCGGGCGGCGTCGACTCGGCCATCGTGGCGGCCATTGCGGTGGATGCGCTGGGTGCAGAAAACGTCCGCTGCGTGATGCTGCCGTCCGAGTACACCAGCCGGGAATCGCTCGACGATGCCGAGGCCGTGGCCAAGGCGCTGGGCGTGCATTACGACTATGTCCCGATCTCCGAGGGCCGCTCCGCGATCACCAATACCCTAGCTCCGCTGTTTGCCGGCCGTGATGCCGATATCACTGAAGAGAACATCCAGTCCCGCTTGCGCGGCCTGCTGCTGATGGCGATGTCCAACAAGTTCGGGGAAATGCTGCTGACCACCGGCAACAAGTCTGAGGTCGCGGTCGGCTATGCCACCATCTACGGCGACATGAACGGCGGCTATAACCCGATCAAGGATCTCTACAAGACCCGCGTGTTCGAAACCTGCCGCTGGCGCAACGCCAACCACCGCCCCTGGATGAAGGGGCCGGAAGGTGAGGTGATCCGTCCCAATGTGATCGACAAGCCGCCCAGTGCCGAGCTGCGCGAGGACCAGAAGGACAGTGACAGCCTGCCGGATTACCCGGTTCTGGATGCAATTCTGGACATTCTGATCGATCAGGATGGCTCAATCGCAGATTGCGTCGCGGCAGGATATGACCGCGATACGGCCAAGCGGGTGGAGCATCTGGTTTATATCAGCGAATACAAACGCTTCCAGTCCGCGCCCGGCGCCCGCCTGACCCGGCGCGCGTTCTGGCTGGACCGCCGCTACCCGATCGTGAACCGCTGGCGCGACCCCTCCTGAGGGCCGCGTTAACCCTTTGAAGCCGCAGGTTTTTCTGCACCTTCAGCAGAGCGGAATGCGCAATTCATGAAGTGGTAACGCTCTGATATGCGGCGGAAAAATCACATTGGCGGAATGCGGCGCAGCCGGTGTCGCATGCACGCTGGACCAGCGGTTTTGCACCGGGCATAGATGCCTCCATGCCTGGACCCAAGCTGCCCCATTTCCAATCCGATCTGGCCTTGCCCAAGGCCGTCGACGCCGTGGTGATCGGCGGTGGCATCATTGGTGCCAGCACCGCGCTGGAGCTGGCCGAACGCGGCCATTCCGTGCTGCTCTGCGAAAAAGGGCAGATCGCGGGGGAGCAAAGCTCGCGCAACTGGGGGTGGGTACGGATCGCTTGCCGCGACCCGCGGGAAATCCCGCTGATGGCAGAGTCGCTGCGCCTTTGGGAGGGGCTGGCGGAACGCACCGGGCATGAAACCGGGTTCACCCGATCCGGTATCCTCTACACGGCCGAAACCGCCAAGCGGGAAGCCCAGCTGGAGCGCTGGCTGGGTAATCTCGACGGCTGGGGACAGGGCGCCCGCATGGTCCGCGGCGAACAGCTGGCCCTGCTGATGCCGGGGCATCAGACGGCGGCTCGCGCGGCGCTGCACACGCCGCTGGACGGCCGCGCCGAACCGCAGCTGGCGACCCACGCAATCGCTTCCGCCGCCCGCGCGGCCGGGGCGAAAGTGATGACCGACTGCGCCGTGCGCAGCGTCGAGACCTCCGCGGGCCGCATCAGCGGCGTGATGACCGAACGCGGCCGGGTGGCCTGCTCTGCCGTTGTCACTGCAGGCGGCGCCTGGTCGCGGCTGTTCCTGGGCAACGCGGGGGTGAACCTGCCGCAGCTCAAGGTGCTGAACTCGGTCCTGCGCACTTCACCGGTGCAGGGCGGCCCGGAAACCGCGGTGCGCAGCGGCAACCTCGGCCTGCGCAAGCGGGCAGACGGCGGCTACACGGTCTCGGACGCGATGGAGAATGTGGTGGACATTGTTCCCGACAGTTTCCGCCTTGGCTGGAAATTCCTGCCCAGCCTGCGACAGGAATGGCGGGCGCTGCAGTTCCGGATCTCCGGCCGCTGGGCAGAGGAGGCAGCGCAGCCCCGCCGCTGGGGCCCGCAGGACACCACGCCGTTCGAACAGTGCCGTGTTCTGGACCCGGCGCCCTCGCAAAAGGCGCTGAAAAGCGGCTGGGCCGCCGCGCAAAAAGCCTTCCCGGTGCTGCAGAACGCCGACGTGGTGCAAAGCTGGGCCGGGCTGATGGATGTGACCCCGGATGCGATCCCGGTCATCTCGCAGGTGGACAGCCTGCCGGGGCTGTTCATCGCCACCGGCTTCTCCGGCCATGGCTTCGGCATCGGCCCCGCCGCCGGGCGTCTGACCGCCGATCTGGTGACCGGCAGCGCTCCGGTTGTGGATCCGCGCGCCTTCCGCCTGTCGCGGTTCACCGACGGCAGCGGTTACGGCCCGCAAACCGGCTATTGAACCATCCGCTAGTCAGGCGGAGCAGGACTGTCCGAACGCCTGGGCTGCACTACCATTATGGCAGGAGGGCTGGCGATGAGCCGGAACAAGACAGCCCCGACGGGCGCAAGCGTTTTAGAGTTTCTGCAAGCGGTGGAGCCGGAGCGCAAATCGGTAGAGGCCCAGGAGTTGGACAGGCTGTTCCGCGAGGTAACCGGCTACCAACCGCAGATGTGGGGCCCGTCCATCATCGGATACGGCCGCTACCGATACCGCTATGCGACGGGCCGCGAAGGGGAATTCCTGGCCACCGGATTCGCCCCGCGCCGGGCGCGCCATTCAATTTACATCATGCCGGGCTATCAGGATTACAGCGCCATCCTGTCCCGCCTGGGCAAGCACAAGCTGGGCAAAAGCTGCCTCTATGTGAACAAGCTTGCCGATGTCGATCTGGAAGTTCTGGGGGAACTGGTCAAAGCGGGTCTCAAGGACCTGAACGCGATCTGGCCGGTGCAGCCGGAGTAATTGCCGGGCTTTCATCCTTCCCGAAATACTCGCGCCGCAAGCCCGCGCCTAAGGCGCGTTAACACTACCGAAACTGGACAATCCGGCGCCCATGTGACAAGGGGCAGGGCAACAGGAGACTCGTGATGACCACCACCCGTTTTGCCCCGTCGCCGACCGGCTATATCCACGTCGGCAACCTGCGCACCGCGCTGATGAACTACCTGATCGCCCGCAAGGCCGGCGGCACCTTCATCCTGCGCATCGACGACACCGATCCGGAGCGGTCGAAGGAAGAATACGTCGATGCCATCAAAGAGGATCTGGAGTGGCTGGGCCTGACCTGGGACCGCGTGGAGCGCCAGTCCGAGCGGCTGGACCGCTATGTGGCTGCGGCAGACAAGCTGCGGGAGATCGGCCGTTTCTACGAAGCTTTCGAAACCCCGACCGAGCTGGACCTGAAGCGCAAGAAGCAGCTCAACATGGGCAAGCCGCCGGTTTATGACCGCGCAGCCCTGAACCTGTCCGACGACGAAAAAACGGCACTGCGCGCCGAGCGCGGCGACGGCGTCTGGCGCTTCAAGCTGGACCATCAGCGCATCGAGTGGACCGACGGCATCCTGGGCGATATCTCCATCGACGCGGCCTCGGTCTCGGACCCGGTGCTGATCCGCGGCGACGGCCAGTTCCTCTATACGCTGGCCTCCGTGGTCGACGATACCGAAATGGGCGTGACCCATGTGGTGCGCGGCTCCGACCACGTCACCAACACCGCCACCCAGATCCAGATCATCGAGGCGCTGGGCGGCTCTGTTCCTTCCTTTGCCCACCACTCGCTGCTGACCGGCCCGCAGGGCGAGGCGCTGTCCAAACGCCTTGGCACTCTGGCGCTGCGCGACCTGCGCGAAGCCGGTGTGCAGCCGATGGCGCTCCTCAGCCTGATGGCGCGTCTGGGTTCCTCCGACCCGGTCGAGCTGCGCACGGAGCTGGCGGAGCTGATTGACGGTTTCGACATCAACCGCTTCGGCGCAGCGCCGACCAAATTCGATGTCGAGGACCTTTACCCGCTGACCGCCCGCCACCTGCAGTCGCTGCCGCTGGAGGCTGTGCAAACCCACGTGGACGCGCTGGGCGTCCCGGCCGGGAAACAGGCGGCTTTCTGGGATATGGCCAAGGAAAACATCACCACCCTCAAGGACCTGGCCGGCTGGTGGGATCTGTGCCGCGACGGCGCCGAACCGCTGGTGGCGGATGAGGACAAGGACTTCATCGCCGAGGCGATGGCCCTGCTGCCCGAAGGCCCCTATGACAGCGAAAGCTGGGGCAACTGGACCGCTGCGGTGAAGGAGGCCACCGGCCGCAAGGGCAAGGGCCTGTTCATGCCGCTGCGCAAGGCCGTGACCGGCATGGAGCGCGGCCCCGACATGTCCGCTCTGCTGGCGCTGATGGAAACCGTGCGCGCCCGCGGCTGACACCTGAGACATCCTGTTGCAAAAGGCGGTGCCTCCGGGTGCCGCCTTTCTCGTTTCCGGACGGACTCTATCAGCCCCAGTTGCCGTCCCGTACGTCCTGGCACATCTCCCTGGCGGCCTTGGCCATATCCGGGTTCGGATGTTCGCCAAGCGCATTAAGCGACTTTTCCATCCAGCACATCACCGATGGCGAGTCGCTGCCGCAGCGGGCGATCGGCGGGAAGGCGCAGTGCAGCAGATGCCGTGCTGTGACCGGCGGGACATTCACTTTCGGGTATTCGGCCCCGCGGGCGTCGCTGCTTTCGTCCTCCGGGGTGTTCTCCCACAGCAGCCGCTCCAGCCGCCCCATCACTTCCACTGCGGTGCCGGGATCATTGACGCCGGGCGACAGCGCCCGCTGCGCGGTCTCCGCCAGCAGGGTCAGGCCAAAGGAGGGGTCCTGATCGAAGCTGCGCACGTCGCCGATGTCGATCGCGGCAGAGGCCGCCTTGCAGAAATCCTCGTCCCCGCCCGTGGCCCAGGCCACCGGCTGGCCGCGCAGGATGTACTCCCCCGGCGCCCGCGCCAGGGTGATCTCGGTGCCGGCCTCATCCGCCAGCTCGTTCAGCCGCGCCAGCCCGGCATAGCGGACAAAGCCGCTCTTGGCGGCGGGAATATCCATGGCGTCCGCGGGTTTGGCGTTTTTGCGCGCGCAGAGGCCCCCGAGGCAGGGTTTGTCCATCCGCGCCCGCAGGCTGGCGCGGCTGCGGTTCTCGATCAGCCGCAGGGTGTGGTCCATGCTTCCCAAGCCCGACAAATGATCAATCCAGCGCAGGATGGCGCCGACAATCAGAACCACCACGATGACGGTCAGGCAGAAAACGACAAACGCGCCCTCCGGCGTGAAATAGCCGGCCCGGAACAGGATCACCGCGCTCAGCGAATAGATGAAGCCGCTGACGAATGTCGCTAGCACCCGGTGGGTGACGGTGTCCTCCAGCAGCAGCCGGTAGACCCGCGGTGTCGCCATCGAGGCGGCGGTGCGGTAGGCGCTGACCATGACGTTGAGCGAAAAGGTGGTGACCGCCAGCATGCCCGACGCCAGGATCGTCAGCACCGGCAGCACCGCCTCGCGCCCAAAGTCCTCGCTCAGGTTGTCGGGCAGCCAGGGTTTTGCCAGCGGCGCCAGCAGCAGCGCTAGCACGGACATCAGGGAAATCAGAACAACCCTGAACCAGAGCTGCCGCGCAATTCGGCCCAGGTGCAGCAATAGCTTTTCGATCATGCCTCCCAGACTATGCGGCGGGCGCCGGTGCTGTCGATCAGATCGTCAAACATTTTACGCTCAGCTGCAGCGATGGGCTGATGGCGCGGATATAGCGGTGCCGCGCGGTCGTCCAGAATGGGGGAGTCCCAGCCATCGGTGGTTTCCACAAACCCCTGAAGTCCGGCCTCGCCGAACACTCGCAAGTAGCCCTGAAGCACCACATCCAGATAGCTCAGCAGGATCGGGTGCCGTTCGCTGACGCCGTTCTGCTTGTCCGCCGCCACGGCATAGACGGAGATTTCAGGGCTGCCCGCCAGCCCGTGCTGCACCCGGTCCGAGGCCGGCAGCCGCTCATAGGCGAATTCCCGTTCGTCCAGCGCCGCCCAGTCGGCGCCCGGCACCTCCGCAATCAGCCCGTCGATTTCGCTGTTTTCGCAGGGCACCGCCGACAGGAACGCCACCTCGCGCAAGGAGGTATGCACCCAGGCGCGCCGCCAGCCGCTGAGCCGGGCAGGTGCCGCACCGCCATAGGCATGGGTCGCAGTGTTCACCAGGCTGCCGTAGCCAAAGAAGTAAGGAGCCGTCATCTGTGCGCCCTTCTGCCGCATGTTCGCTTATTGATGTATGTCAAACCGCTTTTTCCGCTCTTGTGCAATAAGCGATGCACCATAGCTGCGGGAGCTGACCCATGCGCATTACCAAAAGGACCAACATTGCCGTGCGGCTGCTGATGTACTGCGCCGCGCATGAAGACCGCCTGGTGACCAAGGCCGAGATCGCAGAGTGCTGTAATATCTCGGAAAACCACCTGGCGCAGGTGATCAACCAGCTGAGCCAGCTGGGCTACCTCGCCACCCAGCGCGGCCGTAACGGCGGCATGAACCTGGGCAAGCCCGCGGCGGAGATTCGCATCGGCGATGTGTTCCGCGATGTCGAGGGCAACCTGCCGATGGTGGAATGCTTTGCCGACGCGGACAACACCTGCCCGCTGTCCGATGCCTGCCGGCTCAAGGTGGCGCTGGCGGATGCGGCACAGGCTTTCTATGCCTCGCTGGACGATATCTCGCTGGAATCCCTGGTCTGCGACAACCATGACCTGATGCGCCTCTTGCAGCCGGTCTCCTGCGGCGCCCGCTAAGCCAGGCCGCCGCAGGCCAGGTCATTCGCGCGCGCGCAGGATGCGGGCGGGCTTGGCGGCCAGCGGCCGCAGCGCAAATGCCAGCCCCGCCAGCAGCGTCGTCAGCACCCCGCCAGAGATCACCATCACCGCATTGGGCCAGATCACCGCATAGCTGGTCTCAAACACATAGGCGTTGATCGCCCAGGCCCCGGCAATGCCGGCCGCCAAGGCAACCATCCCTGCCGCCGCGCCCAACAGCGCAGAGCGCAGGGCAAAGCTTGCCAGGATCTGCTTGCGCGGGGCGCCCAGGGTTTTCAGCAGCGCCGCCTCATACCGCCGCGCAGGCTCCCCCGCAGCCGCGGTGCCAAGCAGCACCAGGAACCCGGTCAGCAGCGTTGCGGCGGCGCCATAGGCGGTGGCTGCCGCCAGCTGCCGCAGGATGTCCGACACCCGGTCGATGGCGTCACGCATCCGGATGGCGGTGATATTCGGCATCTCCCGCGCCAGATCGCGCAGGATCGCGGCCTCCGCCTGTTCCTCGGCATAGACGGTGGCGATGAAGCTGTGCGGCGCGCCCGCCAGCGCGGCCTCGTTCAGCACCATCACAAACCCCATACCCGCGGTGGAGAAATCCACGTTGCGGAAGCTGGTGATGGTGCCGGTGATGTCACGGCCCAGGATGTTCAGCGTCAGCGTGTCCCCCAGATTGAGGCCCAGCTCCTCGGCCTCCTCGGCGGCAAAGCTGATCTGCGGCCCGCCGGAATAATCCTCCGGCCACCACTCGCCAGCTGTGACCTCTGTCGCTTCCGGCTGCGCGGCGGCATAGGTGATGCCGCGGTCGCCGCGCACCACCCAGTGATCGCCCGCAACCTCCGTGGCGGGCTGTCCGTTGATCCGGGTCAGCACCCCGCGCAGCATCGGCGCGTTCTCTACCCGGGTGACGGAGGGGTCATTCTCCACCCGCTCCAGGAAGGCGGGCATCTGGCTGCGCTGGATATCGACAAAGAAATAGCTCGGCGCCACATCCGGCAGGTTGCCCGCAATGGCGCGGCGCATGTTGCCGTCGATCTGGCCGATGGCGGCCAGCACCGTCAGGCCCAGACCCAGCGCCAGCACCGCAGGCACCGCGCCGTCGCGGGCGCTGCCAATGGACGACAGCGCCCACCGCAGGGCAGGGCGCCCGCGCGACGCCCCGGTGCCGCGGCGCGCCGCAAAGCCGATCGCCAGCGCGGCGACCAGCAGCACCAGCAGCGCCCCCATCAGTCCGCCTGCGGTCCACAGCGTCAGCTGCGCCGAGCCGCTGAACCACGCCGCCAGCCCCACCAGCGCCGCCAGCGCCAGCGCGGTTGCCAGCAAATAGCGCGGTGCGGGCAGCCGTGTACGGCTGGCAAAGGCATCGCGGAACAAGGAGGCCGCGCGGATCCGCTCGGCCCGGGCCAGCGGCCAAAGCGCAAAGATGAAGGCGGTCAGCACACCATAGACGGCGGCCTCTGCCAGGGCAGACGGATAAAGCGAAAACACCGCCGGAAACGGCAGCTGCGCCGCAATCAGCGGCCCCAGCAGCATCGGCCCCACGCCCCCCAGCACCAGCCCGAAGCCGACTCCGATCAGCGTCAGCGCACCGATCTGCAGAAAGTAGGTGAGGAAGATCGTCTGCCGCTCCGCCCCCAGCGTGCGCAGGGTGGCGATGGTTGCGGTCTTGGTGGCCAGATAGGCCCGCACGGCGGCAGAAACACCGACCCCGCCCACCGCCAGCCCCGACAGGCCCACCAGCACCAGAAACCCGCCCAGCCGCTCGACAAAGGTGGTAACCCCCGGCGCGCCGTTCCTGGCATCGCGCCAGCGCATGCCGGTGGTTTCAAACAGCCCCTCGGCCTCCGCCTGCAGGGCGGCCAGATCGCTGCCCGGCGGCAGTTCCATCCGGTATTTGGTGTCAAACAGCGTGCCCGGCTCCAGCAGGCCGGACCCGGCCAGATCCTCAGTCCTGACCATGGTGCGCGGCCCCAGCTCAAAGCCGGAGGCGGCGGCGTCCGGCTCCAGCGCAATCATCGCAGTCAGCGTGAAGTCCTGTGTGCCAAGCCGGAATGTATCCCCCGGCTGCAGGCCCAGACGGTCGGCCAGAACCCGGTCCATCACCGCTCCCGGCAAGCCTTCTGCGCCCGCCAGCGCCGTCTCCAGCGGCATGTCAGGGGTCAGCTCCATCTCCCCTTTCAACGGGTAGAGACCGTCCACAGCCTTCACCTGGGTCAGTCCGCGCTCCTCTCCCACCGTGGCCATGGACCGGAACTCGGCAATCTCGGAATGGCGCAGCGCGGTCCGGTCCAGCCAGGCGCGCTCGTCCTCATTGGCAAACCGGTAGGTGAAATTCAGTTCGGCATCGCCGCCCAGGATCGTCGCTCCCTCTTGCGACAGCCCGGCCTCGATAGAGGCCCGGATGGAGCCAATGGCGGCAATCACCCCGACCCCCAGGGCAAGACAGGCTAGAAAGATGCGGAACCCCTTCAGCCCGCCGCGCAGCTCCCGCAGGGCAAACCGCCAGGCGAGGCGGATAGAGGCGGCATTCATTCCGCGGCCTCGCGCGCCGCCGCGCCGTCCACGCGCCCGTCGCGCAGCCGCACCACCCGGTCGCAGCGCGCTGCCAGCTCCGGCGCGTGGGTGACCATCACCAGCGTCGCGCCATAGCGGTCGCGCAACCCGAACAAGAGGTCCATCACCGCTTCGCCATTGGCCTCATCCAAGTTGCCGGTCGGCTCATCCGCCAGCAGGATCGCAGGCCGCGGCGCGAGTGCCCGCGCCAGCGCCACCCGCTGCTGCTCGCCGCCCGACATCTGCGCCGGGAAATGGCCCGCCCGGTGGCCCAGCCCCACCGCCTCCAGCTCTGCCTGTGCGCGGGGAAAGGCATCCTTGACGCCTGCCAGCTCCAAGGGTGTCGCCACGTTTTCGAGCGCGGTCATGGTCGGGATCAGGTGAAAGCTCTGGAACACCACCCCCATGTTGTTGCGGCGGAACCGGGCCAGCGCGTCCTCGTCCATTGCGGTCAGATCCTGGCCCAGGGCGGTCACGGTGCCGCCGGTCGCCTGTTCCAGCCCGCCCATCAGCATCAAGAGCGACGACTTGCCGGACCCGGACGGTCCCACCAGCCCCAGCGTTTCCCCCTGCCGCACGTCCAGCGAGATGCCGTGCAAAATCTCCACCGGGCCGGTATTGCTATTCAGGGTCAAACTCGCATCTAAGAGATGCAGAACGGGGCTGTTTTGATCGGTCATCGGGCCTGCCTGTTGGATGCACCTAACGGATATGGAGTGTTTGCGGCGATGCGCAAGACATTGGCACTGCTCAGTTTGCTGCTTTTTACCACCCCCGCCTGGGCGGAACCGCTGCGGATCACCGCCCTTGGCGACAGCCTGGTGCAGGGCTACGGGCTGCCACAGGGCCAGGGCCTGGTGCCGCAGCTGGAGCGCTGGCTGAACGGGAACGGCGCCGATGTCAGGCTGCAAAACGCAGGCGTCTCCGGTGACACCACCGCCGGCGGGGCAGAGCGCGCCGAATGGACCCTGTCGGACACTCCAGACGGGCTGATCGTGCTTCTGGGCGGCAATGACATGCTGCGCGGGCTGGCGCCTGAGGAGGCGCGCGCCAATCTCGAACGCATCCTGCAAACGGCACAGGCCAAGGGGATTGAGGTCCTGCTGATCGGCATGAAGGCCCCGCGCAACTATGGCCCGGATTACAAGCAGGCCTTTGACGCGATCTATCCGGAACTGGCGGTTGAATACGGCGCGGTACTGCACCCGGATGCCTTTGCCGGCATCGCCGCTGAGGCGGGCAACGACCCCGCCGCGGCGCAGGCGTTCATGCAGGACGACGGCATACACCCCAACGCCCGCGGCGTTGCGCTCAATGTGGCCGCGATCGGCCCGGCTGCGCTGCAGCTGGTGGCGGCCATAGACCGCTGAAAACAGCCCCGGCCGTCAGGGCTGTTTGGAAATTTCGGTACAAATCAGAGGGTCAGGAGACCAGCGCGATATCCACTGCGGATTCGCGGCCGTCGCGGCCTGCGCGCAGCTCATAGGTCACTTTCTGATTGTCTGCCAGGCCGGTCAGCCCGGAACGCTCTACGGCGGAAATATGGACAAATACGTCCTTGCCGCCTTCTTCGGGTGCAATAAAGCCGTAGCCTTTGGTGGTGTTGAACCATTTGACGGTGCCAGTGGCCATCGTCGATTACTCCTAAGTCGTCTCAGTTCTCTGCCCGCTTATGCGGCAGTCCGGCAAGGTTTGCAGATGGTCATTACCGCGCCGGGTAGGGTACAGTGATGGCATTCGCGTAACATCGCCGTGACAGAATTGGTTACGAATCCCCTTCAGCGCAAGAAAAATGCGCGGTGACGCGGGGTTCCGGAGCAGATTCCGGCGGTTGTGCGCCTAAGAATCTGTCACTTGTGCGGCTATAGCACAGTCACCACTGTGCCCAGCGGCACCCGCTCGTACAGGTCCACCACATGCTCGTTAAGCATCCGGATGCAGCCGTTAGACACCGAATGGCCGATGGTTTGCGGCTGGTTGGTGCCATGGATTCGGAAATAGGTGTCGACCCCATTCTGGAACAGGTACAGCGCCCGGGCCCCCAGCGGGTTGTCCGGCCCGCCCGGCTGGATGTAGTCGTTGTCGATGAACTTGGCATAGGCCCGCGGATCGCGCTCGATCATCTCGTCGGTGGGGCGCCAGGTCGGCCAGACCTTCTTGCGTTCGATCACCGCCTTGCCGGTGAATTCCAGCCCCGCCTTGCCGACACCGACGCCATAACGGATCGCCTTGCGCTTGTCGGTCACGAAGTAGAGGTAGTAGGACCGCGGCAGCACCAGGATCTGGCCGGGGGCAAAGCCCTTGCGGATCCTCACTTCCTGCGGCGTGGGGTCAAAGGGGGCAGGCTCTTTCTTGCGGGCCAGCGCCGGCAGCGGAAGCAGCGTCGCAGCTGCGACTGCGGTGCCCGCGGTCAGAATTTTCCGGCGTGAAAACATGGCCAAACCTCCGAACGTCAATTGCAACTCCCTTTCATCTTCCGGCGGCCGCGGCAGGCGGTCAACGGGTTTCGGCGGATGCGATGCAAACTGTTGCATGGGCGGGTGCCGCGGCTATACCGGGGCAAACAGCCAAAGGAGCCGTCATGGGCGTCAAGACCCTCACCTGCCTGACCTGCGCCCAGCTCAACCGGGTGCCGGGGGAAAAACTGGGCAGCGGTCCGAAATGCGGCAGCTGCGGCGCGGCGCTGATGCCATCCAAGCCCGCGGACGTGGACCCGGCCAAGCTGCAGAAGGCGGTGCAGAACGACGATGTGCTGCTGGTGGCGGACTTCTGGGCGCCCTGGTGCGGCCCCTGCCGGATGATGGCGCCGGAATTTGCCAAGGCCGCCCAGGCCCTGGCAGGCCGCGCGCGGCTGGTCAAGCTCAACACCCAGGACCATCCCTCCACCGGTGCCCGCTACCGCATCCGCGGCATCCCGGCGCTGATCGCCTTTGAGCGCGGCAAGGAAAAGAAACGCCAGGCCGGCGCGATGCGGTCAGGGCAGATCATCAGCTGGCTGCGCGGCTGATCCCTCGGGGCTTCAGCCACCGGGTCCCGCCCTGTTCCGCGCCGGTGTCAGAACAGGCCCGGCCCGGGGCCGCAGCGGACCTTGGGGCCTTTGCCCGCGCCCACGCCGTGCCCGCGGCTGCCGATACTGCCGCTCCGCCACAGCTGAAAGGCAAGCATTCCCAGCATCAGAACCACGGCTGCCACAGGGTACGGGAGCACAACCAGCCACACCGGCCAGGCGCCGATCATGATGGCGACAATGGCCAGCACAAGGCCGCCCAATGCGCCGAATAATGCGCTGATCCAGGCGCTGATCCAGGCCATGCAGCCCTTTCCCCTCATGTCCCCTACCCCAAGAAAGTAGGGCGCCGCCTGCAGGCAGGCAACTGGGCAAGGGATACTTCTGCGCGATCTGTCCGGAACTGGTTATATCAAGGGTGGTGCGTCCGGCTGCTGTCCGGATGCGCTGCCGCCCGGTTCAGGCGGCGGCCGCCTGACCGCCGGGGGGCATCCCGCTGCCGGGCCCCGCTGCCGCGCTGCGCCAGTAAAGCAGGGCGGTTGCCAGCACAGCCACCGTGGCGCCTGCTGCCGGATAGATTACAAGGCAGGCCCACCAGGGCAGCCCGGCGATGGCATAGCTCATCACCGCGGTGCACAAGCCCGTAACCATGCCCAGAATGACACCTGCCCAGGCCATGACGCCCTCATTCCTCCGCGCAGCACGGACCCCATGTCCGGCTGCTCCTGCGCATCATCCAGGCAGGAGTGTTATCAAAAGGTTGATTTTCCGGGGATGCCGGCAATCCTGCGTGAATAATCTGAACGCGGGCCCTATTTCGAGGTCAGCGCCACCCCGTCCCTGGCTTTCGGCATCCGGCCCTTGCCCTGCTGCAGCACATGCGCCAGCTCATGAGCCAAGAGCTGGGAATCCTTGGCAAAGGCCGGCTTCATTACATAGACGTTGTTGCCGACGGTAAAGGCCTTGGCCTTCAGCTCCCTGCAGACGTCCTTGGCATTGCCGCCCATATGCACCCGCACCTTGCCGAGACTGCCGCCGAAATGCGCCTCCAGCCCCTTGCGCAGATCGCCGGGCAGTTTCTTTTCCGTGGTGCCTTCCGGCGCGGTCTTCAGCTTCTTGCGCTTGGCCTTTTTGCCCTTGGTCGCCTCGACCTCTGCCTTCACGTCTTCCGGTTTCAGAGCCATGGGGGATCCTTTCCAATGCTTTAACCAACAAAGGGCGCGCCAGGGCGCCTGCCGCGATGGTAGCGCAGAGCGGGGAAAGCGCAAAATGGAGGGGGGCTATCCCATTGGGACGAGGCGCGCAGCGGCACGGCCCGCGTCTGAAATTCCCGTCATGCCGGAGGCATGCTTCCAGCAAGACGAAGGCGCATTCGCACCCACCCAAGATCAGGCCTGGGCCTTGTGTATCGCCACATGGCTTTCAGGCGAGAAAGGGCGTTCTCAAACAATTTAGGGAAGCATTCCAGAAGCCGTTTCAGACGGTCAGTTCAACCGGTTTTGCAGAATTCTTCCGGATGGCTCTCAACATATTTTACCATTTGGAGTGCCAAGCCGGGTTCAAAAGTTTCGGCTTCCAAGCGCTGACCGGCTGGGGAACGCAGCATTGCGTCTTTCATTTCGGTATTGGCGCGTCTCATTGCTGAGCGAAATTCACTATTACGCGCGTCCCCGGGAAACGAATCCAGATGACTAAGAATAGCGGTGATTTCACTAGCGACGCGCTCCACATCGTCCGCTATTTCCGTTTGGTTGAGCTTCCTCAGGCAAGATACTACGTCGGCTGACATGAAACCTGCATTTCCCATGAATTGCGGGAAACCTCCGTTCAAGATCTGGGCGCGGAAGTACTCCAAGCAGAAGAAGGTCATTTGCCCTTCGGTCAACAGCCCTTTGGCAACCAATTCCCTTAGCGAATCCAGCTTGAAGGCTTCCAGGGCAGTCCAGACTTCCTCTGAGGCAAATTCTCCAAGAAGCCTGTCGTAATAATCTTCGATCCTCAGATCGATGTCGCTTTCGGGAGACAGAAAATCTGCCTCCCGGATTGTTGGCTTCGGCAGGATCAATTGATTTCCTGCCAAAAGCCGCTTCAGCCAGTTCACCGCACAAACTTCTTGTGCTTCAGGCGCTTGGGCTCCAGCGCATCCGGTCCCAGGCGGCGCTTCTTGTCCTCTTCGTAGTCCTCGAAGTTGCCCTCGAACCACTCCACATGCGCGTCGCCCTCAAAAGCCAGGATGTGGGTGCAGATCCGGTCGAGGAAAAAACGGTCGTGGGAGATCACCACGGCGCAGCCGGCGAAATCCACGAGCGCGTCTTCCAGCGCCCGCAGGGTTTCCACGTCCAGGTCGTTGGTCGGTTCGTCGAGCAACAGCACGTTGCCGCCCTCTTTCAGCAGCCGCGCCATGTGCACGCGGTTGCGCTCACCGCCGGACAGCAGCGACAATTTCTTCTGCTGGTCGCCGCCCTTGAAATTGAAGGAGGAGCAATAGGCGCGGGAGTTCACCTGCGCGTCGCCCAGCTCGATGATCTCGGCACCGCCGGAGATTGCTTCCCACACGGTGTCGTTGTCGTTCAGATCGTCGCGCGACTGGTCGACATAGGAGAGCTTCACGGTGTCGCCGTATTCGACCGAGCCCACATCGGGCTGCTCCTGGCCGGTCAGCATCTTGAACAGGGTGGATTTACCGGCGCCGTTGGGGCCGATCACGCCGACGATGCCGCCCGGCGGCAGCGAGAAGTCGAGGCCCTCGATCAGCTGCTTGTCGCCATAGTGCTTCGCCAGGCCGTTGACCTCGATCACCTTGGAGCCCAGGCGCGGGCCGCTGGGGATCACGATCTGGGCGCGGCCGACCTTCTCACGCTCGGACTGGCTGGCCATTTCGTTATAGGCGGCAATACGTGCCTTGGACTTCGCCTGGCGGGCTTTCTGGCCCTGGCGCATCCACTCCAGTTCGCGCTCCAGCGTCTTCTGCTTGGCCTTGTCCTCGCGGGCTTCCTGCTCCAGCCGCTTGGCCTTCTGCTCCAGCCAGGCGGAATAGTTGCCCTCGTAGGGAATGCCGCGGCCGCGGTCGAGTTCCAGGATCCAGCCGGTGATGTCATCCAGGAAGTAGCGGTCGTGGGTGACGCAGAGGATGGTGCCCTTGTAGTCGATCAGGTGCTGCTGCAGCCAGGCGATGGTCTCGGCGTCGAGGTGGTTGGTCGGTTCGTCGAGCAGCAGCATGTCGGGCGCTTCCAGCAAGAGCTTGCAGAGCGCGACGCGGCGGCGCTCACCGCCCGACAGGTTGGCTGGCATCGCGTCATCCGGCGGGCAGCGCAGCGCCTCCATCGACACGTCCACCTGGCTGTCCAGGTCCCACAGGTTTTCCGCATCGATGGCGTCCTGCAGCTCGGTCATCTCGGCCATCAGCTCGTCGGTGTAGTTCTCCGCCATCTCCACCGCGATCTGGTTGAAGCGGTCGACCTTGTCCTTCTTGGCCTGCACCCCCAGCATGACGTTTTCGCGCACGGTGAGGCTCTCATCCAGCTGCGGCTCCTGCGGCAGGTAGCCGACCTTGGCACCCTCGGCGGCCCAGGCCTCGCCGGTGAAATCCTTGTCGAGGCCGGCCATGATCTTCATCAGCGTGGACTTACCGGCGCCGTTGACGCCGACCACGCCGATCTTCACGCCGGGCAGGAAGGAGAGATGGATGTTTTCAAAGCATTTCTTGCCACCCGGGTAGGTCTTGGAGACACCCTGCATGTGGTAGACGTACTGGTAGGAGGCCATGTGCTCGCTCCGTTAAGGGGGAAATTCGCTGGCGGGAGTGATAGCGGATGGGCGGCGGCGGGGCAATGCGGGATGCAGGCCTGCGCGAGGGGGTGCCAGGCGTGCATCCCCTGTACACCCCTTGTGCACCGGGTGGTGCCTCAGGCACCGCGCCCGGTCAGCCGAGAAAAGCACGCGATAGTTCGCTGCCTACGTGAAGTGGCAGGGAGGAGCCTTGTTCTAGTTGAATGTGTTCAGAAGTTTTTCTGTAACAGACGGGCTGTCGATAATTATACCTTCTTGTTGCACCCTGCGCGCAACACGCGGCATCAGCTTGGCGACCGCCAATTGGCCGACCTCTCGGCCCATTTCGGCCCCGTTGGCCATCAGGGCAGGCGTCTTTTTGATGAGAGCCTGTCCTGGAGCCGTCCGGTAAAAAGCAGCGATGCCTTGGATTTCGCTTCGACTGAAGAGATCCAGGTAGATGTCCTTGGTAATATCCTGCATTTCTTCTGTGAAGCCCGCGATAAACTCCTCCATAATAATGTCCATAAACGAGTCCAGGTCGCTGATCCTGATACCTTTTTCTTGCAGATCGTTTTTCATGGCACTCAGGAGCAGCTGTCTTTGCGATTGCAAAGCAGCTTCGAACAGTTCAACTGTCACAGTTTCGGTGACAATGAAATCAAGATCTTCGTTCACACCTGCCATTGCAGGACCGGAAATGAGGGTGCTGAAAGCAATCGACGCGGCAATATTTTTAATATTGAGCAAAAGTTGGTCTCCACAGGAAGCGGGGCTGAAAGGAAGCTGTTTACACTAATACCTGAACCGGAGGTCAATGTACTCCCGGAGACTACTTTATAATCGAGAGTGCCAGCATCTTATTTGAAGATGGTTTTGCAAAGGTTTTTTAAACCTTCCCAACGCCATCACCAGAGGACCGTCTATGCTTTCGAGCAGCTCCGGCGGCTTGCCTTCGGTCTGCATGCGATCCAGCCTGTCAGGCTTCTGTCCGTCTTCTCCTAAACGCAGAGCGCCCAATCCCCTCAGATCTTCCACTTCTTCTTGACGCTGTCCGGGATCGGATACACCAGCTTGCGGTCGTCGAAGTGGTGGCATTTGATGCCTTCACTGTTCTTGCGCGGCTCGCGCACATATTGCAGGCAAGTCTTCAGCGCTTCGATGATCTTGGCGTCGGTCTTGGTGGAGATGTCGACCGCCCGGCCGGTCAGATGGCGTGAGATCTGGTCCCATTTCGCCTTCTTGAACATGCAGGCGACAAAGCCCTTCTTGTCGCCAGCCTGCACATAGCCGTCCAGCTCCAGCCGGAAATCCTCGTTGTTGCGCAAGTAGATGTAGATCTTGCCGTGCTCCAGGTGGCCGTTCCAGCCCTTGTACATGGCATTGGCCTGGCCTTTCTTGTCGCGCAGGCCGGACACCACATTGATGGTCTGCCCGTAATAGGAGGAGACATCAAACAGCACGTTGAGGATCGCTTTCTTCACCCCGCCGGTTTTGCCTTCCAGCCGCCCCGGCTTGCACAGCCCGCCGGTGTCGATGGTCTTGATGACATTCTCCGCCGCTTTCTTCTTGGCCTCCTTGACGGCCTTTTCCGCCGCCTGCTTGGCCGCCTTCTGCGCGTCCTCGCCCTTCTTCTCGCCCCTGGTAAAATAGCTGTCGTAGAGCGAGGTGGCATATTCCTCGATGTCGTCCAGCAGCGCGGCCCAGCCGCCCTTGTCCAGCGACTTGGATTTGGCCTCCTTCATAACCGCGTCCTTGGCGGCCTTCACGGCCTGGGCCTTGGCCTCCTGCTTGGCCTTTTCGTCCTGCTTTTCCTTGGCCTTCTGCTCGGCCTTGGCCTTGGCCGGGCCCGCGTTCAGCTTCTTGATCGTGTTCTTGCCGGGGTCGATGCGGTAGTCGGGCTTGAAGCCGCAGACCTCCTGCTGGAACTGGCCGATCATCTTCTCCAGCACCGGTGACGGGGCGCCGTCGGTCTTGACCTTCTTGATGCCGGCTTTGCCGGCAAAGGCATTCAATAATTGCTGTACGGTTTTGACGTCTTCGGGCAGGTTCTTGCCCTTGCGCCCGACGGAGGCGGAAAGCTTGGCAACCATGGTGAACTCGCAATTTGGAACCTGCGGGCGTGAAACAATACCCGCGCAATAAAATTCTACACCCAAAGCGGTGTGTCAGGCAATCTGCGCAGGGTTGTGCGCCGCCATCGCGGGGGACGATTGATCTCAGCCGGAATCTATGCGCATCAAGGCGTTCATGGTTTGCAAGCTGCCGCATATCCGCCCGGGCCAAAGCGTCGGGCTGCTCGGGGGGTCCTTTGATCCGCCTCACCGCGGCCATGCGGCGATTTCCCATGCGGCACTGAAACGCTTCGGGCTGGATCACCTGTTCTGGCTGGTGTCGCCCGGCAACCCGCTGAAGGCCCGACAGCCGGCACCGCTGGAGCGGCGGATCGCAGCGGCAGAGGGCCTGATCCGGCACCCGCGCATCCACATCACCGGCATCGAGGCCGCGCTGGGCACCCGCTACACCGCCCAGACCCTGCGGCATCTGCGCCGCCGCCATCCCGGCGTGCGCTTTGTCTGGCTGATGGGGGCCGACAACCTGACCCATTTCCACCGCTGGAAGGACTGGCAGCAGATCCTGGACACGGTGCCGGTGGGGGTGCTGGCGCGGCCCGGCGACCGGATCTCGTCCCGGTTCTCCCCGGCGGCGCGGGTTTACCGCCATGCCATGCTGAAAGGCAGCGAAAGCCATCTGCTGGCGCAGGCCGAAAGCCCGGCCTGGTGTTTCGTGAACCTGCCGATGGTGGATGTGAGCTCCACCGCGCTGCGCGCCCGCGGCACCTGGTCAGCGGCGCAGGAGGGCTGAGGCCAGCCCGGCGCTGAGCACCACCGCCAGCCCTCCCCAGGTCCAGGCGTCGGGCAGCTGGCTGAACACCGCCCAGCCCAGGCCGACCGCCGCCACCAGCTGGAAATAGACCATCGGCGCCAGTTTCACCGCCTGCACCCGGTCATAGGCAAACAGCAGCAGGAGGTTGCCCGTCATCGAGAACGCTGCACTCCCCACCGTCAGCGCGGCGGTGGAGGGGGTGAACTCCGGCAGGCTGGCCAGGCCCAGCGGCAGCATCAGCAAGGCCGACAGCAACAGCTGCGTCAGGCTCAGCTCCAGCGGTGTGCCCACATGCGCCAGCCAGCGCGAACTGGTCAGGAAGCCGCCGCAGAAACAGCCCGCCAGCACTGCCCAGAGCAAGTTGACGGAGCCGCCGAACTCCGGCCGCACCACCATCAGAACGCCAACGAACCCCAGCGCCATCAGCAGGCTGCGCAGTGCCGTCGCCTGCTCGCGCAGCAGCAGCACCGACAGCACATAGCTGACCACCGGCCCGATGAAGAAGGCGGCAAAGACATTGGCCAGCGGCTCGCTCTGCAGCGCCAGCTGGATCGAGAAGATGCCACCGGTCAGCAGCCCGGCGCGCAGCCACAGCCGCCAGTCGCCCAACAGGGAGAAGGCGCGGCGCGGCACGAAGGGCAGGATCAGCGCGGTGCCGATGGCAAAGCGCGACCAGGCGACAAAGGCGGGTGTCGCCAGCCCGGCGCCGGTCAGCAGTTTCCCGCACAGGTCGCCTGCGGGGATCATTGACATGGCCGCGAACATGAGGATGAGTGCCTGCAACATGGCTGCCAGCGGTAGCAGGACTTGCCAGTGTGAAAAAGCCCGGACCTTGCGGCGCAAAGCTGCGGATCGGGGATTGAAGTAGAGCCGCTCCTGATCCTAAAAATGAACAAGATGACTTCACGCCGGACATTCCTCCTTTCCGGGCTTGCCGCTTTGGCAGGCACTTCGGCGCTGGCCAATGCGCCGGCCGTCTCGCTGCGGCCTGTTGCCCGCAAGGTCAGCTCGCTGGCGGCCGGTGCCGATGGCCTCAGGGCGCTGATTGAACGCGCCGGCCTCAGGGGTGAGGCGGTCTGCGCGGTGGCGGATGTGAAGACCGGCAAGCTGCTGGAAGCCTCCGGCGGCTCCCAGGCTTTGCCGCCCGCCAGCGTCGCCAAGGCGCTGACAGCGCTTTATGCGCTGGACGTGCTGGGGGCGGACCACCGGTTCGAGACCCGCATCCTCGCCACCGGCGGCGTGTCCGGTGGTGTGGTCAAGGGCGACCTGATCCTGGCCGGCGGCGGCGATCCGCTGCTGAACACCGACCATCTGGCGCTGCTGGCGAAAGCGCTGAAGACCGCCGGCGTGCGCGAGGTGCGCGGCAAGTTCCTGGTCTGGGACGGCGCGCTGCCGTCGGTCAAAACCATCGACCCGGACCAGCCCGACCATGTCGGCTATTCCCCCGCGGTGTCCGGCATTTCGCTGAACTTCAACCGGGTGCATTTCGAATGGAAGCGCGCCGCCAGCGGCGGCTGGGCGATCACCATGGACGCCCGCACCGAGAAATACCGCCCCGAGGTGGCCACTGCCCGGATGGAGATCCAGTCCCGCGCGGTGCCGGTCTATACCTATGCCGAAAAGGGCGGGGTGGATCACTGGACCGTCGCCTCCAAGGCGCTGGGCAAGGGCGGCGCCCGCTGGCTGCCGGTGCGCAACCCGGCGGCCTATGCGGGTGACGTGTTCCGCACCCTGGCACGCGCTCACGGCATTAAACTCTCAAAGCCCAAGGAAACCCGCACGCTGCCCTCCGCCACGCTGCTGGCCCAGCACCGCAGCCCGCCGCTGGATGTGCTGCTGAAGGCGATGCTGAAATATTCCAACAACCTGATGGCCGAGATGATCGGCATGTCCGCCACCGCCGCACGCGCGGGCCGCCCGGCCTCGCTCAAGGCGTCAGCCGCGGAGATGATCCGCTGGGCCGCGGGCAAATACGGCATGTCCGGCAGCCAGCTGGTGGATCACTCCGGCCTTGGCGGCGACTCGCGGATGACACCGGCGGATCTGACCGGCGCGCTGGTGGCCGCCTACAAGGCGGGCCAGCTGAAGCCGCTCTTGAAACCCTTCCAGATGCGCGACGCCAAGGGACGCACCGTCAAGGGCCACCCGATCAAGGTCGCCGCCAAGACCGGTACGCTGAACTTCGTCTCCGGCCTCGGCGGCTTCATGACCGCGGCGGACGGCAACGTGCTGGCCTTTGCCATCTTCACCGCGGATCAGAAGACCCGCGGCCGCCTGACCCGGGCGCAGCGCGAACGCCCCGAGGGCGCCCGCAGCTGGAACCGCCGCGCCAAGCAGCTGCAGCAGCAGCTGATCGAGCGCTGGGGCGCGGTTTACGGCAGTTAGGCTCTGACTGGTCTGGGAAAGTTTTCACTTTCTGGACATTTTCGCTGGGCCAGTTTGTAGGCAGACCGGCGGGCAGCATCTGCCTGCCCGGAGTGCGAAGGACCAGACCATGACTGAGCGTATCAATGAACACGGCCAGCCCATCGGCGCCCCGCTGCCGGACTGGCAGGGCGCGCGCCTGCCCGGCCACGAGCAGCTGACAGGGCGCTACTGCCGGGTGGAACCGCTGGACGCCGCGCGCCACACCGCAGATCTGTTTGCCGCCTTCAGCCAGGACCCCGGCGGCGCGATCTGGACCTATATCCCCTGGGGGCCCTTCGGCACGGAGCAGGAGCTGCGCAGCTGGATCCAGGGGGCCAGCGGCGTTGATGCGCAGCCGTATTTCGCCATCGTCAGCGGCGCCAGCGGCCGGGCCGAAGGTGTCGCCAGCTATATGCGGATCAAGCCGGAGCACGGGGTGATCGAGGTCGGCGGCATCACCTATGCCCCGTCGCTGCAGCAGACGCCTGCGGCGACAGAGGCGATGTTCCTGATGATGGCGCGGGTGTTCAATGATCTGGGCTACCGCCGCTATGAATGGAAATGCGACGCCCTGAACGCCCCCTCCTGCCGGGCGGCGGAGCGGCTGGGCTTTACCTATGAAGGGCTGTTCCGTCAGGCCGTTGTCTACAAGGGCCGCAACCGCGACACCGCCTGGTATGCGGTGCTGGATAGCGAATGGCCGCGGCTGGAGGCGGCTTATGCCGAATGGCTCGACCCCGGCAATTTCGACGCGCAGGGACAGCAAAAACAGAGCCTAAAAAGGCTAATTGCAGCCCACAGGGGGTAGTGGGGGCGCCCTCACCCCAGCGCCGCCGCGATCTCTTTTGCCAATTGCTTCACCCGCTGCAGACGGGCGCTCAGCGGGCGGCCCTTGCGGCAAGTGAGCCATAACCCGTTACGCTTCGGTTTGGGGAGCGGGATCACCGCCAGCATGTCCCGCTGGGTGTAGGCTTCAACCCCGCTGCGCGGCAGCAGCGTGTATCCGATACCGCGCGCGACCGGGTCCAGGATCTGGCCTATCTGGTTGATATAGGTCCGGACGCGCAGCCGGTCGGTGCCCTGATAAGCATCCGGGAAATTCTGTGACAGAAGCTCGTCCGCATGGGCAAATCCATCAGGATGGGCGACAAAGCCGTGCGCCTCCAACGTCGCGAACGTGACCGGAATGCCCGCATCCCGAACAGGCAGCACGAGGCACAGTTCCTCCTCCCCCAAGTGCTCCGCCTCCAGCCGGGGGTGGCTGGGGTCGTGGTCCAGAATGCCCAAGTCGAACGCACCGTCCAGAAGACCGCGTTTTATGGCTGCTTGCGGCGCCGCCTCCAGATGTGCCGCAAGGTCCGGCGCGGTCTCCAGCATGGTCAGAATACGGGGGTACCAAAGCATCGCAAAGCTGCCGGAGCAGGCAATCCGCAACTCTCCGGCATCGGGGCTGTCGGTGGCTATTGCCTCCCTCAGACGGCGCTCCTCGTCGCGCCGCGCCTGCCCCAATGCCCGTACCGCCTCCCCGGCTGGGGTCAGCGAAAAGCTCTTGCCGTCCTGCGCGATCAGCTTCTGGCCCAGCTGCGCCTCCAGCTTTCGCAGGTGCTGCGAGACGCCCGGCTGGGTCATGTTCAGGCGCTGAGCGGCACGGGTGAAATGACCGGTTTCAGCCAGCGTTGTGAAGGTTTCGAGCCAGGTGGCGTTCAACATCAATCATGTCAATTCATTATCATTTTCATCCAAAATGATAATTTCACATAAGGCGAGTGCGTGTCTACCTCTCTGGCATCCCAAGCATGAGGAGACCAGAAATGACCACCACACCCAGAACTTTCTCACATATCGGCCTGTCGGTGCCGGACCTGGAAGCAGCCGTGAAGTTCTATTCGGACGTCATGGGGTTCTACGTGCTGATGCAGGCCAGCGAAGTTGCCGAGGACGGCAGCGCCATCGGGCAGATGTGCACTGATGTGTTCGGTCCCGGCTGGACCCGCCTGCGCATCGCGCATCTGTCTACTGCGGACGGCATCGGCATAGAACTGTTCGAATTTGAGGGTAACGAAGCGCCGGAGGATAACTTTCAGTACCGCAAGCACGGCACCTTTCATTTTGCTGTGCAGGACCCGGACGTCGAGGGGCTGCTGGAGAAGATCGTCGCGGCCGGCGGCAAGCAGCGGATGCCGGTGCGGGAGTATTTTCCAGGCGATAAACCCTATCGCATGGTCTATGTGGAGGACCCTTTCGGTATCATCTTCGAGCTTTACAGCCACAGTTATGAGTTGACCTATTCCGCCGGCGCCTACAGCTGAGCGATGGCGTTGCCTCGTTCCCTGCGCCGGGCAGCGCCGAACTTTCCGCAGCCTAGGAAGGGTATCAGACCACGTGCCGCGCCCGAGCGCTATCTGCGTAATTCGCCACCCATTTCGCTTGGCCGCCACAAAACCGCTACGGGACTCGGAACCTGGCCAATCTGAACCGGGTGCCTGCCAGCGGCGCCCTGCTGTTCGTGGGGGCGCCTGCGCACCGCGGCGGTTCCGGCGGGCCGGACCGCATTCTGGCGCTGTCCTGATATGAAACGGCCGGCGCGGGGCGTGCGCCGGCCGGGTCCCCGGAATAAAAGTGCTCAGGTGCCGGACGGTTCCAGCCTGCCGGCCTCGCGGCGCATCATTTCCTTGGCCAGGTCGCTGAGGATTTCCATACTGAAGCCGCCCAGCTGGCGGTGGCGGTCCTGCAGTGCTTCCCAGATGTCCTCGCGCCGGATGTTGTCAAGCAGCTCATGGCCGTTCCAGGTCAGGCCGCGGACATGCCAGTTGCCGTTCGAAAGCCGGCTGAACCGGGCCAGTCCGGCGCTTTCCAGCAGGCTCAGGTGATAGGCAAGCTTACGCGCCTCGGCATCGGGCAGGCAGTCCTCCGCGGGCAGCATCATCGCTTCGGCAGCGGATCGCGGCAGGGCGCAGAACGCTTGCCTGCCGCCCTCGATCTCGAGCAGCAGCCTGCGGATTTCACCAATGTCCCTTTGCCACGCGACCATGACCCGATTCCTGATAGGCGTCGAACTAGCGTCAAATGGGAATGGGGCAAATCTTTTGCAAGTTCGCGTTGTGCAGCCCTGCCATGCAGGGCGGGCAAGGGCAGCTGCGTAAAGCGGGCGCCGTCAGACCATGTGCCGGGCCCGCGCACCGCGCTCGATCGCGGCGGCATGCAGCCGGTCGATGTTCAGCTCGTAACGGACCTCCGCCAGGAATTCGAGCTCGGTCTCGCCCAGAACCCCGTCGGCCGCCGCCACGTCGCAGGACAGCGCATAGGCGGTTTCGAACAGCCGCTCCGGCAGGTCGCCGCGGATCAGCCCGAACAGCGCCTCCAGCCCGTCCTCCTGCTCGAACAGGTCGAACACGGTGCGGGAAATGCGGGCCACCCGGTCGATGTCGTAGTCGGCAAACACCGGCAGCATGTTGACCGCCGACTGGATCTTGACCAGCTCCGCGGTGCGGATGTTCTCGTCCGAGGCCGACACCGCCACCATCAGCGCCACCAGGCAGTCCTGCGGGGACATCGGGTGCGGGGTTTGCTCACTCATCGAGGCATCCTTTTCATGCTGCATGCTGCTGCAATCAGGATAGGTACAGGGCGGGGCAGGTTCAACTGCTGCCCGCGCCAAAGCCGCAAAAATCCGCCTCGGATTCAAGCTTGTGCGGAAAACCGGTACTGGATCTGCTCGAAGCGCGGTTCGGCAAAGCCATAGGCGAAGCGCAGCCCGTCCCGGCCCGCCACGGTGCCGTGCTCGGCGCCGCCGGGCACATAGATGGCCACGCCGGGGCGAATCTCGTGCGGGATGCCGTCGATGGTCACCACGCCGGTCCCCTCCAGGCCGAAATAGAACTCTGCCGGGTCATGGCGGTGCGGCGGCAGGCGGCCGCCGGGGCCGAACTCGGCAATGCCCAGCACCATGTCGCGCGGGGCGTCGTCGCTGCCGTTGATCAGCGTGCGCCAGCGCACCTCGCCATAGGCCGGATCGGTGCCGCCCGCCAGCGGCACCTGCGCGGCATCCACCGCCAGCGGCGCATGCGGCAGGTTGGAGGGCTGATGCAGCTGTTCCGCATCGCCCAGATCGGCAGCCAGGGTGGTCAGTTCTGCAGTCATCGCGGGTCTCCTCATCCTGCCGCCCAGTTAGAGGTCTTCCCGGCCTTCGCTCAATAGGGTAAAGCTGCACAGTAACATACGCTGAGGTTATGATAGATGGAGCGCCTTCCCAGCTTTTCCGGACTCACCGCCTTTTATGCCGCGGCGCGTCACGGCACCCTGACAGCCGCCGCGCAGGAACTGAATGTCTCGCAGCCCGCGGTGTCGCGCCGGATCGCGGCGCTGGAGGCGGACTTGGGCTGCGCCCTGTTCGACCGCAGCCGCAAGCCCGTGCGCATGACCCCGCAGGGCAAGGATCTTCTGCAGGCCCTGCACAGCGGCTTCGGGCAGATAGAGGCCTCCGTGGCCCGCCTGCGGCAAAGCGCACAGGGGCGGGTGGTGACGGTCTCGGCCCCGGCCGGCTTTGTCGCCTTCTGGCTGATCCCGCGGCTGGGCGCGCTGGAGGATGCCTTTCCCGGGGTGACCATCCGTATCCTGAGCCAGGAGTATGGAGAGGCGATCCGCCCCGGCGATCTGCTGATCCGTTTCGGGCTGCCGGAAACAGGCGCCGGGCAGGAGCTGCGGCTGCTGGGGGACGAGGTTTTTCCGGTGGCCAGCCCGTTGTATCTGGCGCGCCTGGGGATGGCCGCGGACCAGCATGATTTTGCCCGCATGACCCTGTTGACGATGGAGGCCGCCCGCAGCCAGTGGCATGACTGGCCCAGCTGGTTTCAGGAGGCGGGCTTGGCAATGCCGCCCGGCGCCCGCGCGCTCGACTTCAACTCCTATGCGATGCTGGTCAACGCTGCGCTGGCCGGGCAGGGGGTGTGCCTGGCCTGGGGCGGGGTGCTCGACAGCTTTCTGGACACCGGCGCGCTGGTGAGGCTGCAGGGGCCAAGCGCCAGCTCCGCGCGCGGCTACTTCGCCTCTGCCCGGGACGGGCTGGCGGCGGGGCGCGATGTGCGGGACATTCTGGCCTGGATCGCCGAAAAGGCAACCTAGCAAACGCCGCCGGGGCCGGTGATCATTGACTCATGCTGCACAGGCACAATAGAGGGAATGGCCGGATGCATGGGGCATCCGGGATGATCACGCGGCACCCCGATAGCTGACAGAACTGCCGCCGATGGAGAACACAAATGTCTGATGTGCGCGAAGAAGCTCTGAAGAGCAAAGCCTGGCCGTTTGAAGAAGCCCGCCGGGTTCTCAAACGTTATGCCAAGGGCGCGCCGGAGAAGGGCTATGTGCTGTTCGAAACCGGCTATGGCCCCTCCGGCCTGCCGCACATCGGCACCTTCGGCGAGGTCGCCCGCACCACCATGATCAAGAAGGCGTTCGAGACCATCTCGGACATCCCCGCCAAGCTGATCTGCTTCTCGGACGATCTGGACGGCATGCGCAAGGTGCCCGGCAACGTCCCCAATCAGGAGGCGCTGGCCGAGCATCTGCAAAAGCCGCTTACGTCGGTGCCGGATCCGTTCGGCACCCATGAGAGCTTTGGCCACCACAACAACGCCATGCTGCGCCGGTTCTTGGATACCTTCGGGTTCGAGTATGAGTTCTACTCGGCCACCGAATTCTACGGCTCCGGCCAGTTCGACGAGATCCTGAAGCGCGCCGTCGAGAAATACGACGACATCATGGAGATCATGCTGAAGTCCCTGCGCGAGGAGCGCCGCCAGACCTATTCGATCTTCCTGCCGATCCACCCGGAAACCGGCCGCGTTCTGTATGTGCCGATGAAGAAGGTCTGCGCCGAGACCTACACCGTCACCTTCGATGACGAGGACGGCAAGGAATGGACCCTGCCCGTGACCGGCGGCAACGTGAAGCTGCAGTGGAAGCCGGACTTCGGCGCCCGCTGGGCGGCTCTGGAAGTCGACTTCGAGATGTACGGCAAGGACCATTCCACCAACACACCGATCTACGACGGCATCTGCCGGGTGCTGGGCCAGCGCGCGCCGGAGCATTTCACCTATGAGCTGTTCCTCGATGAAAACGGCCAGAAGATCTCCAAATCCTCCGGCAACGGCGTGTCGATCGACGAATGGCTGACTTACGCTTCGACCGAGAGCCTGGCGTACTTCATGTACCAGAAGCCCAAGACCGCCAAGCGGATGCATTTCGACGTGATCCCCAAGGCGGTGGACGAATACCACCAGCAGCTGCGCGCCTACCACGGGCAGGACCTGAAGGCGCAGCTGAACAACCCAGTGTGGCACATCCACGGCGGCGATGTTCCGCAGTCGGACATGGTGGTGCCGTTCTCGATGCTGCTGAACCTCGCCTCCGCCTCCAGCGCCGAGGACAAGGAAACCATGTGGGGCTTCATCAACAAATACGCCCCCAACGCCACGCCGGACACCCATCCCGGCATGGATCAGGCGGCGGGCTTTGCGGTGGCCTATTTCAATGACTTCGTGAAGCCCGCGAAGGAATTCCGCCTGCCCACCGATCAGGAGCGCGCGGCGCTGCAGGATCTGGCGGACGCGCTGAAATCGGCGGACGCCGCCCTGGCCGCGATTGCCAAGAAAAACGAGATCGCAGGCAATGACGATCCGCTGCCCGCGGCGGATTTCGCGGATGAGGAATTCCTGCAATCGGTGGTCTTCGCCATCGGCAAGATCCATGGCTTCGAGCCGCTGCGCGCCTGGTTCTCAGCGATCTACGAGGTGCTGCTGGGCGCCTCCCAGGGCCCCCGCTTCGGCGGCTTCATCGCGCTTTACGGCGTCGAGGACACCATCGCCCTGATCGAAATGGCGCTGGCGGGCGAGCTGGCGTAAGCCTGCACGCAACGCAATCAGAAAGGGCGCGGATTGCCGTGCCCTTTTTCGTTTCAGCCATGCTGCGCACATCGGCCTGCGTTCTTGCCCCATGCAATAAAATTACCAGATCGCAAAAATATTTTTGACGCGGCGTCACTCTGTCCTAACTTATGGAGACGGACCGGGAGGGACAGATGCGCAGTGTTCTGTTTGCGGGGGTAAGTGTTTTTCTTCTGACCTTTCCGGCCTTTGCGCAAAGAGAGCCGGTCACAGCCGTGATCGGCTCTCAGTTTGAGGCCTTTCTGAACAACGACGCCGAGACCGCTTTCTCCTACGCCTCGCCGTCAATCCGCCGCATCTTCCGCACTCCGGACCGCTTTGCCGGGATGGTGCAGCAGGGCTACCCGATGGTCTGGCGCCCGGCAGAAGTGCGCTATCTGGATCTGCGCGAAGTGGCGGGCAGCCTGTGGCAGCGGGTGATGATCACCGACCAAAGCGGCGCCGTGCACCTGTTGGATTACCAGATGGTTAAGCTGGAAAGCGGCTGGAAAATCAACGCGGTGCACCTACTGAAAGGGCAGGCTGACAGCGTCTGAGCCCAGGGCAGCGTACGCACCGATGGGCGGAAATTAACGCCCTTTCTGTACTTCCTTTTCCCCGAACGCGAGATGCGCAGCAGGAAAGGAAGCTTCCATGAACAAGGCAATCACCGACGGTCTGCAGCTGATGCCCCCCGCCTTTGCGGACGGCCTAGATGTCTGGTCCAGCGGCGACGGCACCCCGGGCTCAGACACCTATGACGGCGCCGCCAATGCGGTCTTTGTGGCGGCGGACGCCGATTTCGGCGGCTGCCTGGAGATGCAGAAGACCGAGAACACCCAGAAGCTGCGCTTCATGGGCCAGACGCCGCTGCAACCGGGCTGCTATCTGCAGATCAGGATTCGCATCAAGGCCGTCAGCGGCGCGCTGCCCTCGGTCCGCATTGCCGGCTGGGCGGCAGCATCGGGCGGCAGCCACATCAGCGGGGTCACCGAATTTGCGCCGCAGGTGGCGCTCAGCACCTATGGCGATGTGGTGGAAGTGGCCGGCATCGTCGGCAGCGGCAGCCGCGGCGGCGTGGATATGCCGTGGGGCCGTAATGCGGCTTACGGCCATTTCGGCCTCGACCTCACTGGCGCCAACGGCGGCGTGGTGCGGATTGATGATATTGAGATTACCGACATCACCAGCGCCTTCCTGCGCGACATGCTGAGCGTGGTGGATGTCACCGATTACGGCGCGGTGGGCAACGGCAGCTTTGACTGCACGGCGGCGTTTGAGGCCGCAGATGCCGCTGCAGACGGCCGCCGCATCCTGGTGCCTGCGGGCGAGTACTACCTCGCCAGCACCGTGTCGCTGAACCACGAGGCGGTGTTCGAAGGCACTGTCGAGATGCCGGACAGCGCCATGCTTCTGCTGACCAAGACCTACAACTTCCCCGCCTATGCTGCCGCCTTCGGGGATGAGGAGCTGGGCTTCAAGAAGGCATTTCAGGCGCTGATCAACAACTCCGACCATGAATCGCTCGACCTGATGGGCCGCAAGATCACCGTCACCGGCCCCATCGACATGGCCGCGGCGGTGCCGAACAAATCCTCCTACGCCACCCGCCGGATCATCCGCAACGGCCAGCTGGAGGCCGCCGACAGCGCCGCCTGGGACACGGATGTTGTGACCTCGCAGGCGTCCTACAGCGCGTCGGATTCCAAGAAGCTGACCAATGTCGCCAATATCGCCAACATCGCCGTCGGCTCTTTGGTCGAGGGCGCAGGCGTGGGCCGCGAGGTCTATGTCAGGTCCAAGAACACCGGCGCCGGAGAGCTCACCCTCAGCGCCGCGCTTTTCGATGCCGAGGGCACCCAGACTTTCACCTTCCGCGACTTCAAGTACCTGGTGGATTTCAGCGGCTTCAGCGCGCTCAGCAAATTCGGGCTGCAGGATATCGAGTTCCAGTGCAACGGCCGCTGCAGCGCTGTGCGCCTGGCGCCGTCGGGTTCGGTGAACACTTTTGATAGCTGCTTTATCTCCCGCCCCAAGGACCGGGGCATCACCTCCATCGGCACCGGCTGCCAGGGTGTTCTGATCGACAATTGCCAGTTCCTGTCTAATGAGGACGCGCTGGATGTGCCGGACCGTGTCAGCATCGGCTTCAACGTCAATGCCAACGACGCCAAGCTGCGCGGCAACCGCGCCACGCGGTTCCGCCATTTCGCGGTTCTGGGCGGCAGCTACAACACGGTGGCCGGCAACCACTTTTTTCAGGGCGACAGCGTTGCAAACGGGGTGCGCACCGCGGGGCTGGTGCTGACCTTCAACAACTGCACCTCCACCGTGTCGGACAACTACATCGACAACTGCTTCATCGAATGGACCAACGAGCGCGATACCGCGCCGGACTACACCGGCGGCTTTTCCTTCAGCGCCCTGTCCATCACCGCTAATGTGTTCCTGTCCGGAGACGTCGCGCCGTGGTTCAGCTACATCGTCATCAAACCCTACGGCAGCGGCAACTTCCTGAACGGGGTCTCCGTGACCGGCAACAAGTTCCGCTCCCTCAATGGCACCATCGACCGGGCGGAACGGGTCGATACCAGCTTTGCCGATCTGGATTTCAGCCGCTCCAAACACGTCGATTTCAGCGGCAACATGTACCACAACGTCTTGATCCAGTCGGCCAACCCGCTGCGGCGGGTGCATGATCAGGCCTCGGCGTCCGCCAGCTGGACCGTTGCCGCCGGCGGCGAGCTGCCGTTCCAGGGGCACGCGCGCTTTGTCGACAGCGTGGTGCCGCATGGGGCGCTGCAGACCAGCGGCAACAGCACCCGCTACATCACCCCCTATGCAGAGGTCTCGCAGGGTGCGAACAGCGAAGATGTCAGCCTGCACTGGCCGGAGGCGGTCAAGGGTGAGGTGCAGGTGGTGATGCGGATGGACAGCGGGTCCTGACGCGGTGCCCCTAATCCCCTGGCAGCAGATCAGCGGCGGCAAGGCGGAACGCCTTGCCGAAGCCGCCGTTCAGATGCGCCGCCGTGACGGTGAAGCGGATAAAGCCGAAATCGGCAAACTGCAGATACAGTTTGGCCTTGGGCTGATGGCGCAGATAGGCCTTGGCAAGGGCATCATGGTCCGGGCTTTCATGCGGCACAAAGTCCGCCTCTGCCAGCAGGCTGAGGCGCGGATGGGTCAGCGCATCGCCCTTGATGCCTGGTTCCCCCACCAGCAGCGAACAGGCGGTATGCTGGCGCAGCGCCTGCGTGTGCTGCGCCAGGTCCGAGACCAGGCTGATGGGATGCCCATGCAGGTCCAGCCCGAAGGCCACCCGCGTCACCAGCGGCTGGCCGCCTTCCAGCAGCACGCCAAGCGCGGCAGAGCGCGCGGTTTCCATCAGGCCGCGGGCCAGCCTGCGGGCTTCGTCATCGGTGGGGCGGATCACATCGGCCATGGCGCGCTTCCTGTCTGTGGCTTCCTGCCCGGGTCAGGGGGTTCAGAATTTCTGCCACAGCCCCAGCTTCAGGCCAAGGCTGCCCTCGCCCGCGGAGCGGTGCTCCAGCCCCAGGATCAGCTCGCGCCCGGAGCGCAGCGGATAGCGCAGCGACGGCGTCAGCGTATAGGAGAACGTCCCGCCATCCAGCTTGGAAGTCTCGATCTGCAGCATCGGCGCGGGTTTGCCGGGGCGGTTCAGGCCAATGGTGGCGTCCAGTTTCCAGACTGCCGCCAACCCGCTGTTGCGCAACTCATAGGCGGCATCGATGGCCAGCCAGCCGCTGGCGGTGCCGGTGCCGAAGCCGCGGCCATAAGACAGGGTGGTGCGCTGCATCATCATCCACACCCCGCGGTCGTGATTGCCGCCAAAGGCGGCCTCTGCCGCCAGCCGGTAGCGCGCGCCCTGGTGCAGCGGCATCCGGGCAAAGACCAGCGCATGGCCGGACAGATCGCCGGTCTGGTTCAAATCCACCCCCAGCGTCAGCTTGGGCGTGATGCCGTAGGCGCCGTAATAGCTCAGCTCATGCTGCGCACCGCTGGCGGTCCGGCGGTAGCTGGCGCTGGCCGTGGCAAAGCCCCGGCCCGGTGTCTCAAGCCAAGCGCCGCCATCCGCCGGCGGGGCCAGCAGCACGGCAAGACAGGCGGCAAAGGCAGGTCTCATCCCGAAACCTCGTTGCGAGAGCTTCAGGGTTCGGCTTTATGGTTAAGGTTGTGTTAACCATGCTGCAAACCACCAGCAGGCGTTCCGTAAAAAATATCGTGCGCTTTCCGCGTGAACGGGCGTAGGCTGGGGTCACGTCAACGGAGGAGCCAATGCCGAAAATAGCAAAAACCGCGGACATCCAGACCGTTATCACCACATTCGAGATGACGCCGGGGACATGCCAGGATCTTTTGGAAGCGCTTGAGGACGCCTATTCAGAGTTCATCTCCAAGCAGCCGGGTTTCATCTCGGCCGGCCTGCATGTGAACGACGCCCAGACCCGGATCGCCAATTATTCGCAATGGCGCCGCCGCGAGGATTTCATGGCGATGCTGCGCAGCCCGGAGATGCGCGAGCGCAACCGCAAGATCAACGAGCTGTGCCGCAGCTTCGAGCCGGTGATGTATGACGTCGCGGAAGTGTTCGGGGCCTGAGACCCCGTTTTCTCAGATGAACTGGCGCAAGGCCGTCAGCCTGCAGCGGAAGATGACCTTGGCCGGATCCGCTACCGCGGCGATGCGCGCGCAGTGCACCTTGACCGGCTCCCGGAAGCGCAACGGGATCGTCACCGCATCGGCGCCGCCGGGGCAGGGTCCGCATCCGGAACCATGGGCGGGCGGCGGCGTTTGGCACAAGACAAGCGCCGCCACACCGCGGCTTGCACGCTGCAGATGATCCCGGTCAACGCACCAGGCGGCAAAAGGGTGTAGACTGGTTTAGAAAGGAGAACTGCCATGTATCATAATATTCTGGTGCCGGTCTCATTCGACCCCGAACGCGACTCCACCGGGCCGCTCAAAGTGGCGCGGCTGTTGTCCGCGCCGAACGCCAAGGTGACGCTGCTGCACGTGATCGAACAGGTGCCGGCCTATGCGATTTCCTATATCCCGGCGGATTTTATGGAGGATACCCGCATGGCGCTGCAGGCGGAGCTGGACGGGCTGGCCAAGACCCTGCCCGATGCCGAAGGCGTGCTGGTGGAGGGCCATTCCGGCCGCACCATCCTGGACTGGGCAGAGCAGAATCAGCCGGATCTTATCATCCTCGCCTCGCACCGGCCGTCGATGCAGGACCTGATCTGGGGGTCGACCTCAGGCCACGTGGTGCGCCACGCAGCCTGCGCCGTGCATGTGGTGCGCTGAGGGGCGGACCGCGGCCTAGGCCGGAACCGCGGTTTTAAGCAGGCTCCAGGCCAGCCGGATCATGCCGCCGGGCAGCAGGGCGGAGCGCAAGAGAACCTTGTTGGAATTCACTGCCTCGGCGATGCGGGCGTAATGCACCTGCTTGTTCGCCGGCGAGCGCAGCAGGATGGTCTCGGCCTGTTTCATCGCCGATTCCGCCTGCCGCTTGATCTGCGGCACCGCCGCCGGCTTCACCGCGCGGTACAGGTTCAGCCCCTTGCGCTTGGGGGGCTGGGCCGGGTCCAGGTTCTGCTTGACGGACCGCGTCAGGGTTTCCTCGACCAGCACCAGCGCCTTGTAGGCCTCGGCATAGGCCTGGTTGCCGTCCAGTTTCTGCGCTGCCAGCTTGTAGGTGTGGCGGAAACAGTCGAACCTGTAGACCTGAGGCAGGGTGCCGCAGCGGTCGAAGCCGCGGGTCAGGGTGGTCACAACCGCCTTGGTGGCCCTGGAGCTGAGGCCGCTGCGCTGGCCGCCGCCGGAGTCCATCCCGTCCCGGCCGCCGCCGCCGCCGCCGCCTTCGCCGGCATAAGCGGATGCACAGGATAGGATCAGGGCCAGAAGCCCGGCGAGGATGGTCTTGCTGCTCATGTAAGCCTCCGTGGTTTGCAGGCAGCTTACCATGGGTCAGCTGTCTGGAAACGGGCGGAAACCCGCAAATTGCGCGTTTTTGCACTGGCTTTGCCTTGCAGAGCGCGGGGGCGGTTCCCACGTCAACTGCAGAAGTTGTGCAAGGAGAAGCGAATGCAGTGCCCGATTGACGGAACCGAACTTGTCATGTCCGACCGCGCCGGCGTCGAGATCGACTATTGCCCGCGCTGCCGCGGGGTGTGGCTGGACCGGGGGGAATTGGACAAGATCATCGAACGGTCGGCACAGCCGGTGCAGCCGGCGCCGCAGCCGCAGCGCTATGAGGACCGCGGCCGCGATCATGAGCCGCGCCACGAGAAGAAATACTACAAGAAGAAAAAGAAGAATTTCCTGGAAGATCTGTTCGACTTCTGACCGCCGGTGGCGCCGCCCCGGCAGCATTGGGGCGGCTGGCCGCAGGCATCAGTGCATGGTGCAGAAGGAGCCGTGTTTGGCGTCCTTCATCAGGGTGTCGAAATCGGAACCCTTCATCTCGACCAGCGTCTTGTGATCGCCGGCCTCGAACCAGACCTTGTCGAGCCCGCGCAGGCTGTCGTCGATCACCGTGGGCACCATATAGGCCGCGCCGACGCAGGGCGCCGCGCCGGGATCGCAGTCGTCAAAGACCTGGTCCAGCTCAATCTCCGGCGCCAGCCCGAGGCGGCGGTCAACCATTGATTGCAGCTTGTGCAGATCGACCTTCTGGTCGGAGGGGATCACCGCCAGGAAGGGGCCTTCCTCCATGTGAATCAGCACCGATTTGGCCAGGTGGCCGCCCGGCACATGCGCGGCTTCTGCGCATTCGGATGCGGTGGCGGTATAGGGGTGACGGACGGTGGCGAAGGGCAAGCCCTGTGCCTCCAGATGATGTTTCAGGCGTGAGGCAATCATCGAAGGGTCCTCCTGTCTGGGGCGCGGGGCCCGGCGGCGCGTGGCTCAGGTCCTGGGCGCCGCGGGAGCATCCTGGCTCACTGATCTGGCGGCGGCATCAGCCCTGGGCGCAGCAAGCGGCAAGCCGGGGCGCGCGCAGGTTTCTGGTGCCTGACAGTCTGCGCCCGAAGGGGTGAGTCGGGCAAGCCTTGCCCGGAAGGCGGCGGCTCAGCGGGCCGGGCTGCCCGCTGAGCCCGGATGCGGCATCAGGCCGGGTGATGAGCGTCGTGCTCGTAGAGCGACCAGCCGGCCATGGCGAAGACCAGCGCGCCGACGATCACGAAGTTCCAGGTCGCCAGGGTCAGCGCGGTCAGGCCGAGCACCCAGGGCGAGACCACCAGCCAGGCGCCGACCGCCATGCCGGCCCATTCCTCCCAGTTGCGGAAGCTGACCACCGCGGCCAGCGACATCACCGCGATCACAGCACCAATGATCACCGCATTGGCGGTTGCCAGGCGGCTGTCCTGGAATTGCAGGATCCAGGGCGACAGCACCAGCCACAGGCCAAGCAGCACGTTGACGCTGTCCTGCCAGTCGCCGGTCATTTTTTTCCAGAGATCAGTCATTGCACATCCTCCCGTTTCAGGTGTCTGCAGCAATTCCCGGCCCGGAGCGGGCCGGGTGCACCGCCCGCCCGCCGGGGCGTTGGGTGCTGGCTGGAATATAGCAAAAAACACGCTGTTTTTCAAGAGGATGCGTTGTTTGTGCATATATGCGGCGCAGCGGGTCCGAAGGATGTTTTTTCAGCCTGCTTCAGCTTGCCTTTCCGGCAGTCAGCAGCGCGCAGGCGCCGGCTGCGGCGGGGTGTGAATGAAAAGGGGTTTCGCTGCGAAACCTTGTTTATTAGCAAATAGTTAATGGGTTTTCGATGATTTTGCGGAGACCTTGCACGGCTTTGCCGTGCATCGCGCCCGACCCGCCACCGCCGCACTAAACGTGCGCCGACTATGGGTGGCACGCCTTTGGCATGACGGCGGGCGCAAACGCCCACCCTCGGGATCGGGCGCTGTGGACCTACTTACTAGTATTCACGAGAGTACGGTTAGGGTATTTGCGAGCCCAGATTTCTATTAAAAAGAGAGTCAAAGCACAGGCAGAATTTACTGCAAGGCGCGCAATTCTAGCGTCCACTCGCCTTTTCCCTCGCTCTCTACCATGAGCATCACCGCCATGAGTTCGAAGAGAACCAATCCCGCCAATAGTATTTGTTAAGCCTGCGAGAATTGTGCGAACATCCTCCGCAATTAAAGGGTCTACATCGGGGTTCTCTGGAGATAGCCCGAGAGGATCACGCACTGCCTTATACAAGGGCTTTATAGAAAGATCTTTTGGAAGAGGTAGTTGTAACTCTACCAAGATTGATCGGCAGACGCTTTCAATAAGCGATGAAGCTGCGGTGATTGCGTCTTCAGGGTCATCTTCGATGAACGTCCGGGCGCGTTCGATTTCGTCCATAACCGTGTCAAAATCAAAGGAGCTTGCAAGAACTGTTGTGGCATCAATAACTTCAGTTTGCCCTCTCTGCTCAATAGCTGAAATAAGTTCGTCGAACTCTTTGTCTTCAGATGCAAACTGCAAGCAGTAGATTTCCAGAGATTCTACATCTTCAAATCCACCAGCTACAAGTTCAGAGCGACGATGGAGCTCCGCATTTCTCTCGGTATTTCTATGCTTCCATAGAGCTTTCAAAAGTCGTGCGGCTTGCCTGGCAGATGAGAATTCAAGGAAAGCTCTTATTCGGTTGGCTTTTGAAGTGCCTTTGAAGGAGAACTTGTCGTCGTAAAGGTTTTCACCGATTTCATCCTCAAAAAACTCAGCAAGAGTCTTGTTGGAAAAGTCGAGCGGATACCCGTCTTGCATGTTGAAGAATTCATCGATTTGACGTGCTTCAGAGTGCTTTATTTTGACCAACTACAACCTCCTTGGAGATCAAAAAGTATTGACCAAGTTATTGACTACGAAGAAAACTTCTTCTGCGATTTCCCCCTGTAGGCCCGCGTCCCTGCCTTCCCTGCCGTGGACCGCCCCCGCGATTTGACGGCGGCTTCCGACGCCGCCTCCACCGCCGATTGCCGCGCCAGCGGGTCGTCGGAGATGGCGAGGTCGACCGCCTCCAGCCGTTTGATCTCGTCGCGGAGCCGTGCGGCTTCTTCGAACTCCAGGTTCTCCGCCGCCTTGCGCATCTCGTCGCGCAGGCCCGACAGATGCGCCTCCAGGTTGGCGCCGTGCATCGGCTTGCCGATCTGGGCGGTGACGCGGTTCATGTCCACATCGCCCTCGTAGAGGCCGGCCAGAACATCCTCGACGTTTTTCTTGACCGTCTCGGGTGTGATGCCGTGTTCGAGGTTGTAGGCGATCTGCTTTTCGCGGCGGCGGTTGGTTTCGCCGATGGCGCGCTCCATCGAGCCGGTGATCTTGTCGGCATACATGATGACGCGGCCGTCGGCGTTGCGGGCGGCGCGGCCGATGGTCTGGATCAGCGAGGTCTCGGAGCGCAGGAAGCCCTCCTTGTCGGCGTCCAGAATGGCGACAAGGCCGCATTCGGGGATGTCGAGGCCTTCGCGCAGGAGGTTGATGCCGATGAGCACGTCGAAGGCGCCGAGGCGCAGGTCGCGCAGGATCTCGATCCGCTCCAGCGTGTCGATGTCGGAGTGCATGTAGCGGACCTTGATGCCCTGTTCGTGCAGGTATTCCGTCAGGTCCTCGGCCATGCGTTTGGTCAGCGTGGTGACCAGGGTGCGGAAGCCGTTGGCGGTGACTTTGCGGATTTCGTCGAGGAGGTCGTCCACCTGCATGCCGACGGGGCGGATTTCGACCTCCGGGTCCAGGAGGCCGGTGGGGCGGATCACCTGTTCGGTGAAGACGCCGCCGGACTGGTCCAGTTCCCAGCCTGCGGGGGTGGCGGAGACGAAGACCGACTGCGGGCGCATGGCGTCCCATTCCTCGAACTTCAGCGGGCGGTTGTCCATGCAGGAGGGCAGGCGGAAGCCGTGTTCCGCCAGGGTGAACTTGCGCCGGTGGTCGCCGCGGTACATGCCGCCGATCTGGGGGACTGAGACGTGGGATTCATCGGCAAAGACGATGGCGTTGTCGGGGATGAATTCAAAGAGCGTGGGGGGCGGCTCGCCCGGGGCGCGGCCCGTGAGGTAGCGGGAGTAGTTTTCGATGCCGTTGCAGTGGCCGGTGGCCTCCAGCATTTCCAGATCGAAGTTGGTGCGCTGTTCGAGGCGTTGCGCTTCCAGCAGCTTGCCGTCGTTCACCAGCTGGTCGAGGCGCTGCTTCAGCTCGGCCTTGATGGAGATGATGGCCTGGTTGAGGGTCGGTTTCGGCGTCACGTAGTGGGAGTTCGCATAGACGCGGATCTGGTCGAAGGTTCCGGTCTTTTCACCGGTCAGCGGGTCGAATTCGGTGATCGCCTCCAGCTCCTCGCCGAAGAAGGAGAGTTTCCAGGCGCGGTCCTCCAGGTGGGCGGGGAAGATTTCCAGCGTGTCGCCGCGGACCCGGAAACTGCCGCGCTGGAAGGCCTGGTCGTTGCGTTTGTATTGCTGGGCAACCAGATCGGACATGATCTGGCGCTGGTCGTACATCCCGCCGGCCTTCAGGTCCTGCGTCATGGCCGAGTAGGTCTCAACCGAGCCGATGCCGTAGATGCAGCTGACGGACGCGATGATGATCACGTCGTCGCGTTCCAGCAAAGCGCGGGTCGCCGAGTGGCGCATCCGGTCGATCTGCTCGTTGATCTGGGATTCCTTCTCGATGTAGGTGTCGGAGCGCGGCACATAGGCTTCCGGCTGGTAGTAGTCGTAGAAGGAGACGAAGTATTCGACCGAGTTCTCCGGGAAGAAGCCCTTGAATTCGCCGTACAATTGCGCCGCCAGCGTCTTGTTGGGGGCGAGAATGATCGCCGGGCGCTGGGTTTCCTCGATCACCTTGGCCATGGTGAAAGTCTTGCCGGTGCCGGTCGCGCCCAGCAGCACCTGGTTGCGCTCGCCCTCCAGCACGCCCTGCGACAGTTCCGCGATCGCGGTGGGCTGGTCGCCCGCGGGATCGAAGGTGGTGTTCATGACAAACCGCTTGCCGCCCTCCAGCTTGGGCCGCTGCTGCGGCGCCCGCTGGGTCATCATCGGCATGGTCTTGTCGGAATGGGCATAGGGCATCAGGCGACTCCGTTGGCGGCTGGGGCCGATTTTGGTCTGTTTTTGTTCCGGTGCAAGGGGGGGCTGGCGGCCAATCCGGGATATGGTGTCAGATTTTGTCAGCAGGGGCGGGGCGCAGCAGCTTTCCCAGCAGCTCTGCCAGCCGCCGCGCCTCGCCCGGGCTGAAATGCGGGGTGACGGCCTGCTGCATGGCGTCAGAGTAAACCGCCCACATCTGCGCGCGGGTCTCGGCGCCTGCGGCGGTGAGCAGCAGGATCTGGCCGCGGCCATCGCCGCTGCACTCCTGCCGGGTGAGGTATCCGGCCTTGGCCAGCCGGTCCGCCAGCCGCGAGACGCCGTATTGCGGCAGCAGCAGCTTCTCCTGCAGCTCAAAGGGGCGCAGGCCCGTATCGCCGGCGCATTCCAGCTCCCACAGCAGGTCGTACCAGTCGAGCCCGGGCAGGCCCGCCTGCTTCAGCGCGGCCTCCACCGAGGAGAGGATGGATTTGTGGGCGCGGGCGAGCGGCAGCCAGATGTCGAAAGGGTCGGGTGTCTGCATGCGGGATATTTAGATGCAAGTGCATTGACATGCAAGGAAGCGCCCTTATCTGATGTGAATGCAACTGCATCTAAATGAGGATCCCATGAGCGACCTGCATCTGATCAGCCACCACCTGTGCCCCTATGTGCAGCGGGCGGTGATTGTGCTGAGCGAGAAATCCATTCCGCACCGCCGCACCTATATCGACCTTGCGGACAAGCCTGACTGGTTCCGGGTGCTGTCGCCGACGGGCCGGGTGCCGGTGCTGGAGACCGGCGGGCGGGTGCTGTTCGAAAGCCAGGTGATTGCGGAATACCTGGATGAGACCACGCCCGGCTCCTTGCATCCCGCAGACCCGCTGGAGCGGGCGCGGCACCGGGCCTGGATCGAATACGGCTCCGGCACGCTGGCGGCCATCGGCAAACTGTACAATGCACCGGATGAGGATGCGTTTGCCGCGGCGGCCGCAGACCTGCGCGGACGGCTGGAGCGGATCGCGCCGGAGGTGGCGGGGCGGTTCTTTGCCGGAGAAAACTTTCACATGGTGGACGGGGTCTGGGGCACCATCTTCCGCTACTTCGAGACGTTTGATGCGATCGGGGATTTTGCCCTGATGCCTGCGCAGGGGCGCATGGCGGACTGGCGGGCGGCGGTTGCGGCCCGCCCTTCGGTGCGGCAGGCGCCGCCGGAGGGCTATCCGGCGCGGCTGATGGCGTTTCTGGCGGCGCGGCCATCGCATCTGGGGAGGCTGGCGCAGGCGGCCTGTGGCGGTGCTGCAAATGCAGGATAACCCTGTTCAAAATGCCACCTTGCCGCAGGCCCGCATCCGGCGCATAAAAGCGCTGGATTTGAGACTCAAGCGGGAGACAGCCCATGCAAGCGCGGATTTACCGGCCGGCACGCAACGCCATGACCTCTGGCATGGCCAAGACGCGGAAATGGGTGCTGGAGTTTGCGCCCGCCTCGGCCCGCGAAGTGGACCCGCTGATGGGCTGGACCTCCTCCACCGACACCCAGGCGCAGGTGAAACTGCGGTTTGAGAGCAAGGAGGCGGCGGTGGAATACGCCGAGGACCACGGCATCGACGCGGTGGTTGTCGAGCCCAAAGTGCGCAAGGCGAACATCCGCGCTGGCGGTTACGGCGAAAACTTTGCTACCAGCCGCCGCGGCCCTTGGACCCACTGAGTATATGAATTTTCCGGGGTTCAACTGCCCGGTCTGATGAAAAAGGCGCCCGCCGGGCGCCTTTGCTGTATCCGGAAACTGGCGGATGCGTGCCTGCAGGTTGCCGGAGCTATCTCTTGCGGGATGCCAGGACCCCGGATTCCCGTATGATCTCGGACACCTCGTGTTCCTTCCGGTAGGCCATGACATGCACTCCGGAAACACCGGCAATCTCCCGCATCTGCTGGATCAGCTCGACGCAGATCTTCTTGCCTTCCTGTCCGGGTTTTTCAGCCTTCTCCATTCGGTCGATGACTGCATCGGGCACATGGATACCCGGCACATTCGAGCGCATCCACCGAGCCGCCCGCGCCGACGCCAGCGGGCCGACGCCTGCCAGGATGTAAACCTTCTTGTCCAGTCCCAGGTCCCGCACCCGGGCCATGAATTTCTCGAACAGAGGCACGTCGTAGATGTAGTTGGTCTGGATGTATTCGGCGCCGGCCTCCACTTTCTTGGCCAGCCGTTCCGGGCGCCAGTCATATGGCGGGATGCAGGGGTTCTCAGCCGCCCCCAGAAACAGCTGGGGCGGGTTCTTGATCGTGCGTCCGGACAGAAATTTGCGCTCATCCCGCATTGTCTTGATGGTGCGCAGCAGCGACAGGGAATCGAAATCGAAGACCGGTTTCGCGCCCGGCTGATCACCCACGCCGACGCCATCCCCGGTCAGGCACAGAACGTTGCTGACGCCCATGGCTGCGGCGCCCAGAACGTCGCCCTGAATGGCGATGCGGTTCCGGTCTCGGCAGGAGATCTGGTACACCGGCGAATAGCCCGCCCGGGTCAGCAGCGCACTGATGCCGATCGAGGACATGTGGCAGTTCGCGCCCGAGGCATCAGTGGCATTGATTGCGTCGGCGACCTCGCCCAGCGGGCGTGCGGCCTCATAGACATCCGCGGGGTCGGCGCTGTCCGGCGGGTTCAGCTCAGCAGTGATGGCAAAGCGGCCGGAGCGCAGCACCCGTTCCAGCCGGCTGTGGGAGACATGGCCCTCGGGCGGCGCGGAATAGGGCTGGGACATCGTATGATCCATCACTTGCTGCCTTTCACGGCCTGCGCGGGCTCCTCTGCCAGCGGCGCGGCGGAGGGTTCGTTCTTACGGGCATCGGGGAAGGCATCCGCAATGGCGGTGCGGCGTTTTTCCCGGGCTTTCCGCAGATGCGCAGCTTTTTCGCGGCTGACCCGCAGCCAGGATGATGATCCTTCGAGGTTGCGTTCGACCGGCGGCAGAACAGTGTGAATCTGCGCGCCGCCTTTCATCCGCGACGCCCCGTCCCAGGCCAGCGCCCAAACGCATTTCATGTCCGGCTTGACCTCGCAGAAACCGCCTGGCCTGACGCCGCCGCAGGGGCCGTTACGCAGCTGTTTGGGGCAGTTCATCGGGCAGGACATGCCGGTTGACGACAGCACGCACTGCCCGCACATCTTGCAATCGAACAGCACGGTCTTGACGCATTTTTCGACAAAGGCGACCGGGCGCTCAACCCGGTCATAGCCGATCTTTCCAAGAAGCGGGTCCAGCGCGATCATGGCGCGTTCCAAGCGTTTGTAGATCCATTCAAAGCTGCGCGAATGGCGGATGGCAAACAGGCGGATCCTGTACAACGGTCTTCCCTTTCTCCATGCACTAACAGCATCTTATTCACAGAGTGCGGCTGCAATGAACTAGAAATAGTTTTTGCAGCCTCGGTCGCCATGTTTTCTGTTGCTTGCGGATGTTCCTTTTCAGCCGGACACTCCGGTTCCACCACGGCCATCGCCGGATGGTTTCCCTGCCTGTTTCCCAGGCAGGGAATGGGCCTTAGAGTCAGGCGTCCTGGCTGGACCGGTCGCCCAGGGTCACGTCCAGGGTTACTTCCTTGCCCTTGCGCAGGACCTCGATCTGGGCTTCCTTGCCCGGGGCGTTCACGGCCACTGCGGCCGTCAGGTCGCGCAGTTCATGGATCTCCACCGTGCCGAACCGCAGCACCACGTCGCCGGGTTTCAGCCCTGCCTCTGCCGCCGGGCTGCCGGTCTCGACGCCTTCGATCACCACGCCCTTGCCGGCCTCGCGGCCCAGCACATTGGCGGCATCCTCAGAGAGCGGCTTGATCTGCACACCGAGCCAGCCGCGGGTGATCTCACCGTCGTCTTCGAGGTCGGCAACGATCTTCTGAGCCATATCGGACGGCACTGCAAAGCCGATGCCGACGGAGCCGCCGCCCGGCGAGTAGATCATCGTGTTGACGCCGACGACCTCGCCTTCGGCATTGAACAGCGGGCCGCCGGAGTTGCCCTTGTTTATGGCTGCATCGGTCTGGATGAAGTCGTCAAACGGGCCTGAGTTGATGTTGCGCGAGGTGGCCGAGACGATGCCGGAGGTCACGGTGCCCGCAAGGCCGAAGGGGCTGCCCATGGCGAGCACCTCGTCCCCGACGCGCAATTCATCGGAGGCACCGAATTCCACCGCGGTCAGCGGCGCATCCGTCTCGACCTTCAGCAATGCGATGTCGGTCAGCGGGTCGGCGCCAATCACCTCGGCATCATGCTTGCTGCCGTCGGAGAGGGTTACGGTCACGGTTTGGGCATTGTCGATCACATGGTGGTTGGTGACGATCAGACCGCCCTCAGAGATCACGAAACCGGAGCCTGCGCCCTTGACCGGGCGGCTGTTGCCGAAGTCCGGCGCGCGGCCGCCAAAGCGGCGCATGAATTCTTCCATGAACTTGTCATTGGGCATTCCCTGCCGGTCCGCGGCGGGTTCTGCCTTGGCGGTGACCTCGACAAAGACGACGGCCGGGGAAATGGTTTCGACCAGATCGGCATAGCCGCCCGCAGGCACGGCCAGGGCGGGGGCGGGCGCCAGAGCCATTATTGCGGCTGCTGAGGCGGCGGCGGTCAGGGCAAAGGTGAACCGTTTGGGAGCTTTGGTCTGGGGCATCTTCGTTTCCTTGTTTCACTAGGGATGCAAGGCAGATGGCAGGCCCTCATTTCAATCGCCTGACGCATTCTATACAGATCTGTAATGTGTGCTGAAACCGGATCCGGTGTAAGAACCGGAAGGCGCAGCAAAGCGGGGAATGGCTTGAAGATCCTGGTGATAGAAGACGATGCCACGACCGGTCCCTATGTGGCCGCCGGCCTGCGCGAGGAGGGGCATACCGCGGATCTGGTCACCGATGGCCGCGAGGGGCTGCTGCAGGCAACCGCGGCGGATTACGATGTGCTGATCATCGACCGGATGCTGCCGTCGCTGGACGGGCTGAGCCTGATCAAGACCCTGCGCGGTGCCGGGGTGCGGACACCTGCCATCATGCTGACAGCGCTGAGCGGTGTGGATGACCGCATCGAGGGGCTGGAGGCGGGGGCGGATGACTACCTGGTCAAGCCCTTTGCCTTTGGCGAGCTGGCGGCACGGGTGGCGGCGCTGGCCCGCCGTCCGGGGCTGCAGAAGCAGGAGACCGTGCTGCGGGCGGGGGATCTGGAGATGGATCTGGTCCGCCGCAGGGTCACCCGTGCGGGCCAGGAGATCGAGTTGCTGCCGCGCGAGTTCCGCCTGCTGGAGCACATGTTGCGCCGCAAGGGGCGGGTGCAGACCCGGACCATGCTGCTGGAAGCGGTCTGGGACATCAGTTTCGACCCGCAGACCAACGTGGTCGAAACCCATATCTCGCGGTTGCGGTCCAAAGTGGACCGGCCCTTCGGCAGCGGCCTGATCGAAACCGTGCGCGGCGCGGGGTACCGTATTGCCGGTTGATGCCATGAGCCGTGCGCGCGTACTGCTGCGCTCCTCGCCGGTGCGGCAGTCGCTGTGGCTGTCGCTGCTGTTTGTCATCGCCAGCGCGCTGAGTCTCGGGGTTACCTATTATGTGGCGCACGGCACACAGGACCGGGCCATCCGGGAAAGCCTGATGCAGGACATGGCGGGGTTCCGCGCGACGCCCTCTGCCTCGGCGCTGGCGGCGCTGGTCAATGCCGAGACGGCCGAGACAGACCCGCAGCGCCGCCTGCTCAGCTACCGGTGGCCCGGCGGGCGGATCGTGGCTGGCAATGCTGCCATCATGCAGCAGCAAGAGGGATTCCGGGTGGTGGCGCTGGGCCCGGCGCCAGTGGAGATCGCGGGCCGCTTCATTTCGCTCAGCGCCTATATTCATGGCGGCCTGCTGACGGTTGCGCAAAGCGCTAGGCCGCTGGATGAGCTGCGCCAGACCTATCTGAGGGTGGTGCTGTTCAGCCTGCTTCCGGCCATTGCCGCCGCGGTGCTGGGCGGGGTGCTGCTGGCGCGGCGTTTTGCCCGGTCGCTGGCGGGGATTGAAGCCACGCTGTCGGCGCTGACCTCCGGTGATCTGGGTGCCCGGGTGCCGCAGATGCCTGGCCGTCAGGGCGATATTGCCCGCATCGGCCGCAGCGTGAACCGCATGGCGGAAGCGCAGCAGCAGTCCACCGAGGCGCTGCGGCAGGTGTCGGCGGATATCGCCCATGATCTGAAAACCCCGATCCAGCGGCTGGCGGTGCAGCTTCAGCGCCTGCAGGACACTCCGGACCTGCCGGAAGAGGCCCTGGCGCTGGTGGACACGGCGCTGGAGGAAGCCCGCGGCATCACCAGCACATTCCAGGCGCTGCTGCAGATCGCCCAGCTGGAGGGTGGCGCGCCGCGTGCGCGGTTCGAGACGGTGGATCTGTGCGAGCTGGCGGCAACCTTTGCGGAGATTTACGAGCCGGCGGCAGAGGAGCAGGGCCGCAGCCTCAGCCTCAGCCTGCCGGAGGAACCCGCCACCATTTCCGGCGACCGTGCACTTCTGGGTCAGCTGCTGGCCAACCTGATCGAGAATGCGCTGCGCCATACTCCGCAAGGCTCCGCCATCCGCCTGTCGCTGCGGCAGGAGGGGGCGTCAACTGTTCTGTCCGTGCGGGACCACGGCCCCGGGATCCCAGAAGAAGAGCGCGGCAAGGTGCTGCGCCGCCTCTACCGGCTGGAGCGGAGCCGGACGACACCGGGCAGCGGTTTGGGGCTCAGTCTGGTGGCGGCAGTCGCCGGTCTGCACGGGGCCGAATTGAAGCTGTCCGATGCCGAACCGGGCCTGCGGGTGGAGGTGTTTTTCGATACCTGGATGTTCGACCCCACGGTTTGATGGTGCGATCCATACGCCGGAGTGGAAGCGCTATGGGGCAAGGTCGTCACGGCAGCGCCACGTGCGGTTACCCAGCAGGCGATTTGCAAAGCAAATCTGCCGAGAGGGCACGCACGCCATCCGAGCTGTAATGCAGCGATCGCAAGGCCGGTCCGAAGGAATGACGCTCGACCGTTCGCAGCGCGGCCGGGGAGGTGATGGCGGTGGCTTTCCGCCGGCACAGGCTACTGCCGCTGGGTGATTGTCGATACGCCTTGCAGCGGGGGTTCCCGGCGACGGGCGGCTGAGCAAGCGGGCGGCGTTGAGGCCAGAGCCGAACTGCAGGAGGGATGGACGATGCGGGCGATGCTGCTAAAAGCGGTGGCAGGCAAGTTTTTCCAAGAGCGTGAAATTGATCGAGTATCCCTTTCTTCTGAGCGGCGGCAGCGGCGACCGCGCGACGGTTCTGCTGGCGCATGGGGCCGGGGCGGCCATGGACACCCCGTTCATGGAAGCCATTGCTTCAGGGCTTGCAGGCCGCGGGCTGCGGGTGGCGCGGTTTGAATTCGGCTATATGGCCGAACGCCGCAATGGCGGGGCGAAGCGGCCACCGCCAAAGGCGGAGAAGCTGCAGGTGGAGTTCCTAGCGGCGGTCAGCCGTCTCGCCTGCGAGGGGCCGCTGATCATCGGTGGCAAGTCCCTGGGCGGCCGTGTGGCCAGCATGATTGCTGACACCCTTTATGCGGAGGGGCGCATTTGCGGAGTTCTCTGCCTTGGTTACCCGTTTCATCCGCCCGGCAAGCCTGAGCGCCTGCGGACCGCGCATCTGGAGGGGTTGAAGGCGCCCGCGCTGATCTGCCAGGGCAGCCGCGATCCCTTTGGCACACGGGCAGACGTACAGGGGTACGCACTGTCAGATGCGATCAGCCTGTGCTGGCTGGAGGATGGCGATCACGATCTGAAGCCGCGCAAAACCGTGACCGGTTTTGGCCTGGATCACAATCTGGACGCGGCTTGTGCCGCAGCCTTTGATTGGGTGAAAGGCCTGGCATAGGGCTGCAGGCCGGAACAGGCGCGGGCACGGAGGCTGGCAGGTTAGTGTTCCGGGGCTGGCAGCTCGATGATCCGCCAGTAACGGTCCATCATGTTGACAAGCCGCAGGAAATCACGCCCGGCGGTTTCCTTGGTGATATAGCCCGCTGCATTCAGGTCGTAGGCCGCCGCAATGTCCTGCTGGTCGCTGGAAGTGGTCAGGAAGAACACCACCGCATTGTGCAGCACGGGGTCGCGGCGCAGCGCCCCGACCAGGTCGATGCCGTTCATCCGCGGCATGTTGATGTCGGCCAGAACCACATAGGGGGTTGCAAGCCTGGTTTTGCCGCTGGTGCCGCGCAGGATGTCAAGCGCGTCGATGCCGTCAACGGCCCTGGTGATATGATTTGCGATATTGGCCTTGCGGAAGGCGCGCCGCACCGCCTTGGCGTCGCCGTCATCGTCATCGACAAGCAGGATGTTCAGCTCTCTGCGGGCGGCCGGGGTGCCGGTTGCATGTTCCATGTCAGTTGCCTCCTGTGGCGGCGGGCTGGTGTTTGGGCCAGGTGAAGCGGAATTCGCACCCTTCACCCTCGGCGGATTGAACGGAAATCGTGCCGCCTGCCTGCTGCACATGTTTCTGGACAATGGACAGGCCCATGCCGCTGCCCTCCACCTGATCCCGTGATTTAAGCGTCTGGAACATCATAAAGATCTTCTCATGGAACTCTGGAGCGATACCGGGGCCGTCGTCAGCGACCGAGAAGACCCAGTGCCCGTCCGTATCCTGCAGGGTCACATCCACATTGCCGGTGCCGGTTTCACTGTGCTTGATCGCGTTGGAGATAAGATTGGCGAAAATCTGTTTCAGTGGCATGTTCACAAGCTGGATGTTTTTGAAGGCAGGGTCGATACGGACCGTGAAGCCCTCTGGCTGGTCCACCAGCATCAGCACCTCCTGCATCAGCGCGTCACCCAGCATCAGCTGCTGGTACCGCTGGTCGCTCTTGCGCCCGATCCGGGAATATTCCAGCAGATCGTCCAGCAGCCGGTCCATCCGTGCCACCCGGGAGCGGAGCAGCTGCAGGTTTTCTCGGCTGTCCTCGTCCAGGGTGCCCGCCAGATCCTCCTCCAGCCAGGTGGAGGCGTTGTCGATCACCCGCAAGGGCGCCCGCAAATCGTGGGACGCCACATAGGCGAAATCATCCAGGTCGCGGTTCGACCGGGACAGGTCCTCGATGAATCTTTCCCGTTCTGCCTCGGCGCGCTTCTGTTCTGAGATGTCGCGGAAAATGCCGCTGAAAAGGAGATGACCGCCGACCCGGATCTCGCTGACCGAGGCGGTAAGCGGGAAGGTGGTGCCATCCTTGCGCTGTCCCTGAAACTCGCGGCTGGCGCCAATGTATTCTTGCTGCCAGGTTTTGAAGTCGTTTCGGGTGTAGCCATCGTGTTCCGACCGGTAGGGGGTTGGCATCAATAAGCTGATATTCTTGCCGGCCACCTCCTCTGCACTGTAGCCGAAGATCTGCTGGCAGGCGCGGTTGAAACTTTGGATTTTTCCCTGCGAATCGATGGTGACCATCCCCTCGACGCTGTTGTCGCGGATGGCCATCAGCTCATTCTGTTTCCGCTCCAGTGAAATCTGAATGGACTTCTGCCAGTAGACCATGAAGGCGAAGATCCACAGGGTCAGAAGTGTCAGCCCCCTGTTGGCCACAACTATCCATTCAGTGACCCCCGCACGGTGGAACAGCAGGTAGCCGAGAATCGTCAGCGCGGATCCGGCCACCGCAACAGTGTAAGCTGTGGCTGGCTTGGTGGCCCAAATCGTGCAAAGGACGGCTGCGGTGTAAATCAGGCCTGCCGCCACACCCAGCGGGGTCAGGTAATCGAACAGCAGCCCGGCAGCGGTCAGCAGGGCAGCGGCGAAGTGGGCCTTCTGGCTGGCGGGGATGCGCAAGAGAGGCGGCGGCTGAGTACCGGTTTGACTGGCATATGTCATATCACGGGCAGTCCCCTGGTTTGTTGCAGCCGGAGTGAAACCGGTTTCTCAATGCCGCACTGCCGCACTGCCGCACTGCCGGCTGATGGCATGCCGAGACAGGGTACACCTAATGTATGCTTTATCAAGAAAAATACACCTTAAAGTTGATAATTGGGTGGTGAGCTTGGCTTGGTCAGTCGGATCAGCGCGGAAGGTCCGGTTCCGGAAGAGGCGGCCTGGGCCTGCAGGTGCGGGTGCGGTCCAAACTTCCAATTTCAGCCGGATAGAGCGCCTTTCAAGCTCTCAGCAGCGCTGAGTTGGCGGTGTTGCGGAGACGCGCCGGGGATGTTGCAATACCGGGTGCCGGGCGGGTGCTGCAGGGGGGGCTGAGAGGGGCTCTGCGGGATTAAGAATTTTCTGCCGGTTTGACGCTAGCTTTGCGCGACCCTTTTAGAATCAGGAACGTGCGGAGAGATAAATGTTTTTCAAAACCAAGACGGCCAAACCTGCAGAGCAGCCCAGCAGTGCAGAAATTATTGCCGGTATGGTCGACCGCACGCAGGCTACCATCCAGTTCAAACCTGACGGCACCATTTTGACGGCCAATGCCAATTTCCTCTCTGCGCTGGGTTACAGCCTGGAGGAAGTCGCGGGCAGGCATCACTCGATGTTTGTGGCGCCGGAGTTGGCGGCCGGCGGGGAATACAAGTCGTTCTGGAAGGAATTGGCGCAGGGCCGGGTGTTTACCGATCAGTTTCCACGGGTGACCAAGACCGGAGAGACCATTTGGATCCAGGCCACCTATGCGCCGGTTTCCGGGCCGGATGGCTCCGTCTTCCAGGTGGTGAAAGTGGCGACCGATGTAACCGTGCGCCGCCGCGGCTTGCAGGAAATCGCCCGCGGTCTGGAGGCAATGAGCCAGGGCGACCTCGGGGTCCGCGTCACGCTGTCGGAACAGGCGGATATCGCCGCGCTGGGCGAGGCCTTCAACCGCTCTGCCGAGCAGCTTCAAACGGCGATTGGTGCTGTCACCCGGGTGTCGGATGCAGTAGGGCGCACGTCCGATGAGATTTCAAAGGCCGCCAGCGACCTGTCGCAGCGCACTGAAAGCCAGGCCGCGACGCTGGAGGAAACGGCGGCGGCCATCGAGGAGCTGACCTCCACCGTGCATTCTGCGGCAGAAGGTGCTGAGAAGGTGGAGGGGATCGTCAGCGAGGCAAAGACCGCGGCAGAGCGCAGCGGCCGGGTCGTCGAGGATGCGGTGGCCGCGATGTCTCAGATCGAGATGTCCTCGGAGGAGATCGCCAAGATCATCGGTATGATCGATGACATCGCCTTTCAGACCAATCTCCTGGCGCTGAATGCCGGGGTGGAGGCGGCGCGCGCCGGCGATGCGGGCCGCGGTTTTGCGGTTGTGGCCTCCGAGGTGCGGGCACTGGCGCAGCGTTCAGCCGGGGCGGCGGGGGAGATCAAGCAGCTGATCAGCGAGAGCAAGCAGCAGGTGGCCAGCGGTGTCGACCTGGTGGGCCGCACCGGCGCAGAATTGAAAGAGATCATTTGCAGCGTCGGCACCATCTCCAGCCACATCAGCAGTATCGCCACCGGCGCCAAGGAACAGGCGGCCTCACTCAGCGAGATCAACCTGGGTGTTTCGCAGCTGGATCAGGTGACCCAGCAGAATGCGGCGATGGTGGAGGAAACTTCTGCCGCCAGCCAGCAGCTGTCGTCTGACGCCGGTCAGCTGACCCGTGAGGTCTCCAAGTTCAGCGGCTGCGGGGGGG
>NZ_WLCM01000012.1:0-20000 GCF_013317235.1 Leisingera sp. ANG59 | reverse complement strand
CACTGGAGGACCGAACCCACATCCGTTGAAAAGGATCGGGATGAGCTGTGCCTAGGGGTGAAAGGCCAATCAAACTCGGAGATAGCTGGTTCTCTGCGAAATCTATTTAGGTAGAGCGTCATCCGAATACCCCGGGGGGTAGAGCACTGGATGGGTAATGGGGCCCCACAGGCTTACTGATCCTAACCAAACTCCGAATACCCGGGAGTACTAGATGGCAGACACACGGCGGATGCTAACGTCCGTCGTGGAGAGGGAAACAACCCTGACCTCCGGCTAAGGCCCCCAATTCATGGCTAAGTGGGAAAGCAGGTGAGACGTCCAAAACAACCAGGAGGTTGGCTTAGAAGCAGCCATCCTTTAAAGATAGCGTAACAGCTCACTGGTCTAATCAAGATGTCTTGCGGCGAAGATGTAACGGGGCTCAAGCCATGAGCCGAAGCCGAGGATGCACATAGTGCATGGTAGCAGAGCGTAGTGTGACATAGTCTCATTCCTCCTTAGCATCTCCGGATGCATTGGAGGAGAGAGGCTTTCGATGAAGCCGGGGCGTGAGCCATCCGGTGGAGAGATCACTAGCGAGAATGATGACATGAGTAGCGACAAAGAGTGTGAGAGACACTCTCGCCGAAAGTCCAAGGGTTCCTGCTTAAAGCTAATCTGAGCAGGGTAAGCCGGCCCCTAAGCCGAGGCCGAAAGGCGTAGGCGATGGGAACCACGTTAATATTCGTGGGCCAGGAGGATGTGACGGATCATGAAGGTTGTTCGCCCTTATCGGATTGGGCGGGCCGCTGATTGGTCCCTGGAAATAGCCCTCCATCAGACCGTACCCTAAACCGACACAGGTGGACTGGTAGAGAATACCAAGGCGCTTGAGAGAACGATGTTGAAGGAACTCGGCAAAATACCTCCGTAAGTTCGCGAGAAGGAGGCCCGGGTTCAAGGCAACTTGGATCCGGGGGCACAAACCAGGGGGTGGCGACTGTTTATTAAAAACACAGGGCTCTGCGAAGCCGCAAGGCGACGTATAGGGTCTGACGCCTGCCCGGTGCCTGAAGGTTAAAAGGAGGGGTGAGAGCTCCGAATTGAAGCCCAGGTAAACGGCGGCCGTAACTATAACGGTCCTAAGGTAGCGAAATTCCTTGTCGGGTAAGTTCCGACCTGCACGAATGGCGTAACGACTTCCCCGCTGTCTCCAACATCGACTCAGCGAAATTGAATTGCCTGTCAAGATGCAGGCTTCCCGCGGTTAGACGGAAAGACCCCGTGCACCTTTACTACAGCTTCGCACTGGCATCAGGATTGTGATGTGCAGGATAGGTGGTAGGCATCGAAGCAGGAACGCAAGTTCCTGTGGAGCCTCCCTTGAGATACCACCCTTCGCACTCTTGATGTCTAACCGCGGTCCGTTATCCGGATCCGGGACCCTGCGTGGCGGGTAGTTTGACTGGGGCGGTCGCCTCCTAAAGAGTAACGGAGGCGCGCGAAGGTTGGCTCAGAGCGGTCGGAAATCGCTCGTTGAGTGCAATGGCAGAAGCCAGCCTGACTGCAAGACTGACAAGTCGAGCAGAGACGAAAGTCGGCCATAGTGATCCGGTGGTCCCGCGTGGAAGGGCCATCGCTCAACGGATAAAAGGTACGCCGGGGATAACAGGCTGATACTGCCCAAGAGTCCATATCGACGGCAGTGTTTGGCACCTCGATGTCGGCTCATCTCATCCTGGGGCTGGAGCAGGTCCCAAGGGTACGGCTGTTCGCCGTTTAAAGAGGTACGTGAGCTGGGTTTAGAACGTCGTGAGACAGTTCGGTCCCTATCTGCCGTGGGTGTAGGATACTTGAGAGGAGTTGCCCCTAGTACGAGAGGACCGGGGTGAACGATCCACTGGTGGACCAGTTGTTATGCCAATAGCAGTGCTGGGTAGCTATGATCGGACAGGATAACCGCTGAAGGCATCTAAGCGGGAAGCCCCCCTCAAAACAAGGTATCCCTGAGGGCCGTGGAAGACCACCACGCCGATAGGCCGGAGGTGTAAGCGCAGCAATGCGTTCAGCTGACCGGTACTAATCGCCCGATAGGCTTGATTTGATCCAGTAACAGACAGTGTTACCAAATCAAAAAGCAAACACATCCCTAACTGACATCCTCGGTTTGGTGGCTACAGCACAAGTGAAACACCCGGTCCCATCCCGAACCCGGAAGTTAAGCACTGTCGCGCCGATGGTACTTGGGCTCAAGCCCTGGGAGAGTAGGTCACCGCCAAACCTAGTAAAATCCAACAAAACCTCTCTTAAACGATGCAACAAAAAACCTGCCGCGGGATGGAGCAGCCAGGTAGCTCGTCAGGCTCATAACCTGAAGGTCGCAGGTTCAAATCCTGCTCCCGCAACCACTTTTACCGAACACTCAAGCGTGTTCTCGTAAAGCCCTTCTCTGGAAGGGCTTTTTGCGTCTTGGGCCAGACCGATCATCGCTGCCAGCGCGCCTTCGAGAGCCACCGTGACCTGGCCGTTCTCATGGCTCACCACCACGCGTTCGATGAGCCCGCGCACGGTCTCAAGAGCCTCTGTGCGGATCTCGGGGTCTGCTAGGGTGGCAGCCAGTTCAGCAACCTTCTTGCGGTAAAGTTCCGAGAGATTGGGATTGAACCGAACCTGCGCCGGGGCAGGAGCTGTGAGCTCGGTATCGATTTCTGAGATGCGCGCCTCCAGTTCTTCCAGCCGGACCTGAAGACCGGATGTGCGGAGGCCTTCGGCAATCGCATCGTAAAGCCCGTCAAGCTTGCGGCTGGTGGTGGCGCGTTCGGCCTTGAGCCGCGCGCGGGCCGCTTCCTGGCTGTCAGCTTCGGTGTTGGCGGCCTTTGTGAATGCCTTGACGAAGGCGGCGACGGCATCGGGCTGCATCAGCCTGGCGCGCAACAAGTTCAGCACGGCATCTTCCAAAATTGGGCGCCGCACGGATTCTTTGTGATTGCAGGTTCCGAGCTTACGGGCGGCGGAGCAGGCAAGGTAGTCCCGGCCCGCAGCCGCCAGCGGCCCTCCACAGCTACCGCAGAATGCAAGCCCGGTCAGGAGATGCAGCTTACGCCGCTTCTCCCAGAAGCGGGTTGCTTTCATGGCCTGTACCCGGGGCTCGGCCTCAATTTTCCCCTGGCGCGCTTTCACGGCCTCCCAGAGGCTGTCATCGACGATGCGCAGCTCCGGCACCACTGTGGTAATCCAGTCAGACGGATCATTGAGGCGCGAGACACGCTTGCCGGTTCGCGGATCTTTCACGTAGCGAAGCCGGTTCCAGACGAGGCGGCCGATATAGAGTTCATTGTTCAGGAGCCCGGTGCCGCGCGCGCGGTGTCCGCGTATTGCCGTATCCCGCCAGAGTTTGCCGCGGGGGCCGGGAATGGCCTCGTTGTTCAAGCGCCGGGCAATGGCCTTGGGAGAGTGCCCGGCAGCGAAGTCAGCGAAGACGCGCCGGATGATGGCAGCCTCGGCTTCATTGATGCGCCGCTCACCGGTCACCGGCAGCCCGTCGGCGCCAAGGCGGCGGATCACGTCGTAGCCATAGCTGTTACCACCGCCAGAGTGCCCGGCTTCGACGCGCCCGCGCAGACCGCGGCGTGTTTTGTCAGCCAAATCTTTCAGGAAGAGCTGATTCATGGTGCCCTTGAGGCCCACGTGCAGTTCGCCGATCTCTCCCTCGGCCAAGGTGACGATGCGCACTCCGGTGAAGGAGAGGCGTTTGTAGATCGCCGCAATGTCGGCCTGATCACGGCTGAGCCGGTCCAGGGCTTCCGACAGCACCACATCGAACTGGCCGTCCTGCGCGGCTTGGAACAGCGCTTGTAGGCCGGGCCGCAACATGGAAGCGCCGGAGATGGCGCGGTCGGAGAAGTTGTCGGCGACACGCCAGCCTTCGGACGTGGCGCGTTCCCGGCAGAGCCGCAACTGGTCTTCAATCGACGCCTCGCGCTGCATTTGGCTGGAAAAACGGGTGTAAATGGCAGCTCGGGTCATTGGCGATTCTCCTTCAGCCGGGCAATCAGGGAGGCATAGTCGCGTCCTGCCTCGATAGTCTGTGCATGGATGTAGTGCCGTTCGGCTGTTCTGAACCCCTTGTGCCCAAGGACTCCGCGAATGAGGCGCGCACTTTCGGGAGAGCTTCTTGCCAAGGTCGTGGCTGCGGCATCGCGAAAGAAATGCGGCGGCACCCGTATGCCGGTCATGCGCTGCGTTTGCCTGGCGATGCGAGGCCTGATGCTGCCATAGCGCAAGGCGTTCCCGTGGCGGCTTAGCCAGAGGCTGGGGATGTTGCTCGGGCTCCGCGCGGCGAGAATGGGGCGAGCGCTGTCCAGATAGGCGCGCAGCGCCGCGGAGGCCTGCGGCGGCACATCCGCTTCCCAGGGTTGGCCGGTTTTGCTTAATTCATCCGGAATGGAAACCAGGATGAGATCCTGACCGACAATGACCGAGCTGCCGAGTTCCAGGCCTGCAAGCGCGCGCAGGCGCATAGGCATCAGGGCAAGCAGCGCAATCATGGCCCCGTCGCGCAGGTCCGTTGCCGCGAAGAGCGAATGGTCCAGCCGGGGCACCGAAGTCTTGACCAATTCGAGCCCTGCTTCCAGCAGGACGGCGCTTGAGAGAATACGGCCGTGCTTGCGGGACTGCAAACCGCGCCCCGCGTGGTACTTGAGGCGCTTGCGCAGCTTGGTTTCCTGGGACCAATCGCGACCCGGGGCCGCGGCCATGACCACCCGGAGCACACCGTCCACTAGCATCAGGCGCGTCATGTCTGCCAGACGGTCCAACGAGCTCAGCCACTGAACCAACCGTGTGCGGGTCACCCGTTCGACCGGGGTGCAGGCAAGCGTAGACGGCTCGGTTGAGGCAAGCCACTTCAGCCACTGCCCGTATCGAAGCGAAAGCGTGTGGCGCGATGTCTTGCGCAGATGGATGAGAGGGCCTTGGCCGTCGAGGGGACCGCCGTCGGCAAAAAGAGCAGCCCACATGGTCTGGTCTGCGGCAGGCCACTGCGGGATCGGCAGGATGAGGCTCATTCAGCGCCTCGCTTCAGTCCAGCAACCAGGTCGGCAAACGCACGGGTTGCAGATTTGGCTTCTAACCCAGAGTACATGTTGATGGTGTGACTGAGCTCCGAGTGACCAAGCAGGCGGCGGGCGACTTCGTATCCGCCGGGGTTGGCGTCGAGCCAGTTCATCACGGCGAAGTGGCGAAACAGGTGGGCATTGACTGTGAGCCCGGTTTCCTTGCGTACCCGCCGCGCAATGCGCCCAGACAGCACTGAAGCCTCGACTGGGTCTTCGCCCGACCGCTGCGGAAAAAGGTAGGGAGTGCCAGCTGGGCACATGTAAGGAACTCTGGATGCAAGGTGGGCATCGAGAAGGCGCACAAGGTCTGGCGGGAACTCGAATTCGATCGGGCGGCCGGTTTTTGTGTCATCCTCAGAGAGGATAAGAAAGACACGGCCGTCACCGGGGCGTTGAACATGGCGATCAAATTCCAGACCGGCGAGGTTCTTCACCCGGATGGGGCACACCAGCAGTATGGCGATGGCCAGCGCGTCCTCACGGGCAAGGGCAGTAAGATACGGCTCCCTCTTGCCTGCGGGCCGCTCAAAGACCTGCTCGGGCAGTTGCAGAAGGCGCAGCCTGTGCTTTGGAACCTGCAGCAGACGGAGGCGTTCCCGGTTCTTTGGGGTCATGCCATTCTGCGGGTGGGCAGCCACCTTGGAGGCAAGCATCGTCAATTGTTCGCGCGTTTCCTGAGAAGCGTCGAGGATCTTGGCAAGGTTGCGCAGCAGCGCTGCCACCTCACTGATGCTGCGGGATGTCTTGTTCCCGTTTCTGGCAAGCATCTGCCTCAGGCCGCGTTCGGCAATCGCGGGATCGAGCAGGAAGGCAACACTGGTAATCTCCGAGGCGTCCAGGCCCGAGTGCACCAGCTCGGAGGCAAAGTGCATGATTTGGCGGCGGTACTGCTTCAGGGTTGCGGGACGCAGAGCGCGGCTCCGGCTGCTTTCTGACAGCGGATCTGCATTGCCCAGGCTGGCAATAAGTACATCGGCATCATCCTTGAACGCGACCGGGAACGCTTCCTCCGAGATGCGGATTTTCTTTTGGCGGTTGGGCAGCGCAATGGGATTTTCAGGCCAGCCCGGAACCCGGCGAATGGCGAGGTTCCACCCATTGACCGCCGCCCTGTAGCTCCTTTCTGGGTTCTTGCTGATCTCGTTGTGTTCGAGGGCATCGCGATAGGCTAGAGCGTGCTGTTCTCTCACTGCTCCAGGGTCAACCTGAATGCGGTTCAGAAAATGAACAAAGCGGACAAGTGCGGTCTGCAGGGTCTTGTCGTCCATTGCACGGACCTTTTCCCACAGCAGTTGCCAGGGGGCTCTCAGGTCGCCTATGCGGCGATGGCGCCGCTCGAGGATGCCGTGTTCCGCCATCGCCACCCGGGCATTGCTCACCGCGTTTTGCCAGGTCTTTGGCTGGATACCGATCAGTGCAGGGCTGACCTTGGAAAGCCGGGGTTGAAGCCACCGGCCGTCGCAGGGAATGTCACTGGGCGGCAGCCCGAGCGCATGTGCGACGCGTTTGAGCCCCGAGATCATATCGCGCTGGCGGGTGGGGAACAGCGAGCCCTGTGCGGAGATGCTGTCGATCAGATCCTGGAAGCTGAGTGTGCCTGCCGGAACGAACGCATGATCGAGAGAAATCGCCGTCTGCTGTGTCATCGGGATGGCCTCACACTGGTCAAAGTTGGTCTCGGGTGGACAGCTGGGGACAGGCCGCCCGATTCGGGAGAACTCTAGCACAGATAGTTAGAAACTTACGGGCTAGGTGTCTTCCCGATAGGTGGTTAAGTTATTGACTTAACAGGACATTTGAGATCTCTGTGCCTGCCAGGAGCAGCGGCGGCGGTAGGCAGTGTGGGCCTCCGGATGAATGCGGATCAGGCGGCCGCCGGGGCCAACCCGGATCACCTCCAGAAGGCCCGCGGAGATCGCGCGGCGCACGGTTTTTTCGGACACACTGTCTTCTACTGCGACCTCTTTGACGGTCCTCAGGCGGGCGTTTGGATCATTCGCAATTTTTGATTTCGCGGGCATTGGGATCGGCCTCCTCTTGGCAGCAACCGGCAGCATGCACGTCCTTCGCAGCCGTATCGCCCAGCAGGCGGGCGAGGGAGAGAGCAGCATTGGTGATCTTGTGCAGGTCAGATGCAACTTGCTGTCGTTTGGAGGAAGCACGTGTCATGGGCTGACCATGACCGTGCAGCTATGACCACGCTAAGTGTATTGATTGCCGAATTCTGGAGGAGCCCAGAATTCTTCCTCTTCGCGGGCGAGCGCATCACGAAAACGGTCAATGTCCTTGCGGATCGTTTCGCCACTTAGCCCGTGGCTCGGGACGGTGATCATCCCGACTACAGTTTGGATGAACTCGATCAGGATGCCCTGCCGCTGGCCACCTCTTCGGCCATCTGAGAATGTCGTGTAGGTCAGCGGATGCCCGGCGTCTTTCCAAGCGTAGCAACAAGTCTCTACGATGTACTGGCGCCGCTTGTCGTGTGCCCGGCGTTTATCGCGCGGAGACATATCTGCCGCTGCGCCGGGCGTTCTGCGAAGGCGCTCAAGGGCTGCATGGATGTCCGGCGTGATTGCCTCTGAGTTTTCCAAGGCGGATACGGCTTGCGGCAGCAAGGTTGCGTCCTCAGGGCTAACCGCAAAATATGGAGATAGCTTTTTAAGATCCGCCAATAGATCTTGCTGCGTGCAAGCCCCGTTCTTGGACTGACGGACCAGCTTTCCGAGCACCTTCCTTCCCCTCTCAATGGCTTGGGTCCTGTTGATCTCGAGCAAATTGATAGCGACGTCGCCGTCACTATCGAGGCAATACCCCAGTTCAATCGATAAGCGCTCTGCAAGTTCTTTGGGTAGAGAAAACTTGTTAGCTAAATGGGCCTTCATGTCTGGCTTAAGCACGCCGTCCTCACCGGAGCTGCCAAGCCGCCAAGCTGTAGAGCATTTCACGCCGTCCATATGCAGGTAGATCGAATAATCCTCTGCCTCGTACGCTTCTACTTCATTGGCTTGTCTAGAGGCTTTGGTTTCTTCCTGCATCGCTACCCTCACGTTGGCCAAAGCGCCGTGGTTGCTCTCTTCCCCTGGAACCCATCCAAAAGGATAACTTCAGGACATTTTCAGGAACGATGAGATGCGAGGCGACTCAATTCCCAAAACCGTTACACATTCGAATGGGAACGGAAAGGGAACAATTGGGCCGATGAAGATATTGGCAATCACGCTGGCCCGAACCGCCTGCGCTATGTGAGGGCTACGGCGCTTCGGGCCAGCTCTCGTTCTGCTTCTGGCAGGAGTGGGGGGCAGGTCACAAGGATGAGTGCGGCCTGACCGCGTTGTAATCGTAGCGCCAGAGGGCCAACTTGCGCCGTGCGTCGTCCAGGCTGTCAAATATCTCCTCGTTCAGAAGTTCGTCCCTGAGGCTGCCGTTGAAGCTTTCGATGAAGGCGTTCTGCTGCGGTTTGCCGGAATCGATGTAGTGCCACGGCACGGTGTTCTTGTCGGCCCATTTTAGGATCGCCCGACTGGTGAACTCGGTCCCATTGTCACTGACAATGCAACCGGGATTGCCGTAGACCCGGATCAGGGCACTGAGTTTCCGAGCAACCCGTGCGCCGGACAGACTGGTGTCCGCAACGAGGCACAGGCATTCGCGGGTGCAATCGTCGATCACGGCGAGGACCCGGGACTTGCGCGAGGCGCCGAAGCTGTCGGACACGAAGTCGAGCAACCAGCGCGCGTTGACGCCCGCGGCCGACGGCATCGGTGTTCTGGTGGCACGCGCTCGCTTGCGACCGCGCCGCCTTTTCACGGACATCCTTGTAAAAGTTTGCTGTACTTGGTTGCGCCGATCAATTTACCGTTACACCTGCTGGGCACGCGCTCCTCAGATACAAACGGTGCAACCGGATCGAGATCATATTCAGGAGGCCCAAGCAATGTCGGCGATCTTGATGCCTGACCTAATCATGCTGGCTTTCGTCCGGCATTTCAGCGAACCCGTATCCTGAGAGGCACTCCGCCAGCTTTCGCCCAAATTCCTCGTCCAGGTTTTCAAGGATTTCGTCCACAAGTGCGTCATCAATTTGGGGAAGCAGTTGGACACCGCTTCCATTGCTAGGAGCGGGTATCAACAACTCCATGTTACCACCGTGGATATGACAAGATATGCGATGCCAATGTTCCTCAGAAATTGGTGCGATATTATCAAACCGAACTTCATTTCTGCTATCTAACCGTTTTGACATATTAGGTACCCTTCACTCTTCCCCGGCGAATATCGCTCAGTCAAAGTCTTCTTTTCCGAAGCGATACACAAGAATGACCACTGTCGCCTGAGTAAACAGAACGACTGAAGTCGACAACGCTCGGTCAGTTTGGGCTTGCCTGGCAAATCCTCAATTTAACCTGGAAGCACAGATCTGTGCATCCAGATACCGATAATTGTGAAACCAATTACCGGCCTCCTGGTAGATGGCGAATTTTTGGCCAGAAACAATGTATCTCCAAGGCCAATCGCTCTTCGTAGTGATTAAGGTATAGAGATTTCAACTCGTCAGAGTTCGCAAGCGTACTTCTTACTTCGGCCAACGAAACCGAGCTATCTTCGGGCGACTTTCCAGACTCTTCAATGATGCCAACTGTAGCTATAGCAAGCAATTGCCTGTGGGGGGCAGATCTCTCTTCTTGCTTTAGCTTCAGGAACAGGTGTGCCGCCAATATGTCTAATGCTGAGTGGAATAGCGTTTTCATGTTGAGCCCATCGAAGGGAGAAGCACTAAGGCAAATGACGTTGTTCGCCAATAGTTCGAGCATCACTGCATCCGAAGTGTTTAGAAGGCTCAGGGTTTCGTCTAACGAGAATGACCTCGTTGATGGCTGGAATCGCGGTTCAGTCAGGAAATTCATGTTGATGACCCATTTCGACACTATTCCAATTCAGTAAAAGTGTTGGATACTTTTAGTTAATTGCTCGTTAACTGACCGCTGTTTTAACCCAAAACTTACGGCGTTGATCGGGGGGGTGCGGAGCCAGGCCGTGTTGACAAAAGGGATACACATCGGGTTCCGGGTATGATTCAAGCTGGCACCTACGAAGGAGACCAGCTTGGCACGAGATTCGATGTTGGACGAGAAATGGGAGTTGTTTGAGCGGTTCATCCTGACAGCACATGTAGTCAAGGGGCGTAAGCCCACCAATCACCGCCTTGTTCTCGATGGAATTTTCTGGATCGCCTGCATCTGAGCCCCTTGGCGTGATCTGCCCGAGGAGTTCGGCAAGCGGTCAAGTGTCTACAGCCAGTTCCGGTGCTGGCCCCTAGCCGGGCTCCGGGAACAGATCATGGGCGTTTTGAACGAATGCGGCACCGTTCCTGACGTGCTTCAAATGATCCCTCTCGGCGGCAAAGCCGCCTGCCGGGCACCGGACAACACCGTGGTTCGCACGCACCATCAGGCAGCGGGCGCAAAAGGGGAACTCCGCAGAAGGGTTTCGGCCGTTCAAAAGGTGGCTTCACGACCAAGATCCAACTCCTCGTTATTGACACCGGGCTGCCCATGAGAACCGAAATCACGCTAGGGCAATTGTCCGGTTATCTGGGCTTTAAGCTGGTCATGGCCGAAGACCTGCCCGAGCCAAAGGTTTTGCAGGTCGACCGCGGCTATGATGCTGACGGCATTCGCAAGTCTATGGATGACCGTGGCATTCGTCCCGTGATGCCCCTTTCGGCGGCGAAGCCGCCTGCCGGGCAATGTATGCGCCGGCCCCGCAAAAAAAACGCGTCGGTTTGTATCGCCCTCTTTATCGGCTTAGATAAGCTGGTCGGACGATACTTCAACAAGCTCAAGAAAGCCCGAAGGGTTGCAACCCGCTACGACAAGTCAGCCGGGAGTTTCCTGGGCTTCATCGACATTGCGTCAATCCGCCTCTGGCTGAGCCATTCGTCACATGACTCAGTTTGCCTTTTCATGATCCGGTCATTGCGCAAAATAGAACAAGTTTCACGTATAAATTTTAATTAGCATGCTCGAAAAAAACGAAGCGAAACTTGCCCATTATAATTTTGACAGCTCTTACAATCAGTTGCACGATGAGAACAAATCGTGAATATCTGGGGCGAGTTGCAAAAATGGTTACCTATGTCGTGCAGGACGAAACTGACTTTAATACCAATGGAGAAGTCTCCGAAGACCACTTCGGCGTAAATCTCGTCACAATCTATGATGAGGAATATGGAGAGGCATCCTCGAACCTATCATCACTTGTGGAAGAAATGGGAATCACAAATCTTCGCTATCCAGGTGGTGCTGCAACTGAATACTACTTCGACATGGCAGACCCCAATGCTGATGTTTCTAATGCTGCTCCTGAGCAAACATTGCTTCCAATGGATCAAATGTTTGAGCAGGCCGGAATGTCCGGGCTATCAGTTTCGGTTGTTGTTCCAACCAGAACTGCGTTTGAGCGGAACGCATCTGAAGCAATGCTGCAAGGTGACTACGGAAACAGAAGAGATATCAGCTCGGAGTACTTGGAGAATCTTTCTTTCTTCCTAAAAGAGCTAGTTTCTGAAGCAATGGAAAACGGCGTTAGAATTTCCGCCATTGAGTTGGGAAACGAGTTTTGGGGATCTGGCGAGATGACCGCTTCCGAGTACGGTTATCTAGTATCGCACCTGCTTCCCTTCATTGAAGAATTTTTCATTCAAATAAACATGGCGGCACCAGACTTAATCGTACAGAGCACTTCTTCTGCCTCTGCCGTCTATTCTCCAAGAGAGGACACAGTAGTCTACATTGATCCAGAAATGGACATGCATGGCATTTACTCCCGAGGTTACATTGATGAAAATTTCGGCGGGGTTGTTCCTGAAGGTTGGATCGCAGCCAGAGTTGAAGGGCAAGGAAGTGCCTATTCGCAGGTTTCAGAAATTGTATCACAGATCAATAATGTTCCCGGCTCTGCAGATCTCGTGGACGGAGTTTTGCACCATTACTACGTCAGCACGGGTCTTTCTTCAGTCGATGAAGCGAATAGCTTTATGTTCTCCCAGTACGCTCGTTTCGAGGAATTATTGCAAAGATCAACTACTCTTGCGCCTCTATCGTTCCATGTGACGGAGTGGAACTCTAACTTTTATGGTGAGAATGCTCGGGGCATGGAGCATGCATTCATGATCGTGGAAATGTTCTATGAGCAGATCACACATGGAATTGATGTTTCGCAGATTTGGCCCCTCACTTTTGATACAACACAAAGCATTACCCTCACAGATGTCGCTCAGGAAAATCTGACAATTGCAGGCGAGACATTTTCGCTGATGAGGGAAACTCTCGTAGGTATGTCTCCTGTGCTGGACTGGTCGGTGGACGGTGAAATAGATGCCCACGGGTTCTCCAGTGGCGAAGACTTTGTATTTGTCGTTTCTGAAAGAAGCGGTGAAGAGCACGAATCCACTACGCTCGACTTTTCGGAAATTGTAGGAGACGATTACTACTTTATTCGGACGACAATGTTGACAGACGGCGGGCAAGGCGGTGCCGACCATCGGGCAACACCAGTGTTAAGTTACGGGAGCAGCCAAACAACTTTTGACGGAACGGTTGAAATTGATCAAGAACCCTGGGCACTTACCTTTGTCGAATTCACCAGAATTGGTAGTGGAAATGATGTTGTTGAAGGAAGCAATATTCAAGACAACATTAGGGGGCTGGCTGGAAACGACATTATCAGAGGTAACGCAGCCACAGACCGGATCTATGGAGATAGTGGAAACGATACAATTTTTGGGGGTATAGGGAGAGACTACCTTTACGGTGGCCAGGATAGCGATCTGCTTTTCGGAGATGCCGGTCGTGACAGAATAGTCGGAGGCGGCGGTGCCGACACAATCTTTGGGGGAACGTGGCACGACACCATCATTGGCTCATCCGGTAACGACAGCCTGCTTGGTGAAGGCGGTTGCGACGAGCTCTATGGACGCAGGGGGAGAGACACGCTCTGTGGCGGAGATTGGGATGATACAATATCTGGGGGCGGAGGGAACGACGCTGTCTATGGCGAAGTAGGTCGCGACCTGATTTCAGGTGGCCGGGGGCATGATTTTCTCTCGGGGGGAGACGGTGGCGACACAATCGTAGGCGGCCGGGGGAGTGACACGATTTTGGGTGGCGATGGCCATGACAGGCTGCTCGACGGTGCAGGTTCGGACAGTTTGACCGGAGGAGAAGGCGCGGACCATTTCGTTTTCGTTAGGGACGGCCGCGAAGACTGTTTGACCGACTTTGAAGCTGGGCTGGACTTGCTGGACCTGAGATTGTGGGGAGCTGAAAGTTTTGAGGGTCTTCAGCTTACACAAGCGGACTTTAACGGGACGCCGACCACTTTGCTGGTCTTTGATCAAGAAAGACTGGTGCTCAACAACGTCACAATTGAGGAACTCCAGTCAGCAATCGACGGCGGTACACTTATTATTTAGCGGCGAGTGAAGCAGTCACTGAACACCGGATATGAACCGCCGCGGCTTGCCCGGAGAGCAAAGCTCTCAAAGGATAGCTTTCTATGGACCGGAAGAAGAACACGACAAGTCTGCACCCGGACGAGTTCCGCAAGCGCGCAGGGAATAATCACACGGTGGCCATAATCATTCGTCAAGACGATTGAGCCGATCAGGTTCTCAACGGCATTGGAGCCGATCTGGACACGGCCGTCACAAAAGAAAGGCTGCAGCCCACCCCATTACCGCACGACAACACCCGGAAACCACGTTTGATTAATTTTGGGCATTCTGCACTTGCATCCGCTGCGATGGCATAGGTCCGGTTTGTCGAAGGTTTTTCGATGCGGGTCGCGGCGCATCGGTGGCGTTCGTGTGCAACCCGGCCCGCGTTAAATAACCTGACAAGGAGGAAGCCGTGTGAGGCTGGGCGGCGTCTAGTGGCGAATGCGGTGAAAGCCGTCGGACAGGACGTGCAGCAGGAACCGGCGGATGAATTCGCCGGTCTTGAGCCGCATCACCTTCATCCGGTCGCCGCGCTTGATCCGGTAATCCTTCCATCGGAACGCCACAGTATCGGCATCGGCGCTGACAAGGCGATGGTTCGAGATCGCCACGCGGTGGGTGTACCGGCTGAGATAGGCAAGGACAGCCTCAGGCCCGCCGAAGGGCGGTTTGGCGTAGACGACCCATTCGGTCTTGCGGAGCGGGCGAGGCAGGCGGCGAAGGCTGCGGGGTCGGCCAGTCCTTCCAGATCACCGAAGAACTGAAGCTGCCCGGCTTTGTGCAGCGCCGACAGCCCTTCCAGGAAGAGGCCGGAACAGCAGGGCCAGGACGCGCACGGGCAGAAGGAAGCCAGGGCGGCAGGCGATCCATCGTGTAGCGTCAGGTGACAGGCCGCCGCCGGGCACGATCATGTGGACATGCGGGTGGTGGGTCAGTGCCGAACCCCAGGTATGAAGTACAGAGGTCATGCCCACACGGGCGCCAAGATGCCGGGGAATGGCGGCGATGGTCGCCACGGTCTCGGCTGACGCTCGGAACAACAGGCCGTAGACCGACTTCTTGTTCCAGTAGGCTTTCGTTACACACTTCTCCAGCCCACCTATTGAAAGTAGGTGTTGTACAAGTTTAGCAGTCAATAGAAATTCGGCCCTTATAGAGATTCGTGGATATCAAAATTGAATAATGGGCGCCCCTTGGGAAGGACGCCCATTGATATCTTGATCATGAGAGATTTTTGAAGGAACGGTACTTAACTCTACCTTTGCGAGCAATAAGTTAAGAAACCCTTTACCCTCCATTAAGCGTTCAGAAAATTTTCAATGGACCTTTCAAGTTCAAACCTCACAGCCAACACATGACGGTCGCTGCGCGGACGATTGCTGAAAGGGTGACTTCCGGGCATCTGCCGTATTAGGGCGCAACACATCGTCAGTCCTTGAGCCTGCCGACCAAGATCTCGATGCGAATACGTTGCTGGTAGCGGCTTCATGCCCCCCTTTAACTTGGTCGATCAGGCGCCTGCGCCTTCAATTGTTTGCGCCCGCTCTGCTCGTTCCCTAGCGGGTCTTCAATCAGTCAAGCCGTTTCTGAGGCACTTCTCTTCACGTTTTTAGCGCCAGCCCGCCATCACCAGAGCCCTTGCCTCAAAAATAAATCGTTAATAGCTGCAATCACCGCCCCCTTTCTTTATGGTTTGTTAATAAACAAGTTTAAACCATGGGCTGTGGAGCGCCTGGCTACCTCAAGGTCGCGGTCTGCAACATTGTTATCGAGTGCCGTTCTACAGTGAAGGGGCCTAAGCATTAAAGCCGCCCTAGGACGTGTGAGATCAGATATGAAGCTTATCGGTCGGCCCTTTGAAACGGCGGTCTTCAGGTGAAAACCTCTAATTCAAGATAACAAGCGCGGCCTCTCAAGAAGCCTGAGGAAGAACGATTAGGTATCTGGAGAATGAGATGTGTGACCCTCCGATTTCAAGGGCCTAAGCCTTCGGCAATTGGTGGATTTGGAGGCGCGAAGTAAAAGTACCTAACTCCAAGACATTACCCAGAAAGGGAAATGTAATGTATGTTCTTATCGTAAAGAGTGATTTGTCGGCTCAGTGGTTGATCGCGAAGCTCCTTAGCAGCGAAGGCTTTGCTGTCAGTCGAGCGTCCACAGGGCGATCTACCGTGTCCCCAGCTGGGCTATTACTTGAAGAAAGTCTTTGGGAGTACGTTCGCACTGGAAAACCATGCCGCCGGAAAGAAAGAGAGGACCTTCTGCGGGACTACTTTTTCAATGACACCGATGCCGTGCAGGAAGACGTCATAGACGTACAAGCCCTTATTTTGCGTCAAAAACTGGTTGAAGCCGCCTTGCGAAGAACACAGTTCTAACTGATCTTTTCTGGATTGAGCAGATGATGCCGATTTGCAAAGTTTGCCACGCGGCGGCTTTGTTGCACAAATCCCGTGTGGGATTCATCTCATGAATCCGGCGTGGTAGCTGGGATGCATGAGCAGACCTACACCCCTGACCTACAAGACCAGGAACTGGCCAGCCTACAATGAAGCGCTCAAGCGCCGCGGCTCGCTGACGATCTGGTTTGACCCCGAGATGAGCTGGGATGCCGCGCCGACAGGCAGGCGTGGCCGTCAGCAGACCTACAGCGATGCCGCCATCCAGACATGCCTTTCGATGAAGGTGCTGTTCGGCATGGCGCTTCGGCAGACGACAGGTTTCGTCGAAAGCCTGCTGCGGCTGGTCGGCCTGGACTGGGCGGTGCCAGACTTCAGCACCCTGTCCCGCCGCCAGAAGACCCTGGCCGTCAACATCCCCTACCGTGGCGCGAAGGGCCCGCTGCACCTGTTAATCGATAGCACCGGGATCAAGGTGGAGGGCGAAGGCGAGTGGCACGCCCGCAAGCATGGTGGTCCCAAGCGGCGCGTCTGGCGCAAGATCCACTTGGGGATTGATGAGGAAACTCTGGAGGTTCGGGCCGTAGAGATCACAGGGAACCATATCGGCGATGCGCCGGTGTTACCCGACCTGCTCAACCAGATCCCGGCGTACGAGCAGATCAGCAGTGTCACTGCCGACGGTGCCTACGACACCCGCAAATGCCACGATGCAATCGCTGACCGCGGCGCCCACGCTGTCATCCCGCCCCGCAAGAATGCCAAACCGTGGAAGACCGTCACCGTCGGCGCGGTCGCACGAAACGAAGCATTGCGGGCATCGAAATACCTCGGTCGTGCCCTCTGGCGACGATGGAGCGGATACCACCGCCGAAGCCGCGTCGAAACGAAGATGCACTGTGTGAAACTGCTGGGGCAGCGCCTCATGGTACGGGACTTCGACCGACAGGTCGCGGAGCTTCAGGTCCGTATCGCCGTTCTGAACGGCTACACCGCGCTCGGCATCCCTGTCACAGAGCCCGTGGGATAAGTCTGTCCAGGGAAAAGGGAACCCCGGCCATCAGCCAATTTGTGCAACAGAGCCAGTTGGTGGGAAGCCATCACAATCCGCAACCTGGTGGACGGGATGGTCTAATGCACGAGGTGCTTCGGGAAATAGAGCAGGTTCAGCGTCAGCTCAGCGATATCGAGTCCAGATAGGAGCAAGGCATGAGAGCGTCACTATTGGCTGCGGCACTGGTCGCTGTTCCGAATATAGCCATTTCTGGGCAGGAGGATGTCTACACTCTTTACCGTTCATCGCTTGTCGATCCGAAACTTCGGGTCCATGTCGCAACGTTTGATACCTCTGGCGGCCGGGACTACAACGCTGAGAATTGCTTGTTGGCAGCCCGTCTTTTCGTGAGGCAACCGGGCGCCAAGACGGTGTTTTGGTGTGAGCCTGGAAGGTTTCGAGAAACTAAGTAAGGAGCAGGTGCATTGGCGTACGAAAAGCGCGACCTAACAAAGTTAACAGACGAAGACCTGGCCGAACCGAATTCGTGGCCTGAGAGTTGGGATCAGCTCAGGGTCCAGCATGAGTGGCGCCGTAGAGAGCTGGCCGTCCAGCGCGAGGTTGCTGGTCTACAAAAGTCTGCCGCTCGCTCCACTAGATACGCAGCTTTTGCTGCTGCCTTCGCCGCTATGATCGCAGCCGGCTCATTGGTTCTCGACTATTTCCAGGATCCACTTGGGGTGCCGAAGCATTCTGCGAAGTCCAACTAAGGAGAAATCTCAGGTGAACGGAAATGATTCCGAAGAGGTATGGAACGCGCTGAGTTCTATAAGGGATCGTGTTAACAACCTGCAAGCAGACCTTGTTGCTACAAGGTTGGTTCTGCATGGGGTCAGAAACCAGCTTGAGCGCCAAGGAATTATTGATCAGGCTTCTTTTGACTTGCTGTTAGTGAAGGTCGCTGACGAATTCGTCGCGACAATGCCGGAAGGCCTCTCAAGCGATATCAAGAATGCGGTTGCTCGGCAGCTGAACGGCGAACTGCCGAGCGCAGATGTCGTTCCGCTCAATGCCTTCCGCCCGGACTGTGGCGATTAGTCCAGCAAAGGAGCGAGGTTAGCGACTTTTCGAGCGGCCCGAAGGGTAAACACTATACCAGTTACTCAACACGGGCCGCTCTTCCCGCCCACACGGTATGCGTGTAAATTTACTTTGGCATGAATTAGTTGATGAAGTGTAACTCTTTGATAGACGTCTAGAGAAGGAGGGTAGGTGCTTGAAACGCAACAAGAGGACGGGGAAGTTCGCCATACTCGGAGATGCGATAGTGCTTTTGGCGGGTCTTGGCGTACTGCTGTTGTTGCTGAGAAGCGCTTACTATTTTGCCCTGCCACTTTTCCAATAGGGGAGATCAGCCGTGAAGATTATTTTCGTCTCCGTGCTGGCCATTGTCGTCTTTCTGGGGTGGCAAACTTACCGTGAGTGCGCAACTGGTGAGAGCCGCGCAGAAGTGGCCTTTTGCTCCCTTGTTTTGGGTGCGCTTGGTTTGACCAACTAGCAACTGAGGGGCGAGGCAATGGATGCTAAGGACCGACAACAGTTCAGTGCGGTGTGTGAAAGCCTGGCTGTAGCCTTCCGGCGTCTCGCAGAGGCTGGAGGATACGATCTTCCGTTTCGCCCACTGGATGTCGCTGTGCGCGCTGATGGTGCCGCGGCAGAACTCCGTCAGGGTCCAAAATCGGTAAAATCCGAATGGGAGCAGCGGACGCTCGATAGTGGGGAGCGCCCGCTGAGTTTGCGGCGTTTAAGTTAAGGTGGAGAAACCTGCAGGTATCCTACCTCATTTATGTGGGGCTTTTGTTAACAAAACGTTAAGCCTTCAGCAGGGTCCAGCAAAGGAGTGAGCCTTGAAAGGCACCGGATACCACGACATTTCAGTTGAGGAGATGTCCCTAATCGGCCGTGTTATTACGTCATTTTCAGCGTTTGAGCACGAACTTCTTCGCGCGATAGTCGCAATGAACGGCGCTTATGAGTGCCCTGAGACTGCACCGGGCGATTTTGCGGATAAGTTCCTGAGGGTGGTCCAAGGCGGGTTTGGGGCTCGCGTGAAAGCCTTCGTGACTGAGTATAAAATGGTTAAGGGTGAAGATGATTTCATCAAGGAGTTTGGGAAAGATATGCAGCAAGCAGTTGCGCTGCGCGACCAGTTTGCTCATGGGGTATGGGATAAAGCGGAATCCGGCGAGCTACTGTGCATTTTCTTCAGCCGGGCTGCCATCAAGAATGGATATGTTTCCACTGATATGAAATTCACTGTTGAAGATCTGAAGGGGCTTGTTGAACTGAATATCGCGAACTCAGTCAAGATAATGAACATGTTCGGAACGACTTAAGACCGTATCCAGCAAGGGAGCAAGTCGCAACGTGCAGACGTTTCAAACTGGGCTATCATAAATGGACTATGCTTCCATTGGGAGATTGGTGGTAAATTTTGCAATATTAGAGAGGGAATTAAGTGTCTTCGCTCTATCTCTGAGCTACTCCCCGATCGTTGGACAGGATCTGGCTTAATTTAAGCTACTCTCTGCCGCTGCTGACCAGGTTGGGTTTCGTCTTTTCTCAGCCAATAGACCATGGCAGGAGGCTTGCCGCCAAGGGCGGAATGTGGGCGTTTTCGATTATACAACTGAACGCCAGAACACCCACGTTACCGACCGGCGCGAGGTTCTTTATCCATGGCATCCTTGGTTCGGCAGATTGGTCTATGTCCATTCTGTGATCGACAAGCCCGGCGATGCTGTGTTTCGGTGCAATCTCACCGGCCGCCGGTCGGACCGGCTGCTGGAAGTTCCCATATGGATGTTTGACCGGGCAGCATGTGCTTCCTGCCGCCGTTCTGGTTCTGCGCATGTAGGCCTAGAGGCTCTCAGGGCTCTCGCGGGGCTGGTTTCCGATGCCGCTTGTATTCCGCTCAATAAATCCGGCTCCCGATCACGCGATGACGCAGC
>NZ_WLCM01000011.1 GCF_013317235.1 Leisingera sp. ANG59 | reverse complement strand
GGGTCCTTCTCTATTCGGCGTTCTTTGGTCAAGCGCCATCGAGCAGTCATTCGCGGCAGGACTTCAGGTCTTTCGCGGGCCCTTGCTTCTCTTCGGGATCGGCACGCTGGCCCTCCCATCATGGGATTAGAAGAGTGAAGCGGTCCAATCTGACTCGCGGCCTGGCAGCCATGATGCTGCCGGAACTGGACCCATTGCGAACTCGCCTCACCCATCGTCCCGCGAAGGACGTCTTCCCACCTGCGGTGGAACTCTAACTCCTTTCCGGGTCGATCACATTGCGATGGCTCCCTCCCGCGACCAGCGGAACTCGCTGCCATCGACCCACATCCTGTGCATGATCACCGAAAGGCGCCGCGCCAAAGCCACGACGGCCTTCTTGAAGCCACTGCGCTTCGCGACGCCCACGGCCCAAGCTTTTAGCCATGACCACTTCTTCACCCTGGTCAGCATGGATTGCGCGGCCTCGTACAGCAAGGCTCGCATCATTCCGTCGCCACACAAGGATACCCGGCCGACGCGTTGACTTTCTCCGGACTGTTTTAGGACCGGTGTCAGCCCTAACACCGGCCCAACCGCTCGAGACCTTCGAAAGCGCGCCGGGATATCAATGGTGCTGACGAAGGCAAGAGAAGTCACCGCGCCAACACCTGGGACTGTCATCAGGCGCATGCAAACGGCGTCTCCCGTCGCGATTTCCACAACCTCGCGGTGCAGTTTGGCGAAGCCCTCACGGAGCTTGCGCCTTGCCGCGAGTAAGACGCTGATCACCTTCTCCAGTTCTGGCAGTTCCGCGATGAGTTCCAAGGCGCGGGCTTCGAACTTCCCTCTGCCAACGATGCCGACCTTGAGCCCGAAGTTGCGCAGCAAGCCGCGAATATCATTCTCGACAGCAATCGCCTTCTCTTGCAGGAGCTTCCGGGCTCGCAGCAGAGCTCGGCGCTGCTGGCTTTCCCGGGTCTTCACATGCACCGGACGGTATAGGTTGACCCGCATCATCTGCGCGATCCCACGCGCATCATTGCGGTCGGTCTTGTTCACCTGCGCCTTGAGGAAGGCCTTCGCGTGGCGTGTCTCGATACAAATCACCGGAAGCCCCGTGCGCGCCAGCCCTTCGAACAGCCATTGCGACAGCGGACCGGCTTCCAACCCAACCCGCTCGAAATGGACCCCGATGCCGCTCAAGGCCAGAGAGAGCTCCTCGGGGTGGCTCGCAATCTTCATTTCTGAGCAGACTTGGCCGTCGTCGTCGACAACACAAATGGCGGTTTCTTTTACTGATACATCCAATCCGGCATAATGCTTCATGCTGCGTCTCCTTCCCTGATGCTTGTGGCTGCTTCACACAAACCACGTATTATCATCAGCTCGAGACGCAGCACCTACCGGAGACCGAGGCTGGAAGTGGGGCGCAAGCCGAATACCCCATCTGNGCCAGAGAGAGCTCCTCGGGGTGGCTCGCAATCTTCATTTCTGAGCAGACTTGGCCGTCGTCGTCGACAACACAAATGGCGGTTTCTTTTACTGATACATCCAATCCGGCATAATGCTTCATGCTGCGTCTCCTTCCCTGATGCTTGTGGCTGCTTCACACAAACCACGTATTATCATCAGCTCGAGACGCAGCACCTACCGGAGACCGAGGCTGGAAGTGGGGCGCAAGCCGAATACCCCATCTGACCCTAAAGCCCGATTTGAAGCAGCCTCCAGCGGCGGTCGAGCCTCCGTTTTTGCCCGCCATCGAGGGGTTTTACAAAATAGAGATTGCCCCGGGTCTCTGGTGGCAGTGCCAGAGCAGGAATTGCATATCCTGGATCGCGGATCTCTGTGCGCGAGGCCGGCACGCTGTTTGTGGCATTGGTGAAGAGCGTTGCACGAGCCATCTCTGACGGCTGTAAGACGTGATTCACAAGCTGGTGTGCACCGTCAAGGTCGCTGGCGTCGCTTGGGACGACAAAGAGGTCTGCCCACAAATTTGTGCCTTCGCCGGGGATCACGTACTGATACCTGCTGTCCCCCTTTTCCAACTGAGGCGCCAGACCTTCCGTGCTCCAGGCGATGGCCAGGCAGACCTCTCCGTCCATCAGGGCATCATACTGGTAGGAATCAAAAGACCGGACAAATGGCGCAATGGCGGACAGCACACCAAAGGCGGCCTCAAGGTCCTGCTCCGATCGGGAGTTCGGATCCAGGCCAAGATAGGCAAGTGCGGCGGCCACGACTTCCTCCACCGAATTGACAATGGAAATGCCGCAATCCGCAAGCTTGCTGGCATTTTCCGGGTCGAACACCAGAGCCCAGCTGTCGAGCGGTGCGTCAGGCAAGCGCTCCTCCACCGCGACGCGGTCATAGGCAATGCCGGTTGTCCCCCAGAGATACGGCACTGCGTAACCTGCCGCCTGCGGAACGGATGCCAGAAAGACCTGCATCAGCTCCGTGTCGAGCGCAGCAGCGTTGGGAACATCTGACAGGGTGAACTTCCGGATCACCCCGGCGTCTGCCAGGCGACCGACCGATTCAGAGGCCACGATTGCCAGGTCATAGCCGGTGCCGCGGGCAAGAAGCCGTGCCTCGGCCTCATCAGCGTCGCCGTAGGTGTCCAGTATAACCGCAGTGCCGGTGGCGTCCTGGAACCCGGACAGGGTGTCCGGGTCGATGTAGCCGCTCCAATTGTAAAGCCAAACCTGACCAGGATCCGCTGCGGCCGGCGAGGACAGCACGACAGCAGTTGTAATGGCGGCGATCAATGGCTTCAGGCGCATTTCGAGCTTCCTTTGCTGCTTGTGCGGGCTTCGTCCGGCCAAAGGCGGGTCAGGGCGGCGGCGATCGCCGCCTTGTTGACTGGTTTCGAGAGATAATCGTTCATTCCTGCGGACAGGCCTTCTTCACGCTGCTCGCTCATCGTGTTAGCGGACAGGCCGATGACCGGTACCGGTTTCAGGCCCTGTTCCTGCTCCGCGGCCCGGATCGCCCGTGTGGCCTCAAGCCCGTCCATTTCCGGCATCCGGACGTCCATCAGCACCAGGTCAGGCGCCCAGCTGTGCGTCAGCTCTACTGCCTCGAACCCGTTTCCTGCCGTGATGACGGTGCATCCCAGCCGCTCCAGCATCTTGCCCGCGACCATCTGGTTGACACGGTTGTCATCAGCAACCAGCACCTTCTTGCCGAAGGAAACATCGGCCGGCTCGGGCTCGGACACCGCGGCTGGCGGCGGAACCTTTCCTGCGGGAAAGTCCACCGTGAACTCGGCGCCCTGGCCTTCGGCGCTTTGCAGCGCAATTGTGCCGCCGATTGCCTGGGTGAGGTTCTTGACGATGGCGAGACCGAGGCCGGTTCCTCCGAACCGTGTCGTCGTGGTTGCATCGGCCTGGGCGAATTGCTCAAAAATCCGTTCCTGGGCGTCCGGCGGTATCCCGATTCCGGTATCGCGCACGGCAAGGCGGATCATCCGTTCCCCTCCGGGGGCAGGCGGCAACTCCAGCAGCTTTACTTCAACGGTTCCTTTCTCGGTGAATTTCAACGCGTTGCTGATCAGGTTGACCACGATCTGGCGGATCGCTGTGCCGTACCCCAGCACATGCCAATTGCTGACCTCCTCGGAGACTTCAAGCTTCAGGCCGATTCTGGCGCTTTGGGCGCGGGCGGAAAACAGGTCTATCACCTCCAGGCAGGTTGCGCGGACGTTGAAGGCTTCTGCTTCCATTTCCAGCTTGCCGGCCTCGGCCTTGGACAGGTCCAGGACATCGTTGATGATGCATAGCAGGGAATTGCCGCTGACGATCATCATGCGGATCATATGCCGCTGCTGGTCGTCCAGGTCGGTGTCGTTCAGCAGCTCCGCCAGGCCCAGCACTCCGTTCAGCGGGGTCCGGATTTCGTGGCTCATCGTTGCCAGGAAAACCGATTTCGCTTCGGAGGCGGCCTCTGCCTTGCGCCGGCTGGCCTCAATTTCCGACTGTGCGCTGATGATGAAGCGCTCCATTGGCAAATGCACGAAGCGGGCAGCGACAAATATGCCTATGGCGCCGATTATCACTGCGGCCATCGCATAGAGCAGCTGAGTCTGCGCCGCAAGGCGGCTGACTTGGGCTTCGGCCTCCTTCACTTTCATGAGCACGGGCAGCAGACGCCTGGACAAATTAGAAGCCAGCGCAGCGGATTTTGCATCCGCAACTGCCTCCCGGTTTGCGCCGGGATCTGTGAGCACCTCCGTCAGCAGCAGGATGTCCTCAAGGTCGGAGATCGGGTTCAGCGCTGGCTGGGATAATATTTCCTTAGCCTGCGGCGAGAAAGCGGCAAGCGCGTCTGCACCGTTGAGTTCGGCAAGCGAGTCCGCTGCGGGCCTTGCGCTCCGCCGGATCCGCCCGCGCGCGATCAGTGCCTTCTGGCTGCCCGGGTCGTTTTTCAATTCGTCAAAGGCCAGCGACAGTTCGGACAGAGAGACCAGAAGCTGGTCGAGAAGCCTGGTGTTTTCCGCACGCAATGCCACGTTCCGCTGCCCGGACAGTGTGAAGCCGAATGCGGTCAACGCCGCGGCCAGCAGGATCGCCAAGGCAATTCCGCTGCGTAGCCGGAGGTACTTTCGCGTGACACGCTGCTCGGTCATTGGGCGCCTGGAGGGTTGGTGTTCTGGCAAGTTATTGCGGTTTTGTCCGCAGATTAAGACTGATTTCCTATTCTGAAAAGCAAGCATTGAGGAACAATGAACCGGCCGAAATTAAAAGTGTAGCCAGTGCTTGCTGCTGCCCCTGACGCTGCCGCATCCGGGCCCCTCAAGTACCAAGAGTTTCTGCAGCGTTCAGAAATTTTGCAAGCAATGGAAAACCGCCGAGGCACCTCTGATTCCGGACCAGGAAAGCCAGAACGGGGCACCCGCCTTTCCTTGGGCCTGAAGCACTCGAACCTGAACGGAGGTGGCTGGCATTGCAATCTGCAGCTACCCCGGCACCAGGTTTCCGGCCATTGCGAAGCTGCACGCAAAGGTGAAAGTGGACCCCGTGCCGGGCTCGGACTGCCCTTCGATCCCGCCGCCCATCAGCTCCGCGAGGCGGGATGCGATTGTTAACCCTAGGCCGGTTCCGCCAACGTCGCGGGAGGCGGTGCTGTCGGCCTGGCAAAATGCCTCGAAGATCTTTTGCATATCGTTTTCCGGGATTCCCGGGCCGGTGTCTGTCACGGCAATCCGCAGCATGGCCCGGTTCCCGTCAGCCCGGCCAGTGACCCCGACAGTGACAGACCCTGCCTCGGTGAATTTCAGAGCATTGCCAATCAGGTTCACAATGATTTGCCGGATGCGTGCCTCATCTCCCACAATGGCGCTTGGCACATCAGGCCCGTAGTCCAGCCGCAGGGTGACGCGGTCTTCGTCCGGCTTGGGGGACAACAGGCGGACCACGGCAGTCAGAAGCTCTCGCAGGTCAAGCGGTGCGGTCTGCAATTCCAGCTTGCCGGTGTCGATCCTGGAAAAATCGAGAATTCCATTGATGATCTCAAGCAGGGCTTCGCCGGACTCGGCTATCGTCCTGGCATATAGCGCCTGTTCTTCGTTCAGGCCTGTTTCCTCAAGCAGAGAAGCCATCCCCAGCACCGCGTTCATCGGCGTCCGGATTTCGTGGCTCATCGTGGCTAGAAATTCGGATTTTGCCTTGCTGCCAGCTTCGGCTGCCCGCGTTCTTTCCTTCACCTGGTTCTCAAGCGAACTGGCAAGCGCCTTCAGTTCGGTATTGCTGCGGTCAAGGTGCGTTAGAACACCTGCAAAAGCCTCTGCTAGGCGGCCGACCTCATCATTGCCGCAGTCGGGGACTTCGCGCTTGCCGCCGCCGGAGCGGATGCCGGCAGCGAAATCCGTCAGCCGCTGGATCGGCCGGGTTATCCGGCTTGCCATGATCACGGCAGCGATCGAAGCCAGAAAGGCGCAGACGCCGGACAGGAGCAGGGTCTGACGGATATGTTTCATCCACTCTGCATCAAGCCGGGCGGTGGAGAACTCCAGCACTACATAGCCAAGCCGCCGGTCTGCTGTCGCCTGCACCGGACCTGCCACCAGGAGCACACCGTCTTGCAGCCGGGTAACCCATGCTGCGGTTTCTCTGGCTTGGAGCAGATGTGGAGCGTTGAGCCGCTTTCCCCGCAGCGGGTTTTCATCCGTGCCGTCCGTCAAAACCCTTGTGCCGGCATCCAGGATCATCACCCGAAGTGCGCCTTCGCTGGCAAGGACGGAACTCGCTTGCTGGCGCATCAGTTTGATGTTGAGCTCATACAGTGGTTCAAGGACTGCCTCGCCCAGCGTTCTCGCCAGCACGACCGTGTGCCTTTCAAACGCCGCAAAGGAGGCCCTGTAACTTAGCGATACAGAAATGGCCGAAACCGCTCCGGCAACGGCGAGGACGATCAGGATGGTATATGCAACCAGTTTTGCTCTCAGGCTCGGCATGGAAATCATTTGCCGCCGATAATGGCAGTCACCGGCTCTTCGAACTCATCCAGCATTTCTCTGGTCCGTTCCGGGATGGCATCAAATTTAGTGGTTTTCTCGAAACCGTGCAAAACCCTGCGCCCTTCATCACTCAGGTGCATGCTGGCAAGCGCGGCCAGCAGCGCATCAGACAGCCCGGCCGGTGTCGCTGGGGACACACTAACCACATGGCGGGGTATGGATTCGGTTTTATAGAGGATTTCCAGGCTGGCAAAGTCGTCGCCTGCGCGTTTCCTCAGACCGTTGAGCGACATGGCTCCGGCATCAACAACGCCGCGCAGCACCCATTCAATGGTGTTTTCGTCATCCCCGGAAAATACATAGCCGGCCGCCGCGCCGGGGCGCGCGGCGCGCGGGCCGCTCAGTGCGGAAAACTGCACGCCCTCAGCCGCGAGCGTGTGCCGCGGCAGGATGTAGCCGCTGGAGGAAAATGCCTCCTCAAATGCAATGACTTTGCCCTTGAGGTCTTCCAGAGACCGGATGCCGCTATCCCGCCGGACAAAGACCACGGAGTGGTATTCAGCAACTCCCTTCTTCCACCGGCGGGCCACCATCCGGCTGCCGCATCTGGCTCTGACGGCCAGGGACACCAGCGGGCTGTCGACGAAGACATCGACCTCACCTTTGCTGAGCAGTTCCGCCATATGGCCGATGTTCCGGGCAATTCTGACTTCCCCGGCAGTGATCCCCTCATCTTGGAGTTGAGCGGCTAGGAATTCTGCAAAAGGCAGGAAAGTGCGGGTTTCCTTTACTGTCTCATCGCTGATCGTGCCAATGACCAGCGAGCGCGCTGCCGCACCGTGGCCCAGCAGAAACCCGATCCAAAAACAGGTTAGAAAGGCCGCTTTGATAAAGTTCACAGTGCTGCCCCTTTCAATCTCGTTGGACCGCGCAGCAAATTCTAATGCAACAGGCCGCGCCGTCTGGAAGAAAACGCTTAAAATTCTCACTGCGCTCCGCGCGGCTTACAAGCGGGGAGTTTCAGATGCATGGCTGAATCTTTTCTTGATGGCCGCTGGGTCAAGTAAGTTTTTTTCTTTTTTTTGCGGTGGGTTGCACTCCTGATGCGGTTCTCGTTGCCGTTAAGGGGTGAGGCCTTCCTGCGCAGTCGCCTGGTTGTACCGGCGGCTACGTTGCTGTTTCCGCGGGTCTTCAGTCGGCACTTCTTTCAGCCTGAATTCCCTTGGCAAATTCCATGAAGGCACGGATCACGCGCACGTCACGACGCTGAGTGAGGTAGATGATGCTCTCGCTCATCGTAAGATCGGCATCGCGCAGGCTGTATTTGACCAGACGGTCGTCGTGGCCGAACTCAGCTTCGGAAACGAAGCCGATACCTGCGCCGGAGGCGACAAGCTCGCGCACGGCTTCGCGTCCTTCGGCGACAATCGCAGGCTTCAGGCGGATGCCCTGTTCGCGTGCGGCCGTCTCTACTTTTTCTCGGGTCTTGGAGCCTTCTTCGCGGAACACCAGCGGCAACTGCGACAACTCCTGGAACGACAGGTCTGCCTGTGAGGTCATCAGCAGGCCGCGCGCGGCAAAGGCAACGATGCCTGTGGCACCAAGGTTCAGCACGCTCATATCCTTGCCGGGAGACAGGCTGCCCGCCACACCGATTTCGGCATTGTAGTCGCGAAGTTCATCAATAATTTCACCAGTGTTCCCGGCGCGCAGTGAAATCACCACATTCGGATAGCGTTTTTGGAACGGCCCCAGAAAGCCGGTCATGTGCTGGGCAGAATCCGCAATGATGCGCAGCTCGCCCTCAACTGCTGCGCGGGTCGCCGACAGGTAGTCCCCGATCCGGCTTTCCACTTCGAAGTACTGCTTGGTCATGTGAAGCAGTTCCTCTCCCGCTTCTGTCAGGAACACCCGCTTCTTCTCGCGCCGGAACAGCAGCACATCGTGGTCCTGCTCCAGCTTGCGCACCTGTTCGGAGATTGCGGGCTGGGTCAGGTGCAGTGCTTCTGCAGCGCGCGAAAAGCCACCCAGTAGGGCGACATGGTGGAAGGCCTTGAGCTGTGAATGGCGCATGATCCGTTCCTGCAAACTTGTATAGGTATGGCTTATTATTGAATTGTTTTTTGCAATTTTACATATGAATTGGGCTGGCGCAATCATGCTCTCGAACCATGCTTTGGAGACAGGCAATGACCGCTTCTGCACCTCAGATCGAACCGCCCTTTCTGGGTGAGCCATATCTTCTGACCCCCGGACCGCTGACCACCTCATACGAAGTCAAACAGTCCATGCTGCGGGACTGGGGCAGCTGGGACGACGACTTCCGCGCCATGACCTGTGACATGCGCAGCCGCCTGCTGGCGCTGTTGGGTGAGGGCGCCGGCGCATTCGACTGCGTGCCGATGCAGGGCTCCGGCAGCTTTGCGGTTGAGGCGATGCTGGCGTCCTTCATTCCGCGCGACGGCAAGGCGCTGGTGCTGGCCAATGGCGCCTACGGGCTGCGCTCGGCGCAGACGCTGCAATACCTGGGCCGCGCCTATCAGCTGCTGGACAAGGGAGACTACCTGCCGCCGCGCGGTGATGAGGTGGCGCAGATCCTGGCAAATGATCTCTCGATTACCCATGTGGTGGCGATCCACTGCGAGACTTCCTCGGGCATCCTGAACCCGGTGGAGGAGATTTCCGAGGCGGTCTACGCCGCGGGCCGCAAGCTGCTGATCGACTCGATGTCGGCCTTTGGCGCGATCGAATTGAAGCCCTCGCAGATCCGCTATGAAGCGATGGTGTCCTCGGCCAACAAATGCATTGAGGGCGTGCCGGGTTTCGGCTTTGTCATCGCCCGCAAGGAAGAGCTGGAGGCCGCCAAGGGCAACAGCCATTCATTGTCGCTGGATGTGCATGCGCAATGGGCGCATATGGAAAAGACCGGCCAGTGGCGGTTCACCCCGCCAACCCATGTGGTCGCGGCCTTCCTGGAGGCGCTCAAGGCACATGAGGCCGAAGGTGGCGTCGCGGGCCGGGGCGGCCGGTACACCCGCAACCGCGACGTGATGGTTGCAGGCATGCGTGAACTTGGGTTCGAGACGCTGCTGCAGAACCGCTGGCTGTCGCCGATCATCGTCACATTCTTTTGCCCTGCGGATGCGAATTTCGTCTTCGGCCGCTTCTATGAGCTGATGAAGGAGAAGGGATTTATCATCTACCCCGGCAAGCTGACGGTTGTGGACAGCTTCCGGGTCGGCTGCATCGGGCAGATGGATGAACACGTGATGCGGCAGGTTGTGGCTGCCGCCAAGGAAACGCTTGCCGAAATGGGCGTCGCCAGCGCGGCCCCGCCCGCCGCGGCGCTGGAAGAACGCGCCAAACTGGCTGCCTGAGACACAAAGGACTTCGACATATGACCATTCAATCCCCCGTCGTGGCAAACGGCCGCGCCTATGACGTGCCCAAGACCTGTGCGATTGCCGTCTGTCTGGACGGCTGCGAGCCGGAGTATCTGGACAAGGCGATTGCCGACGGGCTGATGCCGACGCTCAAGCGGATGCGCGCGGAAGGCACCGACCGGCTGGCGCATTCGGTGGTGCCCTCCTTCACCAACCCCAACAACCTGTCGATTGCGACCGGCCGTCCTCCGGTGGTGCACGGGATCTGCGGCAACTACCTGATTGATCCGGACACCGGCGAAGAAGTGATGATGAACGACGTGCGCTTCCTTCGGGCGCCCACGGTGTTCAAGGCGTTCTATGATGCGGGTGCGCGGGTGGCTGTTGTCACTGCCAAGGACAAGCTGCGGGCGCTCTTGGGCGCAGGCCTGGCGTTTGATGAGGACCGCGCCAAATGCTTCTCGGCAGAGAAATCCGACAGCTCGACCGCGGCCGAGCACGGCCAGGAGAAGGCCAGCGAGTGGCTGGGTATGGCGCAGCCCGAGGTCTATTCGGCGGAGCTGAGCGAGTTCGTCTTTGCCGCCGGCGTGAAGCTGCTGAAGGAATGGGCGCCGGATGTGATGTATCTGACCACCACCGACTATGTGCAACACAAGTACAGCCCCGATCAGGCCGAGGCCAAGGCCTTCTACGAGATGTTCGACAAGTACCTGACGGAACTGGACGCGCTGGGCGCTGCCATCGTCGTCACTGCCGACCACGGCATGAAACCTAAGCATCACCCAGACGGCTCCCCGAGCGTGATCTATGTGCAGGACCTCATGGATGACTGGCTGGGCGACGGCCAGGCGCGGGTGATCCTGCCGATCACCGACCCCTATGTGGTGCACCACGGCGCGCTGGGCTCCTTTGCCACCTGCTATTTGCCCGAGGGTGCAGACCGGGCGGAGATCATGGAGAAGCTGGCGGGTTATGACGCGATCACCGACGTGCTGACCCGCGAGGAGGCGGTGGCGCGGTTCGAACTGCCGGCCGACCGGATCGGAGACATCATCCTGGTGTCCGGCGAGAATATCTGCATCGGCACGTCTGAGCACCGTCACGATCTGGCCGCGCTCAATGAACCGCTGCGCAGCCATGGCGGGCTGACCGAACAGGAGGTACCCTTCATCTGCAACCGCGTCCTGCCGCTGCCGGAGCGTCCGGTGCTGCGCAACTTTGATGCGTTTTTCTATGCCGCGCAGGCGGCGGCGCTGTAACCATGAAGGATCAGATAATGAGCAATATCGACATCCGCAATGAGGGCATGCGCATCGGCGGCGAGGTGGTTTTTACCGAGGAAACCGTGCCGGTTCTCTACCCCTATACCAACGAGGTGGTGGGCCATGTGCCCGCGGGCCAGGCCGAGCACGCCCGCAAAGCGTTTGAGATTGCCGCGAACTACACGCCCAAGCTCACCCGTTATGAACGCAGCCAGATCCTGCAGCGGGCAGGGGAGCTGATCGGGGAGAAGCGCGAGTGGCTGGCCAAATGGCTGACGCTGGAGCTGGGCATCTGCCACCAGCACGCGATCTATGAAACCAAGCGCGCGCAGGACGTCTATCAGTTTGCCGCTGCCGAGGCGCTGAAGGACGATGGCGAGATCTTTTCCTGCGATCTGACCCACAACGGCAAGGCGCGCAAGATCTTCACCAAACGCGAACCGGTCAAGGCGATCTCGGCGATCACCCCGTTCAACCACCCTTTGAACATGGTCAGCCACAAGATTGCGCCTACCATTGCCACCAACAACTGCATGGTCTGCAAACCGACCGAGCTGACACCGCTGACCTGCATCGCGCTGGCCGATATCCTGTACGAAGCGGGCTTGCCACCGGAGATGTTCCAGGTGGTCACCGGCTGGCCCAAGGACATTGGCGACGAGATGATCACTAATGAAAACATTGACATCATCACCTTCACCGGCGGCGTGCCGGTGGGCAAGATGATTGCCGAGAAAGGCGTCTACAAGCGGCAGGCGCTGGAACTGGGCGGCAACGACCCGCTGATCGTGCTGAACGACCTGTCCGATGGCGATCTGGAAAAGGCCGCTGCCATTGCCGTGGCCGGCGCCACCGGCAACTCCGGCCAGCGCTGCACTGCGATCAAGCGCATCCTGGTGCAGGAAAGCGTCGCCGACCGTTTTGTGCCGATGGTGCTGGCGAAGGCACAGAAGATCAAGTTCGGCGACCCGCAGGATCCCGAGACCGAACTGGGCTGCGTCATCCACGACAAGGCGGCTGAGCTGTTCGAGAAACGAGTCTACATGGCCGAAGCCGAAGGCGCCGAGATTCTCTATCATCCCGGCCGCCAGGGGGCGCTGCTGCCGCCCATCGTGGTCGACAAGGTGCCGCACAACAGCGAGCTGGTGATGGAGGAGACCTTTGGCCCCATCGTGCCCATCGTCCGGGTGCCGGATGATGATGCGGAAGTGATGCGGATCTCCAACTCCACCGAATTCGGCCTGTCCTCGGGTGTGTGCACTAACGACCTGAACCGGGCGATTGCCTATATCAATGGTCTGGACGTGGGCACCTGCAACATCTGGGAACAGCCTGGCTACCGGATCGAAATGTCCCCCTTCGGCGGCATCAAGGACTCCGGCAACGGGGTGAAGGAAGGCGTCATCGAGGCGATGAAATTCTTCACCAACGTGAAGACCTACTCACTCCCCTGGCCGGAATAACACCGGCCTGCCGGGGCTGGCTCCACGCGGCCCCGGCCTTTTTCATCAATCCTTTTTGACCCCTTGCACGGAGGCGGCGCATGCTCGTCCATACGGAAGGTGAATCCAACACTTCTGAGGCCCGCAAGGCCTGGCTGACGAAATCTATCGGTCCCAATTCGGCGCCGCTGCTGGAGCGGGACGCGGACGCTTTTCTGCATCAGAGCCTGTCCAGCCCCTGCGTGAGCACCATCGCCAAGGCGGAAGGTATCTGGATCGAAGATTTGGACGGCCGCCGCTACATGGATTTCCACGGCAACTCGGTGCATCACCTGGGTTACGGCCATCCGAAACTTGTTGCCGCCATCAAGCAGCAGTTGGATGATCTGCCCTTCGCGCCGCGCCGCTTCACCAATGAACCGGCTGTAGAACTGGCAGAGAAGCTGGCGGCGATCACCCCCGGCGATCTGGGCAAGACGCTGTTCACCACAGGCGGTTCCGACGCCAATGAGGTGGCGCTGAAGATCGCCCGCGCCGCCACCGGGCGGTTCAAGACCCTCAGTTTCTGGGATGCGTTCCACGGCGCGGGCTTTGGCGCCGCTTCGGTCGGCGGAGAGGCCACTTTCCGCAGCCATATCGCAGGCCCCTTGCTGCCGGGAACGGAGCATGTGGCCCCCTTCAGCCCGTCGAACTGCGCCTATGGCCACAAGTCGCTGGAGGCCAGCGCCGAAGCCTGCGCGCGGATGATCGACTATGTGCTGGGCCGCGACGGCGACTATTGCGCTTTCATCGCAGAGGCGATGCGCGCGGTCCCCAATGTGCCGCCGCTAGGATTCTGGAAATCCGTGCGCGAGATCTGCGACAAGCACGGCGTGCTGCTGATTCTGGATGAGATCCCCACCGGGCTTGGCAAGACCGGGCAGATGTTTTCCTTCCAGCATGACGGGATCGTGCCCGACATCGTGACGCTGGGCAAATCGCTGGGCGGTGGCATTCTGCCCATCGCCGCCTGCGTGGCGCGGCGCGATCTGGATGTCTGCGGCGATTTTGCCATCGGTCACTATACTCATGAAAAAAACCCGGTCACAGCCCGCGCCGCCCTGACCACGCTGCAGATCCTCGAGGAGGAAGGGCTGGTGGAACGTGCTGCCGAGCTGGGACACCACGCGCTGGAGCGGCTGCGCGATGCGCTGGGTCAGGTGCCGGTTGTGGGTGACATCCGCGGCCGCGGGCTGATGTTCGGGGTGGAGATTGTCGAGGACCGCCAGACCATGACGCCCGGCATCACCAAGGCAGAGCAGATCTATTATGCCTGCCTTGAGGCTGGCCTCAGCTATAAGATCAGCCAGGGCAGCGTGCTGACCCTGTCGCCGCCTCTGACCATCTCCCGCGAGGATCTGGACCAGGCATTGGACATCGTGATTGGCGCAGTGAAGGCGGCTGTCTGATCCGGCTCTCCGGCGCACAGTAGAAGCCCCGCCATTGGCGGGGCTTTCCGTTTGTCTGGTGTCTTGCGGTCAGTCCAGGAACCGCTTGGCGGCAGGCAGGTGCTGCATCAACAGGTAGTAGGAGACACCGGCGGGCAGCAGGCTGGCGTACCAGGAGATGCCGGAGAAGATCAGCGCTGCTGCAACCCCGATGCCCATGGCGATGACCGCGGCCCAGTTCACACCCTGGTAGGGTCCGGTTTCATCGTAAAGCTTGTCCAGATCCAGCTTCTGCTTGCGCAGCACGAAGTAGTCCACCACCAGGATCGCAAAGATCGGGCCCAGGAAGGCGGAATAGGTCTGAATGAACAAGCTGAGGCCAGCGGCGGATTCATCCTTGACCAGCTCCCACGGGAAGGTGGCGAAGGCCAGCAGGCCGACGATCACGGCGGATGTCTTGAACTTGATCTTGAAGATATCCATCAGCGCATAGGCCGGCGGCACCACGTTGTTCAGGATGTTTGTAGTGACCTGGGCAAAGGCGATGAACAGCAGGGTGATGACCAAGAGCGGTTTATTGTCGACTGCGCTGGAAAACACCTTGATCGGGTCAACTTCGCCGGTGGCGCCTGAGACCATCAGGCCGATCAGCCCCATGAACAGCGTCGCGGGCAGGATCGAGTTGGCATAGATCGCCACCTGGCGGAACGGGCCGACGTTGCGGCGCAGCTCGCGCGAGTAGTCGGAGACGTTCAGCATCATGGTGCTGTAAATGCCCAGGAACAGCATGGTGGCTCCCCAGAAAGGCGCGCCCCAGGTGCCTTCGACATTGACCAGATTGGCAGAGATTTCCTCGCCGTATTTGCTGATCACGCTGAAGAACATGTAGACCAGCGAGCCGATGATGAAGACGGAGCCGATGTTCTCAAGCCACTTGATGCCGTGGAAGCCCAGCACCGACAGGCCGATCTGCAACAGCTGGAAGCCGATGAAGAACACCACGATGTTGTCGTAGCCGAACAGCGTGTCGGAGACGAGGTTCAGGGCACCCGCGCCGATCCAGCTCTGGAAACCGAACCAGACGATGGCGGGAACGGAACGCACCAGCGCGGGCAGGCGGGTGCCGGCAAAGCCGAAGGCCGAGCGCGCCTGCACCATGAAGGGGATGCCGTATTTGTGGCCGGCCTGGCCGTTGATCATCAGCGCAAGGCCGATCACGGTGCAGCCGATGGCGATAGCGACAAAGGTCTGCAGCAGGTTCAGCGTGCCTACCAGGCCGGAGCCGATGGTGAACGTGCCGATCGACACACAGCCGCCCAGCCAGGCAAACAGGTAGGACCACGGATCCATGATCCGCGTTTCCTGCGGTGCAAGGCTCTCCTCCCCGATCCCCTTGCTGTTGTGCTCCTCTATGCCGCCGGTGGCGGCGGCTTCCAGTTCTGCGTTCATGGTCATGTCTTCCTCCCTGACGATACCACTATTTCCGGTTGGGGTGCGCATAGGCGTTGATCTTGCTGGTTTGCAGGCCGCAGCCTGCCAGCGCCTCGATCATCCGCGTTGCCGCACTGACCCCGTCGATGACGGGAATGCCTGTCTCCTGGCTCAGCCAGGTTGTGAGGTCGGCCATGCCGGCACAGCCCAGCACCACTGCTTCGCAATGGTCCTCCTCGACGGCGCGCTGGATCTCGGCGCGGATCTTCTGGCGCGCGTCCGATCCTTCCTCCTCCAGCGCCAGCACCGGGATCGCGGCAGAGCGCACCCGGCGGCACTGGTGGCTGAGGCCGTAGCCATGGATCAGATGCTCGATCACCGGCACTGCGCGGGGCAGGGTGGTGACCACGGAAAAGGAGGTTGCCAGTATACTGGCGGCCTTCACCGCCGCTTCGCAGATGCCCAGCACCGGGCCGGTGGCCAACTCGCGGCAGGCGCCGATGCCGGGGTCGTCGAAACAGGCGACGACAATGCCATCCACGCCTTGTTCCTCGCCCGCGGCGACCTGCGCCAGCAGGCCGGGCAGCGACATCGCCTCGTCGAAATGGCCCTCGATACTGGGCGGGGCGCCAGCAGCGGTCGCGCCCAGGATGGTCACACCGGGGCTGGCAGCGGCCTCAGCGGCCTCAACGATCTTCCGCGTCATCGACTCGGTCGAGTTGGGATTGACGACCAGGATTTTCATACGCACCTCCTTTGTTGTCATTTATTGTTAACAATATTTGATAACACGTCAAGCCGGCAACGCCTCGGCGCCATTGCCAAGCGTCCTGACGGCCCTTAAGTTGCGGCGGCGCAGGAAAACTTTTTTGAGGCTTCATGAAGGATTCTCCCGAAGATCAGATCGTGAATGCGATTCTCGACGCGATTGCCGAACAGCGGCTGCCGGCGGGCACCAAGCTGGGCGAGCAGGCGCTGAGCGATCTGTTTTCCTGCAACCGCGCCAATGTGCGCCGCGCGCTGGCCTCACTGGCGGCGCAGCAGGTGGTGGAGCTGCGGCCGAACCGCGGCGCCTTTGTGATGACGCCTTCGCCGAAGGAGGCGCGTGACATCTTCCAGGCCCGCCGTGCGATCGAGCGGACCATTGCGCGCCATGCCTCCGGGCAGGCCTCGGCAGAGGATATTGCCTTTCTGCGGGACAACATCCTGGAGGAAGCCGAGGCGCGCAAAGCGGGCGACAAACCGGCGGAGCTGCGCGCCTCGCGCCAGTTCCACATGCGGATTGCGCAGATTGCCGGCAATCTGGTGCTGGAGCGGTTCCTGTCGGAGCTGACCATGCGCAGCACGCTGATCCTGGGGCTTTATTCGCCCACCGGCAGCTCCTCCTGCGCCGAGGATGAGCACGACCGGATCGTCGATGTGCTGGAGTCCGGCGACACTGACGAGCTGGTCCGGCTGGCGGACCAGCACTTGCGCCATCTGGAGGCGGGGTTGAACTTCGACGAGCCGCCTGCCGCCCCGATGAGCCTGAAGGAACAGCTGATGGTGCCACGCGGCACGCCTTCCGCCGGTTAACCTCCCTTCCGTGCAGCAACTAAGGCTGCCCGTCTTTTTCGCTGCTGTTTGCCCCCCTGTACCCCCGGTGGCTTCGGGCCGGGGCTGGCGGCGGGAATTAATACATCCCTGACGTGTGTTTCTGGCCCTTCGGGCTGATGCGCTGCGCTTTCGGCCCCCGGTAGAGTCAATGCAGGCGGGTGCCGCTCGGTGCCGCAGCCACTGAACCGCCGGCTTTTCGGCGTTTATCTGATGGGAGACTGACATGACTGCATATCTGAAAACGATGCTGTCCAAGCTGCGCGGCGATGAGCGCGGGGTGACACTGGTGGAATACGGCATTGCCATCGCGCTGGCGGTGGCCCTGGGCACCGCGGCTTTGGACCGCCTGGGTGACGACGTGGAAGATGCAATGGACGCGGCAGGTGCCGAAATGCCGAATAGCGGAGTCTGATGCGTTCCAAGCTCTGGAGCGCTGGCTCATCTGGGGGGATCGAACCAGCGCTGCCGGGGCTGTCATCTGTTGCCCCGCCTCCGGGGCGGGGCAACAGAAATATCTGGGAATTTTCCGCAATGCCGGATCAGCAGGCCTGTTCCAGCTGCCAGAGCGGTTTCTGCAGAAAGGATACCTGGCATGAACTTTTCATCACTTCTCAGCATGATTTCCGGATTGGCCCTGGCGGGCGGTTCCGCCTATGTGGCGAAGGACTACATAGACGGCCAGGCCGTGACCGGCGGCACCGAAGGGCCCGCGCTGGTCGAGGTTGTGGTCGCCTCTCAGGATATCGCTTTCGGGACGGCGCTGACGGCGCAATCCCTGACCACCATTGCCTGGCCTGCCGAGGCACAGCCAGCAGGCACCTTTACAAGTTATGACCCGCTGCTGCCGGATGCCGGCAAACCACCACGCCGCGCCCGCCGCGCGATTGCGCAGGGGGAGCCGATCAGCGCTTCTAAGATCTCCAACTTCGGTGAGAAGGTTACCATTGTTCAGACGCTCAGCCCGGACCACCGGGCAATGGCCATCAAGGTCAGCGCGGAAACTGCGGTGGGCGGCTTTGTGACGCCGGGCGACAGCGTTGACGTCCTGCTGACACAAGGCCGCGGCGCCAGCCTAAAGACGGTGACGATACTGCAAAACGCCCGCGTGATCGGGGTGGACCAGGATGCCAACCAGGACACCGATAAACCGGGAGTGGCCCGCACCGTGACGGTGGAAGTGACACCAGAGGAAGGCCAGCGCCTGGCGCTCGCGCAGCGGGCCGGCACGCTCAGCCTGACCCTGCGCAACGTGGACACGCCCGAAGAGGAGGTGCCGCTGGACTCGATCAGTCTGAACGACGTGCTGCGCAATCTGCAGCCGCAGCAGGAGGAAACCCCGCAGCGGGTGCGCAAGACCGTTCTGATCCGCCGCGGTACAGAAGTTTCGGAAACTGAAATCCGCTGATTGCAGCTGCCTTGGGGAGCCTAGAGATCCATGCGCCTTACCATCCGCATAAGACAGTTCGCACAGGAGGACCGCGGCACCATGCTGGTCATCTGGGGGTTGACCTTTGTGGTGCTGCTGGGAATTGCGGCGATGTCCTTTGATCTTGGCCGCACCGGCATCACCCGCAGCGAGCTGCAGGCATTTACTGATAACGTGGCGCTGGCTGCGGCCGGAGAACTGGACGGCAAGGACGATGCCATTACCCGCGCCCGTGCGGCGGCAGCCAACCTTATCAGCGACCGGAAGACCTTTGGCACCGGCGGCAGCGTGCTGAGCGGTGATGCTGATTATACGCTCACCTTCTTTTCCGAGCTGCCGGATGATGACACTGCAGCCCTGACCGCCGCCACAACCGACCCGGCGGAGGCGGCCTATGTCCGCGCCGTCGCCACGCCCAGCACGGTTGGTGCCACTTATGGCGCCGCCTTTGCTGCATTGACCGGGAACACCCGCCCGAATGAACAGGCACGCGCTTCATCGGTGGCCGGCTTCACCCAGTACGCCTGCGATATCACCCCGCTGATGTTCTGCATCCCGCCGGGGTTTTCGGCGGATGCCAGCATCGGTGACATGATCCTGCTGCGCTCTGGCGGGAATGGGGCCGCCTGGGGGCCGGGGGATTTCGGTTTCCTTGATCCGGGCAAAGCGCTGGTCGATGACGAGGGCCCTTGTGCAGGCCTCAATGGCGCGCAGTTGGATGCCTGCCTGCTGGGGGCGGAGGGGAGCATCACCCAGTGCTTCAACCAGCGCGGGGTCGATATGGAGCCGGGCCAGAAGGTTGGCATCCGCGATGCGATCTTCAACGTGCGCTTCGACATCTACAAGGCGATCATGAACGGCAAGCGCAACAATTCCGATTATCCTCCCGCGCCCAATGTTATCAAGGGCATCGTGCCCAATGGCGGCGGCAGCTGCATCGGCAACAACGAGGATCCGTCGCCCGATACCATGGGCCTGCCGCGCGATGACTGTTTTGCCGGCGGCGGCTGCTCGCGCTTTGGCGATGGTGACTGGACTGCGGGGAGGGCTGATTATGTCGGCACCAACTATGGCGGCGTCGACCCGCACCCCGGTGCCACCACCCGCTATGAATATTATCTGGAGGAAATCGACGCTGCAGGCGGACCCGGCGGCAATGGAAGCATCCTGACCGGCCTTGCCGAGACCGGCCGTCCGGTCTGCTCACCTAATCAGAGTTCCAATCCGCAGCGGCGGGTGGTGATTGCAGCGGGTATCGATTGTACTGCCAATCCGATCAACGGCTCCACCTCGGATGTGCCGGTCGAGGAGTTTGTGAAGATATTCCTGACTGAACCGGTCGGTGATGACGGCGCCTCGCCGCCAACCCTGGATATCTGGGGCGAGGTGGTCGGCAGCGCAGGCGGCGGGGCCGGCGGCACCGGTGACGCCGGTATCTTCCGCGACGTCGTGCAGCTTTACAGGTGATCGGGATGGCTGGCAGAACGCATACCGCAGCCGGCTGGACGGCCTTCCGCAGGAGGGAAGAGGGCGCGGTGCTGGTGGAGTTCGCACTGATGCTGCCGGTGATGCTGCTGGTCTTTGCGGTGATCATCGAGGGCGGGCGGATGATGTGGTCGTATCAGGCTGCGATCTCCGGCGTGCGCGATGCAGCCCGTTACCTGGCACGGGTGGCGCCGCAGAACATCTGCTCCTCCGGCGGTTCGGTGGACGCGCATCAGCCGCAGCTGCTGCAGATCGTGCGCGAAAGTATAACTGGTGATGCGCTGTTTCCAGCCCGCTTAAGCGTGACCTCGGTCACTCCCAGCCTGAGCTGCCAGGCGGGCAGCTACCGTATTTCGCCTGCACCGGTGGTGTCGGTGCGGGCCAACCTGACCATGACCTTCCCGTTTGCGGGCATCTTTGAACTGAACGGCGGCAGCCGCGCAACCATCAATACGGTCATCGCCGATCAGAGCCGGGTGTTCGGGACATGAGGGTGCTGTTGCAAGCATATGCAGCCCTGCACCGGTTCCGCCGGGACCAGGAGGGCGCCGCGCTGGTGGAGCTGGGCGTCACCATCCCGCTGTTTCTACTGCTGTTCATGGGCATCATAGATTTCGGCCGCATGGCGTTTCACTATGTAGTGGCGGAGCGGGCGATGAATGTGGCCGCACGCGTGGCCGCAGTGCGCCTGCCGGCCTGTGCCGGGGTGCCGGAATTCCACCGGCGCGACCCCTCGGCCAGCGGAACGCCGCCCGAATACGGCACGTCCTGCCGGGCCGGCCCGGACATCTGCCTGGATGCGGGCACTGTGACCTGCGCAGGCTCCGCAGCCAATGCCACCGCCAGCGAAATCTGGGATCTGGTGCGCGGTGCAATGCCGCCTGATGCCACCATCGCCGCACTCTCGTTCAGCTACAGCTACGACGGCAGTCTAGGCTTTCTGGGCGGACCCTATGTTCCGGTGGTCACGGTGGAGCTGCAAAACCAGACATTCAATTTTGTGTCGCCGCTGGGGCGGCTGGCGGCACTGGCCGGTGCGGCAGGGGGGTCTACCCTGGGCGCCGCGGTTCCGTTCCCGCCGATGAGCGTCTCATTGCCGGGCGAGGACCTGGCGCTGGGCGAGAGCGGCTGAAGCGATTGAGAAAGGAGAGGCCGATGCAGGCTGAAACACAATCCATCGTGGTAATCTCCAAGGATCCGGCAGTCTGTGCTCTGGTTGCCAGCGTGGCGCAGTTCCAGCCCGGAACCGGGATCCGGAAATGCGCCTCTGCGCTCAGCGAAATCAACGGCACCGCGCTGCAGATGGCCAAGGATAACGACCTGATCATCTTCCGCACCGGGGCAGATGCGGCAAGCGATGCCGCAGCGGTGAAGGAGATGCTGCGCCACACCGGCGGCGCGGCGCGGATCCTGGCTCTGGCGGATGCCAGCATGCCGTTTGCAGATCTGCGGCTGCTGACAGAGGCCGGGGTGCAGGATGTGCTGCCGGAAACCGCGTCTGCTGATGAGATGGCGGCTGTGATCCGCAAATGCCTGAAGGCAGAAGAGCCCCAGTCCGCCCCCGGCGGCAGCACCCGCGGCAGCCGAGAAGGAATGGTGATTGCCGTCAGCCAGTCCTGCGGCGGTGCGGGGGCGACGACGCTGGCGGTGAACCTGGCGGACTGCCTGACCCGGCGCCGCGGCCTGCGGCGGCAGGAGGCAGAATTCAAAGTAGCCCTTCTGGACCTGGATTTGCAGTTCGGCGCCGTCGGCAGCTTCCTCGATCTGCCGCCGAACCGCTGCCTTTATGAGCTGGCAAGCGAGGGGTTCGTTCCTGACAACGTATTTGCCGAACAGTCGATGAGCGAGGCGGCCCCCGGCCTGTGGGTTCTGGCCGCCCCGGCGGAGATCGCCCCGCTGAATGCGCTGAAGCCGGAACAGGTGCAGGCGCTGGTTGCGCATCTGCGCCAGCGGTTTGACTTCGTCGTAGTCGGCTTGCCGCGGGCGCTGGCGGAATGGCTGACACCGGTGCTGGAAGCCAGCGAGCGCCTGCTGATGGTGACCGGCAGCTCGGTGCCTGCCATCAGCCAGGCCCGTCGGCTGCTGGATTTCTATTCCGAGGCCAGCATGAGCCTGCAGACCGACATCGTGATCAGCCGCGAACGCAAGCCGCTGATCGCTGCGAGCCACCACAAGGAAGCTTCCAAGCTGCTGCAAAAGCCGTTCAAATACTGGCTGCCCAACGATCCATCGGCAGCAGCTGCGGCGGCAGACCGGGGAAGGCCGCTGTCGGCAGCGGCCGGGCGTTCCAGCCTTGCCAGGGCGATCCAGCGGCTGTCCCGGGATTTGATTGATACAAGAAAAGCCCGCACCGGCGCGGCGCAGCCTCAGCAGGGAAAGGCGGTTTGAGATGTTCAGGAATTTTGGCAAACGAACAGAAGACAGCGCCATGGACAGGGTGGTTCCGCTGTGGCCGGAGACGGGCGCACAGCCGCCTGCGGCAGAGCCGGACACCAGCGAGGAAACCCGTAAGCTTACGGCCTTTCTAGAACTGAAAAGCCGGATGCATGAGGCGGTGATCGACCGGCTGAACCTGGCGGTCATCGACAAGGTCGAGCCGGAGGAACTGCGCCGCGAGGTGGCGGCGCTGGTCAGCGATGTGCTGGCCGAGGAGAACAGCCCGCTGCGCGCTGATGAATTCCGCCGCCTGGTGGATGACCTGATCGACGAGGTGCTGGGGCTTGGCCCGCTGGAGCCTTTGCTGGCCGATCCCGGCATCAACGATATTCTCGTGAACGGCCACAAGACGGTCTTTGTCGAGCGCAGCGGCGTGCTGGAGCAGACCGGCGTGCGGTTCCGGGACGAAAAGCACCTGCTGCGGATCATCGACAAGGTGGTTTCGCGCGTCGGGCGCCGGGTGGATGAGAGCAATCCATGGGTCGATGCGCGGCTGGAGGATGGCAGCAGGGTCAACGCGATCATCCGGCCTTGCGCCATCGATGGCCCGTCGCTGTCGATCCGCAAGTTTGCCCGCGACCCGCTGACTCTGGAAAAGCTGGTGGCGGGCAACGCGCTGAACAGGCGTGCCGCGGCCTTCCTGCAGGCGCTGGTTGAGGCTCGGATGAACATCCTGATCTCCGGCGGCACCGGCTCCGGGAAGACCACCATGCTGAACGCGATTTCTGCCAGCATCGATCCGCGCGCGCGGGTCGTCACCATCGAGGACGCGGCGGAGCTTCAGCTGCAGCAGGCTCATGTGGTGCGGCTGGAAACCCGTCCGCCCAATCCGTCGGGCGGCGGTGCCGTCAGCCAGCGCGACCTGGTGCGCAACGCCCTGCGGATGCGCCCGGACCGGATCATCGTTGGCGAGGTGCGCGGTGCCGAGACCTTTGACATGCTGCAGGCGATGAACACCGGCCACGACGGTTCGATGACCACGGTGCACGCGAATTCCGCCCGTGACGCGCTGGGCCGGATCGAACAGATGGTCTCAATGATGGGAATGGAACTGCCGCTGCCGGCAATCCGGGCACAGATTGCTTCGGGCCTGCAGATCATCGTGCAGCTGGCCCGCCTGTCGGACGGGCAGCGCAAGGTTATCAGCATCTCCGAACTCACCGGGCTGGAGGGTGACGTGATCACGATGCAGGACATCTTTGTGTTCCGCCGAATGGGAAAGACTGCCGATGGCGGCATCGCCGGCGAATTCATCCCGACCGGCATCCGGCCGCAATGCGCGGCCCTGCTGGAGGCAGCGGGAGTAGGCTTTGACGGCAACCTGTTCCTGCCGGAGGGTGCCTGATGCTGAAGGATCTGCTGAATGAAGTGCACAGCTGGAACGGCCAGCTGGGGGGCTACGCGGTCTATTGCGGCATCGCGGTCGGGGTGCTGCTGCTGATGTCCGGGCTGCGGCAGCTGTTGGGCCGCAATGGCCGGTCTGCGGCCTCCCGCAGCCGCCGGATGAGGATGATCGCGCAGGGACGCAGCGGCAATGAGCGGCTCGCTATCCTGAAACCGCCGCAGCAGCGGACCGGCTGGCAGCGCATTCCGGTAGCGGGGGCACTGCCGCAAATCCTGCGCCAGGCGGATGTGCCGCTGACCGCGGGGATGTTCTGGCTTGGCTGCTGCGCTCTGGCGGTGCTGGTTACGGTGGCGGCAGCGGGATATGCGGGCGTGCCTCAAGGAGTTGTGATCGGGGTCATTGGCGGCTTCGGCGTGCCCTTCGCGCTTCTTCTCAGCAAGCAGCGCAAGAAGATGGACAAGCTGATGCACCAGCTGCCGGATGCGCTGGAGATGCTGGCGCGTGGTCTCAAGGTCGGCCATCCGCTGAATAACTCGATCGGCATCGCCGCCCGCGAGATGCCGGACCCGGCGGGCACTGAATTGGGTATCATCTACGACCAGGTGACCTATGGCGACGATCTGCCGGATGCGGTGCAGGAATTCGCGGACCGGACCGGGCTGGAAGACGCTCAGTATCTGGCCGCCAGCATCAGTATCCAGCACGGCACTGGAAGCGACTTGTCGGTGATGCTGGAAACCCTGTCGCGGGTCATCCGCAGCCGCATTGTCCTGCGCCGCAAGGTGCATGCATTGGCTTCCGAAGGGCGGCTGACCGCCTGGATGCTGTCGGCCCTGCCGCTGGTGATCTTTGTCACCGTCTCGGTGCTGACGCCGGACTATTACGCGGGCGTGGCGGAGGATGCGCTGTTCCGGCCGATGATCGCTGCGATCATCCTGCTGACCGTGCTGAACGCGCTGATGCTGCGCAAACTTGTCAACTTCAGGATCTGACCGGGGAGGTCTGCCATGGAAACGATAATCACAGGATTCCTGACCCAAACCGGGCTGGCGCCTGGCGCATTGGCCGCCGCTGCCGTTGCTGCCGCTGTGCTGCTGCTCTACTTCGGTGCTGCCGCCAGCCTGGCCCGGAAATCGCCCGCTGCGGCGCGGCTGTCGTCGCTGGGGGAGGCCCGCCGCCGCCAGTCCCGTGACCTGGCGCTGCTGAAGGCACCCGCGGACCAGCCTAGCGGGCTGATGAAGGCTTTTGTGCCTGCCAGCCTGACGGAACGGTCGGCGCTGGAGAACAAGCTGTCCCAAGCCGGCTTTTCCCAGGCCGGGGCGCTGCGCGCTTTCACGCTGGTCCGGGTCTTGCTGGGGCTGGCACTGCCGGGTGTGCTTCTGCTGGTCATTGCCGCCGCCAAGACACCGGGCCTGCTGCCGCCCAATCCGGTCACCGCGCAGGTAGCGGGATGGACCAACATGCAGGTTTTCCAAGCGCTGAGCGGGCTGGTTTGGGCGGGCTTCTTCGGCCCGGTCTACGTGCTGAACGCCCGCGCGGCCGCCCGCCGCCGTCGGATCGAGGATGCCTTTCCCAACGCGCTGGACCTTATGCGCATTTCGGTGGATTCAGGGCTGGGCTTCGACGCTGCAATGACCCGGGTCGGCAACGAATTGGCACAGGTCTCGCCGGATCTGGCCTTTGAATTGCTCAGCGTGCAGCGGCAGATCCAGGCCGGCCGTGCGCGGCAGGACGCGCTGCTCGACATGGCCGAGCGCACCGGGGTCGAGACTGTCCGCTCCTTTGCCAATGTGGCCCTGCAGTCCATGCAGTTCGGCACCAGCATGGCCGCGGCGCTGGCCACCTACTCCGAGGATCTGCGCAACCAGCGGGAAATGCGCGCGCAGGAAACGGCCAGCAAGCTGCCGGTCAAGATGTCGGCGGTTCTGGCCTCCCTGATGCTGCCTGCGCTGATCATGATTACCATCGGCCCGGTGGTGATCCGTTACATCCGTTACATTGCGAACTGATTCGAAAGCAGCTTGGACAATCGCTGTTATTGGCCGCAATTGGTTCGGCGCAGTAAGGCAGATTGAATAAAAAATCGCTCTTGGGTTGTAAATTTGCGCAGCTGCCCGCATTTTTCGTCAAATTCTTGACGCAATTGAATGAACCGGCCAGCATGAGAGGACGCAATAGGGAGTTGATTGGTACGGGCGCTTGCTAAGCTACTAAAAGCGCTATGTTAAAAGTTAATATTGCTGTGGGGGACGCGCGTTATGGGGACCAATGCGCTTTTTGACACCCACACCATTCGGGCTGCTGAGGCCGGAATGATTGCGCCAATTGCGCGCTGGTGTGAGTGTTTGCACGGCTGTGCGCCTTTCAGGGACGCGTTGAGCGGACTGGCGGCGGCCATTAAAGGGGAAGCTGCTGCAATTTGCAGGGTATCAACTGGCCAGGGCCGGGCGTCCGGATCAGTTTTCTTTGACAGGGCTGCGGGCTGCGGAAACGGACCGCCACTGGAGCGCTCCTTTGCCCGCTCCGTGCTGGGCAGCTATCTGGACAAGGCTAAACCTGGGGCGATCTGGTACAAATCCATGAGCGATGAGGCGGCGGACCCGGTTCTGGATCGGTTCCACAATTCCCGCAAACTGGTGGAGCTGGCGGTGATCCCGCTGTCGTCCGGCAAGCAGCACGCCGATTTCCTGGAGCTTCATTTCCCAACCCGGCCCGGGGCGGTGCAGCAGGCGCTGTTGAATATCATTTCCGGCACCCTGGTGCGGACCTGGACCAACCGGTCGCCTGGACTGTACGCCGAGGCCTGCCTGAAGGAGCGGCGGGCGACCCGTGACGCCGGGGTGCAGGCGCATCTGCTGAGCATGGACAACCCGGCCCAGCTGAGCCGCGCCGAGTACCGCGTTTGCGTGCTTCTGAGCAAGGGTCAGACGGCCAAGCGGGTGCAAGCAGACCTTGGGATCTCGAAATCGACGCTGCGCACACATCTGCGCAACATCTACGCCAAGACGCAGACCGGCAACATGAGCGAGCTGGTTTACCAGCTGGTCTCTGTCGACAGCTTCTCCGGGCGGACGCCGCGGCGCGGGTCGGCCGCATGAAGGGGATTGAAGATATCCTGCCGCTGGCTGCGGCCATGCCGGTTCTGATCCTGGCCGCAGTGGGGGATCTGCGGCACCTGCGGATACCCAACCGGCTGATGCTGGGGTTTGCAGCGGTATTCCTGCTGACCGTGCCGCTGCTGCCGCCGGCGGAAACCGTTATGCGCCTGTTGGCGGCAAGCATCGTTTTTTCCCTGTGCTTTGCGCTGTTCTGCGCGCGGGTGCTGGCAGGCGGCGACGTCAAGATGATGGCGCTGGCAATGCTGTTTGTGCCGTCCTCCGCGCTGGCGGCTTTTGGATGGTGCTTCAGCGCCGCAATGCTCACCGTGCCCATAGCCTTGACGCTGCTGGGCCGGACGGAGGCCGCCGCCGGCCGGCGGCAGTGGGCCTCGCTTCAGACGCCGGGGAGAATGCCGATGGGGGCGGCAATTTCCCTGGCGCTGCTGCTGCTGCTGGTTTCGCTGGCTGTCAGGGCGTGATCCTGCACGGCGGCTGAAATCTCAGCGGGCGGGTGGAAACACCGCCGTCCGCTTGACCGTCCCGTAAACAAAGCTGGTGTCGATGGAGGCAATGCCGCCAACCGGGTGGATCCGCTTGCGGATGAACTCCTCATAGGCCTCCAGATCCGGCACCAGAACCCGCAACTGGTAATCCATCGCGCCGGTCAGCACGTGGCACTCCAGCACCTCGTCGATCAACTGCATCTTGCGCTCGAAATTCTTCACATCCGCCTCGCCGTGCCGCTCCAGCTTGATGCGGACAAAGACGGTGATCGGCAGCCCGTAGGATTTTGCGTCCACCACCGCGCTGTAACCCTGGATAACGCCCTGCGCCTCCAGATTACGCACACGCCGCAGGCAGGGGGAGGGGGACAGGTTCACCGCCTCCGCCAGGTCCTGGTTGGTCACCCGCCCGTCACGCTGAAGGGCGCGGATGATCTGGCGGTCCTTGCTGTCCATTTTGCACTCCTTCTTGGCAGAATCTGCCAATATCAATACTCATCTGACAATACTTCGCAATCCATTGCCGGTGAGGCAGTCGGATGATGCCTGTAACAACAGACAGGAGTATCCCATGAAAACCTCCGGCGGTTTTGCCACCCGTGCTATTCACCACGCCTATGACCCGCAAGAGAACGAAGGCGCGCTGACACCGCCGCTGCACCTGACCTCGACCTTCACCTTCGAGACCGCAGAGGCAGGCGGCGAGATGTTTGCGGGCGAGCGGCAGGGCCATATCTACAGCCGGATCTCCAACCCGACCTGCGATCTGCTGGAGCAGCGCATCGCAACCCTGGAAGGCGCCGAGGCCGGCCTTGCGCTCAGCAGCGGCATGGGCGCCATCACCGCGGTCCTGTGGACGCTGCTCAGCCCCGGTGACGAGGTGATCGTGGACAAGACGCTTTACGGCTGCACCTTCGCCTACATGCGCCACGGCCTGGCGAAATGGGGCGTTACCATCACCCACGTTGACATGACCGACATGGAGAACCTGCGCGCGGCAGTCTCGGAAAAGACCCGCGTGGTCTATTTCGAGACCCCGGCCAACCCGAACATGCGGCTGGTGGATATCGCTGGGGCTGCGGAGATCGCGCATGCCGCAGGCGCGCAGGTGGTGGTCGATAACACCTATGCCACCCCCTACCTGACCCGCCCGATCGAGCTGGGCGCCGATATCGTGCTGCATTCGGCCACCAAATACCTGGGCGGCCACGGCGATGTGGTGGCGGGCCTGGTCGTGGGCACCGCCGAGCAGATCGGTGAAATCCGCCTGGTCGGCATGAAGGACATGACCGGCGCGGTGATGGCGCCCTTCAACGCCATGCTGATCCTACGCGGCCTCAAGACCCTGGCACTGCGGATGGACCGCCACTGCGCCTCTGCCGTCACTGTGGCCGATTATCTGGCTGCCCACCCGGCGGTGAAATCCGTATCCTTCCCGGGGCATGAGAGCTTTGCCCAGGCTGATGTCGCAAAGCGCCAAATGGCCCAGCCCGGCGCCATGATCGCCTTTGAGGTCGAGGGCGGCCTGCAGGGCGGCATCGCCTTCATGAACGGGTTGCAGATGATCCAGCGGGCGGTGTCGCTGGGCGATGCGGAAACCCTGATCCAGCATCCGGCCTCGATGACCCATTCGACCTACACCCCGGAAGAGCGCGCCGAGCACGGCATCAGCGACGGTCTGATCCGCCTGTCAGTGGGCCTGGAGGAGGTGGAGGATATCCTCGCCGACCTGGAGCAGGCGCTGCCGCGCGCGGACGCCTCGGAAGCGGCCTGATGCCTCCGGGCCGCGCCCTGTCAGTACAGGCGCGCGGCCTGATCCTTGACCCGGCGGATCGGGATCGAGGATTCCAGCGACGCCACGCCGGGGATCTTGGTCAGGCGGCCGGTCAGGAAGTGCTCGAATTCGTGCAAGTCCCGCACCACAACCCGCAGCAGGTAGTCGAAGTTACCGGTCATCAGCCAGCAGTCCACCACCTCAGGGCAGAGCTTCACCTGGCTTTCAAAAGTGACCAGCCTGTCGTCGACCTGCTGGTCCAGCCGCACCGAGACAAAGACGCTGAAAGTGAATCCCAGCTTGGCCTCGTCGATGCGGGCGCTGTAGCCGGTGATGAAACCCTCAGCCTCAAGCTTTCTGATGCGGCGGGCGCAAGGGGAGGGCGACAGGCCGACACGCTCGCTCAAATCCTGATGCGACAGGCGGCCGTCGGCCTGAAGCGCGGCAAGGATGCGGCGGTCGGTTTCATCAAGGGTATCGCTCATTTGAGGTGGAATCCTTCATTGATCGTAATTATTGCGCTGGATTTCGGCGCAGATAACGCAAATTCGCAGAGAGTTTAGCGCCCTTTGCTGCAGATGGCAGCTTATTCTCGCGCAAACGGAGAATGACATGACTGCAAACCTTCAGCACCTCAAGACCATCGAACAGCGGCTGTTGTGGCTCTCGCATTGGATGATCCACAACGCGAACCACATCCGCCCCAAGGCGGACGGGATCAAGATCGGGGGGCACCAGGCGTCTTCGGCGTCGATGGTGTCGATCATGACGGCGCTGTATTTCTCTGCGCTGAAGCCAGGCGACCGGGTGGCGGTGAAACCGCATGCCTCACCGGTGTTCCACGCGATGCAGTACCTGATGGGCAACCAGACGTTGGAGAAGATGGAGAACTTCCGCGGTTTCGGCGGGGTGCAGAGCTATCCCAGCCGCACCAAGGACGTGGATGATGTGGATTTCTCCACCGGCTCTGTCGGCCTTGGCGTCGGGATCACTGCGCTGGCCTCGCTGGTGCAGGATTACATCACCGCCAAGGACTGGGGCAAGAATGCCCGCACCGGCCGCATGGTGGCGCTGGCAGGCGACGCCGAACTGGACGAGGGCAACATCTACGAGGTGCTGCAGGAAGGCTGGAAGAACGATCTGCGCAACACCTGGTGGATCATCGACTACAACCGCCAGTCGCTGGACGGCATCGTCCGGGAGGGGCTGTTCGAGCGGATAGAGAAGATCTTCGGCGCCTTCGGCTGGGACGTGGTGCGGGTGAAATACGGCGCCCTGCAGCGGGCCGCGTTCGAGGAGCCGGGCGGTGAAGCCCTGCGCGCCTGGATCGACGCCTGCCCGAACCAGCAGTATTCCGCGCTCACATATATGGGCGGTGCAGTCTGGCGGCAGCACCTGATGGATGATCTGGGCGACCAGGGCGAGGTCAGCGCGCTGATCGCCAAGCGCAGCGATGATGAACTTGCCCAGCTGATGGAAAACCTCGGCGGCAATTGCGTCGAAACGATGGCAAACGTCTTCGCCTCCATCGACCACGACCGCCCGGTCTGCTTCCTGGCCTTTACGGTCAAGGGCTGGGGCACCCCGATTGCCGGTCACAAGGACAACCACGGCGGCCTGATGACCAAGGCGCAGATGGTGGAGTGGCAGGCCCATATGGGCGTTGCGGAAGGGGAGGAGTGGGAACCCTTCGCCACCGTTTCCAATCCCGCCGCGCTGCAGGATTTCCTGCGTCAGGTGCCGTTCTTCGCAGAAGGCCAGCGCCGCCATTTCGACGCGCCGCTGCCGGTGCCGGACATTGCCATCGACACCTCTCGCGAAATCTCCACCCAGATGGCTTTTGGTAAGATCCTCGACGATCTGTCCAAGAGCGACAGCGAATTGGCAGCGCGGATTCTGACTACTTCGCCCGATGTGACCGGAACCACCGGGCTTGGCCCCTGGGTCAACCGGCGCAAGCTGTTTGCCCGCGAGGTGCAAAAGGATGCCTTCATCGAGCACCGGATCCCCTCCACCGCGAAGTGGAACTTTGCCCCCGAGGGTCAGCATCTGGAATTGGGCATCGCGGAGATGAACCTGTTCCTGCTCTTGGGCGCTGCGGGACTGTCGCATTCGCTGTTCGGCAAGCGAGTGATCCCCATCGGCACCGTCTACGACCCCTTTGTCTGCCGTGGCCTCGATGCGCTGAACTATGCCTGCTACCAGGACGCGCGTTTCATGATTGTGGGCACCCCCTCCGGCGTCACCCTGGCACCCGAAGGTGGCGCCCATCAGTCGATCGGCACGCCGCTCATCGGCATGTCGCAGGACGGGCTGGCGGCGTTTGAGCCTGCCTTCGCCGACGAATTGGCGGTGATCATGGAATGGGCCTTCGACTATCTGCAGCGCGACGGCGAGGGCGACCCGGATGAGCGCACCTGGCTGCGCGACGAGACCGGCGGTTCGGTCTACCTGCGCCTGACCACCAGCCCGATGGAGCAGCCCGGCAAGCGCGCCGATGAGGATTTCCGCCAGGGCTCCATCGACGGCGGTTACTGGCTGCGCAAGCCGGGGCCGAATTGCGATGTGGTGTTCGCTTACCAGGGCGCGGTGGCGCCGGAGGCGATCAAGGCCGCGGGCATCATCGGCGAAAGCCGCCGCGACGTGGGCGTGCTGGCTGTGACCTCCGCCGACCGGCTGAACGCGGGCTGGACCGCTGCGCAGCGGGCACGTTCGCGCGGCAACGCCGCCGCGCAATCCCATATCGAAACATTGATGGGTGGCCTGCCGCCCCATTGCAAGGTCATCACCGTGATCGACGGCCACCCGGCGACACTCGCCTGGCTGGGCGGGGTGGCGGGCCACCAGACCGTGCCCTTGGGGGTGGAGCATTTCGGCCAGACCGGTACTATCGGCGACCTCTACCGCCACCACGGGCTGGACGCTGCCGCAATCGTGGCCAAGGTGAACGGGCTGACCGCCGGCAAACGGGTCAGTAACGCTGTGCCGGCCGGGTGATGACCCGGAAGGCCCATCGCGGTCAGGACTGAATGCAGAGGCAGCCGCGCCAAAACGCGGCTGCCTCTTGCGTTATTCCGCCACGCAGTCGGCGAAGTAATGGGTCAGCCCGTCGGGACCGGTTTCCTGCACCAGCCCATGAATGTCGGTCTCGAACCCCGGGCATTCCCGCCCGAAGGCGCGGTTGAACTTCAGGTATTCCACGATCTTCTTGTTGAACACCTCGCCGGGGATCAGCAGCGGAATGCCAGGCGGGTAGGGGGTCACCAGGCTGGTGGTGATGCGCCCCTCCAGCTCGTCGATCGGCACCCGCTGGGTGGTGCGCCGGGCGATATGACTGAAGGCATCGCTCGGCTTCATCGCCGGGGTCAGGTCGCTCAGGTACATCTCGGTCGACAGTCGCGCCACGTTGTTGCGGGCATAAAGCGCGTGCACATGCTCGCACAGGTCGCGCAGGCCCATCTGCTCGTACCGCGGCTGACTGGCGCAGAACTCCGGCATCGCGCGCGGCACGGCCAAGTTGCGTGCAAAGTCGTCCTTGAACTGCTGCAGCGCGCTCAGCAGCGAATTCCAGCGGCCCTTGGTGATGCCGATGGTGAACATGATGAAGAAGGAATAGAGCCCGGTCTTTTCCACCACCACGCCGTGCTCCGCCAGGTATTTGGTCACGATTGAGGCCGGGATGCCCCAGTCCTCAAACCGGCCGTCCAGATTGAGGCCAGGGGTGATGATGGTGGCCTTGATCGGGTCCAGCATGTTGAAGCCCGGCGCCATGTCGCCGAAGCCGTGCCAGCTGTCCTCACCGCCCGCTTCCACACCGTCGGCATCGGTCTTCTTCAGGACCCAATCCCGGGTGCTGCCGATGCCTTCTTCGGCCAGATCCTCTGGCCCCCAGACCTGGAACCACCAGTCGTCTGCGCCGTATTCTTCATCGACCTTGCGCATGGCGCGGCGGAAATCCAGCGCCTCCATGATGCTTTCCTCGACCAGTGCGGTGCCGCCTGGCGGCTCCATCATCGCCGCCGCCACATCGCAGCTGGCAATGATCGAATACTGCGGGCTGGTGGAGGTGTGCATGAGATAGGCTTCGTTGAACAGATGCCGGTCCAGCTTGGTCTCCTCGCTGTCCTGTACCAGGACGTGGCTGGCCTGGCTGATGCCCGCCAGCAGCTTGTGGATCGACTGGGTGGCATAGGTCACCGAATGCTTGGTGCGCGCCCGCTTGCGGCCCATCGCGTGGTAGCTGCCATAGAACGGGTGGAAGGCCGCATGCGGAAGCCAGGCCTCGTCAAAATGCAGGTTCTCGGCATAGCCGTCCAGCAGGCCCTTGATCACCTCGGTGTTGTACAGCACCCCGTCATAGGTCGACTGCGTCAGCGTCATGATCCGTGGCTTCACCGCATCGGCATCCACGTCCTTCAGGAGCGGGTTGGCACGGATCTTGGCCTTGATGCTGTCGATCTCGAACTCGGAATGCTGGATCGGGCCGATGATGCCCCAGTGGTTGCGGGTCGGTTTCAGGAACACCGGGATGGCGCCGGTCATGATGATCGAATGCAGGATCGACTTGTGACAGTTGCGGTCCACCACCACCACGTCGCCCGGCGCCACCGTGTGGTGCCAGACCATCTTGTTGGAGGTCGAGGTGCCGTTGGTGACAAAGAAACAATGGTCGGCGTTGAAAATCCGCGCCGCATTGCGTTCCGAGGCCCCGATGGCGCCATTGTGGTCCAAAAGCTGCCCCAGTTCCTCCACAGCGTTGCAGACATCCGCCCGCAGCATGTTTTCGCCATAGAACTGGTGGTACATCTGCCCGACGGGGCTTTTCAGAAACGCAACGCCGCCGGAATGCCCCGGACAGTGCCAAGAGTAGGAGCCGTCCTCGGCATAATCCAAGAGCTTCTTGAAGAATGGCGGCTGAATGCTCTCGAGATAGCCCTTCGCCTCGCGGATGATGTGCCGGGCCACGAATTCCGGCGTGTCCTCGAACATGTGGATGAAGCCATGCAGCTCGCGCAGGATGTCATTGGGCAGGTGGCGGCTGGTCTTGGTCTCGCCGTAGATGTAAATCGGCACATCGGCGTTCTTCCAGCGCACTTCCTCGATAAACGTGCGCAGGGCGACTACCGCGGGGTCCAGATCGGGGCCGGGGGTGAACTCCTCGTCATCGATCGACAGCACAAAGGCGCTGGCGCGGGACTGCTGCTGCGCGTATTGCGACAGGTCGCCATAGCCGGTCACGCCCTGCACCTCGAACCCTTCATCCTCAATGGCCTGTGCCAAGGCACGGATGCCGGAGCCTGAGGAGTTTTCGGAGCGGAAATCTTCGTCAATGATGACAATGGGAAAGCGGAATTTCATGCTGTTCTCCTAGCGGGTATCCAGCCCTGTTTTTGAGGATACAGGCTGCCCGCAATGATGCAACGCCCGCGGCAGGGCGCAGTTCGCGTTACGCCTATCCGTAAAGGCCGCCAAGAGGGCATGTGCAGAATTCGCTGGCTTTTGACGGGCAAATAGTTGACATTGTCAATTATCATGACCCTGACACGCTTCCACCTGCACCAATCCCTTGGTTATCAGATCACCATGCTGGCGCGTGTGATCGAACGCCGCTTCGAACAGCGCATCGCCGAATACGGGCTGACCCGCGTCACCTGGTGCGTGCTGCTGGCGGCGGGCGCGGAGGGGCTGGCGACCCCGTCCGGGATCGCGGATTTCATCGGCATCGACCGCACCGCCACCTCCCGCGCCTTGCGCCAGATGGAGGCAGGCGGGCTGATCACCCGCCGCAGCGGAGAGGGCGACGGGCGCTCAATCCGGGTGGCGCTGACCGCCGCGGGCCAGGCGGCGCTGCAGGCGGTGCTGCCCATCGCGCAGGAGAACGCGGCGTATTTCGAGGCCAAACTGAGCGGCGCAGAACTGTCCGCGTTGCGCCACTCTGCCGTCAAACTGCTGCAGGACGAGCCGCGCATCGTCGCCAAGCTGTAACTCAAAGGGGCCATCCATGGGCAAACTGTTTTCCTACCGCAACCGGCCCGTGCAACTGGGGCCGTACCCGATGGAGACGCTGGCGCGGCAGGCCGAGCCGGAAGGACTGGATGCACTGCCGCCGCTGGCGCAGGTCAGCTTCCGCCGCCCCGGTGCGCCGCTCTCCCTCGTCAACGCAATGCGAGAGTATCAAGCGATGCTGGACGCCACCCGCGAGGGGCTGGTGAAAAAGGAACGCGCCGAAATCCCTGCGGACCCGCAGGAGCGCACCGATCACCTGAAGGCCTTCGGATACTTCTGCGACGCCTCTCTGGCCGGTGCCTGCGCGGTGCCCTCCGGCACTTGGCTGGACGCACCGATGGTGAACCCGGATGTGGCGGCGCTGGCGGACACCCTGCGTAGCAAGCAGACCAAGACTTTTGCCTCCGGCATCGACGTGGTGATGGCTTCCTTGCGCGAGGCGATGCAGGACCCGCCAGCGGACTGCCGCCACCACACACATGCGCTGGTCTACATCTACGAGTTCCCGCGCGACCCTGAAGCCGTTGAAGACGGCACCGATTGGCTGTCGGATGCACAGGACCAGCGTGCTTGCCTGCGGGCGGCGGAAACCGTGGTGACGCTGGCCAGCTACATCCGCCTCCTGGGGTGGGAGGCACGCGCCCACACCGGGGCTGCGACGGATGTGCATTTGGGCAAGCTGGCGGTGCAGGCGGGGCTTGCCAGCTATGAGAACGGCGTTCTTACCAACCCGTTCCTCGGCAGCCGTTTCGGCATCGCCGCGGTAACCACCACGCTGGAACTGGCCGCCGATCTGCCGCTGGTGCCGGGGCAAGCGCCGGGCCTCAAATACCGGCTGGGCCTTGGCGCCCACGCCAAGAGCGCTGCCACCCGCGACCCCTACGCCAAGCGCCGCTTCATGGACGGCCCGCATCCGTTCGAAACCCTGAAGCGGGTGGCAGACCCCACCACCTATATCGACGAGGTGAACGTCGCGCGGGTCCCGAAACGCGCCGACATGTTTGCGCGCGCGCTGTTCGGCGACCTTGGCAAAGGCCCGCAGGAGGCGGCGAAGAACGGCAACTATGTCCGCAAGTCCTCCTCTGCCTTTGCCTTTCGCTCTTCGCTTGCGGCCTTCGTGCTGCTGCAGGACGGCGAGGCTGCGCCGCAGGTTGACCCCAGCGCCGCCGATGCCGCCCGCAATGCTGCCAGTATCAAGGCCGCGGCCTATTTCCTTGGCTGCGACGCGGTGGGTATCTCACGCTGCCCGGACTGGGCCTACTACTCCCACGACGCGGCAGGCGAACCCTTAGCGCCCTACCACGAAAACGCCATCAGCATCATCATCGACCAAGGCCATGAAACGATGGAGGGCGCCTCCGGCGACGACTGGATCGCCTGCGCCCAGTCAATGCGCGCCTATCTGCGGTTCTCGCTCCTGGGCGGGGTGATCGCGCAGCAGATCCGCAACCTCGGCTATACCGCGCGGGTGCATTCGGTGATGGACGGCGAAGTGCTGCAGCCGCCGCTTTTGCTGCTCTCGGGCCTCGGCGAGGTTTCCCGCATCGGCGAGGTGATCCTGAACCCGTTCCTCGGCCCCCGCCTGAAATCCGGTGCCGTCACCACTGATCTGCCGATGATCCATGACAAGCCTGTCGACTTCGGCCTGCAGCGGTTCTGCGAAGCCTGCAACAAATGCGCCCGCGAATGCCCCTCCGGCGCCATCACAGCCGGGCCGAAGCTGATGTTCAACGGCTACGAGATCTGGAAGTCCGACAGCCAGAAATGCACCACTTACCGGGTCAACGTGCCTGGAGGCGCGATGTGCGGGCGCTGCATGAAGACCTGTCCCTGGAATCTGGAGGGGCTGTTCGCAGAGGCGCCGTTCCGCTGGGCCGCGATGAACCTGCCGGGCAGCGCGCCCCTGCTGGCAAAACTCGACGACGCGCTGGGCAACGGTGAGGTCAACCTAGCCAAGAAATGGTGGTGGGATCTGGAGATGGTGGAGGAGGGGCCCTATGCGCCCTCGCAGCATCCGGTGAACGCCCGCAAGCTGTCCAAAAACCTGGATCTGAAGTTCGAGGATCAGACCCTGGCCGTCTACCCCGCGCCGCTGGCGCCGCCGCCCTACTCCTGGCCCGCGCCGATGGACCGCGAGGCCGGGATCGCTGCCTATCAGGCAATGATCCCGGCAGCGGAGCACAAGCGCCGCCGCGCGGCGGACCTGCCGCCGGAACATGTCTATACCGCCGATCAGGGAGCAGCGCCGGTCATGCGGGTGCGCTTGTCAAAGGTTGAGCACATGACCGATGCGGTCACCATTTACGAGTTCTCGCTGCCGGACGGTTCTCTGCTGCCCGCGGCAACAGCGGGTGCCCATATCGACGTGGTCGTCGCGCCGGAGTTCTTCCGCCAGTACTCGCTGTCCGGCGACCCGGCGGACCGCTCGAAATACCAGATCGCCGTCCTGCGCGAGGACGAGGGCCGTGGCGGGTCCAGGCTGATGCACCGGGTGTTCGAAGAGGGGCGGATGGTGTTCATCTCCAAGCCGATCAACCACTTCCCGCTGGCAGAGGATGCCGCCAAATCCTACCTGATGGGCGGCGGCATCGGGGTGACGCCGATGATCGCCATGGCCCACCGGCTGCATGCCTTGGGCCGGGATTTCGAATTCCGCTACTCTTGTTCGAAAAAGGCAAGTGCAGGGTTCCTCAAGGATCTTCATGACGTTCCTTGGGTTGAAAAAGTGCATCTGCATTTTTCGGACCAAGGCTCCCGTGCGGACCTGAAAGAGGTGCTGAACTACCAGAAAGGCAGCCACGTCTACACTTGCGGGCCGGAGAGCTACATGCAGGCTGTGCTGGACGCGGCAGAAGCCAATGGCTTCCCCGAAGAAGCCCGCCATATGGAATACTTCTCGGTTCCCGACCGGCCGGAATACGAAAACCACCCCTTCACCCTGAAGCTGGCAAAATCGGGACGCGAGATCCTGGTGCCGGCGGAGAAAACCGCCACAGATGCGCTGGCGGACAGCGGCATCCATGTGGACGTGAAATGCGCTGACGGCATTTGCGGCGTCTGCAAATGCGGGCTGATCTCCGGCAACGCCGAGCACCGCGACTTCGTGCTTTCGAACAAACAGCGCGAGGGCGCGATCATTCTTTGCCAGTCCCGGGCGCTGGAACCGGACGGGGTGCTGGAAATCGATCTCTAAGCGGCAGGCAGCAGCAGCTCAGAACGGCTGCCGTTCGCCGAGCAGGTAGCGCACCGCATCCGCGTAATCGAATGCCAGTGAGACCACGATTACCGCGCACACCGTCAGAATGATCCGCCGCGGCCAGACTGGCATATCCGGGCGCGCCTGCTGGTGCCGCAGCCAGAAAATCAGCGGTGTCCAGAAAAGGATATGCGGCAGCCCGAGCAGGCGCACATAGCCAAGCTGCCCGTAGATCCAGTAGACCCCGCCGCCCGCCAAGATGCTGGCTGCCACCGTCACCAGCCCCGCGATCCGGCTGGGCTTCCAGATCAGCAGCGCCAGCGGCAGGACAAAGGCGCCCAGAAACAGGATGTTGACCCAGACCTGCACCCATAGCGGCTGGGTTGCAATTGCCTCTTCCAGTGTCATGGCACGGCCCTCCCGCCCGCGACCCTAGGCAAGGGCAGGGCGGGCTGCAAGAGCTACAACGGAGAGCCCTCGCGCATCTTGTCCTGCTCGTCCGGCGTCGGCGTGTGGTTGAACACGTAAGCCGTGCGGCAGGCCTCCTCGCCGCCCAGTTCCGCAATCCTGCGGCGCTGATCGGCAAAAGCGCGGGCGTTCACTTTTTCGGGATCGCAGATCGCCCGCCGACGCCGTTCCCCCTCCGCCAGGGCTGCTTTGATCTGCGAGTCTTTCCCCCCGTCCATTGCCCGGTCCGCCTGCTCATGCGGATCACCCTCCAGGTCGAACAGCTGCGGCGGCATTCCGGCGAAGTGGACATATTTCCACCGCCCCCAGCGCACCATGAAGGCGCCGGTTCTGGAGCCGCCGTCATGGTATTCGCTGAACCCGGTGCGGCTCTCGTCAGAGGGGGCATTGGCAATCGCGCGCAGCGACACACCCGGCAGCCCCGCATCCTCCGCCACGCCGCAAACCTCGCGCGTGGTGGCGGCGATGTCGGTCTGGCTGGTGCAGGTCGCCACCTTTTGCGCCGCCGGAATCCCCGGCCCGGCGGCGATCATCGGCACCCCGGCGGATTGCTCATACATCACCTGCTTGGTCCAGAATCCCTGGTCCCCCATCACGTCGCCATGATCCGACACATAGAGGACCACCGTGTTCTCCAGCTGTCCGCTGGCCTCCAGCGCCCGGATCACCCGGCCCGCGCAATGGTCCATGAAGGACGTCAGCCCGTAATAGGGGGCCTTGGCCGCGCGCATCTTCTGTTCGTCGAAGTAAGCATCGCAGTTGAAGAAACCCGCGATGTTGCGCAGCTCCTCATGGTCCGGCAGTCCTTCGCCATAGCCCACCGGCAGGGCCATCTCTGCCGGGTCGTACAGGTTGTACCATTCCTCGGGGCAGATGAGGGGGAATGCGGGCCGACCAGGAAAACAAAGGCCGCCCAGGGCTGCTGCTGCCGCTTGGGATCGCCAGCCAGGCTTCTGCCGCTTCGGTGATGGCTAAATCATAGTCGGTATAGGTGCTGGGCCCGTTACCCACATCACCGGCCAGTTCCGCCGCCGAGACATAGGGAGGCGGGGCGCCCCTTTACGCTTTTGCTTACTGCTGTTTGCAGGGTTGCAGGCTGCGGAAACGGCTGCTATCTCCGCTTCAGGTAATGTTATGATATAACATAAAGGGATTCGCACATGACAGACAGCAGGCTGCCGGTAACCGTGCTCTCGGGCTTCCTAGGGGTGGGCAAGACGACTCTTTTGAACCACGTCCTGAACAACCGCGCGGGCCGCCGGGTTGCGGTGATCGTCAACGATATGAGCGAAGTGAACATCGACGCCGGCCTGGTGCGCGGCGGAACGGAGCTGTCGCGGCAGGACGAGAAGCTGGTGGAGATGACCAACGGCTGCATCTGCTGCACCCTGCGCGACGACCTGCTGCAGGAGGTGCGCCGCCTCGCCGGTGAAGGGCGGTTCGATTACCTGCTGATCGAAAGCACCGGCATTGCCGAGCCGCTGCCGGTGGCCGCGACCTTCGATTTCCGCGATGCCGAAGGACAGAGCCTTTCGGACGTTGCCCGCCTCGACACCATGGTGACCGTGGTCGATGCCGTGAACCTGCTACGGGATTTCTCCAGCCATGATTTCCTCAGCGACCGCGGCGAAAGCCTGGGTGAGGAGGACGACCGCACCCTGGTCAATCTGCTGACCGATCAGATCGAATTTTCCAACGTTATCATTCTGAACAAGGTGACTGAGGCCGGCCCGGCCCAGACCGAAGCAGCGATGCTGGTGATCAAGGCGCTGAACCCGGATGCCGAGGTGATACAGACCGACTTTTCCGAAGTTGACGGAGACCGCATCTTCGACACCGGCCGCTTCGATTTCGACCGTGCGCACGAACATCCGCTCTGGGCCAAGGAGCTCTACGGCTTCGAGCACCACGTGCCGGAAACCGAGGAATACGGTATTTCCTCCTTCGTCTATCGGGCCAAACGCCCCTTTGACCCTGCCAAAATCCACGCGTTGCTGAATGGCGACCTGCCCGGCGTGATCCGCGCCAAGGGCCATTTCTGGCTGGCCACCCGCCCGGAATGGGCCGCTGAATTCTCGCTGGCCGGCGCCATCTCCTCGGTCCGCCCGCTGGGCCTGTGGTGGGCGGCGGTGCCAACGGAACGCTGGCCCACGCACCCCGAGGCCCGGCGCGAATTCCTGCAGAACTGGGACGAGACCTGGGGCGACCGGCGCCAGGAACTGGTCTTCATCGGTGCAGGTCTCGACAAGGAAGCCACCACCGCCCGCCTTGATGCCTGCCTGATGCCGGAAACGGCAAATGGATTCGATCCGGCCTGGGCCTCCCTGGAGGACCCCTTCCCGAGCTGGCGCCGCAATGGCTGACCGTCGGGCGCGCCGCAACCTGAACTCCCGCCTGAAACGGCGGCGCAGGGCAGGGGACCCGATGCAGGCCTATGACGCGCTGCCGCCGGGGCTGCGGCAGTGGCTGGCCTCCGCCTGCCTGCCCTGGAGCCCGGCCTCGGCGCTCAGGATCTGGACCAGGGCGGGCGGCAGCCGCGACCCCGCTGCCGCGGCCGCCCGGCTGGATGCCGCTGAACAGGCGATGCTGAAACGGGACGCGCGCGTCTGGGCGTTCCGGGACTAGCCGCCGCGGCCCGCCGTATCAGGCGGTCTTCTTCTCCGCCTCCGCGGCGGCATCATATTCCGCCCGCGCCGCATCAATCACCGGCAGATGCTCCAGCGCCCACAGCCCCAGCGCCTTGACCGGTTCGCGGAACGATTCCCCCAGCGGCGTCAGCGCGTATTCCACCTTGGGCGGGATTCTCGGGTGATAGGTGCGGCTCACCAGCCCGTCGCGCTCCAGCTCGCGCAGGGTAAGGCTCAGCATCCGCTGGGAAATCCCCAGATGCCGCTTCAGCTCATTGAACCGCAGCACGCCGTATTGCGCCAATGAGATCACGATCAGCACGCTCCAGCGGTCGCCGACCCGCGACAGCACCTCATTGATGCGCCCGCATTCCGGGCATTGCGCCTCTGCCATGGTGGTTCCTTCCGTGTAACCGGGGCTCAGAAATGTGCCTTCTTGTGCCCTTTTTGGTACCTCTTATATAGCCGGTTACAAATTTATACCACCCATCACACAATGCCGCGAAAGGACCGGGCACATGAGCAAGAGCTCCCTGATCGAGAAGCTGAACTGGCGCTACGCCACCAAGAAAATGGACCCCTCCAGGGCGGTCCCGCAGGAAAAGGTCGACCAGATTATCGAGGCAATCCGCATGGCGCCGACCTCCTCCGGCACCCAGCCGTTTGAGGTCTTCGTGATCACCAGCCCGAAAATCCGCGCGCAGATCCGCCCGCACGCCTGGGACCAGGCCCAGATCACCGACGGCTCGCATCTCATCGTCTTTGCCGCCTGGGACAACTACTCCGAAGACCGCATCGACGCGGTGACCCGCCAGATGACTGAGGAGCGCGGCGAGATCCCGATGCTGAAGCAGTATTACGATAATCTCAAGGCCAGCTACCTGCCGCGCGAGGAGCGCACCAACCACGACCACGCCGCCCGCCAGGCCTATATCGCACTGGGCTTTGCCCTGGCCGCCGCGGCGGAGCTGGAGGTGGACAGCACCCCGATGGAAGGTTTCACGCCGGAGAAAATCGACGAAATCCTAGAGCTTCGCGAGAAGGGCCTGCGCTCGGTCCTCCTGCTGCCGCTTGGCTACCGCCAGGAGGACGGCGACTGGCTGCTGCCGATGAAAAAGATCCGCAAGTCCCGTGAAACCATCGTGACTGAGATCGCCTGAGGTTTTCCCGCATGATGGCAGCAGGCGGCATTTGCGGCCGCCTGCCTGCAGCCCCTTGCAGGACTAAACGGGCAATCAATTTGAACTGAACCCTTTAATGCGCTGATTTCAGGCTACATTAACAGCTGTGTGTTACTTTTTTGGGCACGGCTCCTGCCGCTTCCAAAGTGCCGCAGTGTGATGTGTTTGTGCCGGGGACAGCCAAAGAGTGTTTACGTCCGATTTCTCTGCAGGCGAATTGCAGCCGGAGCTGAAGCAGGTTTTCTTCCACTGGCGGAACGCTTCCGAAGACGGGAAATTGCCGCGGCTCACCCAATTCGAACTTCCAAATGCCCGCCCGGCACCGAACATCTTGTCCGTCTTTGAAATTGAGCGGACGCAAACCGGTGAACCTGCCGACTTCAAGGCGCTGTATATCCGCAACAAGATCATCAACACGCTGAGCCGCAAGTATGTTGGCACCCGGCTATCCGAGCATCCCGGTTTTGGACCCGGATCGATGATATGGAGCTGTTTCCACGAAGTCGCCTCCAGCTCCCGGCCATTGCTGGCCGCGCTGCCCTATATCGGCCCGCTGCCGGAATACCGCAGCACCGCTGAAATCTATCTGCCGCTGCTGGGCGAGGGGGTGTCGGTTGACTATGTGCTTGTGGGTGTCGTCCTGCTGGCGGAGGAGTACAGCCGCAAGGCACGCTGACTTGGATAGGGCAAGTTGCAGCGCCGCAGATTGCTCCGCCGACCGCTGCAAATCCCTTTGCCCCTTGCCCCGCAGGGCTTTTCCCTTGCGCGCATCCGGGAATCCGCCTATATCGCGCGCTGTCAGAACATGGGCGGCGAACGTCCGGGCGGCATATCTGAGCAGGGCTGGGGAACACCTCGGCCCTTTGTGTTTGTTTGATCAGATATGCGCCGGGCCACGATCTGGACTGGCTTAACCAAGACCGGCGGAGACAACCGCATGGCCAGAAACACTTAGTAAAGGAAACCTGAGACCTCATGGCTCAAAACGCATCGATGGAGGAATTCGAAGCCCTCCTGAACGAAAGCTTCGAAATGGACACCCCGGACGAAGGTTCGGTTGTCAAAGGCAAAGTGCTGGCGATCGAAGCCGGCCAGGCCATCATCGACGTCGGCTACAAAATGGAAGGCCGCGTTGATCTGAAAGAATTCGCAAACCCCGGCGAAGCGGCTGAAATCGCAGTCGGCGACGAAGTGGAAGTCTTCCTGCGCGCCGCTGAAAACGCCCGTGGCGAAGCTGTCATCTCCCGCGAGATGGCCCGCCGCGAAGAAGCCTGGGACCGCTTGGAAAAAGCCTACGCAGACGATCAGCGCGTCGAAGGCGCGATCTTCGGCCGCGTCAAAGGCGGCTTCACCGTCGACCTGGGCGGGGCTGTTGCCTTCCTGCCCGGCTCGCAGGTTGACGTGCGCCCCGTGCGCGACGCCGGCCCGCTGATGGGTCTGAAGCAGCCGTTCCAGATCCTGAAGATGGACCGCCGCCGCGGCAACATCGTCGTCTCCCGCCGCGCGATCCTCGAAGAGTCCCGCGCCGAGCAGCGCGCCGAAGTCATCGGCAACCTGTCCGAAGGCCAGGCAGTCGACGGTGTCGTCAAGAACATCACCGAATACGGTGCGTTTGTTGACCTTGGCGGCGTTGACGGCCTGCTGCACGTCACCGACATGGCATGGCGCCGTGTGAACCACCCCTCCGAGATCCTGTCGATCGGCGAAACCGTCAAGGTTCAGGTCATCAAGATCAACAAAGAGACCCACCGCATCTCTCTCGGCATGAAGCAGCTGCAGGAAGATCCGTGGGATCTGGTTGGCGCCAAGTACCCGCTGTCCTCCGTGCACAAGGGCCGCGTCACCAACATCACCGATTACGGTGCATTTGTTGAGCTGGAGCCGGGCGTCGAAGGCCTGGTTCACGTCTCCGAGATGTCCTGGACCAAGAAAAACGTCCACCCGGGCAAAATCGTCTCCACTTCCCAGGAAGTCGACGTCATGGTTCTGGAAATCGACGGTGCCAAGCGCCGCGTGTCACTGGGCCTCAAGCAGACCATGCGCAACCCGTGGGAAGTCTTTGCTGAGACCCACCCGGAAGGCACCCAGGTCGAAGGCGAAGTCAAGAACATCACCGAATTCGGTCTGTTCATCGGCCTCGACGGCGACATCGACGGCATGGTTCACCTGTCCGACCTGTCCTGGGACGAGCGCGGCGAAGACGCGATCCAGAACTACCGCAAAGGCGACATGGTTTCGGCCGTTGTCTCCGAAGTGGACGTTGAGAAAGAGCGTATCTCGCTGTCGATCAAAGCCCTGGGCGGCGACAAGTTCGCTGAAGCCGTGGGCGGCGTGAAGCGCGGCTCGATCGTGACCGTGGAAGTGACCGCAATCGAAGACGGCGGCATCGAAGTGGAATACGAAGGTATGAAGTCCTTCATCCGCCGCTCCGACCTGTCCCGCGACCGTGCCGACCAGCGCCCCGAGCGTTTCTCGGTTGGCGACAAGGTCGACGTGCGCGTCACCAACGTCGACTCCAAGACCCGCCGCCTGGGCCTGTCCATCAAGGCGCGCGAGATCGCGGAAGAAAAAGAAGCAGTCGAGCAGTATGGCTCCTCGGACTCCGGCGCATCGCTGGGCGACATCCTGGGCGCCGCACTGAAGTCGGGCGACTAAGCTCCCCGGCCTCACGGCTGACAAAACTAAGCCCCGCAGGAAACTGCGGGGCTTTTTTTGTCCGGGCAGCCAGCCCGCGCCTCCGCCTCAGCCGTCTTGCAGCCGGGTCAGCATCGGGCAGGAAACATTGCCGCTGTCACAGTTCCCGCTCAGCTCATGCAAGGCTGCGTCCAGGCGTTCCAGCTCGGCGATTTTGCTGCGCACATTGGCGATGTGCTGCTCTGCCAGCGCCTTGACCGATTGGCAATCGGTGCTGCCTTCCTCCGACAGGTCCAGCAGCGCCTTTGCATCCGCCAGCGGGAATCCCAGCGCGCGGCACTTCTTCAGAAGCCGCAGCCGCCCGACGTCGCCGGCGGAGTACAGCCGCCGGTTGTTCGACGCCCGCGCAGGCTTGGGCACGATGCCCTCGCGCTCATAATAGCGGATGGTCTCGATCCCGACGCCGCTCCGGCGGGAGGCTTCTCCGATGGGGATCATCTGTTTTTCCTGCTTGATCCTGTAGTCGCTACAGGAGGTATACCTGCGGCCGGACCTTGCGGCAAACCCGCGCTGAAAGGCGGCAGATGCAGAAATACCTGAGACTGAGTTACCTTGGATCCGCGTCGGCGCTGCTGGCGGCGGCCTGCTGTGTTTTGCCCATGATGCTGATGCTTCTGGGGATCGGCGGCAGCGGACTTGCGGTATTTGGCCTGATCGCTGCCGCCAGCTATCACGTGCTGTTCCTGTCAACAGCGCTGCTGCTGGTCGCCGGTTGGCTGTCGCTCAGGCGGGGGGCGCTGGCCCGTTTCAGGTGGTGGCTTGCCGGCAGTGCCGCGCTGACCGCCGTGGCCTGGCTGATCGCGCTGAACGAGAGCCGGATAAACGATTATCTTATTATGCAGATGTGAGCCGATGACTGACCAGCCGATAGAATTGCAAACCATCCTGACCTGCCCGGAGTGCGGCCATAGAGAGACGGAGACCATGCCAACGGAGACCTGCCAGTGGTTCTATGAATGCAGATCCTGCGGCATCGTTCTGAAGCCGCAGCCCGGCGATTGCTGCGTGTTCTGCTCTTACGCCACCGTCCCGTGCCCGCCGGTGCAACGGGTCGGCGGCTGCTGTGGCTGACCGCGGACGCTGGCCCGGATCAGCCCTGTGGAATCAGTGCGCCAGCATTTCGTGCACGATGTCTTCGCCGCTCATCGAGGCGGGGTAGTAAGTCGGCCAGTTGGTCAGCTCTTTCAGAACCTCGGTGCGTTCATCGCCCCAGTACAGATGGTAATGGCTGACCTTTTCGGGCGCGATGCGGTGGTCGCTGAACTGGATGTAACCGGGGGCCGCCGCGTCGCCGCTTTCCTTCCTGAAGATATAGCGCACGCCGCGGTTGCCCTTGTCGTAGGTCAGGATCTCGTGGCCGTCGGAAACGTAGGTTCCGCTGACGGTGCTTGCATCCGTGGTGAAGCTTACCGTCTGCCCGTCGATGCGGATGCTGTCCGTTTCGGTGCCATAGCCCGTTGTGTAATAGGCGCGGTATTGCTCAACGGTTTTGCTGCCATGGGCGGCGCGGTCTTCCAGCACGGGGTCCAGTGTGCCGTTCTCCAGGTAGGGGAACACCGACTGCCAGTCGCCTTCCCAGTCGGACAAGGGGCGCGGCTGGATCTCGCAGTCCTCGAAGTACCCCTTGTAGATGCGCTTTGCCGCCTCGGTCTGCTCGTGACTGTGATTGTGCGTGCTGGCGGCAGCCGCAGGCAGCGCCGCCGAAAGCAGCAGCGCTCCGGCCGCAAGAGCAGGGAGGGAGATCAGTTTGGTCTTGGTCATTGGATTCTCTCGTTGATAGATATGTGATAACATAACTAACGCTGGCTAAAGGTTTTGCCCGGTCCCTGCAAGGGCGGCTGGTCCGAAGTTGGCGGGGGGACATGCACGGCGGCGGCCTGGCCGGGCGATATCCGCCTGCGCCCGGCTGCTGCCTGTGGCGCCGGACGGGCGTTCTCCCCTGTCAGGATGGCCTGCCCGGATACCGCGCAGACTGTAACGGTCGCCCTGCCTAGTTCGGCCGAACTGCCACCAGAACAACACCCAGTTCCTGTTCCAGTTCCTGCAGCTTCTTCAGCTGCTCCTCCGGCAGGGCGGCGGTGTTTGCCTCTACGCCTGCCAGCGCCACCACCGGGCTGCCGATGTCCTTTTCCAGGCTCTTGATCGCGTCCAGTTTGTCGGCCTCAAGCGAAGCAAGCGGGTACAGCATGGTCGTCTCCTCTCTGTTGATGACACCGACTATAGCCGATTCTCGGGTCTTCAGGCCTGCGGGCACGAAAAAAGGCCCCGGCGTCTGCTGGGGCCTCTTCAGAGTGCGTTAGGCGGGATCAGGCGCGCTGGGCACTGTCCGCATGGGTGACAACATCCGGCTCCAGATCCCAGTTCTTGCCGTCCAGCCCGTCGATCTGGTCCTCCTCGGACACCTTCAGCCCCACGGTGCGCTCCAGCAGGAACGACAGGATCAGTGCGGTGACAACACCGGTGCCGATACAGGCGGCGGTGCCTACGAGCTGCATCACCAGCGAGATCTCGCCGTGCTGGAAGGCATACGCGCCTTCCTCGACGCCAAAGTAGCCGCCGCGCGGGGTGCCTGCCTTGAACAGGCCCAGCAGCACCAGACCGAGGGTGCCGGAGCCCAGGAACAGCGGGAACAGCTTGTGCTCGTCAACACCGCGTTTCAGGGTGAACTCGTAAACCGCGAAGGCCGCAAAAGGTGCCACCAGGCCGACGATGAAGGCCTGCCAGGGCAGGTAGACATCAAAGCCGGAGGCGCCCGCGACGTAGCCTGCCAGCGGCCCCAGCAGGGTATAGGCGTATTTACCGGTGGCATAGGCGATCACCAGACCGGTCACCGCGCCGCCTGCCCAGACCAGGGCGTAGTTGTTGATTGCAACGCCGACACTGGTGTCAGCCATGGTGATGCTGACCGCAAGCGCTTCGGGGTCAAAGAAGAACAGGCAGGACAGGATCACCATCGGCAGGCCGGCGAAGATCAGCAGCAGGCCCGGCGCGCAGAGGCCGATGCTGGGAGCCAGATAGGCCGAGATCCGCGGGTGCGGTTCCATCATGCCGGGGCGGGCGCCCAGCTTGGGGGTGAACACCAGCGCCATGCCGGCCGGGAACAGATAGACGAAACCGACGCCGAAGAAGTCGTGGAAACCGGCATTGGTCAGCGGCCCGACCGAGCCCCAGGTTGCCCAGCTGAGCGCCGAGGACACCACCGCGGCCACGATGCAGGTGATGAAATAGGCTGAGGCCTTCATGCGCTCCGACACCGCGAAATGCAGCAGGATGTTGATGATGCCGGCAAACACCGCCAGGAAGAAGACAAAGATCTGGAAGGTGTTCAGCCCCGGAAAGGTCGCCGGGTCGGTGTGATGCGCCAGAGCGTTTGTCATGGCGCCGCCCAGCCACCAGTCCCTGATGGAATCCATCATGGTCGCGCCTTCCATGATGTAATACTGCCCGGCCCACAGGCCGAATCCGATGACGTAGTAGGTGGCAAAGCCGAGGAAGAACCCCAGCGTCTTCTCGATGGTCGAGTTGAACAGGTTCCTGCGCCGCGCGGTGCCCGCGTCGATCAGCAGCAGGCCGACAACGACCAGGATGGCGCCGACGATGCCCGATGCGTAAAGAATGTTCTGCACCAGGGAGTTCAGGGTGACTTGCTGCACATGTATCGTGCTCATGTCCAATGGCATTTCCAGTTCTCTCCAAGTTGGTTTGCCGTCCTGCCGGTTGTTTGCCACCGGCTTTGACAGGCCGGCGCCTGTTGCCGCCAATAGGCGGGTGCGCCGGATCGATAGGGGCCAGATCCGGTCAGTTGTTCTGACGCGCCTGGTCAGGAAAGCATGGGCGATGCCGGGCGCTTTACAATAAAAAATTTTCCCTTGCGGAAATATAGTTTCATATGCGGCATGTGGGGGCGGCAGATGCCGCATCCCGCGCTGCTAAGCAGGGAAAGTGCCGGTTTCGGGGCATCCCCGGAACCGGCTTTCGGCCCCCCGAATCAAACCGGACTGCGGCGCACTCTGCAGAGCCGATGCCGCGCTGCGGCGGCGCTTTGCTGCCCGGGATTGGGGCTTTGCGGCCTGAAAAGGTGGTGAAGAGCCGCCGATTTGCCCGTCAAACCTGCGGCATTTTGTTCCCCCGCGCTCGAAATTTTCCTATACTCTCAGAATAATAGCCAAAACACACCGGCACCCTGGGAGGAAAGCGAATATGATCCGCTCTGAGTTGATTCAGAAGATTGCAGACGAAAACCCGCACCTGTATCAGCGGGATGTAGAGAGGATCGTGAACACGGTGTTCGAGGAAGTGACCGACGCCATGGCCCGCGGCGACCGGGTTGAGCTGCGCGGCTTCGGTGCCTTTTCGGTCAAGAAACGGGACGCGCGCACCGGCCGCAACCCTCGCACCGGCGAGACGGTCGAAGTCGAAGAGAAACATGTGCCGTTCTTCAAGACGGGTAAACTCTTGAGGGACCGCCTGAACGGGAAAGCCTGATGCGTTACATTCGCTACGCGGTTCTTGGGATGCTGGCCATCGTGCTGGTGTCCGTCTGTCTGGCCAACAGCACGGTGGTTGAGCTGAAACTGATGCCGGCGGCCTTTGCTGAACTGGCCGGCTTCAACTACAGCATCGCGCTGCCGCTGTTCGTGGTGGTGCTGGGCGGCGTTGGCGCCGGGCTGGTGATCGGCTTCCTGTGGGAATGGATCCGCGAGCACAAGCACCGCAGCGAGGCGGCCCAGAAGGCCCGCGAGGCGCGTAAGCTGAACCGCGAAGTGACCCGGCTCAAGAAGCGGAAAAACGAAGGCAAGGACGAGGTCCTGGCGCTTCTCGAAGACGCGAACTGAGCCAGCCATGAGTGACATCCGGGTCAAGATCTGCGGGCTCAGCACCCCGCAGGATGTGGCAGCCGTGGCCGCGGCCGGGGCGGCCTATGCGGGTTTTGTGTTCTTCCCGAAATCGCCGCGCAACGTTTCTATCGCCCAGGCCGCCGCGCTGGCGGTCGAGGCGCCCATCGGGCTGTGCAAGGTGGCGCTGACGGTGAATGCCTCCAACGATGATCTGGACGCCATCACCGGCGCGGTGCCGCTCGACATGCTGCAGCTCCATGGCAAGGAAAGCCCGGAGCGGGTGGCCGAGGTGCGCGCCCGCTACGGCCTGCCGGTGATGAAGGCGGTGGGCATTGCCGATGCCGCCGACATTCCCCAGATCGCGCTTTATGAACAGGTGGCCGACCAGCTCTTGATCGATGCCAAGCCGCCCAAGGAGGCAGAACTGCCCGGCGGCAACGGCCTCGCCTTCGACTGGCGGCTGCTGGCCGGGCGGAAGTACTGGCAGAAACCCTGGATGCTGGCCGGCGGGCTGACGCCTGAAAACGTGGCCGAAGCCATCCGCATGACCGGAGCGCGCCAGGTTGATGTGTCTTCCGGCGTCGAAAGCGCGCCGGGCGAAAAGGATGCGGGCCTGGTCGACGCCTTCACGAAGGCCGCCCACGGCGCCCGCGGCTGACGGCTCGCACCGCCGCCCCCTTCAGCCTGGCTTGCACAGTGCGGGAGTCGAGTATTTGGACAAAGAAGAAGCGGCATCCTGTTTCTTCTTCTTTGCATAAATGCTCACTGCGCAGCTGCTGCTCCAAGGCGCACCGGCCGGGGTGTTGCGCACCCTGCGCACTCCCCTGTCACCGCATCTTAAACCGCATATGCCATGCTCTCCCCTGATCGCGGTCATTGCCGGGCCTGACACTCCCGGCACCCAGGAACAGGGCCCTTTGGCAAGGGCGCGCAGAGACAACGTTCAGCGTGCGGGAGGAACCTCCCGTCCCGCCTCCGCCCCTAGGCGGCGCCGCCAATCTGCACCTTCCAGCCTGAAGGACAGGCAGCAGACCATAGCAATACAGGAATACACCGGCAGGGCAGGGGCCTTGGCCGGATCAAACCGGTTGCGCAATCTCCCTTTACCATGGCGCTGCCGCGCTATAGTCATGGCGGGCGCTGCGAAAGTGAGGGAAGAACCATGGCCGACGATCTTTTCAACAGCTTCATGAACGGTCCGGACGAACAGGGCCGCTTTGGCATCTTTGGCGGGCGTTTCGTGTCCGAAACCCTGATGCCGCTGATCCTGAGCCTTGAGGAAGAATACAACAAAGCCAAGGACGACCCCTCTTTCTGGGCCGAGATGGAGAGCTTGTGGAAACACTATGTTGGCCGCCCCAGCCCGCTCTATCACGCGGAGCGCCTGACGGCGGAACTGGGTGGCGCCAAGATCTACATGAAGCGCGACGAGCTGAACCACACAGGCGCGCATAAGGTGAACAACGTGCTGGGCCAGATCCTGCTGGCGCGCCGCATGGGCAAGACCCGCATCATCGCCGAAACCGGGGCCGGCCAGCACGGCGTCGCAACTGCCACCGTCTGCGCCAAATTCGGCCTCAAGTGCATCGTCTACATGGGCGCCCACGACGTGAAGCGGCAGGCGCCGAACGTGTTCCGCATGCGCCTGCTGGGCGCCGAGGTGATCCCGGTGACCTCTGGCCGCGGCACCCTGAAGGACGCGATGAACGATGCGCTGCGCGACTGGGTGACCAACGTGCGCGACACCTTCTACTGCATCGGCACCGCCGCCGGCCCGCACCCCTATCCGGCGATGGTGCGTGATTTCCAGTCGATCATCGGCAAGGAAGTCCGCTGGCAGCTGGCCGAGCAGGAAGGCGAAGGCCGCCTGCCGGACACCGTGATTGCCGCGATCGGCGGCGGCTCCAATGCCATCGGCCTGTTCTACCCGTTCCTGGATGACCCGTCGGTGAACATCATCGGCGTTGAGGCCGGCGGCAAGGGCGTGGATGACCGGATGCAGCACTGCGCGTCGCTGACCGGCGGCCGCCCCGGCGTGCTGCATGGCAACCGCACCTACCTGCTGCAGGACGAGGACGGCCAGATCCAGGAAGGCTTCTCAATCTCCGCGGGCCTCGACTACCCGGGCATCGGGCCGGAGCATTCCTGGCTGCATGACACGGGGCGTGCACAATATGTCTCGATCACCGACAAGGAAGCGCTGGAAGCCTTCCAGGTCAGCTGCCGCACCGAGGGCATCATCCCGGCGCTGGAGCCCAGCCATGCGCTGGCCCATGTGATGAAGATCGCGCCGGAGCTGCCCAAGGACCACATCATCGTGATGAACATGTGCGGCCGCGGCGACAAGGACGTGTTCACCGTCGCCAAGCATCTGGGCTTTGACATGTCCGACACCGAGGAAGGCCGCACCTTCGAGGAGTGAGCGGACACGCAGGACAAACGAACAGGCGCCCCGCGGGGGCGCCCTTTTTGTTGCAGCCCTTCTGCGGGCGGCCTCAGGCCGGGTCGGCGGCGTAGCTTTGCAGCACGCTCAGCGGCACGATGTCGAGCGCGCGCATGTGGGTGGCCTCCAGCAGGACCTTGGGCGCGCAGCCCTCGTCCGCGGCCTGCAGGAAACGGGCGGCGCACAGGCACCAGCGGTCGCCGGGCTGCAAGCCCGTAAAGCTGAACTCGGGACGCGGCGTCGACAGGTCGTTGCCGACATATTTGGAAAACGCCAGAAACTCCGCCGTGGTCACCACGCAGACCGTGTGGCTGCCCTGATCCTCGGCGCAGGTGTTGCAATGGCCATCGCGGAAGAACCCGGTCACCGGCGCTTTGGAGCAGGGCGCAAGCGGGCCGCCCAATACGTTGATGCTGTTGTCTTTGTCCATGGGGTGCCCCGTCCCTGATACGGTTGAGAATAATGGTAGCGCAATTCCGCGTCCCGTCCCGGTATTTCCCGTGCCGGGGACTGGGCCGTCAAACGAAAACCGCCCGCCAGCGGGGCTGACGGGCGGCGGAAAACTATCCGGGACAAGCTGATCAGGTGTTGAACAGGAAGTGCAGAACGTCGCCGTCCTTGACGACATAACTCTTGCCTTCGGCCCGCATCTTGCCGGCTTCCTTGGCGCCCTGTTCGCCGTTGCAGGCGATGAAATCGTCATAGGCGATGGTTTCGGCGCGGATGAAGCCCTTTTCGAAATCGCCGTGAATGACACCTGCCGCCTGCGGCGCGGCGGTGCCGGTGCGGATGGTCCAGGCGCGGGCCTCCTTGGGGCCGACGGTGAAATAGGTTTCCAGGTGCAGAAGCTCGTAGCCTGCGCGGATCAGACGGTCGAGGCCGGCTTCTTCCAGGCCCATTTCCTCCAGGAACATCTGGGCTTCATCGGCTTCCAGCTGGCTGATCTCTTCCTCGATCTGGGCGGAGATGATCACATGGCTGTTGCCCTGCGCCGCGGCCATTTCCGCGACCTTGGCGGAATGGGCATTGCCCTCGACCGATTCCGACTCGCCCACGTTGCAGACGTATAGAACCGGCTTGGTTGTCAAGAGCTGCAGCATCTTCCAGGCCTTGGCGTCTTCGGCATCGACCTCGACCAGGCGGGCGGGCTTGCCGTCTTCCAGCATCGCCTGGGCGGCGGCCAGCAGGCGGTCCTGCTGCTGGGCTTCCTTGTCGTTGCCCTTCAGCTTGCGCACCAGGTTGGCGCGGCGCTTCTCGATGCTTTCGAGGTCGGCCAGCATCAGCTCGGTCTCGATCACCTCGGCATCGGCCACCGGGTCGACACGGCCGTCCACATGGGTCACGTCGCCGTCTTCAAAGCAGCGCAGCACATGGGCAATCGCATCGGTTTCGCGGATGTTGGCCAGGAATTGGTTGCCCAGGCCTTCGCCCTTGGAGGCGCCCTTCACCAGGCCCGCAATGTCGACAAATGTCATCCGGGTCGGGATGATCTGCTTGGACTTCGCAATCGCCGCCAGCTTGTCCAGCCGTGCGTCCGGCACGCCGACCTCACCCACGTTGGGTTCGATGGTGCAGAACGGAAAGTTGGCCGCCTGCGCCGAGGCGGTTTTGGTCAGCGCGTTGAACAGCGTCGATTTGCCCACGTTGGGCAGGCCGACGATTCCCATTTTAAAGCCCATTGCGGCCTCCTGATGCCATTTGGGAGCTGCTTCTAGGCAGCATTGCACGCCCGTGCAAGCCAAGTCTGTCTGGCAGAACTGCCACAGTTGCGAACTGTGTGTCGGTTCACAGACAGTATGCACACTGATTTTCCATAAGGCCCTTGGCAAATGTTTAGGGAGTTTTAGAACACTCCTGAAAAAAGCTTGGCCAAAAGTCATTATTTTCCGAGGGGCTGGAAATGAAAAAGACAACTCTGCTGGCGGCTGCGGTTTCGGCAGCCATGGCGGCGCCTGCAGCAGCGCAGGAAGTGACACTGGGGCTGGGGTATTCCGACTACCACCGGGAGACGGCGGAAAACGGTGCCTTGTTTGCTGCCGAATACCTGCATATGCCGTTTTATGAAAAAGGGCGGCTGTCGGCGCGCTTTGGCGGCACCCTGCAGGTGGTGGAGACCGGCGACGTTTTTGCCGGTATCGGCATCAGCGGCCTGATCGACCTGAACAACGACTGGTTCATTGAAACCAGCGTGATGCCCGGCGCCTACCACGAAAGCTCGCCGGAGAACGATCTGGGGTCCGCCTTCGAGATCCGCAGCCTGCTGGCGGTGGGCAAGCGGTTCCAGAACGGCAAGGCGGTGTCGCTGGCCATCAGCCACAAATCCAACGCCTCGACCGCGGATGAAAACCCGGGCGTGAACTCGCTGACCCTGCGCTGGCATATTCCGCTGGGCAGCTGAGCCGGGCTGCCGGCGCCTCGCGCGGGATTGATTTCCCGCGCAACATTCGGCACACCGGGGCGGACAGATTTCAAAAGGCCCGCCCATGACCCGTATCGATGCCAAATTCGCCGAACTGAACGCCGCCGGCAAGAAAGCCTTTGTCACCTACGTGATGGCGGGCGACCCCGATTATGACACCTCGCTGGAGGTGGTGAAGGGGCTGCCGGGCGCCGGTGTCGACATCATCGAGCTGGGCCTGCCGTTCACCGACCCGATGGCTGACGGGCCGACCATCCAGCTGGCAGGCCAGCGTGCGCTTGACGGCGGCATGACCCTGGAAAAGACGCTGCAGCTGGCCGCTGACTTCCGCAAGGGCGACGACACCACTCCGATCGTGCTGATGGGCTATTACAACCCGATCTACAGCCGCGGCGTGGACAAGTTCCTGGAAGACGCCAAGGCCGCCGGCATCGACGGGCTGATCGTGGTGGACCTGCCGCCCGAAGAGGATGACGAACTGTGCATCCCGGCGCAGAAGGCGGGGCTGAACTTCATCCGCCTGGCGACCCCCACCACCGATGATGCGCGCCTGCCCAAGGTGCTGCAGAACACTTCCGGCTTTGTCTATTATGTCTCGATCACCGGCATCACCGGCGCTGCTGAGGCCGAGGCCGGCGATGTTGGCCCTGAGGTCGCACGCATCAAGGCGGCGACCGATCTGCCCATCATCGTGGGCTTTGGCATCAACACGCCGGAGAAGGCGCAGAACATCGCGTCTATTTCGGACGGCGCAGTGGTGGGCAGCGCTATCGTCAGCCAGATCGGCGCGGGCAAATCCCCGGCCGAGGTGCTGGCCTTTGTGAAATCGCTGGCGGACGGCGCCCACAAGGGGTGACGCCCTTACTTACACAGTCAGGATTGAAAAGCCGCGCCTCCGGGCGCGGTTTTTGCGTTTCCAGGGGTGCGGCAAACGGGGCGTTGCTTTTGCTGTTTTGAATTGGTAAAGAAATTTTACCAAATTGAAGCGGGAGAGAGTCCGGTGCCGGTGATCACCAATATCAACGACCTGAAGCGCATCTATGAACGCCGCGTGCCGCGGATGTTCTACGACTATGCCGAGAGCGGCAGCTGGACCGAGCAGACCTTCCGCGAGAACACCTCGGATTTCGAGCAGATCCGCCTGCGCCAGCGGGTGGCGGTGGACATGACCGGACGCAGCACCGCCAGCCAAATGATCGGCCAGGACGTGGCGATGCCGGTGGCCCTGGCGCCGGTGGGGCTGACGGGGATGCAGCACGCCGACGGCGAGATCAAGGCGGCCCGCGCGGCGGAAGACTTCGGGGTGCCGTTCACGCTGTCGACGATGTCGATCAACTCGATCGAGGAGGTGGCCGAGGCGACCTCCAAGCCGTTCTGGTTCCAGCTGTACTATATGCGGGACGAGGATTATGTCCGCCGCCTGATCCAGCGCGCCAAGGACGCAAAATGCTCGGCGCTGGTGATCACGCTGGATCTGCAGATCCTGGGCCAGCGGCACAAGGACCTGAAGAACGGGCTGTCGGCGCCGCCCAAGCTGACACCCAAAACCATTGCCAACCTGATGACCAAATGGGCCTGGGGCATCGAAATGCTGGGCGCCAAGCGGCGCAATTTCGGCAATATCGTCGGCCATGCGCAGGGGGTCTCCGACACCTCGCAGCTGGGGGTCTGGACGGCGGAGCAGTTCGATCCGGCCCTCGACTGGGGCAAGATCGGAAAGCTGATGGAGATGTGGGGCGGCAAGGTGATCCTGAAGGGCATTCTGGACGCTGAAGATGCGAAAATGGCCGCCAAGCTGGGCGCTGATGCCATCGTGGTGTCGAACCACGGCGGGCGGCAGCTGGATGGGGCCCTCAGCTCGATCCGTATGCTGCCTGAGATCATGGATGCTGTCGGCGGCGATGTGGAAGTGCATCTGGACAGCGGCATCCGCTCCGGTCAGGACGTGCTGAAGGCGCTGGCGCTTGGGGCCAAGGGCACCATGATCGGACGCGCCTTTGTCTATGGCCTGGGGGCCATGGGGCAGAAGGGCGTCACCACGGCGCTGGAAGTGATCCAGAAGGAGCTGGACACCACCATGGCGCTGTGCGGCGAACGCTCGGTGGAGGCGCTGGGGCGCCACAATCTGCTGATCCCGGAGGACTTCGGCGGCCGCTGGCAAGCGTGAAGCCAGCGAAATAACGACAATCGAACGGAGTTTTTGCTGTCCAAGCTTCCCGTATGTGCGCAACCTTAAGTTGTATCACTTGGCATCGGGAGGATTTGATGCGGACGTTTTTAGCAACCTGCGCAATTGGCGCGGCAGCGATGGCGGCGCCGGCGGCGGCGCAGACGGTGTATGTCAATCAGGGCAGCGACTGGACGCCCGGCCTGCGCCATCAGTTCTATACCCAGGACCAGGGCGCCCGCATCATGCCCATCAGCTGGATGCGGGCGCTGACTTTGCCGGACGGCGAGGCGTTCCTGCATGATGCGCTGGCGCGCTACGGCTACCTGCCGATGGCCGGGCGGCCGGAGGCGGACTTGCCCGCGGGCTTCACCACCAACGGAATTGGTGCGGATATGGCGGTCGGGATGACCTGTTCCGCCTGCCACACCCGCCAGATCGAGGTCAGCGGCACCGCCTACCGGATCGACGGCGGCCCCGGCATTGTTGATTTCCAGAGCTTCCTGAAGGATCTGGACGAGGCCGTGCTGGCGGTGCTGGCGGATGCGGACGCCTTTGACATCTTTGCGGATAAGGTTCTGGGCAGCGGCGGGTCAGTCTCTGAACGCAGCGCGCTGAAGGCGGAGGTGGAAGTCTGGAGCAACCGGTTCCACACCCTGATCGATCGCTCGCTGCCGGACCCGGCCTGGGGGCCTGCGCGGCTGGATGCGGTGTCGATGATCTTCAACCGCCTGGCGGGGCTGGATATCGGCGAGGCTGCGGATGACTACCTGATCCCGGAAAACATCGCGGTGGCCGATGCGCCGACCCGCTACCCTTTCCTGTGGAATGCGGCGCGGCAGGATTTCACCCAATGGCCGGGGTTCTCCGCCAACGGCAACGACCTGCTGGGGCTGTCGCGCAACCTGGGCGAGGTCTACGGCGTCTTTGCCGACTTCCGCCCGCTGCCGCAGTCCGGGCTGCTGTTCAACCGCGACTACATCGCGCAGAACTCTGCCAATTGGGACGGGCTGAAAGAACTGGAGCAATGGATCTGGGACATTGGCGCGCCGGAATGGCCGTGGGAGCTGGATCACGATCTTGCCGCGCAAGGAGAGGCGGTGTTCAACCGCACCGCAGCCGAGGGCGGCTGCGTGTCCTGCCACGGCAAGAAGAAGGGCAAGTTCCGCTCGATCTTCCACACCACATGGGAAACGCCGATTCTGGATGCGGGCACCGACACGCGGGAATGCGGGGTGCTGACGCGCATGGTGAAAACCGGGGTGCTGGACGGCGCGTCGATCCCGCTTACCGGCACCACGCTGGGCGCGGAGGCCAAGGCGTTCGACGTGCTGGCGGTGTCGGTGATCGGCGCCATCGTGCAGCATTCTCTGGGCGCCTTCGGCGAGGATTTCGTCAACACGGCGAAAGCGGCGGAGGCGACGCCGGGCAATGCCGACGACCGCGCCGCGCTGTCGCAGTTCGAGGATCTGCGCAAGGCCTTCCCCACCGGCGACAATGCAGGGATGCTGAAATCCGCGGCGGAACCGGGCTGCAAATACGAGGCGCGGGTGCTGGACGGTATCTGGGCTGCGGCGCCTTATCTGCACAATGGATCGGTGCCGACGCTGCGCGACCTGCTGACCGCACCCGAAGACCGCCCGGCGGCGTTCAAGCCCGGCCCGAACTACGATATCGAGGCCGTGGGCATGGCGGCGGAGCAGACCGCTTTTGACCATGTGATCGAGACCACCGGCTGCGATCAGCTTGATTCGGGCAACAGCCGCTGCGGCCACGTTTACGGCACCAGCCTGCCGGAGGCGGACAAAAAGGCGCTGCTGGAGTACCTGAAGTCGATCTGAGCAGCTCGAAATGCCGCCGCAGCCCTGTTTGCACCGGCTGCGGCGGCACGAAACCCCTTTCCAAACCGGCTGAACGGGTCTATAGGCACGGCTTCACGCGGGGTGACAGCCTTGGAGGCACCCCGGCAGTCATATTGGAGAATTAAGATGGCAAAAGAGATTCCTGATCTCGTGGTCCAGGAACGTGCGGGGACGGGCAAGGGCGCCGCTCGCGCTGCGCGCCGCGCAGGTATGGTTCCGGGTGTGGTTTACGGTGGCGACGCAGAGCCGCTGGCAATCCAGGTTCCGTTCAACGAGCTGCTGAAAAAGCTGAAAGCCGGCCAGTTCAAGTCCACCCTGTGGAACCTGAAAGTGGAAGGCCACGACGACGTGCGCGTGATCTGCCGCGACGTTCAGCGCGATGTGGTGAAGGACCTGCCGACCCACCTCGACCTGATGCGCCTGCGCCGCACCTCGAAGATCAACCTGTTCATCCACGTTGAGTTCATCAACGAGGACAAGGCCCCCGGTATCAAGAAAGGCGGCATGCTGACCGTCGTGCGTCCGGAAGTCGAGCTGAGCGTCACCGCCGGCGATATCCCGGAGAAGATCGTTGTGGATCTGGAAGGCCTGAACATCGGTGACGTGGTCACCATCTCTTCCGTGGACCTGCCCGCAGGCGCCAAGCCGACCATCGACCGCGACTTCGTGATTGCGAACATTGCAGCACCGGCCGGCCTCGGTTCCTCCGACGACGAAGAGGGCGAAGGCGAAGAAGGCGAAGCAGTGGAAGCCGCTGCAGAAGAATAAGAGCCGCGTCCAAAGGGCAAAGGTTTCACGGGCTCCCAAACGGGGGCCCGTTTTCTTTTGTGCGGCAGGCGGGGGCTAGGCCCCATTCATTCTGCAAACGATTGACTTTTGCCTGGCCCGCTGTCCCAGTTCCGCCAAAGGATGGGAGGATCGGGCATGGCGGATTACGATATTGCCGTCGCGGGGGCAGGCATCGTGGGAATGAGCTGCGCGCTGTGGGCGCAGATGCGCGGCCACAGGGTGCTGCTGATCGACCCGGAGGACCCGGGGTCGGGCACCAGCTATGGCAATGCCTGCACCCTGGCCACCTATGCCTGCCTGCCGGTGAATGATCCCTCGGTGCTGAGCTCGCTGCCCAGCCTGATGTTTTCCAAGGACAGCCCGTTGTCGCTGTCCTACGCCCATGCGCTGCGCAATCCGGGCTGGATGCTGTCTTTCCTCGCCAACTGCCGACCCGCGGCCTCTCGCCGGATCGCGGGCCATCTGGCTGATCTGCTGTCGCACGCCGATGCCGGGATCAATCCGCTGATCGAGGCCGCGGGCGCGCAGGATCTGGTGGTCGAGCGCGGCCAGCTGTCGGTCTGGTCGACAGCGAAGGCCGCCAAGGCCGCAACGGCTGGGCTGGAGCGCCGCCGCGCCCTGGGCGTGCCCTGGCGGGAGGTGGGTCCTGACGAAGCGCTGGAGATGGAGCCGGGGCTGCAGCTGCCCATAAAGCGCGCGGTGCATTTTCACGCCGCCCGCAGCCTGCGCGATCCGCTGGAATTCATCACCCGGATGCACAAGGCGTTCAAGGACCTGGGCGGCACCACCCTGCGCGCCAGCGCCGACGCGGTGAGTGTTTCAGACACGGGCGTGGAAGTGCAGGCCGGCGGCCAAAGCCTTACCGCGGGCCATGCAGTGATTGCCAGCGGTGCATTCTCCAAGCAGATCGCGGGGGCAGGGGCGGAGCGTCTGCCCCTGGGCACCGAGCGCGGCTACCACGTGATGTATGAAGGCGAGGCGCATCGGGTGACGCGGCCCGTGGGCTGGGGCGAGGCCGGGTTTTACGCGGTGCCCCATGCAAAGGGGTTGCGGCTGACCGGCACGGTGGAGATCGCGGCGCTGGATGCGCCCATGAACACGCGGCGTTTAGCCTATATCGCGCGCAAGGGGGCGGAGATGCTGGGGGACCTGCCTGCACCCGGCAGCGAATGGCTGGGCTACCGCCCGACGATGCCGGACTCGCTGCCGGTCATCGGCCGCAGCCCGCAGTCGGAGCGGGTGCTTTATGCCTTTGGCCATCAGCACATCGGGCTGACCCTGGGCGGCATCACCGGGCGCTTGATCGCGGATCTGGCGGAGGGCCGCCAGCCGAATGTCGATCTGACGCCCTATGCGGCCGGCCGCAGCTATGTCTGAAGCTGCGCGGCTCTGGATTCCGGGCGCCAAATAGGGCATCACTCGGTTTCCTTGAAACGCAGATTGAGCTCCGTCCATGAAACTCTTTGTCGGCCTTGGCAATCCCGGCCCGAAATATGAGCGCAACCGCCATAACATCGGCTTCATGGCGCTGGACCGGATTGCCGGCGATCACGGGTTCAGCCCCTGGAAATCCAAGTTCCAGGCGCAGATCTGCGAGGGCAATCTTGGCGGCGAGAAGGTGCTGCTGCTGAAGCCGCAGACCTTCATGAACCTTTCCGGCCAGTCGGTGGGGGAGGCGATGCGGTTCTACAAGCTGACGCCGGCCGATGTGGTGGTGCTGCATGACGAGCTGGATCTGGCGCCGGGCAAGGCGCGCATCAAGCAGGGCGGCGGCCATGCCGGCCACAACGGGCTGCGCTCGATCCATTCCCATATCGGCGCCGACTACGCGCGGGTGCGGCTGGGGATCGGCCATCCGGGCCATAAGGACGCGGTGGCGGGCTATGTGCTGCGCGACTTCCCCAAGGCGGACGAGGGCTGGCTGGACGACCTGATGCGCGGCATCTCCGACGGTGCGGCGGAACTGGCCAGGGGCGACGGCGGCAAGTTCATGAATGCGGTGGCCCTGCGGGTGGCGCCGCCGCGCAGCTCCACCACCAAGCCCAAGGCAGAAGCAAAGGCGGAGAAGGCACCCAGGGAAGAGGCGGCGCCGGACACCCGCTCGCCGCTGGAAAAACTGATGGACAAGTTCAAGTAAGCTCAGGCTGAAAAAAGGAAGAGACAGGCAGATGGTGAAACTGATTATCGACACCGATCCGGGCATCGACGATGCCATGGCGATCTTCTATGCCGCCGCGGATCCGGACATCGACCTCTTGGGGCTGACCACGATCTTCGGCAATGTGACCACTGCTACCGCCACCCGGAACGCGCTGCGCCTGCTGGAAGCGGCAGAGCTGGACGTGCCGGTGGCCTCGGGTGCCACTGCGCCGCTGGTGCTGCCGCCGTTCAAGCCCTCGTCCCATGTGCACGGCGAGGAAGGTTTTGGCGACATCCCCGCGGCAGAGCCCAAGGGCCAGCCGCTGGAGGAGGATGCCGCGGATTTCCTCTGCCGCATGGCGCGTGAACACAAGGGCGAGCTGGTGGTCTGCCCGATCGGCCCGCTGACCAATATCGCGCTGGCGATGCAGCGCGACCCGAAGTTCATCCAGAACGTCAAATCCATCGTGGTGATGGGCGGCTCTTTGGAAGAAGGCGGCAATATCACGCCGCACGCGGAGGCCAATATCTATCACGACCCGCATGCGGCGGACGTGGTCTGCCAAGGCGGCAGCAAGGTGGTGTTTGTCGGACTGGACGTCACCCACCGCATCCTGTGCCTGGCGGAGGATTTCAAGGCGATTGCCGCCAAGTCGCCGGAGCTCGGCGGCATGCTGCAGGAGATGTCGTATTTCTACCTGAAGTTCTATCTGGAGGTCGCGGGCAAGAACGGCTGCTCGCTGCATGACCCGGCGGCGGTGATCGCCTGCACCAACCCGGAGCTGTTCGGGCTGCGCGATGTGCCGCTTGAGGTGTCCTGCGAGGGCGGCACCTGCGGCGCCACCCTGGCCGCGCCGGACAGCGGGCGAGACCCGGTCAAGGTCTGCATGACGGTGGATGCGGAGGCGGTGAAGGCGCTGTTCCTCAAGCGGCTGGCGCTGCTGCCGTAACCCGCCGGGCGACCTGCGGGCCGTCAGGCATACCGCTTGGCCCCGGCGACGCAGAGCACCACAAGGGCCGTGGCGCCCAGCATGGCGGGGGCCACCGGCTCTGACAGCAGCCAGGCTGCCAGGATCAGGCCCAGGAACGGCTGCAAGAGCTGCAGCTGCCCGACCCCGGCGGTGCCGCCAAGCGCCAGGCCGCGGTACCAGAACACAAAGCCGATCAGCATCGAGAACATCGAGACATAGCCCAGGCTGATCCAGACTGGCAGGCTGAGCCCCGCAAGGGTTTCGGGCCGGGCGGCCAGCGCAGTCAGCGCCATTACCGGCAGCGCCAGCGCCAGCGCCCAGGAAATCACCTGCCAGCCGCCCAGCCGCCGCGACAGCTGTGCGCCCTCGGCATAGCCCAGACCGCATAACGTAATGGCCGCCAGCATCAGCGCATCGCCTGTCAACGACACCTCCGCATTCTGCGACAGGGCAAATCCTGCCACCGCCAGGCTGCCAAGGATGGAAAACAGCCAGAACAGCGGGCCGGGCCGCTCGCCGCCGCGCAGCACGCCGAAAACGGCGGTTGCCAGCGGCAGCAGGCCGATGAAGACCGTCGAATGTGCCGCGGTGATGTGCTGCAGCGCCATCGCGGACAGCAGCGGAAAGCCGATCACAACCCCCGCGGCGGTCACCGCGATCGAGGGCAGGTCCTGCCGCCGCGGCAGGGGCTGGCGCAGCACCAGCAGCAGCGCGGCGCCGAGCAGGGCGGCAATGGCAGCGCGGGCCGAAGTCAGGAACAGCGGGTCCAGCATGCCGACTGCAATGCGGGTTGCGGGCAGCGAGCCGCTGAAGATCACAACCCCCAGCAGCCCGCTGCCCCAGCCTGAAAACGACGTCTGCATGGTCTCTCTCCTGTGCTTTTGGGGGTTTCTAGGGGCGCCGTGATGCAATAGACAGATACAAAGCCATACAGTTTTGACAAACTGTACTGGTGTATGGAGCAGTACAGCGAGGTCCCCCATGGCGCAGCCTTCCCGCCGTATGATGGTCATCAATGACATCCGGCGGCGCATCACCTCGCGGGCGCTGGTGGCGGGCGACAAGCTGCCATCGGTCCGGGGCTGCGCGGCCAAGCTGGGCGTGTCGCCGTCGACCGTGGCTGAGGCCTATGATGTGCTGGCCGCCGAAGGCGTGATCCAGGCCCGGCGGGGCGCGGGGTTTTATGTGGCCGCCAAGCCGCAGCCCTTTGCGGTGTCGGAGACCGGGCCGCAGCTGGCGCGGGAGGTGGACCCGTTGTGGGTGGCGCGGCAGTCGCTTGATTCCGGCACCGGCGCGGCGAAGCCCGGCTGCGGCTGGCTGCCGGAGGACTGGATGCCGGTGGCCTCGCTGCGCCGGGCGATGCGGGCGCTGGCAGCGGCGCCGGAGGCGGTTCTGACCGACTATGGCAGTTCCAAAGGCGCCGCCGGGCTGCGGCGCCATATCAGCCGCCAGCTGTTCGACCAGGGACTGGCCTGCCCGCCGGATCAGGTGCTGCTGACCGGCTCCGGTTCGCAGGCGCTGGATCTGGTCTGCCGGATGCTGCTGCGCCCGGGCGACACGGTGCTGGTCGATGATCCCTGCTACTTCAATTTCCAGGCGCTGCTGCGGGCGCATCAGATCCGCATCGTCGGGGTGCCCTACACACCGGATGGCCCGGATCTCGACCGTTTCGAAGCCGCCCTGGGCGAACGCCATCCGCGGCTCTACCTGACCAACTCGGCGCTGCACAACCCGACCGGGGCGACGATTTCGGCGCCGGTGGCGCACCGGGTTCTGGCGCTGGCTGCGCAGCATGATCTGATCATTGTCGAGGATGACATCTTTGCCGCCTTCGAGCCTGATGTATCCCCGCGGCTGGCAACGCTGGACGGGCTGGAGCGGGTGGTGCGGACCGGCAGTTTTTCCAAGACCCTGTCGGCCTCGCTGCGCTGCGGTTATATCGCGGCCCGCGGCAGCTGGATCGAGGCGCTGACCGATCTGCAGGTTGCGGTGAACTTCAGCGGCCCCAGCCCGATGGTCGCGGAGCTGCTGCATGCGGTGCTGACGGACGGCAGCTACCGCAAGCACCTGGAGGCCCTGCGCCACCGGCTGGGCCGCTGCCGGGCGGAGGCGCAGGCGCAGCTTGCGGAGCTCGGGATCCGGCCCTGGGTGCAGCCGCGCGGCGGCTTCTACCTGTGGTGCGAGCTGCCGGGCGGGATGGATGCGGCGGTGCTTGCGCGCGGCGCACTGCAGGAGGGGCTGGTTCTGGCGCCAGGCAATGTGTTCAGCGTGTCGCAGGGCAGGGCGCCGTTCATGCGCTTCAACGTGAGCCAGATGCAGGACGGCGCCTGCTGGCAGGCCCTGGCGCGGCTGCTGGAAACCGGGGCCGGTTCGGCAGTTGGCCCGCAGGACGCGGGCTAGGTTTGGGCCAAGTCCTGATTTTGTAAGCCTGGAGCCTGCTGGAAAGGTTACCCGTCAGCCCTGGGTGAACAGCTGGTAACCCGGATGGGCAACCGCGCAGAGGCTGGTGATCGGGGCCTCGCCGATCCAGGTGGTGCGTTCCATGACAAACAGCGCGTCGCCGGGCGTGCTCTGGAGGACTTCGCTGTCGATGGGAGTGCCGGGGCGGGCATAGAGGCGCAGGTCGCAGCGGCTGTAGGGGCGGTTTCGGACCAGCCATTCATTTGCGCTTTCGCGGGTCAGGTCAACTGATGTGATCTCCGGCACGGTTTCCAGGCAGATCCAGCGGTCCTCGAAAATGTAGGGGCGGCTGTCGGCCAGGTGCAGCGCCTCGACGCGCAGCATCGGCCGGGCCTCCGGCAGATCGAAGTTGGCCATGATGGCCGGGCTGGAGGGCTGCACTGACTGGCGGATCAGCTGATAGCCGTAGGTGCTGCCCTTCTGTTCAACCTCAAGCCGGGTGATCGGAATGTTGAGCGTTGCCCGCGTTACCGGATCGCGCCGCACCATGGTGCCGCCCTTGCGGCGCCGTTCCACCAGCCCGCTTTGGGCGAGGTCGCGCATGGCCCGGTGAACGGTGGAGCGGGCGCAGCCGAAGCTGGCGGCAAACTCCTCGTCCCGCGGCAGCTTGTCCCCCGGCCCGTAGGTGGAGTTCAGGATCATCTCCCGGATGCTGTCCCGGATGCTCACCCAGGAATGCCGCTGCTTGTCCGTCATCGTCCTCCCCAGGCCAAACGGGAAAATGCGCTCAGCCGGTCCATATTGCATTCTGCGCGGAAAGGCGATTTCGAACCGCGCAACCGTGATTGACAATAATATGTAGCTACATATTAATGTAAAGCGCGTACAAAAATCGAGTCTGCGCGGCCGCCAGCGGCCTGCTGCAGATGCACCGACAGACGGAGGACTGGAGACATGGAAAGACGCGCATTCTTGAAAGCCGGCGCAATGGGCGCAGCGGCGGCCACGCTGGCCAGCCCGGCCATTGCCCAGGGCAAGATGCAGTGGAAGATGGTCACCGCCTGGCCCAAGAACCTGCCCGGGCCGGGTGTTGCAGCGCAGATGCTGGCCGACCGGATCACCACCCTGTCGGGCGGCCGGATCGAGGTGAAGCTGTTTGCGGCCGGTGAACTGGTGCCGGGCCGCGGCGTGTTCGATGCCGTCTCCGAAGGCACCGCCGAGCTGTACCATGCGGTCCCGGCTTACTGGGGCTCCAAGTCCAAGGGCATCCTGCTGTTCGGCTCGCAGCCGTTCGGCCTGCGCGCGGATGAGCAGTTTGGCTGGCTGTACCACGGCGGCGGCCAAGCGCTTTATGACGAGATGTACGGCCGCTTCGGCATCAAGCCGTTCCTGTGCGGCAACTCCGGCCCGCAGTGGGGCGGCTGGTTCAAGACCGAGATCAACTCCGCCGAGGACCTGAAGGGGCTGAAGTTCCGCACTACCGGCTTGGCCTCGGAAATGGCCTCGAAACTGGGCATGGCGGCGGAGGCGACCAGCGGCCCGGCGATGTTCCAGGGCCTGCAGACCGGCGCGCTGGATGCCGGCGAATTCATCGGCCCCTGGACCGACAGCGCGCTTGGCTATTACCAGGTGGCTAAGAACTACTACTGGCCCGGTGTTGGTGAGCCGTCCTCGGCCGAGGAATGCGGCGTCAATGCAAGTGTGTTCGCGGAACTGCCGGAAGACCTGCAGCAGGTGGTGTCGCTGGCCTGCGAGAGCCTCTACAACCCGGTCTGGACCGAATACACCACCAAGCATGCGCTGGCCCTCAAGAAGATGGTCGATGAGGACGGCGTGCTGGTGAAGATGTTCCCCGAGGATGTGATCGCGGCGATGGGTGCGGCTGCCAAGGAGGTGGTGGCAGAGCTGCAGGAGGACGAAGATGAACTGGTGCGCCGCATCACTGAAAGCTTCCTGGCCTACCGTGACAGCGTCGGCGGCTACATGACCTATGCCGACAACGGCCAGATGAACGCCCGTGCCTCGGTGATGGGCTACTGAGCTTTGCAAAGACCGCCGGCATCCGGGTGACCGGGCGCCGGCTTTTTGATGGGGGAGAGACGCAGGATGCTACGGGTTGCGGAGGCGCTGGACGGCCTCAACCGGGGTCTGGCGCTGGGGATACGCTGGCTGGCGCTGCTGATGGTGCTGGCGCAATTTGCCATTGTGGTCGGGCGCTACGTGTTCGGGGTGAACTCCATCGCCGCGCAGGAAAGCGTCCTCTACATGCATTCCGCCCTGTTCATGCTGGCGGCCGGCTACACGCTGCTGGTCGACAAGCATGTGCGGGTGGATGTGTTCTATGCCGGCCTCAGCCCCCGCACCCAGCGCCGCATCGACATCTTCGGCCATCTGGTGCTGCTGCTGCCCTCGATGGCGGCGCTGCTCTACTGGTCCTGGCCCTCGGTGCGCAATTCCTGGGCCATCCTCGAAGGCCCGATCGCCGTCGGCGGCCTTGAGGCCGTGTTCCTGCTGAAATCGCTGATCCCCGCCTTCTGCGTGCTGGTGATGCTGCAATCCATCGCCCTGCTGATCCGCCTGTTCTCCGAAAGAGCCCCCCAATGACGGAATATCTCGACCTGGTCATGTTCGCGGCCCTGATGGCAGCGATCCTCATGGGGTTCCCGGTGGCCTTCTCCATTGCGGGCATTGCGATCCTGTTCGCCTATCTCGGCTGGGCGCTGGGGGTGATGGACATCTCGCTGCTGGGGGCATTGGGCCAGCGCGCCTTCGGGCTGCTGAGCAACCAGGTGCTGATCGCCATTCCGCTGTTTGTGCTGATGGGCGCGATCCTGGAAAAGAGCCGCATCGCCGAAGAGCTGCTGGACACCATGGGGCGGCTGTTCGGCCAGCTGAAGGGCGGACTGGGCATCTCGGTGGTGCTGGTGGGGGCGCTGCTGGCGGCCTCGACCGGCATTGTCGGCGCCACGGTGGTGGCGATGGGTATGATCGCCCTGCCCGCCATGCTGCGCGCGGGCTACGACCCGCGGGTGGCTTCCGGCATCGTCTGCACGGCCGGCACGCTGGGGCAGATCATCCCGCCGTCGACGCTGCTGATCATCCTTGCCGACGTGATGTCCAACGCCTACCAGCAGGCGCAGTACGAACAGGGCAAATTCTCGGTCGAGGCGCTGTCCGTGGGCCAGTTCTTTGCCGCGGCGCTGGTGCCCGGGCTGGTGCTGGTGGTCCTGTACCTGCTCTATATCCTGATCCGGGGGTTCCTGCGCCCGCAGGATATGCCCTCTGCCCCGTCCGGGCTGGCGCGTCCCAGCCGCGGTCAGGTCGTGCGCGCCGTGGTGCCGCCGATCCTGCTGATCTTTGCCGTGCTCGGCGCCATCCTCGGCGGCGTTGCCACCCCCACCGAAGCCGCCTCTGTCGGTGCCATCGGCGCCCTGCTGATGGCCGGCGTCCGCGCCGGCGGCCCGGCCCGGCTGATCCTGTTCGGTGCCGCGGCGCTGATCCTGCTGGGCATCCTGTCGGGCCTGCATCCCATCCGGCTGCAGCGCAGCGACCTCAGCAGCGGCGATTTTGCGGCGGGGCTGTTTTATGCGCTGCTGGCCGCAGCCGGAGCCATCGCGGTGATCGCCGCCCTGCGCAGCGGGCTGAAACAGCGCATCCTGCACGAGGCCGTGACCTCGACCACGACAATGACGGCAATGATCTTTGCCACCATCCTGGCCGCGGGGATGTTCTCTCTGGTGTTCATCGGCCTGGGCGGCGAGGAGCGGGTGGCGCATTTCCTGGGCAGCATGCCCGGCGGTCCGACCGGCGCGCTGCTGTTCTGCATGCTGTTCATCTTTGTGCTGGGCTTCTTCCTCGACTTCGTCGAGATCTCGGTGATCGTGCTGCCGCTGGTGACGCCGGCCCTGATCCTGATGGGCCATGACCCGGTGTGGCTGGGCATTCTGATTGCGATCAACCTGCAGACCAGTTTCCTGACGCCGCCCTTTGGCTTTTCGCTGTTCTACCTGCGCGGTGCCGCGCCCAAGGAGGTCACCACCCGCCAGATTTACCAGGGGGTAGTGCCGTTCATCGGGCTGCAGGCGCTGGGCGTTCTGCTGGTCTGGCTGATCCCCGGTCTTGCCACCTGGCTGCCGGCAGCAATTTTCTGACAGGCGAAACGGATTGAAGGCAGGGCGGCCGCGCGGAGAATAACCCGCGCGCCGTCCGCAGCATTCGCGCTGCCGCAGTGCGCATTACTGAGGAGGCGCGGGGGAGGCCTGCCCTTGCTGGCCAAGGCAGGTTTCCATTTCCGCCTGCATGTTCTCGATGGCGCTGCACAGCTGTGCGGTGAACGCCTTGGAGGTCAGTGACTGCGTGGCGTAGCCCGGTGTCAGAATCGACACGCCGGTTCCGATTCGCGGGCGGAACCGGCGAAACGCCAGATCCTCAGTGGTCTGGCGCTGCTGCAGGCAGCTGTAGGCGGTGATCATGTCGCAGATCATGTAGCAGATGCCTGCCGCAACAAATTGCAGGCCGGGGGCCCAGGTGCGCAGCTCCAGCCGCTTGCGGAACCGGCAGCCGCTTCGGTGAAACGCGGCCTCAGTCCGGACTGTCAGCGGGTGCTGATCGAACAGCACCGCCATCGGTTTGCCGTCCAGATCCTGCGGGGTGATTTCCGCGGCCTGTGCCAGCGGGTCGCTGGCGGGGACGACGCAGACGCATTCCAGATCGAAATCCATCTGCCGGACAGAGGGGCGCGGGGCAGGGGTCTCGGCAAAGCCGATGTCGAATTGCTGCGACGCGATCAGGTCCTCGATCACGTCCGAGGAGCGCATGATCAGTGCCGCCTCAAGCTCATCCTTGCCCTGCAGAAAATCCGTTAGAATCCGCGGCATGAACAGCCCGGCCGCCGCCGGATGGCAGGCGACGCGCAGCTTGCCCGACTCGTGGCTGCGGATCTTGCTCACCGTGCGCTCGACCCGCTCGATGCGCTCCAGCACGGTCTCGTATTCCTCCAGAAAGAACCGGGCCTCCGGCGTCGGGATCAGCTTGCCCTGCTCGCGCACGAACAGGCTGAAGCCCAGTTCGCCCTCCAGCGTGGAGATCATCGTGCTGACGGCGGGCTGGGTGCGTCCGACGGTGCGCGCGGCCTGGGAGATAGAGCCGCTGCGCATGACCTCGCGGAAGGTGAAGATCTGGCGGATCGAGAAGTTCATGGCAGGGGTATCAAAGCAGTTTATGGAGTCACAGATATTTTGAAATTGATCTTATGCCCTTTGTCCAGCCAAATCCGCCAAACCCGGTGCGGGGACGCCGGAAGGAGGACAGATGGACACATTTTCAAAATATCTGCTGACCGGGCTGATCTGCCTGGTGGCGCTTGGGCAGTTCGTCCAGGTGGTCACCCGCTACCTGCTGCAGATCCCGGTGATGGGGCTGGAGGAGACCATGCTCTACCCGACCATCTGGCTTTACATCCTCGGTGCCGTGAACGCCTCGCGCGAGGACACCCACATCCGCGCCAACGTGCTGGAGATCGCCATCAAGACAGAGCGCGACCACACCGTGCTGGCGATTATCGGTGAAATCATCAGCCTGACCGTCGGCCTGTGGCTGCTGACCTGGGCCTGGGACTACACCCTCTATGCCTGGCGGGTCTGGAAGGAAAGCCCGACGCTCTACTTGCCCACGTTTTATTCCGAAGCAGCACTGGCAGCCGGACTGGCCCTGATGATGCTCTACACCGCGGTGCATCTGCTGCGCCATATCAATGCCCTGCGCGCCGGAGCCGCAAAATGATTGAAATCGCACTCCTTGCCATTGCCGTTCTGGTGCTGACCCTGACCCTGGGTGTGCCGCTGCCCTACTGTTTCGGCGCCGCCCTGATGATCATGTATTTCCTGGGCGATGTGACCATGAAGGGCATGATGCTGTGGGGGTCCCAGCAGCTGGGCAACCCGGTGCTGCTGGCCATTCCGCTGTTCGTTCTGGCGGGCACCATCATGTCAGCCAGCGGTATCGCCGCCTCGCTGCTGAACTTTGTCAATGCCTTCATCGGCCATATCCGCGGCGGTCTGGGCGTTGTGGCCGCGGTCAGCTGTGCCATTATCGGCGCGATCTCGGGTTCTGGTCTGACCGGCATCGCCGCGATCGGCCCGCTGCTGATCCCGGAGATGGAAAAGCGCGGCTACCCTCGGGAATACGCCACTGCACTGATTGCCAATTCCTCCATTCTGGGCCTGCTGATCCCGCCGTCGGTCACCATGATCGTCTACGGTTGGGTCACCGACACCTCGATCCTCGCCTGTTTCCTGGCGACCCTGGGGCCGGGCCTGCTGATCATGTTCAACTTCTCGGCCATGAACCTGTGGATGAGCCGCAAGTTCAACCTGGTGCTGGACGACGCACCCGGCTTCTCGCAGCTGGCGGGCGATGTGGCCAAGAAAGGCTTCAACGCCACCCCGGCGCTGCTGATGCCGGTGATCATCCTGGGCGGCATCTACGGCGGCATCATGACCCCGACCGAAGCCGCCGCGCTGTCGGTGATTTATGCGCTGCCGGTCGGCTTCTTCATCTACAAGGGCCTCAAGTGGAACAGCTTTCTGGAGGCTGGCAAGGAAGCCGCGACCGCCGTCGGCGCGATCATGGTGATGATCCTGTTCTCGATGATCCTGAGCCAGATGTTCGTCTATGAGGCGATCCCGCAGAAGATGGTCAGCGCGATCTTCGAGATCACCGAGAACAAGGTGCTGCTGCTGATCTTCATCAACATCCTGCTGTTTCTGGTCGGCATGGTCGTGAACGACGTCACCGCCATCATCCTGATCGCGCCGCTCTTGCTGCCGCTGATGCAGGCGATCGGCGTCACCCCGGTCCAGTTTGCCGCGATCATGGGCGTCAATACCGCGATGGGCGGCGTCACTCCGCCTTATGCCTCGATCCTCTACCTTGGCGCGCGGATCGGCAACGTGAAGGTCACCAAGGTGATCCCGCCCGCGATGATCCTGATCCTGACAGGCTATGTGCCGGTGGTCTTCCTGACCTCACTGTGGCCCGACCTGTCGCTCTTTCTGCCGCGTTTCTTCGGCTACTGACCCCATCCCTGACACACCCCTGACACCCTACGGAGGAGACTACCTATGAAACACTTTCTGACCGGCACCGCTGCTGCTGCCCTGATGTCGCTGGCGGGCCTCGCCACGGCCGCCGACCTCAAGATGAGCCACGTGCGCCCGCAGGACACCACCATCGACAAGGAGCTGCGCGCCTTTGCAGCCCAGGTGGACGAGTCCACCGGCGGCGACGTTTCGATCAACATCTTCCCGGCCTCTGCGCTCGGCGACTACACCACCGTGCAGGAGCGCATCAGCGTCGGCGCCATCGACATGGCGACCCAGCCGGCCGCAGCCGCGGCAGACCGCCGGATGCAGATCAGCTCCTTCCCCTACCTGGCCAACAATTGGGCCGAGGCGCGCGAGATCTATGGCCCCGGCGGTGCGGTGCGCGACGTGATGGCAGAGCTTTATGCCAAGCAGGACATCACCATGCTGGCGGCCTACCCGGTCTACTTCGGCGGCATTGCGCTGAACACCGATGCGGTCAACCCGGGCGACCCGTCGCAGTCCAACGGCATCAAGGTGCGGGTGCCCGGCATCAAAAGCTTCCAGCTGACCGGCGAAGCGCTTGGCTACATCCCCTCGCCGATCCCGTTCTCCGAGGCGTTCACCGCGATCCAGACAGGCGTGGTTGACGGCGTGATCGGCTCCGGCGCCGAGGGTTATTACGCGTCCTTCCGCGATGTGACCAAGGCTTATGTGCCCGCCAACACCCATTTTGAGGTCTGGTACATGATCATCTCCAACGGCTCGCTGGCTGAGCTGGACGCCGAAGATCAGGAGGCGCTGAAAGCCGCCGCTGCTGACTTCGAGGCGCAGCGCTGGACCGTGGCCGAAGAGGACCAGGGCAAGTGGGAACAGCGCCTGGCTGATGAGCTGGGGGCCAAGGTGGTCGATCTGAGCGGCGACGAACTGGCGGCGATGGCTGCCAAGGTGCGGGAGGACGTCTGGCCGGTGGTTCTGGAAGACGTTGGCGCCGACTGGGGCCAGGGCATTCTTGACCAGATCGGCAAGTAATCCCGCTTGACAGACCGGGGCGGCCGCGCGCCGCCCCGCAACCGCAGCCAACCTTTGGGATACGGCAGGATGGAAGCAGATTATGCAGTGATCGGCGGCGGCGTTGTCGGCCTGTCGGTGGCCTGGGGGTTGCTGCGGCGCGGCAAGCGCGTGACGGTTCTGGACGGCGATGATGGATCGTTCCGCGCCAGCCGCGGCAACTTCGGCTTGGTCTGGGTGCAGTCCAAGGGCATGAAGCAGCCGCGCTATGCCAGCTGGAGCCAGCAGTCCGCCGCCGCCTGGGCCGGATTTGCCGCCGAGCTGGAGGACGGCACCGGCCGCTCCGTCGGGCTGCAGCAGAACGGCGGCTATGACCTGCATTTCTCCGAAGAGACGCTCTATGCCACCGTCGCGCAGTACGATGCGCTGAAGGACAAGCTGGGCGGCAACTACCCTTACGAGGTTCTGGGCCGCAATGCGCTGAGCCGCGAGGAGCCGCATATCGGCCCCAAGGTGGCGGGCGCGATCCTGCATCATCAGGATGGCCACGCAAACCCGCTGCGCCTGCTGGTCTCGCTGGCCGACGACGTGCGGCGGCTGGGCGGCACGGTTCTGAATGGCAAGACTGTCACTGGGGTCTTCAAGCCGGATGCGTTCGAGGTCCAGTGCAGCGACGGCACCACGGTCACGGCTGACAGGGTTGTGCTCTCTGCGGGCCTGGGCGCGATGGAGCTGGGCCCCAAGCTGGGCTTCAAGGCGCCGGTGCGGCCGCAGCGCGGCCAGGTGCTGATTACTGAGAAGATGCCGAAACTGATCAACCGCCCTTCGCTGATTGCCCGCCAAGTGGATGAGGGCGGCATTCAGATCGGCGCCACCAACGAGGAGGTTGGGCTGGACGACGGGGTGACGCAGCCGGGTCTGTCCGGCTTGGCCGCTGAGGCCATCGCCGCCTATCCGGCGTTGGCCCGCGCGCAGCTGGTGCGCAGCTGGGGCGCGCTGCGCATCCTGTCGCCCGACGGCCTGCCGATCTACCAGGAAAGCCCCGAGATGCCGGGCGCTTACCTTGTCACCTGCCACAGCGGCATCACCCTGGCCGCGGCCCATGCGCTGTTCCTGCCGGACTGGCTGGAAGGCACCGCCGCCGCCCCTGATCTGGAGGTGTTCAGTGAAGACCGATTCCCCGTTTCTTGAGCTGGCGGACGATGCCCCCCGCGTGCGGGTCTGGTTCGACGGCCAGCCGCTGGACCTGCCTGCAGGCGCCAATCTGGCCGCCGCGCTGCTGGCCGCTGGCGTGCAGGTGTTCCGCCACACGCCGGTCTCCGGCGCGCCGCGGGCACCGTTCTGCATGATGGGCGCCTGTTTCGAATGCCTGGTAGAGACCGGCGGCCGCGTACAGCAGGCCTGTATGCTGGAAGTGGAAGAGGGCATGAAAATAGCCCGCCCGCATGAAGCGGAGGCAAATGATGCAGCGCTGTGATCTGGCCATCATCGGCGCCGGCCCGGCCGGCATGGCCGCCGCTGCCGAGGCAGCCCAACAGGGGCTGAGCGTTATCCTGCTGGACGAACAATACCGCCCCGGCGGGCAGATCTACCGCGAGGTGGACCGCGCCGCGGGCCCGCGCGGCGCCATTCTGGGGCAAGAGTATCTGCACGGGGCAACCCTGACGGCGGGCCTCGGCCAGGCTGGGATCACGCATCTGTCAGGTGCCGTTGTCTGGGCCATCGAGGATGGCTTCCGCATCTCCTTCATCCGCGCTGGCCGCGGTGAACAGCTGGAGGCCGCGCGGGTGATCCTGGCAACCGGCGCGCTGGAGCGCCCGATGCCCATCCCCGGCTGGACCCTGCCCGGGGTGATGGCCGCAGGCGCCGCGCAGATCCTGCTGAAGCAGTCCGGCGTGCTGCCGCGCCAGGCGGTGCTTGCCGGCAGCGGGCCGCTGCTCTACCTGATCGCGGCGCAGATGGTGCGTGCGGGCACGCCGCCGCTGGCGCTGGTCGAAACACAGACAGCGGCCAGCCCGCTGGCCGCTGGCCGTCACCTTCCCGGAGCGCTGCGAGGCTGGCGTTACCTGGCCAAGGGGCTGAAAATGCTGGCGGAGATCAAGCGCGCCGGCGTGCCGCGCTATACCGGCGCGACGGACATCGCGGTGGCGGGCAGCACCCGGGCCGAAGCGGTGACCTTCCGCTGCAAGGGGCAAGACCACCGCATCTCCTGCGATACCGTGCTGCTGCATCACGGGGTGGTGCCGAACACCCAGACCGCACGCTCGATTAATGTGCCGCATTTCTGGTCCGAGGCGCAGCAATGCTTTGTGCCTGAAACCGGCCCCTGGGGCGAGACCGGCAAGGACGGTGTTCTGATCGCCGGGGACGGCGCCGGCATCAGTGGCGCCATGGTCGCCGAATATGCCGGGCGGATTGCAGCACTGAAAGCGGCAGAGGAGCTGGGCCGGATCACCGCAACGGAGCGCGACCGCCTGGCCGCCCCGCTGTTCAGCCGCCGCAGCCGGGAAACCGCGGTGCGCCCGTTCCTGGATGCGGCCTACCCGCCCTACGGCGCAGCCCTGCGGCCCGCGGACAGCACCATCGTCTGCCGCTGCGAGGAAGTCACCGCAGGCGACATCCGCAGCTATGCCAGGCTCGGCTGCCTCGGCCCGAACCAGGCCAAGGCCTTCGGGCGCGCGGGTATGGGGCCGTGACAGGGCCGCTATTGCGGGCTGACCGTGACTGCCCTGCTGGCGGAGGCCAACGGGCAGACCCCGGATGAGACCGGTTACTACCGCATCCGTCCGCCGATAAAACCCGTGACACTGGGCGAACTGGCAGCGATGGAAGACCCATCCGCCACTGCCGCCGAATAGGAGAAAGAGATGATCGAACGGATTGAAACCGGCCCCCGCATGAGCAAGATCGTGAAGCACAACGGCGTGGCCTATCTCTGTGGCCAGGTAGGTGACGGCGCCGATGTCGCGGAACAGACCCGCGACTGCCTGTCCCGGGTCGAAGCGCTGCTGGAAAAGGCAGGCTCCTCGCCGCAGCGGATCCTGCAGGCGATTGTCTGGCTGGCCGACATGAAGGATTTTGCCGAAATGAACGCGGTCTGGGATGCCTGGGTGCCAGAGGGCCACGCCCCGGCCCGGGCCTGCGGCGAGGCCAGGCTGGCGCGGCCGGAGCTGAAGGTGGAAATCATCGTGACCGCCGCCTGCTGACAGGCACACCGGAAGGCATCGACCGGGCGGTCTACAGGGACTGTGAGACCTGGCGGGCCAGCTCTGCCAGCGCCACAGCCAGGGCATCGGCGGTGGCGGACGGGCCGGTGCCGGTGACGGGCGTGGTGATATCAAACCGTTTCACAAATTCCCGCACCGTGCCCCCGGGTGAGGAGATCGCAAACTGGCCGGACAGCTCGAACTGGCCGTCAGCGCGGGCATAGACCTGATCCACCCGCACATCCAGACGCGCATCAGGGCCGCTGTTCAGCGGCCAGGGTTCGATGGCTGCGGCGGCGCCGGTGCGCTCGTTCAACCCGCGGGCCAGTGCGGCGGTCATGCCGCGGGCCGGGTCATCCGCCCATTGCGCGCCACCCAGCTCGTAAAGTGCGCCGCCTTCGCCCTCGGCAACGATGTCGGCAGCGGCCGCGTAGGAGGGCAGCGACACCAGCCGCACCTCGATCGAGCGGGATCGCAGGCTGGTCCCCGTCTCGCCAGGGGCAGAAGAAATCAGATAGCGGGGATCGTTGCCCCCGGCGCAGGCTGCCAGCAAAGCAAGGGGGAGCAGCAATTTCAGAACTTTAATCATCTTATCTTCCAAACAGCAGGGAATTGGGGTCGCGTTCGATCTTGCGCGCCAGCTGGGACACTGCACGGGCGGCGGTCCTGATTTCGCGCAGCGCGTCCAGGGTTTCGGAGTTGAAGCTGGAGCGGGCGCCATAGGAGGCAATCAGCGCCTCGGACCGGGCCACGAGGCGCTCCAGCCGGGCAGACAGCGCAGGCAGGCCTTCGGCAGCGGCGGCCACCGCATCGGCGGCGCCGCGGGCCGAGGCCATGGTGGCATTGGCGTTTTCGACCAGCCCGCCCTGGCGCATTTCCTCCAGCGTGGCGCGCATTTCCTCCAGCGCGCCGGTCAGCGCCGGGGGCAGGGCGCGGGCATCCGCGGTGCCGATCAGCGCATCGGCGCTGTTCATCAGCTGGCTGGCGGAGCGGATCAGCTCCTCGGTCTCAAGCGAATTGGCCTTGGCGGCCAAGGCGTTGAAGGCGGCGACTAGCGCAGGCAGTTCGTCCGAGGCGTCGGCCAGGCTGGCGGCGGCTTCGCTGCCCTTTTCCAGTGCTGCGGCCAAATTGGCCGCTGCCCGGCCTTGCTGCAGCTCTGCCACCATTGCGCGCAAGTCCGCGATAGCAGCGTGCAGCTCGCCCGGCAGGGCACGGGTGCCAGGGTCGGTCACCAGGGCGCGGGCGTCTTCCAGCAAGGCGACGGCCGCCGCCGGTGTCTGGCGAGTGCTTTCGGCAGAGGCCAGGCTTTCGATGCTGGCAAGCGTCGCGATGACCTGTGCCATCAGCTCTTCGACCGGCAGTTCGCTGATGCGTTCCAGCATGCCTTCGGCGGTCGCGGTGAAATCCGGTAGGTTTGACGGCGCGCTGGGCAGTTGCGGAAACGGCTCGGCCTCGCGGGCAAACTGCGCTGGCCCCGCGCTCTCCAGCGTCACCAGTTCGACGATCAGCTCAGAGCTGAACAGGCTGGCGGAGGCCAGCCGGGCGCGCAGGCCTCCCTCCACTGCCTGCTCCAGGAAATCGAGAGCCTCGGCCTCGCCGGATCCGGGCGGCAGTCCCATCAGCGCGGGTTCAAGCAGCAGCTTGGCGATCAGCTGCACTTCGGCTTCGTCGCTGCCGCTTTGAATGGCCGCATTGAGGCTGCTGACTTCGCCGACCTTGACGCCGCGAAGGTTGACCGCGGCGCCGCTGGCAAGTCCGGCCACGGACTCGTCAAAGGCGACTGAGACAGCAACTCCGCCGGACAGGGTGCGGGCAAAGGCGGTGCGGCGGGCGGCGGCCTCGTCGGTGTGGACGTCGAAGACCGTGCCCGGCCCGACCGGTTGCCCGCCGTCGAACACGGAGCCGAATTCGATGCCGCCGGCCACCAGCGAGGCAATGCTGTCTACGTCGAGCGACAGCCCGCCGGGTCCGATCGAGACCGAGAAGCCGGAGCTGTCCCAGAACCGGGTGGCAGAGTTGATGCGCCGGTCGTGGGGGGCTTCGATAAAGGCATCAACGACGATGCTGTCGCCGCTGACCGTCAGGCGCGGCTTTTCCAGCCGGCCGACCTCGATGCCGCGGAACAGCACTGGTGCGCCTTCGGAGATCATCCGCCCGTCATCGGTGCGCAGGGTGATCCGCCGGCCGCCGCGGCCGGGCTGCGCAAGCGGCGGCCGGTCGGCACCTTCGAAGCTGGTTTGCGCGAAACCTGGGTTCTGGTCCCAGCTGCCTTCTATATAGACGCCGGATAGCACAGTGCTGAGCCCCGATATGCCGCGTGCCGACACTTCCGGGCGGACCACCCAGAAGACGGCGTCTGCATCCAGGTAGGGGGCGATGTCCTTGTCGATGCGGGCCTGGACGGAGACCTTGCTCAGGTCGCCGGCAAAGCCGACTTTCTCGACCCGGCCGATCACCACGTCGCGGTAGCGCACGGTGGTTTCATTGGCAGCAATGCCAGAGGCGTTTTCAAAGCTGATGGTGATCAGCGCGCCGCGCTCGGAATAGGCCTTCCAGGCCACCCCGAGAGAAACCGCCAGCGCCGCCAGCGGCACCAGCCAGACCAGTGACAGGTTGCGCCACGGCGACGGGCGGCGGGCCGTGATGTTCATCCGGGCGGGATCAGGCGTGGTCATTCAAATTCTCGCTTTCCGCGTTCCAGATCAGGCGCGGATCAAAACTCTGGGCCGCCAGCATGGTGAAGGCAACCGACATTGCAAAACTGACCGCTGCAATACCGGGGGCGATGGCAGCGGCGAAATCAAGCTGGACGAGGGCGGTCAGGATTGCCACCACAAAGACATCAATCATCGACCACCGCCCGATAAATTCGACCACCTCATAAAGCATCAGCCGGCCATGGCTGCCAAGGGCTGCCGGCCTGCGGACGGATACCGCCAGATAGGCGATGGCCAGGAACTTGGCCACCGGGATCACGATACTGGCGAAGAAAACGATCAAAGCAACGCCATAGGAGCCGTGGCTGAACAGTTCGGCAATGCCGCCGATCAGCGTGTTCTCGGACGTGCGGCCAAAGGTCGTGGTGCGCAGCATCGGGTAGACATTGGCGGGCACATAGGCGATCAGCCCCGCCGCCAGCCATGCCCAGACGCGCTGCAGGCTGGCGGGGTCGGCAGCTGCCAGCGGGCTGCCGCAGCAAGTGCAGGCCCGGGCACCGCCAGGGTTGGCGGTCCCGCAGGCGCGGCAGCCAGCCAGCCCGGCGGCTGCCGCGGTCAGGAAGCGCTGCGGGCTCTCAGAGTTTTCCATACGGTCAGCCTGCAAATTGCGTTGTCGGTCAGAATGGTTACCACCAGGAGCGCGGCAAAGGCCCAGAAGGCCGGCCCTAGCCCGACGCGCGCCAGGCCGGAGACTTTGACCAGGGCCACCGCCACGCCGATGATGAAGATCTCGGCCATGGCCCAGGGTTTCAGCCGCTCTGCCCAGCGGTAGGCCGTGGCGGCGTGCGGCGCGGGGTGCCAGCCCAGGGCCATCGGCGCCAGAGTATAGATCAGCGCGCAATAGCGTGCCGCGGGCAGCAGCACAATCAGCAGGCCGGTCGCCAGGGACAGGGGCGCCATCGGCCCGCTGGAAAAGGCCAGCACAGCGTCCAGGACCGACGCCTGATGCGACAGGCCTTGTGCTCTCAGCTCCAGGAACGGGAAACCGGCCGCGGCAGCCAGTAGAATCAGCGCGGTCAGCGACAGCATCGCGATCCGTGTCATGGCGCCCGACTTGGGCGCCGCCAGCACCGTGCCGCAGCGGGCGCAGCGGGCAACCGTACGGGGCTTAACGTCCTGGTCGCGGTTCAGCACGTCGCAGGTCGGGCAGGCAATGAGCTGATCTGTATGCATGTCTCCGCTGTCCGTTTTCGCCGTCTGACCAGATGCTGCGTGTTTGAGCGGCAGCTGGTGCTTATGATGACGAAAATGCGGGCCATATCAATGCGAACATGGCGCGCTTCGCGGCCGCGCAGAGCCTGGACTGCGGCGGCAGAGCGGTGAACTTCCCGTTAGCAGCCATCCAGGCCCACAGGTACTGATGTCAGACTTCCACATGTAATTTGCAAGGGAGTTGCAAGGTTTGCAACGCCTTCAGTCTTTGTTCGCGGCTACAGTCAATTGCGCCCGAAGGAGAGCAGGTATGGAAATTGATTGGTTGGAGGATTTCCTCGCGCTTTCCTCAGCAGGAATCTTTGCTAAGGCCGCTAGCGCCAGGAACATCAGCCAGTCTGCATTCACGCGCAGGATCAAGAATCTGGAACACTGGGTGGGAGCTGCCCTGTTTGACAGAAGCGTGCATCCGGTGGTTCTGACGGCAGCCGGAGAGGCTTTCCGGCCGACGGCCCATGAGACCGTGAATGCGCTCCGTTTTGCCCGGCAGGACTTGAAGCAGCTTGCACGACGGGAGGGGGACGTCATCAGTATTTCCGCTTTGCACACACTTGCGATTTCCTTCATCCCAGCGTGGATAAAAAGCCTCTCTGCCGCCATCGGACCGATCAACACCAAATTTGCGGTTGAGAATTTTTCGGACTGTGTAGAAACGCTTATGGCCGGAACAACAGATTTCATGCTGTGTTACGATCATCCGTCCATCGCCACTATGACCAAAGATGACCGTTACCCGTCAGTTAAGATCGCGGAGGACAGGCTTGTTGCCGTGTCCGGCACCGACAATTCCGGCAACGCGCTCTACCGTTTCGATCAGGAAGGCAAACTGCCGTTTCTGGCGTATTCCCCGGAGAGCTTTCTGGGGCGGCTGAGCGAGATTTCCATAAAGCGGGCGGGGGTGGCAGAAAAACTGGAGATCCGCTGCGAAAACTCGGTGGCTGAGGCTCAGAAAGCAGCCTGTGCGGAAGGGCTGGGAATTGCCTGGCTGCCAAGGATGACAATCCTGCCAATGCTTAATGAGGGTAAGCTTGCGCGCATCAGCGACGACGCTTCTGAACGCCGCATGACCATCAAGCTGTACCGATCGATTGAAAGAAGCCGCCCGTCCGTGGAGCGGTTTTGGACGCTGGCAGAAAGCGCAGCCTCAGCAGCGCGGTAAACTCTGCTGCGGTTTTCAAAGGTTTTGGGCCAGCATCCAGAAGCGTTCCAGTTCTGCTCTGGAACGTTCGATTGAACGGTAAAGCTTTATGTCAATGACGAGTTCGAATTCCGGCCGGCTGATTTTGTGCAGTGTTCCGTCTTTCAGCTCCCGCTCCGCGGCCCCTTCGGGCAGGAAAGCAATTCCCAGCCCGGCGAGACAGGCGGATTTGAGCGCTTCAGCAACCGAGTTCTCGTAGATGGGCTCCACTTTGCCGCTTAAGTGTCCCCGTTCCAGGCAAACCTGGGACACCCGGCCCAAAAAGGTGTCGGGGGAATAGGATAGTAGCGGCACCGGGTCATCGCCCTCCAAGCTGAACTTGGCGCGCCCGTCAGCATCGGCACTGCTGACAGCTATGATCCGGTCTTTGGCAATCGTCGAGGACGGGTACCGGCTCTCATCAGAAATCGTGGGGACAGCGGGATGGTAGTAGCACAGCATGAAGTCTGCGCTTCCGCACAGTATGGCCTCCGCGCAGCCTGAGAAGTTTTCCGCAACCAGCCTGGATTTGATGGGTCCAAGGTGACTGGACATGCGCGTGAGCCACGCCGGAAAGAAGGAAATGGCCAGGGTGTGAAGCGCGACGAAGTCCAGCACGGAAGCTTCCTGGCGGGACAGGCTGCGGATATCGCTTTTGGATTGCTTCAGCGCCGCAACTGTGTCGATGGCGGTTTGCTTGAAAGCCTTGCCTGCCGCGGTCAATTCGACAGGGTGCACGCTCCTGTCAAACAATGGTGTCCCCGTCCAGTTTTCCAGGTTTTTGATCCGTCGCGTAAAAGCTGACTGGCTTATGTTCCGCGCATCCGCGGCGCGGGCAAACACACCCGCGGCCGAAAGGGCCAAGAAGTCTTCCAGCCAGTCGATTTCCACCTGTCTTCTCCATCTGAAAGGGGTCCCTGAATGGTAGGAATTGGTTGCAAAGTTTGCAACATCCTTGCGCCAGTTGTCATGGCTGCATGGGATGGGCAGCAGTAAGTTCCGGCCTGCACTATAACGGTCTCCCGGCTCCGCGTTTCCAGTTGCTGGCTGCAAGACCGCAGAAAAAGGTCCCAGATGATGAGCAAATTCCGAACAGAGTCCGACAGTCTTGGCCCGGTGAAGATCCCGCTGGCAGCCGCTTGGGGCAGTCAGACCCAGCGGGCGCTGGAGAATTTCCCGATTACCGGAGTGTCAATCAGCCATTATCCGGAATTGATCACTGGCCTGGCCTCCGTCAAAAAGGCCTGTGCGCTGGCGAACCGGGATCTCGGCGCCTTGCCCGCCGAGAAGGCGGCAGCCATTGCCGGTATCTGCGATGAGATCATCGGCGGCCGCCATCACGATCAGTTTGTTATCGATGTCATGCAAGGCGGAGCTGGCACATCGACAAATATGAATGTCAACGAGGTCATTGCGAATCTCGGGCTGAAGATGCTCGGTGCGGATTTTGGCGCCTACGGCCGGCTTCACCCGAATGATGACGTGAACCGCTCGCAATCCACAAACGATGTTTATCCCACCGCAATCCGGCTTGCCGTCCTCTCGCGGATCACCCCTCTCATTGAGGCAATGCATGGGCTGACCAACTCATTCGGCATCAAGGCATCCGAGTTTCAACATATCACGAAAGTCGGGCGCACGCAGCTTCAGGATGCTGTGCCGATGCCGCTTGGCGCCGAGTTCCGGGGGTATGCCACGACGATAAACGAGGACGCAGACCGGCTCTGCGACCTTTCCCGCCTTCTGACAGAAGTGAACCTTGGCGGCACGGCAATTGGCACCGGCATCAATGCCCCTGCGCACTTTGGCGAAGCAGCTGTTGCGCACCTGCGCGAAATAACGGGGGAGCCGCTTCAACTGGCCCCGGACCTGATCGAGGCCTCCTCTGATCTGGGCGCCTTTGTGATGTTTTCCAGCACGCTCAAGCGGGTTGGCATCAAACTGTCCAAGATTTGCAACGATTTGCGCCTCATGTCCTCGGGGCCACGGGCGGGGATTGGCGAAATCATTCTGCCGGCGGTCCAGGCGGGGTCTTCGATTATGCCTGGAAAGGTGAACCCGGTCATTCCGGAAGTGGTCAATCAAGTTTGCTACCAGGCGATCGGCAATGATCTGACTGTCACGATGGCCGCCGAGGCAGGCCAGTTTCAGCTCAACGCGATGGAACCTGTCATTATCCATAAGGTGCTGGAAACAATGGGATCTCTGACCAGCGCAATGAACGTGCTGCGGACCCGGTGCGTGGATGGTATCGTCGCAGATGAGGAAAGATGCCAGTTTCTGCTGAGTAATAGTCTTGTGCAAGTAACTGCGCTCGCCCCCGTAATCGGCTATGAAGCGGCGACCAAACTTGCAAAATATGCGCAGGCAAACGGTCTGAGTCTGCAATCCGCTGCACTGCCGGCATTGCCGGAAGAATTGGCCGAGACAGCCCTGAAACATCTTCAGGGCAGGATACCGGAGAACGCCTGATGAACAGAAACCAGTCTCTCCGCCTGGGAATTGTCGGAGGCCTGGGCGCCCTCGCCGGGGCCGACCTGCTGAACAGAATTGTGCAGATGACCCCAGTCAGGTCGGAGGAGGATCACCGGGAGCTGATATTCCACCAGAAACCGCTGCGCGAACCTGTCTCCCCCCAGGAGCCGGCCTACATCCCCACCCACCGGAAGCTTTACGTATTTGATACGCTGTCACGTATGGAGCGGGATGGATGCGATGCGGCACTGCTCCCTTGTTTTGTCACGCATAGTTTCCTGCATGAGCTGGAAGATGAGCTGGAGCTGAAGCTGATCAGCATGACCGGGGCAATCACAGCTGCCGTCGCGAAACTGAGTCCCCAACCGGAGAAAATTGGCGTCATCGCAACGCCTTTTGTCAGGGAAAACGGCCTGTTCGAGAACCTGTTCGGCGAGGATGTACAGGTTGTCTATCCCGCCGCGGATTTGGAAAGCGCAGTGATGGAGGCGGTCTATGGCGGCAACGGCTTCAAAACAGGCAACCGCAGGCAGGAGGTGCTGCAACCTATCAACGCAGCCCTTGCCAGCCTTTCGGAGCAGGGGGCGGCGGTTTTTGTGCCCGGGCTTTCCGAATTGCCCCTGCTGCTTGATCAGCTTGACCTGCCGGACGGGATGACAGCCATCGACACGGCGGCGGTTTATGCAGAACATGCGCTGAAGGAGACGCATCCAGGCCGCCGCCGCCGGTTCAAGGTCGGGGTGGTTGGCGGTGTCGGACCTGCCGCGACGGTGGATTTCCTTTCCAAACTGGTCAAGGGAACAGAGGCCGCCTGCGATCAGGATCACATCAAGGTGCTGGTCGAACAAAATCCGCAAATCCCTGACCGGACTGAAAACCTGGTGGGATCAGGAACCGATCCGACGGTCGCCCTCTATTCCACCTGCAAGAAGCTGGAACGCGGCGGGGCCGATATTCTGGTCATCCCCTGCAACACTGCTCACGCCTATGTCGATCGTATCCAGCGCCATCTAGGCATACCGATCATTAGTATTCTGTCAGCGGCTACTGACCACATCAGGGAAAACTCTCCCGGGACGCGCACGGTCGGGATTCTCGGCACCGATGGAACAATCCGAAGCGGCCTGTATCAGCAGGCGCTTGAGGAGGCTGGCCTTTGCCATATCGTTCCCGATGAGCAGCATCAAAACTTGGTCATGGAGTGCATATACGGCCCGGCCGGCGTCAAGGCTGGGCACACCGAGGGTCTTTGCAAGGAGCAGATAACAAGGGCCTTTTCCCATCTGGTTGGGCGCGGCGCCGAGGCGGTCATTCTCGGCTGCACGGAACTCCCTATCCTTGTGACAGCGGGCGCCGGCGATCTGGGGGTGCTGGCCGTTGACCCAACCGATGTGCTGGCCCGTAAATGCGTGCACCTGGCAAAGGCCTAGGGTCCTGACCCTGGCTGAAAGCGGTTTCTTCCTGGAAGCCGAAAGGGCGTTGCAAAGTTTGCAACGCCCTTTCCATGTTTGCGCGACGCTGCCTGTCATCGAACTGGTACCATGCTGCGACTGCCGGCAGCCCGATCCGGTTGGCTGCCTTGGAAAGGGAGGTCCTTATGGCGAATACCAGTCAAAAAACAGGGTTTTTGGCACCTTGGAGAAACATGCTTTTGTGGAAGCAAATCGTGATCGCACTTGTCCTTGGGGTGATTACAGGCGTTCTGCTGAACGCAACCGGCAACCAGGCAATTGCCGGCATGATCAAGAACATCGGGACCTTGTTCCTGTCGCTCATCAAAATGCTGATTGTCCCGCTGATCTTCGTGTCGCTCGTGTGCGGCATGACATCCGTCAGCGACATGGCGCGCATGGGGCGAATTGGCCTGAAGTCGATCGTTTTCTATCTGGGCACCACCGCATTTGCGATCACGATCGGCCTGGTTTTGGGATTGCTGATGCAACCTGGCGCGGGCATCGACCTGAGCACCGCCGCCGCAATGGAACCCAAGACCGCTCCGCCCTTCATTCAGCAGCTCATCGGGATCGTCCCGAAGAATCCGGTTGCCGCCGCCGCAGACGGAAACGTTCTGCAGATCATCTTTTTCGCAATCATGTTCGGCCTGGCCATCAACCTGGTTGGCGAAGCAGGCAAGCCGGTGCGGGAGTTCTTTGAAGCCCTGAATTCAGTTATCCTGAAGCTGACGGAGATTGTGATCAGTTTTGCCCCTTATGGCGTGTTTGCGCTGATGGCCTGGGTCGCCGGAACCTACGGGCTTGATCTTCTGTTGCCGTTGGGAACCGTCATTGCCGCGCTTTATATCGGCTGCGTCCTGCATGCGTTGATTGTGTATGGCGGTCTAGTTTCGGTCTTCGCCCGCCTGAACCCGGTCCGCTTTTTCCAGGGCATCATTGAACCGCAGATCGTGGCTTTCACCAGCACGTCCTCTTCCGGGACACTTCCGGTCACGATGACTGCTGTGCAGCAGAACCTGGGTGTGAACCGGTCAGTTGCGAGTTTCACTCTGCCCCTTGGCGCGACGATCAACATGGACGGAACCGCCATGTATCAGGGTGTTGCCGCTCTCTTTGTGGCGCAGGCCTTCGGGGTAGAGCTGGGCATGTCTGAGTATGTCACAATTATTCTGACATCGACTCTTGCCTCTATCGGCACCGCCGGCGTTCCTGGTGCCGGGCTCGTGATGCTGTCGCTGGTTCTGACCTCCGTCGGCTTGCCTCTGGAAGGTGTTGCCATCATTGCAGGCATCGATCGCATTCTCGACATGGCGCGCACGTCGCTCAATGTGACGGGAGACGCAGCCTGCACTGTGCTTATTGCGAAGTCAGAAAATCAAATTGATCTGGAGGCCTATGATACTCCCCATGTGCTGAAAACTCCCGACGTTTCGCGGGCGTAACACTCCAAGCGCATCACTGCGGCCGCACCGGAAGGTGCGGCCGGTATTTCCGCTGATAAAGCTGCATTGACGGAACAACCGTCCTCCACGCCAGGTTGCCTCGGGTTCCCACTGCAACAGGAATGCCTTCTGCAAACAGCCGTTGGCTGTCGAGCCCATTTCTGGGCTTCCCTCAGTCAAAGAGGTTTTCTAACGGCTTGCAAAGTTCCCGCCAATGAGGAAGCCGGAAAGACTTTTGCATCACATATTTGGTTTTCCGCTCGGCAATTGCCGCGTGTGGCCCTGAAATTCGGCCCCCCTCTGTCTGATCATAGAGCAGGCAACAGCATCGTCGTTGATATTGATGCCTTGTTTCGCGAGTCACGAACCTCGGCCGGTTCCGGGTCGTTGACACAGGCGAGCGCCGGCTCTCGCTCCGGGAGCTTCAATAAAGCCATGGCTCCAATCGGGCCAGCTTCCAAAATTTCCACGTGTCGGCCGCCAGCAATCGCGCAGTCGGCATGCTTGCCTTCACCGGTGCCGGTGCGCTCCAGATTCCTGCCGAAGCGCAGTGACGGCATGCGATTTCCAATACCGCGAGGGAATAGTTTTTCGCCTTCACGTGCGGCCGTTAGAATGCGGCATGGTAATTCGGCGGCGCTCATTGCGGCCGGAGCAGGGGGAATCAAGTTCAGGCCGGTTACTGTGAACATTAAGCGAACACGGCTGCACGTGCATAACGTGCAGTTCCGCAAAAGTTCTCGGAAAACCGGGGAAACTCCCTGTTTTGCTGGCGCGGAAAAAAATTGAAAAAACGCCTTGTTTCTCTGGGTTGCGGCACATATACGGGTCAGCGGAGACGTGGCCGAGTGGTCGAAGGCGCTCCCCTGCTAAGGGAGTAGGCGGGAAACCGTCTCGTGGGTTCGAATCCCATCGTCTCCGCCATCATGCATTGAATTCTTCCGCGATGCTGGCCAACGGAAGGCTTGCTTGCCAAGCTGTTCGGCAACGGTTGGGCGATCTGCTTTGGCACCCGGCCCGTGACGCGCGGTGGCGCAATCCTGCGAAATTTGCAGCCCTTTCTCCCGGAAGTGTCTCCGCCGATACAACCTCTGAAATCAGCTATGTAAAAGCAGAGATGCAAAAAACCCGGCCTCGCAGCCGGGTTTGCCTGTTTTCGAGCAAGCTGAGGCTCAGGCCGCCAGCCCCTTGGAACCGATATCCAGGAACTTCTGGCGCCGGTCCTGGACCAGCGCGGCGGCGTCCATGCCCTTCAGCTCGTCGAGCATCTCCTGGATCGCGCCGCTGACGGATTTGATCGCCGCCTTCGGGTCGCGGTGGGCGCCGCCCAGCGGCTCCGGGATGATCCGGTCGTTGACTCCCAGCTTGTTCAGGTCCTGCGCGGTCAGGCGCAGCGCTTCTGCCGCTTCGCGCATCTTCTCGGCGTCCTTCCACAGGATCGAGGCGCAGCCCTCAGGGCTGATCACCGAGTAGATCGAATGCTCCAGCATCGCCACGCGGTTGGCAGTGGCGAAGGCCACCGCGCCGCCGGAGCCGCCTTCGCCGATGATGACCGAGATCAGCGGCACGCCGATCTTCAGGCACATCTCGGTCGAGCGCGCGATCGCCTCGGACTGGCCGCGCTCCTCGGCGCCCTTGCCGGGGTAGGCGCCGGCGGTATCGACGAGGGTGATCACCGGCAGCTTGAAGCGGCCCGCCATCTCCATCAGCCGCACCGCCTTGCGGTAGCCCTCGGGGCGGGCCATGCCGAAGTTGCGCTCGATCCGGGACTTGGTGTCCGAGCCCTTCTCATGGCCGATCACCACCACCGGCTGGTCGTTGAAGCGCGCAAGGCCTCCCATCACCGCCAGATCATCGGCAAAGTTCCGGTCGCCGGCCAGCGGCGTGTACTCAGTGAACAGCGCCTCGATGTAATCCTTGCAATGCGGGCGCTCCGGATGGCGCGCCACCTGGCATTTGCGCCAGGGCGTCAGATTCTTGTAGAGGTCCTGCAGCAGCTGGGCGGCCTTGGCGTCCAGCGCCTTGGCCTCATCCGCCACATCCATTTCCTCATTCGCGCGCGCCAGCGCCCGCAGCTCCTCCGCCTTGCCCTCGATTTCGGCCAGCGGTTTTTCGAATTCCAGATACTGGGTCATGTTGCCTCTGCTCTGCAGGTTTGCAGCTATATGGCCTTAGCTGCGCCAAGATGCAACTCAGCAAGATTTGTGATCTAGGCTTATGCCATCACCTGAGAGCAGAGAGACACGAAGAAGACGCCGCAAATGGCCGCCAGCTACGAAGACCGAATCCTGCGGGTTCTGGCCTATATCCATGATAATACGGATGGCGACCTGTCGCTGGACAGGCTGGCGGACGTGGCGGCGATGTCGCGGTTCCACTGGCACCGGGTGTTCCGCGCTCTGACCGGTGAAACCTGCGCGCAAGCCGTGCGCCGGATCCGGCTGCACCGCGCCGCGGTCTGGCTGGTGATGGCGGACATGCCCATCGCTCAGGTGGCCGCCCGCGCAGGCTACCCGAACCAGAACAGCTTCTCCCGCGCGTTCTCGGATGCTTACGGCAGCAGCCCGGCGGCCTTCCGCCGCGACGGCCAGGTGCGGCTGCCCAACCCAGCCCTCAGAACAGGAAGCTATCCCATGTATGACGTGATCACCCGCACCGACCCCGCCCGCCGCCTGGCCGGCCTGCCGCACAAGGGCGCCTACCATGAAATCGGCAAAAGCTTCGAGGCCTTCGGCGCCCTCTGCGAAACCCGCCAGCTGAGGCCGCAGCTGGGCGCGGTGCTGGGGGTCTATTTCGACAGCCCCGACGAGGTGGCCGAGGCCGATCTGCGCAGCTTTGCCGGGGGGGAGTTTGCGGGTGAAGCGCTGCCGGAAGGAATGGAGGAAGTAAGCCTGCCCGGCGGCCGCGCCGCGGTCCTCACCTACAAGGGGCCGTATTCCGGCATCCACGCCGCCTACCACAGTCTGTTCGGCAACTGGCTGCCGCAGTCGGGCGAAGAGCCCGCCGACCAGCCTTGCTACGAGATTTACCTCAACAACCCGCGCGAAACGGCACCGGAGGACCTGCTGACAGAGATCTGCTTGCCGCTGAAATAGCGCCCCTCCGCACCGCGGGAATGCCCGGCATTACTGCGGCCAGATCACTGGGTAGAGGGAGGCCACCAGCAGTACCGCCATGGTCCAGTTGAACAACACCAGGCGGCGCGGGCTGGTCAGGAACCGCGCCATCTGCTGGCCCAGCACCGTCCAGGAACCGACCGAGGGCAGGTTGATGGCGCCGAAAATCACCCCCACCAGCAGGATTGCCGTCAGGGTCTGATCCGGCGTGTAGGCGCTGATCGCCGTGAGGGCCATCGCCCAGGCCTTGGGGTTCACCCATTGAAATGCCGCCGCCTGCAAGAAGGTCATAGGACGCCCCTCAGCCCCCTTGGCCTGCACCGGCGCCGCATTGGCGATCTTCCAGGCCAGCCACAGCAGGTAGAGAACCGAGACCGCCTTCAGCACCGTGTAGCTGACCGGGAAGGCATCAAACACCTGCACCAGCCCGGCGCCGACCAGCAGCACCATGAACACGAACCCCAGCGCCACCCCCAGCATATGCGGGATAGTGCGGCGGAAGCCGAAATTGGCGCCCGAGGCCATCAGCATCAGGTTGTTCGGCCCCGGGGTGATCGAGGAGACAAAGGCAAAAAGCGCCAGCGCGGTGAGGAGTTCATAGGTCATGCGCAAAATCATTGCGCCAAACCGGCCAAATGAAATTGCGTTTTGCCAGCAGATGCCTTTAGTTTCGCAACTAATGGCGAAAAATGACAAAATAAATCAGCAGATATTGCAGGAACTTTCCCGCGACGGCCGCATCAGCAATCTGGAACTGGCGGAGCGCGTGGGCCTCTCGCCCTCCGCCTGCCTGCGCCGGGTGCAGGAGCTGGAGCGCGCAGGCGTCATCACCGGCTACCGCGCGGTTCTGGACCGGCAGAAGCTGGGGGTGGGTTTTGCCACCTATATCGGCGTCGGCCTGGGCGAGCACACCAAGGAGGCGCAGGAGGCGTTTGAGCGCGCCATGCAGGCGGCGCCGGAGGTGGTGGAATGCCACAATATCACCGGCACAATCGAATACCTGCTGCGAGTCGAATGCGCCGATCTGCCAAGCTACAAGAAGTTCCACACCGATATCCTCGGCACTTCGCCTTATGTCACGGCGATCACCACCTATGTGGTGATGGGCTCGCCCAAGGATCTGCGGGCGTGATCCCCGGCCCGGTTGGAATTTGAGTATTTGGGCAAAGAAGAAGCACAGGTTCCGCCCCTTCTTCTTTGTCAAAATACTCACTGCACCAGGGTATCCACCGGCGCGCGGCTGAGGGTGTTGCGCATCCTGCGTACGCTGGCCTCACCGGATCTTAAGCTGCCGGTGGCAGTCTTGGCCCCGGTCGCGATCACCCGCCGGGGCTTGGCTCCCCGGCCCCCCTGGAACCGGACTCCCGCCTGGCAGCGGGGCCGTGCAGAGACAACGTTCAGCACGCGGGCGGATATGCCCGTCCATCTCCGCCATTCTGGCGGCGCCGCCAGTCCCTAATGCCTCCGCTGAAGCGGAATATGGAAACAGGCAGAAACGGAGCGTATACACCGGCAGGGCAGGGGCCTTGGCCGGGAAAAACACATGCCGTGCCGCTTGCGGCACGGGCAGCGCCTGACCTTCCGCCGGGAAGGCACTGCTCGCCTCCCCAAGGTCAGGCGCCGCCCTTTTGTTCCTTGAGCAAGACTTGTATGGCAATCTCCGGCGAGGCCAGTACCGGGACCTCTGTCTGACCGCGCAACCGCTCAGCCGCCCCGGCCATCGAGGCCTGTGCCAGCACCACGCAGGCAAAATCTGTCGACTCCATTGCTTCGGCGACATTCCCGGCGATACCCGCGGCAAAGCCGGCGCTGTCCCCGGCCTCAAATAGCGGCCAGTGCAGACCCAGCTTCAGGCAGATGAGCTGCGGATCACGCGCCCCGAAGGCGCGGCGCAGCAGCGCTTCCGAGGGCGCGGCGGTGCTCTCTAGGCAATAGGCCATCAGAACCGGCCCGCCGGTGCGCGCCGCTTCCTGCATCATCGGCCAGTCGATGCGGATGGCGCCCGCTTCCTCCGCCGCCGGGCCAAGGGTGGTACAGGTGCACAAGACCGGCCCGTCCGCGGCCTCAACTGCCTCGGCAATCTCGGCCTTAAGCGCGGCATCAATCCCGCTTTGTGCCCGTTCCAGCCAGTCGGCGCGCACCTGCTGGTCCAGATCAGCCTCCGGCGCCAGCGCCCGGAAGGTCTCCACATGCACCTCAGCCGTATGCAGCAAGGTCAAATCCGGCATCTCTTCCTCCAATCAAAAAGGGCGCCCCCTGGGGACGCCCTTGGAACCTCTCGTCGCGGACCGGCGTCAGCTGCCCGCGATCAGCTCGGCCTGTGCCACAATTACTTCCGCCTGCTTGATCGAGGCGATGTCAACAAGGCGCCCCTTGTACACGGTTGCGCCGGCGCCGGAGGCCTTGGCCTCTTCCATCGCCGCCAGGATCTCGCGGGCTTCTGCCACGGCCTCATCCGACGGGGTGAAGACCTGGTTGGCCAGCGCGATCTGGCTGGGGTGGATCGCCCATTTGCCGACCATGCCCAGCGTCGCGGAGCGTTTCGCCTGTGCGATATAGCCGTCCTCGTCGGAGAAGTCGCCGAACGGGCCGTCGACCGGCAGGATGCCGTGAGTGCGGCAGGCCGCGACAATTGCCGCCTGCGCCCAGTGCCAGGGGTCGGACCAGTGCTTCTGGCCCTCGCGGATCATGTAGTAGTTCTCCTGGGTGCCGCCGATGCCGGTGGTCTGCATTCCCATCGAGGCGGCGAAATCCGCAGCACCCAGCGACATCGCCTGCAGCCGGGGAGAGGATTTGGCGATCTCCTCCACATGGGCGATGCCTGCCGCGGATTCGATGATCACCTCAAAGGAGACCGGCTTGGTGCGGCCCTTGGCGCGCTCAATCGCAGTGACCAGCGCGTCCACCGCATAGACATCCTCGGCGCAGCCCACCTTGGGGATCATGATCTGATCCAGCCGCTCGCCCGCCTGCTCCAGAATGTCCACCACATCGCGGTACCAGTAGGGGGTGTCGAGTCCGTTGATCCGCACCGACAGGTATTTATTGCCCCAGTCCACAGTGTTGATCGCCTCGATCACATTGGCGCGGGCCTGGTCCTTGTCATCCGGCGCCACCGAATCCTCCAGGTCGAGGTTGATGACATCCGCCGCCGAGGCCGCCATCTTTTCGAACAGCTTGACCTTGGAGCCGGGGCCGAACAGCTGGCAGCGGTTGGGGCGCGCCGGGGCGGCGGGCTGGATGCGGAAGCTCATGGGGGCAATCCTTCGGGTAATGACGTTTCAATTCTGCTGGGGTGAAGTGTTAGAAAGTTGCGCGGCCTCATGCAAGGAAATTTTGCAGGCGCAGAAAGTGCTGCTGCGCTGCGGCGCCGGAAACATTGCCGCAAACAGACGCGCACCCGACGGGCACCCGTGCGAGCAACCGGGCATGAAACGTGCATTCATTGAAAACTGGGCCCTGTTTCTGGGCATGCTGATGCTGATGGTGGCCAACGGGCTTCTGGTCACCCTGCTGACAATCCGGGGTGCGGGGCTTGGCTTCTCCGACCTTACCATTTCGATCATGCAGGCGGCCTATCCCGCCGGCGCCCTGCTGGGCACCGTGATGGCGCCGGGAATGGTGGCCAAGGTCGGCCATATCCGGGCGTTTTCGGCGCTGGCATCGCTGGTGTCGATCTCTGCGATCCTGCACCTGCTGACCTCCGATCCCTATTCCTGGTCGGCGATGCGGTTCCTGGCCGGGGTCTGTTATCCCGGCATGTATGTGATCACCGAAAGCTGGCTGCAGGCGAAGTCGGAAAACACAAACCGGGCGCAGATCCTGTCGATCTATTTCATGATCTGGATGGCAGGCCCGGCCATCGGCACCGCACTGGTGGCCTTGCCCGATCCCAGCGGCAATTTGCTGTTCGGGGCGGTGTCGATCCTGATCTCGCTGTCGATTGTGCCGCTCTTGCTGTCCGGCAACAAGGCGCCGGAGTATGAGGTGCCGGACCGGATGCCCGTGCGCAAGCTCTACCGGGAGTCGCCGATGGCAGTGCTGGGCAATCTGGTGAGTGCAACCGCCGTGGCCGGCTGGTTCATCGCGCTGCCGCTTTATGCGCTGTCGCGCGGAATGAGCCCGGCAGAGGCCTCCGGCGCGCTGGTGGTGGCGATGGTTGTCGGCGCCGTGGTGCAATACCCGGTCGGCTGGATCAGCGACAAGACCGACCGGCGGCTGGTGCTGATGGGGTTGGGCGTGATCGGCGCCGCGGCCTGCCTGTGGATGCTGGCGACCCCCACGCCGCAGGCGCTGGTGATCGGATTTGCGGTGCTCGCGGGCGCCAGCCTGCCGATGTACGCGGTCTGCTCTGCCCATGCCAACGACCATCTGAAACCGGCGCAGATCGTGCCTGCCAGCGGGGCGATGGTGTTCCTGTTGAACGTTGGCCAGTTCGGGGGCACGCTGGCGGCCCCGAATATGGTCAGCATTGCTGACGGAAATGGGTTGCTGATCCTGCTTGCAGCCCTGTGTTTTATGGTTGCGGGCGTTGCCGCGCTGCGGCGCACGCAGGCCGATGCGCCGGAGGAAACCGGCTCCCAGCAGGCGATTGCGGTGCTTGGCGCACCCCAAACCGGGGTGCTTCAGGCCGAAACCTGGCTGGAAGAGGAAAATAATGTCAGCAATAGTGACATAACGAAGAAATCTCCTGCAAAGTGGCGAAAATGCAGGAGGTTCTTGCGCGTCAGCCGCGACGAGCAGCGGAATAGGCATGAACTTGTGCGGGAATCTCCGCAAACTCACCGGCAAGAGTGAAGAGGAAACCCGCCATGATCGAAACCCCTTATCTGCTGTTCCTGGGCGATGCGCCTGACATGCTGGCCGCCAAAGTTGCCATCGGTATCCGCGACTGGCGCCCCGACCATGCCGTCGGCCAGATCTCCCTGCCGGGCTGCGGCGCCGACCTGGGCCTGAAAGAGATGACACTGGCCGAGGCCAAGGAAGCCGGCGCCAAGACCCTGGTGATCGGCGTCGCCAACCGCGGCGGCGTAATCTCGCCCGCGTGGAAAGAGGTGCTGATCGCGGCGCTGGAAATGGGCTATGACTTGGCGTCCGGCCTGCACAACCTGCTGCGCGACGAGGGCGACCTGGTGGCTGCGGCCCAGACCCACGGCGGCACCCTGCACGATGTGCGCGTCCCCACCGTCGGCTACCCGATTGCCAACGGCAAGAACCGTACCGGCAAGCGCTGCCTGGCAGTTGGCACCGACTGCTCGGTCGGCAAGATGTACACCGCCCTGGCGATGGACGCCGAGATGCAGAAGCGCAGCATGAAGTCGACCTTCCGCGCCACCGGCCAGACCGGCATCCTGATCACCGGCCACGGCGTGCCGCTGGACGCGGTCATCGCCGACTTCATGGCGGGCTCGATCGAGTATCTGACCCCGGACAATGACGACGACCACTGGGATCTGATCGAGGGTCAGGGCTCGCTGTTCCACATCTCCTACTCGGGCGTCACCATGGCGCTGGTGCACGGCGGTCAGCCGGATGCGCTGATCCTGTGCCACGAGCCGACCCGCACCCATATGCGCGGCCTGCCGGAATACGACGTGCCGACCCTGGAAGAACTGCGCGACGTCGCCCTGCCGTTGGCACAGCGCGCCAACCCGGCCTGCCAGATCGTTGGCATCTCGGTGAACACCCAGCACCTGTCCGAAGACGAAGCGGTCAAGTACCTGGCCGAGGTCGAAGAGCGCATGGGCCTGCCCGCCGTTGACCCCTACCGCCACGGCGCCGGACGCCTGGTGGACGCGCTGGCCGCGGTCTGATCTAACAGCCCCGCCGGAGGTGTTCAGGCGCAGCCTGGGATGCCTCCGGCGGGAGTATTTTTAGCAAGATGAAAGAGCAGGTGCCCCGGATGAAGGGCATCGTGCTAAGGCCCGCCGCGGCGCGCGCAGGGCCGCAGGAAAGGGCAGTTTCATGAACATCACCGTCACCCCGGACGTCTTTAAACTGGCGCAGGTCTTCACCATCTCGCGCGGCTCGCGCACCGAGGCCAAGGTGCTGACCGTGCGGGTGGAAAAGGACGGCATCACCGGTTTGGGCGAATGCGTGCCCTATGCCCGCTATAACGAGACGCTGGAGAGCGTGACCGCAGAGATCAAGGGCCTGCCCGCCGATTTCACCCGCGAGGAACTGCAATCGCTGCTGCCTGCAGGTGCTGCCCGCAATGCGGTTGACTGCGCGCTGTGGGATCTGGAAGCGAAACAGGCCGGCAAGCGGGTTTGGGAGCTGGCAGGCCTGCCGGCGCCGGGGCCGGAAATCACCGCCTATACCCTGTCGCTGGACACGCCCGAGAAGATGCAGCAGCAGGCGGCGGAGAATGCTTTCCGTCCGCTGTTGAAGATCAAGCTCGGCACCCCCGACGACATGCCCCGCCTGGAAGCGGTGCGCGCCGGCGCGCCCGATGCCAAGATCATCATCGACGCCAACGAGGGCTGGTCGGCAGAGGTTTACGCCGAACTGGCGCCGCATCTGGTGCGCCTCGGCGTCGAGCTGGTGGAGCAGCCCTTGCCCGCGGGCGAGGATGAGGCCCTGACCGGCATGGAGCGCCCAGTGCCGGTCTGCGCGGATGAGAGCTGCCATGACCGCGAGAGCCTGCCCAAGCTCAAGGGCAAATACGACGTGGTCAACATCAAGCTGGACAAGACCGGCGGGTTGACCGAGGCGCTGAAGCTGCGCGAGCAGGCGCTGGCCGAGGGCTACCAGGTGATGGTCGGCTGCATGGTCGGCTCATCGCTGGCGATGGCGCCCGCGACGCTTGTGGCGCAGGGTGCGGCGGTTACGGATCTTGACGGGCCGCTGCTTCTGGCCGAAGACCGCGAGGAACCTTTGACATTTGATGCCGAGGGCGTGCACCCGCCCAAGGCTGCCCTGTGGGGTTGAGGAGACAACAATGACCCGTACTGTTTATGTGAATGGCGAATACCTGCCCGAGGGTGAGGCCAAGGTTTCGATCTTTGACCGCGGCTTCCTGTTTGCCGATGCGGTTTATGAGGTGACTTCTGTCCTCGACGGCAAACTGATCGACTTCGAAGGCCACGCGGTGCGCCTGGACCGCTCGCTGAAGGAGCTGGACATGGCCAGCCCGTGCTCCAAGGAGGAGCTCTTGGAAATCCACCGCAAGCTGGTGGAGCTGAACGGCATCGAGGAAGGCCTGGTCTACCTGCAGGTCTCCCGCGGCTCCGACGGCGACCGGGATTTTGTGTTCCCGTCCGAAGACACTCCGCCGTCGCTGGTTCTGTTCACTCAGAACAAGCCGGGCCTGGCCGACAGCCCGGCGGCGCAGAAGGGCGCCAAGATCATCTCGATCGAGGACATTCGCTGGGGCCGCCGCGACATCAAGACCGTTCAGCTGCTGTACCCGTCGATGGGCAAGATGATGGCCAAGAAGGCCGGCTGCGATGATGCCTGGCTGATCGAAGACGGCTATGTGACCGAGGGCACCTCCAACAACGCTTATTACGTCAAGAACGGCAAGATCGTGACCCGGCCGCTGTCCAATGACATCCTGCACGGCATCACCCGTGCCGCGGTGCTGCGTCTGGCGGCGGAAGCGCAGATGGAGATCGAGGAGCGCCTGTTCACCATCGAGGAAGCCAAGGAAGCCGACGAGGCTTTCACCACCTCCGCCAGCGCCTTTGTGATGCCGGTGGTGGAAATCGACGGCGTCACCCTGGGCGACGGCACCCCCGGACCCATCGCCAAGCGCCTGCGCGAGATCTACCTGGAAGAAAGCCGCAAGAAAGCGGTCTGAGGCTCGGCCCCGGATCTGGAAGCTGCGGAACGGGCTGGATTTTCCAGCCCGTTTTTCTTGGCACCTTGTTGCCGGTTTGTATTAGTTGCGGAACCTGATTGCGTGTGCGGCGGGATCGTCTTGCAATTCATGGTGTCTTTCGGGATGTGGCTTGCAGCAAGACACATAGTTTAAGAGCCGGATTTTGAAACAGCTTTTTCTAACCGCAGTTTTCTGCGGAGCCTTCACCTTTGCTGCTGGAACCACCGCCGGAGCGCAATCTTTGCCGGAGCGGACAGCGGTGGAGGCATCTGTCACCCTGAACCAAAGGACCGGTGACCAGTATTTGGACACTGCCAGCGCTGGCGCAGGCATCCGGGCCGGTGTGCTCCTGGGAGACAGCTTCCGGCTGATGGCGGGGGTATCCCGGGATTTCGAGCGGCTTGTCGAGGACAAGGAACTGAGGGATGGGACTGATCGCTCTACAAGCTACAGCCTCAGCGCGGCCTGGGATATCGGCAGCTCTCATGAAATCAGCCTTGGCTATTTCAAATACCGGCATGAATTCTGGAATTCCGGCCCGGCAGTCGGCGAAAGTGAGTCGGTGAATCTGGACTATTCCCATTTTGCGGATTGGGGACAGGCGGGTATCGGTGTGACTGAAATCCTTGGCAGCGGGTCTGACCCGATCGTCAGGGCGAACGGTGAATACGAACTGCCCGGCCTGGGCGGTCAAACGAAGTTTTTTACCACGGGGTCTGCATACGGGTCAGTGTATGAGGATAACAAAGGGTTTTCCTTGGGGCTGCGTGCCAAGATGCCGAAAGGCTACAATCTTTATGCGTCTGCAGCCCGGAGCTACTTCAGTACCGGTGGCAACAGCACCCGGTTCAGCCTGTCTTTGGTCAAATCCTTTGGCGCCAATGCAGAGCGGGTTTTCCGCCGGCACTGAGGGCGCCAGTTTGTGAAGACCGGAAAGGCCGCCCTTCGGGGCGGTTTTTTTGTTCAAAAGAGAATCAATTCCGCTGTTCCGGGCTGTGCGGCAGAGCGCAAAAGCCTGGATTCAAAGCGGATGAAACAGCGTATTTTCCAGTCTCTGGCAACAATGGGCGCCGGGCTGGGCGACTGTTCCCGAAACCCGTCTTACGGCTCAGGATTTTAACTAATTTTACACAAAACGCGCTCTTAAGCAGCGCCTTGCGGTATTCTGAATTCAGGCGATGGAAGCCGGCCAGGGGGGCCGCCAGCCAGAGCCGCAAACCGTGGAGGTGCCAGTATGCAACAGTGTTATCAGCCGGAGATTGGGGAAGCCGTGAACAGCGAGGCCGCAGAGCCGAGCGACGCGGAGATCCTGGCTGCTGTGCGTCAGGTACTGATCGCGGAAGAGGTGGAGCACCCCGATTATGCCAAGGCGCCTGCCAGCCAGGGGTGGCTGGCTGGCAAGCTCCTGGCGCGGGAGCGTCCGGCCTCTGGCGCGCTGGCAGCGCGTTTTCTGGGCCGCTGGCGCGGTTAGGGCGCGCCTTCGGGGGGGCGCGCCCAGCCGCGGACTTGCGGTCCGGTTAATTTCAGAAAGACATTTTGGAGCGGCCGCCCAGAACGGGCGGCCTTTTTCTTGGCGGCAGCAGTGCCGGCGGGTTGTGCTAGGCTGGCGTGCAAGCTGGACAGAGAGGGGACAGATGCTGAAACGGATTTTGATGCCGCTGGCCGCAGTGTTGCTGGGCGTGCCGGCAGCCGCGGCGGCGCAGGACGCGCGGTGCGGCGGGGAAGTGCCGTGCCGGGTTGACGGCGGCGCATACCACCTGGCCTTGCCGGACGGCTGGCAGGGCGGGCCGGCGGTGATGTTCCTGCATGGCTATGGCGGCAGCGGCGCTAAGGTGATCGCCAACACTGGGCTGGTGGCGGCTTTTACGCAGCGCGGTTATGCGGTGATTGCCCCCAGCGGCCTGCCCTGGGCAGAAGGCAAACCCGCAGACTGGTCGGTGCGCGACGGCTGGAACACCTATCCGCGCCGTGACCTGGTGTTCCTGCATGAAGTGCTGGCAGATGCCGCGGCCCGGGCCGGGGTAGAGCCGGATCAACTGCTGCTGAGCGGCTTTTCCCGCGGCGGATCGATGGTCTGGGATGTGGCCTGTCAGGCGCCTGGGTTCGCCGCTGCCTATGCCCCGGTTGCCGGGGGGTTCTGGCTGCCGATGGCGCAGGGTTGCAAGGGGCCGGTTCGGCTGCTGCACATCCACGGATTTTCCGACAAGGTCGTGCCGCTGGAGGGGCGGGTGATCCAGGGCTCGGTGGCGGAGATCGTGCAGGCAGATATCTGGGAGGGGCTGCAGCTGTGGCGGCGCGAGAACAGCTGCCGCAGAAATGCTGCAGAGCATGGGACCGAAGATGGTATCTGGCGCAAGCGCTGGGACTGCGAAGCCGGCGGGCTGGAGCTGATCCTGCACAAGGGCGGCCATGGCCTGCCCAAGGGCTGGAGCAAAATGGCGCTGGACTGGTTTGAAAGCCCGGAGAATTGAGGCGGCAGGCCAGAGCTGCCGTGCCGCCGCCCTGTGATCAGCGGCCCGCTGCCAGCCGCTGCCTGAAGAACCCCAGGATCTCATCCCGCGCGGCCAGGGTCGCGCTGCCTGCCTCATCCACCAGATGCGCGGTGACCACGCTGTGCGGGGTGGGAACGTGTTTGGCAAAGAACGGTGGCACCTCCGCGGCGGCGGCGCTGTCCGGCAGGGTGCGGGCGTCGAAACGCTCTCCCAGCGCCTCGGCATAGGCGGCAAAGCGCTGCGCCTGGCAGAACGCGTCGCCCTGGAAGCGGTAGGCCAGGACGGTGAGGTCCTCGTGCTCCAGCCGAGCGCGCACAGCGGCCAGTTCCTCGGGCGGGCTTTGGACCCCCGCAGGATTGTCCAGCGGCAGCGAGGGCTGGGCCAGAACCGGGGCAAGCATGGAAGGCTCCAGCATCATCGACAGCGCAAAGTTGCCGGTGAAGCACATGCCGATGGCACCGGTGCCGGGGCCGCCGCATTCCTGATGCGCCAGCCGCGCCAGCGCCCGCAGCCACTGGGTGACCGGACTGGCGCCATTGAATGCAAAGGCGCGGAACTCGGCGCTGACGCAGGCGCGGCGGAACACGTCTGCACCATCCTCTGCCGTGGCCACGGCACCGTCGCGGCCGAACAGCGACGGCATGTAGACGGTGAAGCCGGCATCCCGCACCCAGCGGGCAAAGCGTGCCACATGCGGGCTGATCCCCGGCATTTCCGCCATCACGATCACCGCCGGGCCCCGGCCGGACACATGCACGATTTTCTCCGCATCGTTGAGGGTGATCCGGCGCGGCTCGAAATCTTCGAGCGCGTCATCCTGGTCCATCGGGCGCTGCTGGGTCATGGGGGATGTCCTTCCTGCTTGCGAATCTGAGTCTCAATTTTGAACTCAGATAGAAATCCCCTATCTGGGTCCGTATGTCAAACCCAGCTTCTGATTCCCGTGAAACCCTGCCCGCCGTCCGCCGCCGCGCCCTGGTGCCCAAGGAGCAGTGCCCGATGGCGCTGGCCGCAGAAATCCTCGGCGACCGCTGGACGCTGCTGATCCTGCGGGAGGCTTTCTATGGCGTCTGCCGCTATGACGATATGCGCGAAGACCTGAAGGCGCCGCGATCAACGCTGACGGACCGGCTGAACAGTCTGGTGGCGCGGGGGGTGCTGGAGAAACAGCCCTATCAGGAGGCGGGCGACCGGGTGCGTCAGGCCTATGTGCTGACCGAAGCCGGGCGCGGATTGGCGCTGACGTTCCTGGCACTGGCGCAATGGGGAGAGGCGCATGTGACTGGTGGCGCGGCGCCGGTCTGGGTTGTGGACCGGGAGACCGGCGCACCGCTTCAGGTCGCACTGGTGGACGCGGATGGCGCGCCGGTTGATCCAGCGCGCGCCTCCCTGCGGCTGAGGGGCTGAGGTGGCGGCCAGCCCGGCTCTTCACCTTTGGGCAAATACTCCGGGGTGAATTGGCCGCACGGCCAAGAGGGGCAGCGCCCCTTCCGCCTGCTTACTGCTTGTCGGTCACGTTTTCCTTGAACGCCACCTCGAAGGCCGCCTGTTTCTCGGCGCTGGCCTCGGTCTGGTAGTTGGCTTTCCACTCATCCATTGTCATGCCGTAGTAGATTTCGCGGGCCTCGGTCTTGTCCATCTCGATACCGCGCTCGTTGGCGGCTTCCTGGTACCAGCGGGCCAGGCAGTTGCGGCAGAAGCCGGCCATGTTCATCAGGTCGATGTTCTGCACATCGGTGCGGTCTTCCATCAGGTGCTGTTGCAGGCGGCGGAAGGCGGCGGCCTGGATTTCGATCTCGGTTTGCTTGTCCATGGCGGTGGCTCCGGAGTTGTCTTGCGTCCCGGCAGGCCTAGCAGCCGCAGCGGGGGCGGGCAATGGGCGCGGGCGGCTGGTCAGACCAGCTGCAGCGCCAGCCACGGCCCCAGTGCGGTGGCAAAAATAACGATCTTGTAGGTGCCGAGCCAGCGGTAGACCGTCAGGCTGACATCCGCAGGCGCCAGACCGAACATGCGGGCGTGCAGTTGGGCGGTCCAGTCCCGCGTCAGCATCAGAAGCACAACGGAGAGGGTGAACAGGCCGATATGCAAAACGGTCAGCCAGCCGAAAAAGGCAGAGAGGCTTTCCTGGGTCATGACTGCTCCTTTCCCGGAAAATCCCGCGTTTCCGTTACAGATATGGGGATTCGCGGCCTGTTCTGCAACATGGGGCTGTTTCCCGTGCCGCGGGAATCAGAGACCGGAGGCTTCCAGCGCCTTGGGCAGGATGCTGGCGAGGCGTTCGGCCCAGGCGTGCTGGCCCTTGTGCTCGGCGATCAGATCGTTCCTCAGCTCGACCAGCGTGTTGGGGCGGCCCGGCTTGGTGGCGTGGGTTTCGATCGCGTCGCCGGGCAGATAGCCGGTGTAGGGCTCGTTGACGCCTACGCAGAAGCCATCCTCGCGGTTGAGTTCGTCAATGACAAAGGGAGAGAACCGTTCACCCGCGGGGAACAGGATGCCGATCTCCCAGGGCCGCGGCGGCCGCCCGCGCAGCTGGCGGGTGAAGCTGTGCACCGAGACGATCACCGTGCGGGGCCGTTCCGCCAGCCGCGCCAAGGCCCGGTGGTAGGGGCGGTAGCAGCCTTCCAGCCGCTCCTTCAGCTCTGCCTCGCCCGCGTGGCGGTTGGCGGGGATGATGGTACCGTCATAGAGCTTCATCAGCAGGGTCGGGTCGTCTTCGCCGCGGTTGGGGTCGATCACCAGGCGGGAGAAATTCGACGCCACCACCGGCGCGTCCAGCATCTCGCCCAGCAGCTTGGACACCTCGTAGGCGCCGACGTCATAGGCGATGTGGCGCTCCATATCCTCGCGCGGGAGGCCAAGGTCGCCGCCGCCGGCAAACTCCGGCACATGGTTGGTTGCGTGGTCGCATGTGATCAGCCAGCGGGCGGGGCGGTCTGCACCGTGAACAAAAAAGGGAGTGTATGTCATGAGCCTGATATGTTTTGCCGCATTCTCTTTACGGGAGTTGCGCGGAAATGGGAATTGGGGGATAAGCACCCCAAGCTGTTTGCGGTAACATTATTCAGGTCCGGAGGAGAAGACCCCTATGAAACGATCGCGCAATGTGAAGATTGTCGCCACTTTGGGGCCGGCCTCTGAGACCTATGACACCATCCGCGCGCTGCATGAGGCGGGGGCTGATGTGTTCCGCCTGAACATGTCGCACGGCAGCCACCCGGAGATCGCCGAGAAGCACAAGATCATCCGCCAGGTGGAGCAGGATCTGGACAGCCCGATCGCGATCCTGGCCGACCTGCAGGGGCCGAAGCTGCGCGTCGGCGTATTTGCCAACGGTGCCGAGGAGCTGGAGGAAGGCGCCAAGTTCCGCCTCGACCTGGATGAAGCGGAGGGGGACGCCGCGCGCGTGTGCCTGCCGCATCCGGAGATTTTCCAAGCGCTGGAGCCGGGGGCGCATCTGCTGGTGAATGACGGCAAGATCCGCCTGGTGGTGGATGACTGCGGCGCGGACTTTGCTGATTGCACGGTGGAGACCGGCGGCACGATTTCCAACCGCAAGGGCGTGAATGTGCCCGACGTGGTGCTGCCGCTGGCGGCGCTGTCGGAGAAGGACCGGGCGGACCTGGAATTTGTCTGTAGCTTGGGCGTTGACTGGCTGGCGCTGTCGTTTGTGCAGCGGGCCAAGGATGTTTATGAGGCGCGCGCGCTGGCCGACGGCCGCGCCGCGGTGCTGTCGAAGATCGAGAAGCCGCAGGCGGTGGAGGATTTCGAGGCCATTCTGGATGCCTCCGACGGCATCATGGTTGCGCGGGGCGATCTGGGCGTCGAGCTACCGGTGGCGGCGGTGCCGCCGATCCAGAAGCGGCTGGTGCGCAAGTGCCGGGCTGCCGCCAAGCCGGTGATCGTGGCAACCCAGATGCTCGAGAGCATGATCGAAAGCCCGATGCCGACCCGCGCCGAGGTCTCGGACGTGGCAACCGCCATCTATGAGGGCGCGGATGCGGTGATGCTGAGCGCCGAAAGCGCGGCGGGCCAGTACCCGGTGCAGGCGGTGCAGACCATGGACAAGGTCGCGGTCGAGGTCGAGGCGGACCCGACCTATACCCAGATCATCGCCGCCTCGCGCTCGGCCAAGGGCACCACCGTGGCCGATGGCATCGTCGCGGCGGCGCGGGAGATTGCGGAGAAGACCGAGATCAAGGCGATCTGCTGCTTCACCCAGTCCGGCACCACTGCGCTGCTGACGGCGCGGGAACGCCCCGGCGTGCCGATCATCGCGATGACCCCGGTCAGCGCCACCGCGCGGCGGCTGTGCCTCAGCTGGGGCTGCACCTGCGTGATGACGCCGGAGCTGGACCGCTTCAAGGGCGCAGTGGTCAGTGCCGCGCGCGCCGCACGCGCAGGCGGCTATGCCGGCGAGGGCGACCAGATCGTGGTGACCGCGGGCGTGCCCTTCAACGTGCCGGGCACCACCAACATCCTGCGCATTGCCCCCTGCGACGAGCGGCTGATCTACAGCACCGACCCGGAGTAAGCGGCCAGCCGGGGCAGGGGGGCGGCGATTGAAATGCCGCTGCCTGCGCCTACCATTTCCCGTGTTGCTGTGTTGACGGGGGACGTGGTTCATGGATACGGATCTGGCGCTGATCCTGGGGCTGATCATTGCGGGTTTCACGGTGCCGTCGGTCATGTCCGCGCTCAGCGAACGCCGCCCGCCGCGGGCATCGGTTTTGACCATCCTGATTGCCATCGGGCTGGTTACCTATGCGGTGTTGATGAAACCCGGCGGCTACAGCGTCGAGGAGATTCCGGACGTGTTTTTCCGGGTTGTCGGCCGGTTTCTTTAGAGAATCCGCTTGCCCCCGGTGCAAGCATTGCGTAAAGGGCAGCTCTGTTCCGCGCGGCCGGCCTTTCTTAGGCATGCCGAGTCGCGCGTCTAGCGAACCCGCATTGAAGGAGACGGAAATGCCCAAGATGAAGACAAAGTCGAGCGCCAAGAAGCGCTTCAAGATTACCGCGACCGGAAAGGTGAAAGCGGGTCAGGCCGGCAAGCGCCACGGCATGATCAAGCGCACCACCAAGTTCATCCGCGACGCCCGCGGCACCACCACCCTGTCGGCACCCGACGCCAAGATCGTCAAGGGCTTCATGCCCTACGACCGCTAAGAGGAGATCTGAGATATGTCCCGCGTTAAAGGTGGTACCACGACTCACGCCCGTCACAAGAAGGTCATCAAGGCAGCCAAAGGTTACTACGGCCGCCGCAAGAACACCTTCAAGGTTGCCCGTCAGGCCGTCGACAAGGCGAACCAGTACGCAACCCGCGACCGCAAGAACCGCAAGCGCAACTTCCGCGCGCTGTGGATCCAGCGGATCAACGCTGCTGTCCGTTCGCACGACGAAGCGCTGACCTACTCCCGCTTCATTAACGGCCTGACCCTGGCCGGCATCGAAGTGGACCGTAAGGTTCTGGCCGATCTGGCCGTGCACGAGCCCGAAGCCTTCGGCGCGATCGTTCGTCAGGCACAGGACGCGCTGGCCGCCTAAGGCTCCGGTCGCAATCAGAATTCAGAAAAGGCCGCCCATCGGGGCGGCCTTTTTGCATTTGGGGCGCGGGTCTGAGCCGGTTGTTTCCGGCTGGAGATGGGAAAGGACCGGGGGAACTCAGTGCGGCAGGGGCAGAACGCTGGTGAGGGTCGCGGTAGCGGCCAGAATTGCGAGGAGGATCAGCTTTTCCGCCTCGATGGACCGCGCCAGGCGGCGGCCTGCTAGGGCATCACCGGCCTGCATGGCGGGCACAAAGCGAGTCTTATTCACTGCTGCCAGACCAAGAAGCCCCCCCACGAGACCCAGTTTGACAAGCAGGGTTTGCCCGTATCCCGTGTTGAACAATTCCGCAGGCCCGCCTGCCAGCAGCCAGGCCATAAGCAGACCTGCCAGGATCAGCACGGGCACAATCACTGCCGCAGCCTGCCCGAACCGGTGGCCCAAGTGAGCGGCGCCTGCCAGATGCTTCGGCTGCCGCGACAGGCTGCGAAGCGGACTGAGTATGCCGATCCAGAAAGCTGCGCCCGCAAGGTGAAGCATAAGAAGCAGGCGCACGCCGGTTTGCTCCAGCCCGGAGATATGCCCGATTTGAGTCAGGGACCACAAGCCGGCTCCTGCGCCGGCCAGTGCGATCCACTGGCCAGGACCCGGGATGCAAAGCCCTGCTAGCAGCAGGCCACCCGCTGCGATCCGTAAGATCAGCGCTCCACCTGCCTGGGTTTGCCACAGCAGGGCCAGAATTTCCGGGTCGGCCATTCCTTGGGCGCTGCCCGTTAAAGCCGCCCCGCGCAGGGTAAAGCTCATGACTGCCGCAGCCAGTGCAATGACGGCAAGGCGCATGGCTTGTTTCCTGGTCCGGCCGCCAAGCAGTGACAGAGGCGCAGGAAACGCCGCACGTATAATCACCAGTCCGGCGGCCCCTAGAAAACCGGCATAAAGCGCCAGTTTCGCAAGGATCGCGGCCAGTCCCCAAAGATCCGGCATGTTCACTCGACCTGGAACGAAAACTCACCCCGCATGGCGTGGCCGTCAGCCCCCAGTCCGCGCCATTCGATACGGTACGTGCCTGCGCCCATCCCCTGGAGGGGCAGGACGAAGGTCCGGTCGAACCGTGCCGGACCGTCCAGGTCCAGTGGAACGGGCCCGTGGTCCTGATGCGCCATTTCCACCCGCGTCAGCCGGATGTCGTTTGCGAAGCTGAGGCTGATTTCTGCGGGAACCTCTGTTACCGCAGCACCGTTTGCTGGTGTTGTGCTCTCCACCGGCGAATGCGCCGCCGAGCCTGTGGCGAGGGCCGCTGCGAAGGCGGCCACGGCAAGTTTTTTCATTAAGTGTGCCCCTGGGGTCATGTTTCCAACTGCGCACCAGACAGTGCAATTGCACGGCAGTATCATGGCTGTGCCGCTGGCTGTCACCCCCTGTTTCCCTGCTTCACGGTGTCCAGGGCGCTCTTGGCCGACTCTGTCCCTACCACATCCGGGATTTGGCATACTCCGCATAGCCGGCGTCATAAGCCTCGGCTTCGAATCCCCCTTGCTGCTCCTTCAGGAACTGGCCGGCCGTGGGGACCGCCGGACGGTCTGCGTCCGGGTCCCACAGGCGGGAACGCATCAGCGCCTTGGCGCACTGGAAATAGAGCTCTTGGATGGTGATCACCGCGACGGTGGCAGGCAGCAGGGACTTGCGGGCGAAGTGGCTGCGCAGGCTCTCGTCCGCGGTCAGCACGGCGGTGCCGTTCACCCGCACCACGTTGTTGCAGCCCGGCACCATGAACATCAGGCTGACACGCGGGTCGCGGACGATGTTGCGCAAGCTGTCGATTCGGTTGTTGCCGCGCCAGTCGGGCAGCCAGAGGGTGCGGTCGTCCGCCATATGCACCACCGGGCCGTCATCGCCGCGCGGGCTGGCGTCGGTGCCTTCAGGTCCGATGGAGGACAGGATCACGAACTTCGAGGCGCCGATCCAGTCGCGGTAAAGCGGTGTCAAGCAGGTGGCGACCTTGGTCAGAGACTGCGGCACCGGGGGGCCGTAGATAGCCTCTAGCTCATCAGTGCTGGTGAGTGTCTGCATGGGTCCGGCCTCCTCTTGGTTGCGTTTTAGCTTGCCCTTTCGTGGCGATGGGGCCAGGTTTCGCGCAAATGGGCCAGAATGCGGACATCCGGCGGTGGGGATCGTCCTCGTCCGATGCGGTGCAGTTGCTGCCGCATGGGGTGGTATCCTACGCGCGCAGCTATCCGGACGGCTATGTTTCCGCCTGGCATGACCACCCGCGCCATCAGCTGGTCTATGCCGTGGCCGGGCTGATGATGGCTGAGGCCGGCGGCACCAGCTGGGCGGTGCCTGCGGGGTCAGGGCTGATCGTGCCGGCAGGTGTGCTGCATGAGATCCGGATGGCGGGGGAGGTGCAGCTGCAATCGCTGTATATCGACCCGGCGGAGCCGGGGGCGGATGCGATGGCGGAGTGCCGGGCGGTGACGGTGGCGCCGCTGCTGGCGGGTCTGATCGCGGCGCTGTGCGAAATGAACAACCCTTGGCCGCTGCCGCCGCGGGCGCACCATCTGAGCCGGCTGATCCTGATCGAGCTGGGCGCGGCCGCGAAGTCGCCGCTGTCGCTGCCTTATCCGTGTGACGCCCGGCTGCAGCGGGTCTGCGATGCGCTGATGGACAGCCCCGGGAGCATGCAGACCATTGATCATTGGGCGGCGCTGGCGGGGATGAGCCGCCGCAGTTTCACCCGCCGGTTCCAGCAGCAGACCGGTCTCAGCTTCGGGCGCTGGCGCGACCGGCTGCGCTGCCAGATCGCGCTGCGGGCCGAAGCGCGCGGCGCGCGGATGGAGCTGGTTGCGCAAAAGCTGGGCTACGCCAGCCGCCAGTCGCTGCTGGCGATGATGCGGCGGGTGGTTTGACCGGGTCCGTGCCGCATCGTAGTGATTTCCGGAATCGCGGAATGCGCCGCGATATGGCAGGTTGCGCCGGACTTTGACGGAGTGAGGCCAGCATGAAATTCATCCGGGATGTGATCGCGCAACTGGAAGCCCCGCGCGAGGCGCGGCCGCTGGGCAGCGGCTGGCTGTCGGGCTCCATGGCGCTGCTGGCGGCCATCACCGGGCTGCTGCTGGTGCTGCTGCGCTGGTACCCTGAGACGTTCTCCTATCCGCAGATCGCCTTCGTGCATTCCAGCGGCTATGTCACCGCCTTTCTGCGGTTTGTGCTGCTGGCGGGCTATGCGCTGTCGCTGCTGAGCCTGATCCTGAGCCGCCAGAAAAGCCTGGGCTGGGCGGCGCTGGGGCTATCCGTTGCGGCCTCGCTGATGGCCACGGCGCAGCCGCAGCATGCAGGCGAGGCGCCGCAGAGCCTGTATTTCGGGCTCGACTATTTCGTGGTGAACGTGCTGCTGGTCGGGTTCCTGTTTGTGCCGCTGGAGCGGTTCTTTCCGGCGCGGCGCGAGCAGACCGTGTTCCGCACCGAATGGCGCGAGGACATGTTCTATTATCTGGTCAGTTCCATGCTGGTGCAGGTGCTGACTTTCCTGACCATGGCACCCGCGTACTATGTGAACACCGAGTTTGATCTGGAGGGGATCCGCGCCCACATCACCAATCTGCCCTTTGCGGTGCAGGTGCTGATCATCATGGCCGCGACGGATTTCGTGCAGTACTGGGTGCACCGTGCCTTTCACAGTTTCCCGGCGCTGTGGCACTTCCATGCGATCCACCATTCAGCCAAGAAGATGGACTGGCTGGCCGGCGCGCGGATGCATTTCATCGAAATTGCGGTGCTGCGCGGGCTGACGGCGGTGCCGATGTTCACGCTGGGCTTCAAGCCGGAGGCGATCCAAGGATACCTGCTGATCGTCTACTTCTATTCAAGCTTCATCCACGCCAACATCGGCTGGAAGCTGGGCTTCCTGGAGCGGTTCCTGGTCACCCCGCGCTATCACCATTGGCATCACGGCAGCGAGCGGGCGGCGATCGACATCAACTATGCCTCGCATTTTCCGCTCTATGACTGGCTGTTCGGCACCCACCACCTGCCGGAGCAGGCCTGGCCGTCAAAGTACGGGGTGGCCGGTGATACGGTGCCAAACGGCTATTGGCGGCAGTTCCTGTACCCGTTCAACCAGAAGCGCTGGAAGAAGCAGCCGGATGAGGACCGCCGGGATTGAGGTCAGAGCCGTTTGCCATCAAAAATCTCTGACGGCAGAAGCAGGGCATTCACTCCTTCGACGCAACCCAGGTTGACGCGGTAGGTGCCGGGCGACAAGCGCGGCTCCACAAAAGTGCGGATGCCGCAGGTGCCGCAGAAATGATGCCTCGCAGCCATGGAGCCGAACCTGCAGGTCTTCAGCGCGCCATCGGCTGCGGCGATCGTCATGGCCTCCTTTGGTACCTTGAACGGGGTCAGACAGGCGGTCTTGCGGATGCAGATCGAGCGGTCGCATTGAATCGCGCTGGTGATTTCCGGTGCGCGGAAGGAACAGCGGACAGCGCCGCAATGGCAGCTGCCTGAATAGGTTTTCATGGTGTATCTCCCTTGGCGTTCAAGCGCGTTGCACGGGCTGAACGGAGTATTTCTTGTTATTCTGGCCAGGAATTTTCCACAGGCAGCTCCGGGGGCGGGATCGGGCTGCAATAGTGTTGACGCGCCTGCACTTTAGTCTAAGTTGCGCCTTCGTTCGCAAGAGAAGAGCCGGTTTGGACTTATGAAATTTAACATTATGTGCGCTGCCGGTGCTGTGTTGCTGGCTGGCTGTCAAAGCAGCACGAACACTGAAACGTTCACCGCCAGGCCGCAGGCCGCGTCCGCCAGCATTACCAAGGCACAGATTGAGAGCTGCTGGAAGAAAGCGGGCATCCAGGGCGATCTTTACAAGTTTATGACGCCGGAAGAGGCCGCAGGTGTGCAGCCGGGCGGAGTCTTTACCAAGGAAAAACACGCAGTATTTACCGCTTGCCTGAGCGCCTGAGCTGAACCTCAGGCCGCCACCCCGTGGGGGCCGTGGCGGATGATGGCCCACTGGCCATAGCTGTCGTTCAGGTCCAGCTTGATCGCAGCATCGGACCTGGTAGAGGCGCTGCCGATCTCGGCCAGGGTGAATTCGATGCCGCCGGGAATGTCGATGCGGACCCGGTGCTCGCCGCCGCCATGCGGGGCCTGAATCGGGCGGCCGCTGGAAGTGACCAGCCCTTCGATGTCCAGCTTGGCGGTGCGGTTTTCTATGTCGACCTCGTAGTCGATCCGCTTGGTCAGTGTCTCATGCACGGTGTCGCACATGGCGTGGTAAACCCACCAGTGGGTGGCTTCTTCATCCGTTTCTCCGCCCGTGAGCACGGTTTCCAGCGCCGCGCGCTGTGCCTCCGTGGCGCGGTCGTCGATGATCGCCTGCATCGCGCCCTTGCCTTCGAATACCGGGCCGGGCCAGGCATAGAGCAGGGCGGCGCGGGCGCCCGCCAGGTCGGTTTCGCCAAAGTGGCCCTTGTCGATTTGGAACACCTCGAATCCGGTGCAATGCCCATGGGTGGGCAGGTCCTCGAACTGGCAGGGGCAGCCGTAGTTGCAGTTGCAGTTCCCGAAGCTGGGGCCTTCGATATACCAATCCACATTTGCCATGGCTGTCCTCCGGTTGTTCTGCTGAATGGGATGCGCTGTCCCGCGCACCGCAAGTATAGCACATAAACGGTGCCCAAGCCGGGCGGCGGGTCAGGAGCAGCCAGCCTCCGCCGCGGCGACCGGGAACAGGCGGTCGTAGGCGAGAGTGAAGCCGTAGGTGTAGACCACCACGAAGGAGGTCACCGTCAGGTCGGTGGCCAGGGCCTGCCAGAGACCGAGGTTCAGCCACCAGATGTAGATGGGCAGCGAGGTGATCAGCAGCGTTGCCTCAAACCCGATGGCGTGCAGGATACGGCCCACCGGCGAGCGGTCGCTGGAAACCCGTCCCGCCCTGGCGTCGGCCTGGTCGAAGATCCAGTTGTAGAGGAGGTTCAGCAGCATTGCCTTCAGCGACAGGATGACGCCCAGGAGGCCGATATCGCTGAGCGGTTTGTCAAAGAAGGCGGCGCCGACCGGCACCAGCACTGCCATCAGCAGGATCTCGAAACTGATCGTGTAGCGCAGCCGGTCCTTGGCTGTCCGCATTGCAACGTTGCCTGCCATCCTGAGCCTCCTTTTGCAGTCTGGGCGTTGCCTTGGTTCTATCGGTATTTCATGATGCATCCAGTCAGTATGTATCTGAAAGACAGATAGGTGGGCCATGATGTCTCCAGAAACCCTGCAGGCCTTTGTGCTGGCCGCCGAACTGGGCTCGTTCTCGGCCGCGGCGCGGCGGATGGGCAAGGCGCAGTCGGCAATTTCCACCGCGATTGCCAATTTGGAGATTGACTGCGGGCTGCAGCTGTTCGACCGCAGCGGGCGCTCGCCGGTGCTGACAAGGGCGGGGCAGGAGATGCTGCCCCACGCGCGCGGGATCCTCCTGGGCCAGCGGGAGTTTGCGGCCAAGGCGGCGTCGATGGCTGAAGGTGTGGAGGACAGCCTGTGCCTGGCGGTCGAGCAGGGGCTGAACATGGCGCCGCTGCTGGAGGCGCTGGGCGGTTTTGCCGAAGCCTATCCGCACGTGGCGCTGGAGATCCTGTCGGCTGGCCCCAATGACACCGCGGCGCTGCTGAAAGAAGGCCGCGCCGATCTGGGGTTGATGACCGAGCAGGAGTTTTACCCCGAGGGGTTTCAGTTCCGCGGCGTCGGCCACATGGCGGTGGTGCCGGTTTGCGGGCGGGGTCACCCGCTGGCCGCCCTTGGCCCGCTGGCCCACCGCGACCTGCGGGCGCACCGCCAGTTGGTGCTGCGCAGCCGCGCCCGGGACGCGAAATGGCAGATCGGCGAACCCCACAGCGCCATGGTGTGGTGTGCGGAAAGCCCGGGCGTGATTATCGAATTGCTGCGGCAGAGGCTGGGCTGGGCCGAGCTGCCGCTGCCGGCGGTGCAGCCGCATCTGGACAGCGGCGCGCTGGTACGGCTGTGCTATGGCTTTCAGCAGAGCGATGCGCTGGCCGGCATCGACGTGGTCTGGACGTCGCAGCGGGTGCTGGGGCAGGCCGGGCAATGGCTGCAGCAGCATCTGCTGAAGCTGCCGCAGGAGGCCTGGCGGTGCTGAGGGTTGCCGTCGCCGGCCCGTCGCCGCACGCCGTGGTGACACACCGTCAGGGCATCGGCCCTAGCCCTCTTGCTTTCAGCGGCCCTTGTGGTAGCAGGGCACAAGCAGAATTCGAGGGGCCGTGATGGACGATCTTAAAGCCAAATACCTGGGTCAGATTGCAGAGGCCGCCGACGAGGCGGCGCTGGAGGCGATCCGCCTTGCCGCCGTCGGCAAGAAGGGCGAAGTGGCGCTGAAGATGCGCGAGCTGGGCAAGATGACCCCGGAAGAGCGCCAGGCGGCGGGCCCGGCGCTGAACGCGTTGAAGGATGAGATCAACTCGGCCCTGGCGGCCAAGAAGGCCGGTCTGGAAGATGCCGCTCTGGATGAGCGCCTGCGCACCGAATGGCTGGACGTGACCCTGCCGTCGCGCCCTACCCGTCAGGGCAGCCTGCATCCTATCAGCCAGGTGCAGGAAGAGATCACCGCGATCTTTGCCGAACTGGGCTTTTCCGTTGCCGAAGGGCCGCGGATCGACACCGACTGGTACAACTTCGATGCGCTGAACATCCCCGGCCACCATCCGGCACGCGCTGAGATGGACACGTTCTATATGCACCGTGCCGAGGGCGACAACCGCCCGCCGCATGTGCTGCGCACCCATACCTCGCCGGTGCAGATCCGCTCGATGGAGAAGATGGGCGCGCCGCTGCGCATCATCTGCCCGGGCGGCGTCTACCGCGCCGACTATGACCAGACCCACACGCCGATGTTCCACCAGGTCGAAGGCCTGGCGCTCGACAAGGACATCTCGATGGCGAACCTCAAGTGGGTGCTGGAGGAGTTTGTCAAATCCTTCTTTGAGGTGGATGATGTGGAGCTGCGCTTCCGCGCCTCGCATTTCCCCTTCACCGAGCCGTCGGCTGAAGTGGACATCCGCTGCTCCTGGGAGGGTGGTGCGCTGAAGATCGGCGAGGGCGACGACTGGATGGAGATCCTCGGCTCCGGCATGGTGCACCCCAAGGTGATCGCGGCGGGCGGCATCGACCCGGAGATCTACCAGGGCTTTGCCTTCGGCATCGGCATCGACCGTCTGGCGATGCTGAAATACGGCATCCCCGATCTGCGCGCCTTCTTCGACAGCGACCTGCGCTGGCTGCGCCACTACGGCTTCCAGAGCCTCGACATGCCGGCGCTGCATGGCGGGTTGAGCCGGTAGGTGTATCTGATCGGCGTAATATTCGCGGGCTACATCGACTGGTGTACTGCGTTTTGCGAAAGAAAGCCGAGATGGGTACTGCTGCCAATTCTGTTCCTGGCCGTTGTGCCGGTCTGGCTGCTGATGTTCGTTAAAGCTCCGGTGCTGCTGGCGCTGGTCTACATGATCACAGTGGGCCCAGCAGCTGCAGCTTTTTGGCATGCGCATTCGAATGTTTGGCAGCGGCGGGACCAGATCAAAGCAGATCAGCGCGCGGGTGCATTTAAGACAAAGAAGCTGCTTAAAGGCCTCAAGCGTTAAAACTGTGAGTTTTCGCGGGGGCGCAGCCCCGCATCGCGCCCGACCCGCCCCCAGGGCGGGCGCGATACGCCCACCCTCGGGTCCGGCGCGATGCTCCGTGATTGAACACAACGGTCGCGCCAAAATGGGATACGTGCAGTCTTCCAGTATTGTCCCTAGCGCGGAATCAAGGCCGAGAGGCCGCCGCGCCATCGCCTGATCGCCCGCACGGGCAGGCGATTTGGTGCCACCAGCGCACCAGCCAGACGCCGTACGGACTTGGCCGGAATTAACTGCCAAACACCATCGCTGGTTCGCCTCCCCGAGGTCAGGCGATGACGCGGCTCAGTCGCTGCCGCCCACAAACTTGTGACGTGACAGCTGCCGTGTTGTGGCTACCCTAAGGCGAATGATCCGAGCTGTTCTTTCCCTTTCCGCCGTCCTGCTGTGGGCCTCAGCCGCTGCTGCCATGGGGCCGCCGAAACCCGCCGGGTGCCAGGACGCAACACCCTGCGAACTGGGGGACCGCTCTTATCACGTGATGGAGCCGGAGGGCTGGGACGGAGTCTCGCCGCTGCCGGTGCTCTTGCATTTCCACGGCTGGTCCCGCACCGGGCGCCATGCCCAGAAAAGCAACCGGGTGGGGACCTCGGCCAAGCGCCGCGGCGTGCTGCTGGTGACGCCTAACGGGCGGCGCAAGACCTGGGATTTCTGGTCGGCGGAGACCGAGGACGTTGCCTTTGCCGACGCGGTTCTGGCGGACGTCGCCAAGCGTTACCCCGTTGATCGCGAACGCATTTATGTTTCCGGCTATTCCTATGGCGCGGCCATGGCCTGGCGCTATGTCTGCCGCAGCGGCAATGATGTGGCGGCGCTCCTGGCGGTGGCGGGCACCATCCAGCAGAGTGAAAACTGTCCCGAAGCCCCGCGCGAGGTGCGCCATGTGCATGGGCTGAAGGACACGGTAATGGATTTCCCCTACGGCCCCGGCGGCGAGCGGACCTATCCGGTGGCGCTGTGGCGGGCGCGGCTGGGCTGCGGTGCGGCGCGGGCGCTGGGGCAGTGGCAGGTGGTGGAGTTCCTGAAACTGGAGCGCACGGTCTGGGCGGGCTGCGCCGGAGGGCAGGTGGTGCTGGACACCCATCCCGGCGGCCATTTCATCCCGCACGGCTGGATCGGGCGGCAATTGGATGAGCTTTTGAACCTCACTCCCAGCTATCCTTAGGCGACGGTGTGCTGAACCCTTGAACCTTGGCGCATTCTTTGCCATTGCCTCGGGTCAAACACGCATGTCTGCCAAGGGGTCCCCGACCGATGAAATTCACGCTTTCCTGGCTGAAAGACCACCTCGACACCGACGCTTCGGTGGAAGAGATCACTGACGCCCTGACCGATCTGGGCCTTGAGGTCGAAGGGGTCGTCAATCCGGCGGACGCGCTGAAGGACTTTACCCTCGGCTATGTGAAGCACGCCGAGAAGCACCCGGATGCCGACAAGCTGCGGGTCTGCAAGGTGGACACCGACGAGGGCGAGTTGCAGATCATCTGCGGCGCGCCGAACGCGCGTGAAGGCATCACCGTGGTGGTCTGCAAGCCGGGCATGTATATCCCCGGCCTCGACATCACCATCGGCGTCGGCAAGATCCGCGGCATCGAGAGCTTCGGCATGATGGCCTCCGAGCGCGAGCTGGAGCTGTCGGAAGAGCATGACGGCATCATCGAGCTGCCCTCCGGCGCGGTTGGCGACAAGTTTGTGGACTGGCTGGCGGAGAACGATCCGGCCAAGGTCGATCCGGTCATCGAGATCGCGATCACCCCGAACCGCCCCGATGCGCTGGGCGTCTACGGCATTGCCCGCGACCTGGCGGCGCGCGGCCTGGGCACCCTGAAGACCCGTGCGTTTGAGGCGATCCCGGGCGACTTCGCAAGCCCGATCAAGGTCACCATCGACGAGGACACCCTCGACGGCTGCCCGCTGTTTGCCGGCCGCCTGATCAAAGGTGTGAAAAACGGCCCCAGCCCGCAGTGGCTGCAGGACCGGCTGACGGCGATCGGCCTGCGCCCGATCTCGGCGCTGGTGGATGTGACCAACTTTTTCACCTTCGACCAGAACCGCCCGCTGCATGTGTTCGATGCGGCCAAGGTGCAGGGCAGCCTGCGGGTCCACCGCGCCCAAGGCGGCGAGACGCTGGTGGCGCTGGATGAGAAGGAATACACCCTTGGCGCGGGCCACATGGTGATCTCCGACGAAAAGGGTGTGGAGAGCATCGGCGGCATCATGGGCGGCGAGGAGACTGGCTGTACCGGGGAAACCGTGGATGTGTTCCTGGAGAGCGCCTTCTGGGATCACGTGCAGATCGCGATGGCGGGCCGGGCGCTCAAGATCAATTCGGATGCGCGCTACCGCTTCGAGCGCGGGGTGGACCCGGAATACACCATCGAGGGCCTGCACCGGGCGACCCAGATGATCCTGGACCTGTGCGGCGGCGAGCCGTCCGAGGTGGTGATCGCGGGCGACGTGCCGGATCATTCGCGCGCTTACAAGCTGGACGCGGACCGGGTACAATCGCTGGTGGGGATGGAGATCCCGGAAAGCGATCAGCGCCAGACCCTGACCCGCCTGGGCTTCCGCCTGGAAGGCAATATGGCGCATGTGCCCAGCTGGCGCCCGGACGTGCAGGGCGAGGCCGACCTGGTGGAAGAGGTGGCGCGGATTGCCTCGCTGACCAAGCTGGTGGGCAAGCCGCTGCCGCGGCTGACCGACGGCATCCCGAAGCCGGTGATGACCCCGCAGCAGCGCCGCCAGCAGATGGCGCGCCGCACCTGCGCCAGCCTCGGCTATAATGAGGTCGTCAGCTACAGCTTCATCGACAAGGCCTCGGCGGCGCTGTTCGGCGGCGGTGACGATGCCACCATGCTGGCCAACCCGATCTCGTCCGAGATGTCGCACATGCGCCCCGATCTGCTGGCGGGCCTGCTGCAGGCCGCGGCCCGCAACCAGGCGCGCGGCTACATGGACCTGGCGCTGTTTGAGGCCGGCCCTGCCTTCACCGGCGGCGAGCCGGGCGAGCAGGTCAATCAGATCGCGGGCCTTTTGGTGGGGCGCACCGGGCCGAAGGACGTGCATGGCGCATCGCGCGCGGTGGATCTCTATGATGCCAAGGCCGACATCGAAGCGGTGCTGGCCGCCATCGGCGCGCCGACCAAGGTGCAGATCCTGCGCGAAGGCGCCGCCTGGTGGCACCCGGGCCGTCATGGCCGCATCTGCCTGGGGCCGAAGAAGACCCTGGGCGTCTTCGGCGAGCTGCACCCGAAGGTTCTGAAAGCGATGGGCATCAAGGGTGCGGCTGTCGCCTTCACCATTTTCCCGGATGAGGTGCCGCTGCCGCGCAAATCCGGTGCCACCCGCCCGGCGCTGGCGATCAGCGACCTGCAGGCGGTGGAGCGCGACTTTGCCTTTGTCGTCGATGATAGCATCGAGGCACTGACCCTGGTCAACGCTGCCGCCGGTGCCGACAAGGCGCTGATTGAGGATGTGCGCGTCTTTGACGAGTTCATCGGCGGCTCCCTGGGCGAGGGCAAGAAGTCGCTGGCGATCACCGTGCGGCTGCAGCCCAGCGATAAGACGCTGAAGGAAAAGGACATCGAGGCAGTGAGCGAGAAGATCATTGCCAAGGTGACCAAGGCGACCGGCGGCACCCTGCGCGGGTAAAATTTGGTCCACGGCTTTTCTGAAAAGCCTTGGCAAAAGTTTTGAGGAAAACTTTTGGGCGGCTCCCGGTTCCGGGGCTGCCCTTTTCCTTGCGGCGGCGGTTCAGAACCGCATCTTCAGCCCGGTCAGGTAGTCGGCCAGAACGTCGAACACCAGGCGGATGCGGCGGCTGGTGTGCAACTCGCGGTGGGTGGCCAGCCACAGCGGGAACTCCAACGGCGGCAGATCCTCAAGGTCCAAGGGTTCCACATCCGGGTTTTTGCGGGCGATGGCGTCCAGCATCGGCACGATGCCGAAGCCCTGCCGCATCAGTTCCCAGGCCGCCAGGCCGCTGGTGGAGCCGACGGGGAAGTTCTCTGCGCTCAGCCGGATGCCGAGCGGTTCCATGTAGCCCAGGAACTGGGGAATGTCGCCGAAGGAAACAAAGTCATGGGTGCTGAGGTCGGCGCGGCAGCGGGGCGTTCCCCGGCGTTCCAGGTAGCTGCGGGAGGCATAGAAGCGGGCAGTGGTGTCCTGCATCTTGCGGGCGATCAGCTCCGGCTGTTCCGGGCGGACATGGCGGACCGCGATATCGGCTTCGCGCCGCTGCAGGTCGCGGATGTCGTCCGCCGCGACGATCTCAATCCGCAGCCGCGGCGCCTGCTGGCGCAGCCGCGGCAGCACCCCGGGCAGGATATGGGCCGAGATGCCGTCGCTGGCGGTGATGCGGACCAGCCCTTCGATGGTTTGCGCTTGTCCTGTTGCCGCAAGGGCCAGCCCGTCAGCCGCTTCGCCCATCCTGCGGCTGTGCGCCAGCAGCTCCCGTCCCGCCTCGGTCAGTGCCAAGGCTCGGCCAAGGCGTTCGAACAGCAGCACGCCCAGCTCGGCCTCCAGCGCCGCGACCTGGCGAGACAGCGTTGGCTGGGTGAGGCCAAGCTTGCGTGCCGCTGCTGACAGAGAGCCGGCTTCAGCGGTGGCGAGAAAGGCGCGGATATGGTTCCAATCGGGGCTCATTATGCAAATACGTATAACGACCCTGCGCATTTCGGCAATTTATCCGTGGTTCCTGCATGGGTAGGATTTGCGCATCCAAGGAGATGTGCCATGACCGCCGACGCCCGTTTTTGGAACAGGATCGCCCCGAAATACGCAAAGTCCAAGATCCGCGACATGGATGCCTACCGCCATGCGCTGGAGCGGACACGGTCCTATCTCAAGGCGGATCACACCGTGCTGGAACTGGGCTGCGGCACCGGCTCCACCGCCATTGAGCTGGCGGGCGGGGTTTCCAGGATTGTCGCAACTGATCTGTCGGAGGCTATGCTGGAGGTTGGCCGCGAGCGGGCCTGGGATGCTGGCGCCGGTAACGTCGAGTTTCAATGCTGCAGCGCCGGGCAGGCGCCGGAGGGCCCGTTTGATGCGGTCCTGGCGCATAACCTGCTGCATCTGCTGCCGGATCTGGCGGAGGTTTTGGACGGCGTCGCAGAACGGGTGAAGCCCGGCGGGCTGTTCATCTCCAAGACCCCCTGTTTGGGCGAGATGCGGGGCAGCTGGAAATACTGGCTGTTTTCGGCGGCCATCCCGCTGATGCGGCTGGCAGGCAAGGCGCCCAGCTATGTGGATTTCATCAACATCCGCAGGCTGGAGACGGCAGTGCAGAAGGCGGGGTTCGAGATCAACGAGACCGGCAACTACCCGGCCGATACGCCCGGGCGCTACCTGGTGGCGCGGCGGCGCTGAATTTTGCCTTTGCGGCTTCCGCGCTAGGTAACGGGGTGGAGGCTGAGATGTTTGAAGACCGGATTTCTGCCGGACTTCAGCTGGCCAAGGAACTGGCTGAATTGCCGATGACTGACCCCGTGGTTTTGGCGCTGCCGCGGGGCGGGGCACCTGTTGCCCTGCCGATTGCGCAAGCCTTGCACGCGCCCATGGACCTGATCCTGATCCGCAAGATCGGTATGCCCTCCAATCCGGAGCTGGCCGCAGGGGCTTTGGCTGAGGGCAGCAATCCCATTTTCAACGGCGCTCTGCTGAAGGCCACCGGCATGAGGCCGGAGGATTTTGCTCCTCAGGTGGCCCAGGCGCGAGAAGAGAACGCCGCCCGCCGCGCCCGCTATCTGCAAGGGCGCGCCCCGATTGTGCTGGAAGGGCGCACAGTGATCGTGGTGGACGACGGGATTGCCACTGGCGCCACCTTCATGGCCGCACATTTCTGGCTGCGGGAGCGTCAGCCCGCTGGCGTGATCCTGGCGGTGCCGGTAGCGCCGCCGGAAGCGGTGGACGAATTGCGCCCCTTGGTGGATACTCTGGTCTGTTTGCTGAGCCCCAGGGAGTTCTGGGCGGTCGGCGCGCATTACAGGGATTTTACGCAAACCAGCGATGATGAGGTCATGGCCGCTCTGGCCGCGGCCCCGGAGGCTGGCGCAGGAAAGGACAAGACGTGGCATTGAATGTTTATCTCTCGGGCGAGATCCACACCGACTGGCGGGAGCAGATCATCGAAGGCGCAAAGGGGCTGGAGGTAAGTTTCAGCGCGCCGGTGACGGATCACGACGCCAGCGACGATTGCGGCGTGGCGGTGCTGGGCGCCGAGGAAAACAAATACTGGCATGACCACAAGGGCGCGATGGTCAACGCGATCCGCACCCGCAAGGGGATTGCGGATGCCGATGTTGTGGTGGTGCGCTTCGGCGACAAGTACAAACAGTGGAACGCGGCCTTTGACGCGGGCTATGCAGCGGCGCTGGGCAAGTCGATCATCGTGCTTAGCTCGCCTGAGCATCAGCACGCGCTGAAAGAGGTCCACGCCGCCGCGCTGGCGGTGGCGGAGGAGCCGCGCCAAGTGGTCGAGATCCTCACCTATGTTCTGACCGGCAAGCTGCCAGCATGACGCCTCCAACGCTTGAGACAGAGCGGCTGACCCTGCGCCCGCACCGGGCGCAGGACTTCGAGGCCGTGGCGGCGCTCTGGGCAGAGCCGGAGGTGGTGCGTTTCATCTCCGGCACGCCCTCCACGCCAGAGGAAAGCTGGACCCGGCTGCTGCGCTACATCGGCCATTGGCAGGCGCTGGGCTACGGCTATTGGGCGGTCACCCTGCGCGACAGCGGCCGGTTCATCGGCGAGGTGGGCTTTGCCGACTACCGGCGCGGCATTGACCCGCCGCTGGCAGGTGTGCCGGAAGCGGGCTGGGTGCTGGCGCCGGAAGTGCACGGGCAGGGGATCGCCACCGAAGCGGTGAGCCGGGTCCACCAATGGGCGGCGGAGGCGACGGACTGGGCGGAAACCGCCTGCATCTTTGATCCGGCCCACAATGTGTCGCACAAAGTGGCCCGCAAGCTGGGCTATGCACCCGCCGGCGAGGCCCTTTACCGGGGCAATCCCACGCTGGTCATGAAGCGGCCTGTCGGCCGGTAAGGTATAAACATCCCATTGTTTCAATGTTTTGCAGCGATCTGATGGGGGCTGAGGCATCTGCGGCTCGCAGCGCCGTGCAACGCTTCTTTAACGCACCTGGTCTAGGTTCAAGGCGACACAGGACCACAACATAGGCACCGTTCTCTCCTGAGGGCGGTGTTTGGGACAGCCGAATGACGAACCGCCGCCGCCCGCCAGTGCAAGTCACCCCGCTGATCGAGGACGCGGGCCTGTTCAAGCGCGAGGTGCGTGATGTGCCGGTGGATCTGGTGCCGGTGTTCAGCCGCAACAACCGCGGCGATCTGGTCGTGAAGGGAATCGTCCGCCCCGCCGCCGAGATCGAGGTCATTTTTGCCGGCCGCCGCCTGCGCGAGGCCGCCAGCCTGGTGGAGCGGATGCGGAAACTGCGGATGCAGGGCGCGCGGGCAGCGCTGAACGGGCATGAGGCAATGAATCAGATCAGCCAGCTGCGGCTGCCGGTGCAGGTGCGCGGCACCTGGCGGTTCCGGTTTCAGCCCGATCCTTCCGGCTGGGAGGTCAAGAATTACCAGCTGATTGCGGCGCAATGGGCGTTTGCGGATGAGGAAGGCGTTACTGTGCTGGCAGGCTGGCCGCCGGCCAAGCAGGAAAACAGAGTGCAGGAGCGGGGGCGCGCGGTAAGAGCCCGGAACGCAGCTCTCCGTGCCGTGCGGGCGGCACGGCAGCAATAGGGGCCGGAGACGGCATTACGCAAACGCCCCGCCAAAGGCGGGGCGCCGGGCACAGGCGGGATGCGGCCCCGGCACGGTGCCAGCGGCGGGCGGCAGGGCCTCAGCCCGCTTTTTGGATTTCCACCGAATGCGGATAGGGGATGGAGATGCCCTTGGCGTCAAAGGCCTCCTTCACGCCCTGGGTGAGGGCAAACTTCACTTCCCAGTAATCCTCTGCCTTGCACCAGACCCGCGCGGTCAGATCGACAGAGCTGTCGCCTAGGTTGGTGACCCGCACCCAGGGTTCGGGATCCTGCAGAACCCGCGCATCCGCATTGGCCTCTGCCAGGATAATCGCCTTCGCGGCTTCTGCGCTGTCGCCGTAGTCAATGCCGAACACCATGTCGACACGGCGGGTCGGGTGGTGAGAGAAGTTGGTAATGACCGAACCCCAGGCCTGACCGTTCGGAACGATGATCTGCACATTGTCCGGCGTTGCCAGTTCGGTCACGAACAGGTTCACGTCCTTCACGGTGCCCTTGGTGCCGCCGATATCGACATACTGACCGATTTTGTAGGGGCGGAACAGGATCAGCATGAAACCCGCCGCCAGATCGCTCAGCGTGCCCTGCAGCGCCAGCCCGATCGCCAGGGTAGCGGCGCCCAGCATCGCGACCAGGCTGGTCGCCTGAATGCCGAAGATGCCGAGGATCGCGACCAGCACCACCGCCAAGAGCACCCAGCGGATCAAGCTGGCGGCGAAGTTGCCCAGAGTCGGGTCGATCTGCGGCGTCTTGTTGATGCGGCTGCGCACCGCGCCGCTGATCCAGCCGGTGGCAATCCAGCCGAGAACCAGCACCGCCAGCGCCTTGACGCCCGCCACCAGCAGCGGCCACAGCGCGCCGGCCTGTTCGATCAATTGTTCCATTGCGTTGTTATCCCTTGCAAACGCGCTGAGGAGCGGAAACCCGCCCCTCAGCAATTCCTTGGTGCCGGAGCCCCGGCGTTATTTTTTCAGCGAGTCGCGGATTTCCAGCAGCACGTCAAGTTCTGTCGGCCCGGCGGGGGCTTCCTCGGCCGGCGCGTCCTCCTGCCGTTGCATCGCGACGCGGGCGCGGTTCACGGATTTGACCAGCAGGAACACCACCCAGGCGATGATCAGGAAGTTCAGCACTGCCATCAGGAAGGAACCATAGGCAAAGACCGAAGCCCCGGCCTCGCGGGCGGCCTCCAGCGAGCTGTAGTCGGCGCCGTCGCCGCCCAGAACCACAAAATTGTTGGTGAAGTCCACCCCGCCGGTGAACAGGCCGATGATCGGGTTGATCAGATCATCGACCATGGATTTCACGATCGCGGTGAAGGCGGCACCGATGATGATCCCCACCGCCATGTCCATCACATTGCCCTTTGCAATGAAGGCCTTGAACTCGTCCAGCATGCCCGTTTCCTTTCCATCCCTGTCGCATTGTTATGCGCTACAGGCTAGGAGCGGCGTTTCAGGCTGTAAACGGGGAATGTCCGGCAGGTAACGCCTCAACCGCAGGGCGGGCAATAGGGGCGGCGGCCGGGCTGCCCCGGTCACATCAGACCAGTTCGAAATCGTCCGCATCCAGATCCTCTCCGGCCTCCGGCAGCGCATCGGCGTTCGCTTCCAGGCTCAACGACGCCATCAGGTCCATGCAGGAGAGATCGCCTGTGCCGTCAAGCACATCGTCATAGGCCGCGAGCAGCTCATCCGCGCTTTGGAAACCGCCTTGCGGAGCGTCGATGCGGAACAGCTCTTCCTGCGCGCCATCTTCACCGGTGCTGTAGAACACCACGGATTGAACGGCTGCCAGATCGCCGCCGATGTCCTCCGACAGGAAATGGGACAGGTAATTGTCAAATGTCGGCTCGGTGCCTTCGGGCAGGGCGGGAATGCTGTAGGGGTTCGGGTCCGGTTCCTCATCCAGAATGAAGGTGCCGCCCAGCGGATCGCCGCTATCCGAGAACACCTCACCGAAAAAGACCTTCTCGTAGGTGGGCTCTTCGGGATCCTCCGGTTCTTCCGGCGCCTCTGGATCATCGCTTACGGCCTTGATGGAACCTGCGTCCGTCGTGGTGGAGGTGGCGCGGATACCGAAGATACCGATCTCGTCCAAGCTTTCGATATCCAGCGAGACCGTCATCGTATCGCCGGTCTGCAGGTAGGTTTCCTTGTCCTCGCCCGCCGGCCCCAGGCCGGGGCGGCTCAGCTCTGTGGCCTCGTCCCACTGCACCTTCTCGCCGTCCAGGCTGGCGCCATTCATGTTCAGCGGGCCATTTAGGGATTCGCTGGAGCCGGAGAAGTCATCATCGCCGAAATAGATGGCGTTCACGTCCATGGCGCCTTCTTCGACAGTGATATCAGCAAAGAATTCGCCGTTTTCCTCATAAACGGTGACGGTGTAGGCAAGGCCGTCCACCGCGTAGGTAAAGATCTTGGAACTTTCAGACATAAGAAGTGCTTTCACTCATGACCGGAAATGGTTGCACAGGCCTGTCCTGCCGGCCGCTGCTGTCCGGACATGCCGCAATTTCATAAATTTGCCTTATTTTTAACAAAATCTCGGGCGGGCAAAAATCATCTGCACGGGAACAATGCAGGCCGATTGTCTCCAAGGGGAGAACGGTGGATGCTCCCGGATGACCGCAGGGTCGTGTCAGCCCAACGGGAGCCATCGGGATGCTTCTGGATGCTTGAGTTCTGGGGAATTGCTGTAGTCTTGCAGGACAGAAAATCCTTGGGAGACATTTGCCATGGGAAGGTTTGAGGAAATCGCAGGCGGTTGCCTATGCGGAGATCTGCGCTTTGCGGTGAGTGAACCGCTGTACGATCCGCATTACTGCCATTGCCGGACCTGCCAGAAGGCAAGCGGCGCCCCCGTAATTGCCGGGGCCTTTGTGGCGAGGGAGGCGTTCCGGATCACGTCGGGGGCGCCGAAGCTCTATCAGTCATCGCCGATTGCGGAACGCGGCTTCTGCGGCAGCTGCGGCACCTACCTGTTCTACCGGCCGCGGATTCCGGAATGGTCGGATTGGATGGTCGTCACGCTGGCGAGCCTGGATCACCCCGAAGACATTCCGCCGCAGCGCCACTATGGCACCGAGAGCCGGATCGCATGGTTCAGTATTCATGACGATCTGCCGCGCGAGGCTTATGAAGAGGGGTTCGTCGAAATTCTCTGCGGGCCGGACTGGGCCGCACGGGCGGCATTGCTGGCCCGCTACGGGGTGCGCTGACCGCTGCCGCACAATGAAAAAGGCCCCGCCGGTCCGGCGGGGCTTACTGTTTGTTCCGCTGTCCGCGTGTGCGGGGTTACTGCTTGAGCGCCAGTTTCGGCGACAGCACGTCGATGCCCAGGGCCTCGCCAACCGCGTAGTAGGTCAGCTGGCCTGCGTGCACGTTCAGGCCGTTCAGCAGGTGCGGGTCGTCCTCGCAGGCCTGGCGCCAGCCTTTGTTGGCCAGGTTCAGCATGAACGGCATGGTGGCGTTGCCCAGGGCCTGGGTCGAGGTGCGCGCCACGGCGCCCGGCATGTTGGCCACGCAGTAGTGCATGATGCCGTCGACCTCATAGATCGGGTCGGCGTGGGTGGTTGCCTTCGAGGTCTCGAAGCAGCCGCCCTGGTCGATGGCGACGTCCACCAGCACTGCGCCAGGCTTCATCTCGCTGAGCTGCGCGCGGGACACCAGTTTTGGGGCTGCCGCACCGGGGACCAGTACCGCGCCGATCACCATGTCGGCCTCGCGCACCAGCTCAGCGGTGGCGCCGGCGGTGGAATACTGGTTCTTGAAGGTGCGGCCGAAGACGTCGTCCAGATACTTCAGGCGGGTCAGCGAGCGGTCGAGGATGGTGACATCCGCGCCCATGCCGGCCGCGATCTTGGCTGCGTGGGTGCCGACGACGCCGCCGCCGATCACCACCACCTTGGCCGGGGCCACGCCGGGCACGCCGCCCATCAGCACGCCGCGGCCGCCGTTGGCCTTCTGCAGTGTCCAGCTGCCGACCTGCGGGGCCAGACGGCCGGCCACTTCCGACATCGGCGCCAGCAGCGGCAGGCCGCCGCGGTCGTCGGTGACGGTCTCGTAAGCAATTGCGGTGCAACCGGATTCCAGCAGGTCCTTGGTCTGCTCCGGATCGGGCGCCAGGTGCAGGTAGGTGAACAGCAGCTGGTTTTCGCGCAGCATCTTGCGCTCAACCGCCTGCGGCTCCTTCACCTTGACGATCATGTCGGCGGTGGCAAAGATTTCCTCGGCGGTGTCCAGGATCACGGCACCGGCGGCGGCATAGTCCTCGTCGGTGAAGCCTGCGCCCAGGCCGGCGCCTTGCTGGATGACAACCTCATGGCCGCGCAGCACGGCTTCGCGGGCGGCGTCCGGGGTCATGCCGACGCGGAATTCCTGCGGTTTGATTTCGGTGGGGCAGCCGATTTTCATGTGAGTATCTCCTCAAAACTCTCTGCGGTCATTTTGACGCAGGCAGCCCGAAATGTGCTTCTTTTTTGGGCGGAATAAAAACATGGCTTTCGAAGATTCTTCGCGTATAACGGCAAAACACAGCAAGGATCTTCGCAAAATGTCGCTGGACGAAACAGATCGTCGCATTCTCTCGGTGCTGCAAAAGCAGGGCCGCATCTCCAACGCCGACCTGTCGGAGCGGGTGAACCTGTCGGCCTCGGCCTGCCACCGCCGCGTTCAGCGGCTGGAGGCGGAGGGGTATATCCGCGATTATGTCGCGCTGCTGGACGCGCGCAAGATGAACGTGCCGTCGACGGTGTTTGTGGAGATCACCCTGTCCGGCCAGGCGGATGAGGTGCTGGACGCGTTCGAGAAAGCGGTGTCGCGGATTCCGGACGTGCTGGAGTGCCATCTGATGGCGGGCACGGCGGATTACATCCTCAAGGTGGTGGCGGAGAACACCGAGGATTTCGCCCGCATCCACCGCCAGCATCTGGCACGCCTGCCGGGGGTGGCGCAGATGCAGTCGAGCTTTGCCCTGCGCACCGTGTTCAAGACCACGGCGCTACCGGTCTGAAGCCCGGCAGGGGGGTGACATGCTTGCACCCCCTGTACACCCCCTGTGCACCGGTGCGGCAGATTTCAGGCCGGGCCGGGGTAAGTGAACAGCAGGAGGTGGATGAGGTTGAAGGCAAAGTGCATCAGCACCGGCACGTAAAACCGGCCTGTTCCCCAATAGCCCAGCCCGCAGGCCAGCCCCAGCAGCGCCGCAAATGCGGCCACCGCGGGGCCGGCGCCGATGTGGGCGAGGCCGAACAGCAGGCTGGCGGCGGCGATGCCCGCGGCAGGCCCGAAGCGGCGGCTGAGACCCTGCTGCAGGTAGCCGCGGAAGAAGGCTTCCTCTGCCAGGCAAGTGAGCAGCAGGTTCGACGCCATCCACAGGAGCGCCCATTCCGGCAAGCCGGGTTCCAGCCGCAGCGCGCCGGTCAGCAGGGCCAGCGGCAGAAGCGCAGCGAGGAGCAGCAGGCCGGCTGCCAGTGCGTGCTTGCCAGCCGGGGCGTTGCGCTGCAGCAGGACGGGCCAGGCGAGCAGCAGGGAGAAGAACACCAGCGGCTTGTCGAGGTTCAGGTGCAGCGAGTAGGGCGCGCTGGCGGGGCCTGCCTGCACCTGATCGAGGATCAGCAGGTTCTGCACCCCTGGCAGCAGATGCGCGCCAAGCGCCAGCGACCACAGCACCAGCACCGCGTGGGCGATGAGCGCGGCCGGGCCGCGGGTGCGGGGGATAAAGGCGGCAAACAGCAGGCCGGCGGCCAGCGCCGTCAGCGCCAGCGGCGTCAGATGCCCGAGCGCAACCGCGGCCCCGGCAAAAGCTGCAAGCATGGCAAAGGCCAGCCCGCGGTTCCCGGCCCAGCCCGCAGCAAGCGCCGCCATCAGGATCAGCCAGGGCCAGGTCTGGGGCAGGGTGGACAGAACAAAGCTCATGGCTTGCACATAATCCGCTCATCCGCCTGTTTTCCAGCCGGTTGCGCAGGGGCTTTGCGGCTTTTGCGCTTGAACCTGCCCGGGATTTCCGTTTGCCTTAAAGGGAGCTGCAAGCGGGCGGGTGACATCAAGCCGTTATATGCCGCCCTTACAAGCCAGCCTTTGCGCCACCTGACAAGGAAGGAACCCGCCCGTGACCCGCGAATTTGAAACCGCCTCGCTGGACTGGCTGGAAGCGGAGCTGCAGGACACGCTGGACGAGGACATCGAGATCGAGTTCTCCGAGCCGATGCTGAGCCAGGAGATCCGCAAAATCTACCGCGAGCAGCACCCGGAAATGCTGGACCGGCAGGTTTATTTCCGCAATCTGCTGCGGCTGCAGGCAGAGCTGATCAAGGTGCAGGACTGGGTGCAGCACACCGGCGCCAAGGTCTGTATCCTGTTCGAGGGCCGCGACGCGGCGGGCAAGGGCGGAGTGATCAAGCGGATCACCCAACGGCTGGACCCGCGGGTGGCGCGGGTTGTGGCGCTGCCGGCGCCGAACCGCCGCGAGCAGAGCCAGTGGTACTTCCAGCGCTACGTGCCGCATCTGCCCGCGGGCGGCGAGATCGTGCTGTTCGACCGCTCCTGGTACAACCGGGCCGGTGTCGAGCGGGTGATGGGCTTTGCCAGCGACGAGCAGGTGGAACAGTTCTTTCAGGACGTTCCCGAATTCGAGCGCATGCTGGTGCGGTCGGGAATCATCCTGCTGAAATACTGGTTCTCGATCACCGACGAGGAGCAGCAGCTGCGGTTCATGATGCGGATCCATGATCCGATGAAGCAGTGGAAGCTGTCACCGATGGATCTGGAGAGCCGGATCCGCTGGGAGCAATACACCAAGGCCAAGGAAGCGATGTTCAAGCGCACCAACATCCCCGAGGCGCCCTGGTACATCGTCGAGGGCAACGACAAGAAGCGCGAGCGGCTGAACTGCATCGAGCACCTGCTGACCAAGATCCCCTATGAGGAGGTGCCGCAGGAAAAGGTCGAGCTGCCGGACCGCAAGTACAATCCGGACTACGAGCGCCAGGTGCTGCCGGATGAGCTGTATGTGCCGAAGATCTACTGAGGGCTGACGGAAATGCAGAAATGGGCGCGCCGCGGCACACCCCTTTGCTGTTTGCCCGGTGGGGAAGTCAGAACAGGAAATCGGCTGACTGAAGCTGCTGTTCGGTAATGCCTGCCAGCAGCATGCTGTCGCCGTCGTCGTCGGTGATCAGCAGGCCGTTTGCGGTCTCGCGGGAGTGATTGCTCATCAGGTCGCTGTAACTGCTGATGCCGGTGGCTGCGCTCAGGTCGATGCGCTCGCCGCTGGCATTCGGATTGAAGTCGGTGACGGTGTCGCCGCCGCTGCTGAACACGAAGATATCGCCGCCGGCCTTGCCGGCCAGCCTGTCGTTGCCGCTGCCGCCGTCCAGGGTGTCTTTGCCATAGCCGCCGAACAGCTTGTCATTGCCGCTGCCGCCGTTCAGGTCGTCCGCGCCGCCGTTGCCGCGCAGGATGTCGTTGCCCGATCCGCCGTTCAGCCCGTCCTTGCCGGCCTTGCCCAGCAGCTTGTCGCGGCCGTCATCGCCGCTGAGGCGGTCACCGCCGCTGCTGCCGGTCAGAGTGTCATTGCCCGCCAGCCCGTCCAGGCTGCCTGCGCTGCTCAGGATCAGGGTGTCATCGCCGGCTGTGGCGCCATTGCCGGAGCCGTCTGAGCCGTCGGTGTCGAGCTGCAGCGGCGCGCTGGTGCGGGCGAAGTTCTGGGTTACCATCACCGCGTCCCAGCCGTTGAAGTTGCCCTGCTCGATGCCGATGCCGATCACCTCGACATTGGCGTTCAGGATGTTGGCGCGGTGGCCGGGGCTGTTCATCAGCGCGTTGTGAAGGTCGATGACGTCGTCAGCCAGGCCGGGGGCGCCGCGTTCGCTTTGCCAGCCGATGTTCTCTGCCCAGGTCCAGCTGCCGGAAAAGACAAAGCCTGCGTCCTCCATCCGGTCGCCTGCGCTGGAGCCGCCGGCGCCGGTGTGGGAAAACACATCCTGCTGCAGCATCCATTCGCTGTGATCCTCGGCGGAATCGTTGAGGCGCAGCTCCAGCTGCACCGGATTGAGCCCGCGCGACGTGCGCTCTGCGTTGATCAGCTCGAGCATCTGCCGCTCGAGATCGCTTGCCTGTGACATCGTAAACTGCTCCGTGAGTGAGCCGGCTGTGCGGCGGTGCCCCGATCGGTTAACGAATTTCAACGGCGCAAAAAGGGCAGCCGCGCGCCGGTGCGGTTACCGGCAAAGCTCTGCCCGGGACCGGGCCGCGGGTACGCGGATTTTCGCGTGTTTGAGCCCTGCGCCTGCCAGGCCGTGCCGCTTTGGCCGCCGCGGCTGATTTCTGCCGCCTGCCGCCGGCCCGGGCGGCTGGCCGGGTTCGGGCGGTGCGGGCAGCGGCCGCGCGGAGAAGGGGGCGGGAAACGGACCGGACGCTGCCGGGGGGAAACTGGCAGCGTCCGGAATAATTGGAAACCCTGAAAGACGAGCCTTGTTTGCAGGGACCAAGACCGGCGCCGGTAATGGGGGGAAGCGCCGCCTGCTCAGGGTTTCGGAGAACCGGGTGTTCCAGGCCCGGCCGGCGGGGCAATGGTTAGGGAAACGCAACTGATCTGCCCTGCCGTGTGCCCCTTGTAGCAGAAGGTGGCAGGGAAATACACCCTAAAGATGAATTTGTGATCAATTTGATATTTTTACGTGTGCGCCTTAAGCCTTAAGGGGTAGACAGACTGCTGTGCTGCCGGATCAGCCGAACGGGCCCTCAAATGACAAACCCCCGGGCGGGGCCGCGGGGGTCGTCTGATCGTTTGTTCCGGCAAGTCCGGGGACCGGCCGTAGTGCTGTCCAAAGCTGGAGAGCAAGGTGTGCTTAGAGCAGACCTTCGCGCTGGGCTTTCTTGCGTGCCAGTTTACGGGCACGGCGGATCGCTTCAGCTTTCTCGCGCGCTTTTTTCTCGGACGGCTTTTCGAAATGTTGCTTGAGCTTCATTTCGCGGAAGACGCCTTCACGCTGCAGCTTTTTCTTCAGGGCACGAAGCGCCTGATCGACGTTGTTGTCGCGAACACTAACCTGCATGTGGTATTCACCACCTTTCTAAGTTTTGAGTTGCAAGGAAGTTGCAGGAGGTGGCCGTATAGCAAAGCACGCAAATTTTGTCTAGTAGTGTGTCAGCACGCTGAAAGCGGGAGGGTGAGATGAGTGAAAGCCACGATCACGCGCAGGAGGACATCAAGGAAAAGCTGCTGGATGCGGCCTTGATGCATGTGCCGTTTGACGGCTGGTCGGAGGTGACGTTCCGCGCCGCCTGCCATGACGCGGATGTGCCGGAGGTGCTGGCCCATGCGGTCTGCCCGCGCGGCGGCGTCGATCTGGCGCTGGCATTTCACGCCCGCGGCGATTCGCTGATGCTGGAGCGGCTGCAGGCGGAGGATCTGTCAGGCATGCGGTTCCGCGACAAGGTGGCGGCGGCGGTGCGGTTCCGGCTGCAAGCGGTCGAGGACAAGGAAGCGGTGCGCCGCGGCACCACGCTGCTGGCGCTGCCGCAATATGCCGGCGACGGCGTCAAGGCGATCTGGAACACCTGCGACCTGATCTGGGACACGCTGGGCGACGGCTCCGACGATCTGAACTGGTACACCAAGCGCGCGTCGCTGGCCGGCGTCTATTCTGCCACCGTTCTGTACTGGCTGGGCGACGACAGCCTGGAGCATCAGGCGACTTGGGATTTCCTGGACCGGCGCATCGATAATGTGATGGACTTCGAGAAGCTGAAAGCCGGATTGCAGAAGAACCCGCTGCTGAAACCTCTGCTGGTGGGGCCGAACTGGCTGGCCGAGCAGATCAAGCCGCCGAAAGGGCGCGATGATCTGCCGGGGTCAGTTGATCCGCGGCGCTGAGGGGGCCAGGCCAAAGCAGTTGCCTATGCCGCTTACGTAGAAACAGTGTGCTAAGGTGCGTAACGCTGCTCCAGGGACGAATGCCTGCTACTACTCAAGTTCGCACCGTATTAGTGGTTCGCTTACTCTCAAGTTTGTCTGGATAGCCCGGCCGGCTTCATCCTCGGAAATGAATTTTGCTTTGAACATTTCTGAAAGCACGAAATTTCTGCGCTCAATTGCACGGTCACGCGATCTAACTGGATGAAATGCTACGGGAGCCTTGGGTAAGCCCGCGAGATAGGCGGCCTCTTCAAGTTTCAGTTCGCCAACAGATTTGCCGAAGTACGCCGTGGCGGCATCTGCAACGCCAAAGCAAGATTGCCCGAGAAAAATCTTGTTCACGTACCAGTTCAGGATTTCTTCATGCGAGAGAGTGTCGCTAATCACAAAAGATAGGGCTATTTTTTGCAGTTTTCCTGACCGTGGCGGCAGATGCCAGTTTCCAATTTGCCGGGTTATGGTCGAAAATTGGGGCTGCTTTTCAAAGAAATTGCGATCCTCCGCTGCCACAAAAGCCTGCAAAATGGGATCTGGGATCCTGGGCCACTGGCGTGCATTTTCCTGATAGTACTTCCGTATTTGCTCAACACTTGGAAGCGTCGGCTCACTGGTGTCGCTCTTGGCAGATGTTGCAAGACTTAGCGCGATGAAAACAGTGGAAATCAAGTAAGTGAAAAGGCGCATAAGAAAACCTGTCTGGCTTGTCACGTTCCAGGCTAATGACAATGAAAGTTGTCTGCGAGCCAATTCGCCAACTTTTGTTTGCGGGTAATCTTGAAGGTCCGCAAACTGCGCCAACTGCGGCGCCTTTGCTGTTTGCGCCCCCCTTTCCGGATGCTAGGCAGGTGGCAAGGATCAGGAGGACATATTCCGATGACAGAGATGATGCGCGCGGTGGAGATCAGCAAACCCGGCGGGCCGGAGGTGCTGCAGCTGACGCAGCGCCCGGTGCCGCAGCCGGGCCACGGCGAGGTGGTGATCAAGGTGGCCTATGCCGGTGTGAACCGCCCCGATGCGCTGCAGCGCGCCGGTGCCTATGATCCGCCCAAGGGCGCCAGCGACCTGCCGGGGCTGGAAGCCTCGGGCGAGGTGGTGGCCGTGGGCGCAGGCGTCAGCGGTATTGCGGCGGGCGACCAGGTCTGCGCGCTGCTGCCGGGCGGCGGCTATGCGGAGTACGTGGCGACCCCGGCGGCGCATTGCCTGCCGGTGCCTGCCGGGCTGGACCTGAAACAGGCGGCCTGCCTGCCGGAGACCTTCTTTACTGTCTGGTCCAACGTTTTCACCCGCGGGGGCTTGAAGGCCGGGGAGCGGTTCCTGGTGCACGGCGGCTCGTCGGGCATCGGCACCACCGCGATCCAGCTGGCCAAGGCGTTCGGGGCGCGGGTGTTTGCGACCGCCGGATCGGATGACAAATGCCAGGCCTGCCAGGACCTGGGCGCGGAGCGGGCGATCAACTACCGCGACGAGGATTTCGTCAAGGTGCTGCGGGACGAGGGCGGCGCCGATCTGGTGCTGGACATGGTCGGCGGCGATTACATCCCGCGCAACGTCAAAGCGATGGCCGAGGACGGGCGGCTGGTGCAGATCGCCTTTCTGCAAGGGCCGAAGGTGGAGCTGAACTTTGCCCTGATGATGGTCAAGCGGCTGACGCTGACCGGGTCGACCCTGCGTCCGCAGAGCGATCTGGCCAAGGCGCAGATCGCCCGGGACCTGCGCGAGGCGGTCTGGCCCTTGATCGAGGCGGGCAAGGTAGGGCCGGTGATGGACAGCGAGTTTGCGCTGGAGGAGGCAGCCGCGGCGCACGCCCGGATGGAAAGCTCCGGCCATATCGGCAAGATCGTTCTCAAGGTGGGCTGACAGCAGTATAGCCTCACGTCGAAGGGCCGGCATGCCTGCCGGCCCTTCGAAGGTTCGGAGGACTGGTCTAGTCCACTGCGCGCCGGTAAAGGTGCCAGGTCGCATGCCCCAGCACCGGCACCACGATAATCAGCCCGGCCAGGAAGGGGATTGATCCGACCACCAGCGACACGCCGACAATCACGCCCCAGGTCATGCAGATGACCGGGTTCTTGCGCAGCACTTTGATCGAGGTGGCCACCGCCACCGGCAGGCCCACATGGCGGTGCAGCAGCAGCGGGAAGGACACCAGGCTCATCGCCAGGGCGGCAAAGGCGAAGACTGCCCCCACTGCGCCGCCGGCAATTGCCATGATCCATCCTTCGCGGGTGGTCACCACGGCTGTTGCGAAGCTGATGATCGATTCAGGCGGTTCCGGCCCCAGCGTGCGGCTGTAGATCATGTCGGCCGCCACCAGCCAGACGATGAACAGCGCCGCCAGATACAGCCCCAGCACCAGAATGGCGCCAAAGGACGGCGAGCGGATGACCCCGAAGGCATCCACCCAGCGGGGCTCCATCCCGGCCTCGCGGCGCTTGGACATCTCATAAAGCCCGACTGCGGCGACGGGGCCGAGGATGGCAAAGCCCATGATCATCGGCACGATCAGGGGCAGCAGGTTCATCGACAGGCTCATCACCACAAGTGCGATGCCGATGATCGGATAGAACAGCACCAGGAACATGGCGTCGCTGCGGCAGGCGGCGAAATCCTCCAGGCCCGCGGCCAAAGAATGGATGATGTCGTCCATGTTCAGCTTGCGCGCCTTGGGCAGTTCCTTGACGCCGTCGCTGCCCATTTCACTGACTGTTTCGCTGATATGGTGCCCGGTGGTCTCTGCACCCTGCAGAAGCCAGCTGAGCGGGTTACCGATTGTTTTTGCCATGCGCTTCCTCCTTCTCGCTGACCAAAACGGAAGTGCCGTTCAGGCAGGGCCGGGCGCGGCACGTGGTATTAGTGTAGCACGAAACGCGGAAAAGTCTGCTTCACAGGCTATTTACCGCCGGGCGACGGGGAAGAGGCGGTTTCCAGGCCCGCAAGCGCAGGCGCCCGCCGCGTGCCGGGCATCTGCGCGGGGATATTTTTTGCCAGATGAAGAGGGCGCTAGCTGCTGAGCAGATATGCCAGGTAGCGGATGGTTCTGGGAAGGTTGGGGAGAAACGTGACCAAGGCAATTGCGCCAAAAGGTATTGCGGCGAGGTTCAGAGCCGAGCATGTCCAGAACGCCCGGCGCATTTGCGGCCAATAGCGGGCCGCACCTTCATTCAGTGTGAAAAGCAGGATAACGGAAAGCCAATAGGCCACCTGCCGCTGCGGAGAGTGTGAAAACGATGTGGTACCCGCGCTCAGCAGCCATGGCAGCACGCCGTTTACCGCCACGCAGGTTATTGCGGCCGGGTTCAGCCTGTTAACGTATCGGAGCAAAACGAGCGTTCTTCAGTGTGCAGTCCCTGATCACGTCCCGCCCGCAGGGCACCGGCTCCAGTGCCTTGGACAGGCAGATGCGGGCCTCCTGGATGGCGCCGTCGCGGCAGGTGATGGTCAGGCTGTCACGCGTGAGGTCGGGGTTCTCCTGCAGAAACGCCTGTTCGACGACTGAGGCGGGCAGGGTCACTGGCTTGTCCAGCCTGCGGAAGGCGGCGGGGCGGGTGACGCGAGTGTAGGCCGCGCGCATGGCGGCGTAATAGTCCCGGGCGCTGAGGCCGGAACAGGTGCCGTGTTTCTTCCACTGGTGCCAGGCGAGACCAGCGCTGCCCATGATGTCGGCCATGTCCCGGCTCATGGCGCGGCTCGGCGGGGCCTCCGCGGTGCGGCAGTAGCTGGGCCAGCCGCGGTGGTACTGGGGCCAGAGGCCATGCAGTGTCCAGCCGTGGTCATGGCGCGCGTCGCATTGGTCCGCGCCCCGGGCGTCGCCCTCCTGCGCGCACCAGTTCGGCGACCAGCTGAGCGACAGCACGTAATAGTCGAAGTCGCCGGCAGGTTCGCCGTCCGCCGCGGCAAGCACCGGCAGCAGGGTCAGAACAGCGGCAAAAACACCTGTGAACAACTTGCGCATTGGCCTCTTTCCTTATGCAGCGATGCCGACTATATAGGGCGGAAGTTCCCCGACAACGGAAACCTGCCCCGGATCGCCGGGGACGCCATTTCAGGCGGCGGGAGAGATGTATCCGGGGATCAAAGGTGTTTTAAGGAGATGAGCACATGGCAAAACCGTTGATGGCCAAGGCAACCGCCGTGTGGCTGGTGGACAATACCACGATCAGCTTCAAGCAGATCGCCGATTTCGTGGGCATGCACGAGCTGGAGATCCAGGGCATCGCCGACGGCGAGGTGGCAGTGGGCGTCAAGGGCTTTGACCCGGTCGCCAACAACCAGCTGACCCAGGACGAGATCGACAAGGCGCAGAGCAACCCGCTGCACAAGCTGAAGCTCAAGTTCAACCCGGCTGCGGCCGGCGAGGAAAAGCGCCGCGGCCCGCGCTACACCCCGCTCAGCAAGCGTCAGGACCGTCCGAACTCGATCCTGTGGCTGGTCAAGTTCCACCCGGAACTGTCGGACGGCCAGATCGCCAAGCTGGTGGGCACCACCAAGCCGACCATCCAGTCGATCCGCGAGCGCACCCACTGGAACATCGCCAACATGCAGCCGATCGACCCGGTGGCGCTGGGCCTGTGCAAACAGTCCGAGCTGGACGCCGCAGTGCAGAAGGCAGCGGCCAAGAAGGCGGCCGAAGGCGGCGTGATGAGCGACGACGAGCGCCGCAAGCTGGTCTCCACCGAGCAGTCGCTGGAGATGGAAGCGGAGCCGAAGATCCCGACCGCGATCGAGGGCCTGGAGACCTTCACCCTGGGCGGCGGCCTGAATGACGACGAAGAGAAGAAGGAAGAGGACGTTCTGGACGCCGACAGCTTCTTCAACCTGCCCGCGGGCGGCGATGACGAGGACGACGACGAGGACAGCCGCTTCTGATCCGGGCCTGTCCGGCCTAGGCCAGCCGGCCCGTCCGGCAAGCGGAAAATCCCTAAAAAGCCGCAGATCCGATGCTCCGGGTTTGCGGCTTTTTCTGTTAGAATTGAGTCTCAATCACACAAGATGTTGACTGCGCGCCGGTGGTTCGCGCAGCATGATGTTGCGGTGCGGCCATGTTCCAGGCTGCCTGCAGAATTGGGCTGATGCGGGGAAAGCTCTGGGAAGGGGCGGCTCCGCGACGCGGAGGGACAGTTTTTTGTGAGTTTGCCAGGGGTCCGGCTCCGGACGGCCGGTCCGTGCAGGGATGGCAGGAGTATTGGTTATGGACGCATCCGGGGACGCGGCGCTTGGGGAAAGCTGCCGTTTGGATCTGGAGGAGCTGGCGGGCGCAAGCGGCGCCGGGTTCTGCCAGGCATTTGCAGATCAGCTGGCGCAGGGTTTCGGCGCTGATCTGGTGACCGTCAGCGCATTGCGGATCAGGCAGGGGGAACACCTGAAGGTGGTGGCCAGCCGGTTCGACGGGATGCAGCTGGGGGATTTCGAATATGACGCGCGCGGCGCGCCGTGCCGGGACGTGGTGCTGGGCGCCGCGCCGCAGGTGTTCCCGGACCGGGTGCAGCAGCTGTACCCGGAGGACGCGATGTTCATCGAAGAAAACATCAACGGCTACGCGGGGGTGCCCCTGACAGATGCCGCGGGCGGGGTTGCCGGACTGGTGCAGGCGGCCTGGCGGCAGCCGCCGGGGGCCGCGCTGACGGCAGAGGCCGCCGCTGCCATGCAGCGGTTTGCGCCGCGGCTGGGGGCGGAGCTTGCCCGGTTGCAGGAGGCCGCGGCCCTCGCGGCGCTGGCCCGGGGACCGGAGGCAGCCAGCCAGTCGCCGCTGGCGGCCCTGCGGCAGCTGGCGGCGCAGTTGCAAAGCGTCTTCCGGGTGCGCAAAGCCTTCATCGCCGAGTGCACGGCTGACCGCCCCGCCCGCTTCCGGGTTCTGGCCTGCTGCGACGGCGGGCAGGATGCCGCGGCGGGCGAGGACAGGCTGATGCCTTATGTGGGCGCGCCTTGCGCCTTCCTGTGCGAGGGCGAGCCGTTCCTTGTGCCGAAGGGGTTGCAGGAGAGGTTTCCGGCGCAGGAGCTGTTCCGGGCGCAGGGGCTGGTCTCCTATTTCGGGATGCCGCTGCAGGATGCGAACGGGCAGATGATTGGCCATTTCGCGCTGCTGCACGACGGGGAGATGACAGCGGGGTTTCCGGACAACAGCTTGATCGGCGTGTGCGCCGCGCGGGCCGCGCAGGAGCTGTGCCGCCGCAGGGCGGAGCGGCGGCGGCGGCAGGCGGAACAGGCGCTGCTGCTGCGGCGCAAGGCCGAAAGCCTGGGGCTGCTGGCGGGTACCATCGCGCATGAGTTCAACAACCTGCTGGCCGGGATGCAAGGCCAGAGCGAGCTGGCGCTGGCGCATCTGGAGGCGGCGCATCCGGCCGCGGCGGATGTGCAGGCGGTGAAGGCGGGGCTGCAGGATTCGGCCCGGCTGATGCGGCAGCTGCTGGGCTATGCAAGGGGCGGCGTCCCGCCGCAGCCGGAGGCCTGCAATCTGAACCGGATCGTCCGCGAGACGCTGGCGCTGGTGCCACCAGAGTGCAAGCTGGGCAAGGCGGTGGTGCTGGACCTGGAGACGGGGGAGTTGACCGCGCGGATGGATCCGGCCCAGGCGGGGCAGCTGCTGATGCAGGCGGTGCTGAATGCGGTGGAGGCGATCGGGCCGGGAGCCGGCACTGTGACGGTGGCCACCCGGCGCAGCAGCCTGGGCACGGCGGCGCGGCGGCGGCTGCTGGCCGGGCGCAGGATGCCTGCGGGGCCCTGCGTCATGCTGGAGGTGCGCGACACCGGCAGCGGCATGGGGCGGGACACGGTGGCGCGGATTTTCGATCCGTTCTTCACCACCAAGCCCGGCGGCCGCGGCCTGGGGCTGGCGGCGGTGATGGGCATCATCAGCAGCCACCGGGGCGGGCTGGCCGTTGACAGCCGGGAGGGCGCCGGAAGCACGTTCCGCTTCTATTTTCCGGTTTGCGAGGCGGCGGCAGTGCAGGCCGCCGGACCGGCTGAGGCGCCGCCGCGCAAAGGGCAGGCGCACCGCATTCTGGTGGTGGATGATGAGGACACCGTGCGCCGCGCCGTCGCAGGCTTGCTGCGGCTGCGCGGCTGCGAGGTCGCAAAGGCCGATGGCTATGACGCGGCGCTGGCGCTGCTGCAGGCCCAGGGGCCTTTTGACGGCGCGGTGATCGACATGAGCATGCCGGGGCGCGGCGGCTGGGAAACACTGTCCCGGCTGCGGCAGGTCCAGCCCGGGCTGAACGCGGTGATGATGAGCGGCTTTGCCTTCAGCGCCGCGCAAGCGGGTTATCCGGAACTGGACGGGGTGCAGGTGCTGGACAAGCCGTTCACCAAGGAAAAGCTCTACAAGGCGCTGTTCCGGTAGAGGCTGCCCGCAGGCAGGGGCTCCCGCGCCTGCAGGTGCCCCTGCGGGCCCCTTGGCAGCCTTGGGCCCGGCATCGCGCCGGCGCGCGGCGCGGCAGTGCCTATGGGGCGGGTGTCTGTTCCAGCAGCCAGGCCCGGACCCGTTCGATCCGGCTGGTGCCCGTCTTGGCCTGCGGGGTCAGCAGGTAATAGGCGCTGGCAGGGGTGCAGCGGTGCGGATGGGCCTGGATCAGGGTGCCCTCGTCCAGTTCGCGGCGCACCAGCAGCTCTGGCAGGATCGCCACGCCGTGGCCGTATTTCACCGCGTCGATCAGCATCTCGAACTGGCTGAACAGCGGGCCGGTGGGCTGCGCGGGCAGCGTTTCACCCAGATCGCCGAACCAGATCTGCCAGCTGAGCGGCCGGGTGGTGTGCTGCAGTGCCGGGTGGTCCAGCAAGCGGACTGCTTCCTGCAGCGGTGCCTCCAGCAGGCCGGGTGCCGCTACAGCCACCAGGGTTTCCGGCATCAGGAGATCGGCACGGAAACCGGGCCAGGGCGGATCGCCCTGCACGATGGCCAGATCCACCAGGCTGGCATCCACCTGGGCATTGTCCAGGTAGGTGATGGTGTTGACCGTCAGCCGCGGCTGCGCCTGAGCAAGTTCCGCAAGCCGCGGCATCAGCCAGCGGCTGCCCAGCGTCGGATAGGTGCCGATGTTGAGCGCGCCGTAGGGATTGTCGCGGGTGCGCAGCCGGTAGAATGTGGCTTCCAGCGCCTCCAGCTTCGGTGCCAGCTCCTGCAGCAGCATTTCGCCGGCGCCGGTCAGCTGCACCCGCTGGCGTTCACGTTTGAAGAGGGTCTGGCCGGTTTGCGCCTCCAGCCCCTGGATCTGGCGGCTGAAGGCGCTTTGCGACAGGTTCATGGCGCGGGCGCCCTGGGCAAAGCTGCCAGAGCGGGCGGCGGCCTCGAAACACAAGAGGGCGGAGATGGGCGGGATCTTGCGGCGCATGGGTTCACCCTGCCAGGTGTTGCAGTTTTTGCAATAAGGATTGCGGAAACGCCGCTTTTGGGGCGGGAAGCGGTCTGCAATGCTGGCTTCAGATGCAACACCTGGCGACGTGAACAGAGCCAAACATGGGAGCACGCAGCATGACATTTGTACCGCAGATCAAGGACGCCGATGTGCAGGCCGTCACCCGGGCCATGCAAGCCATGCCCGATTCCGCCTCGGTAGCGGAGTTTGTGCCGGGGCCGGGCATCCAGCGGCTGGAACTGAAGTTTGACATCCAGCTGCTGCAGGAGGCGCTGGAGGAGTGTTTGCGCCGCGAGGATTTCATGGGCGGCATGCAGGACCAGGGGTTTGCCGCGCTGCCGCTGACCCGGCGCCCGGGGCAGACGGAATGGACCGCCAATGATCTGTCGGGCCGCTACTGGCTGCGCGCCGACGACCGCTATGTCGAGGAGCCGCGCGAGGATCTGGTGCCAGAGGTGGACTTCAGCGAGTTCAATCCGAAATTTGCGGGCACCTATTTCGAGCATGTGCATTCAGAGCTGGCCAAGCGCTTCCCGATCGGGCGCACGCGGGTTCTTTCCAAGGGGCTTTACAACTGTAACTCTTGGCACCGCGACCCGGAGCCACGGCTGCATATCCCGGTGCTTTCCAATCCCGGATCATTGTTTATCGTGAATCATCACGTCACCCACTTGCCAGCGGACGGCTCTGTCTATTTCACTGACACCCGCGGCTATCACACCGCATTGAACGGAGGCGAAACCCGGCGCGTCCACATCGTGGCGGCGCTGGCCTATGAACAGGTGACGGAATGAACCAATACGCCGGCATGGCGCGGGCAGGGGGCAATGCGGCCCATTGCGATCTGCGCAGCGATACGGTGACGCAGCCCGATGCGGGCATGCTGCAGGCAATGGCCGCGGCTGAACTGGGCGATGATGTCTATGGCGAAGACCGTTCGGTGAACCATCTGGAGGCCGTGCTGGCCGAGCGTCTGGGCAAGGAGGCTGCGCTGTTCGTGCCCACCGGCACGATGAGCAATTTTGCCGCCATGCTGGCGCATTGCCAGCGCGGCGAGGAAGTGATCTGCGGCAAGGGCTACCATGTGAACGCCTATGAGGCGGCCGGCGCCTCGGTTCTGGGCGGCGTTGCGCTGTGCCCTCTGCTCGTGCGCGCGGACGGGGCGCTGGACCCGGCTGAGATAAGGGCCGCGGTAAAGGAGGATGATCCGCATTTCCCCGTCAGCCGCTTGGTGTCGCTGGAAAACACCCACAACGGGCTGGCGGTTCCGCTGGCGGATATGGCCGCAGCGGCAGAGGCCGGGCGGGCCGCAGGGCTGTCCGTGCATCTGGACGGGGCGCGGTTCTTCAACGCGATCACCGCGCTGGGGTGCGCGGAAACGGATCTGGCCGGGCTGACCGACACGGTGTCGGTCTGCCTGTCCAAGGGATTGGGCACGCCGGCGGGGTCAGTTCTGGTCGGGCCAGCGGATCTGATCGCCAAGGCGCGGCGCTGGCGCAAGATGCTGGGCGGCGGCATGCGGCAGGCGGGCGTGCTGGCGGCGGCCGGGCTTTACGCGCTGGAGCACAACGCGGGACGGCTGGCAGAGGATCACGCGCGCGCGGCGGAACTGGCCGGGGCGCTGCGGGGCCTAGGCGCGGGCGAGGTGGCGCAGGCCACCAACATGGTGTTCTTCACTCCGGGTGACGGACGCAACGATGATCTGCGGGCGCAGCTGGCGGCTGATGGCGTGGTGATCGGTGGCGGCAGTTCCGGTGCCATCCGCATGGTGCTGCATAAGGATGTGGATGATGGAGCGTTGTCCCGGGCGGTGCAGGGGCTTCGGAGTTTCTTTGGCTAGCGGCGGAAGCCGGAAAATTTAAGTTTTCCGGCCAAAATTCTTATCAAGAATTTTCTGCGCCCGGCCGCGGCGTCAGATCTCCTTTCGGGCCTGCATCGCTGCGGAAATGGTGCCGTCGTCCAGGTAATCCAGCTCGCCGCCGATCGGCACGCCCTGCGCCAGCGAGGTGAGCTTCACTTGCCCCTGCAGCTGGTCGGCGATGTAATGGGCGGTGGTCTGGCCGTCGATGGTGGCATTGAGCGCCAGGATGACTTCGCTGATGCCTTCGGTGGCGACCCGGTCCACCAGCCGCGGGATGCGCAGATCCTCCGGCCCCACCGCGTCCAGCGCCGACAGGGTGCCGCCCAGCACATGGTAACGGCCCTTGAACACGCCCGAGCGTTCCATCGCCCAGAGGTCGGCCACATCCTCGACCACGCACAGCTCGCCGTTGCCGCGCACCTCGTCGGTGCAGATCGGGCAGATCTCGCTGGTGCCGACATTGCCGCAGTTGAGGCATTCGCGCGCTGTCGCAGCCACATCGCCCATCACGTCGGCCAAGGGCGTCAGCAGCAGCGCCCGCTTGCGGATCAGATGCAGCACCGCGCGCCGGGCCGAGCGCGGCCCCAGCCCCGGCAGCTTGGCCATCAGGTCAATCAGGTCTTCGATGCCGGTGGTGGAGTTCTTGATCATGCCTTGGGCCCTTTGCTTCGCAGCCATATAGGCTGATCGGGACAGGTGAGCGCAAGGGCAGGGCGGCAAAATGTTCGGGGTTTGTTTTTCTGGCGCCCGGGGGTATGCCTTGCCTGGAATGGCGGAGGGTTCGGAATGGAAGGCAGCACGGCACGGGAAGAAAGCAATTCCTCACCGCTGCGCTTTGCCCGGCTGACGGAGGTTCCGCCGCAGGAGATCGCCCGCCACATGTCAGACCCGCGGATGGCCGAGCATATGCCGCTGCTGACAGGGGCTTGGGATGAGGCGGCGGCCAAGGATTTTGTGGCGGCCAAGGAGGCCTGCTGGCAGCGCGACGGGCTGGGCCATTGGGCGTTTTTGCGCGGTGAGGATTACCTCGGCTGGGGCGGGTTCCAGAAAGAAGGCGCGGAGTGGGATTTCGGGCTGGTGCTGCGCCCGGACTGCTTCGGCCTTGGCCTCGCCATCGCCCGCAAGGCGCTGGAATTTGCCCGGCGGGATGCGCGCATCCCCATTGTCACCTTTCTGCTGCCGCCGACACGGCGGCATCTGAGGCCGCTGGAACGGCTGGGGGCAGTACAGATCGGGGAGGTGGAATACGACGGGCGGCGGTTCCTGAAGTTCCGGCTGGAGGCGGGCTGAGGCGGGCAAAGAAAAAGGCGGCACCAGACGGGCCGCCTTTTCGCATTCAGCTTGCCGGCTCTTAGAACGGCAGCTTGATGTCCTTGGGCAGACCCATGCTTTCGGTCAGCTTGGCCATCTCGTCCTGCGCTTTTTCAGCTGCTTTGGCCTGGGCGTCCTTGATCGCCGCCAGGATCAGGTCCTCGACCACTTCCTTGTCGTCGCCGTTGAAGATCGACGGGTCGATGTCCAAGGCTTTCAGGTCGCCCTTGGCAGACGCGGTTGCCTTGACCAGGCCTGCGCCGGCCTCGCCGGTCACCATGACGTTGTGCAGGTCTTCCTGCATCTGCGCCATCTTAGTCTGCAGTTCCTGTGCCGATTTCATCATCTTGGCCATGTCGCCAAGACCGCCGAGGCCTTTGAGCATCTGTCTTCTCCTAATTGCGGGGGCGCAGGGCGCCGTAAGTCATCCCGGCACATATCGCAATTGCGAGGCCGATGAACAAGTGGGGGGAGGCTGCGCAGTCTTCGATTATGCCCAAGGCCCTCTTATCATCAAAGAAAAGCTCATGATTATCCACGGCAATCAGGAGCGCCAGAACGCCCCAAAGCACGCCGGCGATTGCAAACGGCACGCGCTCTCTTTTGTAGAGCGCGAATCCGGCAAGGGCGAAGAGGGCCAGTGCAACAGGTTTGGACGACAGCCGCAAAAGCACATCCCAAGCGCTTTCATGTGCTTCACCTGTGGCAAAGCAAGTGGTGGCGTAGGCGGTTGCCGGCAAGGCGAGCAAGAGCGCCGTCAGGCCCGCCGTCACCCGTCCTCGAACGGATCCCATTCGTCTTCCACCTCGGGCAGGGCTTCGGCGGCGACTTCGGCGGCCAGTTCCTCGGGCGTGCGGATGCGGGTGATCTTGGCCTTGGGGAAGCTTTCCAGAACCGCCTGCACCAGAGGATGCGCGGTGGCTTTTTCACGCAAAGCGTTCTCAGCCGCGTCGCGGATCTCGGCAATGGTGGGCACCTCACCGTCCGGCGCGATGGAGACCACCCAGCGGGCGCCGGTCCAGTTCTGCAGTGCTGAGCCAAGCCGTGCGGCCAGATCACGCGGCGCCTGGGCCGAGGGGGTGAATTCAATCCGCCCGGGCTGGTAGGAGACCAGGCGCACGCCGGTTTCGACCTCGACCAGCAGTTTCACGTCGCGGTTGGTGCGGATCAGTTCGACCACATGTTCGAAGCTGGGGTAGCGGGCCAGCGCGGAGCTGACCTGCGGCGCCAGCGCTGCCACCGTGCCGCCGCCGCTATGGGCCACCGGCGCGCCGCTAGCGGGGCTGCCCTGGGGGGCAGTGCCAGCTGGCCCGCCGCCGCCAAGCGCCGGGGCGCCCATGCCCTGCATCGGCA
>NZ_WLCM01000108.1 GCF_013317235.1 Leisingera sp. ANG59 | reverse complement strand
GTCACCGCCAAACCTAGTAAAATCCAACAAAACCTCTCTTAAACGATGCAACAAAAAACCTGCCGCGGGATGGAGCAGCCAGGTAGCTCGTCAGGCTCATAACCTGAAGGTCGCAGGTTCAAATCCTGCTCCCGCAACCAACACAATTTCCTCAGATATATCAAAGGCTTCGGGCAAACCGTCCGGAGCCTTCTTCGTGTCCGGGCCTTCCGCAGCCGCTGCAAGACGCAGCAGCCCGGCCAGATCCCCAACAAGTTCAAGCTGATGCCCGCCCGGCGCATCGTAAGGCTCCGGCGAAGACCGCGGTCCCATTGGCGCTGTGATGTGATACCCGTTGTTCATGGAGATCGACGAGGACAAGATCGACGACGCGGTTCTGGGACTGCTCTGGTTGACGCTGCATGATGAGCGTCGCGCCTGGAAGGGAATGGACTGGTCGGCACTGGATCGATTGCATCGGAAGGGTTTGATCCATGACCCGGTTAACCGGGCCAAATCTGTCGTGCTGACTGATGAAGGGCTACAGCGCT
>NZ_WLCM01000107.1 GCF_013317235.1 Leisingera sp. ANG59 | reverse complement strand
CATTGGTCGCCCGCGGGGCTTCTTACGGTGGATCTCGAGGCTTCGGGCAAACCGTCCGGAGCCTTCTTCGTGTCCGGGCCTTCCGCAGCCGCTGCAAGACGCAGCAGCCCGGCCAGATCCCCAACAAGTTCAAGCTGATGCCCGAAAACATGCTCGACCTTGGAGCGTACAACCGACTTGCGCCCGTTCGCCCTGGAGGTGGGCGTCGACATTGGTCGCCCGCGGGGCTTCTTACGGTGGATCTCGCTCTTCATCCCGTTGGCCTCCAGCCGTGCCTCGTATTGAGGCGACCGAGCGCATGGTCCGCGACCGGCTGAGCTGGATGCGCTTTTGTGGTCTCGGGATCGCCGATACGGTGCCGGACGCCAACACGCTCTGGGATTTCCGTGAGGCGCTGATCAAGGCGGATGCGCTGGATGCGCTGTTCAACGAACTTGACCGCGCCATCAACCAGGCCGGCTTTATCCCGCGAGCCGGTCAGATCGTTGACGCCAGTTTGATCGCCGCCCCGCGCCAGCGCAATTCGGATG
>NZ_WLCM01000106.1 GCF_013317235.1 Leisingera sp. ANG59 | reverse complement strand
GCAATACGCTGGTCATGCCGACCCGAGCCCCCATGCGTTTTGGGTCGGTCGCGATGGTCATCACCGTTTCAGCCGAGGCGCGGAACAGCAGTCCGTAGACCGCCCGCTTGTTCCAATAGGCGATGCGGGCAATCTCGGCTGGCAGGGTGAAGACCAGATGGAAGTACTCCACGGGTAGCAGGTCCTCGGCCCGCGCCGCCATCCAATCCCTTGCTGCCGGGCCCTGGCACTTCGGACAATGCCGGTTCTGGCAGCTAATGGGCGCCGCCCATTACCTGCCTTATGGGCAAATCCGGTAATGGTGTCAATGAGCGTTCAAAACTGACCCGGTTTCAGCGTTTGAATTTGACCCACCCCTTGTGGCGCAAAGGCCCCAGGCGGGCCGCCCTCCTATAGCGAGTCCGTCTGGGGCCTTTGCTTGCGCGACGTTTATGTTTTTCTGCGTCGCTTGCTCTGTGCGAACCGGTATGACGTGTTGCCTGTCTCGATGATTGCGCAGTGATGAGTTACGCGATCCAGAAGCGCGGTTGTCATCTTGGCGTCACCGAA
>NZ_WLCM01000105.1 GCF_013317235.1 Leisingera sp. ANG59 | reverse complement strand
GCCTCGGGCCGCAAGGTCAGCTGCGGATAGGTATAGGCGTCGCTGAGCGGCGTGATGACCGGCTCCACCAACTGGTTAATCAGGTTGATGATGGCGGGCAGGCGCAGGGTGTTTTGTTCCACCGCCAGTTCGCAAGCCGTCTCGACCACCTCGATCCCGTGATCCTCGGCCAGCAGAAGCAGATCGACGAACTCCCGATCCCCGCCTTTGCCGGCCATGTAGTGCTCCCTGATCCGATGCATGGCCCCAGGCAGTTGCCAGTCCACAAAGGGGGCGCCGTCGCGCAGGGCGCCGGGCGCCGGGCTTGCGATCCAGCAGCGGCACGTAGTGCCAAGGTTCAAAATAGCTGACATTGCGGGTGAAGCGACGCTTGTGCTCGGCGATGACATCCTGGCCCGACACCAGCACGATCCGGCCTGCATAGGCGCGCAGCGACACATGTTGCCCCGCGAACCGGGACGGCACGCTGTAGCGATTGCTGGCATATTGAACCAGGCAGGTGGAGCGAACGCGAACGGTCTTTTCCACGTATCCGTCAAATGCCGGTCAATCAGGCCGCTGACTCTCGGGCGGAAGAATTATCTGTTCATGGGGTCCGAAGGCGGCGGCAAGGCCGCGGCGATTGCCTACACTCTCATCGAGACAGCCCGCATGAACCGCGTCGATCCGGAAGCTTGGCTGACTTGGGTGCTAACCCACATCGCCGATCACAAGATCAACCGCATCGACGAACTTGCGCCCTGGAATTGGCAGCCAAGTTGATTGTCAACGGCGGTCACGCCGGACGGATACTCTCGACCACCTCGATCCCGTGATCCTCGGCCAGCAGAAGCAGATCGACGAACTCCCGATCCCCGCCTTTGCCGGCCATGTAGTGCTCCCTGATCCGATGCATGGCCCCAGGCAGTTGCCAGTCCACAAAGGGGGCGCCGTCGCGCAGGGCGCCGGGCTTGCGATCCAGCAGCGGCACGTAGTGCCAAGGTTCAAAATAGCTGACATTGCGGGTGAAGCGACGCTTGTGCTCGGCGATGACATCCTGGCCCGACACCAGCACGATCCGGCCTGCATAGGCGCGCAGCGACACATGTTGCCCCGCGAACCGGGACGGCACGCTGTAGCGATTGCTGGCATATTGAACCAGGCAGGTGGAGCGAACGCGAACGGTCTTTTCCACGTATCCGTCAAATG
>NZ_WLCM01000104.1 GCF_013317235.1 Leisingera sp. ANG59 | reverse complement strand
GTCCTGGATCAGCTCACGCAAGAAATCCGCGTCATCACTCTTGGCGATCACCCCCGGAAGGTCGATCATGGTCTCGGTCATCGTGCTCTCCTTCGTTGTCATCGGCTTCAACAACCTCAGACTACGAAGATGCGCGGTGGCCGCCAGCCCGGCCGCGCGCTGCGCTAAGCCAATGGCTTCGCGCGCGGCCTCCTACACCACGGGTTGGGACGCTACCCTGTCCTACGGCAGCATCGTCAGCGTTCAGATCGGGCAAGACAAATACATCACGACGCTGACCGACGATGGCATCTGCGAACTGAAGGACATGCTCGCGGACGCCCGGCGTTCGCCGGAGCGCTGGAACGACTTCTTACAAGACTCCGTCGACGATCCCGACATCATCGCACGCGTCAAGGACCAGCCCCCGCGGTAGAAATCGGGTGCTTACTGTCTTTGCGACCACAAAGCATCGGGGTCACTTGCTCGCATAGTGATGGCCGTAATGGTCGATACGCGGTCAATGGCAGGTGAAGCAGCAGGTTTGGTGCCCGCCTGTAAACGGGGCGGCAGCAACGGCCCGCAAATGGGCCTGCGCGCCGCTGCTTGGGGCGCAGGGGGGGGGGCGTGTATATGGCTTGGGGCGCAGGGGGGGGGGCGTGTATATG
>NZ_WLCM01000103.1 GCF_013317235.1 Leisingera sp. ANG59 | reverse complement strand
ACTTCTCGAAGCCATCGTGAGCAACGACGACAACCTGTCCTACGGCAGCATCGTCAGCGTTCAGATCGGGCAAGACAAATACATCACGACGCTGACCGACGATGGCATCTGCGAACTGAAGGACATGCTCGCGGACGCCCGGCGTTCGCCGGAGCGCTGGAACGACTTCTTACAAGACTCCGTCGACGATCCCGACATCATCGCACGCGTCAAGGACCAGCCCCCGCGGTAGAAATCGGGTGCTTACGAAGAGCGCGCGCAGGAGCCGCCTGAAGGCCAGAACCAGCCCGCCAATCGACGCAATGGCAGCAGCCGGAAGACCGTGACCACCGACACCGGCAAGGTGGTTCTGGACATTCCGCGCGACCGGAACGGGACCTTTGACCCGGTTCTGATCGCCAAGTATCAGCGCCGCTTTCCGGAGTTCGACACCAAGATTGTGAATCGGCGTGCAAAATTGACCCACTTTGGTGGGTTATGAGCGAGTAAAATTGACCCACCTGTTTTCGTTAACATCCGCACTAAAAGTGCGGAGGAAAGAGCAGGTGTTACTGATGGAAAGCGTGTCGAAGATCCGACGATGGGTATTGGTTGAGGGACGCAGCATCCGGTCTGTTGCGCGGGCGACGGGATTATCGCGGAACACGATCAAGAAGTATCTGAAGGATGAGAGCCCGCCGAGCT
>NZ_WLCM01000102.1 GCF_013317235.1 Leisingera sp. ANG59 | reverse complement strand
TCCATGTCCTCGCCCGCGGCCAGCGCCTGGCTGAGCGACAGCGGAAACACCGCATTGAAGCCGCCACCGGTTTCCTTCTGCACGCGGCGCAGCACCCGGTCGCGGTCGCGCGGGGTCTTGAGTTTGTCGAAATGGGTGATCAGCAGGGTGCTGGGGGCGTCAAGCCGGGCGGAGATTTCCTCCCATGCGGCGGCCTCCGACTGGCGCCAGGCCTGGGTGGCATGGGTGCACCAGATCACGCTGTCCACCTCCGGCAGCAGGTTCTGCCAGACGCTGGCCGGCATGTTGGGGTCGGAGATCCCTGGCATGTCGATCAGATCGCAGAGCTCCAGCGCTTCGGCGGGCAGCGTGAGGCGGATCAGCGCGGTGGTCTCCAGCGGCACATCATCGAGATCCTCCAGCCGCACCGGGGTCTCGCTGCCATCGGTGCCGGTCAGGCGGGCGCCCTCGGGCCCGTGAGAGATCCAGACCGGCGGCAGGCGGGTGGCGGTGACGCGGGTGGGCAGAGGCTGCTCGCCCACCAGCAGGTTTGTGAGAGTGCTCTTGCCGGCGCTGAATTCGCCCATCAGCGCCAGCCGCGGCTTGCGGCCCGGGGCGGCCGCAGGAGGGAGCGTGGCGGAGGCCGGGGCGTGCTGGGCAGTTTGATAGGTCATGCTGTGAAACTCCTGAGTGTTTCCAATGCAGTATAAGTC
>NZ_WLCM01000101.1 GCF_013317235.1 Leisingera sp. ANG59 | reverse complement strand
CTCCCCTCTACCGCAACCCGCCACGGAGCTGCCCGCCCAACCCGAAATGGCGCAAATCGCAACTGGCGCCTCCGCCAAGGCTCTGAAATTCCTGCGCGACGGCGGCCCCTCGATCTGGGCCATMGCTGCCCTGTCTGTCATCACCCTGGCGCTGATCCTGTGGAAGATCTGGCGGCTGGCCCTGATCGGCGCCTGGTCCCGCGGCAAGGCCGCCGATGCCGTAGCCGCCTTTGAACGCGGCGACCGCGCCGCCGCGCTTGCCATCGTGCAGAACCGCATCGGCGTGCGCTCCAAAGTCGTGACCGCCGCCCTCACCGCTACCGCCAGCCTGCCGGAGGACCGCGCCCGCGAGGAAACGGCGCGAGTTGCCAAGCTGCATCTGGCCAGCGCCGCCACCGGCCTCGGCGCGCTGGAGCTGATTGCCACCATCGCGCCGCTCCTGGGCCTCCTCGGCACTGTTCTGGGCATGATCGCCGCCTTCCAGGCGCTGCAGGCCGCAGGCTCCAAGGCCGACCCCGCCCTGCTGGCCGGCGGCATCTGGGAGGCGCTTCTGACCACTGCTGCCGGCATGGCCGTTGCCATCCCTGCCTCCGCCGCGCTGACCTGGTTCGAAGCGGTAATCTCCCGTATCCGCCGCGATATCGAAGACAACGCCACCCGCATTTTCGTCGCCTCCCAGCCCGATCAGCTGGCGCTTGCCGCCGAGTAGCCCCATGCAGCTCGCCCCCGCCCCGCG
>NZ_WLCM01000100.1 GCF_013317235.1 Leisingera sp. ANG59 | reverse complement strand
GTGCCCTCCGCCGCAGGCGTCAGCACGATCCGCTCCACCAAAGCGCGCAGCGCTTCCTTGGCCTCTTCCATGCCCTCGGCCGTGCCAAGGCTCCTGATCAGCCGCGACACCCGCTCCCGGTAGGGCGGGTCCAGCAGGCTGCTGGCCGCAGGAAGCTTGTAGAGGCGAAGGCCGAAAACAAGCTGACGAGGAGGGGATCGAAGGGGGTATCCCCCTCGCGAACGGAAAGTTGCAAAACCGGGGTCCAGCTCGATCATCCGGTCTTTCACCTGATCTGCGGGAATGCCTGCGATGATCGCATCCACCAGCTTCTGGTGGTCGCGCTTGGCACGGGCGAGCGCCTGTTCCTTTTCCTTGCGGTTCCCGGCGGCTGCGGCCTTCAGCCGGTTGCGTTCGGCAGTGTATTCTTCGCAGAAGACCTGCACCGCATCCGGATCCATCAGGTGGTTCGCCAGCGCATCCAGAACCCGGGCTTCCAGGTCGGCCTGCTTGATCGTGCGCTTGTTGCTGCAGACCGCGGCGCCCTTGTTCCTCGCCGGGGAGCAGCCGAAGCTGTCCCTGGAGATCTTGGCAAAGCCGCCGCCGCAGCAGCCGCAGGCCATCAGGCCGGAGAACAGCGTCTTCGGGCGGCGCCGGTCCCAGATGTCAACGCCGTTTCAATTTTCCCCAAAAGTGCCGAAGTAAAATTCCCCACTTGCTCGGTCCCGGTGATCAGCCGGCGTTAGTGATCAGCGGCTCCATTCCTTGTCTTTGGCGGTCGCCCGCGGCGCTTCGGCGGAGGCGGGGGAGCGATCGGGGCGTTGGCGCGGACATGCTCGGGTATGAGGTCGGCATGGCTGCGCAGGCGGTAGCTGGCACCTTCGATCTGTATGACCACAGCGTGGTGCAGGAG
>NZ_WLCM01000010.1 GCF_013317235.1 Leisingera sp. ANG59 | reverse complement strand
ACTTCGATGTCCATCAGCCGCTGTGCGGCGTCCTGGATCAGCTCACGCAAGAAATCCGCGTCATCACTCTTGGCGATCACCCCCGGAAGGTCGATCATGGTCTCGGTCATCGTGCTCTCCTTCGTTGTCATCGGCTTCAACAACCTCAGACTACGAAGATGCGCGGTGGCCGCCAGCCCGGCCGCGCGCTGCGCTAAGCCAATGGCTTCGCGCGCGGCCTCCTACACCACGGGTTGGGACGCTACCGATGGTGCGGGCAGGCAGGCGCCTGCGCGAGGATTTCGAACTGGCGCAGATCAGCAGCCATCTGACACAGGAGGAGCTGTATTCTGCCCAGGGCAGCCACCCGATGCGCAGTACCAGCTACCAGGCCGCCGCCGCAGCGCACCAGCGGATGACGGAAGCGCTGCAGAAACTGGGGGCAGGCCTCAGCGACATCGCCTTGCGCTGCTGCTGCCACCTCGAAGGGCTGGAAACCGCAGAGCGCAAACTGGGCTGGCCGGCCCGGTCGGGCAAGGTTGTGCTGCGCATCGCCCTGCAGCATCTGGCAGACTTCTACGGAGAGGCCAGCCCGCAAAAGGAAGAGATGATCGGCTGAAGCGCGCCGCGAAAGAAAACGGGCCCGCTGCGCGGACCCGTTCAAATGCCGGAAATGGCAGCGCAGTTTAGGCCGCGACTTCTGCCTTGGCTTCTTTCAGATGCTTCAGCACGGTCTCCGGGGAGGAGACGCCATAGGGGTCTTCGCCGTGGTTGTCGGACAGGCCCGGCTCTTCGAACCATGCTTCGACCACGCCGTTGTTGACGATGGCCGCATAGCGCCAGGAGCGGTTGCCGAAGCCCAGGTTGTCCTTGGCGACCAGCATGCCCATCTTGCGGGTGAACTCGCCGGAGCCGTCCGGGATCACTTCCACGTTTTCCAGCTCCTGGGCGCGCGCCCAGGCGTTCATCACGAAGCTGTCGTTCACCGACATGCAGTAGATCGCGTCGATGCCCTCGGCCTGGAAGTCGGCAAAGCCTTTTTCAAAGCCCGGCAGCTGGTAGGTGGAGCAGGTCGGGGTGAAGGCGCCCGGCAGCGAGAACAGCACAACGCGCTTGCCTGCAAAATAGTCGGCGGTGGTCTTGTCTTCCCAGCGGAACGGGTTCGGGCCCTCGATCGACTCGTCGCGCACGCGGGTGCGGAAGGTCACGTCGGGCAGCTTAACGCCAGCTTTCATCTCTGAATCTCCTGAAGGTGTTTGCTCGTTCGGCGCGCAGAATTAAAATGATTCTAAGCCGGTATCAACACGTCCATGAGTCCAGGATGCAGGTTATATTTCTGCGCCGCGGCAAGCGGCGCAGATGCGCCCTTCAAGGCGCGGATCGCGGCATGTTCCGGCCGCCGGTCCTTGCTTTCAGCCGCCGGGCGCGGCGCTAGGCCGCAGCCTTCTTGATCGTCACCGTGGTGCCGCGCACCTTGCGCTCGGCCGCGGCGGTGAGGTCATTGAATTTCTTCAGCGTCGCCAGAAGCTTCTTCTTGTCCTTGGAGTCGTTGATCGCGCCCGGGAACTTCTTCTTCACGGCCTGGTACTGGTCGTTGATCTTCTTCAGATCCTTGAACTTGGCCGCCGCCGCCTTCAGATCCGGCGCCGCCGCCTTGAGGTCCTGGCCCGCCTTGTCGATCGCCGACACGCAATGGGCGTTGATCGCCTTCACCAGCGCCCCGACCTGGTTGGTGTATTTCTTCAGGTTGCGGTCCACCAGCAGCTGCGGCAGCTCTGTCGCGTCCTTCTTCTTGTCATGGCTGTCCGGCGACTCCTTCATGATCTTGGCCACGTTCTTCTGGAAATTCGCCGCATAGAGCTTCTGCATCGCGTTCAGCTTGCCCTCGTATTCCGAGGCCTTCTTGACCTCGGCAACCTCCTTGGCCAGCGCGCCCTGCAGCGCCTCGATGTCCTTCTTCGAGGCGGAGGTCTTGGACCGCTTTTTCAGGTCCTTATCGATATCCGCGGCCAGTTTATTCATCTTGGCCAGGTGCGCCTTGGCCTCCGTGCAGAAGCCCTTCATCGCGTCGACTTCGCCCTGGTGAATGTCCACCGACTTGTTCCAGGTGGTCATGCCGTCCTTGAAGTGCTTGTTCTTCTGAAAATCCGCCATCTTGCCGGAGGTCACCCCGTCAGCCCGCGCCTTGGCCAGGCTTTCCCGGAAATAATCCTCGCCCTCCCAGGCATTGCCCAGCGAAATCCCGATCCGTTTCTTGATCTTGTCGCCCTCGGCGGTGGTGAATTTCTTGGTGCCCGCAGCCAGCTTCTTGTGCTCCGCCTTGAACTTCTCCAGCTCCTTGGCCATCACGCCCTCCCTGTACTGATTACCTGAACCGTTTAACCGTGCGTTTGCCCTGCACAGCTAGACTATGTGCGGCGATGCGGCGCTTTGGCAAAGGAAAACGGCACCTGTATACGGCGGCGCAAGCCATGATCAGGCCGCAAGGCAGGGTTGACGATATGCCCGTGCCAAGCCACATCAGCTATGGTACACCCGCTCAGAAGCCAGAGGCCGGAAGGGAAATTCCACGTGAGAGACCTAAAGATCCCGGAGCAGCGCCACCCCGAAAAGGCGCATCGTCCCGACAACGCTCAGCCCAAGAAGCCAAGCTGGATCCGGGTCAAGGCGCCGGGCGGCAAGGGCTATGCCGAAACGCACAAGATCATGCGCGACAACCAGCTGACCACGGTGTGCGAGGAAGCGGGCTGCCCCAACGTCGGCGAATGCTGGAGCCAGGGCCACGCCACTATGATGATCATGGGCGAGATCTGCACCCGCGGCTGCACCTTCTGCAACATTGCCACCGGCCGCCCCGACGCGCTGGACGCGTTTGAGCCGGGCCGGGTTGCCCATGCGGTGCAGAAGCTGGGCCTGAACCATGTGGTGATCACCTCCGTCGACCGCGACGACCTGGAGGATGGCGGCGCCGAGCATTTCGCCCAGACCATCCGCGCCGTGCGCCACCGCAGCCCCAAGACCACGATTGAGATCCTGACGCCCGATTTCATCAAATGCGATGACAGCGCGCTGGAACTGGTGGTCGAGGCCAAGCCCGACGTCTTCAACCACAACCTGGAAACCGTGCCGGGCCTGTACCCTGAGGTCCGCCCAGGCGCACGCTACTTCCACTCCCTGCGCCTGCTGCAGCGGGTTAAGGAGCTGGACCCGTCGGTCTTCACCAAATCCGGCATCATGGTCGGCCTGGGCGAAGACGCGCAGGCGGTGAAACAGGTGATGGACGACATGCGCGCCGCCGACATCGATTTCCTGACCATCGGCCAGTATCTGCAGCCGACACCCAAGCACCACGCGGTGGACCGCTTCGTGACGCCGGAGGAGTTCAAGACCTACGAGAAAGCCGCCTATGGCAAGGGCTTCCTGATGGTCTCGGCCACGCCGCTGACCCGCTCCTCCTACCACGCAGGCGACGACTTCGCCCGCCTGCGCGAGGCCCGCAACAAGAAGCTTGGCCTGGCATGACGCCGGAGCGTCTGGCGCAGCTGACGCAACTGCGCCACGCCCTGCATCAGATCCCCGAAGTCTCCGGCGCCGAGGAAAAGACCGCTGTCATGGTGGCGGACTACTTGCGCCAGCATCAGCCCGACCAGCTGCTGACCGGGCTTGGCGGCCACGGTGTTGCGGCGGTCTATGAGGGCAGGGCGGACGGCTCCACGGTCCTGATCCGCTGCGAACTCGACGGGCTGCCGATCGAGGAACTATCGGATCAGCCCTACCGCTCCACCCACGCTGGCCGCGGCCATCTCTGCGGTCATGACGGCCATATGACGATGGTGGCGGCGCTGGCAGAGCAACTGGCGGCGCAGCGCCCAGCAAAGGGCCGCGCCGTGCTGCTGTTCCAGCCCGCCGAGGAAACCGGCAAGGGCGCAGCAGCGGTGATTGCCGATCCGGCTTTCACGCAGATTGCCCCGGACTATGCTTTCTCTCTGCACAACCTGCCGGGACTGCCCGCGGGGCAGGTGGCCTTGTGCTCCGGCCCTGCAAACTGCGCGTCGCGGGGCATGCGGATCAAGCTGACCGGCAAGACCTCCCACGCTGCCGTGCCGCAGGACGGGGTGTCCCCTGCCGGTGCCATCGCCCGGCTGCTGCCGGGCCTTGTTGCTTTGGGCAGTGGCGGTGATCTGGGACCGGAATTCGCCTTGGTCACCCTGACCCACGCCAAGCTGGGCGAGGCCACCTTCGGCATCGCGCCCGGGCAGGCAGAGGTCTGGGCCACCCTGCGCACTGTCACTGACGCCCGCATGGAACAGCTGATCGCCGCCGCCACCGCCTTGGCGGAGCAGGTCTGCGCGTCGGAAGGGTTGGGGGTCTCGATCGAATTCGATGACGTCTTTGACGCCTGCACCAACCACCCTGAGGCAGTGGAGATTCTGCAGGACGCCTGCAGCGCGGCAGGCCATCCGGCGCAGATGCGGGACTATCCGCAGCGCTGGTCGGAGGATTTCGGCCAGTTCGGCAAGCACGCAAAGGCGGCGATGTTCTGGCTGGGCTCCGGCGAGACGCAGCCGCAGCTGCACAACCCGGATTTCGATTTCCCTGACGCAGCAATCCCGGCCGGGGCCGGGATTTTTCTGCACACGCTCAGAAACTTGCTTGGCTGAGCGTCAGTTGGTCAGCGCATCAACAACGGCCACAGCGCCGATAATCGCCAGGGTATCCTTGACGACCTCAAAGATCTTGTCGCCCTGACGCACATAGCGGTGCCCGTCGCGCGGCGGGTTCAGCCCCCAGCGGCCGTAGTCGTCTATATAGACCCAGTCGTCCCCGCGAATGCGGCCGTGGTCATGACCGTGATCATGGCTGTGCTTGCGGTGGTGCCGTTTCTTGACCTGGCCCGGCGCATAATGGGCTGCGCTCTTGCTGTGTCCCGGCGCCCATTTCGGCGGCCCCGCATGGCTGGCTGCGGGAGCAAGGGTAAGGGTCATGGCGGCAGCCGCTGCTGCGGTCAATACCTTCTGCATTGCGGATCTCCCGTGATCTCTGCGTTTGAGAGTCACATGGGGCAGGCGCGGGGAAAAGGCAAATATGTTGCGCCGGAAACTGCTGGCTGGCGGGCGGGAACCAGCGGGCATTCGCCGGTTCCCGTCGCCGTGCAGACTTGTGATTTCTGTGGCACCCCGGTACCGAAATGGCGTCAGCGGGTGTACGGGCGGTGCACAGGGGGGGCACGCATGTCACCCCCGGTTTTTGGCCGTTTCAGCCCTCGTCGGTGAAACGCACTTTGCCGATATGCGGCAGGTTCCGGTTGCGCTGCGCATAGTCGATGCCATAGCCGACAACAAATTCGTCGGGGATTTCAAAGCCTACCCAATCAGAGCGGAAATCCACCTCGCGCCGCGACGGCTTGTCCAAGAGCGCAATCGATTTCAGACGCGCCGGATTGCGGCTTTGCAGCAGGTGGGTAACATGGTTCAGCGTGTGGCCAGTGTCGACGATGTCTTCGACAACCAGGACGTCGCGCCCTTCTATGGCGCCGCGCAAGTCCTTGAGAATACGCACTTCCCGGCTGCTCTCCATCGAGTCTCCGTAAGAGGACGCCTCCAGGAAATCGACCTCGATCGGCAGATCCAGCTCGCGCACCAGATCAGCGATGAACACGAAGCTGCCGCGCAGCAGGCCGACCACGACCAGCTTGTCGGTATTGCCGAATTCCTTCTGGATTTCCTCGCAAAGCTCCTCGATCCGCGCGGCGATTGCCTTGGCCGAGATCATCACATCAATGACATATGGACGCTGTGACATGGCTGCCCCCTTGAATTTCCCGCGCGTACATAGGACATGACGCCCGGTAATTGTAGCAGAAAATCAGCGGACAGATGCCCACACACTCGGAAACCCGCCAGATGCCCTATACGGTGCAGCAGATGTACGATCTGGTGGCCGATGTCGCGCAGTACCCGAAATTCCTGCCCTGGTGCGCTGCCGCCCGCATCCGCAGCCGCGCGCCGCTGGGCGATTCAGAGGTGATGGAGGCGGATCTGGTGATCTCCTTCAAGGTCTTCCGCGAACGGTTCGGCAGCCGGGTAACCCTTTATCCGGGCGAGAGAAAGATCGATACAGAGTATCTGGACGGCCCGTTCCGCTACATGAAATCCCATTGGATCTTCACCCCGCGCGAGGACGGCAGCTGCGACGTCGACTTCTTTGTCGATTTCGAGTTCAAAAATGCGGTGCTGCAGGGCATCATCGGGGTGGTCTTCAACGAGGCGATGCAGCGCATCGTGCGTGCGTTCGAGCGCCGTGCGGCGGAGCTGTACGGCTGAGGTTCAGCGGCCGGGATACCTCTTGACCTCAAGTGCGCTTGAAGTTGTATCACCAGCTGGAAACAGAAAATTCCAGTAGAAGGGAAAGCCGCGATGGAACAGGAATTCTGGCAGGCGCGCTGGCGCGAGAACCGGATCGGGTTTCACGAAGCGGCGCCCAACGCCTTGCTGACGCGGCATTTTCCCTTGCTTGATCTGGAGGCGGGCCAATCCGTGTTTGTTCCGCTCTGCGGCAAGGCGCTGGATCTGGACTGGCTGCTTTCCAAGGGGCTGCATGTGACCGGTGTCGAGTTTAATCAGGGCGCGGTGGAGGAAGTGTTTGCACGGCTAGGGCTGACCCCTGAAGTCACGCAAGAAGATGGGCTAACCCGCTTTCAGTTGGGCGATCTGACCCTTTACGCAGGCGATTTCTTTGCCCTTACCCCAGCGCATCTCGATAAGGTTGATGCGGTTTATGACCGGGCGGCGCTGGTTGCGGTGAAGCCACAGGACCGGCAGGCCTATGCCGCGTATCTGAACCGGATCACCGGCACTGCAAGGCAGCTCCTGATCGGGTTCGATTACGACCAGTCCCTGATGGACGGGCCGCCGTTTTCGGTGCCGGGATCAGCTGTGCGGGCGCTGTATCAGGACAGCCACGGCATCACTCTGATCGAAGAGCGCGCGGCTGAGGGCCGGGTCGGCGAGCGCTGCAACGCGCTGGAACAGGCCTGGCTGCTAACCCCTTTGACCTGAAACGAAAACGGGTCCCCGAGGGGACCCGTCCGGTGCAAAATACGCACCGTCTGCCGTGAGTGGTGGCATTCGTCATAGCCGGGGTCAGCTGTTCATGTCGTATGCGCGCTCACCGTGAACTGAGAGATCGAGGCCGTTGGTCTCGCTTTCAAGATCCACGCGCAGCGATGTGATTGCGGCGGTGACTTTCACCAGCACGATGGTCACAACCACGGTGAAGATGCCGACGATGGCCAGCGCGCCCAGCTGTGCGGCCCAGGCGCCGGCGCCGAAAACGGCGATCATGATGGTGCCGAAGATGCCACCGACGCCGTGCACGGCAAAGACGTCGAGAGTGTCGTCGATCTGCATCTTGTTGCGGATCAGGTTGACCGCCTCCTGGCACAGCACGCCGGCAACGGCACCGATGATCAGCGCTTCCACCGGGCCGACAAAGCCGGAGGCCGGGGTGATCGAGGCGAGGCCAGCAATGGTGCCGGTCACCAGGCCCACGAGCGAGGCCTTGCCGTATTTGATCTTTTCCCACAGCGCCCAGCTGAGCGACGCGGTGGCAGCGGAGATATGGGTCACGGTCAGCGCCATCGCCGCGCCCCCGTCAGCGGCCAGCTGCGAGCCGCCGTTGAAGCCGAACCAGCCGACCCACAGCATCGCGGCGCCGATCATCACATAGCCGGGGTTGTGTGGCGGGATGCTGCGGTTTTTGCGCGGGCCCAGGAAGAAGGCGATGATCAGCGCGGCCAGGCCTGCGGTTTCATGCACCACGATGCCGCCGGCAAAATCCTTGACCCCGGTGTCGCCGAAAATGCCGCCGTCTGCCAGGAAGCCGCCGCCCCAGATCCAGTGCACCACCGGCGCATAGCAGAACAGCATCCAGAGGCCGGAGAACACCAGCACGAAGCCGAAGCCCACCCGCTCCACATAGGCGCCGACGATCAGCGCGGGCGTGATGATGGCAAAGGTCATCTGGAAGGCAAAGAACAGAACCTCGGGCAGGGTGCCCGACAGGCTGTCGGCGGTGACCCCGTTCAGGAACATCTTGTCCAGGCCGCCCCAGATACCGGAGGTGCTGCTTCCGAAGGCAATGGTGTAGCCGAACGCCAGCCACAGAACGCTCATCAAACAGGCAATGGCGTAGCAATGCATGAAGACGCTGAGCACATTGCGGGCACGCACAAGCCCGCCATAGAACAGGGCCAGCCCTGGCAGTGTCATAAAGAGGACCAGGGCCGTGGCCACAATGATCCATGCGGTATCCGCTCCGTTCATCCGATTGTTCCTTCCCCTCAAAAACCGGTTGGATCAGGAGAAAGCGGAAAGCCTGCGCAGAAAAAAGCGGCAGAGGTGCGGAGGGCGCACAAAAACGGGGCTTTTTTGCAAGTGCTGAAAAAATGAGCGCCGCAGCGGGTCAGCTGCCCGTTTCGCGTTCGATTTGGGAAATGGCCTGTGCCAGCAGCTCCAGCGCATGGTCGCGGGTAGCGGTGCGGACATTGGCGCGGCCGATGGCGCCGAATTCCACGGTTTCCGTCCTGGCGGGCAGGCCTGCGCGCGCCAGGCCAAAGCAGACGCGGCCTTCGGGCTTGAACTCCGATCCGCCGGGGCCGGCAATGCCGGTAACGGAGACGGCCAGGCTGACACCAGCGTTCCGCACCGCACCTTCGGCCATTTCGGCGGCGACCTCCTCGCTGACGGCGCCCACGGCGTCCAGAGTTTCTGCCTTCACCCCCAGCATTTGCATCTTGGCGGCGTTGGAATAGGTGACAAAGCCGCGGTCGACCACAAAGGAAGACCCCGGAATGTCCGTCAGCGCTGCGGCGATCATGCCGCCGGTGCAGCTTTCGGCGGTGGCGATGGTGATGCCTGCGTCCGTTGCGCGTCTGATCAGCTCACCCGTGTCCATGCTCACATTCCCAATACGCTGTGGGACAGGAAGGCCAGCGCGGCAACACCGATGGCGGCCATGATTCCGGCGACCACGTCGTCCATCATCACCCCGGTTGCGCCCTTCTGGCGGTCGGCCCAGCCGACGGGGCCGGGTTTCCAGACGTCGAACAGGCGGAACAGCACAAAGGCGGCAATCCAGCCCGGCCACAGCGCGGTGATCTCGATATCATGGGCCCAGGCCGGATAGGACACGGCCCAGAGCGCGGTGAACTGGCCTGCGACCTCATCCAGCACAAATTCCGAGGGGTCCATGTTCTCGCGGTTGCGGGTCATCGCCTCTGCCGCCCAGACGCCCACCACCATGCAAATCACGGTGGCCAGCGCCAGCAGCAGGAACCCGCCCAGCTGGTGCAGCGCATAGGCCATGGGAAGGGCGGCAAGCGAGCCCCAGGTGCCGGGTGCAGGGCGCAGGTAGCCGATGCCGCCCACGGTGCCGATCAGCAAGGCCAGACGCGATCTCTTCATGGTTTCACCAGCGCTGCGGTGGCGAGGGCGGCGATGCCCTCGCCGCGGCCGGTGAAGCCGAGGCGTTCGGAGGTGGTGGCCTTGATCGAGACGCGGTCTGCGTCGATGCCGAGGATCTCTGCCATCACGGCACGCATCCTGGCAGCGTGGGGACCAACCTTGGGGTATTCGCAGACCAGAGTGCAGTCGACGTTCGACAGGGTGAACCCCATCTCGCGCGCCAGGTTGGCGGAGTGGCGCAGGAAAATCTCGCTGGCGGCGCCTTTCCACCGCGGGTCCGAGGGCGGGAAATGCTGGCCGATGTCGCCCTGTGCCAGAGCGCCATAGATGGCGTCGGTCACCGCGTGCATACCTACATCCGCGTCGGAATGGCCCTGCAGGGTCTTTTCATGCGGAATCTCCACCCCGCAAAGGATCACGCTGTCGCCGGGGCCGAACCGGTGCACGTCGTAGCCGTTGCCAAGCCTGATATCCATGTCTGCTCCCAGAATGCGTTCCGCCCGGGTGAAATCCTCGGGGCGGGTGATTTTGATGTTGTCCGGCTCCCCCGGAATGATGCGGACGTCAAGCCCTGCAGCGCGCGCAACCTCCACGTCATCCGCCGCTCCGCCCGGATGGGCGAGGTGCGCCGTCAGAATGTCCTGATAGCGGAACCCCTGCGGCGTTTGCGCGGCGAACAGTCCGCTGCGGTCCTGAGTGCCGGTGACGGAGCCCGCCGAGCCGGTCCATAGCGCGTCGGTCACCGTGAGCGCCGGGGCCGCGGCAGGTCCGTTGTCCAAGGCATTGAGAATGCGGCGGATCAGCTCTGTGCTGACGCAGGGCCGGGCAGCGTCGTGGATCAGCACCTTGTCCACGCCCTGCGGCTGCAGCGCCCTCAGCCCGTTCAGGACCGAGGCTGCGCGTTCAGCGCCGCCTTCGGCGAGGATCAGGCCGGGATTGCCGGAGAATTCCTCCCAGGCGGCGGTGTCATCCGGTGACAGTACCAGCACCGTGAGGTCCACGCCAGCATTCGCAAAGGCTTCCAGTGTCCAGTCAATCACCCGTCGGCCCTTCAGAGGGCGCCACTGCTTGGGCATGCCGCCGCCTGCGCGGGTGCCGCGGCCGGCGGCGACGATCAGGGCGGCTGTGGTCATGCGGTCCTCGTGCGGAAGTTCCCGCATTGTTTATGAGGTGGCGCGGGAAGTGGCAATCACCCGGCGGAATGTGATTAAAAAATAGGCAAATGAGGTGCGGCAACCGCTTGCAGAGGCGCAATTCATTGCTGCATAGCAGAAGCTTCGGGTAAAAACCACTCAGTTGCACAAGGATTAGGCAGTTGTCCTTCACGCTTGGAACCACCTCCATGTCCCCGCCCATCGCCCTGGCGCCGATGGCGGGAATCACCGACCGGCCGTTCCGGGATCTGGTCCGCTCCTTTGGCGTTGGGCTGATGGTGAGCGAGATGGTGGCAAGCCAGGAGATGGTGCAGGCCAAGCCCGGCGTGCGCGAGCGGGCCGAGCTGAGCGCGGATGTGGAGAACACCGCGGTGCAGCTGGCGGGGCGTGACGAATACTGGATTGCCGAGGCCGCGAAGCAGGTCGCCGGGCAGGGCGCGCGGATCATCGACATCAACATGGGCTGCCCAGCCAAGAAGGTGACAAACGGCTATTCCGGCTCTGCCTTGCTGAAGACGCCGGACCATGCGCTGAAGCTGATTGAGGCCGTTGTGGATGCCGTGGATGTGCCAGTTACGCTGAAGACAAGGCTTGGCTGGGACGACAACTGCCTGAATGCCCCGGATGTGGCCCGCCGCGCCTGCGAGGCCGGGGTGCAGATGGTGACGATCCACGGGCGCACCCGCTGCCAGTTCTACAAGGGCTCGGCGGATTGGGCGGCGATCCGGGCGGTTAAGGACGCGGTGACTGTGCCGCTGCTGGCCAATGGCGACATCGTTGATACCGCGACTGCGCGGCAGGCGATGGAACTGTCGGGCGCCGATGGCGTGATGATCGGGCGCGGCGCCGAAGGAAAGCCCTGGCTGCTGGCAGAGGTTGCCCATCATCTGTGGGGCACACTGGCGCCGGAGATCCCGGAGGGGGAAGCGTTTATCTCAATGGTTTCAGATCATTACCGGGCAATGCTCGACTTCTACGGGCAGGACCTGGGTGTACGCGTCGCGCGCAAGCATCTGGGCTGGTACATGGATGAGGCTGGAACCGGCCCCGCCATGCGCCGCGCAGTGCTGACGGAGAAGAACCCGCAAGATGTGCTGGCCCTGTTGCCGGAGGCGCTGAGCGCACAAAGACCGGAGGCCGCCGCATGATGGACAGCGCTGCTCTGTGGGCCTCTTTGCCGGTGCCGGCCTTTTTGATCGACGCTTGGGACAAGATTGCTGATGTGAACGCCGCTGGCGAGGGTTTCCTGAATACCTCCCGCAAGGCGCTGCTGGGGCAGCCGGTCTGGGATACGCTGGCGATTGACGCGCCGATCGAGGAGGCCTTTGCCCGCGCCCGCGTGCAGGGCACGCCGCTGTTCGTGAATGACATAGACGTGGGCTCCGGCAGCCGCGCGCCGCTGCAATGCGGGGTGCAGATCGCCTCGCTGCAGGGGCAGGAGGGGGTGATGCTGCTGATGGTCACCCCGCGGGAGCTGGCGGGGCGGATGACCCAGACCCATTCCGCCAAATCCGCCGCGGCCTCGGCCATCGGCATGGCGGAGATGCTGGCACATGAAATCAAGAACCCGCTGGCTGGTATTACAGGCGCGGCGCAACTGTTGAGCATGGGGCTGGGGCCTGAGGACCTGGAACTTACCGACCTGATCGTCAGCGAGAGCCGCCGTATCGTGAAGCTGTTGGAGCAAGTGGAGCAGTTCGGCAACCTGACCGAGCCGGATTTCAAGCCGGTGAACCTCCACGATGTGCTGGACCGTGCACGGCGCTCAGCACTCTTGGGGTTCGGTGCCCATATGACCATCACCGAGGAATACGACCCCTCCTTGCCGATGGCCTGGGGGGATGCGGACCAGCTGCTGCAGGTGGTGCTAAACCTGCTGAAGAACGCCTCGGAAGCGGCTGATCCAAAAGGTGGAACCATTCATATCCGCACTTTCTATGAACATTCTTTCCGGCTGCGCCGCAGCGACGGAACCGGCAAGCTGCTGCCCCTTCAGATCGAGATCGCCGACGACGGGCCGGGCCTGCCGGACAAGATCAAGGATGACATTTTCGACCCGTTTGTGTCGGGCCGGGAGAACGGCACCGGGCTGGGCCTTGCTTTGGTGAGCAAGATCGTCTCGGAGCATAATGGCTGGATATCCGTGAGCTCGGTTCCCGGGCGCACGGTGTTCCGTCTGTCGCTGTCGCGCGTGCCGCGTGACGCAAAACCGCAGGAGAGCTGATCAATGGACGGCACTGTTCTGGTCGCTGACGACGACCGCACCATCCGCACTGTTCTGACCCAGGCGCTGACCCGCGCGGGCTGCAAGGTGCATGCCACATCCTCGCTGACTACGCTGATGCGCTGGGTCGGCGAGGGCAAGGGCGATGTCGTTATCTCGGACGTGATGATGCCGGACGGGAACGGGCTGGAGATGCTGCCCAAGATCCAGGCCGACCGGCCCGGGCTGCCGGTGATCGTGATCTCGGCGCAGAACACCATCATGACGGCGATCAAGGCTGAGGAGGCGGAGGCCTACGACTACCTGCCCAAGCCTTTTGACCTGCCGGAACTGATGAAGCGCACGGCCAAGGCGCTTTCGGCCAAGCGGGTGGCGCCGACGCCGCGTTCCGATTCAAAGGAACGCCCCGAAGAGCTGCCTTTGATCGGCCGCAGCGAAGTGATGCAGGCGCTGTACCGGCTGATTGCACGGGTGATGAACACTGATCTGCCGCTGCTGATCACTGGCGAAAGCGGAACCGGCAAGTCTCTGATTGTGCAGGCAATTCATGACTTTTCAGACCGGCGGACATTGCCGTTTGTGCATGCGGATGCGGCAGATCTGATCGCGCTGGAAGGCCCCTCCCGGTTGCTGGCGCAAGTCAAGGGCGGCACCCTGGTCATTGATGAACTGGCGGACCTGCCGGAGGAAGCGCAGGCGCGGCTGGTCCGGATGATGGATGTTCCTGGCGATCACGCGCCGCGGTTCATTGCCTCCAGCCAGAAGGACCTGACCGCCGCCATGGAAAGCGGCGCTCTGCGCCAGGATCTCTATTACCGCATCTGCGGGTCGGAGCTCCATGTCCCGGCGCTGCGGGAGCGTGTGGAGGACATACCGCTGCTGGCGGAGCATTTCTTGATCAAGGCCGAGAACGACAGCGCGCCGCACCGGGAGCTGAGCGAAGCTGCACGGGAAGTGCTGCGGCGCTTTGCCTGGCCCGGAAATGTGCGGCAGCTTGAAAACACCGTCCGCCGGCTGGCGCTGACCTCGCGCAGCGAAGAGATCACCCAGGCTGACGCTGAAGCTGTTCTGGGCCCGCAAGCCGGACCGCAGCCGGCCGTGCCAGGATTTGCCAATGAGAAGCTGTCAGAAGCAGTTGGCCGCCATCTGCAGCGGTATTTCGACCTGCACGGGGACATGCTGCCGCCGCCGGGCCTGTACATGCGGCTGCTGCGCGAGGTGGAGACGCCGCTGATCGAGATTGCCCTGGCGGCAACTGGCGGCAACCAGGCGAAATGCGCGGATTTGCTGGGGATCAACCGGAATACCCTGCGTAAGAAGATCACCGATCTGGATATTGAGGTGACACGCCGCCGCAAACTGATGTAATATCGCCACAGAAATGTGGCCTTGCTGTAATTTTCCTAGGCAGGACCACGAGATATGGCGGTGACTCGCAAAGAGTCGCACATCAGGATGAGGGCAGTAAGTGGCGCATAAGTCACATCTGAGGGCGGCATACGGGCCGTTTGCGGCCTTGGACCGGTGGCGGAGAACCCGCCGGGCGCGCAATATCGGGACCATTGGCCTGGTTCTGCTGGGCCCCGTTCTGGCCTTGGCAACATTCCTGATTATCGGCCCGTTCGGGCAAGGCGCTTCGTCCAGACCGCTGCGGCTGATTCTGCTGGCCGATCTGGTTTACATCCTGACCATTGCAGCCCTGGTGATGAACCAGATCGTGCGGCTGTTCGCGGCGCGGCGCTCAAAGTCGGCGGGTTCCCGGCTGCATCTGCGGCTGATTGGGGCATTCGGCTTCCTGGCGCTGATTCCCACCGTCATTGTCGCGGTCTTCGCGGTGCTAACGGTCAACGTGGGGCTTGAGGGCTGGTTCTCGCAGCGGGTGCGTCAGGTGATCGGCAGCTCGCTGGAGGCTGCCGAGGCCTATCAGTCGCAGCAAAAGGGTGACCTGACCGAAGATGCCCTCGCGCTGGCGCGTTACCTCGACAACAGCCGGTCGCGCAGTTTCTTCATTAATGATGCCGAACTGCGGCTAGTGCTGGCGCAGGGGCAGCTGCAGGTCCAGCGGGGGCTGCGTGAGGCCTATATCGTCGACAGTGCGGGGCTGATCCGCGCCCGCGGCGAGCGGTCCTATGAGTTCGATTTTGAAAAGCCCAGCGATCGCCAGATCGCCGCCGCCCGCGAGGATGGCCTGATGCTGATCGAGGATTGGGACAACAGCGAGTTCCGTGCGCTGGTGCGCCTGAACGCCTTTGTCGACCGCTTCCTCTACATCAGCCGCGATGTGGATGGCGAACTGCTGAACCTGCTGGATGACACCCAGGAAACTGCCCACCTGTACCATCAGCTCGAGAGCGAGCGGGGAAGGGTTCTGTTTGAATTTGCTCTGCTTTACCTCGGCTTTGCGGTGATCCTGATCCTCGCGGCGATGTGGCTGGGGATGTGGTTTGCGGAGCGTCTGTCGCGTCCGGTGGGGCGGCTGACAGTTGCGGCGCAGCGTGTCGGGGCCGGCAATCTGGATGTGCAGGTTCCTGTTGAGCGGGATGGTGACGAAATCGCCCTGTTGGGTGAATATTTTAACCAGATGACCAAGGAGCTTAAGGCGCAGCACGGGCGGCTGATCGAGAATACCCGCCAGATCGAGCGGCGGCGGCGGCTTTTCGACTCTGTGCTGTCCTCCGTGACTTCCGGGGTTGTTGGCTTGGATGCCGACGGGCGGGTGACCTTTGTGAACCGGTCCGCTGAACGGCTGCTGGACTGGCAGGAGGATCAGCAGTCGCTGGCGTTGGCAGTCGCTGTACCGGAATTCGGGCCGCTGTTTGCGGAGCTGATCGAGACCGGCGCCGAGGTGGTGCAGGAAGAGGTGAAAGTGACCCGGCAGGGACAGCTGGAAAACCTTCTAGTCCGAATGTCGCCGCGGCGCTCCGAAGAAGGCGGCCTGGAAGGCTATGTGGTGGCCTTTGATGACGTGACAGACCTTGTCAGTGCCCAGCGTATGGCGGCCTGGGGCGATGTGGCCCGCAGGATTGCGCATGAGATTAAGAACCCGCTGACCCCCATTCAGCTGAGCGCCGAGCGCATCAAGCGCAAGTTTGCGCCCAAGCTGGGCGAGGAGAACAGCGATCAGCTGCAGGCGATGACCGAAGTGATCGTGCGCCAGACCAATGACCTGCGCAGGATCGTCGATGAGTTTTCGAAATTCGCCCGCATGCCGGAACCGGAACGGCGCGAGGAGGATCTGGTCAAACTGGTGCGGGATGCGGTGATCCTGCAGCAGCAGGGCCAGCCGGATGTCCGGATCACAGCGGATTTGCCAAAGGCAGAGATGCTGTCGGATCTGGACTCAACAATGATTGGCCAGGCTTTGACCAATCTGATCAAGAACGCAGGCGAAGCCATTGAAAGCCTGAAGCAAAAGGGCGCCCCGGATGGGCTGGTTCCGGAAATCCGGGTGTCGGCACAACAGGCAGGCAATGCCTATGAAGTCCGGATTGCCGACAATGGTATCGGTCTTCCGGAAGACCGGGCGCGGCTGTTTGAGCCTTATGTGACCACGCGGGATGCGGGCACCGGGCTGGGGCTGCCGATCGTCAGGAAAATAATCGAAGAGCACGGGGGCACGCTGACGCTGGAAGACGCCCCGGTGTTTGAGGGACACGCGCATAACGGCGCAATGGCGGTGATCCGCCTTCCCGCCGCAGCCCAAAAAGCGGCGGCGCCTAACAAGAGCACAGTGAAAGCAGGTCTGACATGAGTGACATTCTGATTGTAGATGATGAGCGCGACATCCGCGAACTGGTCTCGGACATTCTGGAGGATGAGGGCTATGCCACCCGCAAGGCGGGCAGTTCCGACGAATGCATGGCTCAGCTGGAGGCGGCCCAGCCTGCCCTGATGATCCTGGATATCTGGCTGAAGGACAGCCAGATGGACGGGATCGACATTCTGAAGGCGGTGAAGCGGGACACGCCGGATATTCCGGTGGTGATCATCTCCGGCCACGGCAACATTGAAATCGCGGTCGCTGCGATCAAGCAGGGGGCTTATGACTTCATCGAGAAGCCGTTCAACATCGACCAGCTGATGGTGGTGATCCGGCGTGCGATGGAGACCTCGCGCCTGCGCCGGGAGAATACGGATCTGAAGCGCAAGGATACCGGCCCGGCAGAGATGATCGGGTCTTCGGCGGCGTTCCGGACGCTGATCGGCCAGTTGGACAAGGTGACCAAATCCAACGGCCGGGTGATGCTGACCGGCCCGGCGGGCAGCGGCAAGGAAATAGCCGCCCGCTTTATCCACGCCAATTCGAACCGTGCTTCTGCGCCCTTTGTCACCGTGAACTGCGCCAGCATTGAACCGGACCGGATGGAAGAAGTTCTGTTCGGCCGGGAATCCGCCGAACGCGGGGTGGAGCCGGGGCTGCTGGAACAGGCCCATGGCGGCGTGGTGTTCTTTGACGAGGTCGCCGACATGCCGCTGGGCACCCAGTCCAAAATCCTGCGGGTGCTTGTGGATCAGCAGTTCCAGCGGGTCGGCGGATCGGACAAGATCAAGGTGGACTTGCGGGTTGTGTCCTCCACCAACAAGGATCTGGATGCGGAGATCGAGGCAGGCACCTTCCGGCAGGAGCTGTATCACCGCCTGAACGTGGTGCCGGTTGCAGTGCCGTCGCTGGCTGACCGGCGCGAGGATATTCCGCTTCTGGCAAAGCATTTCATCGCCCAGTTCAATGAGGCCCAGGGCCTGCCGCTGCGCGAGCTGACGGATGAGGCCGTGGCGCTGATGCAGACCATGCTGTGGCCAGGCAACGTTCGGCAGCTGAAGAACCTGGTGGAGCGGGTGCTGATCCTGGGCGACGGCAGCGGCCCGATCGAGGCCAAGGATCTGCCGCGCGAGGAAGAAAAGCCGCAGGAGGAAGGCCGGGTGGTGCTGTCCGGCGCGCTGGCGACGCTGCCGCTGCGCGAGGCGCGGGAGGCGTTTGAGCGCGAATACCTGCTGACCCAGATCAACCGCTTTGGCGGCAACATCAGCCGCACCGCCTCCTTCGTTGGCATGGAGCGCTCGGCGCTGCACCGCAAGCTGAAGTCGCTGGGGGTGGTGACGTCCAACAAAGCAGGCGCCCGGGTGGCGCATGTGGAGAACGAGGAAGAAGAAGCCTGAAGAGGCTGCGGGCGCCCGGTTCGAACCGGGCGCTTGTTTGTTCAGAACAGGTCCTGGCGGATCGGGTTCAGAGCGAAATGAACCTGCGCTGCCAGCCGCAATTGATCAACGGCGTCCTCAGGCACGGTTGCGGGCAGTCCCGCCTCGCGGGCCCAATCTGCCAGTTCTTTGCGTGAGGCTGGGCCGAACTGGCCGTCAACGGCAATGCTTGACCCGAGCCCGCGCAGGACGGACTGGGTCGCGGCTGAGATGTCCGCTTTGGTCATCCCCGCCAGCAGCTCCCGTGCCGCTGCCCGCGCATCCGGGTCATTCAGGGCCATCGCCTTGCCGGCCCGGGCCGCGGCGGCATGGGCCGGGACGCGGTCAGACAGCCGGTTCAGCGCCACCCAGGCGCCATTGGCACCACCCCAGGCGTCGCCGCGGGAAAGCCCCATGTCATACCATTCCAGCGCCTCGGCGGCATCGCTGCCGGGCAGGTCGCCGTTCATGATCATCCGGCCGATCTCACCCGGGGCATGAGGGTGGCCCAACTGGGCAGCCTCGGCGAACAGGGCGCGGGCCTTTTCCTTGTCCACAGGTTTGCCGGCGCCGCCATCGCGGTAGACATAGCCCAGATTGGCTGTGCCATAGATGTCGCCGCGCCCGGCGGAAGCCTCAAGGTATGTTAGCCCGCGTTCCGGCTGCGCCAGTTCATCGCCGCTCCATAGAAAGAAATAGCCAAGCTCGTTCATCGAATAAGTATGGCCAAGCTCGACAGCGCGGCTCAGCAGGTCATAGCCGCGCTGCTTTTCCTCGGGCGTGCTGCTCTTTCGCAGGAGCCGCTTGCCGAAGGCATGCATCGAGAAAGGGTCGCCGGCTTCGATACCCTTGTCCCAAAGCGCAAAGGCTTTGTCTGGGTTGTAGGGGATCGGCACCGTTTCGCGGTCTACATTTGGCGTGACATGCAGATAGGCCACCGCGTTGTAGGCGCGGACATGGCCCAGTTCCGCGGCCTTTTCAAAGGCTTCATAGGCTTCCATCAGGCGCCCCTGGCCTTGCAGCGCGCGGCCTAGCTGATAGTGCAGACGGCCGAGGTCCGGCGCGGCCTGAACAGCCTCCCGGCAGGCGGCTTCCGCTGCCCTTAGGTCGATTTCATTGGGGTAGCGGAACAAGCCAACGCCCTGCAGGTCCAGCAGGTCGCCAGCTTCCAGGTCGCATTGGCGGGCAATCATCTCGAGGTTCACAGTCACGTCGCGCACTGCATCGGCCTGTGCCAGGCGCAGCACCATCCGGTCCCTGCGGACCTGGCCGCCGTCCTGGCGGGCGGGCAGCTCCGTCAGCTTGGGCGCATAGCTGACACTGAGCGCGCCGCCATCGCCAGACTGCAGCGATGTGACACCGGTAGACGAATTTTCAACGATCGAAACCGTTGTGCCTGCCTGAACATAAGGGCTGATTTCAGGCGCAAGCTCCAGCGCCCGGCCCAGCGGCACCTTGACAGACAGTTCCGCTGGGATCTGGTCAAGGCTGGCGGCCACGGCCTCCGTTTCAGTGTCCGTACTGGCAGAGGCGACGTTCAGTGACCGTTCCGCAGGGCGCAGATAGATCTTCTGCATCAGGGTGGAGCTTTCCCAAGGCACCTGGGTATTGCCGGTGGCGCTATAGACATCGCTGCGGATGGCTGCCAGGACGGTCATCGCGTCCTCGTCGGGGTTGTTCGGGAAGTGCCGCACGACCGAAGCCGTATAGGGACTGTTGCTGCCGGGCTCCCCATCCAGCGCGGTGGCGCCGGGGGAGGTGGAAAAAGCCACCAGCGTGTTCAGCGGCGGGCGGAACACATCAAAGCCTTCGCGCGCCTCATATAGCTGGGCGCCGACCTCGGCGTTGAGCTTGGCTTGCGGAACCGGGTTGTCGCGGCAGGAATCCAGCATCAGGATCTGGCTGCCGGCCTTGCCGCCCAGAATGGCGGATACCCGGTCCAATGTGACTGACTGGAACGGCAGGTCGTGAATCCCCGTAAGCTCAGCATCGCTGGTCAGCAGGTAATTGCGCCGTCCAAGTTGAATGCCGTGGCCGGCGTAGTAGAAAAACACCTGGCTGCCGTCGCGGATGTTGAGCGCGGCCTGCCGCAGCAGCGCCTCGAACCCGCGCTTGTCCAGGTCGTAGCCTTCATAGACGGTATAGCCGAAGGTCTTGAGCATCTCTGCCATCGCCTCGGCGTCCTTGCGGGTGTTGGTCAGATCGCTGACGTGGTCGTAGTCCTGTATGCCGATCACGATGGCGGTTTCGGGAGCGGCGCTGCCTTCGCTGGTTTCATAGGCTGCCTGAGCTGGCGCAACAGGCAGCAGTCCTGTACAGGAAAGGGTCAGAGCCGCAAGCGCGGAAGGTATGGGGGAAAGGGCTGTCATGGTTTTGTCCGGGTTTAGCCCCAGCCGCCACCGCCGCCGCCACCTCCAGCGCCGCCACCACCTCCGCCGCCGCCTGCACCGGCACCGCCGCCGCCCGGCGGACCGATGGTTGTCGCAGCAGGAGCGGTTGTTGTGCTGGACGGGACTGTGGAAGCGGCAGCCGGTGCGGGCGCGGGGCGCGTTGCCGGGGTGCTGTAGCTGGCAGGTGCCGTCGCCGGTGCAGATGCAGCCGCCGGCGGCGGAGCAATCGGAGCCGTCGGTTCACAGGCTGCGGTAACAGCTGCCACAGGCAGCGCGGCAAACAGGAAATGTATCCGCATCGGGTACCTTTCTCTTTTGAGAATACTGGTCAAAAATCAATTGGCGTTCAGCTTACTTGAACTTAGTCCGCAAATCAAAAATGTCCTGCCGCTGAACGGCGGACCAAGACCGGATGCTCAGCCGCCGCTGCGGATGACGGTGCTGCCATCACGGTTGCGCTGCGCGCAGGAGGCCTCAGTCAGCGGTGCAAGGCGCGGCCCGGCCAAGCTCAGGGCGCTGCGCTGAGTGCAGCGTTTCAGCGCGATCTGCTGATAGCCTTTGGCGGCCATGCAGGATTTCTCCAGCCGCTGGCGCAGAGGCTTGTTGACATCAACAGTGTAGATGCTGCCTTCCGACCAATAACCGGGATAATAATAGCAGCCGCCGTTACGGCAGACTTGCCGCCCCGGGTAAAAGACGGGCGGATGCTGGCGGATTTCATTGGCGACGGGGGCGTCTTTCAGCGCCTGGGCCGCGCAAGCCAGTTCGTCGCTTTGCAGGCGCGATACCTCCGCCCCTTGCTTGTAGTAGATCGGCAGCGGTCCGCAGGCCGTTGCAAAGGCCAGCAAAACAGCGCCCGCCGTGACTGTTGAAATGCGTTGCATGGCGAAAGAATGGCCGCAAACTGAGGAAGTTACAATTAATTTGACCGTGAAAGCGGCATCTGTCATTCACATCGGGCAAATCTCTGCCCGAAACTCCGCCAAGGGACGTGTAAATGAAGGTCATTATCTGCGGCGCGGGCCAGGTCGGCTGGCAGATCGCCCGGCACCTGTCCGGTGAGCACAATGATGTCACAGTGGTCGACAGCAATCCGGAATTGGTGCGGCGGGCCACCGATACGCTGGATGTGCAGGGCATCCATGGCTTTGCCTCCTACCCGGACGTGCTGGAACGGGCCGGGGCGCGGGACGCCGATATGATCATCGCGGCCACCCACTCGGACGAGGTCAACATGGTGACCTGCCAGGTTGCGCATTCCGTGTTCAAGATCCAGCGCAAGATCGCGCGCCTGCGGGCCAAGAGTTATCTGACCGCGATCTATTCCGACCTCTATCAGCGTGAGCATCTGCCAATCGACGTGGTGATCAGCCCGGAGCGGGAAGTGGCCGCAGCAGCGATGCAGCGGCTGTCGGCGCCTGCGGCCTTTGACACCGAGACCTTCATGGGCGGGATGGCGCAGCTGCTGGGTATCCAGATCGATGCGGAGTGCCCGGTGGTGAACACGCCGCTGCGCCAGCTGACGGATCTGTTTTCCACCTTGCGTGCGATTGTGGTGGGGGTCCGCCGCGATGGGACCCTGTTCGCGCCTGAGCCGGGTGACCAGTTGTTCGTCGGCGACAGCTGCTATGTGTTTTCCCACGTGGACGATGTGCCGCGCACCATCGAGGTCTTCGGCAAGAAAGAAAAACGTCAGGACCGGGTGGTGGTGGTCGGCGGCGGCAACGTCGGGCTGGAAGTGGCCAAAGCGCTGGAGAGCAGCACCTCCCGGATCCGTGCCAAGGTGATCGAGAGAGACCGCCGCTGCGCTGAACGCGCCGCCGAGGAGCTGGAGCGCACCATCGTGTTGAATGGCGACGGGCTGGACCGGTCGCTGATGATCGAAGCAGGCATCGACAAGGCGGACGCAATGCTGGCCGTGACCGATGACGACAAGGTCAACATGCTGGCCGCGGTGCGGGCCAAGGCTGAGGGCTGCCCGCTGGCAATTGCGCTGATCAACGATCCGACTCTGGTTCCGCTGCTGCCGCACCTTGGCATCGACGCTTATATCAACCCGCGCTCTACCACAGTCAGCTCGATCCTTCGCCACATCCGCTACGGCCGGGTGCGCCAGGTCTATTCCCTGGGCGATGCGGAGGCAGAAATGATCGAGGCCGAGGTGCTCTCGACTTCGCCGATTGCAGGTCAGATGATCCGTGAGACGGATTTTCCCGAGGGTGTGCTGGTCGGCGGCATTCTGAAAAACGGCGAGATGCTGCGCCCGTCAGGTGAGACACGGATCGAGGAAGGCGACGTGATCGCCCTGTTTGCAATGGCCGATGACGTGCCCGAGGTGGAGCGGCTCCTGCAGGTGTCGATCGACTACTTCTAGCATGCGCCGCGTGGTCCAAGCCCCCATTGGCGTGCTGCGCCTGCCGCTGTTCCTGCTGATCTGGGGCATCGCATCATTGGCGATGTGGCTGCCGGCCGCCCACGCACTGGTACTGGACGACCATCACACATCGCAAAGCTTTTTCTACTCCGGACTGGCGGGGCTGATCCTGGTGGTGCTGATTGCGCTGTCGATGGGCAACCGGGTGCCGCGCTACGGGATGCCGGGGCAGCTCTTATCGCTGCTGGCCACCTTCACAGTTCTGCCGGCCTTCCTGGCGGTGCCGGTGCAGGACGCGCTGGTCAGCACGCGCTACCTGAACGCATATTTCGACATGGTCAGCGCCATCACCACTACTGGTGCCGATATCTGGGCTGACCCGGGACGCCTGCCGCCCAGCGTGCATCTGTGGCGGGCGATGGTCGGCTGGCTGGGCGGCCTTCTGATGTGGGTGGCCGCCTCGGCGGTGCTGGCGCCGATGTCGCTGGGCGGGTTCGAAGTCACAGCCAAGGGGGAGCCGGGCGGCGGCACTGCAGGGCCGGGCCACATGGAACGCGCGGACCCGCGCCGCCAGCTGTTGCAAGTCACCCGGACCCTGGCACCGGTCTATGCCGGGCTGACCATGGTTCTGTGGCTCTTGCTGATGATCACCGGGGAGCAGGCGCTGACCGGCCTCAGCCATGCGATGTCGGTGATGGCAACCTCCGGCATTTCCGCCACCGGCGGGGTGGAGAACGCGGGCAGCGGCATTGCAGGTGAGATGGTGATGTTCCTGTTCATGTTCTTCGCGCTGTCACGGCTGACTTTTTCCAGCGACACCGTGACGTCCGGGCAAGGGCGTTTGGACAAGGATCCCGAGTTCCGCACCGGCCTGCTGATTGTTTTTGGCGTTCCGCTGCTCTTGTTCCTGCGGCACTGGTTCGCCGCCTTTGAGGTGGACGCTGGCGAGGATTTGCTGCAGGCGCTGCTGGCGTTTTGGGGCACGCTGTTCACGGTGATGTCTTTCCTGTCCACCACCGGGTTCGAAAGCCTCCACTGGGAGGCCGCCCGCTCCTGGTCGGGGCTGGAAACCCCGGGCATGATCCTGCTGGGGCTAGCCGTGTTTGGCGGCGGTGTCGCAACCACGGCGGGCGGGGTCAAGCTGCTGCGGGTTTATGCGCTCTACCTCAACGGCCTGCGGGAAATGGAGCGGCTGGTACACCCCAGTTCTGTCAGCGGCGAGGGCGACCGGACCAAGCGGCTGCAAAAGAACGGTGCCTTTGTCGCCTGGATCTTCTTCATGCTGTTTGCGCTATCGCTGGCGCTGGTCAGCACCGCGCTGGCAGCGGTCGGATCCAGCTTTGAACAGTCGCTGGTTCTGGCGATTGCCGCGCTGTCCACCACCGGCCCGCTGACCGAGAGCGCCAGCAGTGCGCCGATTGTGCTGAACCTTCTGACCGACCCGGCCAAGCTTATCCTGTGCATCGCAATGGTATTGGGGCGGCTAGAGACGCTGGCCTTCATCGCGCTGCTGTCCCCGAACCTCTGGCGCAGCTGACTGTTCCCGCAGGTGGGAAGTGTTTTTCGGGTGGAAACTTATTTTTTCTTTCTCCATACTGAATTTTAACGTGCGTGCTGGTCCGCAGTGCGCGGCAAGAACAAAGGCGAGATAATAAAAAATGGCTTCGGACAGACAGAATCTTCAGGATGCCTTCCTGAATCACGTTCGCAAAACCAAGGTTCCGGTTACAATCTTTCTGATCAACGGGGTCAAACTGCAGGGTGTGATCACCTGGTTCGATAACTTCTGCGTGCTGCTGCGCCGCGACGGACAGTCGCAGCTGGTCTACAAACACGCGATTTCGACCATCATGCCGGCCCAGCCGATCAGTCTCTATGAGGGTGAAGACTCCAATTGATGGAGCATGACAGGAAGCAGACCCGCGCCTGGGTCCTGCATCCGGAAATCAAATCTGACATGGGACGCCGTGAGGCTGCTCCCGCGCTTGAGGAGGCCGTTGCGCTGGCAGCGGCCTTGCCCGATCTTGACGTGATCGGATCAAATGTGGTGCGCCTGCCCAAGGCGCATCCGGGAATGCTGTTCGGCTCCGGCAAGATCGAAGAGCTGGCGGGCGTCCTGAAGGCGAATGACATTGAACTGGTCCTGATCGACGGCCCGGTTTCCCCCGTGCAGCAACGCAACCTGGAGAAGGCCTGGAAGGTTAAGATCCTCGACCGGACCGGGCTGATCCTGGAGATCTTCTCGGACCGGGCGGCGACGCGCGAAGGCGTGCTGCAGGTCGAGATGGCGGCGCTCAGCTATCAGCGGACGCGGCTGGTGCGGGCCTGGACCCACCTGGAACGCCAGCGCGGCGGCCTGGGCTTTGTCGGCGGACCCGGCGAAACCCAGATCGAGGCTGACCGGCGCGCCATCGACGACCAGCTGGTGCGGCTGCGCCGACAGCTGGACAAGGTGGTGAAGACCCGGACGCTGCACCGCGCCTCGCGCGCGAAGGTGCCGTACCCGATTGTGGCGCTGGTGGGTTATACCAACGCCGGCAAGTCGACGCTGTTCAACCGGCTGACGGGCGCTGAGGTGATGGCCAAGGACATGCTCTTTGCCACCCTGGACCCGACCATGCGCCGGGTGCAGATCCCCGACGGGCCGGAGGTGATCCTGTCCGACACGGTGGGCTTCATCTCGGATCTGCCGACAGAACTGGTCGCTGCCTTCCGCGCCACACTGGAAGAGGTGCTGGCGGCGGATGTGATCCTGCATGTGCGCGACATCAGCCATGACCAGAGTGAGGAGCAGGCAGAGGATGTGGAGGCGATCCTGACGTCGCTGGGTGTGGACGAAAACCGCGCCCGGATCGAAGTCTGGAACAAGCTGGACCAGCTGTCTGAGGATGAAGCCGAAGCCCGCCGTCAGCGTGCGGCGCGCGAGGAAGACGTCCATGCAATCTCAGCCCTGACCGGCGAGGGGCTGGACGGACTGCTGGCTGACATTGCCGAGAAGCTGCAGGGCGTGCGGCATGAGGAACTGCTGCAACTGACCTTCGCGCAAGGCAAGCAACGCGCCTGGCTGTTCAAGGAGGATCTTGTGCAGCGCGAAGAGCAAACCGAGACCGGGTTTGACATCACTGTGCTGTGGACGGACCGGCAGAAGGCCAAGTTCGGGAGGCTTTGAAGCTTGCACCATTCAGAACGAAAAACGGGCGCCGCAGCGCCCGTTTTTTTATTGCCCCGTTTTTATTGGCGGGGGGTGATCCTTGTCACTCCGACTGCCGCGGCGCGGGCCAGTTCTTCGTCCAGCGACATCGGGATGTATTCACCGCGCCGCCACAGCTGGGCCATGTCGTCATAATAGCGCGACAGCGGGTGGCCGGACTGACCAGTGGCGGTGATGAAGACGGAACTGTCCGGGTCGGCAAAGTCATAAACCCCGCGGTAGCCGGCGGCGTGGATGTTCTGGAACGGGTCGGGGTCCTTGCCGGAGCTTTTGCCGCGCTGCAGGGTGTTGTCGCCGCCGCTGGTGGACTGGCGGATGTTCACGAAATAGCGTAGCAGCGGCACGTCGCCCAGAACTGCATGGTCCTGCACCGCCTGATGTGCATCCCCCCAGCGCAGCGATTCCAGCGCGTCGCCATAGCGTTCCTCGATCCAGATCAGCGCATCATCCAGCGCCAGGCGGGCCATGTCGGTGCAGCTCTCTTCCGGCGCGCTCTGGCGCACGTCGCACCAGGCCGAGGCACCGTCAACGTCGCGGAAGACGCGTTCGATGAACAGCGGCTCCACGTGGCGGTAGGATTTTGCGACCGGACCCAGTTCGTCAGTGATCAGGCGGGCCTGCAGCGCGCGCAGCCAGGCGGCATAGATCAGCGGTTCCGGCAGATGTTCGTTCATCTCGCCGTTCCACTCTGACAGCAGGGTCAGGGCGATCTGGCGCTGGCGTTCACGGGTGCCGGTCGGCGCGGCCTCGCCGGTGAACCACAGGTTTGCGCCGATCAGCGGCAGCAGGGTGCGGGCGGTGTAAGAGACCGTGTCCAGCTGCGCCTCGATGAAGCTGTCGCGGGTGTGCACCTCGCGGTTCTGCATCAGCTTTTCCCAACGGTGGATGCGCTGCGTGTCGCCCCAGTCAAAGGAGACATGCTTGGGGAACGGGCGGTCCAGGATCTTATTGTTGGTGTTGCCCAGGATGCCGCCCGCGGGGCTGACGAACTCCGGGTTCTCCGCATAAGGCGCCTGGCCCTGCCAGCGGTTCTCCGGGTGCCAGCCCTGGCTGGGCATCCGGCCCTTGCTTTGATGGCCCGCGTCGCGCAGCGGGAAGGCGCCGACGGTCTTGAGCGCGATGGTCTCCTTGTCCGCTAGCGTCAGGTTCTGTGCCGGGGCAACGAAACCCTCTCCAGCGATGATCGCCTCCTGCACCGAGGCGCTGCGCATCAGGCCGATGGTGGCGCTCATGGAGGTGTCTTTTGGGCTAAGCACGGTCCAGCTGAGCGACACCACATGGCCGGGCGGAGTGATTTCTGCCAGGTTGAACATGGAGCCAGGCAGCACCGGGCCGTTGTCGGTCCAGCGCAGGGTCAGGGTGACGGGGGCCTCGTTTTTGATCTTGATGATCGAGGGGCGGGTGATGAATTTCTTGTAACCGTCAACGCTCAGATATTCCTGCGGGTTTTCCGGGTTCAGCCTTTCGATGAACAAGTCCTGATCATCCATGTAGGAAGACGTAACCCCCCATCCCAGCGCGTCGGAGCGCCCGGTGATCACCGCCGGGATGCCGGGGATGGTGCCGCCGATCACACCGCCGGTACCCAGCTCCAGCCGCGCCAGATACCAGATTCCGGGGGCGCTGAGACCCAGGTGGGGGTCATTGGCCAGGAGCGTGCCGCCTGCCGCCGAGCGGCTGGGTGAGGCGGCCCAGGCGTTGGATGCACCGGCCAGACCGCGCGGGGCCACCGGGAACAGCAGGCTGTTTTCCTCGATGGGGGCGGCAGAGGCAAACTGCGGGGCACCGGGCACCAGATCTGCGTATTCGGGCAGGGCGGTCACGCCTTTTCCGGGGGCGGCCGGCAGGATGTCCCGGATGCGGTCCGCATCCTTCAGCGCAAGCGAGGTGCGGGCGCGCAGGATCTCTTCCCGCATGTGGCCCGAAAGCTGCAGCGCCATCAGCTTCATGATCGCAATACTGTCGGCGGGCTGCCAAGGGGCTAGCGGCATCTGAAACAGGAACATTTCCGGCGCGCCGCGGCCCAATGCGTCCTCGTTGATTTCCAGCAACCGGGCGTTGACACCATCAGCATAGGACTTGAGCGCGGCCATCGCTTCCGGCGATTGCACCTCCACCGACTGCCGCGCCAGATTGTAGAGGTCGAGACGGCGCAGGTAGGTGTCGGTCTCTACCGTGCGGGTGCCGAAGATTTCCGACAGGCGGCCCTGGGCGGTGCGCCGCATCACTGCCATCTGCCACAGCCGGTCCTGGGCATGGGCGTAGCCGAGGCCGAAATACACATCCTCATCGCTGGCGCCGAAGCTGCCGAAAATATGCGGCACATTGGCGTTGTCGCGCACGATCTCTACGGGAGAGGAGAGGCCGGGCAGGGCCAGCTCCTTTTCGTACTCGGGCAGCGACTGCGAGGCCAAGTAGTAGACCAGTGCAGCGGCCAGAACGCTCAGCAGAATCAGGCCCGCAGCAAGGCGCAGAAGCCAGCGGAAAAAAAGTCCCATCAGCGGTTGTTTTCCCTCGGTTTTTTTATTTCCAGCCGCATGGCAGATTGCGCCCCGCGGCGGCGGTGGTAGGGTTGGCGCCAACATATGCGAAGACAGATCAGGGGAAAAGCAGATGGCAAAAATCGCGTTTCTGGGGCTTGGTGTCATGGGCTATCCGATGGCCGGGCACCTGCAGGCCGCGGGCCATGAGGTCACCGTCTACAACCGTACCGAGGCCAAGGCCAAAGCCTGGGCCAAGGAGCATGGCGGCCATTTTGCAGCAACTCCGCGGGCGGCGGCCTCGGGCGCGGAATTCGTGATGGCCTGCGTCGGCAATGACGACGACCTGCGCTCGGTCTGCCTCGGCGCTGACGGGGCCTTTGCCGGCATGGCCAAGGGCACGGTCTTTACCGATCACACCACGGTGTCGGCCAAGGTCACGCGGGAGCTTTGTGGCGCAGCGGCGGAACAGGGTATTGCTTTTGTCGATGCCCCCATCTCCGGCGGCCAGGCAGGGGCGGAGAATGGCGTTCTGTCCGTCATGTGCGGCGGTGATGAAGACGCCTATGCCCGCGTTGAGCCGGTGATTGATGCCTATGCCCGCATCTGCCGCCGCATCGGAGAGAGCGGCGCAGGTCAGATGACCAAGATGTGCAACCAGATCGCCATTGCGGGCCTGGTGCAGGGCCTCAGCGAGGCGCTGCATTTCGCAGAGAAAGCCGGCCTCGACGGGCGTGCGGTGGTTGAGGTGATCAGCCAGGGCGCTGCAGGCAGCTGGCAGATGGCCAACCGCTATGAGACCATGCTGGACGATCATTTTGAGCATGGCTTTGCGGTGGACTGGATGCGCAAGGATCTGGGCATCTGCCTGGATGCCGCGGATGAGACTGGCGCCAGCCTGCCGGTGACGGCGCTGGTGGACCAGTTCTACAAGGAGGTGCAAAAGATGGGCGGCGGGCGCTGGGACACCTCGTCGCTGTTCAAGCGGCTGCGCAAGCTGGACGGCTGACATGAAAATGGCCTTTCCGGATGGAAAGGCCATGCCTCTAGCGGGGATATTTCAAGCCAGAAGAAAAGGCGGGTTCTGCCGCCTGTTTCCGCTTAGGGAATGATACGGGTGTATTTGGTGCCTTCCAGGGTGGCACCCACACGCAGACCCGCCTGGGCAAAGACCACGGCCAGCACCGGCGAGGTCAGCGTATTGGTATCGGCCCGCAGAGACTCGCCTTCGTTCATGATGACAAACTCGGCATCGGCGCCAGCCGCCCAGCCCTGCGAGCGGCGGAATCCGGACAGCGCGTCCTGGGTCATGAAAAACAGCACGTGGGCATATTGCTGGGCGCCGATCTGAATGCCGGCATTGCCCTTGTAGGTGGCGTAGTAGTCGACGGTCACGTCATTGATCCGCAGCGCACCGCGGCCGTAGGCGCCGCCAAAGACAAAGCCTGCCTCAGTCACCAGTGGCATCACCAGCATGCCGGAAGCTTTGTCCGCCAGGGTGCGTGTATTCGGGTACTGGTTATACATGTGGTTCAGCGTGGCATCGACACGGGCGTCGATGGTGGCTGCGTTTGTGTTGCCGACGCCATTGCCGCAGGCGGCAGTGACGCCTGCACCGGCCAAAGCGGTCAGGGCAAAACCGCGGCGGGTCATGCGGGTAGAGGAATTATCGCTCATTTTTCAGGTGCCTGTAATGAATTGCTCCAAGGCCGGTTCGATCCGGCTCTGGCCAGGTTTATACGCGGAAAACCGCTGCCTGTCATCCGCTGCAAAGGCAGATATTGGCGGCTTCCCGCTGAAGTGATCCAGCGTGGGCCGGAGCGGCGCGTCAGCCGTTCAGCAGGCGCGCTGCGGCGGGGGCGAAATAGGTGAGGATGCCGTTGCAGCCTGCGCGCTTGAAGGCCATTAGGCTTTCCATCATCACTTTTTCTCCATCGACCCAGCCATTCTGGGCCGCGGCCTGGATCATCGCGTATTCCCCGGAGACCTGATAGGCATAGGTTGGCACGCCGAAGGCGGATTTCACCCGCTGGCAGATGTCAAGATAGGCAATTCCGGGCTTTACCATTACCATGTCGGCGCCTTCCATCAGGTCGCGTTCGATCAGCCGCAGCGCCTCGTCGCTGTTGGCGGGGTCCATCTGATAGGTTTTCTTATCGCCCTTCAGCGCGCCCGAGGCCCCGACCGCATCGCGGAATGGTCCGTAATAGGCGGAGGCGTATTTGGCCGAGTAGGAAAGGATCGCCACATTGTGGTGGCCTGCCTGCTCCAATCCCGTGCGCATCGCACCGATACGGCCGTCCATCATGTCGGAGGGGCCGATGATGTCGGCGCCGGCATCGGCCTGGGCCAGGGTCATCTTGACGAGTGTTTCGACGGTGGCGTCATTGACGATCTCGCCATCCACCACATAGCCGTCGTGGCCGTTGATGTTATAGGGGTCCAGCGCCACGTCGGTCATCACCGCGATATCCGGCGCCGCATCTTTGATGGCGCGGATGGCGCGGTTGGTCAGGTTGTCCGGGTTCCAGGCCTCGGCGCAGTCCTCTGTCTTGAGCGAGGCGTCGGTGTAGGGAAACAGGCAGATCGCCGGAATGCCCAGCGCCTGAGCTTCCACCGCGGCCGCGGCGACCTTGTCCACCGAACGGCGCATCACGCCGGGCATCGAGGCGATGGGCTCCTCCTGGCCTTCGCCGTCGCGGACAAACACCGGCCAGATGAAATCGGACGGGGTCAGGGTGTTTTCCTGCACCAGATTGCGGATCGCCTGGCTGGCACGGGTGCGGCGCAGGCGGGCGGCGGGAAAGGGCGCGACGGTGGGCTTCATGGCGGTCTCTCGTTTTGGCTGGCCCATGGGTGGCATGGAAGCTGCCCCGGGAACAAGAGGCACATTCGCCGCGCCGGGAAACTTGTGCGTTCTGCGGGCTTGCCTGCGGGCGTTTCCCGGTTGATATAGGGCCAGTTACATAAAACAGGCCCGAAGGGCCGGCAGCGGCAAGTTGGGGGCTGGAGTGGATCTGTTTCAAATCCTCTATGAGATGATCGACCTGCGGTCGTTTTCCAACCTCTGGTACTGGATTGCACTGGCGGTGATGTGGTCCTCTGCCAGCCACAGGGTTCTGGGTGTCCCGTTTGACATGGTTCAGCGGGCACGCCGCCGCGGGGGGCAGGCCGAACAGGACCTGGAGGACATGGTCCGCGTCAATGTGAACCGGCTCCTCTACATTGCCGAAGTGTCCGGCCCGTGGCTGGTGGCGCTGGCCTGCTTTCTGCTGTCTGCCCTGGCAACGCTAGGCTTTGCCTTCCTGATGGAATTCGCCCAGGCTGTGTTCCTGCTCGCTTTCCCGATGTCCTTTGTCGGGGTCATCAGCTTTTTCACGGCGCGCCGGATTGCACGGGACGGGGCTTCGGGCGAGGACCTGTGCAAGCGGCTTGCCATGTGCCGGCTCTGCATTCAGTTCGTGGGGTCAATCTCAATTCTTGTGACCGCCTTCTGGGGAATGTATCAGAACCTCTCGATCGGCGCCTTGGGCTGAGGGGCAGGGTTTTCAGCGAACCCGGAAAGGAAACCGCATGGCACAGCGCGCAATCACCATGGGCGGCGCCCCTGAAGGGTATGATGCCCGGCTGATCCTGAAGGAAGTACAGAAGTCCGGCGCGCCGCTGCTGCATGTGGCGCGCGATGACAAGCGGATGGAGGCAATGCGGGCGGCACTTGCCTTCTTTGCACCGGAGATGCCGGTGTTTGTGTTCCCGGGCTGGGATTGCTTGCCTTATGACCGGGTGTCGCCGAATGCCGATATCTCTGCGGCGCGGATGGCGACCCTGGCGGCGCTGGTGCATCAGATGCCCAGCCAGTTTGTGCTGCTGACCACGCTCAATGCCGCCAGCCAGCGGGTACCTGCGCGGGAGGTGCTGCGCGAGGCGGCCTTTACCGCCCGTGTCGATCAAAGGGTGGATGAAGAGGCGCTGCGCAACTTCCTGGTCCGTATGGGCTTTTCCCAAAGTCCGACCGTTATGGAACCCGGCGACTACGCCATTCGCGGCGGCATCATTGACATTTTCCCGCCGGGTGAAAGCGGCCCGGTGCGGCTGGACCTTTTCGGCGATGTTCTGGACGGCGCCCGCCGGTTTGATCCTGCCACCCAGCGCACCACCGAGAAGCTGGAGGTGGTGGAACTGGCGCCGGTTTCCGAAGTCATCCTGGACGAGGCAGCCATCACCCGGTTCCGCCAGAACTACCGGATTGAGTTCGGCGCGGCAGGCACTGATGATCCGCTTTATGAGGCTGTCAGCGCAGGCCGCAAGCATCAGGGGATCGAGCACTGGCTGCCATTCTTCCATGAAAAGCTGGAAACGCTGTTCGATTACCTGCCGCAGGCCACCGTGACGCTGGACGACCAACTGACTCCGGCGCGTCTGGCGCGCTGGGACAGCATCGAGGACCAGTACGGCACGCGGAAGCATGCGCTGGAGCAGAAGGGGCGGATCGACACTGTCTACAAACCGGCGCCGCCGGGCCTGCTGTATCTCGACGATGCGGCCTGGGAAGCGGCTGTTGCAGATATGCGCGTCGTGCAGTTCCATCCGCTGGCGCAGGCCTCCGGCCCCGGCGTCGCAGATGCGGGCGGCCGCATCGGACGCAACTTTGCGCCGGAGCGCCAGCAGGAAAACATCAGCCTTTTCGGCGCCTTGGCGGCGCACATTAAGGTGCGGATGCAAGAGGGCCCGGTCCTCATCGCCTCTTACTCCGAGGGTGCGCGGGAACGTCTGGCCGGACTGATCGAGGATGAGGGCCTGGCCGAGGCCATCCCGGTGATGGACGGCACCCGCATTGGAAAATCCGGCCTGCATCTGGCGGTCTGGGCGCTGGAGCACGGGTTCGAGGCGCCGGATATGACGGTGATCTCGGAGCAGGACGTGCTGGGCGACCGGCTGATTCGGGCGCCGAAGAAACGCCGCAAAGCGGAAAACTTCCTGACCGAAACCCAGTCGCTCAGCCCCGGCGATCTGGTGGTGCATGTGGACCATGGCATCGGCCGCTACAAGGGGCTGGAAGTGGTCACCGCCGCGGGCGCCGCGCATGAATGCATCCTGCTGGAATACGCCGAACAAGCGAAGCTCTACCTTCCCGTCGAGAACATCGAACTGCTGTCCAAATACGGCCATGACGAGGGACTCTTGGACCGTCTCGGCGGCGGCGCCTGGCAGGCCAAGAAGGCCAAGCTGAAGGAACGCATCCGCGAGATGGCGGACAAGCTGATCCGCATCGCCGCTGAGCGCGCATTGCGCAAGGCGCCGGTGATGGATCCGCCGCCGCACGCCTGGGAGGAGTTCTCGGCCCGTTTCCCCTATCAGGAGACCGACGACCAGCTGCGCGCCATTGAAGACGTGATGGAGGATTTGCACTCCGGCCAGCCGATGGACCGGCTGATCTGCGGCGACGTGGGCTTTGGCAAGACTGAGGTGGCGATGCGCGCGGCCTTTGTCGCCGCGATGTCGGGCCTGCAGGTGGCGGTGGTTGCGCCAACCACGCTGCTGGCGCGCCAGCACGCCGCGTCCTTTGCCGAACGGTTCCGCGGTTTCCCATTGCAGGTCAGGCAGTTGTCGCGCTTTGTTAGCGCAAAGGAAGCAAGCCAGACCCGCGAAGGACTGGCCAAGGGCACCGTCGACATCGTGGTCGGCACCCATGCTGTACTGGCGAAGAACATCAAGTTCCAGAACCTTGGCCTGCTTATCATCGATGAGGAGCAGCACTTTGGTGTCGCCCACAAGGAAAGGCTGAAACAGCTGCGCAGCGACATCCATGTGCTGACCCTGACGGCCACGCCGATCCCGCGGACCTTGCAGTTGTCCCTAACCGGTGTGCGCGATCTGTCGATCATCGGCACGCCCCCCGTGGACCGGCTGGCAATCCGCACCTATGTCAGCGAATTCGATACCGTTACGATTCGCGAGGCGCTGCTGCGCGAGCATTACCGCGGCGGGCAGAGCTTCTATGTGGTGCCGAGGATCACCGACCTGCCGGATGTTGAGGAGTTCCTGAAGGCGCAGCTGCCGGAGCTCACCTACGTGGTGGCGCACGGGCAGATGGCGGCGGGGGAACTCGACGACCGGATGAACGCCTTCTATGACGGCAAATACGATGTGCTGCTGGCGACGACGATTGTGGAGAGCGGCCTGGATATTCCCACCGCCAACACGATGGTCGTTCACCGCGCCGACATGTTCGGCCTGTCCCAGCTCTATCAGATCCGCGGCCGCGTCGGCCGCTCCAAGACCCGCGCCTATGCCTACCTTACCACCAAGCCGCGCCAGCGGCTGACCCCGGCCGCAGAGAAGCGCCTGCGGGTGCTCGGCTCCCTGGATACGCTGGGCGCGGGCTTTACGCTCGCCTCGCAAGACCTTGATATCCGAGGCGCAGGCAACCTTCTGGGCGAGGAGCAGTCCGGCCAGATGCGCGATGTCGGCTATGAGCTTTACCAGTCGATGCTGGAAGAGGCGATTGCCAAGATCAAGGCGGGCGAGATGGAGGGCCTGTCGGATGCCGATGATCAGTGGGCGCCGCAGATCAACCTCGGCGTTCCGGTGCTGATCCCCGAGGAATACGTGCCCGATCTGGATGTCCGTCTCGGCCTCTACCGCCGCCTGTCGTCGCTCTCGACCAAGGTGGAGCTGGAAGGATTCGCCGCGGAGCTGATCGACCGTTTCGGCAAGCTGCCCAAGGAAGTCAACACGCTGATGCTGGTGGTGCGCATCAAGGCGATGTGCAAACGCGCAGGCATCGCCAAGATGGACGGCGGCCCGAAGGGGGCGACGATCCAGTTCCACAACGACAAGTTCGCCTCGCCGCAGGGGCTGGTGGAGTTCATCCAGGGTCAGAACGGTCTGGCCAAGGTGAAGGACAACAAGATCGTCGTGCGCCGCGACTGGAAAAAGGACGCCGACAAGATCAAGGGCGCCTTTGCCATTGCCCGCGACCTGGCAGAGAAGGTTGTGGCCGAGAAGAAGAAGGCGAAGGCCGGGTAAAGTACGCCAGGGAAATTCGAATTTCCTTGGCAAATTTCTTCGCAAGAAATTTGCTCAGCTGCAGCAAGGGCTGGGCACCATCGCAGCCTGAGCGCAGAAACAGGATGCGCCCACGGCCCGGTCAGCCCGCGCCAGTGCCAGGTCCATCTGCTGTTTTATGTGCCTGATTTCAACAGTTTCGCCGCGTGCCTTCAGGCAGTCGTGAAGCCCCTTCAGGCTCCAGATGTTGCCGGGATGTACTGAAGCGCGCGACAGGGTATTGTCCAGCCCGAGGTCGGCACGATAGACGGCCTCAGCCTCTTCAACATGACCCTGTTCAAACAGCAGCGCCCCCAGCGCGTGGCGGGTGGGCTGCATCCAGCCCCAGGGTTCATCATAGGGCAGGTTGTCGTCCAGCTCCGCTGAGCGGCGCAGATGCGCAAATGCCGCGTCATAGTTCTGTTTGCGGTATTCAATTTCCCCGCGCAGCATTTCCGCTGCGATTTCAAGCAGATCAATGACCTTGTTGTTGTGCAGGCGGCGGCTTTTCGGCACCCGGGCCCTGGCGGCCAGAAACAGCTGCTCCTCCGCCTCGGCCTCTGTCACACGGCCGGTTGCGGCATAGGCAATGGCACGGGCGTAATGGGTGTTGGCGGTCAGGGTGCAGTAGAGCTGGGGATCCTCCGGCAGCTCCAGCGCCATCGCCTCCTCCCAGCGTCCGAAGCGGACCAGGATATGCGGGTGCATCGCCATGTAGCTTTCGAAATAGTCCGCCATCGGCGGGCTTTCTATGCGCAGCATGTCTTCCGGTGTAGTGTCCAGAATGCCCTGATTGGCCGCTAGCGCGGGTTCGATTTGGCCGAGGAACATCGCCCCGAAAATGACGAAGTGGTAATTGTGCTGGCGGTAGCCGGTATAGATGTTGAAGGCGCCTTCGCGCTGGTAATACTTCAAGTCCGCCTCGATCGCCTTTTGGTTCCAGTGCACAACGCTGTGGTAATCGCCGCACAGCACGTCGATATGGGTCGGCATATGCACCAGGTGGCCCGCATCCGGCACCAGCGTGCGCAGGACATCGGCGGCTTTCAGGGCCTTTTCCGGCGTCGGCGACATTTCCATCAGATGCACGTAGAGATGCAGCAGGCCGGGATGCTGCATTGCGCCGGGGGCGTTATCCATCGCCCGTTCCAGCACCTCCTGCGCCTCCAGCGTGGCGGCACCATCCGCAGGCAGACCGGACTTAAGGTCCCACATCTGCCAGGGCGTCAGGTTCAGCAGGCTTTCGGCATAGACCGTGCGCAGATCCAGATGATCCGGGCAGGCGGTAAAAGCTGCGCGCATGGCATCGGCAAAATCGTAGTCCCAGGCGTGCATGTTTTCGACCGCCTCGCGCTGGGGGTAACGGGCCTGAATGGCGCGGATCAGCTGCTGCTCAACCTCTGAACAGCCGTCGATACCACTCAGCGCGGTCTGGGCAGCGTCGTAAGCTTCGGCCAGCGCCTTGGCGCGGCCCTTATCATCGCGCAGGTCCCAGGGCAGGTTGTAATTCGGGCCGGCCGCATAGGCCACGCCCCAATGGGCCATGGCACAGTCCGGGTCGTGTTCCAGAGCACGGCGGAAGCAGGCGATGGCTTCCTCGTGATTGTAGCCGTAAGTCCAGACCAGGCCGCGGTCAAACCAGAGCTGCGCCTCGGACGAAGCTGTTGTCACCGGGCAGGAATAACTGCCGAGATCGTAATCATAGCCCATGTGAAAACCTCCCCCGTTTCAGGGAAGGTTAGGCAGGGGGTGTTATCCGGGCAAGGTTGTTATTCAGCGGGAAGCCGCGCCTCAGCCTTGGCCATCTGCAGCATCAGCAGGAAAGCGATGCAGGCCATGATCAAAAGCCCTGCCGCCAGCGGCACCAGAGAGCCGTCAAACAGCAGCCCGACGGGTGCCGCAACTGCAGCGGCCAGAACGGTCGAGATCGCCCCGATCACCGATGCCGCCATACCGGCAATATGGCCCATCGGCTCCATCGCCATGGCATTGAGGTTGCCGACGGTGGTGCCGACCATGAAGAACACGCTGGCCTGCCAGGCCACAAACAGGCCGAACATCCACGGATCCGGCAGGCTCCTGCCGCTGATCAGCAGCATCGCGCCAGTGATCAGGATCTGGGCGGCCAGCGAAACGGTGACGATGCGGCGCATGCCGATCCGCACAACGATGGCCGCGTTCAGCAGGCTGGCGGTGCCGGAGATCAGCGCGACCAGTCCGAACCAGTAAGGAAAGCTGTCTCCGCGTCCAAAGATGATGTCATAGACCGGCTGCACCATCGTGAGCATGGTGAACAGCATGCCCAGGCACAGCGTCTGCACCATGATCGACAGGCGTACCGTCGGGTGGCTGAGCATCTCCTTGACCGCACCCATCAGCAAGGGGGCACGGAAGGCACGGCGGTCGTTTACGGCCAGTGTTTCCGGCAGGCGGAAACTGGTCCACAGGACAATGATTGCCGCAAACAGTGCAAACAGCAGGAAAATCGCGCGCCAGCCGGACAGTGCGATGATACCTGCGCCCATCAAGGGGGCAATGGCCGGAACAATCATGAAGATCATCATGGCAATCGACATCAGGCGGGCCATCTCGCGGCCTGAGTAGAGGTCGCGCACAACGGCCACACCCACGATGCGCGGACCGGCAGAACCAATTCCCATCAGCACGCGCGAGATCAGCAGGACCTCCAGCGAGGGCGACAACCAGGCGGTCAGTGCGGCAAGGACATAGAGAGCGCAGCCTGCAGCCACCACCGGCTTGCGGCCAAAGGCATCCGACAGCGGGCCGGTGAAGAAGGTGCCAAGCCCCATGCCAAGAACAAAGGAGGTCAGTACCAGCTGCGCCCGGTTGATGTTGTCCGGGCTGAGCGTCTGGCCGATTTCCGGCAACGCGGGCAACATGGCGTCGATCGACAGCGCAATGGTGGCAAACATCATCGCAATCAGCGCGATGAATTCAGCCTTGGCCATGCCATGGGCGGGAGATTGTGACATTTGAAACCTCTAACAGCTCTTCAGAGGGATCCGGGGAATGAGGCCGGTCTGGGAGCCGTCCGCTTCCGCTACCATAAACCCGCCAGCCGTGCCAGCGCCCGGCTGCACAGGTTGCTGTGCATAGTTGCGATGCTAAGCAATCTGCGGCGGATTATTCAGTTTCGGCCGCTTTCAGCTGCTGCAGAATCTCTTCGATCACCTGCTTCCACAGCTCCGGCGGCTGGGCGCCCGGCACCGCGTGCTGGTTGGCAACGATGAAAGTGGGAACCGATGTCACACCCATCTTGCGGGAATGGGCGTCGCGGTCGCGGATCTCCTGCACATCGCCGTCTCCTTCCAGCAGGCGGGCGGTGACATCCGCCTCCATTTCTGCGTCTTGAGCGATTTCTGCCAGAACCGCATGGTCGCCGATGTCTTTGGCATCCACGAAGTATGCCTTGAACAATGCATCCACGACCTGCGTCTGCTTGCCCTCGATCCCGGCCCAATGGATCAGCCGGTGCGCATCCAGCGTGTTGGGGGTGCGCTTCATGGCTTCGAAATTGATCGTCAGCCCGGCCTTTTCGGCGTGCTCCACCACCGGAGCATAAGCCTTCACCGCGCCCTCCTTGCCGCCGAACTTGCGCTCCAGGTATTCACGCCGGTCCATGCCTTCGCGCGGCATGTCGGGGTTCAGCTGGAACGGGTGCCATTCGATGACGAAGGGGTGGTCCGGCACTTCCGCCAGCGCCTTGTCCAGATGGGTTTTGCCGATATAGCACCAGGGGCAGATCGGGTCGGACAGGATGTCGAGCTTGACGGTGGCCATTTTGGTCATCCTTTGAACAGGGCAGGCAGGGCGCGGCGCAGCAGTTTTCCGTTGGCGCCGGTGGGCAGCGCGTCCAGATGGACATAAGCGCGGGGCTGCTTGTAACGGGCCAGGCTCCGGGATGCAAAGGCCTGCAGGTCTTCTGCCTTCAACTCTTCGGGACCGGTGTAAAAGGCGGCAATGATATAGGTGTCTTCCTTCACCTCCACCGCGGCAGCACCGGCCTGGGTGATGCCGGGATGGGCCGCCAGCGCGGTCTCGACCTCAATCGGGGACACCCGGTAGCCGCCCGCATTCATCATGTCGTCGCCGCGCCCCAGGTATCGGATCTGGCCGTCCGTCGACATTGCGCCCTGATCGCCGCTCAGGAACCAGTCGCCCTGATAGCGGGCCGCGGTTTCCTCCGATGCGTTCAGATAGCCCAGCATCAGCCCCGGGTCGGAGCGGTGGATGGCGATGGTACCTTCCTCGCCCATCGGCACCGGGCCGTCAGCGCCGACAATGGCAACCTTCCGGCCTGGCTGCGGCTGGCCCAAGGCGCCGTCCTGCGCAGGGTGCGACGGCGAGGAGGAAATGAAGGTCGAGCACTCGGACATCCCGAAAGCCTCATAGAGGCCGAAGCCAGTCGAAGCCTCCCAAGCTTCGTGAAGGTGGCGGGAAAGTTTTTCACCTGCGCAAAGCCCGTGCCGCAGATCAGGCAGGTCCAGCGCGCCGCCGCGCAGGAACTTTCGGTAAACGCCGGGGGCTGCGGCAAAGATTGTCGCACGGTGCCGGCGCAGCAGCGCTGGCAGGTCTTCCGGCGGGGTGCCGGGCGCCGGGATCAGCGCGGTGGCGCCCGCCGACCAGGGGTCCATCAGCCCGGTGCCCAGCGTGTAGGTCCAGTTGAAGGCACCGGCATGCAGCAGCCGGTCGTCCTCTGTCAGCCCGTACCAGCCGTCCACCATCATCTGCCGCGCCCAGACTGCCCTGTGGGCATGCGCAACAGCACGCGGTTTTCCGCTGGTGCCTGAGGTGTAGACCACATAGGCAAGCCGCTCCGGGTCTCCTGCGTCATAGTCGCATGGGGGGAGGCCGTGCATCTCCAGCAGCTCTGCCGTGCTGATCTGCCGGGGGTGACTCGCGCAGGCCACCTGCGGGTCTCGCAGCACCGCAGCCGGATCAACATCTGCGATTATTCGCGCGGTTTCCGCCTCTGTCAGCTGGGCAGAGGTCGGCACCGGCACCAGACCTGCGGCGATGGCGCCGAGATAGGCGATGGGAAACTCCACTGTGTTTCCCAGCCGCATCAGAACGATGTCGCCGGGCACCAGACCAGCCTGCAGCAGCCCGGTGCCGGTGCCGCGCACGGCGGCTTCCAGCCGGGCATAGCTCCAGTCCTCGCAACCGTTGGCATCAAGCACCGAAAGCCCGGTCTTGCCTGCCAGCCGCGCGGCATGGCGCAGCACATGGGCCGCAAGATTGAAGGGCGAAGGGCAGGGCGCAAACGGCCCCTGATCAAAAACTGACAGCATGGCAAATGGCTAGCCCGCGCTGTCCTGCGTTGCAAGGCGCGCGGGTGCGGCTTATAGAGTTCCCATGAAAAGCCGTGACCCGAAATCCCTGATTACCATCGCCCGCGCCAACGGCGGTGACGATCAAGCCGAACCCCTGGATCTGGGCGCCCGTGTGCGCGAGCTGCGCAAGGCGCGGGACTGGACGCTGGAATATGCGGCCAATCAGGCCGGGCTGGCGCGTTCGACCCTGTCCAAGATCGAAAACGGCCAGATGTCACCGACTTACGAGGCGCTCAAAAAGCTGGCTGAGGGACTTGAGATCTCCATCCCGCAGCTGTTCACGCCGCCGCAGCGGGATCAGGTGAACGGCCGGATGACAGTGACCAAATCCGGTGACGGCTCAGCCCACGCCACTGCGACATATGAGCATGAGCTGCTGGCCGACGGGCTGACGCGCAAGCAGATGCTGCCGTACCGGGCGCGGGTGCGCGCGCGGTCGATGGAGGAGTTCGACGGCTGGGTGCGCCATGACGGCGAGGAATTCCTTTATGTGCTGACCGGCGTGGTCAAGCTTTATACGGAATTCTATGAGCCGGTGGAGATGCGCCGCGGCGACAGCGCCTATTATGACGCGGCGATGGGCCACAACGTGATTTCCGTCAGCCCCGAGGACGCAACGATCCTCTGGGTGACGTCGCTGGCCTGATTTTCCGGACTAGTGCTTGCGCCCGTCCAACTCTCTCAGCAGGCTTTCGATATACAGGAAATCGTCCACTTCTTCCTTGGCTTCATTCAAAGTGAGGTGGTGGGTGCGGGCCAGATAGGCCACGAATTTGTCCCGGTCATCCAATAGGGATGGCGCGTTGCTGGCTTTCAGATGAGGAAAGCGCTGTTTGATGCGGGGCATCCTGTCAATCCAGCTGGCAGCTGCTGCTTGTACAGGCATTGGGGGGCACTCCCTGACAAACGGATTATGGTTTTCGGACCCCCATCGTAACACTTTTTGTGAGATTTTGTAACGTCCGCCCCAAGGTGCCGGCTTGGGGCGGTATCCGTAAGCGGATTTCTGCTGGTTGTCAGCGCGGTGCAAATAGCCTTGGCAGCATCAGGTGGCCAATGCCAACTGCGGCGAGCTGCATCAGGATGAACATCGGGATGTGACCCGGATAGATGCCCGCAAAGGTGTCGCTGAAGCCGCGCGCTATGGTGACAGCGGGGTTGGCAAAGCTGGTCGAGGAGGTGAACCAATAGGCGCCTGTGATATAGAGGCCGACCAGTGCAGGCACCGCGTCGGGTCTTGAGCGCAAGCCGCCGAAGATCACGAACAAGAGGCCGAATGTGGCCAGGATCTCGGAGAACCACTGCGCGGTGCCGGTGCGGTGCATGGTGGCCGAGCTTTGCAGGATTGCAAGATCGAACATAACGTGGCAGGCCCAGACGCCGAGGATGCCGCCGCCGATCTGCACCAGGACATAAGGGGCGACAGCGCCCCAGGAATGCTCGCCGCGCAGGGCAAAGGCCAGCGTCACCGCGGGGTTGAAATGGGCGCCGGAAATGGGTCCCAGCGTGGTGATGATGGCATATAGCATGCAGCCCGTGGCAATTGCATTGGCTAAGAGTGCCAGCGCCACGTTGCCGTCCGCCAGGGTCTCGGCCATGATGCCGGAACCTACTACGCCGATCAGCAGCATGGCGGTGCCCAGCCCCTCGGCCAGCAGTTTCTGTCCGGTCATGCGATCTCTCCGATCCGCTTGAGCTTCTGGGAGAGCTCGGTGGAGGGCATGGTTTCAATCGGCAGTTCAAGCAGCGCCTTGGCGCGCTTCTCCAGCGTGATATAGGCTGTGCGGAAGGCCTTGTCCCACTCCGGCTGATCTGCCGCCGCCGGGTCCTCGACCCCCCAATGGGCACGCACCGGCGCGCCGGGCCAGACCGGGCAGGTCTCGCCTGCGGCAGAGGCACAGACGGTGATGACCACATCCATCTCCGGCGCTTCGGCGCCTGCAAATTCGTCCCAGCTCTTGGAACGGGCGCCGACGGTGCCATAGCCCAATTCCCCGAGCAGCACCAGCGACTGCGGATGCACCTTGCCGGTGGGGTTGGAACCCGCCGAATAGGCGCGGATGCGGCCTGCGCCCAGCGTTTTGAAGATCGACTCCAGCAGGATGGAGCGCGCGGAATTGCCGGTGCAAAGGACCAGAATGTTCATGTGTTGTGTCCGTGCTATTGTTCAGTCGGGGGAGTTCAGGCGGCCGATATCGTCAACCTGATGCTGAAGCGACATGCGGTCGAGTGTTTCAAAAGGCAGCGCCGCAAAGGCTCTGATCCTGTTTCTGAGCAGCCCATAGGCCTGCTGGAAGGCAAGGCGGCGTTCGGCATCGGTGCTCTCGGTCTTGACCGGATCGGCAGGGCCCCAATGGGCGCTCATCGGCTGGCCGGGCCAGGCCGGGCATTCCTCATTTGCGGCGTGGTCGCAGACGGTGAAGATAAAATCCATCTGCGGCGCATCCGGCGCGGAAAATTCATCCAGGTCCTTCGATCTCAGGCCGCTGGTGTCAATCTTCTTGGCCTTCAGAAGAGCCGTCACTTCAGGGCGTGGCCCTGGCGAGGGGCGGGTCCCGGCAGAAAAGGCGCGGAACCTGCCACCGCCTTCGTTTTTCAGAATGGCCTCGGCCAGCAGGGAGCGGGCAGAGTTGCCAGTACAGATAAACAGGACATTAAACGGGTGTTCAGTTGTCGGCATGGTTTCCGCTTCACTGGTGACAGGGGTACAGATATCGAGCCGGTTCTGGCAGCAGCCGGTCAAAAGGCCGTCGAACATGCCGCGCAGACCCGGCAGGTCGGCGGCGTACATCAGCGAGGTGCCGGTGCGCTGCTGGGTGATGAGGCCAGCCTGTTTCAGCGTTGACAGGTAAGAAGAGGCGGTGTTGGCCTTGAACTTCAGCGCCTGCGCGATTTCCCCGGCAGGCACACCATCCGGATAGCGCCGCATCAGCAGCCGGAACAGTGCCAGCCGGTTCGGGTGCGCCAAGGCGGAAAGCTTCTCAGACAGTTCAATTTCCATAATTCACGAAATATGGAAGTGCATTGCACGTGTCAACTATGAATGAAGGGCCTGCGCGGACAGACAGGTCAGTCTGCCTGATACCACCAGACGTCCGGCATGAACTCGGTCCGGTCGCCGTAAATCGGCAGCCTGTCCGGGAAACGCATTTCCTTGATGTGGGCGATGCGGCCGGTTTCGAAGCTCCAGAACGGAATGACATAGCGCCCGGCGGTCAGTACCCGGTCCAGCGCCCGCACAGCGGCGGTGAAATCCTCCGGCTCCGTGGCGGTCAGCATCGCATCGATCATCGCCTCCGCTGCCGGGCTGTCCATACCCATCAGGTTGCGGCTTCCGGGCTGATCGACGCCTTCGCTGCCCCAGTAATAGTGCTGCTCGTTGCCAGGGCTCAGCGACAGTTCCCGGCGGAACCGGGTAAGGTCGAAGTCATAGGCGTTTTCCCGTTCGGCGTACTGGGCATTGTCAACGGTTTCAGCCGTCAGGCTGATGCCCAGCCTCTCCAGCGCGCGGGCGTAGATTTCGGTAACCGTCTTCATCTCCCCGTCGCCCTGGCGGATCAGCACGCTGAGCGTCAGCGCTGTGCCTTCGCCGTTGCGCAGCACCCCGTCGGTGACGGTCCAGCCCGCTTCCTCCAGAAGCTTCATCGCCTTGCGCAGGTTGCCGCGGTTGCGCTTGCTGCCGTCGCCTTGGGGCAGGGTGTAGCCCTCCAGCGTGCCGGGCAGCAGGCTGTCCGCAAAGGGTTCCAGCAGTGCGCGCACCGTGCCCGCTGCTGCGCCGGGCCGCATGCCCAGTTCGGAACCGGAGAAATAGGAGCTGATCCGCTGCTGGGTGCCGCCGGTCACGGTGCCGTTGATGTATTCGAAGTTGAACGCCAGCAGCAACGCCTCGCGCACGCGCCAGTCATCCAGCGGCGCGCGGCGGGTGTTCATCACCAGCCCGGTCATGCCGGAGGGGCGCTGGTGCGGGATCTCGCTTTTGACTACATCCCCGCGGGTGATCGCCGGGAAGCTGTAGACGCTGTCCCATTTGTCGGCATTGAACTCGCGCACCGCGCTCAACTCCCCGGCCTTGAAGGCCTCGAACAGCACGGTTTCATCGCCGAAGAAGTCGATGCGCAACTCGTCGAAGTTCTGGGTACCGCGGCGCAGGTGCAGGTCCTGGCCCCAGTAATCCGGATTGCGGGCGAAGGTGAGAAAGCGGCCCGGCTCATACTTGGACACTACATATGGGCCGGTGCCGATGGGCGGACCTTCGACCTCGTCCGTGCCGAACTCCTTGCCCTCCCACTGCGCCTTCTTGAGGATCGGGCGCAGCCCGGCGATCAGCGCCAGTTCCCGGTCCTCGGTGTTGAAGGTCAGCCGCAGGCTGCGCGGGCCGGTCTGTTCGATCTTCTCCACCTTGGTCCAGAACCCGCGGTAGCGCGGGTGGCCCTTGGTGCCCAAAGTCTCGTAGGACCAGATCACGTCGTCGGCGGTCACCGGGCTGCCGTCAGAGAATCGGGCTCCCTCGCGCAGGGTGAATTCGACCCAGGAACGGTCCTCGGGGACCTCAATCGATTCGGCCAGAAGGCCGTAGAGCGTGAAAGGCTCGTCCCAGGACCGACCCATCAGACTCTCGTATCCCCAGAACCTCAGCTGCCAGGGAGAGGTCCCCTTAAGGGTGAACGGGTTGAGGCTGTCAAAGCCTCCGGTATTGCCGAACACAACCTTGCCGCCCTTCGGCGCGTCCGGGTTCGCATAGGGTAAAGACACAAAATCCGGTGGCAGTGCGGGGTCGCCGTACATAGCTATGCCATGGGCCGATTCTGCTTGCGCATAATTCGCGGTAATTGCCAGGGTGATTCCAGCCAGTGCCGCGCGAAGAGTCCGGAAATTTTCTTTTCGCTGATTCACAACAATCCCGCTCTGCCCTTATTTTCTTGCCTCCGCACGCTACGTGCGCTTTTTCGTCTTTTCAAACTTTTAGCTTGGACGAAAGCCGGAAATTGCTTATAAAGGGGTCACTGCTCGATAGGTTTCTTGCCTGTATGAAACCTGCCTCAATAACTAACGCCCGCCTTGTGCGGGCGTTTTTTTCTGCCTGCTTCTCTCCGTTGCAAACGGTGAAAATGGCAGGGATGGGCGCTGCGGCATCCGTAGTCTTACGCGTTTCTTTTGCATCTGCAGCATGGCACAGTGGCGGCAGTTTCATTCAGCCATGGGGTAGGAAGCGATGACATTGCAAGGCAAGACCGCGGTAATCACCGGATCGAATTCGGGCATTGGCCTGGGGGTTGCACGCGAACTGGCGCGAGCAGGGGCCAATGTGGTGCTGAACTCCTTCACCGACCGCGAGGAGGATCACGCCCTGGCAGCAGAGCTCGCCCGTGAGTTCAGCGTCAAGGCCCAGTATATCCAGGCCGATATGTCCAAGGGGGCCGACTGCAGGGCGCTGATCGAAAAGGCCGGGGACTGCGATATCCTGGTGAACAACGCAGGCATTCAGCACGTGTCGCCGATCGACGAGTTTCCTCAAGAAAAGTGGGATGCGATCATCGCCATCAACATGAACTCGAATTTCCACACAATGGCGGCAGCGCTTCCCAAGATGCGTGCTGCCGGCTGGGGCCGCATCGTAAACATTGCGTCAGCGCACGGGCTGACCGCCTCGCCGTACAAGGCCGCCTATGTGGCCGCCAAGCACGGGGTGGTGGGCATGACCAAGACGGTAGCGCTGGAAACCGCTGAGGAGCCGATCACCTGCAATGCGATCTGCCCCGGCTATGTGCTGACGCCGCTGGTGGAGGCGCAGATCCCCGACACCATGGAGAAATACAGCATGGGCCGGGAAGAGGTGATCAAGAAGGTCATGCTGGAGCGCCAGCCGAGCCGCGAGTTCGCCACGGTGCAGCAGCTGGGCGGCACCGCAGTGTTCCTGTGCTCGGATGCGGCAGCGCAGATCACCGGCACCGCCATCAGCGTCGATGGCGGCTGGACCGCGCTTTAAGCGAGTGCAGCGAAGGCGGGAGGGGGCTGGCGCCCTCATGCCCGGACGGGGCAATTCACCCCCGGAGTATTTTCACGAAGGTGAAACTGGCAGGTGGCATTTGGCGACACGGATTAATCTGGCCCTGCAGGGCGGTGGCGCGCATGGAGCGTTCACCTGGGGCGTGCTGGATAGGCTTCTGGAGGACGAGGGGATCGAGGTTGCGGGTATTACCGGAACCTCTGCCGGGGCGCTGAACGGGGCTGCCTTGAAGGCCGGTTTAGTGCAAGGCGGGCGTGCAGGCGCCAGGGCTGCGCTGGACGGGCTTTGGGCGCGGATGGGCGCCGTGGGCGACATGCGGTTCAATCATTGGCTTACGCGGTTTGATGCGGTTGCCTGGGCGGGCGCACTGGAGGCGGCGATGCCTTTTTCGCCGCTGGAGAGCCTCAGCCAGGTGATCTCCCCCTATCACTACGGCCCGTTTTACAGGAACCCGCTGCGCGAGGTGGTAGAGCAGTTCAATTTTGCCGAGGTCTGTGCGGGCGAAGGCCCGGAGCTGTTCATCTGCGCAACCTGTGTGCGCAGCGGCAAGATCCGCATCTTTGAGGGTGAGGAAATCAGCACCGACGCGATCCTTGCCTCTGCTTGCCTGCCGGACCTGTTTCAGGCGGTGGAGATCGAAGATCCGGAAACCGGCCGGATGGAGGCTTATTGGGACGGCGGATACACGGGCAACCCGGCGCTGTTCCCGCTGTTCCGTGACGCGCTGCCGGGCGATGTGGTGATCGTCAACATCAACCCGTTGGAGCGCGACGAGATCCCCAAGACGCCGCAGCAGATCCGCAACCGGGTGAATGAGATCAGCTTCAATTCATCGCTGCTCAGGGAGCTCAGAGCGATCAATTTTGTGCAGCGGCTGCTGGCCGATGGCACCATTCAGCAGGGCCGGATGAAACAGGTGCGGGTTCACATGATCGCGGATGACGATCTGATGACGCAGCTCTCGGTCACAACAAAGCTGTATCCGGTGCCGCAGATCCTGGCGCGGCTGAAACAGGCAGGACGGGACGCTGCCGAAGGGTTTCTGGAACGGGACCGAAAAAATCTGGGCGCGCGCTCCTCCGCCGATCTGCCGGCGATGTTCGGTTAGGCGTCTTCCTTTTCCAGAACCTTAGGCTTCTTGCCGTTCTGCACCGGCTTGGTGGGGTCCTTGGGATTGGGGTAGACGAGCCCCGCTGAGATCACCAGCTTGGCCGAGTCTTCCACCGACATCTCCAGCTCGATCACGTCTTCCTCCGGCACAAACAGCAGGAAGCCGGATGTGGGGTTCGGCGTGGTCGGAAGGAAGACGCTGACCAGCCCGCCGCTGGTTTCGGCCCGCTTGGCGATCTCACCCTTGGCATAAGTGGAGATGAAGCCGATCGCCCAGATGCCCTTGCGCGGGTATTGCACCAGACAGGCCTTTTCAAAGCTGCGCTCGGACTGGGCAAAGACGGTCTCTGAGATCTGCTTGATACCGGAATAGACCGTGCGCACTACCGGCATGCGGTCCACCAGGCTTTCGGCGAAACTGATCAGAGAGCGGCCAATCAGGCCCTTGGCGATCCAGCCCACGACGATGGTGAACAGCAGGAAGATAATCAGCCCGACACCGCGCAGGTTGATGCCGATATACTGTTCAGGCCGGAAGGTATGCGGCACCAGCGGCAGCACCACGCTGTCGATCCAGCCCATCACCGACCACAACAGCCAGATGGTCAGACCCACCGGGGCAATCACTACGATGCCGGTAAGGAAAGAGGCGCGCAGGCTGGCAAACAGGCCGCGGCGGCGGTGGGGTTCTTCGTCGAATGGCGTGGTCATGGTTCAGTTTTCCGGAAATACCGCGTGGAACCTAGGCACTGTTTTGGGGCGGAGCAATGGTTTCCGCCCCAAAAATCAACTCATTGTGCGAGATTGTTGAGTTCCTGTGCGATCTTTGTCGCGAGCCGGGCATTGTTGCGCACCAGCGCGATGTTTGCGGTGAGCGAGCGGCCTTCGGTCAGCTCAAAAATACGGCTCAGCAGGAAGGGTGTCACATCCTTGCCGGCGATGCCCTTGGCATCGGCCTCGGACTGGGCCTGAGCGATCACCGGGGCCAGTTCCTCGGCCGCGATCTGGGCGTCTGCCGGGATCGGGTTGGCAACCAGCTGGCCGCCGGGCAGCCCCATCGCCTGGCGGGTGGCATGGGCGCGGGCGATCTGGACCGGTTCGTCCATGCGCAGCGGTGCCTTCAGCTCCGACTGGGCCGACCAGAACGCGGGGAAGCTGTCCTGCCCGTAGGCAATCACCGGCACGCCCTGGGTTTCCAGCACTTCCAGTGTCTTGGGCAGGTCGAGGATCGCCTTGGCGCCCGCGGCAACCACGGTGACCGGGGTCTGCGCCAGCTCCATCAGGTCGGCGGAGATGTCGAAAGTGGTCTCCGCGCCCTTGTGGACACCGCCGATGCCGCCGGTGGCAAAGACGGAAATCCCTGCCAGCCGCGCCGCAATCATGGTGGCTGCAACGGTGGTTGCGCCGGTGCCGCCGGTTGCGATGCAGGCGGGCATGTCGGCGCGGGAGATCTTGGCGACCCCCTTGGCCTGTCCCAGCGCTTGCAGCTGGTCGGGCTCCAGCCCCACATGCAGCACGCCGCCGATCACCGCCATTGTGGCCGGCACGGCGCCGCCGTCGCGGATGTCCTGCTCAACCTGTGCAGCGACTTCGACATTCTGCGGGTAGGGCATGCCGTGGGTGATGATGGTGCTTTCCAGCGCAACGATGGCCTGTCCTGCGGCTTTGGCGGCCTGAACTTCGGACGAATACTGAATGTCGATCAAAGCGGGGGTTCTCCTGAAACGTAGGTTGCCGCAGCTTTGAGGGCTGAGGCCAAAGCGGTTTTGCGGTCTTCGCCCCGTGCCTCGGCAACGATATGGGCGGCCATGAAGGTATCGCCTGCGCCGGTCACCCGGGCGACGGTAACGCGGGGCGGGCGCAGGGTGATGGCGCCCTCGGCATCCGCCACGGTGGCAGAGGCGCCGCCATCGGTCACCAGCACCCGGGCCGCGCCGCGGTCCAGCATCGCCGTGGCGGCGGTTTCGCTGTCGGTGAACTCCGCCTGGCACAGGATGCCGGCCTCTTCCAGGTTCACATAAAGCGTGCCGCGGGTGCGGGTCAGAAACGGGCGCAGCCGTTCCGCCTTGCCCGGCGAGGCAGGCGCGACGCGCAGGTCGGCCTTGGCAAAGGCGGGGCTGGCAACGATGTCGTCCAGCAGCGACAGGGTCAGGTTGCCGTCCAGCGCCACTTGGCCTGCGTAAGGCGTGGCCTGGGTGCCCAAGGAGCCGTCGGACAGCGGCCGCAGGATCTTGTCCCCCGCGGCCTCCAGCGAATGGGCGTCGGCAATGGCGGCAATCAGCCCGTTGGCGCCTTCTACTGCCATGTAGCGGTCGGTGGGCAGATCCTCGGAGCGGTAGATGTGATCGGTGATCAGGCCGAAGTGGCCGCACGCATGGATCAGCTCGTCGCCTTCGGGATCGCGGCCAACCGCGGTCAGCAGCGCCGGTGTCATGCCAAAGCGCGACAGGGTCATCGCGATGTTCATCGCAACGCCGCCGGGCAGGCGGGTGATGCGCCCGGGCATGTCGGAGCCGCGCTGCATTTCACTGGTGCAGCGGCCGATGATGTCCCAAAGGACCGACCCGATGCACAGGATGGCGGGTGTCTGGGGATGAGGGGCTTGTGTCATATTGACCTATTGCCGCCTTTGTCAGGCCTCTGCAAGCGGCTTCACCTGGGCGGCACGGCGAATGTCAGGGCAGCCCAAAGGCTTTCCCAAACGTAATCATTGCTGTCCGGGGCAGGGCGCAGGACCACGGCGTCCAGCAGGTAGCTGTTCCCCGGGGCCACGCTGACAACAGTCACACCCTTGGCATCCGTCAGCTGGGTGCTGATGGTTACTGTGCCATCCGGGGCTTTGGCAAAGACTTCAACCTGCGCCTCTGGCCGGGGAATGCCTTGATAGAGCACACGGATCGGAAGCCCCGCTGTCAGGTCATCGGTATAGGGATTGGCCAAAGCGATAATCTCTGTCTCCAGCCCAGTGGAGAGATCCGCGCCGCTGCCATCGCCAATCGCCACCAGCGCCTTGGCGTAACGTGTGTATTGCTCGGCAAAGCCTGCATCCGGCAGGCCGCGTGCCTGATGCGCTTCAGGAACCCCGGCAAACCCTTTGTGATCGACAAAAGCGTGAAACTCCTCCCAGTTGTCATAGGTCAGGGTCTGCGGCTGGGTCTGATGGATCAGCACTGCCAGCCCGTCCTGCATCGTGTCCCCGGCAAAGGCAGGCATATCCCCCATCCGGCCAAGATAGGGAGAGGCCGCTTCCCCTTGCATCACCTCGAACCGGGCGATCCGGTGATCCAGGTAGGGCTGCTCGGCACCTTTGAATTCCTGCCCGTTGCGCAGCCTTGCCACCACGGCTTCCCCGGATTCCACTTGATATTTCTTCGGCTCGATCCAAAACTCGTGGGATAAAAGCGGTGCGGCCCCCAGGGTCAGCCCGGCACAGAGAATTGAGCAGAACAGGCGGTAGTGCATGAACGGGTCCTTGGCTGTCAGGCGTGGTGTGACTTGGCTGCGGACACTATTTGCGCTGCTGTTCTGTCTGGTGGCAATAGGGGGTGCAAGTGTCCGCGCGCATGAGGTCACCCCGGCCATCGCTGATTTCACCGTCACTGACCGGCAGCTCAGCCTGAAACTGCGGCTGAACATCGAAGCCTTTGTTGCGGGCATCAATCTGGACGGGCTGTCGGATACCAACCAGACCCCGCAGGCGGCGGACTATGACGAGCTGCGCGCCTTGGAAGCGCAGGAGCTGGAGCCGATGGTGACGCTCTTTGCGGAGGAGTGGCTGGAGACGTTCAGAGTCCAGGCCGGCGGCCCGGTTGTGCTGGATGTCACAAGGATCACAATCCCCGAAGTAGGTGATGCAAGCCTGCCGCGGGCCTCGTTCCTGGAACTGACCGGAGATGTTCCCGCCGGAACTGGCAGTCTGCGCATAACCTGGCCCGCGGGCTCCGGCGGGGTGGTTCTGCGGCAGAACGGGGTGGTGGAGCCTTATACCGGCTACCTGCAAGGCGGGGAGACCTCGCCGCCAATTCCGCTGCGGGGAGGTGCAGCCAAGACGCCGGTTGAGGCTTTCATGGAGTACATCCCTGTCGGCTTCACCCACATCCTGCCCAAAGGGCTGGATCATATCCTGTTTGTGCTGGGGCTGTTCTTCCTCAGTCCGCGGGTGAAACCGCTGCTCTTGCAGGTGAGCCTGTTCACCGTCGCCCATACCATCACCCTGGCGCTGGGCGCGCTGGGCATGGTCGATGTGAACCCGGCCATCGTCGAGCCGCTGATTGCGCTGTCGATTGTCTTTGTTGCGGTGGAAAACATCTTCGCCCGGAAACTGCACGCATGGCGGAGTTTTGTCATCTTCGGCTTCGGCCTGCTGCACGGCCTGGGCTTTGCTACTGTGCTGGGGGAATTCGGGCTGCCGCCCAGCCAGTTCCTGCCCGCACTGATCGGTTTCAACGTCGGGGTGGAACTGGGGCAGCTGGCGGTGATTGCCGCGGCCTACCTGGGCGTGCGCCTTTGGTTCGGGCGGCACCCGAAATACCGCGGCCGGGTGGCAATCCCGGCCTCAGTCACCATCGCGATGATCGGCAGCTACTGGTTTGTGGAGCGGGTGTTCCTGTGACCGTGGGACGGGTCAGCCCATCGCCCGCATCAGCACCTTGAGCGCCGCCAGCGGGTCTTCTGCGTGCCAGATTTCATCGCCGATGCCAAAGAAGTCGGTAAAGGGCGCAATGCCGCGCACCAGATCCTCGGTCAGCCCGCCTTCGGCCACCACCGGCACCTCGATCATCTGCGACCACCACTGGAACAGATCGGCCTCCGCCTGCGCGCCGTCGCCCAGGCCGGAGGTGCCGACCGGGCCAAAGCTCACGTAGTCCGCGCCCGCCTCGCCGGCCACCATGCCGTCATGCTGCGAGGCACCGCAGAAGCAGCCGACAATGGCATCCGGCCCCAGCGCCTTGCGCGCGGTGCGGATGGATTTCGACGCATCGGTCAGATGGACGCCGTCCAGGCCCAGCCGTTCGGCCAGGATCTGATGGTCGGAGATCACCAGCGCCACGTCTCTGGCCATGGTCACTTCGCGCAGCGCATCACCCGCGCGGCTCAGCGTGTCCTGATCGCGGCTGAACAGGTCCAGGCGCACGCAGGCGACGTCGACCTCATCCAGCACCCGCGCCAGCTGAGCGGGGAATTTGCCCAGCTCGAAACTCGGCGGGGAGATCAGGTAGATCTGCGGCTGCTCCGGTGCGTCAGAGGGGCTTCCCATGGCGGTGCTCCATTGTTCAGGCGGTTTGACGGTGTTTAGCCGATTTCCGGCAGGACGCAAGGATTTGCGGCGGTGAAGCCCCGGTAAATGCAGCCTGAACCCGCGCGGGACCTTGCCCCGCCGCCACGCGGGCAGTACAGCAGTTCCGATTTTGCCGGAGAACACGATGCCCACCGATACGCCCCAGCCCGCCTTTGTCCTTGTCCGCCCGCAAATGGGCGAGAATATCGGTGCCGCGGCGCGGGCGATGTGGAACTTCGGCCTGGACCGGATGCGCATCGTGGCGCCGCGCGACGGCTGGCCGAACCCCAAGGCGGTGGCGATGTCCTCCGGCGCGGGGCGGCTGCTGGACGAGGCGCAGCTGTGCGCAGACGTGCCGGAGGCGCTGGGCGACTGCACCTATGTGTTTGCCACCACCGCCCGCCAGCGCGGCCTGACCAAGCCGGTCTATAGCCCTGAACGCGCGATGCAGATCGCGGCAGAGAAGATTGCCGCGGGCGAGAAGGTCGCGGTGATGTTCGGGCCTGAGCGCGCCGGGCTGGAGAACGAGGACATTGCCAAGGCCAACGCTATTATCTCGGTGCCGGTGAACCCGCTTTATGCCTCGCTGAACCTGGGCCAGTGCGTGCTGCTAACCGGCTATGAATGGATGCGCCAGTCCGCGGACGTGGTGCATGAAACCACCGACCTTGGCCGCAAGGGCGAATGGGCCAGCGGCGTTGAGGTCGAGAAGCTGGTGGAGCACTACGAGGAGCGGCTGGACGCGGCCGGCTTCTTCTTCCCGCCGGAGAAGGCCGAGGGCATGAAGACCAACCTGCGCAACTTGTGGTCGCGGATGCGGATGACCCGCTCCGATGTGCAGATGCTGCACGGGATCATGCGGCAGATGGTCCGCTGGAAAGAGCGCGGCGGCGAATAAGCCGCTCTGGACCATTTCTGAAACCGCCCCTAGCTTGGCACCACAGACAAAGAGGCAAGCATGAGCAAGCGCAGTATTTTCGAAGAGGTTGAGGGCGAGAAGAAAGACGCCCCCGTGGTGCAGCCGGGACTGATCGACCGCGGCCGCGGCGGCGCCCGCAAGGCGATCCGCGCCTGGCTGATGGTGCTGTTTGCGCTGGTGGTTGCGATGATCGTGGTGGGCGGGCTGACGCGCCTGACCGACAGCGGGTTGTCGATCACCGAATGGCGCCCCGTGACCGGGGCCGTCCCGCCGATGTCCGAGGCGGAGTGGCAGGCCGAGTTCGACAAATACAAGGAAATCGACCAGTGGCGCATCCAGAACCAGTGGATGGAACTGTCTGATTTTAAATCGATTTACTGGTGGGAATGGGGCCACCGCCAGCTGGGCCGTTTCATCGGCGTGGTCTGGGTGCTTGGGTTCCTGGGCTTTCTGGCCGCGCGCAAGATCCCGGCAGGCTGGACTGGCCGGCTGCTGCTGCCCGGCGTCCTCGGCGGCGTGCAGGGCGCCATTGGCTGGTGGATGGTGGCGTCCGGTGTGACCCAGGGCGAGGGGATGACCGCCGTTGCCTCCTACCGCCTTGCGGTGCATCTGGGGCTGGCTTTTGTGATCCTCGGCTTTATCGCCTGGTTCGTGCTGATGCTGGGCCGCGAGGAACGTGAGTTGATGCAGGCGCGCCGCGCCAAGGAGGCCAAGCTGTTCAGCCTGTCCACCGGCCTGATGCATTTCGCCTTCCTGCAGATCCTGCTGGGGGCGCTGGTGGCGGGCATCGACGCGGGCCGCTCCTATACCGACTGGCCGCTGATGGGCGGGCAGGTGATCCCGCCGAACCCCTTCATGATTGAGCCGGTCTGGAAGAACTTCTTTGAAAACCCGGGGCTGGTGCAATTCATCCACCGGGTTGCGGGGTATCTGCTGTTCGCCTTTGGCGTGGTGGCCTGGCTGCGCGGGCGGGGTTCTGCCCATGCGCGCACCCGCTTTGCCTTCAACGCTGTATTTGCGGCGCTGTCCGTGCAGGTGCTGCTGGGGATCGTCACCGTGGTCTATGCCGCGCCGCTGCACGCCGCGATCACCCATCAGCTGGTGGCAATCGGCGTCTGGGCGCTGATCCTGCGCGCGCGCTTCCTGTCTGCCTATCCCATTGCAACCTCGATCAAGGATCATTGACCCATGAGCGCATTTGACGAACTGATGGCCTTCCAAAGCGAAACCCAGGCGCTGGGGCAGATTGCAGGCCGTCTGGGTTGGGATCAGGAAACCATGATGCCGCGCGGGGCGGCGCCGCAGCGGGGCGAGGAGATGGCCGCGATGGAGGCGGTGCTGCACGCCCGCCGCAGCGACCCGCGGGTCGCGGAGTGGCTGGAGCAGGCGGTGGCCCCGAATGAGGCCGGCGAGGCGCAGCTGCGGGAGATCCGCCGCAGCTATGAGCGGACGGTCAAGGTTCCCGCCGATCTGGCAAAGAAGATTGCTCAGGTCACGTCTGTCGCGCAGGGCCAATGGGCCGCGGCGCGGGCGGATGAGGATGTGGCGGCTTTTGTGCCGGTGCTGGAGGAAGTTGTCGCGCTGAAACGCGAGGAAGGACTGGCGCTGGCCGCGGGCGGCGACGTCTATGACGCCATGGTCGAGGACTATGAGCACGGCATGACCGGGGCCGCGATCGCGGAGATCTTTGATGCCATGCGCCCCGGACTGGTGGAGCTGCGCGCCAAGGTGCTGGAGAAACCCGCGCCGAAGGGGCTGAGCGGCACTTTTGACGAAGCCGCGCAGATGAAGCTGACCCGAAAGCTCGCCAAACAGTTCGGCTATGACATGTCCCACGGCCGGGTCGACAAGGCAGTGCATCCGTTCTGTTCCGGCGCGGGCCTGGATGTGCGGATAACCACGCGGACCAGCGAGACCGATCCGTTCAACTGCTTCTATTCCACCATTCATGAGGTCGGCCACGCGGCCTATGAGCAGAACATCAGCCGCGATTATCTGCTGACCCCGTTGGGCCGCGGCGTGTCTATGGGTGTGCATGAAAGCCAGAGCCGGATCTATGAGAACCAGATCGGCCGCAGCCGCGCCTTTACCGGCTGGCTGTTCGGGGAGGTGAAAGACGCCTTTGGCGATTTCGGCATTGCGGATGCCGATGCGTTCTATGCGGCCGTCAACGCGGTGCATAAGGGCTATATCCGGACGGAAGCGGATGAGCTGCAATACAACCTCCATATCATGATGCGGTTCGGCCTGGAGCGCGCGCTGATGAGCGGCGATCTGGCGGTGAAGGATCTGGAAGCGGCCTGGAACGAGAGGTTTGAGGCGGACTTTGGGTATGCCGTGGACAAACCGTCGAACGGCTGCTTGCAGGATGTGCACTGGTCGGTGGGCTTGTTCGGCTACTTCCCGACCTACACGCTGGGCAATGTCTATGCCGGCTGCCTCTATCAGGCGCTGCGCCGGGATGTGCCGGGGCTGGATGCAGAGTTGGCTGAGGGCAACACCGAAGGCGCGACCGTATGGCTGAAGGAGAACCTGCAGCAGCACGGCGGCCTGCGCAGCCCGCGCGACACCATCGTGCATGCGTCGGGCATGGAGCCCGGCCACGCGCCGCTGATGGCTTATCTCGAAGAGAAGTTCAGCCTGCTCTACGATCTCTGAGTCGGCACTGCGTCAAAGGCTAAGGCCCTCTGGCGGCAGCGGAAAATTCGCTGCCCCGTAAATGCCTTATTTTAACAGTATTCTCTTAATTCCTGGGGGTGTGAGTTAAGAGAGTAATCCGATGCATACAGCCGTCGCCTACCTGATTTTTGCCAGTTATGTGCTGGGAGCCACTTTGGTCTGAGGCATATGCCCGTCAGATCAGCGCCATCCGTTCCGCCCGTTCCGGATCCGGGAAGGGCCGGTAGAGGCCGATGTCGGCCGTGGCTATCAAAGCCCTGACGTGGGAGTAGAGTTTCTCCACTTCCTCGTCATGTTCGCCGAGAACCCGGAAGGCCTGATCAAGCTGGGTCATGTCCCTGAATTCGACCTCCAGGAGGAAGTCGCGGCAATTATCGCTGGCCATGTCCAGCTTGCGGCGCAGCAGCCGCCAGCCCTGGACCACACCGCGTTCCTGCAGATAGCCCATCCATTGATCGACCGCGCTGGCAAAACTCAGCGCCTTGGCCTCGTGATGCAGGTCGATGGAGCAGTGGTACAAGTTCATTTGAGTCTTCCCTTCGTGAGAAATCAGAACTCGCCGAAACAATACCTAAGATCCGTTAGGGGGCCGTTAACACTGCGAACGCCGCCCCAGCAACGGGACGGCGTTCAGTGTTTTCAATGGGACGGAGCGTAGGGAGTCTTATTCCTCGCCGCCGTCCTCATCTTCGCCGTTCTCAGCAATCCAGGCGACGGAGACCACTTCTTCACCCTTGCCGGTGTTGAACACCCGCACCCCGCCGGCAGAGCGCGAGCGGAAAGAGATGCCGTCGACCGGCACCCGGATCGACTGGCCCTTGGAGGTCGCCAGCATGATCTGGTCGTCCATTTCCACCGGGAAGGACGCCACGATCTCGCCGCCGCGCATCGCCTTGTCCATCGCGGTCACCCCCATGCCGCCGCGGCCGCGCACCGGGTAGTCGTGCGAGGACGACAGTTTGCCGGAGCCGCCGGTGGTGATGGTCAGGATCAGGTTCTCGGCTGCCGACATCTCTGCATAAAGCTCGGTGGAGAAGTTCGGATCCTCCGGTGCATCCTCATCCGAGGCCTCTGCATCGTCGGTCAGCCCGGCCATGGCCCGGCGCATCTTGAGGTATGCGGTGCGCTGCTCCGGGGTGTATTTGGAGTGGCGGATCACCGACATCGAGACCACGCTGTCCTCGCCGGTCAGCTTGATGCCGCGGACGCCGGTTGATTCGCGCGAGTTGAACACGCGCACATCGGTGGAGCGGAAGCGGATGGCGCGGCCCGAATTGGTGAACAGCATCACGTCGTCGTCTTCCGAGCAGATGCGCACGTTGACCAGTTTGACGGAGCCGTCCTCCGGCAGTTTCATTGCGATCTTGCCGTTGCGGCGGACGTTGGTGAAGTCCGACAGCCGGTTGCGGCGCACATCGCCGCCGGAGGTCGCAAAGACCACCTGCAGGTTTTCCCATTCCTCATCCGGCACATCGACCGGCATGATGGCGGCGATGGAAACGCCTGTCGGGATCGGCAGGATGTTGACGATCGCCTTGCCCTTGCCGGTGCGGCCGGACTGGGGCAGGCGCCAGGTCTTGAGCTTGTAGACCATGCCGTCAGTGGTGAAGAACAGGAGCTGGGTGTGGGTGTTGGCCACAAACAGCGTGGTCACCACATCCTCTTCCTTGGTCTGCATGCCGCTGAGGCCCTTGCCGCCGCGCTTCTGGGCACGGAAGTCGGCCAGCGGGGTACGCTTGATGTAACCGCCGGAGGTCACGGTCACCACCATGTCCTCGCGCTCGATCAGGTCCTCGTCCTCCATGTCGCCGGACCAGTCGACGATCTCGGTGCGGCGCGGCACGGCGAAATTGTCGCGCACTTCGCGCAGCTCGTCGCCGATGATGCCCATGATGCGCTCGCGCGAGGACAGAATCTCAAGGTATTCCTTGATCTTGCGGGCCAGTTCTTCCAGCTCGTCGGTGACCTCTTTCACGCCGATCTGGGTCAGGCGCTGCAGGCGCAGCTCCAGGATGGCGCGGGCCTGGGTCTCCGACAGGTTATAGGTCCCGTCGTCGTTCATGGTGTGGGTCGGGTCGTCGATCAGGCGGATATAGTCCGCGATGTCGGCGGCCGGCCAGCGGCGCGTCATCAGCTTTTCGCGCGCTTCAGCCGCGTCCGCGGAGGAGCGGATAGTGGCGACGATTTCATCGACGTTGGAAACGGCAACGGCCAGACCGCAAAGGATGTGGCTGCGTTCGCGGGCCTTGCGCAGCTCGTAAGCAGTGCGGCGGGCAACGACGTCTTCGCGGAAGTCGATGAAGGAGGTCAGGAACCGGCGCAGGGTCAGCTGCTCCGGTCGGCCGCCGTTCAGTGCCAGCATGTTGCAGCCAAAGGAGGTCTGCATCGGGGTGAAGCGGAACAGCTGATTCAGCACCACCTCGGGCGTGGCGTCGCGTTTCAGCTCGACCACCACCCGCACGCCGTTGCGGTCGGATTCGTCCTGAACATGGGCCACGCCCTCGATCCGCTTTTCGCGGACCTGCTCAGCGATCTTCTCGATCATCGCGGCCTTGTTCACCTGATAGGGAATCTCATCCACGACAATGGCATAGCGGTCCTTGCGGATCTCCTCGACGCGGGTTTTCGAGCGGATAATCACGCTGCCGCGGCCTTCGAGGTAGGCCTTGCGTGCACCGGAGCGGCCCAGCATCACACCGCCGGTCGGGAAGTCGGGGCCGGGGATGTAGTCGATCAGCTGCTCGCTGGTCAGGTCCGGGTCCTCGATCAGCGCCAGCGTGGCATCGACCACTTCGCCCAGGTTGTGGGGCGGAATGTTGGTGGCCATGCCGACCGCGATGCCGCCGGCGCCGTTGACCAGCATGTTCGGGAAGCGGGCCGGGAGAACGGTCGGTTCGCGGTCCTTGCCGTCGTAGTTGTCCTGGAAATCGACGGTCTCTTTCTCGATATCCGCCAGGATCGCCGCGGCGGGCTTGTCCATGCGGACCTCGGTGTAGCGCATGGCCGCCGGGTTATCGCCGTCCATCGAGCCGAAGTTGCCCTGGCCGTCCAAAAGCGGCAGCGACATCGAGAAGTCCTGCGCCATCCGCACCAGCGCGTCATAGATCGCGGAGTCGCCGTGCGGGTGGTATTTACCCATCACGTCGCCCACGGGACGCGCAGACTTGCGGTAGGCCTTGTCATGGGTGTTGCCGGATTCGTGCATCGCATAAAGAATGCGGCGGTGAACCGGCTTCAGACCGTCCCGCAGGTCCGGGATTGCACGGCTGACGATGACCGACATCGCATAGTCGAGATACGAGTTGCGCATCTCGGTTTCGATGGAAACGGTCGGCCCGTCATAGGCCGGGCGTTCCGGCAGGTTTTCGTCCATGTTTTCAGGAGTTTCCGGCGTATCGCTCACGTTGGCTGCCCGCTCTTTCTTCTGGGTCTATATATTGTGTTCGCACCCTATCAGAGACCGTATATGGGGCGCAAGCACACAGCCCCCGAAAGCCGGAAACCAGCCGTTCACGTATCGGTAACGCACTGTTTTTGAGGAAATTAACCAATTGCACCCTAGCATCAAACAGAGGGGGTAAGAATTGGAGGCTAGAGATGGAGACCAGCGAAACCGAGCTGATGCTCAAGGGATACGGGCTGACCACGGCAGAATTCACCTATCACATGCCGGATCATATCCATGTTTTGAACACCTTTGTCTGGCAGCAGTACGACCTTGCGCCGGATCACCCGCGGCTGTTTGAGTTCATTGAATTCTGGCAGCGCGAGATCGAGGGGCCGCTGCATTCGGTGCGTTTCAATCATCGCAAGATGATCGGCCCGGGCGAATGGCGCAATGTGGTTGGAGAGTTCCAGATCCACTGACCAGATCCACTGAACCGGATCAGAGCCAGGCATTGACCGCGCAGCCGGTGGAGCCGCTGGCGGTGAAACTGCGCCCGTCCGCAGCCAGGCGGCCGCGCCAGGTGACGTTGATACCGGGAAAGTAATCCGTGCCGCTGATCTGCTAGCCGTTCAGGTAAACCTCGGTATTGGCATTCTGGCCCAGGGAGTCGCTGAGCCGCCCATGGTATTTGTTGCCGCCTGCATGGGTGTAATGGACGTTCCCCGTAACCTTGACCACCAGAGTGCAGGTGGCCTTGAACTTCCAGGCGCCCGCCAGCGGCGTAGAGGATGCAGACGCTGCCGGTGTAGGGGCAGAGGCAGGTTTGGGCGCAGTTTTGCAGATTTCCCCGATTTCTGCCGCAGTTCCTCCAGTGCGTGGGCGGTGCCAAGATCATCGGCTCCGAGGTTGCTGTCCGCAGCCGCAAGATAGGCCGCAAAGGCGCTGCGGGTGCGCGGGCCGGCAATCCCGTCCGGGCGGCCGGCCCGGCAGCCGATTTCGTTCAGCGCCGCCTGTGTTTCCCGCATCACTGCCTTGGAATCCGGGATGACGGGAATGTCAGGGGGTTCCGGCGTTTGTTAGGCAGCTGCTTCCGGCAGGGGCTGTGCGGTCTTCAGGCCTTGCCGCAATTGCAGGGCACCCGTGTACGTGTATTCGTCCTTGCGGCCCGTATAGCGTTCCAGAAAGCTGTCGAGGGCCTGCGGGGTGCCAATAGAGCGGGCGACCTCAAAATCTGCCTGCATTGAACCTGCGGCTGCGAGCGCAGGTTCAGCCGGTCCAGCGCCAGCTGGCCTGCGCCGGCGGAGAAGATCACGAACGTGCCTTGCGGGGCTGCAATCCGGCCCAAGCCGCGGGTGGTGCCGATGCTGCGGCCCTTGACCAGTTCGAACGGGTTGTTGCGGCAGGCGTCGATGATCACCACGGCGGAGCGCGCACCGGTCTTGCTGACCCGGTCCAGCAGGTCGGAAAGGGCGATGGATTCTGATTTCACAAAATCGCTGCCGCCGGCGCTGGGAGCAGCAATATCCGTGGGCAGCAAGTAGTTTTCGCCGTCGATCTCCACTCCGTGGCCGGCAAAGAAGACAAGGGCCGCATCGCCGGGCTCCAGCCGGGCGGTGAACTCAGAAATTTTCTTGTTCAGCCCGCGCCGGTCCTGGTCCAGTGCTGTGGTGACGGTGAAGCCCAGCTCATTCAGTTTTATTCCAATGGATTGCGCATCCGCGCGGGCTTTGGACAGAACGGGGACATCGGAATAGCTGTTGTTGCCGATGACCAGAGCCATCCGGTTCTGCGCAGATGCAGAGAAGGGAAGGAGACAAAGAAGCAGAGCAAACAGGACACGCATGACACAACACCCGGCAAAGAATATGGCTTATGGTGCCGCCCTGCCGCGGTCAGGTCAAAGCGTGTGGCGGTTTCAGGCGGAACAGCTGGCGCCGCCGAGGACGCAGAATTTGGCGCAATGCGGGTGGTTCAGCTGCACAGGGCGCTCGGCCTCAGCCAGGGTCGCACCCAATTCGAATTCCGGCGAATAGGGCAGCAGGGTGCAGGCCAGCACGACGGGGCTGTCCGCGCCCTTGCGTTTGACCACCATGCGGGAGGAGGCGCACATCACGCTGTCCGGGGACTTGTTCAGGATGCCCCAGCAAGTGGTTGTGATTTCAGGCACTTCTACACTTTCGTCCATCTCCGGGAACAGCACGGTCTGGCCCGGGTTTTGCGCGTCGATGGCAAAGCCGTGTCCGGCAAACAGCTCGGCATAGCCGGCCCGGGCCTCAGCTTCGCTCTCCCCCCAGACGGTGCGGCCTGCAACGGCCATGCGGAAGCCGATATCGCGCAGCCACTCCATGCCTTCGATGGTTTTCGCAAAACTGCCCGCGCCGCGTTCCTTGTCGTGCAGCTCGGCGCTGTGGTGGTCGATCGATATTCGCAGGGTCAGCTTGTCCCCGAACTCCTGCCGCAGGGCCAGCAAGCCTGTCTTTACCGTCTTGCGCATCATCGGGCGCATGGCGTTGGTGAGGATCAGCACTTCGAAACCCCGTTCCAGCGCGGCGCGGGCCATCGGGATCATCTCCGGGTTCATGAACGGCTCGCCGCCGGTAAAGCCGATTTCCCGGATCGGCCAATTGAGCTCCGCAATCTGTTCGAGATAAGCCTGCACGTCAGCTTCGGCCAGATAGACCAGAGCGTCATTCGTCGGGGAACTGAGGATGTAACAGTTACCGCATTCGATGTTGCACAGGGTGCCGGTATTAAACCAAAGGGTTTCGGGGTGGCTGAGCGGCACCGAGGCGCGCTGCTGACCGTCTGCTGTTGCAAAGGCGTCTTGGAACTTGCCTAGGTTCGCGGCAGATTTTTGCAGGTCTTTCATGCGGATGTCCTCTGGGGCAGTTCCTTTCGCGGCAAGCTACCTTATACTGGGCGGGAAATGAAAGCAGCCGGGCAGGCACATGACAGGGATGTGAGCGGCAGTGTGCCGCGCCCGCACCGGCGCAGACAGGAAGAATAACATGGTTTCGCGTGTGATACCGGTCGACCCGTTTGACCTGGTGATTTTCGGCGGCACTGGCGATCTGGCGCAGCGCAAGATTCTGCCGGCGCTGTTCCGCCGCCATTGCGCTGGCCAATTGACTGGTGAAGAGCGGATCATCGGTGCCGCACGCACCGGCCTGTCTAGTGAGGAATACCGCACCGTCGTGGCGGAAGCCCTGCGGGCGCACGCGGGCCCGAAGGCCTGCGGCGGCGGCGCGCTGGAGGCGTTTCTGGAGCGGGTGAGCTATGTGGCGCTGGATGCCTTGGGCGAGGACGGCTGGCCGGAGCTGAGCCGGCAGTTGCGCCCGGCGGCGGATGTGCCGGTCCGCGTGTTCTATTTCTCGGTCGGACCCGGCCTGTTCGGGCCGCTGGCGGAGCACCTGCACCGGCACGGCCTGGCCAATGCGGATACGCGGATCGTGGTGGAGAAACCCTTTGGACACAATCTGGAGACTGCTCGGGAGCTGAACCGGACACTGGCCAGCCATTTCGACGAAGGCCAGATCTACCGCATCGACCATTACCTGGGCAAGGAGACGGTGCAGAACCTGATGGCGGTCCGGTTCGGCAACATGCTGTTTGAGCCGTTGTGGAACAGTCAGTATGTCGATCACATCCAGATCACCGTGGCAGAAACTGTCGGTGTGGAGGGGCGCGAGGAGTATTACGAGCGCGCCGGTGCGATGCGCGACATGATGCAGAACCACCTGATGCAGCTGCTGTGCCTGATTGCGATGGAGCCGCCGGCCAAGTTCGACCCGGATGCGGTGCGCGACGAGAAGCTGAAGGTGATCCGCGCGCTGGACCCGGTGGAGCCGCATCACATCGTGCGCGGCCAGTACCAGGCCAATCTGGACCCGGAAGCGCCGCATCCGTCCTACCGCGGGCTGGTCGGCAACCCGCGCAGCACAACTGAGAGCTATGTGGCCCTGAAGGCCCATATCAGCAACTGGCGTTGGGCAGGCACGCCTTTCTACCTTCGCACCGGCAAACGGCTGGTGAACCGCTCCTCCGTGATCAACGTGATGTTCAAGGATGCGCCGCATTCCATTTTCGGGGCGGAGGCTGGACGCCACGCCAACCATCTGAAGATCCGGCTTCAACCCAATGAGGGCATCACCCTCAGTGTAACGATCAAGGAACCGGGGCAGGGCGGGATGCGGCTGATCGACGTGCCGCTGGACATGAGTTTTGCCGAGGCCTTGGGACCGGAGGGCGGCGATCCGCCGGATGCCTATGAGCGGCTGATCATGGATGTTGTCCGCGGCAACCAGACGTTGTTTATGAGGGGGGATGAGGTCGAAGCGGCCTGGGCCTGGACCGATCCGATAATTGAGGGCTGGAAATCTCGGGGCGATGTGCCTAAACCCTACGTTAGCGGTACCACCGGTCCGGAGGATGCCGATTTGCTGATGCGCCGTGACGGGCGTGAATGGAGGGGGATCAACCCATGAAATTCAACGAATACCCTGATCAGGACATGCTGGCGATCGAAGTCGCGAATGAGATCGCCGGGGATCTGAAAACCCATCTGCTGCATCAGGACACGGTCTCCTTTGCGGTTGCGGGCGGCATCACGCCCGGGCTGATCTTTGACGATCTCTGCGCCGCGGACATTGAATGGGACCGGGTGCATGTCATGGCAACGGATGAGCGCTGGGTGCCGCAGGAGCATGCCCGCTCCAACGCGGCCATGATCCGCAAGCGGCTGCTGCAGAACCGGGCCGCAGGCGCGCAGTTCCTGCCGTTCCATGTGCCGGAGCGCGAGCCGGAGGAAGTGCTGGCAGAGCTTGAAAGCCAGGTGGTGCCGGAATTGCCGTTGTCTGTGCTGCTGCTTGGCATGGGCGAGGATATGCATACAGCCTCGCTGTTCCCTGGTGCGGCAGGGATCGAGGACGCGCTGGCTGCAGACGCGCCGCCGCTGGCGGTGATGCGGCCTGACAGCCAGCCGGAGGCCCGGATCAGCCTGACAGCAAGGGTGCTGGACGCGGCGATTGCCAAGCATCTTGTGATCTTCGGCGATGCTAAGCGAAAGGCGCTGGAAAAGGCGATGACGCTGCCGCCGGAAGAGGCGCCAATTCAAGCAGTTCTGTCCGAGGTGTCCGTCCATTGGGCGCCTTGAATACTGGAAAGGTAGACATGTTCTCGGAACTGAAAACGCTGCATTCCGATGTTTGCAGCGAAAACATCGTTGATTTGTTTGATAAAGATCCAACCCGCGCCGCGGCGTTCAGTATCAGAAGCGGGGATCTGCTGTTCGACTACTCAAAGACCCGTATCACGCCTGTAGTGCGGGCCGCACTGACGGGCTTGTGCGCCGAACGGGGGGTTGCCAGTAAGCGAGAGGCAATGTTCCGGGGCGAGCGGATCAACGAAACCGAGCAGCGCGCGGTCCTGCACACAGCGTTGCGGGACCCGGATGGGCCGGAGCTGCTGGTTGATGGTGAGGACATCCGCGCACCGCTTCGCCAAACCCTTGAGCGGATGGAGAAATTGGCCGCTCGTGTCCGCTCCGGTGCGATGCAGGGACCTGGCGGCGCCTTTACCGATGTGGTCAATATCGGCATCGGCGGTTCCGACCTGGGTCCGGTGATGGCAACCTTGGCTTTGGCGCCCTATCACGACGGGCCGCGCTGCCATTTCGCGTCCAACGTGGATGGCGCGCATATCTACGACATCCTGCAGCGGCTTGATCCCGCGACAACTTTGGTGATTGTAGCCTCCAAGACCTTCACCACCATTGAAACGATGACCAACGCCGAGACAGCACGGGGTTGGGTTGTGGCGGGCGGCGGCGATCCGGCGAAGCAGTTCCTTGCCCTGTCGACCTCTGAGGAGGAGACGGCAGCATTCGGAATTCCGCGCAATCAAGTGTTCGGTTTTGAGGACTGGGTCGGCGGCCGTTATTCCGTTTGGGGGCCGATCGGGCTCAGCCTGATGCTGGCTGTGGGGCCGGAGAACTTTCGCGCCTTCTTGGCGGGCGGCAAGTCGATGGATGACCATTTTTGCGGAACCCCGTGGGAGCATAACATGCCGGTGATGCTGGCGCTCACCGGCATCTGGCACAATCAGGTCTGCGGCTATCCGACCCGCGCTGTGCTGCCCTATGATCAGCGGCTGCGGCGGCTGCCGGCCTATCTGCAACAGCTGGAGATGGAGTCGAACGGCAAGTCGGTGGCGATGGATGGATCCCCTTTGCCGTTTCCGTCCGGCCCGGTGGTTTGGGGGGAGCCCGGGACCAATGGCCAGCATGCGTTCTACCAGCTGCTGCATCAGGGCACTTCGGTCATTCCGGCCGAGTTCCTTGTGGCGGCGCAGGGCCATGAACCGGAGCTGGCGCATCATCACAAGCTGCTGGTGGCGAACTGTCTGGCCCAGTCCGAGGCGCTGATGCGCGGCCGCAGTCTGGAGGAAGCCTGCGTGCTGATGCGGGCCAGGGGGTATGAGGGCGCCGAACTGGAGCGTCAGGCGCGGCACCGGGTGTTCCCGGGAAACCGCCCATCCACTACGCTGATTTACCACCAGCTGACACCGTATGTGCTGGGCCAGATCATTGCGCTTTACGAACACCGGGTGTTTGTCGAGGGCGTGATCCTTGGGATCAACTCCTTTGACCAATGGGGCGTGGAGCTGGGCAAGGAACTGGCCAATACGCTGGCGCCGCTGCTGGACGGTGAGAAAAGCGCAGAGAGCAAGGATGCCTCGACCCGCGCCTTGCTGGATTTTGTCCGCGGGGCCGGTGACTGACCGCGCTTGCGGAAACGGCGGGGCGGGACCGCCCCGCGGCCTTGATCAGGGCAGCGTGACGCTGCTGGTGATTGTGTTGACGAAGTTTCCGCTTGCCGGATCCGTCAGCGACGAGAACGTGCCGCCGCCTTCCGCTCCGGCCCAGGGACCCGTGCCGCCGCTCAGCTTCCAACTGCCGGTCAGGGCACCGGAGGCATCCATGCCCTCCGCGTGCCAATGCAACACAACCTTGTCGCCGGCCTTGTCGGTGAAGGCGCAAATGCCGCCGCCTGTCACCCCGGACGGTGCGGCCTCAACCGCGCCAAAACATGGCCCGGCGGCACCGTTCATCGGGTGTCCGGCGTCTTCCATCTCGACATTCTCGTAGGAGCTGCTGGTTTGGATCACCATGTGGCCGTCGGCAATTTCCATGGGAGTGTTACTGGCGATGCCGGTTCCGGTGCCGCCCTGTTCCCAGGTTGTGCCTGCTGTTGCGGTCCCGGCGCTGAAGGCGCACAGGAGTGCGGCGGCGAAATAGTGACGTGTCATACTGATACCCTCCCAAACTAACAGCCCGGACAAAGCGGGCGTGCCGGGCCAGTTTATCACAAACAGGCGGCTGATGCTTGATCCGAGCGGTCAACCGGTTTCGCAGTGAATGTGTGCGGCAAGTGTTTGATAAATATGGGAGGCTGGAGCGGGTAGCGGGAATCGAACCCGCGCCTTAAGCTTGGGAAGCTCGCATGATACCATTTCACCATACCCGCTTGTGAGGGCAGGATTATGCCGCGGCGGCGCCAAGGTCAAGGGCGCCGCCGCGAAATTCTTGCCGGTTCCGGCTTAACCGCGCCGCCGCCGGCGGCGGCCGCCGCCAGCGCCGTCGCCGTCACCCCCGCCGGTGTTGAAATTCACCTGAGGCAGGGTCACCACGGTTTCCAGGATCGGGAAAGGCTCGGCCGAGTTGGGGATCGCCGACGCATTCACGAAATGCTCCTGGAAGCGGGGCTCGACGGCGGTCTCGATCTTCTCGATCCGGCGCACGGTTTCCTCGATCTCGCCGCGCGCTTCGGTGTTCAGGAGCGCAATGCGGGCACCAGTGCCTGCGGCGTTGCCTGCCGAGGTGACCTTGTCCAGCACGCAGTCGGGGATCATGCCCAGAACCATTGCGTGCTTGGCGGAGATATGGGCGCCGAAGGCACCGGCCAGCACCACGCGGTCGACCTTGTCGACACCGAACTTGTCCATCAGCAGACGGGCGCCGGAGTAGAGCGCGGCCTTGGCCATCTGGATGGCGCGGATGTCCGGGTTGGTGACGGTAATGGTGGGGCCGCCTTCGGCAGAGCCGTCCCAGAGCATATAGGCGTTGGTGCGCCCGTCCGCGATGCAGCGGGCGGAGCCGGTCTGCTCGGCGGAGCCGATGAGGCCCGAAGCGTCCAGAACACCCGCCAGACGCATCTCGGCAATCGCCTCGATGATGCCGGAGCCGCAGATGCCGGTGATGCCCGTGGTGGCGATGGATTCGGCAAAACCGTCCTCGTCCGACCAGATTTCGGAGCCGATCACCCGGAAGCGAGGTTCCTTTGTTTCAGGGTTGATCTCCACGCGCTCAATAGCGCCCGGGGCGGCGCGCTGGCCGCTGGAGATCTGCGCGCCCTCAAATGCGGGGCCGGTGGGGGAGGAACAGGCGAGGACCTTTTCCTTGTTGCCCAGCAGGATTTCCGCGTTGGTGCCGACGTCCACGACCAGCACCAGGTCTTCGGATTTGTCCGGAGCTTCCGACAGTGCAACCGCGGCGGCATCGGCACCGACGTGTCCGGCGATACAAGGCAGCAGGTAGACGCGGGCTGCGGGGTGGATGTTCAGATCCAACTCATTCGCCCGCAGCGCCAGCGCGTTGGAAGTCGCCAGCGCAAACGGCGCCTGGCCCAGTTCGAACGGGTCGATCCCGAGGAACAGGTGGTGCATCACCGGGTTGCAGACAAAAACCGCATCGACGATCAGCGCCTTGTCGATCTCCGCCTCAGCCGCGATCTGGGTGAACAGCGCGTTCATGCCCTCGCGCACCGCGCGGGTCATTTCCTGGTCGCCGCCCTTGTTCATCATCGAATAGGAAACCCGGCTCATCAGGTCTTCGCCAAAGCGGATCTGCGGGTTCATGATCCCCGAAGAGGCCACGACCTCACCGGTCTGTAGATCGCACAGGTGCGCGGCGATGGTGGTGGAGCCGAGGTCGACCGCCAGGCCGTAGATCGAGCCCTCATAGAAGCCGGGCCAGATGTGCATAATCTTGGGCGGGTGGTTCGCATCGCCCAAGTGAACCGCGACGGTGACTTTCCAGCCGCCCTTTCGCAGCGCAGGCTGCAGCACATTCAGGATATGGAGGTCGGTTTTGACACCCTTCAGGTTCCACTGGGCGTCCAGTGCCTCGATCAGCCGCTCCATGTCGCCGGTCGGCTTGTGCATGTCGGGCTCTTCCACTTCGACGTAATAGAGCCGGGTGGACGGGTTCATAGTAATGTCGCGGGCCTCTGCGCGCTTGCGTACCACCTGGCGGTGGACCTGGCTCTCCGGCGGCACGTCGATCACGATGTCGCCCTGTACAGTGGCCTGGCAGCCCAGGCGGCGGCCGTCGATCAGGCCGCGCTTGTCCTTGTAGCGCTGCTCAACCTTGTTCCACTCGCTCAGCGCACCCTCCTGCACGGTCACGCCGTGCTTGGGGAATTCGCCGTAGGAGGGGGTGATCTGGCATTTCGAGCAGATCCCGCGTCCGCCGCAGACCGAGTCGAGATCGACCCCAAGCTGCCGGGCAGCTGTCAGGATCGGCGTGCCCACGGGGAAACGCCCGCGCTTGCCGGAGGGGGTAAACACAACGAGGGGTTCGTCAGTCATGCCTGTGGCCTTCTCATTCCGCAATTTAGGCGGAGCATATGGGCTTTTGCGGCAAGCGAAAGGCAATGGGCGGCATTTTCCCGTCTGCTGACGCCATTTTTGACGAATTGATGAGTTTCAAATGCGTTTTCCGGGGAACTTTCAGTCAACCTTCCGCTTGTCCTTCAACTTCTTCAAGCCACGCCAGAATCTCTGCCCGGTTGCCATCAAGCCGCGGGGCAGGGCGGCGCGTGGCCGGGTCGGTCAGGCCGGACATCTTGATCGGGTTGCCGGCGGACATATTTTCCGGGCGGCCGTCTTCATCCAGCACATCAACAACCATGTTGCGGGCCAGGATCTGCGGATCCCGCAGTACCTGATCCACGGTCTGGATCGGGCCAGTGGGAACGCCGGCCTCGCTCAGCAGGGCGATCCAGTAGGCTTTGGGCTGATCCAGTGTAACCGCTTCGATCAAACGTTTCAGGAGGCGGGCGTTTTCGCAGCGCGCCGGGTTGGTGGCAAAACGCGGGTCTACGGCCAGCGGCAGTTGCAGGGCTTCGCAGAGCTGGGCAAACAGCGCGTCATTTCCGGCCGCGATCACGAACAGCCCGTCCGCAGCGTGGAAAGTGTCAAACGGGGTGATCGACGGATGCCGCGCACCGGAGGGCTGGGGGGCTTCGCCGGTGACGGAGGTGATGGCGATGGCGTGTTCGAGCAGGGCCAGCTGGCTGTCCAGCATGGCAACGTCGATGAAGCGCCCCTGGCCTGTTTTCTGCACCTCCAGGAGTGCGGCGAGAATGCCGTGGCCAAGGAACATCCCCGCAACGATGTCGCCTATGGAGGCGCCGACCCGCACCGGTTCGCGGTTCTTTTCGCCGGTGATCGACATGACGCCGCCGCGCGCCTGAACCACCATGTCATAGGCCGGTTTCAGGGTGTCGGGGCCGGTGTGGCCAAAGCCCGAGACCGCGCCGTAGATCAGCCGCGGGAACCGAGCGTGCAGGTTTTCCCAGTCGTAGCCAAGCCGCTGCATCACGCCGGGCCGGTAGTTTTCCAGGAGCACGTCTGCCTGGCCCAGAAGGCGTTCGAAGATTTTGCGGTCATCCGGCGCCTTCAGATCCAGCGCGATGCTTTGCTTGCCGTGGTTGATGGTGGCGAAATAGGCGCTGCTGCCGTGTTTGAAGGGCGGGAAGGCGCGGGTGTCGTCGCCGGTCCCGGGCCGTTCCACCTTGATCACCCTGGCGCCAAGGTCTGACAGGATCATGGAACAGTATGGCCCGGCCAAAACATGGGTCAGGTCCAGAATGGTGATGTCGTTCAAAGGGCCGGTCATGGCGAAATCCTGCATCATTTCTGCAAGTTTATTGATAGCTTCCGCCGGGCTGCGCGCTTTGACCCATATCATCTGCGCATCAAAGATTTGCTGCAGTGCAGGAATTCTTGCCCCGGGCCTCTTTCCCCCCGGTGGTTTCTGTGCAATAGGGTCACCGCCAAACGGGGTTATGCATGAGGACGACCAATGCAGATTCGTGAGGCTCTCACCTTTGATGATGTTCTTCTGGTGCCAGGCGCGTCGAGCGTTCTGCCCAACACGGCGGATACGCGCACGCGGGTGACCCAGTCGATCGCCCTCAACATCCCGCTGCTGAGCTCGGCGATGGATACCGTGACCGAGTCACGGATGGCGATTGCGATGGCGCAGGCTGGCGGTATGGGCGTCATTCACAAGAACCTGAATGCTGAAGAGCAGGCCCGTGAAGTGCGCCGGGTCAAGCGGTTCGTCTCCGGCATCGTTTACAACCCCATCACCCTGACCGCGGACCAGACCCTGGCAGACGCTCAGGCGCTGCAGGAGCGCTACCGTGTCACCGGGTTCCCGGTTGTCGATGGATCTGGCCGCGTGGTTGGCATCGTCACCAACCGTGACATGCGCTTTGCCACCGACGCCAGCACCCCGGTGTCGGTGATGATGACCTCGGACAACCTTGCGATGCTGCAGGAGCCCGCCGATCTGGAAGAAGCCAAGTCGCTGATGAAGGCGCGCCGGATTGAGAAGCTTCTGGTTTCCGATAAGGACGGCAAGCTGACCGGTCTTCTGACCCTCAAGGATACTGAGCAGGCGGTTTTGAACCCCACTGCTTGCAAGGATGAACTGGGCCGCCTGCGCGTTGCTGCCGCCAGCTCCGTCGGCGACAGCGGGTATGAGCGGTCCGAGGCGCTGATCGACGCAGGCGTGGACGTTGTGGTGGTGGACACTGCACATGGCCATTCCGCGGGCGTGATCGACGCGGTGAAGCGGATCAAGGCGCAGTACAGCAAAATTCAGGTGATTGCCGGCAACGTCGCCACCGGTGATGCCACCCGTGCGCTGATCGACGCTGGCGCCGATGCGGTCAAGGTTGGTATCGGGCCGGGCTCCATCTGTACCACGCGCATGGTGGCGGGCGTAGGCGTGCCGCAGCTGACCGCGATCATGGATTGCGCCGCCGCGGCTGGCGATGTGCCGGTGATTGCGGACGGCGGCATCAAGTTCTCGGGCGACTTCGCCAAGGCGATTGCGGCCGGCGCCTCCTGCGCCATGGTCGGCTCGATGATTGCCGGCACCGACGAAAGCCCGGGCGAGGTGATCCTTTATCAGGGCCGTTCCTTCAAGTCCTACCGCGGTATGGGGTCAATGGGCGCGATGGCGCGCGGCTCTGCCGACCGCTATTTCCAGAAGGACGCGGCCAGCGACAAGCTGGTGCCGGAAGGGATCGAGGGCCAGGTGCCGTACAAGGGCGGTGCCAGCGCTGTGATCCACCAGCTGGTGGGCGGCCTGCGCGCAGCGATGGGCTATACCGGCTGCGCGACCGTCGATGAGATGCGCAAGAACTGCAACTTTGTCCGCATCACCGGAGCGGGGCTGAAGGAAAGCCACGTCCACGACGTGCAGATCACCCGCGAAGCGCCGAATTACCGGGTGGGCTGACACCATGATGGCCGCAAGTGACACCGGGGCAGGGGCATGACCCCCGCCGCCCGCCTGCAGGCGGCCATTGAAATCCTGGATCAGGTGCTGGCGGGGGAACCTGCCGAAAAGGCGCTGACCTCCTGGGGGCGCCGCAGCCGTTTTGCCGGATCCAAGGACCGGGCCGCGGTGCGCGACCATGTGTTTGGTGCCGTGCGCTGCTTTCGCTCGCATGCGGCTCTTGGAGGTTCCCGCAGCGGCCGCGGTCTGATCTTGGGCGCGCTGCGCGAAGCGGGGCAAGACCCAGATGAGTTCTTTACCGGCCAAGGCCATGCGCCCGCACCGCTGACGGATGCCGAACGGGCGCTGCCGTCCGCGCCCTCAGGGCCGGAGGCGCTGGACATTCCCGATTGGCTCTGGCCGGAGTTCAGCGCCAGCCTTGGTGCTCAGGCAGAGGCCGCAGCGCTGGCCCTACGCAGCCGGGCACCGGTTCATTTGCGGGTGAATACTGCGCGGGCAACTGTGGAACAGGCGCAAAGGGTATTGGCTGCCGAAGACATTGCCGTCGAGCCGCATCCTGCAGCGACAACAGCGCTGGAAGTGACAGACGGTGCGCGGAAGCTGCGCAATGCCAAGCCGTATCAGGATGGTCTGGTGGAGCTTCAGGACGCGGCCAGCCAGGCTGTGACGGACCGGCTGCCGCTGAAGGAAGGTATGACGGTTCTGGACTATTGCGCGGGCGGCGGCGGCAAGACTCTGGCGATGGCGGCCCGGGCCAGTATCCAGTGTTTCGCGCATGACGCCGACCCGCGGCGGATGAAGGATCTGCCGGAGCGAGCGTCGCGCGCCGGGGCGGATGTGACGCTGCTTTCGACGGCGGACCTGGCACGCAGCCGGTCGTTTGATCTGGTTCTCTGTGACGTGCCTTGCTCCGGTTCAGGCTCCTGGCGGCGGGCACCTGAGGGTAAATGGCGTCTGACCGCGGAGGGGCTGGCCGATCTGCAACGCATTCAAGGTGAAATCCTGCGCAAGGCTGCTGATCTGGTCACGCCGGATGGCGTTCTGGTTTATGCGACCTGCTCCATGCTGGACGGAGAAAATAGCGGCCAGGTTCAAAGGTTTAGGGATGAAAGCCCTGAGTGGGCACTGACGGATCAGAACGGCTGGCAGGTGCAGGACGGAACCGACGGGTTCTATGTTGCCGTGTTGACGCGTGTGAAACACGGTTGTTAGGGTTTTGGCTGTAAACCTGTGTGTTTCTTAACGTCGTTTTAACCTAAACCGCCGCGTTATGGCGGCATTCTCTACTGCCCATGGAGCCGTAATGTCCGGTCGCCAAGAAACCTCCGTTCCGGAACTGCGCGTCGACGCACCTGAGCACGCCAGGCTGGCGGCGACTTTGCTGCTGGCCGTGATGCTGATCACGGGGCCTTGGATGCTGCCGGTTCCGGATTGGATGGGCCGCGGCTTTATCATGGTCGGGTTGACGCTGGCGGCCGTAGCGGTGCTGCTGGTGGTGCAGACGCGGATGCGGCTGAATGCGCGGGCGATGGCGGCGGAACTTCTGACCGGGTTCATCGAAAAGGATGCAACTCCCAGCTTCGTAACCGACGGCGATGGAATGATCCATGCTTGCAATGGTGCAGCCGTAAAGCGGTTTGAGGGTGCCAGCCGTGAAACGCTGGCGGGCACGCTGCGGTCGATCCTGGCCAACCCCTCCGCGGTGCTCTACCGGCTGCAGAGCCGCGCCCGGGTCGACGGTGCGGCCCGTGAGGACATCGTCACCCGCCGCGGTCATGTGCGTCTGGCGGTGCATCAAATGAGCGGCGGCAGTTTCCTGTGGCGGGTAGAGGATATCCTGGAGCGCGGCGGCAATGGCCGCGGCGCCGATGCGCTGCCGGTCCCGATGATCACCGTCGGCCGCACAGGAGCGGTGCTGTTTATGAATGAAGCCGCCCGCAGCCTGATCGGCGAGCGGGTGAAGTCCACTGACAGGCTGTTTCCAGCGCTGCCAGTTCTGCCGGGGCAGATCAATACGCTCAGCACCAAAAACGGGCCGGTGCAAGTGCTGGTCAGCGAGCAAAACCGCACCCAAGGCCGCAGCGAACTGTTCCTGATGGAGGTAGACGAAAGCAGTTTTGAATCTGCCAGGGCCGGGTTTGAGTCGCTGCCGGTGCCTTTTCTCAAGGTAGCGCCTTCGGGGGAGATCCTGAGCAGCAACCGGATGGCACTTCGGCTTCTTGGCGTTGACAGTTGCGCCAGCCTGAAACTGGGTCAGCTGATGGAGGGACTGGGCCGCCCGATGTCGGACTGGCTACGCGACACCGCGGATGGACTGGCCCCCAACAAATCGGAATTCCTGCGGCTGTCGCGCTCTGACAAGGAGGTCTTTGTTCAGGTCACGCTGACCCGCGTGGTAGAGGACGGGACGCCGCTGCTGATTGCCGTTCTGAACGATGCAACAGAGCTGAAGACGCTGGAGGCGCAATTTGTCCAAAGCCAGAAAATGCAGGCGATCGGCCAGTTGGCAGGCGGTGTTGCGCATGACTTCAACAACCTGCTGACGGCGATTTCCGGCCATTGCGACCTGCTGCTCTTGCGCCACGACCAGGGCGATCAGGATTACGGCGATCTGATCCAGATCCACGAAAACGCCAACCGGGCGGCCTCGCTGGTGAGCCAGCTGCTGGCCTTCTCGCGAAAGCAGACCCTGCAGCCGGAAACTCTTGATGTGCGGGATACTCTGTCTGACCTGACCCACCTGCTGAACCGCCTGGTGGGGGAAAAGGTCACCCTGACGCTCAGCCATGATCCGGTGATGAAATCGATCCGTGCCGACAAGCGGCAGCTGGAGCAGGTGCTGATGAACCTGGTGGTGAACGCCCGCGATGCGATGCCGCAAGGCGGTGAGATCCGTGTCGAGACCGAAGTCATCTCGCTTGATAAACCGCTGGAGCGGAACCGTGCCACGGTACCAGCGGGCGACTGGGTGACTGTGAAGGTCTCTGACGAGGGAGTGGGGATAGCACCGGACAAGCTGCAAAAGGTGTTTGAGCCGTTCTACACCACCAAGCGCACGGGTGAGGGGACCGGCCTGGGACTCTCCACAGCCTATGGCATCATCAAGCAGACCGGCGGCTACATCTTTGTCGATTCGGTAAAGGGGCATGGGACGCAATTCACCCTGTTCTTCCCGGTCTACAAGCAGCAGGCTGAGCAGATGGCCGCTGAGAAACCGGAAGCGGCAGCGGACAAGGCTGCAGCTGCGCAGCATGGCGAAGGGGTGGTGCTGCTGGTTGAGGACGAAGCACCGGTGCGTGCCTTTGCGTCCCGAGCGCTCAGGATGCGCGGTTACACGGTGCTGGAGGCCGAATCCGCCGAGGATGCGCTGCGCACACTGGAAGACCCGGGCCTGACGGTGGACGTGTTTGTAACCGACGTGGTGATGCCTGGCATGGATGGCCCCAGCTGGGTTCGTGAGGCGCTGAAAGAACGCCCGGATACCCGCGTTGTGTTCGTATCCGGCTATGCCGAGGGCGCCTTTGGCGAGGCAGAACCGGATGTGCCGAACTCTGTCTTCCTTCCAAAACCCTTCTCCCTCAACCAATTGACCGAGACGGTGCACGCGCAACTACATTGACCGGGTGAACCGCCGTTATCGGCGGTTCGTTTCTGTCAACGGGCCGGGATGCAGCAGTACAACTCGAACTCCGCCGCGCGCTTGCGCCGCAGATGTTCCTCTGTTTCCTCACTGAGTGTCACGGAGGCCTTAGGGCTGACGTTCTTGCGTTCCAGACGGATCTCCGTGTCCAGGCGGGCTTCGAGAAACTCCTTCAACGCTTCCTGATCCTCGTAGCGGAACAACTGGCTCACCTTGCATCCGTTGGGCTGGGCCTCCAGGAATTTAGCTTGGCTTCCGACATTGGCGAATGCAGGCGGCTTGCCCTTGCAATAGGCGTGCAGGAAATCGTCGAAGCTGACGTCTTTGGTGGAGTTGGGCTTGCCGTCCAGCGTCGGACGCTGGCGGTACCGGTACCAGCTGCCGAGCCAGCTGATGGGTTCGCGCATCACGGCTGCGACTTCTAGTTCAGCACCGCAGACCTTTTCAAACATCGGCCGGATCCAGCGGTTGTAGCGGTAGAGCGGAGCGTGCTTCAGCTCCGGCGGGTCGGAGATCACCAGATCGGCGCGGTCACGCAGGGCCGCCTGAAACGCGGTGGTTCCGGTCTTGGGAACGGACAGCAGCGCCAGCCGTTCCTTGAAAAAAATCATCATTCCGTTAACTGCCCGGTAAAAAATCTTGCTGCCGATTAACCATAAACCAATCTTTAACACCCCGGTCCCGAAGTGGGTACACTAGAAATCTGTTGCAATGTTCTCTTTTTGATCTCATAAGGAACAAGAGGTGAACAAAGCAGTGATTGCCGCGCGCCCCGGTGTGTGACACATAGAAAAGGACAAGGGACTATGGCGGATCTTTTGACCATGAAAAATAAAGTAAGCGGTGACAAGCAAAAGGCGCTGGACAGCGCGCTTGCCCAGATTGAGCGGCAGTTCGGCAAGGGCTCTATCATGAAGCTCGGCGATGGCAATGCCATGCACGAGATCGAGGCAAGCTCGACCGGCTCTCTGGGGCTCGACATCGCTCTGGGGATCGGCGGCCTGCCGATGGGGCGGATCATTGAAATCTACGGCCCGGAAAGCTCGGGCAAGACCACGCTGACCCTGCACTGCATTGCAGAACAGCAGAAGAAGGGCGGCGTCTGCGCCTTTGTCGACGCGGAACATGCGCTGGACCCGCAGTATGCGGCCAAGCTGGGCGTCGATCTGGATGAGCTGCTGATTTCGCAGCCTGACACCGGCGAGCAGGCGCTGGAGATCACCGACACGCTGGTGCGCTCCGGCGCGGTCAACATGGTGATCGTCGACTCGGTGGCCGCACTGACCCCGAAATCCGAGCTTGAGGGCGACATGGGCGACAGCAACGTCGGCGTGCAGGCCCGTCTGATGAGCCAGGCAATGCGCAAGCTGACCGGCTCCATCAGCCGCTCCAAGTGCATGGTGATCTTCATCAACCAGATCCGTATGAAGATCGGCGTGATGTTCGGCTCCCCCGAAACCACCACCGGCGGCAACGCGCTGAAATTTTACTCCTCTGTCCGTCTGGACATCCGCCGCATCGGCTCGATCAAGGACCGGGACGAGGTGGTCGGCAACGCAACCCGCGTCAAGGTCGTGAAGAACAAGGTGGCACCGCCGTTCAAGCAGGTGGAATTCGACATCATGTATGGCGAAGGCATCTCCAAGATGGGCGAACTGCTGGACCTGGGCGTGGCGGCCGGTGTCGTCAACAAGTCCGGTGCCTGGTTCTCCTACGGGGATGAGCGGATCGGGCAGGGGCGGGAAAACGCCAAGACCTTCCTGAAGGAAAATCCGGCCATCGCCTATGATATCGAGGACAAGATCCGTGCGTCGCACGGGCTGGAGTTCGAGCGCCCGCAAACGGACGATGCGGACGATATCCTTGAAGCCTAAGCGCTGGAAAATCTGATCAAAACCGGAAACGGTAAGGGCGTGGCGCGAGCTGCGCCCTTTTTCATGGAGCCATGCCGCTTCCCGCTGTGGACAGTGCGCAGGCGGACGGTTAAACCTGCCCGGAACGCTTGTTTTAAGCCCGCAAGAGATCCCGCACATGCCGACGCTCAACGATATCCGCTCAACCTTTCTGAACTACTTTGCCAAACAGGGGCACGAAGTTGTCGACTCCAGCCCGCTGGTGCCGCGCAACGACCCCACCCTGATGTTCACCAACTCGGGCATGGTCCAGTTCAAGAACTGTTTCACCGGTGTGGAAACCCGCGACTACAAGCGCGCCACCACCTCGCAGAAATGCGTGCGCGCCGGCGGCAAGCACAACGACCTCGACAACGTCGGCTACACCGCGCGCCACCACACGTTCTTTGAGATGCTCGGAAACTTCTCCTTTGGCGATTACTTCAAGCATGAGGCGATCCCCTTTGCCTGGGAGCTGATCACCAAGGAATTCGATATTCCGAAGGACCGGCTGTACACCACCGTCTATCACACCGATGACGAAGCCTTTGACATCTGGAAGAAGATGGGCGTGCCGGAGGAGCGGATCATCCGGATCGCGACCTCGGACAACTTCTGGCAGATGGGCGACACCGGCCCCTGCGGCCCCTGCACTGAGATCTTCTATGACCACGGCGACCACATCTGGGGCGGCCCTCCGGGCTCGCCGGAGGAAGACGGCGACCGATTCATCGAGATCTGGAACCTCGTCTTCATGCAGAACGAAAAGTTCGCAGACGGCACCATGGTTGACCTGGACATGCAGTCCATCGACACCGGTATGGGGCTGGAGCGGATTGCGGCGCTGCTTCAGGGCACCCACGACAACTATGAAACTGACCTGTTCAAGTCGCTGATCGAAGCCTCGGCGAACGTCACCAACACCGATCCCTTCGGCGACCAGAACGTGCATCACCGGGTGATCGCCGACCACCTGCGCTCCTGCTCCTTCCTGATCGCGGAAGGCGTGCTGCCCTCGAACGAAGGCCGCGGCTATGTCCTGCGCCGGATCATGCGCCGCGCGATGCGTCATGCCTCGCTCTTGGGCGCCACCGATCCGGTGATGCACAAGCTGGTGCCGTCGCTGGTCCAGAAAATGGGTGCGGCCTATCCGGAGCTTGGCCAAGGCCAGGCCCTGATCGAAGAGACATTTGAGCAGGAAGAAACCCGCTTCCTCAAGACCCTGGACCGCGGCCTGAAACTGCTGGACGAAGCCTCTGCCGATCTGGGCAAGGGCGACGTGCTGCCGGGCGAAACCGCGTTCAAGCTCTATGATACCTACGGCTTCCCGCTCGACCTGACCCAGGACGCTCTGCGCGCCAAGGAGATTGAGGTCGACACCGATGGGTTCGATGCTGCGATGAAAGAGCAGAAAGAAAAGTCCCGCGCGGGCGGTATTGGCCTGGGCGAAGCGGCGGATGTGAAGGTCTACTTCGACATTGTCGACGCAGCCGGCACCACTGACTTCCTGGGCTATGAAACCGAGAAGGCCGAGGGCCAGATCGTGGCCATCGTCAAGGACGGTGCGCAGCTGCAGTCTGCGGTCAAGGGCGACACGGTGCAGGTGATCCTGAACCAGACGCCGTTCTATGGCGAAAGCGGCGGCCAGGTGGGCGACACCGGTGTGCTGACTGTTGAGGGCGGCGCGGCCCGCATCACCGACACCAAGAAGGTGGAGGGCCTGTTCCTGCACATCGCCGAAGTGACCGAGGGCGAGATTGCCGTTGGCAAGGGCGCGGCGATGGAAGTGGATCACGCGCGCCGCAGCAAGATCCGAGCCAACCATTCGGCCACCCACCTGCTGCACGAGGCGCTGCGCAACGCGCTGGGGGAACATGTGGCGCAGAAGGGCTCGCTCAATGCTGCGGACCGCCTGCGTTTCGACTTCAGCCACAACAAGGCGATGAGTGCGGATGAACTGGCCAGCGTCGGCGCCGAAGTGAATGATTTCATCCGCCAGAACACGCCGGTCTCCACCCGGATCATGACCCCGGATGACGCGCGCGAACTGGGTGCCCAGGCGCTGTTCGGCGAGAAATACGGCGAAGAGGTCCGCGTTGTCTCGATGGGCCGTGCGCCAACCGGAAAGGGCCACGACGGCGATACCTACTCGATCGAGCTGTGCGGCGGCACCCATGTGAAGCAGACCGGCGACATCGGCACCTTCGTCATCCTGGGCGACAGCGCGTCCTCTGCCGGCGTGCGCCGGATCGAGGCGCTGACCGGTGCGGCGGCAGTTGAGCATCTGGAGCGTGAAGCAGGCCGGATGGCCGAGGTCGCGGCGGCGCTGAAAGCGCAGCCTGCGGATGTGCTGGACCGCCTCAAGGCGATGATGGACGAACGCAAGGCGCTGCAGAACGAGATTTCCAACCTCAAGCAGCAGGTCGCCATGGGCGGCGGTTCCGGCGGCAGCGCCGAGGCCAAGGACGTCAATGGCACCAAGTTCCTGGCCCAAGCGCTGCAGGGCGTGTCCGGCAAGGACCTGCGCGGGCTGATCGACAAGCACAAGCAGAATATCGGCTCCGGTGTGATCCTGCTGATCGCCGAGGAAGACGGCAAGGTGGCCGTGGCGGCCGGTGTCACCGACGATCTGACCGGCGACATCTCAGCTGTCGATGTGCTAAAGGCCGCGGTTCCGGCCGTGGGCGGCAAGGGCGGCGGCGGCCGTCCGGACATGGCCCAGGGCGGCGGCAAGGACTTCTCCGGCGCCGAGGAGGCCATCAAGGCCGCGGAGGCACTGCTGGCTGGCTGACCATTTGGTCAAAAAACACTTGGTCTTTCCGGCAATTTGCCTAAGCTGCCGGAAAGATTATGAAACTGGGAGGCTCCGATGCCCGCACTTTGGATTGCACATGTGACCGTTACCGATGCCGACGCCTATGGAAAATATGCCGAATTGGCAGGCCCGGCCATTGCCAAGCATGGCGGGGAGTTCATTGCCCGCGGCGGCCGGTTCGTGCAGCTGGAAGGCAAGGAGCGGCCGCGCAATGTTGTGGCCAGGTTCCCGAGCGTTGAAGCGGCGGTGGATTGCTACCACAGCCCGGAATACCAGGAAGCGCTGGACCACGCGCGCGGCGCTTCCGAGCGCGAGCTGATGGTGGTCGAGACCAGCGAGTAGGGGCCTGCGCGCCGGGCAAGCGGTCCGCCGTTTGAGTATTTAACAGAAAGATGAAAGGGGCGCGGCGCTGCTGCGCCCTTTTTCAGTAGGGATCTTTGGCGGAACGGTCTTCCGACAGGCTGGACTGGCGGCGTGCCACCAGGGCTTCGATGGCGTCGGCTAGGTGTTCCTCCTGAATGTTATAGTCGCCGCGTTCTACGCGGATCCTGTGTGCCTCGATCATGACGTCGGCATGGCTGCAAAAAGCGGGCGGTTCGAACCGGTAGCAGGCGAGTTCGATCAGAAGGCCCATCGGATCCTTGAAATAGATCGAATCCATGAAGCCGCGGTCCTTGGGGCCGGAATGGCTGATGCCGCGTTCGTCCAGGCGCGTCACCGCCTGTGAGAACGCGGCCTTGCTGACATTGAACGCAAGGTGGTGCACGCAGCCGGGCTCTGTGGGGGTGCGGCCGGGGTCTGCCGTGCGGGTTTCATCGGTGAAGACTGTTATAAGGCGCCCGTCGCCGGGGTCGAAATACAAATGGCCTTCGTCCGGATTGTCGAGATTGGGCTGGTCGAAGATGAAGGGCATGCCCAGCACCCCCTCCCAGAAGTCGATGGAAGTCTGCCTGCCGGCGCCGGTCAGCGTGATGTGGTGCACGCCCTGAACTTGAAGTTTCCGCATTTAAGCCCTCCGCGTTTCGGGCAGGCTAACACGCGGCGGCGGAAACGGAAAAGGCCGCCGGAACGGCGGCCTTTTGGATCTGGATCAGCTTGCCGCCTTGGACATCCGCTTGCGCTCATGCGGGTCCAGGTAGCGCTTGCGCAGGCGCACGGTGTTCGGCGTCACCTCAACCAGCTCGTCGTCGTTGATATAGGCAATCGCCTCTTCCAGCGACAGCGACATCGGGGTGGTCAGCCGCACCGCGTCATCGGTGCCGGAGGCGCGCACATTGGTGAGCTTCTTGCCCTTGAGCGGGTTCACTTCCAGGTCGTTGTCGCGCGAATGCTCGCCGATGATCATGCCGGTGTACACGTCTGCCTGGGCGCCGATCATCATCCTGCCGCGCTCTTCGAGGTTCCACAGCGCGTAAGCAACCGACTGGCCGTTCTCCATCGAGATCAGCACGCCGGCGCGGCGGCCCGGGATTGCGCCCTTGTGCGGCGCCCAGCCGTGGAACACGCGGTTCAGCACGCCGGTGCCGCGGGTGTCGGTCAGGAACTCGCCGTGATAGCCGATGAGGCCGCGCGAGGGGACGTGGGCAATGATGCGGGTCTTGCCTGCGCCTGCGGGCTTCATCTCGACCAGCTCACCCTTGCGGGCGCCGGTCAGCTTCTCGATCACCGCGCCGGAGTATTCGTCATCGACGTCGATGGTGGCTTCTTCGATCGGCTCCATGCGGACGCCGTCGACTTCCTTCATGATCACCTGCGGGCGGGAGATCGACAGCTCGAAGCCTTCGCGGCGCATGTTTTCGATCAGAACGCCCATCTGCAGTTCGCCGCGGCCGGAAACCTCGAACGCTTCACCGCCGGGGGTGTCCTGGATCTTGATGGCGACGTTGCTTTCGGCCTCTTTCATCAACCGGTCGCGGATGACGCGGGACTGGACCTTCTTGCCGTCGCGGCCAGCCAGCGGGCTGTCGTTGATGCCGAAGGTCACGGTGATGGTCGGCGGGTCGATCGGCTGGGCGTCCAGCGGCTCATCCACCGCCAGCGCGCAGATGGTGTCGGCCACGGTGGCCTTGGACATGCCGGCGATGGAGACGATGTCGCCTGCCTGGGCTTCTTCGATGTCCTGCTGGGCGAGGCCGCGGAAGGCCTGGATCTTGGTCACGCGGAACTGTTCGATCTTCTGACCGATGCGGGAGATCGCCTGCACGGTGGCGCCGACCTTGAGCTTGCCGGATTCGACGCGGCCGGTCAGGATGCGGCCGACAAACGGGTCGCTGCCGAGCGTGGTGGCCAGCATCCGGAAATCGTCGTCCTGGCGTTTGATCTGCTTGGGTTCCGGCACGTGGTTCACGATCAAGTTGAACAGTGCGTGCAGGTCCTTGCGCGGACCATCCAGATCGGCATCGGCCCAGCCGGAGCGGCCGGATGCGTACATATGCGGGAAGTCCAGCTGGTCTTCGGAGGCGTCGAGCGAGGCAAAGAGATCAAAGCATTCGTCCAGCGCACGGTCGGGTTCGGCGTCCGGCTTGTCCACCTTGTTCAGAACCACGATCGGGCGCAGGCCCAGGGCCAGCGCCTTGGAGGTCACGAATTTGGTCTGCGGCATCGGGCCTTCGGCGGCGTCCACCAGCAGAACCACACCGTCGACCATCGACAGGATGCGTTCAACCTCGCCGCCGAAATCGGCGTGACCGGGGGTGTCGACGATGTTGATGCGGGTGCCGTGCCATTCCACCGAGGTCGGTTTGGCAAAAATGGTGATGCCGCGCTCGCGCTCCAGATCGTTGCTGTCCATGGCGCGTTCCGCCACAGCCTGGTTTTCGCGGAAGGCGCCGGACTGTTTCAGCAGCTCGTCAACCAGGGTGGTCTTGCCGTGGTCAACGTGAGCAATGATCGCAATGTTGCGCATATCCATGACGTTCGCCTTTGTAAGGAAGTTGGGCCGCGCATAGCCCGAACCCCGCACAAAGGCCAGAGGAAAACCGCCGTGGGCCCCTTCAAATGCCGATCAGTGGCCTGAGGACTTGGAAAACAGGTGGATTATGACGATTCCGGACATGATCAGCACCATGCCGATGACGGCGGGCAGATCCAGTTTTTGCCCGAAGACAATGAACGCAATGACTGCAATCAGCAGGATGCCAAGCCCGGACCAGATGGCGTAGACGATGCCCACCGGCATGTATTTGAGCGTCAGTCCCATCATGTAGAAGGAGAAAGCATAGGCGAAGAGCACGATCAGCGAGGGTCCAAGCCTGCTGAACTGCTGGCTGGCCTGCAGCGCTGTGGTGCCGATGGTCTCTGCTGCCACCGCAATGATCAGGTAGACGTAGTGAACCGGCATCTCTGCCTCCCTTTCGCGCTTGCCGCGGGTGAAACCGCTGGTCTGACGTCCCGCCTATCCGATCTATGCCGCCCGGGGAAGTCCCGATGCGGCACGGGCAGGCCGGAATCCGCAAGCGGTGGTGCATGAACACGTCATTGTGCGCGGGTACACTGGACTGTAGATTGGAACGTTCTTAGGAAGACGTCCCGATAATGGGGGTTAGCTTAAAATGCTGATCTGATTCCCGAAAACAGGATAGGGACCGTCACATGTGCCGCTGGGCTGCCTACACGGGTGCCGACGTCTTCTTGGAAGACATCATTTCAACGCCTGCGCATTCGCTGATTGCGCAAAGCCAAAAAGCGGTGGAATGCAAGACTGCCACCAATGGAGACGGGTTCGGCATTGCCTGGTACGGCCAGCGGGCTGAGCCGGGGCTTTACCGCGATGTCTACCCGGCCTGGTCGGACTGCAACCTGCGGGCGCTGGTGCATCAGGTGCAATCCCGGCTGTTCCTGGCGCATGTGCGGGCCTCCACCGGTTCCGCCATCAGCCGCAACAATTGCCATCCCTTTGCCGCCGGCAAGTGGAGCTTTATGCACAACGGCCAGGTCGGCGGGTTCGAGACGTTCCGACGCCACGCGGACATGTGCATCCCGGATGAGCTGTATGAGCACCGCAGGGGCGCCACCGACAGCGAAGTACTGTTTCTGCTGGCCTTGCGCGAGGGCCTGGATGCAGACCCCAAGGGGGCGCTGGAGCGGGCTGTTGCCCGGATGGAGGGCTTGTCCCGGACGCGCGGGGCTACGCCGCACATGCGGCTTTCGGCGGCGATGTCGGATGGAAGGACGCTCTTTGCCGCTCGCTATTCCTCTGACAGCATTGCGCCGTCGGTCTACTACCGCTGGAGCCGGAGCATGAAGGGCTGGGCGGTGGTGTCGGAGCCGCTGGAAGACACCGGAGAGGCCTGGACTGAGCTGAAGCCGGGAGAATTTCTGACGCTGACGCCGAAAGGCGCGGAAACCCAGCCGTTTCAACCGTTTCTGGAGTGATGTGCAGTCCCGCCGGCGGGGCTCACAGTCCTTTACAGGCGCCCGGCCTCGCGGAACCAGGTTTCGACTTGCGCCCGGACATAGGTCCAGACTTCTGGCGCGCCGCGGCTGACCTTGCCGCCGACGCGGGCATCGAGCTGCGGCAGGCTCACGTCATAATCGACCCAGCTGCCGCCGCCGTTCAGCAGATTCAACAGCACCGGCTGCACCCGGTCGATGGATTTGGCAAATACGGCATCCGGGCTTTCCGCGGCCTCGAACTCTTCCCAGATTGCCCGCATCGGCGTGCCGTGGTCCGGGGGGAGCAGGCCGAACAGGCGGTCGGCGGCAGCCAGTTCCTCGGCAGCCAAAGCGGTAAGGGCAACAGGATCAATCACCCCGTGGATAGGGGCATCGCCTGCATCGATCTCTACAAGGTCATGCAGCAGCAGCATCTGCAGCACCCGGTCGACTTCGACTTGTCCGCAGCTGTGTTCCGACAGCACCCAGGCATAGAGCATGATATGCCAGCTGTGCTCCGCCGAGTTTTCATGCCGTGAACCGTCGCCGAGCTTGGAGGCGCGGGTGACCAGCTTCAGCTTGTCTGCCTCATTGAGGAAGGGCAGGCGGGCGCTCAGGCGGCTGCAGTCATAGCCGGTGTCCTCTCCCAGCAGCGACAGCGCGTGGTGGAAAGCCTCCGGCAGATTCTGTTCCAGCGCAGCCGCGCGGCCGCCAAACAGGTTCTGCCGGACCACATCAATATGCCAGTCCAGCGGTGCGGCACCATAAAGCGTCTGAAAGATCGGCTGACAGTGGTCCACGCGCTTGGCAAATTGCGCGTCGCGGCTCTCGGCCGCCTCGAATTCATGCCACAGGTCCAGGAACTCGGCGCATTGATCAGCTGGCAGCAGTCCGAACAACCGTTTGGCAGCAGCTTGTTCCGCCTTTGCCACGGCCTCCCAATCAACCTCATCGGTGATCGGGTGGTCGCCTGCATCGATCTCAACCAGATCGTGCAGCAGCAGCATGCGGATGGCGCGGAACACATCCACCTCTGGCGCAGCGAAAGGCGCCAGAACCAGCGCATAAAGCGCAAGGTGCCAGCTGTGTTCAGCGGAGTTTTCGCGGCGGCTGCAATCGAGGATCAGGTTCTGGCGCTCAACACTGCGAAGCTTGTCGGCTTCGAGCAGAAAAGCAAACTGCGCCTCCAGGCGGGCGCTCACGCCTCACCCTTTGTGCTGAGCTGCGCCTGAAGCGCGGCGACTTTCTTGTTGAGAAAGTCACGCGCCTTGCGTTCCGCCAGACGCACGCGGATTTCAGTCAGGAACGCCTCTTCGAGCGATTGGGAGGCCGCGCCGAGCACTTGGCCGACCTCCACATAGAACCGCTCTTCACCACTGGCGTCCTGCACCTTGAGTGTATCGACCGCCAGTTTTTGGGCCAGCGTTTCGATGGTGCCCATCAGCGTGTATTCTCCGTCAGACGTCGCTTCACGTAGTCGGTCACGGTGCCGATCATCGTGTCCATATGCGGCTCCTGGAAGAAATGGTCCGCCCCTTCCACCTCAGTATGGGTGATGGTGATGCCCTTCTGCTCATGCAGCTTGCCGACCAGGCTGGCCGTGTCGGCAGGCGGCGCCACGCGGTCGGCGGTGCCGTTGATGATCAGGCCCGAGGACGGGCAGGGCGCCAGGAACGAGAAGTCATACATGTTGGCCGGCGGCGCAACCGAGATGAAGCCGGTGATTTCCGGGCGGCGCATCAAAAGCTGCATGCCGATCCAGGCGCCGAAGGAGAAGCCCGCAACCCAGCAATGCTTGGAGTTGGAGTTCATCGACTGCAGGTAATCCAGTGCCGAGGCAGCATCCGACAGCTCACCCACGCCCTGGTCGTATTCGCCCTGGCTGCGGCCGACGCCGCGGAAGTTGAACCGCAGAACCGTGAAGCCCATGTTGTAGAACGCATAGTGGAGGTTGTAGACCACTTTGTTGTTCATGGTGCCGCCGAACTGCGGATGCGGGTGCAGCACAATGGCGATCGGGGCGTCTTTTTCTTTTTGCGGGTGATAGCGGCCTTCGAGGCGGCCTTCGGGTCCAGGAAAGATGACCTCGGGCATGGGCGGTTAAAATCCTACTCTCGTTGTCGGGTCTGCCGGCAGAATACTTGACGGGTTCGGTCAGGCATCTTAGAACAGTTCTAATCACGGGCGCTGGCCTCGCCATACACCGTCAGGCTGAGATACGCACAGTCGGAGGGAAGGTCAATGTTTTCGCACTCGCGCCCTGGTTTCGAGGGGTAAATTATGAAGCTTTCCACCAAAGGGCGCTATGCGATGGTTGCGCTGGCGGATATCGCGCTGCAGCCGCAGGGTGATCTGGTGCCGCTGGGCGACATTTCCAAGCGTCAGGACATCTCGCTCCCTTACCTTGAGCAGTTGTTTGTCAAGCTGCGCCGCGCCGGGCTGGTTGAGTCGGTGCGCGGCCCTGGCGGCGGCTACCGCCTTGCCATGCCTCCGTCCGAGGTGCGGGTGGTGGATGTGCTGTCGGCGGTCGACGAAACTGTCGATGCCATGCACAAGGGGGCAGGGGCTTCCGGCGCCTTGTCCGGCAGCCGCGCGCAATCGCTGACCAACCGCCTGTGGGAAGGGCTGAGCGCGCATGTTTATGTGTTTCTGCACCAAACCCGCCTGTCGGATGTGATCAAGAACGATCTGGCCCCATGCCCGGCTGTGCCCAGCCTGTTTGCGGTCGTGGATGACTGACGCGGTGTGCAGGCAGCTCACGTCCAACTGCCCGGAAAGAGCGTGTTCCGCACAAAATCTGCGCGGAATCTTTGCCAATTGCTGCAAGGCGGCTTATGACGCGGCAGCGATCCGCAAAAAGATGTATCTATGAAACGCGTTTACCTCGACCACAATGCCACCGCCTTGCTGCGCCCTGAGGCGAAGGCTGCGATGATTGCGGCGATGGAGGTTTGCGGCAACCCGTCGTCGGTGCATGCCGAGGGCCGGGCCGCCAAGGCGCTGGTGGAGAAGGCACGGGTGCAGGTGGCCTCTGCGTTTGGCGCGGACGGGGCCGATATCGTGTTTACCTCCGGTTCTACCGAAGGCGCTGCGCTGGCGCTGGCCGGGCGCGGGCTGCATGGTGCACCGGTGGAGCATGATGCCATACGGGCCTGGAGTGTCGAGGATCTGCCGGTAACAGGGGATGGCGCGGTTCGGATCAGCGATCCCGCCCAGTCCATATTGCAGCTGGCAAATTCCGAAACCGGCATCGTGCAGGCGCTGCCGGAGGGGCTGGCGGTGACGGATGCGACCCAGGCCTTTGGCAAGCTGCCGGTGGCGTTCAACTGGCTTGGCGCCCAAATGGCGCTGATTTCGGCGCACAAACTGGGCGGCCCCAAGGGCATCGGCGCCGTTGTGATGAAACGCGGCACCGATCTGCCGGCCCAGATCAAGGGCGGCGGCCAGGAAATGGGACGCCGGTCCGGAACCGAAAATGTCATTGGAATCGCGGGCTTCGGCGCCGCAGCTGAAGCAGCTGCAAAAGATCTGGCAAATGGTGTCTGGGACAGGGTTGCAGAACTTAGAAATATTCTAGAAAAGGCGCTTGTGTCTGGCGTAAGCCATACTATTTTTGTCGGGAAGGATCAGAAGCGCCTGCCGAACACCCTGTGTTTTGCAACGCCGGGCTGGAAGGGCGAAACCCAGGTCATGCAGATGGACCTTGCGGGCTTCGCGATCAGCGCCGGCAGCGCCTGTTCCAGCGGCAAGGTGCGCGCCAGCGCGGTTCTGACCGCAATGGGATATGACGAGGCCACGGCACAAGGCGCGGTTCGCGTGTCGCTGGGGCCCCAGACGACGGAAGAAGATGTGCTGCGCTTTGCCGATGCGTGGCTGCAAAAAGAAAAGAAACATCGCGCCCGCGCGGCGTGAGTGAGGAGAAGACAATGGCCGCTTTGGACCAGACCCAAGTCAAGGAAGGTGTTGACCAGGAAACCGTGGACGCGGTCCGCGAAGTAGGCGGCGCTTACAAATACGGCTGGGAAACCGATATCGAGATGGAATACGCCCCCAAAGGGCTGACCCCGGATATCGTCCGGCTGATCTCGGAAAAAAACGAAGAGCCAGAATGGATGACCGAATGGCGGCTGGCGGCTTATGAACGCTGGCTCCAGAAGGAAGAGCCCGACTGGGCGATGGTCGACTACCCGGAGATCGACTTCCAGGACCAGTATTACTATGCCCGTCCCAAGTCGATGGAAGTGAAACCCAAGTCGCTGGACGAGGTCGACCCCAAGCTTCTGGCGACCTACGAAAAGCTCGGCATCCCGTTGAAAGAGCAGATGATTCTGGCCGGCGTCGAAGGCGCGGGCGAGACCCCGGAAGAAGGCCGCAAGGTCGCCGTGGACGCGGTGTTCGACTCCGTCTCCGTGGGCACCACCTTCCAGAAAGAGCTGAAAGAAGCGGGTGTCATCTTCTGCTCGATCTCGGAAGCGATCAAAGAGCACCCGGAGCTGGTGAAGAAATACCTGGGCTCGGTGGTCCCGGTGTCTGACAATTTTTATGCCACGCTGAACTCCGCCGTGTTCTCCGACGGCTCCTTTGTCTACGTGCCGCCGGGCGTGCGCTGCCCGATGGAACTGTCGACCTATTTCCGCATTAACGCGGAAAACACCGGCCAGTTTGAGCGTACCCTGATCATCGCCGACAAGGGCTCTTACGTCTCCTACCTGGAAGGCTGCACCGCACCGCAGCGCGACACTTCGCAGCTGCATGCCGCGGTGGTGGAGATCATCGTCGAGGAAGACGCCGAGGTGAAATACTCGACCGTCCAGAACTGGTATCCGGGCGATGAGAACGGCAAGGGCGGCATCTACAACTTCGTGACGAAGCGCGCCGACTGCCGCGGCGACCGCGCCAAGGTGATGTGGACCCAGGTCGAGACCGGCTCGGCCGTGACCTGGAAATACCCGTCCTGCATCCTGCGCGGCGACGACAGCCAGGGCGAATTCTACTCTATTGCAATCACCAACAACTACCAGCAGGCCGACACCGGCACGAAGATGGTGCATCTGGGCAAGAACACCAAGTCGCGCATCGTGTCCAAGGGCATCTCCGCCGGCAAGGCGCAGAACACCTATCGCGGTCTGGTGTCGATGCACCCCAAGGCGAAGAACTCGCGCAACTACACACAGTGCGACTCGCTGCTGATCGGCGACAAATGCGGCGCCCACACGGTTCCGTACATCGAGGTCAAGAACAACTCCTCCCGCGTGGAGCATGAGGCAACCACCTCGAAGGTGGACGACGACCAGCTGTTCTACTGCCGCCAGCGCGGCATGGATGAGGAAGAGGCGGTGGCCCTGGTTGTCAACGGCTTCTGCAAGGACGTGCTTCAGGCGCTGCCGATGGAATTCGCCATGGAAGCGCAGCAGCTGGTTGCGATCTCGCTGGAAGGGTCTGTCGGCTGATGACAGGCCCTTGGGCATCACCGCAAGGAGGCAAGAGCATGATCGTCACAACGACCAACAGCGTCGAAGGCTACCAGATTGCTGAATACAAGGGCATCGTGGTGGGGGAGGCGATCATGGGCGCCAATGTGCTGCGCGATGTTTTTGCTTCGATCACCGATATCGTCGGCGGCCGCTCCGGCGCGTATGAAAGCAAGCTGCAGGACGCGCGCGAAACCGCGCTGGCAGAGCTGGAAGACCGTGCCCGGGCCAAGGGCGCAAACGCCGTGGTTGGCGTTGATCTGGATTACGAAGTGGTCGGGCAGTCCATGCTGATGGTCTCGGCCAGCGGCACCGCGGTGGTGCTGGGATAGGAATGAAACGGCCCCGATGGGCCATGGGAATATCGCGGGCCGCAGGCCTGCAAGACATGTGAGACGAGGAAAAAATGCTCGAAATCAAGAACCTGCACGTCAAACTGGAAGACGAGGAAAAGCAGATCCTGAAAGGCGTCGATCTGAAGGTCGAAGCCGGCAAGGTGCATGCCATCATGGGGCCGAACGGTTCGGGCAAATCCACCCTGTCCTACGTGCTGTCGGGCCGCGACGGCTATGAAGTGACCGAAGGCTCCGCCGAGTTGGAAGGTGAAGACATCCTGGAGCTGGAGCCGGAAGAGCGCGCCGCTGCGGGGATGTTCCTGGCGTTCCAGTACCCGGTGGAAATCCCCGGCGTTGGCAACATGACCTTCCTGCGCACCGCAGTGAACGCGCAGCGCAAGGCCCGCGGCGAGGAAGAGTTGTCGGCCTCTGACTTCCTGAAAGAAGTCCGCGCCAAGGCGAAGACCCTGAAGATCGACGCCGAAATGCTGAAGCGCCCGGTCAACGTCGGCTTCTCCGGCGGTGAGAAGAAGCGCAACGAAATCCTGCAGATGGCGATGCTGGAGCCGAAGCTGTGCATCCTGGACGAGACTGACTCCGGCCTCGACGTGGACGCGATGAAGCTGGTGGCCGATGGCGTGAACGCCCTGCGCGACGAAGGCCGCGGCTTCCTGGTAATCACCCACTACCAGCGCCTGCTGGACCACATCAAACCGGACGTGGTGCACATCCTGGCAAACGGCCGTATCGTCAAGACCGGCGGCCCCGAGCTGGCGCTGGAAGTCGAGAACAACGGCTACGCCGGCATTCTGGCAGAGGAGGCGTAAATGGCCCTGGCCGAAGTCAAGCAAAGCGCAACCCAAGCGCGGCTGATGGCGCTGACCCTGCCGGAAAGCGGCTGCCTCAAGGCGGCCCGCCAGGCAGCGCTGTCCCGGGTGCAGACCATGGGCCTGCCGTCGCGCCGCGATGAATACTGGAAATACACCAAGCCGGACACCCTGGTGCAGGCCGAGGCACCCAAGGCGGCTGTGTTCCATGCCGAAGAAGATCCGATGTTCAACGCCTTTGAGCGCCTGAATATTGTCTTTGTGGATGGCGTGTTTGACGCCGAAGCCTCTGATGATCTGGACCTCGAAGGTCTGACCATCGACCGGATTGAGGATATCTGCTGCAAGGATATTCACTGGGCCAAGGACCTGTACGGCGTTCTCGAGGCGCGCGGCCAGACCCCGGTGGAACGCCCGCTGGCGGCGCTGAACACCGCCTTTGCAACTGATGGCGTGGCGATCCGGGTGACCGGCAAGGTCTCTAAGCCGATCAACTTCACCTATGTGCATTCGGACGAAAACTCCGACGCGATCCTGCACCATGTGATCCGCGTGGAAAGCGGTGCCGAGGTGACGGTCCTGGAGAACGGCCCTGCAGCCTCACGCTTCAATAAGTGCATGGAGATCGACATTGCCGATGGTGGCAAGCTGCATCTAGTGCGCGCCCAGGGCCGCGACCACGAGCGCCGCGCCGCGACCCATCTGTTTGCCCGCCTGGGCAAGGAGTCGGTGTTCAAGTCTTTCACCCTGACCGTGAACGGCGTGCTGACCCGCAATGAGGCGGTGATTGAATTGACCGGCGACGATGCGGTTGCCCATATCGCGGGCGCCTGCGTCGGCGATGGCGACTTCCATCACGATGACACCGTGTTCATCACTCATGACGCGGTGAACTGCGAAAGCCGCCAGGTGTTCAAGAAGGTGCTGCGCAACGGTGCCACCGGCGTGTTCCAGGGCAAGATCCTGGTGAAGGAAGGCGCGCAGAAGACTGACGGATATCAGATTTCCCAGTCGCTGCTGCTGGACGAAGACAGCCAGTTCCTGGCCAAGCCTGAGCTGGAGATCTACGCCGACGACGTGGCTTGCTCGCACGGTTCCACCTCCGGCGCCATCGACGAGGAAGGCCTGTTCTACCTGCGGTCGCGCGGTGTGGACAAGGCGGATGCGACCGACCTCATGACGCTGGCCTTCCTGGCCGAAGCGGTTGACGAGATCGAGGATCCCGAGATCGCGGCCGACATCGTCTCCCGCCTCGAAGGCTGGCTGGCCCGGCGCCGCTGATGTCCGTCACCACGGATATCCCCGCGACCTACAGGGGGCCGCGCAAGGTCTTTGCGCGGCTTCTGAGCATGGGCGCCCGCGAGGACCGGCTGCTGGTGTTCCTGATTGCAGGCTGCGTGCTGACCTTTGTGGCGCAGATGCCGAAACTGGCGCGCGAGGCGCATCTGACCGGCCAGGAGCTGAACATGCTGCTGGGCGGATCACTGCTGGCGCTGGTCTTCATCGCGCCGCTGCTGCTGTATGTGCTGGCGCTGGTCGCCCATTGGATTGCGCGCGCCATGGGCGGGCAGGGCGATGCCTACCGTGCGCGGCTGGCTTTGTTCTGGGCTTTCCTGGCGGCCAGCCCGCTGATGCTGCTGAACGGCCTGGTGGCCGGTTTCATCGGCCCCGGCGCAGCATTGAACCTGGTGGGGGCCCTTTGGTGCGCCGTGTTCTTCTGGTTCTGGGTATCCGGCATGGTCCAGGGCTATTGGGCCAAGCCATGAATGCGCTGGCCTCCTTTGCCCTGCTGACGCTGAAATCACCGCGTGATGCAGCGCAGCAGATCCTGGCCCGGGACTGGCCGAGGGAGGCGCTGTGGACCGCCTTTCTGCTGTCCGTGGTGTTGAACACCTTCGTCTACACCCTGCAGAAAATCCTGTTTCCGCTGCCGCCAGAGGTCCTGCTGCCACGGTTCACGCCAGGCGTTTATTTCGCCATGGTTCTGGCGCTGCAACTCTGCTTCATCGCCATGCTGTCGTCGACCGGCCGCTGGCTGGGCGGCCAGGGAAACCTGCCCGCGCTGCTGGCGCTCGTCACCTGGCTGCAGCTGCTGCAAGCGGGGCTGAATGGCGCCATCGTGGTTGTCTTTCTGGTGATGCCCTCGCTGGCTGCACTGCTGAATATTGCAGCCAATATCGTTGTGTTCTTCATCCTCCTGCATTTCGTCAATGCGGCGCACCGTTTCGGTTCCGTCTGGCGTTCGCTCGGGGTGGTATTGATGGCCAGCATGATCCTGGTCTTTGCCCTTCTCTTTATCGTGGGTCTGATCGGCCCAGCCAATCTGGGACTTCCCGAAAATGTATGACCTGGACAAAATCCGTGCCGACTTTCCGATCCTGTCGCGGGAGGTGAACGGCAAGCCGCTGACTTATCTCGACAACGGCGCATCGGCCCAGAAGCCTCAGGCCGTGATCGACGCAGTCACTAAGGCCTACGCCGAGGAATATTCCAACGTTCACCGCGGCTTGCACTTTCTTTCTAACTTGGCGACCGAAAAATATGAGGCCGTCCGCGGTATCATTTCCCGGTTCCTGAACGCGGGCGATGAAAACACCATCGTGCTGAACTCCGGCACCACCGAGGGCATCAACCTGGTTGCCTACGGCTGGGCGATGCCGCGGTTCGAGGCCGGTGACGAGATTGTCCTGTCGGTGATGGAGCATCACGCCAACATCGTGCCCTGGCACTTCCTGCGCGAACGCCAGGGCGTGGTGCTGAAATGGGTTGATGTGGCCGATGACGGCAGCCTTGATCCGCAGAAGGTGATCGACGAGATTGGCCCCAAGACCAAACTGGTGGCTGTTACCCAGTGCTCCAATGTGCTGGGCACGGTTGTGGACGTGAAGGCGATTACCCAGGGCGCTCATGCCAAGGGCGTTCCGGTGCTTGTTGATGGTTCGCAAGGCGCGGTGCACATGCCGGTCGATGTGCAGGACATCGGCTGCGATTTCTATGCAATCACTGGCCACAAGCTCTATGGCCCCTCCGCGTCCGGCGCGATCTACATCAAGCCTGAGCGCATGGCCGAGATGCGCCCCTTCATCGGCGGCGGCGACATGATCAAAGAAGTCTCCAAGGAGCAGGTCATCTACAACGATCCGCCGATGAAGTTCGAGGCCGGCACGCCGGGCATCGTGCAGACCATCGGCCTGGGTGTGGCGCTGGAGTATATGATGGAGCTTGGCATGGAGAACATCGCCAAGCACGAGGGCGGCCTTCGCGACTATGCGATGGAGCGGCTGACCGGCCTGAACTGGATCAATGTGCAGGGGCAAGCACCCGGCAAGGCCGCGATTTTCAGCTTCACCATGGAAGGTGCCGCACATGCTCATGACATTTCCACCATCCTCGACAAGAAAGGTGTCGCGGTGCGCGCCGGCCATCACTGCGCCGGGCCGCTGATGGATCACCTGGGGGTTTCGGCGACCTGCCGCGCGTCCTTTGGCCTCTATAACACCAAGGAAGAAATCGACACGCTGGTTGATGCGCTGGAGCTGGCTCACGAACTGTTTGCCTGAGCGAAGAGGCGGACCAAAGGAAAACGGCGCCCGTTACCGGCGCCGTTTTTGTTTGGATACAGGATGTCAGCTGCGGATCTTGTCTTCGCGCAGCGGGCAGGACAGGTAGACGCCGAATTCCTTGCCGACATCACAGCTGACCCTTGCATGCACCTTGCCTTGGCGGTCGAGGAAGCGCTGGCTGTCCTCCACAGGGAAGATACCCTCGTGCCAGATGTTCGGGTGGATATAGAGACCCTTGGAGCCATCGCACCAGAACGCGACAACTTTTTCCGGTGTTAGATCATCACCGGGGAGAGCGGCCGGAATTATGAATGGCTTGTTGTCCAGCGGGTAGAACAGCTGACCGCCGTCGGGATGGTAGTTCATGTGCCACAACAGCACCTGGTCCCGCGGTGCTGTTTGCGCTTCAATCTTCGCCTGCTGCGGGTCAGTGGACCAGCCCAGAACATAATTGCCGTTGACCGCTTCGTTCTCGCCATAGAGCACATCGCCAAGCCAGCCACCGCGGAAGGTGCCTTCGACCCAGCCGGCCTCGTCGCCGGTGCCGTCGTCAATCGGCCGCCAGCCTTGCGCGGGCCATTGCACGATTTCGATCTCGAAGTTTTCCGGATCGTCCACCAGGCAGCCATAGCCTTTGACGCTTTCCTCGGTGGCCCGGATCAGCGGAACCTCATGCCAGGGCAGCGAGGGTTTGGTGCTGGCCTCAAAGATATACTCGGGCGCGCTCATTTTGCGGAACCTCCCGTTCCCATGTGCTTGTCCACCATCCGCTGGACCATCGGCGCAAAGTGCCAGTAATCCGGAGTGTCCATGTCGTCGCGTTTGCCAGCCTCATCCAGATAGCGCACCGCGATAATCTGCTTGAGGTTCGGGTTCTTCTTGAACTCGGCCACTTCCTCCGCATTCATCGGCCCGCCCTGCAGGTTCAGGGAATGGATCGAAGCCTCTGATAAACGGTTGAAATACTCCGGCTTGGTGGCGCAAAGATAGCGCTTGGCGGCCACATGGTAACGGACGCAATCGGTGATCACCGACGGGAAAAACTGTTCCAGAACTTCGGCTCCGGCTTCCTCGTGATAGCGGTCCTCGGTGTCGTCCATGGAGAAAGTGCCGAACTCGCTGGTGAAATGGCCGATATCGTGGAGGAGCGCCCCCACGATGATCTCTTCCGGCTGGCCGTTCGCCTCGGCGATGGTGGCGCCCTGCAGCATGTGCTCGGCCATGGTGACCGGCTCGCCCAGGTATTCCTCATCGCCGCGGCGGTCAAAGATGCCACCAATGAAGTCTACGATATTGTCCCGGTTCAGCTGGCTGACGTCTGGCTTGCTCATCGCTCAGCCCTCCAGCTGCGCATTCAGCACGTTGAGGGTCGAAAGCAGACCGTCCTTGTCGGCGTAGCAGCCCTGCAGCCAGCGCGAGCCGGACCCCGAATACCCGAGACGCGCATGCATCACGCGGGTGTTGTCGACGATGAAGCTCTCTCCCGGTTCCAGCTTGAAGGAGACGCCCATGTCCGGATCATCGATGAATTCACCTAGCCGGCGGTAAGCGGCGTAATAGTCCTCCATCTTGTCAAATGGAATGTCGACAAATGGGGCGGAGGAGCGGTTGTTGAACCGAATGCCGATCATCTCCCCGTCGGGGGAAAGTTCGATCATCGGGCGGCGCGAGCGCAGGTGCACACCGTCGGAGCCCTTGTATTCAAACCGAGCCGAGTAGCCGGCCAGCAGCGCAAAGCCTTCCGGGTTCTCGTCACGCAGACGTTCGGCTGCGCGGAAACCGTCCACCACAATGCTTTCGCCGCCCTCAGCGGAGTTCTCCAGGCAATAGAGAATCTGCAAGGAGGGCACCGGGTCGCGGTAGGGGTTGTCAGTGTGCGCCTGCAGCCCTAGACCGGTGTAAGCTAGGTTGGTCGGATTCACCTCGGTGCGGACTTCAAAAAACTTGCCGTAGTTGGTCTCGCGGATAAAGCCGAACATTTCGGCGCAGTCGACCAGCGCGCCCTCCTTGACCGGGCCGTTCACCAGTTTGGCAAAGCCGAGCCGGGCAATGGCGTCCAGCCAGTCGCGTTTGACCTCAGGGCTCGATATCACCTCGTTCCAGTCGAAGGCCGGTGCGGGCTGACTACTGCTCCAAGTGTCGATCCCCGGGGCCACGCGGCCGAATTGCGAAGCCTGTTCAATGTCATAAGCGTTATCCCTCAACCATGCGCCGGGAAAGCTAACGGTTTTGCCTTCCGGGGCGAATGTGACGGTCAAAGATCCGTCTTCCACCAGCGCGGTGCTGATTTTGGTGTCCACCGGAATGTCGCCGATGGTGATCAGCCGCTGGCCATTGCCGGGGGAACGGGTTTCGGGATCCAGCGCGTTGTCACGCAGCCAGATCGCATGGAAGCGGCTTTCGCTGCCGTCTTCGAAGGTCAGGGTCAGAAAGCTGCCGGATGCGTCGGCGGATACGGAACGGGGCATAAGGGTCACTCCGGTTGGCCTGGTTCTTTCTTGCCTTGCTACCGCTGCTGAGCCATCAAGAGAACGACGGAAATTTGGGTTTGAGAGTTAGGTTTTCTAATGCCGAAGAAAGTGACTAGGCAGGGATTGCCGCCTCTGGACTGGCTGAAGGTGTTTGAGGCCGCAGGCCGCCACGGCAGCTTTACTGCTGCTGCAGAGGAATTCGGCGCAACGCAGGCTGCCGTAAGCCAGCGGATCCGCAACCTGGAATCCTGGCTCGGGCGGCAATTGTTCATCCGTTCGGCCCGCGGCGTTTCGCTGACAGTGGACGGTGAAAGCTATTTGCCGCTGGTGCATGATTCCCTGCGCGCCCTTGAGCAGGGAACTGAGAATCTGTTCGGACACAGCGTCAGGGAGCTGCGTATTGCCGCGCAGCCGTCCCATCTGGAAATGCTGCTGCTGCCGCGGCTTACTGTGTTTTCTGAAAACTATCCTGACATGCGGATTGTCACGGAAACCGTGCCCAAGCGGCAGGACTTTGAGGCTGCCGACCGGGCTTTGCATATCCGCTACGGGCGCGGTGTTTGGGACCGGCGTGAAGGTGTTCTGCTGGCCAATGAGGTTCTGCAGCCGATGACGGCACCGGAACATGCGAAAGCCTGGCGCAGCCTTCCGGCGATCGAGCTGCGCGGCGAGCGGCCGGGCTGGTCCGAATGGGCACGTGTGACCGGCGAAGGCGAGCCGGAGATGGGGCCGGTCTCCGTCGATTCCATGGGGCACGCGCTGCGGGCGGCGCGGCTGGGCATTGGGGTGGTTCTGGGTTCCAGGGCTTTGGCATCCAGCCTGTTGCAGACCGGGCAGCTCGAATGTGTTGCGGCTCCGGAGCTGGCCACCATCGACGGCTACTGGATGACCTGGCCCGCCAGCCTGGGAAAATCCAAGCGGCAGGCTGAAGTTCTGGCATCACTCACCGCAGCGCTCCAGAACTTGTAAAGATTATTGGGAAGAATAACCGGCGGCGATGTCAGGTCGGGTACTCTCCAATTCCGGCAAAAAATTCATCCAGCACCGGACGGGCGCCGCGCTTGCTCAGAAATTTGAAGCCTATCCTGTCGTCCTTGCGCCAGCGGGCGCATACCTCAAACTCGTCGATTTGCTCGATGGTCACAGACTTTAGTTCAGCGAGAGGGAAAGTGTTTTGCCCTTCCGGCAGGCGGACAGCAAAGCCGCTGTAGCTGATGTTGTACAGCGCGGCGTCCAGTCTGGATCCGGAGAGATTGAGGGAACACTGCAAGTTCAGTCGAAGCCGGGGTTCTGTCGGTTCCGCTTCGCGGAATATAGAGTTTGAATGTACCATTCTGCCTCGCTGGCCGCACCAAGAACTGTAGCCAGTGTTGCTAACATCACGCCCTTTAAGAAGCCTTAAAGAGGCGAGACTTTTTGATACTTTTTAGCAGAAAATGGCGCACCTGAGAGGATTCGAACCTCTGGCCTCTGCCTTCGGAGGGCAGCGCTCTATCCAGCTGAGCTACAGGTGCGTTGTTGAGCCGGGGTATACCCGTGCTTGATTGCCTCTGCAACGGGAAAAACTGCCTGTTTCTAATTTCCTGACATCGGCCGGAATTTGCGGCTTCGCTTGGGTATCCCGGAAACAAAAAATGCCTGCACCGGGTGTGCAGGCATGCATTTACGCAAAGGCTGGTGCGTTCAGCCGCGCCAAGTGCGGACAACGCCGCAATCCATATGCACAAAATTCGAACGATGGTATTTACCAACACCGCCGGCGTGGCACGCCTCGGCGGCTTGTGCCATCTGGGACACGGAGCGGGAGGCCAGACGAAGATCGGCGGCTTGGCCGCGCATGTGTAGAGAGTTCTTCGCGACCCCGCGAGAGCGGCTGCGCAGCATGGCGTTGGTTTTGGGGCTGCGGTAGCCGGACAGCAGCATATAGGGCTCGTTCACATCCAGCAGGTTGTGGGAGGCCGCCATGATGTCAATGGTCCGCAGGTCGATGCTCTTGACCTCATCAGTGCGCCAGTCTCGCATGAAGTGATTGATTTCCTTGACTGCATCTTTGATGTAGTCGCCGTCGATCCAGTACACCATGTCCAGGCGCTCCCCGGTGCGGCCCGAGTACATCCGGATGCGCCGGATATCACCGCCGCCGCGAAGAAAGCCTGCTGCATTGGAGAAAGTCGGGGCTGCTGCCACTGCGGTTGCCGCAAACACACCCAAAAGAGAACGCCGGGAAATCCCCGTGCCCGTGGTTTTTGCCATTGTCACTGCGCCGTCCCGTACGCTTTTGTCCTGCCTAGTGCCCGATGTTACGGGCTCGTTAACGATCTGAGTTAACGTGCGGCATGTATGGCATACAGAGAATCCTGATCCAACATTTCTTTGCCGCGCTGTAACGGATAGCCCGGTTTTCGGCGATTTTTTGCGCATAAGGGGAGGTCCGGGGAACTTTTCCCCGAGACTGTTGCCGCCGGGTTTCATAGACGCGGCATTGCTGCATCAAAGCTGACTTTTCGCAATTGTGAATGGACAACAGCGGCTGGCATTTACCAGAATTTCATTTAGGCACTGCCAGAATTGACAAAAATCGGCGCAAGGACCGGAAATATGACTCGTGCGACTGCAGGAAACTTCTTGCCAGGGATCAAGGCCGGGCTGTTTGCCCTTGCACTGGGCGGTTTGTCCGCCGGGGCTGTTTCCGGTTCAGCACAGGCAGACGTTTCGGCAGCTTTCCGCCAAGCGGTCGCCGAGGCGGCCTACGGCAGCGACGCTGTGGCGGAATTCTACCGCAATAACGGTTACCAGGCGATCTGGACCGGTCAGGATGAGGCGTCCCGCCAGCGCCGCAATGCCCTTTTGGCAGCGTTGGGTGACACTCAAGCACATGGCCTGCCGGACCGCTCTGCCGAGGTCAGCGCGCTGATTGAGCAGATGCGCGATGTGCGCACGACCCGTGACATCGGCAACGTCGAGGCAGCGCTGAGCCGGGCCTTGGTGCAATATGCCACAGATCTGCAGACCGGGCTTCTGGTGCCGTCGCAAATCGACGCAGGCATGGTGCGCAAGAAGCATACTGTGGACGGGGCCAGTTTCCTGGCCGGGATCCGTGACACCCAGCCCTATGCCTATCTGCGCAGCCTCGTTCCGGCTTCTCCGCAATACCGCGGGCTGATGCGGGAAAAGCTGCGGCTGGAGCAGGTCATGGCTGCCGGCGGCTGGGGCCCGGCCGTGAATGCCAAGAAACTTGAAGCAGGAGATCAGGGCCCGGCCGTGATAGCGTTGCGCAACCGGCTGATGCTGATGGGCTACCTGCCGCGCAGTGCCGCCCGGACCTATGACGCGGCCCTTGAGAAGGCCGTGCAAAGTTTCCAGTCCGATCACGGTTTGGAAACCGATGGTGTGGCTGGGCCCGGCACGATTGATGAGATCAACAAGCCTGTCAGCGCCCGCCTCAAGTCTGTCATCATAGCGATGGAGCGGGAACGCTGGCTGACACCTGATCGCGGAGAACGGCATATTCTGGTGAACCAGACCGATTTCACCGCCAAGATCGTCGACAATGGTGATGTGACTTTTGAGACCCGCTCGGTGATCGGAAAAAACACACACGACCGCCGCAGCCCCGAGTTTTCCGACGAGATGGAGCATATGGTGATCAACCCGAGCTGGTATGTTCCGCGCTCGATTATCACCAAGGAATACCTGCCGAAGCTGAAGAACAACCCGAACGCCGTTGGACACATCCAGATCACCGACCGGCGCGGACGGGTTGTGAACCGCGGTTCGGCAGACTTCTCGCAATACACGGCGCGGAATTTCCCATTCTCCATGCGACAGCCGCCCAGCAGCCGCAACGCGCTGGGGCTGGTCAAATTCATGTTCCCGAACAAATACAACATCTATCTGCACGACACCCCGCAGAAGAGCCTGTTTGCCCGCGAGGTTCGCGCCTTTTCGCATGGTTGCATCCGTCTGGCCCAGCCGTTCGAGTTTGCTTATGCGCTGCTGGCCAAGCAGACCGAGAATCCCAAGGATTTCTTTCACCGCATTCTGAATTCGGGCAAAGAAACCAAGGTCGAGCTTCAGACGAAAGTGCCGGTGCACATTATTTACCGGACCGCCGTGGTGTCCGGCAAAGGCCGCGCCGAGTTCCGCCGGGATGTCTATGGCCGCGACGCCAAAGTCTGGGCGGCACTGGAACGGGCAGGGGTGGTGCTGCCCAGCGTTCAGGGGTAAATGTCAGGCCCATACAGGATATTCTGAGAGGGCCTGACATGTTCACAATCCGCCAGATCGCCGAGTCTCTGGGCGCTGATGCCGAGGGCGACCTTGACCTGCTAGTTGCAGAAGCGGCGGAGCCTCAGGACGCGCAGGCAGGTCAGCTGGCCATGGCAATGGCGCCGAAGTATGCCGACGGCCTGAAGGAAAGCCAGGCTCTGGCTGCCATTCTTTGGGAAGGAGCGGACTGGCAGTCGTTTGGGCTCAAAGCGGCAATCTTTGCCTCGCGCCCGCGCATGGCCATGTCGGGTGTGACTGCAATGCTGGACCGCGGCCAGGGTTTCCCAAAGGGTATTCATCCATCCGCCGTCATCGATCCCACGGCAGTATTGGGCGAAGATGTCTCAGTCGGTCCGCTGGCCGTGATCGGGGCGGGCGCCAAGATCGGCGCCCGATCCGAGATTGGCCCGCACTGCTATGTCGGGGCAGACGCCGCTATCGGTGAGGACGCGCATCTGCGCGAAATGGTCTCAATCGGCGCCCGAGCAACCATTGGCGACCGCTTCCGCGCACAGCCCGGAGCGCGGGTCGGCGGCGATGGTTTTTCCTATGTCACTCCCGAAGTCTCCGGTGCAGAAAATGTGCGCAAGACCCTAGGCGACCAGGGGGAGGCCAAGGCGCAATCCTGGATCCGTATCCATTCGCTGGGCGCTGTCACAATTGGTGATGATGTGGAGATCGGATCCAACTGCACCATCGACAACGGCACCATCCGCGACACGGTTATCGGCGGCGGCAGCAAGCTCGACAACCTCGTGCATGTCGGCCACAACACCCGCGTCGGCAATGATTGCCTGCTGTGCGGCCAGACCGGGATTTCCGGGTCGGTGGACATTGGCAACAACGTCGTGCTTGGCGGCCAGTGCGGTGTGGTCGACAATATTTTCATCGGCGACGGGGTGATTGCCGGCGGCGGCACCAAGATCCTGTCCAATGTGCCGGCGGGCCGTGTCATCATGGGCTATCCCGCTGTCAAGATGGAGACCAACACCGAGATGTACAAAGCACAACGCCGCCTGCCGCGTTTGATGCGTGACATCGAATTGTTAAAAAAGGCTGTTTTCAAGTAACCGGCTAATACCTACATCAGCCTCAGGCAGAAAATCGAGGATCTTCACATGAGCACGCAGGACAAGGTCATTGCAATCATAGCCGAACAGGCAGTTCTGGAGCCGTCGGATGTGACCCTCGACAGCACGCTTGAGGATCTGGGCATCGACAGCTTGGGCGTGGTCGAAAGCATCTTCGCGATCGAGGAAGAGTTCGACATTTCGATTCCCTTCAACGCCAATGAGCCTGAGAAAAGCGAGTTTGACATTTCCAATGTCGCGGCAATTGTTGCCGGGATCGACAAGCTGGTTCTGGAAAAAGCGTAAAGCTCTATGAAACGCGTCGTCATTACCGGGGCTGGCACCATCAACGCCCTGGGCCATTCTGTAGCCGCCACGCTTGCCGCCATGCGCGAGGGCCGCTGCGGCATCAGCGAACTGGACTTCCGAGATGTGGAGCGGCTGGCGATCAGGATCGGCGGCCAGGTCCGAGGGTTCGAGGCCGAGGGGCGTTTCAATCGCCAGCAGATGAGCCTTTATGACCGGTTCACCCAGTTCACTCTGACCGCTGCCAAGGAGGCGATTGAACAATCGGGGCTGGAGTTCCATGGCGAGCTGTCTGCCAAGGCCGGCGTGGTCCTTGGCAATTCCGGCGGCGGCATGCAGACGCTGGATGAGAATTACCGCAGCGTGTACGAGGACGGGAAGAACCGGGTGCATCCGTTTGTCGTGCCCAAGCTGATGAACAATGCCGCAGCCGGCCACGTGTCGATGCAGTTCAACCTCAAGGGGCCCAGCTTCACTGTCTCCACAGCCTGTGCCTCCTCCAACCACGCAATGGCGCAGGCGTTTCAGATGGTGCGTTCGGGCATGAGCCCGGTGATGATCACCGGCGGATCGGAATCCATGCTGTGCTTTGGCGGTGTCAAAGCCTGGGAGGGGCTGCGGGTCATGTCCAAAGACGCCTGCCGCCCGTTCAGCGCCAACCGCAACGGGATGGTGCAGGGAGAGGGCGCCGGCATCTTCGTGTTCGAAGAGTATGAGCACGCCAGGTCCCGCGGTGCAGAGATCCTCTGCGAAGTGATCGGCTTTGCAATGTCTTCTGACGCAGCTGACATTGTGATGCCAAGCAAGCAGGGAGCGGCACGGGCCATTTCCGGCGCGCTGCAGGACGCCCGCATCAGTGCTTCCGAGGTTGGCTACATCAATGCCCACGGCACCGGCACGGCGGCCAATGACAAAACGGAATGCGCAGCGGTGGCGGATGTGTTCGGGCCGCATGCAGACAGCCTGATGATCTCTTCCACCAAGTCCATGCACGGCCACCTGATCGGCGGTACCGGTGCGGTGGAGCTTCTGGCCTGCATCATGGCGCTGCGCGACGGGGTGATCGCCCCGACCGTCGGCTATGAGGAGCCGGATCCGGAATGTGCGCTCGATGTGGTGCCGAATGAGGCGCGCGAGGCCAAGGTAGATGTCGCCTTGTCCAATGCCTTTGCCTTTGGCGGGCTGAACGCGGTGCTGGCGCTGCGCAGGATCTGAGAGAGCGGAAACAGAAAACGCCGCGGCCCTCAAGGCGCGCGGCGTGATCTTCGGCTGATGCTTGCTGTTACTGCTTGACCACGTCCACAACATCATAGCCTGCGGTAAAGCCGCTCAGCGACAGCTTCATTTCGACAATCTGATCCGGTGCAGGCGCCGGACGCAGAGACAGCACAGCCTCCTTGCCTTTCTTGAAGGCGTCGATATCGCTCTGGGTAAGACCGATCTGTGCGACACAGCCCAACGGGTTGCAGAAGGAATAGTTGTAGCGCTTGGCCGGCGCGCCATCTATGGAGATGGTCAGCGCGGCGGGCAGGAGGGTTTCCAGCGGCACGATCACAGTGGCTCCGGCAACCGCTTGGCCGCCTTGCTGCTCGATGCGGAACAGCGACACTTCGGCCATCGGGTTGCCTTGCGGCCCGGCCAGAACCTGCAGCAGGGAGCACGGGTCGTTCTCTTGCTCGGTCCGGATACAGGCAAGATCCCAGTCGCCATGCTTCTCTTTGGAGTAGCGGTCTCCCAGTTTGGGGCCGTCATTAACCGGTTCGCCCAGGTCCAGCAGCTGGTCTGCAGTCGATCCCGATTGTTCTGCCTGCTCTGCGGATTCCGCCCCGGCGGCCTGTTCCGTGGCGCCAGTGTCCTCGGTGGTGGTTTCCTGCGCCGCCAGCGGCGCGGTCATGGCCAGCACCGCGGCAAGCGTGATCGGGGTCAGGGACTTCAACATGAATGCCTCATTTTTCTAAAGACGCTGTCAACGCGTTTAGCACGCCGCCCGGACGGTGTCAGGCTTATTACAAGGGATAAGCGGGGAATTCCGCGCATAACAGCTCAACCGCGGAAGTTCCTGAAAAAATGCAAAAAAGGGAACCTGTTGGTCCCCTTTCTCGAGTTTGTATCTCCCCGTCGGACTGGCCGACTTAGTTATTGCGTAGGACGTTACGAAAGGGCTGGCCATCGGTCAACATCGAAGTTCAAAAAAAATCCGGACGGGCCGGATTTCATGAAAATTGCAGGTTTTGGGCTGAGTGGGCAGAAGTATATGCCCGTTTTACAGGCAGTTCTTGCCCAAAAAGAAGGCCGTGCGCATGGCACGGCCCAGTCTGACAGGGAGGAAATGTCCGCCACGGCAACCGCTTTTGCAGGGGCGGGCAAGATTGACTATCGCATCCAAAAGTTAACTTTGTATTGTTGTCCACAGGGAAAAGATCAGGCAGGGCAGGTATGACGGACAAAATATTTCTTGGCGGCGGTGGAGAAGGTTACGGCGATCCGCAAGGGCTGGATCTGAAATACGCCAACCGCCATGGCCTGATCGCAGGCGCAACCGGAACCGGCAAGACAGTCACCCTGCAAATCCTCGCGGAAGGGTTTTCCAATGCCGGCGTCCCGGTGATCCTTGCGGATGTGAAGGGAGATCTGTCCGGGCTGGCACTGGCCGGATCTCCGGACCACAAGCTGCACAAAGCGTTCATGTCGCGCGCAGGCAAGATCGGGTTTGAGGGCTACGGCTACCAAGCCTGTCCCGTAACCTTCTGGGATCTCTATGGTGAGCAGGGCCACCCGGTGCGCACCACAGTTGCCGAGATGGGGCCGCTGCTGCTGGCGCGCCTGCTGGAGCTGAGCGAGGCGCAGGAGGGCATCCTGAACATCGCTTTCAGGCTTGCCGACGAGGAAGGGCTGCCGCTTCTTGATTTGAAAGATCTGCAGGCGCTTCTGGTCTGGATCGGCGAAAACCGCAGCCAGTTGTCGCTCCGCTACGGCAACGTCTCCACCTCCTCAATCGGAGCCATTCAGCGCCGCCTCCTGGTGTTTGAAAACCAGGGTGGCGCTGGCCTGTTCGGCGAACCGGCGCTGGCGCTCAGCGACCTGATGCGGTGTGATGCGGCCGGCAAGGGGATGGTCAATATTCTGGCCGCGGACAAGCTGATGGCGGCGCCGGGCCTTTACTCCACGTTCCTGCTTTGGCTCCTGAGCGAACTGTTCGAGGAACTGCCGGAGGTTGGCGACCCGGACAAGCCCCGGCTGGTATTCTTTTTTGACGAGGCGCATCTGCTGTTCGACGACGCCCCCAAGGCGCTGATCGACAAGGTTGAACAGGTGGCCCGGCTGATCCGCTCCAAAGGGGTCGGGATCTATTTCATAACCCAGAACCCCGCAGACGTGCCTGAGGATATTCTGGGTCAGCTCGGCAACCGCATCCAGCACGCGCTGCGTGCTTTTACCGCCAAGGACCGAAAGAACCTGCGGCTTGCCGCCGAGACCTACCGGGAGAACCCGCGGTTCTCGACCGAAGACGCCGTTCGCGAGGTCGGGGTTGGCGAAGCGGTCACTTCAATGCTGCAGGAAAAGGGTGTGCCTGGCGTGGTGGAAAGGACTTTGATCCGCCCGCCCAGCACGCAACTGGGGCCGATCACAGCGGATGAGCGAAAGAAAATGCTGAAGGTCTCTGACATGGCCGGGAAATACGACACGCCGATGGACCGCAGATCGGCCTTCGAAATCCTGGCCCAGCGGGCGCAGGCTGCAGCGCAGGAGGCGGAAGCCGCCGAGGAAACCGCCGAGGCCTCCCCGGAACCGATGGCGCGCGAGTTTAATGCCGCGCGCCGCTATTCCGGGGCGCGGGTCAGCCGGTCCTCATCACGCGCTTACAAACAGAAGGACAGTTTTGCCTCCGCCATGTCGGAGGCGGTGATCAAGGAATTGAAAGGAACCACGGGCCGCCGGATTGTCCGCGGTATTCTTGGCAGCCTGTTCAAAGGCCGCTGAGCGGAGTGGATGCGCGCATTGAGGGCCGCAGTCAGCCCTCTTTCATTTGCCTGTAGCCTTCCTGTTTGCAGATTTCATCGGCTTCCTGGACTGGCATCGAGGCAGGGCGGTCGATCGAACGGTCCCAAAGCACCCGGTCCTTGGTGTACAGCTGGCAAGTTACCACGCCCTTGCTGGTCTGGAGCTGCACAGGGGTTGTTTCGAACTGCTCGGGGGAAACGCAGCCCGTCAAAGCTGCAACAGCGCTTGTGGCGGCAAGTAATTTATAAACAGTTTGCATTGCTGTCTGCCTCATTGAACTCAGCTGGGTAGTACCTGCTGTTTAAACAACAAATGATTGAGGCGCCACTTTCGCGGTTCTAAGGCAAAGCTGAGGCGGTGAATGGCGCGGGGGAATTGGAACGGTTCAGAAGCGCTGAACCGCCATGAAGATTGGCCGGGCCCGGACCGCAACGTTTTGGTCCGGGCCTATGCCATATTATTTTTCAGGGATCAGTCCGCGCGGGCTGAACCTCAGAACCAGAAGCAGGATCAGCCCCATGGTGAACAGCCGCATATGCGAGGCGCTTTCCAGCAGATGCGCCTTCAACGCGCTGCCTTCAGCCATGCCGGAGGTCACCAGCTCCATCAGCAGGATTCCCATCGGCTCCACCTTGATCCAGAAGAACCAGATCAGCATGCCGCCTAGCACCGCGCCAAAGTTGTTGCCGGAACCGCCGACAATCACCATCACCCAGATCAGGAAGGTGAAGCGCAGCGGGTTGTAGGTGCCCGGCGTCATCTGGCTGTCCAGCGTGGTCATCATCGCTCCGGCAATGCCGCAGATGGCGGAGCCGAGCACGAAGATCTGCAGGTGGCGGCGGGTCACATCCTTGCCCATCGCCTCTGCCGCGGTCTCGTTGTCTCGGATCGCGCGCATCATCCGGCCCCAGGGGCTTTTCAGTGCCATCTGCGCCATCCACAGAAGCGCCAGCAGCACCACGGTGAACATCAGCGCATAGCCCGCCTTCACATAGACAGTCGACGCGGTGACCGGGTCCATGCCCCAGCTTGCCGCACGCTCCACGAAGGACGGATCGTTTTGCAGATCCACCTCGTAGGGCAGCGGGCGGGGCAGGCCGACGACGTTCTTCACGCCACGCGACAGCCAGTCCTCGTTCTTCAAAACTGCGATGATGATCTCTGCAATCCCCAGGGTGGCAATCGCCAGGTAATCCGAGCGCAGGCCCAAAGCGGTCTTGCCGATCAGCCAGGCAGCCCCAGCCGCCAGCAGCCCGCCCGCGGGCCAGGCCAGCAGCACCGGCAAGCCGAGGCCGCCGATATTGCCTTGCAGCGCCGGATTGATCGCCTCAACCGAACCAACCGCCGGATCGAAGATCGCGCGGTAGACAAAGAATCCGATGATCAGCACAGCCAGCAGAACAACGGTGCGCAGTTTGCCCGCAGGCATGAACTTGGTGATCATCACCGCGGACACCACGGTCAGCGCGCCCATCACCAGCGCCATCACGATGCTGACGCCGCCCGACGACCAGGCCGCGGGGATTACCGGCGTGGACACCAGCACCACGGCCAGACCGCCAAGCGCGGTAAAGCCCATGATGCCGACGTTGAACAGCCCGGCAAAGCCCCATTGGATGTTCACACCGATAGCCATGATGGCCGAGATCAGCCCCATGTTCAGGATCACCAGCGCCGAGTTCCAGGAACCGGAGAAGAACAGGAAGTCGGTCATGCCTTCCAGCAGGATCATCACGCCGACAAAGACGAAAAGAAGGGTATGTTTCATGGTCTCGGTCATACCGCTTTCCCTTTGAAAAGGCCGGTGGGCTTGAACAGGAGGACGACAATCAGGATCGCGAAGGAAACCGCGAACTTGTAGTCGGTGCTGAGGAGCTGAACCAGCCCGTCAGGCGCCAGGCTGTCCGGCAGGCCGTAAGTCAGAACCTTTTTCCAGGCATAGGTGATCGTCACTTCGGAGAAGGCGATGATGAACCCGCCCGCAATCGCACCAATCGGGTTGCCGAGGCCGCCCACGATGGCAGAGGCAAAGATCGGCAGCAGCAGCTGAAAATAAGTGAAGGGTTTGAACGACTTGTCGAGGCCATAAAGAACCCCGGCAATGGTCGCCAGCGCCGCCACGATCATCCAGGTGTACATCACCACGCGCTCCGGGTTGATGCCGGACAGCAGCGCCAGATCCTCGTTATCGGAGTAGGCGCGCATCGACTTGCCGGTTCGGGTCTTGTTCAGGAACCAGAACAACACCGCCACCACGATCACCGCGGTGACCACGGTCAGCGCTTCTGTGGTCTTGATCGCCAGGCCTTCCTGCAGCCCGGTGAGCTTCTTGAAGGTGCGGGCCGAGATCACAAAGCGTTCGCCATCGGTAAAGCGTTGGTCGCTCGGCCCGATGATGAAACGCACGATGCCATTCATCATGAACATCACGCCGAGCGAGACCATGACGAAGATCACAGGTTTCGCCTTCTGCTGGCGGTAGAACCGGTAAACCGTCTTATCCGTGAACAGCGCCAGCGCAATGGTGCCCAGAATGCCGAACGGCAGCGCCAGCAGGGCGGTCGGCAGCGGGCCAGCGCTGAGCCCCATCGACTGGAACAGCCAGGTGAACAGGATCGTGACCATCGCGCCGAACGCCATGGTGTCGCCATGGGCAAAGTTCGAGAACCGCAGGATCCCGTAAATCAGCGTCACCCCCAGCGCGCCGAGCGCCAGCTGGCTGCCATAGGCCAGCCCGGGGACAAGTACAAAGTTGGTAAGCGCCACGAGGGCGTTGAGAAGATCCATTAATCTTGCTCCTCACAGAAGCCAGTTCCCGAAATCCAAATGGGCTTGGGATCGACCTCTAAAGATGTGTGTGACGAGAAAGCGGCGTTGCCGTTCGAAAACACGGTTAGCATGTGTACAGCACCCCCTTCGTTTCTTGTAACAAAGTTGGTAATTTGAGTGGTCTCGTCGCTATGAATTGTTGCCTTGAAGGGGCGCGGTCCAGGTGAATGGACTATTGCCGTTTCACCCTTGGCATCCACTTCGACAGAGACCTCATCCTCCTTGTCTTTGCAGTCTCCCGTTGAGTAGCAGTTCTGAAACTTGCAACTCAGCGTGAGCGCAAAACTCTGGGAGCTCGCTGTCATCAGCGCCACCGTGGCGAACATTGTCGCAGCGAGGCCGCGCCTAGCTTGCGCAAGCCGCGAGGCATAAAACAGTTCAGCCCGCATTCTCACCCCCCCAAGAACGACTTGCGCACTTCGGGATCACCCAGCAGCTCTTTGCCGGTGCCGGTATAGGCATTGCGCCCTTGCACCAGAACATAGCCTTTGTCCGCGATCTCAAGCGCTTGCTTGGCGTTCTGCTCCACCATCAGGATCGGCAGCCCGGTGCGGGCGACCTCGATGATGCGGTCAAACAGTTCGTCCATCACAATGGGGGAGACGCCCGCTGTCGGTTCGTCCAGCATCAGAACCTTGGGCTTGGTCATCAGCGCGCGGCCCACCGCGACCTGCTGACGCTGGCCGCCAGACAGCTCACCGGCCGGCTGGTTGCGCTTGTCGCGCAGGATCGGAAACAGGTCATAAACCTGCTCCATGGTATCGCGGAAATCATCGGTGCGGATGAAGGCGCCCATTTCCAGGTTTTCCTCCACCGTCATCGAGGTGAAGATGTTGCTGGTCTGGGGCACGAACCCCATGCCCTTGATCACCCGGTCCTGGGGGGTGAGCTGGGTGATGTCCTCGCCGTCCAGCCGGACAGCGCCGGAGCGCACGTTCAGCATTCCGAACACCGCCTTCATAGCGGTCGACTTGCCGGCGCCGTTGGGGCCGACGATCACCGCGATCTCGCCCCTGTCGACGGCGATGGTGCAGTCATGCAGGATGTCCGGACCCTTGCCGTAGCCACCGGTCATGGTGTCGCCGATCAGGAACGGGCCGCCCTCGACCTTGTGCGTGGGGCCGCTTTTCAGATGGGCCGGCTGCATCGTGCCGATGCCTTTCACGTTGGTGATCGAGGCATCCTTATTGCCATGATCGTCCTGGTAGGGGTTGTCGCTCATGCGTCCGCCTCCAGCTTGTCTTTGTTTTTCAGACCGGTGCCCAGGTAGGCCTCGATCACATGCTCGTTTGCCTTGATCTCGTCCAGAGTGCCTTCGGCCAGTTTCTTGCCCTCGGCCATGCAGATCACCGGGTCGCACAGGCGGCCGATGAATTCCATGTCGTGCTCGATCACGACGAAGGTGTAACCGCGCTCCTCATTGAGGCGCTTGATCGCGTCGGCGATGGTATAAAGCAGGGTGCGGTTCACACCGGCGCCGACCTCGTCAAGGAAGACGATCTTGGCGTCCACCATCATGGTGCGGCCCAGCTCCAGCAATTTCTTCTGGCCGCCGGAGACCTGGCCTGCCTTCAGGTCCGCGATGTGGCTGATGGTCAGGAACTCCAGCACTTCATCAGCCTTGGCCCGCAGCGCGCGTTCCTCGTCGGCGATCCGCTTGCGGCCGAACCAGGTGTTCCACAGGGTCTCGCCCGATTGCGCGCCCGGCACCATCATCAGGTTTTCCCGGCAGGTCATCGAGGAGAACTCATGCGCGATCTGGAAGGTGCGCAGCAGCCCCTTGTGGAACAGCTCATGCGGCGGCAGGCCGGTGATATCCTCACCGTCCATGGTGACCCGGCCTGAGGTCGGTTCAAGCACGCCTGCGATAACGTTGAAAAGAGTGGTTTTCCCGGCACCGTTCGGGCCGATCAAACCGGTTATGGACCCCTTGGCGATTTCCAGCGAGGCGCCGTCAACCGCGTGGAACCCGCCGAAGTGCTTGTGCAAGTCCTCGACGACGATCATGTCATTTCATCCCCTGCCGCGTTTTCGCGGCGTTTTTAATTTAGAACAGCCCGGGCGGAACCCGGGCTGACCTATCTTGGTTGCTTTTCAGATGCTTATCAGCGGAAGCGAAGGGTTTCGTTCTTGCCGTCCTTCACTTCGATCTCGCGGTAGGAGCCTGCGCTCTCACCCGGGCCGATCAGCTCAACGCCGGTTGCGCCCTGATAGTCGATGTCGCCGCCAGCGGCGAGGATTTCCAGCGCCTTGCCCAGTTCACCCGGGTTGATCGGCTCGCCCGGGGCGTTTGCCACCTCCAGGATCTTGCCGACATAGTCCGCCGGGTTGGTGGAGTTGGCGGCCTGCATTGCCAGCAGGAACAGCGCCGCTGCGTCATAGGATTCGGACGCGTAGGCCGAGGTGCCGTCAAAGCCGCGTTCTTTTGCCATTTCGGCAAAGATTTCCGCGCCCTTGCTGTCGGAGCCCGCGATCTGGCCGAACGAGCCGTCCAGGTCTGCGCCAACGTTTGCAGGCAGGCTGTCGCCGATCATGCCGCCGGGCAGGCCGAAGGTTTCAAACGCACCGGAATCCAGCGCGCCCTGGATGATGCCCAGGCCGCCCTGGTCCAGGTAGCCCGCCACAACCAGCACATCGCCGCCGGCCGATGCCAGCGCGCCGACTTCTGCGGAGTAGTCGCCCTTGCCGTCTTCATGCGCGGTCACGATGGTGACTTCGCCGCCGACTTCCTCGAACGAGGACTGGATCGCGTCCGCCAGGCCCTTGCCATAGTCGTTGTTGGTGTAGGTCAGGGCGATCGAGTTGATGCCGCGCTCTTTCAGGATCTCGGCCATCACCTGGCCCTCGCGCGCGTCCGACGGCGAGGTGCGGAAGAACAGGCCGTTGTCTTCCATGGTCGACAGGCCGGGCGAGGTTGCGGACGGAGAGATCATCACCATGCCGTTCGGGATCGCCACGTTCTGCAGGATGGCGCCGGTCACGCCGGAGCAGTCGCCGCCGATGATGCCGTTCACGCCCTCAGCAACCAGCTTCTCGCCGTTTGCCACGGCCAAGCCGTTGTCGATGCAGCCGGTGTCGGCGCGGACAGGGGTAACAGTGGCGCTGTCCAGCAGCTTGCCGGATTTGGTGACTTCCTCCATGGCCAGCTCAGCGCCGTCACCCATGGCCGGGGCCAGCGATTCAATCGGGCCGGTGAAGCCGAACAGCACGCCCAGTTTCACTTCCTTGGCGTGGCCGCCGGCATATGCGGTGCCAGCGGTCAGCGCAGCGGCCGCGGTGGCCATCAGCAGTTTCTTCATTTGAGAACTCCCATTGTTGGAACAAAAATGTTCACATCGGACCCTAGGCAAGCCGTCTGGAAAAGAAAAGTCCCGTTGAGGCGTGAGACAGCAAAGAGTCCGTCCCGTTTTTCTCCGCTATTATCAGTTTATGTTCTGCGGAGCTCCATTTAATTTAAGCTTGAAGTAACAAAAGGGGAAGCGAAAATGTTGCACCGGTTACTCATTTTGTCGGCTGTGCTTCTGCTGGTGCCGTTTTCCAAGGCTGCTCAGGCAGATACGATGGACAGCAGCCTTGGCCAGCTTCGCGTGACGAAAATGGCTGGCGGGTTCGATGTGCCCTGGGCCTTTGCTTTTCTGCCGGACGGCGGCTTTCTGGTGACGGATCGGGACGGCGCGCTTTTCCATGTGCGGAACGGAAAAAAGAATCGCGTCAGCGGCACGCCTGCGGTTGTGGCTGAGGGGCAGGGCGGTTTGCTGGATGTGATGGTGCCGCGGGATTTCAGAACCAGCCGGGAGGTTTTCCTGACCTTTGCGAAACGCCAGGGGCGCGGTGCGGGAACCGCCCTGGCCGCGGGCCGTCTCACTGCGGATAACAGCGCCTTGACAGATTTGCGCATCCTGTTCGAAGCCGCGCCCGGTGCCAGGGGCGGCCGCCACTTCGGCTCCCGCGTGGTTGAGGCGCAAGATGGCATGTTGTTCCTTACATTAGGGGAACGCGGCGACCGTCCGAGTGCTCAAAACCTGCGGCTGCATCAGGGATCTGTCGTGCGGATCAATCGGGATGGCACTGTTCCGGCTGCAAATCCGTTTGCGGGCCGCTCAGATGCGCAGCCGGAGATCTGGTCCTATGGCCACCGCAACCCGCAGGGCATGGCATTGGATCTGCAGGGCAACCTCTGGGTGGCGGAACATGGCGCCAAGGGCGGCGATGAGGTGAACCGCGTTCGCAAGGGTGCCAACTACGGCTGGCCGGTGATCTCCTACGGGCGCCACTATTCCGGCGCGAAGATCGGTGAGGGCACAGCGAAACCCGGCATGGAGCAGCCGGAATGGTACTGGGACCCCTCCATCGCGCCGTCTGGCATGATGATCTACTCCGGCCGGATGTGGCCTGAGTGGCGGGGGCATTTCTTCGTCGGCTCGCTCAAATTCGACTATATCTCCCGCCTGTCCGGAGCGCCGCTGAAGGAGGCCGAACAACTGCGCAGCAGGGAAACCGGGCGCATCCGCGATGTGCAGGAGGCGCTCGACGGCAGCATCTGGTTCGCCTCGGAAGGCGAAGGAGCTGTTTTCAGGATTTCCCGCTAGCCGCCGCCCCGGCCTTGTGCCTAAGCTTTATACGCGGCCGCCTTGCTGCCGCGCTCACGGTAGGGGGTAGTGTCGTAATGGGCCCGGTAGCATTTGGAGAAATGCGACGGCGAGGCAAAGCCGCAAGCCAGCGCCACGTTGATCACGCTCATATCCGTCTGCATCAGCAGGTTGCGCGCCTTCTGCAGCCGCAACTCCATGTAATAGCGCTTGGGCGAGCGGTTCAGGTAGCGGCGGAACAGCCGTTCCAGCTGGCGGGTGGACATGCCCACATCCTGCGCCAGGATTGACGGGCTGATCGGCTCTTCGATATTGGCTTCCATCATCTGGATCACCATCGACAGCTTGGGATGGCGCACGCCGATCCGGGTCGGGATCGAAAGCCGCTGGGTGTCCTGGTCGGTGCGGATCGAGGAATAGATCAGCTGATCCGCCACCGCATTGGCCAGATCCTCGCCGTGGTCGTTGGCAATCAGCTTGAGCATCAGGTCGATGGAGGAGGTGCCGCCGGCAGTCGACAGCCGGTTCCCGTCAATCACGAAGACCGACTTCGCCAGCTCCACCTCGTCGAATTCCTCGTTGAAGCTGTCGGCGTTTTCCCAGTGGATCGTCGCGCGCTTGCCGTCCAGCAGCCCGGCCTTCGCCAGCGTGTAGGACGCCGTGCACAACCCGCCGACCATCAGCCCCTTGCGGGCCTCGCGGCGCAGCCAGGACAGCACTTTCTTGGTGGAGGCGTCCTGAACATCAATACCGCCGCACAGCATGATGGTGTCGTCGCGCAGCAGCTCGTCCAGATCCGAATCGAGTTGAAAAACAGTTCCTGCGGAGCAGGTTACCGTCTCGCCGCCTTCACCGACCACCGACCAGGTGTACAGTTCCTTGCCAGCCATCCGGTTTGCGATCCGCAGCGACTCCATCGCCGCCGAAAAGCAAAGCAGGGTGAATTTGTCGAGGAGTACGAAGACAAACCTTTTCGGCTGGCCGGCGGCTACTCCTGAAACAGCAGGCTTGCGTGGCGTCTGCATGGCGGGCGTCCTTCAAGAAACAAGTCGGGCCGCGGGAGCACGCTCCGCGGCAAGTCGGAAAACCGTGCTCACAGGTTGGACCCGGGGTCAAGTGGCCGCAATTCTAAACTGGCCTCTCTCCAGCGGATTTTGTATAGAGCACCCAATATATTCTAAAGACCTCTGATGCGGAGATAAAGTCATGAGCGAATGGCAGAAATCGGACTGGCGCAAGAAGCCGCGGGTGCAGATGCCGGACTACACCGATGCCGCAGCGCTGAACGCTGTAGAAGCTCAGCTCTCCAAGTACCCGCCGCTGGTCTTTGCCGGCGAGGCACGCCGCCTGAAACAGCACCTTGGCGCTGCCGGCCGCGGCGAGGCTTTCCTGCTGCAGGGCGGCGATTGCGCCGAAAGCTTTGACCAGTTCAGCGCCGACGCGATACGCGACACCTTCAAGGTGATGCTGCAAATGGCGATGGTTCTGACCTATGGCGCCAAGGTGCCGGTGGTGAAGGTGGGCCGTATGGCGGGCCAGTTCGCCAAGCCACGCAGCGCACCGACCGAAACCATCGATGGCGTGGAACTGCCCAGCTACCGCGGCGACATCATCAACGAGCTGGACTTCACCGCCGCCGCCCGTATCCCGAACCCGCAGAAGATGCTGCAGGCCTACACCCAGGCCGCCGCAACTTTGAATCTGCTGCGCGCCTTCTCCACCGGCGGTTTTGCCGACATGAGCCGGGTGCACTCCTGGACCCTGGGATTCACCGACGAGCAGGAAGTCCAGAAATACAGCGAGATCGCGACCCGTATTCAGGATACCATCGATTTCATGGCAGCCGCCGGCATCACTGCCGACACCACCCATGAATTCTCCACCGTCGATTTCTACACCAGCCACGAAAGCCTGCTGCTGGAGTATGAAGAGGCGCTGACCCGTCTCGACTCCACCTCCGGCAAATGGCTGGCCGGTTCCGGCCACATGATCTGGATCGGCGACCGCACCCGGCAGCCGGACGGCGCCCATGTGGAATTCTGCAGCGGTGTGCTGAACCCGATCGGCCTGAAATGCGGCCCGACCACCACGGCCGAAGACCTCAAGGTGCTGATGTCCCGCCTGAATCCCGATAACGAAGAGGGCAAGCTGACCCTGATTGCCCGCTTCGGCGCCGGCAAGGCAGGTGAGCATTTGCCGCGGCTGATCAAGGCCGTAAAGGAAGAGGGCGCCAATGTCACCTGGGTCTGCGACCCGATGCACGGCAACACTATCAAGTCCTCGACCGGCTACAAGACCCGCCCCTTCGACAGCGTTCTGCGCGAGGTGCGCGACTTCTTCGGCGTTCACAAGGCCGAGGGCACCGTCCCCGGCGGCGTTCATTTCGAGATGACCGGCCAGGACGTGACCGAATGCACCGGTGGCGTGCGCGCGGTGACCGAAGAGGACCTAAGCGACCGCTACCATACCGCCTGCGACCCGCGCCTCAACGCCAGCCAGTCGCTGGAGTTGGCATTCCTGGTGGCGGAAGAGCTGTCCGCCCTGCGTGCGGAGCAAGGAGCCCGTCAGGCCGGCTGACACTTAGCAGGCTGCACCCCGGCAGCTGCAGTTTGGGCCAAGCAAGAAAAGGCGCCCCGGAGGTTCTCCTCCGGGGCGCAGTCAATTCAAGCAGCTATGACCTTGTACTTGAACCTTGAATACTCTCAGTGCCGGGCCTGGATCAGTCGCGGCTGACCACCAGGCGCAAATGCGGCGTGCCCTTGCGCTTGCCGGGGGCAGGACCGGCCGGTTCCTCAGCCTTGCCGGACCGGCTGCGGTCCAGCATTGCCTTGGCCTCATCCAGCAGTGAGCGTTCCGGCTTGAAACGGGCCTGAGTCTCGGCAAAGCCCGGATTGGGCTGGTTCACGTCTGCAGGGGCATCCTTGCCCTCGGCACGCGGCTTGGCTTTGAACTCGGCGGAGGTGTCGGCTTTGCCAACGGCGCGCATCTCAATCGAGGTGATCGAGAACCGCTGGGATGTGACTGACGTTACCTCATCCGCCACCAGAACCCCCAGCACCCGGCTGATATCACCCAGGTCGCTGCGCAGCGGCAGCAGAAGCATGCGGGCCTCGCGCGGGCTGCTGAGACGCGGCGCCAGGATCTGCAATTCCAGCTCAACGACCGCAGGCGTGTCGAACATGTGCTCCATTGCATTGCTCAGCTGCTTGCGCGCATCCGAAGTGAAAAACGCCGTCACCGGCATGCCGCGCACTTCCATGCCGGCCATCTCATTGACCTGGGAACCTGCCAGACGGAAACGGGCGATGCCCGGCGCGATCCGTTCCAGAATGAAAGTGTTGCTCAGGATGTTTTCCAGCCCGCGCGGGTCGATCTGCGAGCGGCTGGGCACATCATCGCCACGGCGCAGCGCAGTCCAGTATGCCTCCGCCTGGCGCAGCGGCGACAGCGCGCCGCCCTTGCGGAAACGGTTCATGGACACGACGTTTCCCTGTCCGTCAGACAGGCCATCTCCACTGCGGCTGCCAAAAATCATCTCAATTTCCCCTGCAACACCGGACATCCCGTGGTCCTGCGCAGCTCTTCGCTGCCTTAAGACTTAAGGCCGGTATGGTTACCCTGAAGTTAAGATGACACAATCTAATTCAAATTTGGACTAAATCTTAAAGCAATGGTTAACGCCCTTGCTTGCCCCCGTTTTTTGCAATTGCGCTTGCGCCCTGTACTTTCAAGACAGTAGAGCAGATCAATCACCAGCGTACAGGGGGCCTTCCTATGACCATCCGCAGCATGACCGCCTTTGCCTCGGCGCAGGGCAGCTCCGATCAGCACAGCTGGAGCTGGGAACTCAGGTCGGTGAATGCCAAGGGGCTGGATATCCGGCTCAGGGTGCCGGATTGGCTGGAAGGCCTTGAAAATCAAACCCGTTCTGTCCTTTCCAAGGCGCTGGCACGGGGCAATGTCTCGCTGACCCTGCGGATCACCCGCACCGAAGACAGCGCCGGGCAAGTGCAAGTCAATAGCACGGTTCTGAAATCGGTGGTCAAGGCGCTGGGGGAAGCGCAGTCGATCGCCAAGCAGAACCGGGTGGAGGTGCGTCCTGCTTCTGCGGCCGAACTTCTGTCCTTCAAGGGCGTGCTGGAACAGTCCGCGGGCGATGATGACCCGGCGCCTCTGGTCGCCGCGCTCAGCAAGGAACTGGAAACCCTTGTGGCGGAATTCGTTCAAATGCGTGAGGCGGAAGGCGCCGCGCTTGCCGTAATTCTTAACACCCAGCTGGAGCAGGTGGCGGCGCTGACCGCCCAGGCGGCGGAGCGCGCCGAAGAGCGCAGGGTGAAAATGGCCGATGCGCTGACAGCCAACCTGGCGCGGGTGATGGACAACACTGATGGCGCCGACCCGGACCGGGTAGCGCAGGAGCTGGCACTGATTGCGGTCAAGGCGGATGTGACCGAGGAAGTGGACCGTCTCGGCGCCCATGTCTCCGCCGCCCGCGATCTGCTGCAGAAAGGCGGCGCGGTGGGCCGCAAGCTCGACTTCCTGATGCAGGAGTTCAACCGCGAGGCCAACACGCTCTGCTCCAAGGCGCAGCATGCCGGGTTGACGGCGGTGGGGCTAGAGCTGAAAACCGTGATCGACCAGATGCGCGAGCAGGTGCAGAACATAGAATAAGAAAAGGAGTGCCAAGATGGCGGACCGCCGCGGCCTTTTGATCATCCTCTCATCGCCTTCGGGCGCCGGCAAATCCACCCTGGCACGCCGCCTGATGGCCTGGGACCCGGGGCTCAAGTTCTCGGTCTCCGCCACCACCCGCGCGCCGCGCCCGGGAGAGGAGCACGGACGCGAGTACTACTTCATGTCCGAGGACGCCTTCAAACAGCAGGTTGCCGAAGGGCAGATGCTGGAGCACGCCCACGTCTTCGGCAATTTCTACGGCTCGCCCGCAGGCCCGGTGAAGGACACCATAGAGGCCGGCCAGGACGTGCTGTTCGACGTCGACTGGCAGGGCGAGATCCAGATCCGCAACTCTGACCTGGGCAAGCACGCGCTGTCGATCTTCATCCTGCCGCCGTCGATCACCGAACTGCGCCGCCGCCTGGAAACCCGCGCCCAGGACAGCGACGAGGTGATCTCCAAGCGGATGATGAAAAGCTGGGACGAGATCAGCCACTGGGGCTATTATGACTATGTTCTGGTCAACGACGACCTGGACGAGACCGAGGCCAAGCTGAAAACCATCGTCGAGGCCGAGCGCATGCGCCGCATCCAGCAGCCCAAGCTGCAGGAGCATGTGCGCGCTCTGCAAACCCAGTTCGAGGAACAGTCATGACCCTTTACGCTCTTGGCCCGCACCAGCCGCAGATCCACGAAGACACCTGGGTCGCACCCGATGCTAACCTGATCGGCAAAGTGGTGATGGAGGCGGGCTCCTCTGTCTGGTTCGGCGTCACCATCCGCGCCGACCACGAGGAAATCCGTATCTGCGAAGGCACCAATGTGCAGGAAAACGTGGTGATGCACATCGATGCGGGTTATCCGCTGACCATCGGAAAGAACTGCACCATCGGCCACAAAGCGATGCTGCACGGCTGCACCATCGGCGAAAACACCCTTGTCGGCATGGGGGCGACCATTCTGAACGGTGCAAAGATCGGCAAGAACTGCCTGATCGGCGCCGGCGCCCTGATCACCGAGAACAAGGAAATTCCCGACAACTCCCTGGTGATGGGCAGCCCCGGCAAGGTGGTGCGCGAAGTGGACGCGGCCCTGGCCGAGAAACTGACGCAAAGCGCGCTGCTCTACCAGGACAACATGCGCCGTTTCCGGGAGGAATTGAAACCGCTGTAACCGGCGCCGCAGGCAGCGCGGTTTTGCGCTGCTTCAACGGCTGCTGCCACAGCAGTTTTACACTGCGGCGGTAAGCAGGCCGGACTCTCATCAGCGGGGAACAGATGACGACCGATCTGATAGAAGAATTTCTAGCGGCCATTCCGCTGCCTGCGGTTCTGGTGGACCAGACCGAACGTTTCATCGCCGTGAACAGCGCCGCCGATGCGCTGCTGGGGCAGGGTGTCAAGGGCCGCCACTTCGCCACCATCCTGCGCCAGCCTAGTGTTGCCACCGCCATCGAGGCCTGCCTGCAAGACAAGGACTCCCGCACCGCTCGGCACCTGTCCAACGACGGCGCCCAGGACACCACCTATACAGTCACCCTGCGCTATGTGCCCGGCATCGGCGCAGTGGGTGGCGGAGCGGTTCTGGCCTGTTTCGATGACATTACCGAACGCGAGCAGGCCAGCCAGATGCGCCGTGATTTCGTTGGCAACGTCAGCCACGAGCTGCGCACGCCGCTGACCGCACTGATCGGGTTCATCGAAACCCTGCGCGGTCCGGCCAGGGACGATGCTGCCGCCCGCGACCGGTTCCTGACGATCATGGAGGGCGAGGCCAGCCGCATGAACCGCCTGGTTGGAGACCTGCTGTCGCTGAACCGGGTGGAAAGCGAAGAACGGGTGCGCCCCAAGGAAAAAGTGGATCTGACCGGCCATCTGGCTTCCACCCTCAAAACACTGGCGCCGGTGGCAGAGGCCCGCGGCGCCACGATGGCGCTGGAAGCCCCTGAGGAACCGGTCAGTGTCACCGGCGATCCGGATCAGTTGCAGCAGGTGTTCACAAACCTGGTGGAAAACGCGGTGAAATACGGCGGCGATCATGTGCGTGTCGTGCTGACCCATTCCGAGCGCGATCCGGCGGTCCGTGCGCCCGCCGCCTGCGTGCAGGTTATTGACAACGGGCCGGGGATTGACCCGGTCCACTTGCCGCGGCTGACAGAGCGTTTCTACCGGGCCGACAGCCACCGCTCACGCGAGATGGGCGGCACCGGGCTGGGCTTGGCCATTGTCAAACACATTATCAACCGCCACCGCGGGCGGCTGCGGGTGGAAAGCGATGTGGGCAAAGGCGCTGTTTTTACAGTCATTCTGCCGGAGTAGCGCGGCATCTTCGCCCGCACGGGCTGCGGTGCTGCAATGACAAGCGCCGCTGCTGGTCGCCCGGCGGCTGCGTTTCGGTTTGTATCAGAATTTTTTCCGGAAAAACCGCGTTTGTCATACAGCTGTTACACACCTGTCACAAAAGCCTCATCAGCACCCCATAGGAGAGGCGGCAAGATCATCGAGGGGGTGATCGAACTTTGAAACTCTTGGAGACACAAATGTCCTTTGTGAAACTGACCGCTTCCACCCTGGCAATCGCCGCCGTTTCCGCCACCGCAGCAGCCGCGCGTGACCAGGTCCAGGTTGCCGGTTCGTCCACCGTTCTGCCCTACGCCTCCATCGTGGCAGAAGCCTTTGGCGAGAACTTCGATTTCCCGACCCCGGTTGTGGAATCCGGCGGCTCCTCCGCTGGTCTCAAGCGCTTCTGCGAAGGCGTCGGCGAAAACACCATCGACGTCGCCAACGCCTCGCGCAAGATCAAGGACAAGGAAATCGCCGCTTGCGCCGAAAACGGCGTGACCGACATCATCGAAGTCCGCATCGGCTATGACGGCATCGTGTTTGCCTCCGACAGCAGCGCCAACTCCTTCGAGTTCACCCCGGCCGACTGGTTCCTGGCGCTGTCCGACAAGGTTCTGGTCGACGGCCAGCTGGTCGACAACCCGAACACCACCTGGGCCGACGTGAACGCCGAATTCCCGGCGGTCGACATCCAGGCCTTCGTTCCGGGCACCAAGCACGGCACCCGCGAAGTGTTCGAAGACAAGGTGATCCTGGCAGGCTGCGAGGAAACCGGTGCCTTTGAAGCCTTCAAGGAAGCCAACGGCGGCGACAAGAAAGCAGCCGAGAAGGCCTGTATCGCGCTGCGCACCGACGGCAAGTCGGTCGACATCGACGGCGATTACACCGAGACCCTGGCCCGCATCGAAAGCAATCAGGACGGCATCGGCGTCTTTGGCCTGGCCTTCTATGAGAACAACACCGACAAGCTGCAGGTTGCCACCATGTCCGGCGTGGTGCCCTCCACCGAGAGCATCGCAAGCGGCGAATACCCGGTCTCCCGCCCGCTGTTCTTCTACGTGAAGAAAGCCCACATCGGCGTGATCCCGGGCCTGAAAGAATATGCTGAGTTCTTCGTTGCGGACGAAGTTGCAGGCCCCGACGGCCCGCTGGCCGAATACGGCCTGGTTGCCGACCCGGAACTGGCGGACACCCAGGAAGCGGTTGCCAACGAAGCCGTGATGGGCGGCAACTCCTAAGCTGCCCCGCCTGTGATCTGATCCTTGCCGGGGCGGAGCCATCCTCCGCCCCGGCGCTTTCTTTCCGCGGCAGGGCTGCCGCAGCCAATACGCCACCGCCACAACCGGAGCTTTTCATGCCCACTTTCTGGCTTGTTGCCCTCCTGCTTGCGCTCTCTGCCGCCGGCTTCTACGGCGGCCGCCGCCGTGCGATAGCCTCTGCCGCGGGTGACGTCAAAGACCTTCATTCGCTGCCATCTTACTATGGCTACCATGTTGCCCTGGCCGCCTTTGTGCCGGCTATCGGGGCGCTGGCCATCTGGCTTCTGGCCCAGCCCATGTTCATCGAGACCCGTGTCTCCGGCATGATCCCGGCTGAGGCGGTTCCGGAAAGCTCCACCATCGGACTGGTGATGAGCGACGTGCGCCGGGTGGCCGAGGGGCTGGACCTGGCGGTGGAGCAGGGACGTCTGACCGCTCGCGAGGCCCGCAACGTCGCTAACAGCGGGCAGGACGTCCGCGCCCTGATGGGCGAGATGGGCGTGGCTCTGGGCGACGACGTGCGCCCCGAAGTGCTGACCGCCGCACAGGCCTACCGCAACCTCTCGAAAACCGGCCGGACCGCGATGACCGTGGTTGTGGCGCTGCTGGCGCTTGGCGGCTTCGCCTGGGCCTACAGCCGCACCCACAAGGACTTCCGTGCCCGCAATGTCGTGGAACGCGCGGTGCTGGCGCTGCTGATCCTGGCCGCCTCGCTGGCGATCCTCACCACCGTTGGCATCGTGCTGTCGATGCTGTTCGAAACCAAGAACTTCTTTGGCCTGCATTCCTGGACCGATTTCTTCTTCGGCTCCACCTGGGCCCCCAACTTCCGCGGCGGCAGCGAACTGTCGATCCTGCCGCTGCTGTGGGGCACGCTTTACATCTCCTTCATCGCGCTGGCGGTTGCGGTCCCGGTCGGCCTGTTTGCCGCCATCTACCTTTCGGAATACGCCAGCGGCGCGGTGCGCTCCTTTGCCAAGCCGCTTTTGGAGATCCTCGCGGGCATCCCCACCATCGTTTACGGCCTGTTTGCGCTGCTGACCGTGGGTCCGGCGCTGGCAAACCTCTTCGCCAAGGGTGGCCTCCTGGGCGTCGAATGGATGGCCGGCGCCACCTCGGTGCTGACCGCGGGGCTGGTGATGGGCATCATGCTGATCCCCTTCGTCTCCTCGTTGTCTGATGACATCATCAACGCGGTGCCGCAGGCGATGCGCGACGGCTCGCTGGGGCTGGGCGCCACCAAATCCGAAACCGTGCGCCAGGTGGTGATGCCGGCAGCGCTGCCGGGCATCGTCGGCGCCGTGCTGCTGGCCGCATCGCGTGCCATCGGCGAGACCATGATCGTGGTGATGGGGGCTGGGGCAATTGCCAAGTTCTCGGCCAACCCGCTGGAATCGATGACCACAATCACCACCCGCATCGTCAGCCAGCTGACCGGGGACACCGACTTTGCCAGCCCCGAAACCCTCGTTGCCTTTGCCCTGGGCCTGACCCTGTTTGTCCTGACCCTCGGCCTGAACGTCCTGGCGCTCTACATCGTGCGCAAATACCGGGAGCAGTACGAATAATGACTGACCTCAGCCAATCCCCCGCGGGCGCCGCGCCCCGCAAGCACGGCGGTTCGCTGCTGGAGCAGACTCCGCGCACCAAGCGGCGCAACGCAGCCGAAACGCGTTTCCGCGCCTATGGAATCGCCGCGATTACCGCAGGCCTCATAATGCTGGTCATCCTGGTGACCACCATTGTCAGCAAGGGCACCGGCGCTTTCCAGCAAACCTTTGTGACGCTTCAGGTGGAGCTGCTGGAAAGCAAGCTCGACAAGAAGGGGGAGCGCAACATCGAGGACATCAAGAAGGTCACCACCTTCGGCTATGCCCCGATCATCAAGGGCGCGATGGAGGCCGCGGTCGAGGAGCTGGGGATCGAAACCAGCCTGAAGGCCAAGGAACTGGCCGGCATCCTGTCCAAGGACGTCGCCGCCCAGCTGCGCGACTATGTGATCGCCAACCCGGACCAGATCGGCCAGACGGTCGAGTTCCGCTTCCTCGCCTCCGGCCGGGTCGACGGCTACATGAAGGGCCGCGTCACCCGCGACAGCATCGTCAACGACAAGAACATCTCGCCCGAACAGCTTGATCTTGTTGACGCTTTGGCCGCTGCCGGTGTGCTGGAAAAAACCTTCAACCTCGACTTCATCACCGGCGCCGATGCCTCTGACGCCCGCCCTGAAGCGGCCGGCATGGGCGTGTCGATGCTGGGCTCGCTGTTCATGATGTTTGTGGTGCTGGCGCTGGCGCTGCCGATCGGCGTCGCTGCCTCGATCTACCTCGAGGAATTTGCGCCGCAGAACTGGCTCACCGACCTGATCGAGGTGAACATCTCCAACCTCGCCGCGGTGCCGTCGATCGTGTTCGGTATCCTGGGCCTCGCGGTTTTCATCAACTACATGCACCTGCCGACCTCGGCGCCGCTGGTGGGCGGCCTGGTGCTGACGCTGATGACCCTGCCGACCATCATCATCTCCACCCGCGCCTCGCTGAAATCGGTGCCGCCGTCGATCCGCGACGCCGCCCTCGGTGTCGGCGCCTCCAAGATGCAGGCGGTGTTCCACCACGTGCTGCCGCTGGCCGCGCCGGGCATCCTGACCGGCACCATCATCGGCCTGGCGCAGGCGCTGGGGGAAACCGCGCCTCTGCTGCTCATCGGCATGGTCGGCTTCATCGCCTCCAACGCGCCGGAAACCCTGGCGGACGGGCTGCTGGCGCCGAACTCGGCGATGCCCGCCCAGATCTACGAATGGGCCAAACGCGCCGACCCGGCGTTCTATGAACGCGCCTGGGGCGGCATCATCATCCTTCTTCTCTTCCTGGTGACCATGAACACCCTCGCGGTGATCCTGCGCCGCCGCTTTGAACGCCGCTGGTAAGGGGGCATAGTAATGAACGACATGACCTTGATGGATAACACCGTGGACACTCAGAAAATCAAAATCGCCGCCAAGGATGTGAACGTCTACTACGGCGACAGTCACGCGATCAAGGACGTGAACGTCGAGATCGAGGACAAGACCGTCACCGCATTCATCGGCCCTTCGGGCTGCGGCAAGTCGACCTTCCTGCGCTGCTTGAACCGGATGAACGACACCATCGACATCTGCCGCGTGAAGGGCGACATCCTGCTGGATGGCGAGGACATCTACGACAAGCGCGTCGACCCGGTGCAGCTGCGTGCCAAGGTCGGCATGGTGTTCCAGAAGCCGAACCCGTTCCCCAAGTCGATCTATGACAACGTGGCCTATGGCCCGCGCATTCACGGCCTGGCCAAGAACAAGACGGAACTCGATGAAATCGTGGAGAAATCCCTGCGCCGCGGCGCCATCTGGGATGAGGTGAAGGACCGTCTCGACGCCCCCGGCACCGGTCTTTCCGGCGGCCAGCAGCAGCGCCTGTGCATCGCCCGCGCCGTCGCGACGGAGCCTGAGGTGCTGTTGATGGACGAACCCTGCTCGGCGCTTGACCCGATCGCCACCGCGCAGGTGGAGGAGCTGATCGACGAACTGCGCAGCCAGTATTCTGTGGTGATCGTTACCCACTCGATGCAGCAGGCCGCGCGGGTCAGCCAGAAAACTGCCTTCTTCCATCTTGGCAATCTGGTTGAATTCGGTCCGACCGGTCAGATCTTCACCAACCCCGAAGATCCCCGCACCGAAAGCTACATCACCGGCCGAATCGGCTGATTTCAAGGAAAATCAAAATGGTAGCACAGCATATTGCATCTGCTTTCGACCGTGATCTGGAGGCAATTCAGGCTCGGATTATGAAAATGGGCGGCCTGGTCGAGGACGCGATCCGCGAAGCCGCCCGCGCGCTGGAAACCCGCGACGAGGAGCTGGCGCTGACCGTGCGCCAGGGTGACAAGGCCATCGACGGGCTGGAAGAGCTGATCAACGAGGAAACCGCCCGGCTGATCGCCCTGCGGTCGCCGACCGCCTCCGACCTGCGGCTGGTGCTGTCGGTGATGAAGATTGCCGGCAACCTGGAACGTATTGGCGATTATGCGAAAAACATGGCCAAGCGCACCACTGTGCTGGCGCAGGGGCCGAACACCAGCGAAGGCGCCGCCGCCCTGCGCCGCATGGCGCGCGAGGTGGAGCGGATGCTCAAGGACGCGCTGGACTCCTACATCCAGCGTGACGCTGAACTGGCGGCTGACGTGATTGCCCGCGACCGCGACGTGGACCAGATGTACAACGCCCTGTTCCGCGAGTTCCTGACCCACATGATGGAAGACCCGCGCAACATTTCGGCCTGTATGCATTTGCATTTCATAGCAAAAAACACCGAGCGCATGGGCGACCACGTGACCGCGATCGCCGAGCAGGTGATCTATCTGGTCACCGGCGAAAAACCGGAGGAAGACCGCAAGAAAGCCGACATCACCTCGACCACACCGCAGGAGATCTGACCGATGGCTGCCGACCAGCCCACCGTTCTGGTTGTAGAAGACGAAATGGCCCAGCGGGAAGTGCTGGCCTACAATCTCGAAGCCGACGGCTTCCGCGTGCTCAAGGCCAGGGATGGCGAAGAAGCGCTGCTGGTGGTGGAAGAGGATATGCCCGATATCATCATCCTCGACTGGATGATGCCCAACCTCAGCGGCATCGAGGTCTGCCGCCGCCTCAAGACCCGTGCTGAGACCCGCAATATTCCGGTGATCATGCTGTCAGCAAGGTCCGAGGAAGTGGACAAGGTGCGCGGCCTTGAAACCGGTGCCGATGATTACGTGGTGAAGCCGTATTCGGTGGTGGAGCTGATGGCCCGCGTGCGCAGCCAGCTGCGCCGGGTCCGGCCCTCCACTGTCGGCGTGCGGCTGGAGTATGACGACATCGTCTTGGATGCGGAAACCCACAAGGTCAGCCGGGGCGGCAACCCGCTCAAGCTGGGTCCGACCGAGTTCCGCTTGCTGTCCACCTTTATCGAGAAGCCGGGCCGGGTCTGGAGCCGGGAGCAGCTGCTGGACCGGGTGTGGGGCCGCGACATCTATGTCGACACCCGCACCGTCGACGTTCACATCGGCCGCTTGCGCAAGGCGCTGACCCAGCATGGCGGCGACGATCCGGTCCGCACTGTGCGCGGCGCGGGCTACGCCTTGGGCTGAAGCCTGGGCTGAAACGGCACCAGGGGGTGCACAAAGGGTGCACAGGGGGTGCACGCATGCCACCCCCTGTGTTTCACCGCGGCAGCGGGTCTTCCGGCTGCGCTTTTCCGGCCAGCCAGGTACGGAACTTTACCAGCGCCGGGGCGTGTGATTTCCGCTCCGGCCAGACCAGGTAATAGGCGCCTGCGGTCTCCACCGGCTCCGGATGAAGCGCCACCAGGCGGCCGGTGGCCAGGTCTTGCTCCACCAGGTAATCCGGCATCAGGGCGACCCCCAGCCCGTGCATCGCTGCCTGGGTGATAGTTGCGAATTGATCATAGATCGTCCCACCGAGATCTGCGCCGGCCTCAATGCCTTGCTGTTCAAACCAGTCTTTCCAGGCGGTTGTCCGGGTCTGGATGTGCAGCAGCGGCAGCTTCAGGATGTCCTTCGGTTGATTGACCGTCCGCCCCTCCAGCAGCTGCGGTGCGCAGACGGGCAGCAGCTGTTCGTGCTTCAGCAGCAGAGACTGGGTGCCGGGCCAGGATGCGTCCCCAAAATGTATCGCTGCATCAAAGGGTTCGGTGGCAAAATTGAATGGTTCCAGCCGGGTGGCCATATTGATGGTCACATCGGGGTGGTGCCGGGCAAATTCCGGCAGCCGCGGCATCAGCCAGCGCATCCCGAAGGCCGGCAGGATCGCCAGGTTAAGCGTCCCGGCCAGCGGTGCAGCCTGCAAACGCAGGGTGGATTGCACGATCTGGTTCAATGCCTGGCGGATCTCAGCCGCGTAGTCCTGCGCTTCCGTTGTCAGGGTCAGCCGCTTCTGGTCGCGCTGCACCAGGTCCATCCCCAATTGCCGCTCCAGCGTTTGCAACTGGCGGCTAACGGCACCCTGAGTAAGCGCCAGTTCATCGGCGGCGGATGAGGCGCTGCCGAGCCGGTCGAGCGCTTCCAGGGCGCGCAGCGAGGAAATCGAGGGAAGGAATTTGCGTGGCACGGTCATGTATGAGTGTTTGTCATGGATAGTTGCGAAAGTCTCGCTGTTTTTTCCGTTCACCTCCCGTTAGGGTTTGCTCAAATCGCGAACCACTGAGGTGACAAGATGACCGACAAACCCGCCCTGCGCGCCAAGGATGCCCCGGATCTGGGCCGTTTCAACTGGGAAGACCCGCTGCGGCTGGAGGACCAGCTGACCGAGGATGAGCGGATGATCTCCGCCTCGGCCCGGGCCTACGCGCAGGAGAAACTTCAGCCGCGCGTGCTAAGTGCTTTTGAGAACGAGGAAACTGATCCTGAGATCTTCCGCGAGATGGGCGAGATGGGCCTCCTCGGCACCACCATTCCGGAGGAATACGGCGGGCTTGGCGGCGGCTATGTCTCCTACGGTCTGGTGGCACGTGAAGTAGAGCGTGTCGACAGCGGATACCGGTCGATGATGTCGGTGCAAAGCTCGCTGGTGATGTATCCCATCTATGCATACGGCAGCGAGGAGCAGCGCCAGAAATACCTGCCGAAACTGGCCACCGGCGAATGGATCGGCTGCTTTGGCCTGACCGAGCCGGACGCTGGCTCAGACCCCGCCAGCATGAAGACACGCGCCGAAAAAACCGAAGGCGGATATAGGCTTACGGGTTCCAAGATGTGGATCTCCAACGCGCCGATCGCCGATGTGTTTGTGGTCTGGGCCAAGTCCGAAGCGCATGGCGGCAAGATCCGCGGCTTTGTGCTGGACAAAGGCCTGAAAGGCCTGAGCGCGCCGAAGATTGAAAACAAGGCCTCCCTGCGCGCCTCGATCACCGGTGAGATTGTGATGGATGGCGTCGAGGTTGGCGAAGATGCGCTGCTGCCGCACGTGCAGGGGCTGAAAGGCCCGTTCGGTTGTTTGAACCGCGCCCGCTACGGTATCAGCTGGGGCGCCATGGGGGCCGCGGAGGCCTGCTGGCACGCCGCGCGGCAGTACGGGCTGGACCGCACCCAATTCGGCCGGCCGCTGGCAAACACCCAATTGTTCCAGCTGAAGCTGGCAAACATGCAGACTGAAATCACCCTTGGTCTGCAGGCGTCTCTGCGCGTCGGCCGCCTGATGGATGAGGCCAATGCCGCGCCGGAGATGATCTCGATCATCAAGCGCAACAACTGCGGCAAGGCGCTGGAGATTGCCCGGATGGCCCGCGACATGCACGGCGGCAACGGTATCAGCCTGGAGTTCAATGTTATCCGGCACATGGTGAACCTGGAGACCGTGAACACCTACGAGGGCACCCACGACGTCCATGCGCTGATCCTGGGCCGTGCCCAAACTGGTTTGCAGGCGTTTTTCTGATCGCCAGACCGCAGCGCGGAGACCGTTCCGAGCTGCGGTTTTGCAAGACCGAATTGCGTTTTTGCATTTTCGGTCCGGGCAGGGAGTTCTGCAAAGGAACTGGCGCTGCTGACGGTGCCGGAGAGGTCTCCGAGCGCCTAGAAACAAGTTAACGCGACAGTCGTCAGATACGGTGAATTCTGAACCCGGCAACACTGTGCCGCCGAATGAAAAGTTAACGCGCGCACTTTGTTTTGTAGAGATCGGCGTTTGCTTTCACCTCTCGCGGCTATTTGCAAGCAAAAGCGCAAACTTTAGTGCGCGGGTCAGCTCGCGCGCCGCTTCCAGCATTTTTGCAATGCGTCTGCCTTCAGGTTTTCCCAAAACCGGCATGTTTTGCGATTTTGCAAGGCGGTTTTGTGCGCCTGCAGTCTCATTTCTGCAGGTTGAGACGCCAGAAGTGATGCTCCGGTGTGTGAATATGCGCTTCTTAACAAGAGGTTAACCTGGGTGGCAGGGTGCTTCAAGTTTGAAGTTAAGAAAATTTTCAGAAATGAAATGCGCCACTTCTGACTGATGCCAAAGCCGTCAGCCAAAAGAAAACGGGCCGGTCAACCCGGCCCGATGAAAAGTCATCCAGCTCCGCGTCAGGCAGGCAGATGAATATTGAATCTTCGGCGGATTGCCATGTCGGTTTCCGCGTCAAACCGTGCTGCAGCGCGTTCGGACAGGATTTTCTCTTTTTTGGCGACCGCTTTTTCAATCAGGTCCGGCTTGTCGCGCTCTGCCCATTCTTTAGGGGACGTGCGGTCGCCCAGATCCGGGTACACATAGTCCACTTGCATGCGGCCAAGTGTCTGATCAGTGCCCAGGTAGTGCCCGGGTCCGCCAAGGCAGGTGGCGCGCATCTGGTCGAGGGCGAGAGTTTCGTCGTTGACCTCAATACCGCGGACACAGCGTTGCGCCTGGCCCAGCAGGTCATTGTCCAGGATCAGCGATTCCAGGCAGAAGCCAAGCAGCGAGGCATGCATCCCCGCGGCCTCATAGACCATGTTGAGCCCTGAAAGCCCCGCCATAACGGCGGAACACATCTGTTCCCAGCCGGCCTGCATGTCCGGCAATTTTGAATCCGAGGCGCCAGCGGCGGCGCCGCCAGGCAGGTTGTAGAACTTGTGCATCTGGGCGCAGCCCGCGGTCAGCAAAGCCTGCTCGCCGGAGCCGACGGACATGGCGCCTGTGCGCAGATCAAGGCCGAAGGGCCAGGTGCCAAAAATCGCCGGGGCACCGGGCGTTACAGCGTTTACATAAACTAGTCCTGCCAGGCATTCGGCAACCGCCTGGGTGATCGCGCCGGCAATGGTCGAGGGAGCGGTTGCGCCGGCCATGCCTGCCGACAAAAGAAGCACAGGCATGCCGCCCTTGATGCATTCCTCCATTACTTCGCAGGATTCCGTGGCGAACTTCATCGGTGGAACAACGAAGCAGTTGGAGTTGGAAACAAACGGGCGCTCGCGCCATTTGTCCTCACCGCCTGCAATCATGTGCAGCAGTTCAAGGCCTGGTTTGACAAAGCCTGGTTCCGTGAAGGAGACGCCGACATGTTTGGTGGTGCCTGCAGTGCAGGCGTAGATGGAGTTCAAGTCCATCTCGCAATTGTCGGGGATGTCCCGGCATACCATCGGGCGCTGGACAAAGTGGATGTTGTCCAGCTGGTCGCAGATGCGGGCCGCGTCATGCAGATCCTGCACGGTGGAATCGCGGTAATTCCTGCCTTGCACATCGACCACGCTGACTGCCGCACCTGCGGTGCCATAGTGGACGCGGCCGCCGGACAGCTGCAGATCGGATTTTCCATCGCGGCTGAAAAGGGTGACGGAGCGGTTTGCCTTGGCGATTGTGTCTTCCACCAGAGCGCGGGGAAAGCGGATGCGGCCGTCGTCGCCAAGAGTGCAGCCTGCGGCAGTCAGGTAGTCGATCCCGCTCTGCGGAGCGTCAGCAAGGCCGATTTCCTCAAGCGCGGTGAGGGCCGCCTCGTGGATCTTTTCCATGTCAGCCTGGCTCAGCATCTTCAGGGCGGTGGATTCCATGCCGGGGCGGACCGGGCGCAGATGATCCGGGAGGGCGGCGGCACGGGCTGCACGGCGTGCATTGCGCCCGCCGCTGCGGGTGGCGCGGGCAGGGGAGGCTTGGTCGTTCATTTTGGGAGCCTTTCAGGTATGTGAGTTGAAACGTGTTTTATTTCAACTCAGTACGGCCTGCCCCTGGCGGCGCGTCCCCGTGCCGCGCCTATGGTGCGGCAGACGAGGTTAAGAAGGCTGCGTTCTTCCTGCATGCGGTCTCCTGTGGTCTTCGCGGCAGTTTGGCATGCATTTGCGAAGTTTCTAGCACGATAACGACTTCGGTGAAAAATGCGACATTTTTTTCATGGCGGCCTGGGGAGGAGTCCCTTAAGCGTGAACAGTAAATAAATTTCTCTACTTTTTATGGTGAAGGCGTCGCTTTTAACGCTTCTTGAACAGCAGGTTTTCAGGCAGTCTTGGAACGAAATATTAAGCATTAATGCTTATAAGCGGGGGGCTAGGGGGATGGCGCGCTGAACGGCGCATTGCAAGAAGGCAAAGCCACATGCCGATGGTTAGGATGACCAAACTCTGCCAAACGTTCGCCGCGGTATTTGCCATTGCCGCATTGCACGGGCAATCCGGGTTGGCCGAGGATCGCGGTCGATCTGCTTCTGATGGATCAGGCCCGTTCACATACAGCATTCCGGGTGGGGAGGGCCGTTCCTTTGCTTTTGGTTACGGTCAGGACTCGGAGGGGTTGATCTTGGGAGGCAGCGTTGCAACCGGGCAGACAGGGCCGCTTGCGCGGGCCCTGCAGGCGGAGGAAACACATCAGCTGCGCCTGCATGCGGGGTACGACTTTGGACCTGCAACCGGCTTTGTAACTGTCGGCGGGCTGCGGGCCGAAAATTCGGGCCGCAGCCGCCATGGGACCCTGTTTGGCTTCGGTATGAGAGTTTCCTTGAATCGCGCCCTTCAATTGACCGGGGAACTGCTCCATCATGAGGCCGGCCCGAGAGATGGCAGCGGCAGTCCGCGCGGCGAAACCCTGGCCCTGGGTGCTGCATTCCGGTTTTGATCGCGCGTCAGCGTGTTTCAGCCCGGCGGTAGGAAAAGCTCTTGGGTATTTCAATGGCTTGGCGGAATTTCGCTTCCAGACACCGGCGGAAAAGCGCGTTTGGGTACGGGGTTTCGGCCACTCACCGCCAAGTCAAAGCTCGTGAACCGGGCGGCTCTGGAAACTACGGGGCAAAGACCTTTTGTAGGCGTCAACGGCGCACAGCCTGCGCCGGGACTGCAAAAGGAGAAGTCTGAATGACTCGTTTCGTAGCTATGACAGCCATCGCAACCGTAATGGGCAGTGCGGCCTTTGCCGGCAATCTGGTTGAGCCGGTGGTTGAACCCGCGCCGGCTCCGGCGCCGGTTGTGGTCAATGAGGGCGGCGATTGGACCGGTTTCTATCTGGGTGGCCAGATCGGCCAGTTGGACGCGGATGCCAGCAACGGTGCCTCGGGTGATGATACCGCTTACGGTGTCCACGGCGGCTACAATTATGATTTCGGCCGTTTCGTGCTGGGCGGGGAACTGGACTATGACGCAACCGACCTGGATCTGGGCGGCGGCGCAACTGTCGACTCGGTGGCCCGCGCCAAGGTGAAGGCCGGCTATGACTTCGGCCGGGTGCTGGCCTATGTGACCGGCGGAGTGGCTGAGGCCGACAGTTCGCTGGGCAGCGAAACCGGCGACTTCTATGGTGTCGGCCTGGCCTATCAGGTGACCGACCAGTGGCAGATCGGCGGCGAACTGCTGGAGCATGACTTCGACGAGTTCGGCACCTCGGGCGTTGGCTCGGATGCCACCTCGGTGTCGCTGCGCGCATCTTTCAAGTTCTAAACTGACACAAGCACCGGCGCGGCACTCTAGTTCCGCCGCGCCGCTGGCCGCCTGGTCTGTACCCAAGGCAGGCCGGGCGGCCTCTTCCGTTTCAGGCTGCCAAAAGGCTTGGCGGGGCTGCCGCCCCGTGCTAAGCAGCCTGCATGAACCAGAAATGCACCACCATTATCTGCTGCATTACCTGCTGACATATCAGCGGGCTGGTTTCTGTCGTTTTCATTTCCCTGACAAGTTGCTAAGCCCGCGTTGCGCGCAATGGGTGGTGCCGGCCGTTTAGAGCTGGGCATGCAAAAGGAACCGGGCATGGGAACCAAGGACAGAGTGATCAAGCTGCAGAACACGAAGACCCGCAAGAAAGAGGTCTTTGAGCCGATCGACGCCAGCAAAGTGCGGATGTATGTCTGCGGCCCCACGGTTTATGACCGGGCGCATCTGGGCAATGCCCGGCCGGTGGTGGTGTTTGACGTGCTGTATCGCCTTCTACGCGAGGTTTATGGCGCAGATAAAGTGACTTACGCCCGGAACTTCACGGACGTTGACGACAAGATCAACAACCGCGCCGCCGAGAGCGGGCGGCCGATCGGGGACATTACCGCCGAGACGACCCAGTGGTTTCTTGACGACATGGGCGAGTTGGGCGCCCTGGAGCCGGACCACATGCCAAGGGCAACCGAATACATCCCGCAGATGGTGGCGATGATCGAGGATCTGATAGCCAAGGGCCACGCTTATGCAGCGGAGGACCATGTGTTGTTTGCTGTCGACAGCTGGAAGGAGCTTTATGGCAAACTGTCGGGCCGGTCTGTTGATGACATGATCGCCGGTGCCCGGGTTGAAGTGGCGCCCTACAAGAAGAACCCGATGGATTTTGTGCTGTGGAAACCCTCCACCGACGATCTGCCGGGCTGGGACAGCCCCTGGGGCCGCGGACGGCCGGGCTGGCACATCGAATGCTCGGCGATGTCTTTTGAGCTGCTGGGAGAGACCTTCGATATTCACGGCGGCGGCAACGACCTGATGTTCCCGCACCACGAGAATGAAATTGCGCAAAGCTGCTGCGCCCATCCGGAAGGTGAGTTTGCACGTTTCTGGCTGCACAACGAGATGCTGCAGGTGGAAGGCAAGAAGATGTCCAAATCCCTAGGCAACTTTTTCACCGTGCGCGATCTGCTGGACCAGGGTTATCCCGGTGAGGTGATCCGGCTGGTGTTCCTGCAGACCCATTACCGCAAGCCGATGGACTGGACCGACAAGAAGGCCAAGGAAGCAGAAGCCACGCTGCGCAAGTGGCGGGCGCTGACCGCGGGCATCGAACCTGCGTCCAGCGCTGCTGCCGCGGTCCTGGATGCACTGGCCGATGACCTGAATTCGGCCGGCGCGATTGCCGAGCTGCACAAGCTGGCAGCGGCGGGCGATGCCGCCGGGCTGCTGGCGTCGGCGCAGATGCTGGGTCTGCTGACGGATGAGATGGGCGCCTGGGCCTCCGCGCCCTCTGTCGACCTTTCCGCATTTGAGCAAAAGCTGTTCGAAGCCCGTCAGAAGGCTATGGAAAGCAAGAACTTTTCGGAAGTCGATCAACTGAAAGCTGCCTTTGTAGAGGCGGGACTGGAAGTGCGGATGAGCAAGGCCGGGGTCGAATTGCTGCCGGGAGCCGGGTTTGATCCGGCCAAGCTGGAGGCGCTGTGATGGCCAAGGAACGCCTTTACCTCTACGACACGACCCTGCGGGACGGGCAGCAGACCCAGGGGGTGCAGTTCTCCACCGCTGAAAAAAAGCAGATCGCCCAGGCGCTGGACGGGCTGGGGGTCGATTACATCGAAGGCGGCTGGCCGGGTGCAAACCCGACCGACAGCGCCTTTTTCGGGGAGGCGCCGGAAACCCGCGCCACCATGACCGCATTCGGCATGACCAAACGGGCCGGGCGGTCCGCGGAAAATGACGATGTGCTGGCGGCGGTGATGAACGCCGGCACTCCGGCCGTCTGTCTGGTCGGCAAGAGCCACGACTACCACGTGACCCATGCGCTGGGGATCACGCTGGAAGAGAACCTCGACAACATCCGCGCCTCGGTCGCCCATATCGCGGCGCAGGGGCGCGAGGCGCTGTTTGATGCCGAGCATTTCTTTGACGGCTACAAGGGCAATCCGGCTTACGCGCTGGCGGCTTGCCGCGCCGCGCTGGAGGCCGGGGCGCGCTGGGTGGTGCTGTGCGATACCAACGGCGGCGCCTTGCCAGCCGAGGTGAGCCGCATCGTTGCGGAGGTTGTTGCCGCCGGAATTCCAGGTGAGAAACTGGGCATACATACCCATAATGACACAGAAAATGCTGTGGCCTGCTCCTTGGCGGCGGTGGATGCCGGGGCGCGGCAGATCCAGGGAACCCTGAACGGTCTGGGCGAACGCTGCGGCAATGCCAACCTGACCGCGCTGATCCCGACGCTGCTGCTGAAGGAGCCCTATGCCAGCAAGTTCGAGACCGGGGTGAGCCTGGAGGCGCTGGCTGGCCTGACCCGGACCAGCCGGATGCTGGACGATATCCTGAACCGCGTCCCGGTGCGGCAGGCGGCCTATGTGGGGGCCTCGGCCTTTGCCCATAAGGCGGGGCTGCACGCCAGCGCGATCCTGAAAGACCCGTCCACTTATGAACACATCGAGCCGGGCAGGGTCGGCAATGCGCGGGTGATCCCGATGTCGAACCAGGCCGGGCAGTCGAACCTGCGCAAGCGTTTGACCGATGCAGGGTTGAGCGTTGAAAACGGCGACCCGGCGCTGGCACGGATCCTGGAGCGGATCAAGGAGCGCGAGGCTGAGGGCTATTCCTACGACACCGCGCAAGCGTCGTTTGAGCTGCTGGCTCGCAAGGAGCTGGGCCAGCTGCCGGACTTCTTTGAGGTCAAGCGCTACAAGGTCACCGTTGAGCGGCGGAAGAACAAGTATAACCGCATGGTCAGTCTGTCCGAGGCGGTGGTCGTGGTGAAGGTTGATGGCGAGAAACGCCTGTCGGTCAGTGAATCGCTGGATGAAACCGGCAGCGACCGCGGGCCGGTGAACGCGCTGGCGCGGGCGCTGAGCAAGGATCTGGGGCGTTACTCCGCACAGCTGGAGGACATGCGGTTGGTGGACTTCAAGGTGCGGATCACCCAGGGCGGCACCGAGGCCGTTACCCGGGTTATCATCGACAGCGAGGACAGCCAGGGCCATCGCTGGTCTACCGTCGGCGTCAGCGCGAACATAATCGACGCCTCTTTCGAGGCGCTGCTGGACGCAATCCGCTGGAAGCTGATCCATGACAGCGGGGCCGGGCTGGCGGATGCAGTTTGACGCTGACCTGACCGCCTGCGCGGACCTGGTTCAGAAGAGCGACCCGGACCGGTTTCTCGCCACCATGGCGGCACCGGTTCAGGCGCGGCCGCTGCTGTTTGCGCTGTATGCTTTCAATATTGAACTGGCGCGGGCGCCCTGGGCTAGCCAGGAGAGCATGATTGCGGAGATGAGGGTGCAATGGTGGCGCGACGTTGGCGCGGAGATAGCGGAGGGCAAGCCGGTCCGCCGCCACTATGTGGCGACACCGTTGGCGAGGTTGCTGAAGCCCGAACTGGCGGCCTGTATCGACGGCATGGCAGAGGCGCGGCGCTGGGACATTTACAAGGACCCCTTTGAAGATGAGACGGAGTTTGACCGCTACATCAACCGCACCAGCGGCTCGCTGATGTGGATGGCGGCAGCCTCCTTGGGGCCGGCCGATGAGGCAGTGGTCAGGGACTTCGGCTATGGCGCGGGTGTTGCTAGCTGGCTGCGCGCTATCCCTGAACTGGAGTCGCAGAAGCGGATTCCGCTGCTGGATGGCACCTTGGAAGGGGTGCAAGCTTTGGCGCGCAAGGGGCTGAAAAAACTAAAAGAAGCGCATTTTTCGAGGGCGGCTGTTTCGAAGCCGGCTGGGACAGCGCTGCTCGCAGGCTGGCAGGCGGAAGCGGTTCTTAAACAGGCCGTCCGGGAGCCTGAGCGGGTTGCGCAGGGGGGCCTAGGCCTGAGCGAGTTCCGGCGCCGGGCGGGGTTGATGCGGCGGGCGGTCACCGGGCGCTGGTAACGAACGTGATTGAAAATAATAGGCGCCCGTTTCGGCGCCTGTATTAATTTCTCCTGAGTTTCAAGCGGAGCCGGTCAGGCCTCTTTGGGCCGCATTACCAGCCACATCAACGCACCGCCTGCAAGAACCAGGAAGGGCGCCATGGCCATGTTGACCGCGTTCCAGCCGTCCACCGGATTGCCACCGGAGCAGTTCATCAGGCCGCCGGAGGACAACGACGCCATGGTGACACCGCCAAATACAAGCAGGTCATTCAACCCCTGCATCCGGCCTTTCTCGTGGCTGTCATGGGCGCCGGCCAGCATGGTGGTGGCGCCGATGAAGCCGAAATTCCAGCCAAGGCCGAGCAGCACAAGCGCGATGAAGAAGTTTTCCAGTTCAACGCCTTGGAGCGCGACTGCGCCGGCGCCGGCGAGAATGATCAGACCCGCAGCGACGATCTTTTCCACGCCGAAACGGGCAATCAGATGGCCGGTGAAAAAGGACGGCACATACATCGCCAGAACGTGGAACATCACCACATCGGAGGCATTGCCCTGAGTGAAACCGCACCCTACCACGGCCAGCGGGGTCGATGTCATGACAAGGTTCATCAATGCGTAGGAAACCATTGCACAGATTACCGAGACGGCGATAACCGGCGTCTTCAGCAGTTCAAGACGGCTGCGCCCCTTGGGGCTGTCATGGCTGGGCGCTGGTGGTTTGGGAATATCCAGCAGCAGGAACAGAGCGGCGCCGAACACGTTGACGGCAATCACCGTCAGGTAGGTACCAAGAAACGGAATAACAAAGGCTTGGCTGGTCAGCTTGACCAGTTGCGGGCCGATCAGGGCAGCTGCAAGGCCTCCGGCCATCACATAGGAAATCGCCTTTGGACGGAACGCCTCTGAGGCGGTGTCAGCGGCTGCGAACCGGTAGAAGCCATGCGCGCTCATGTAGACGCCGGTCATCAGGCTGCCGAGCAGGAAGACCGGGAAGGAGCCGAGATACAGACCGTAGGCGCCAACCAGCCCGCCCGTCGCGCCAAAGGCGGCGCCTACAAAGAAACCAGCCCGGCGACCCCAGCGCTGCATAATTGCCGAAACCGGCGTGGCCGCCAGCATCGAGCCGCCCACGATCAGCGAGATCGGTAGCGTCGCAAAGCAGGGATTGGACGCAAGCGACTGGCCCGCCAGGCCGCCAATGATAAAGATCATCGGCATTTGCGCGCCGAGGATCGCCTGGGCCAGCACCAGGATGGCAACGTTTTTCTTGGCGACCGCGTCGCTGGGGGTGGTCATGGTCATGCTCATATGGGATGCGTAGCGGTGAACCGGGGGCGGGGCAAGGCGCTTGCCGCGTTGTAGGGCCGCCGTTTTGCCGTGGCCAAAGGGGGTGACGTGGCGTCAGATCAGCAGAAGTTTCTGCCCGGCGCGGGCCGGATCATTCAATGCGGCGCTTGTGTCATAGAGGGTGCCGAATGGCTGGCAGCTCAAGACAGCCGTTTCGCCCGAGCACTGGAACTGACTGGTCCGCTGCCGTTGCGGCGCAAGCCAGAGGGGTTTGCCGAACTGCTGAGCGCTATTGTCAGCCAGCAGGTGAGCGTGGCTTCCGCCAATGCGATCTGGAAACGGATGAAAGACGCCAAGCTGACCGGGCCTCGTAAGATTCAGTGGGCAACGGACGGGGATCTGCGCGCGGTCGGCCTTAGCCGTCAGAAGATACGATATGCCCGGGCGCTGGCGGAGGCGCGCATTGATTTCAAGGCGTTGCGTAATGCTCCTGATGCGGAGGTGATTGCCACGCTGGTTCAGGTTCCAGGGATTGGCGTCTGGACAGCGGAGATTTACGCGATGTTTTCGCTGGGCCGTGCGGACGTGTTTGCCCATGGCGACCTGGCCCTGCAGGAGGCCACGCGGGTTCTGTTTGACCTCCCCGCACGTCCAAAGGAGCGGGAGATGCGGCAAATCGCCGAGGCCTGGTCGCCGTGGCGGTCGGTTGCGGCGCGCATTCTCTGGGCCTATTACCGGGTGGTAAAGGACAGGGAAGGAATCCGATGACTCGTGTACTGAATGCCGGCCGCAAGGAGCCGCTCTCCGGCGAAACCCGCTCCGTTGTGGTGTTTCTGCATGGCTATGGCGCTAATGGCGCGGACCTGCTGGGCCTGGCGGATCCGCTGGGCGAGCATTTGCCGGACACGCTGTTTGTCGCACCTGACGCACCGGAGGCCTGCGCCGGAGCCCCGTTTGGATTTCAGTGGTTTCCGATTCCGTGGATTGACGGTTCGTCGGAAGAAGAAAGCATGCGCGGGATGCAGGCCGCGGTCGAGGATCTGAACGCCTTCCTTAATGCGCTCATGGTGGACGAGGACGTGCTGCCAGAGCAGGTCGTTCTGTTCGGGTTCAGCCAGGGGACGATGATGAGTCTGCATGTGGCGCCGCGGCGCGAGGATGCAGTGGCAGGGGTTGTTGCGTTCTCCGGCCGTCTGCTGGCGCCGGAACTGCTGAAGGATGAAGCGGTTTCCAAGATGCCGGTTCTGCTGGTGCATGGCGATCAGGACGACGTGGTGCCGGTGCAGTCGCTGCCATCAGCCGCGGAAGCACTTCAGGAGGCCGGTTTCCAGGACGTCTTTGCCCATATCCAGAAGGGCACCGCTCATGGCATTGCGCCGGACGGGCTGAGTGTCGCACTGGCCTTCATGCGGGACAAGCTGAGCCTGTAAAGCGCTGAATTAGAACAAGTCTGATCTGTGGGTCACTGGGCCCACAGATGCGGCTCTGCGATCTCAAGCGAATTGCCTGCCGGGTCCCGGAAATAGACCGACCGCGCGCCGCTGGGCCAGTCAAATTCGGCCTCGATCTCCACGTCTGCTGCCAGCAGCCGCGCCCGCATGCGCAGCAGATCCTCGCGGGATTGCGTGAAACACAGATGCCCAGGCCCATGCGCACCATGCGGCGGCACCGGCAAGCGTGGATTGCCGGGAGGTTTCACAGTTTCTGCAGCGTTGAACAGCAGCACGACAGAACTGCCGCACCGAAAGAACACATGCCGGTTGCCCACCCGCTGGATGCATTCGAGCCCCAGCAGGTTGCCGTAAAACTCTTCAGCCGCGTCGAGATCGTCGACATAAAGCGACGCTTCCAGAATGGCATCGGGGGAAGGGGCTTGAGGCAGCATGATGGCAGGCTATCAGCGGCGCCGGGGCCTGTCACCTCTTGCCGGGCGCTGCGATGCGGCCTTGGGCCTCCGCGGCGGTTTCTGAGACGGCTTGGGCGGGCCGGGCACGCGGGGCGGTTCCAGGTCCTCCCAGGCGCCCTGTGCCAGCCCGTCCAGCGTCCAGGCGCCGATGCTGTAGCGGATCAGCCGCAGGGTCGGGTGCCCGACAGCCGCAGTCATCCGCCGCACTTGGCGGTTGCGTCCTTCACGGATGGTTAGCGTGATCCAGCTATCGGGGATCGTCTTGCGCATACGGACAGGCGGTGTGCGCGCCCAAAGACCGGGCGGCTCCGGGATAACCTGAACCTTGGCGGGCCGGGTTTTTCCGTCATTCAGATCAATGCCTTCCGCCAGCAGCCTGAGTGCTTCGGCGCTGGGAATGCCCTCCACCTGGACCCAGTAGGTCTTGTCCATCTTGTGCTTGGGATCGGTGATCCAGGACTGAAGGCGGCCATTGTCCGTCAGCAGCATCAGGCCTTCGCTGTCGCGGTCGAGACGGCCGGCAGCATAGACGCCGGGGCAGTCGATAAACTGACTGAGCGTTGGCCGCGGGTTGTCCTGGCTGCCGCGGTCGGTGAATTGCGGTAGCACGTCAAAGGGTTTGTTGAAGCGGATCAGACGGGTCATGGCTGGGCAATAGGCGGACCAGGGTGGCAAGGCAAGAGGCTGTCCACGTTCCGGCCTGTGGATAACTGTCATAGGCCTGTTATGGAATCAGCGCAGCTTGCTCCCGACATATTGTGGATCATTGGGGCTTGTCAGGTGCCAACCACGATATATAGTCAAAGTCAGGCTGGGGCGGGTTCCCCGCTCTGGTTCCGGGAAACGGAAGATCAGGGCGAGGAAGACGTTCAAAAATGGATGGCGATTTCAGGGCAGAGTTTGTCAGATCTCCGGGGGCGCTGAAACAGCACCCGGCATTGGTTTTGAATGCGGACTACCGGCCGCTTTCATACTATCCGCTGTCACTATGGTCCTGGCAGGACGCGGTCAAGGCGGCCTGGCTCGATCGGGTGGCCATTGTGGCCGAATATGACGAGGTGGTGCACAGTCCGAGTACAGAGATCCGAATACCGTCTGTGGTAGTTCTGAAAGATTACGTAAAACCTCAAAAGCGCGTGGCCTTCACGCGCTTTAATTTGTTTCTGAGGGATGAATTCTGCTGCCAGTATTGCGGCAGCAAGGGTGAACTGACGTTTGACCACGTAGTGCCGCGGGCGGCCGGCGGGGTGACCAGCTGGGAAAATGTTGTTGCGGCCTGCAGCCCTTGCAACCTCAAAAAGGGGTCAAAATCTCTGCACCGGGCCGGGATGTCGCTGCGCAAGCCGCCGCGCCGGCCCGGAGCGGAGGAGTTGCGGAATACCGGGCGCAAGTTCCCGCCGAACCACCTGCATGAAAGCTGGATGGACTTCCTGTACTGGGATACCGAATTGGACGCCTGAAAATAGGAGCAGGGGGAACTCCTGTTTCTGAAAAACCTTCAAGGAAATCTGCAGTACGCGCCTAGGGAATGGTCTGAAAAGGCCATGACGCCTTTTCAGTTGTTTTTGCCGTGCGTGATGAGGCCAGCAGTGGCTATTCCCCGATTTGGTTCATGACTGCGTCCAGATGCGCGGTCGCGAATGGCCTGGTCAGCATTGGCAACCCCTTCACATCCGGGTCTGTGGTTTTCCCGTTTATCAGAATGATGCGCCACACCCTGTCACGCGCGGCAAGAATCCAGTTCCGGGCCGCAGGAACGCCGAGGGAGAATGCGAAGAACACCAGCCGTGGAGGCGGCGTGCTGTCATCCAGGAATGTATCGCAATGCTCGATCTTGGTTTCGCTGACAATGTTGTCCAGTCCCCGGCGCATCAAGTAGTCGTTGATGTCGAGGGCCTCGAACGTGTTTTCGGTCAGAATTAGAATAGGTGCGTCCGCACTACTAGGTTCAGTGCCCATAAGGTCTCCTTAAGTGATGAAGGAGCCATGCCACTTGAATAGCAGAACCGCATTAAACTGTGACATACTAGTGTGCAGTTACTCAAAAAAATTACAGCTCTGTCAGAGCTGGTTTGCGGAACAGGAGTCGTTGTTTCACCATTCGGTTTTTCTGTTTACTTTCAAAGTAATACCTCCAACTTTAGACCGCAGGCAGGAAGGAGCTTTTGTCGTTTCCGGGCTCTTTCTCTGGCCTTCTTCCTTGGCGTTTTAGTTGTCGCAGATTAATTAGCCCCGGCGAGGAGCGCAGCAATACTTCAGAAAAACCGATGAGCGAGCCGAGGCGGACAGCTGCAAGGATCCCTCCGCGGACCTTCTCAGTGGCGCAGTGATGTATCACTCTGCGAGTTCGGCCCCGCTGTTCTGCTTTAAGTAATGCTCCGTCGGATCCACCGGGGTATTGGTCGCGGAACAGGCCGTGTATTTTAACGCCGCAATTGCTCTGAGGAGGAAGTCGAGTTGAGGCTGAATGGGGGAGTTAAGAGGTCCGCGAATGCAAGCCGCGTTCTATTGCGTAAGGTTCTGGGGGTGACGGCAGCCGCGGTGCTTTCTTTCACTGCGTCGGGCAGCCTGGCGCAATCCGCAGACGGTACGGTTCAGACAGACGGCCAGATCGAAGTTGGCGCCGAGGCTGTGCGCGATAGTGAGATCCTCAACCGGATCGAAAAGCTGCTGGCGCAGATTGATGGTTTCGCCGCCGTGGACGTGTCCGTCTCCGAGGGTGTCGTCAGGATTACCGGACAAGTGATCGACAATGCGGCGCAGGACCGGCTGAACCAGATCATCAACCGGGTTGAGGGCGTGGTTGCGATCGAAAACGAAACCGAGATCAGCGGAACTTTGGAGGAACGGCTGGCCCCGGCGATGGAACGGATCGCAGCAAGAACACGTAACCTGCTGGCAAACGGTCCTATTTTTCTTGTGGCGCTGACGGCATTTTTGGTGGTCGCGGCGGGCGGCTGGCTGCTAACCACGCGGATCGGAATATGGACCCGGCGTAACCGCCCGATTTGAACCGCCTGCTCGTGTGTGCCGGAGATTGCTAAGAGACGTCCATAAAGACGTCTTTAATGACGTCTCCTACAGGGAGGGAGGCAGCTGTGCGGGGCGAAATTCTTGGCTTGGAGCGTCGGCGCCGCTGGAGTGACGACGAGAAGTTGGCGATTGTGCTTTCGGTCGGGGAGAACGGCGCGACCGTGTCGCAGGTCGCACAGCGCCACGAGATCAGGCGGCAGCAGATCTGGTAACCGCCCGATTTGAACCGCCTGCTCGTGTGTGCCGGAGATTGCTAAGAGACGTCCATAAAGACGTCTTTAATGACGTCTCCTACAGGGAGGGAGGCAGCTGTGCGGGGCGAAATTCTTGGCTTGGAGCGTCGGCGCCGCTGGAGTGACGACGAGAAGTTGGCGATTGTGCTTTCGGTCGGGGAGAACGGCGCGACCGTGTCGCAGGTCGCACAGCGCCACGAGATCAGGCGGCAGCAGATCTATGCCTGGCGATACGAGCTGAGGAGGAAGGGGCTTCTGACGCCAGACGACGCGACGCTATTCCTGCCCGTCGATATTACGTCGCCGCCGGAAGCGTGCGCCCCTGAAGCGAGCTTGGCGTTGATTGAGGTTGTCTTGCGCAATGGCCGCAGCTTGCGGGTTGATGCCCATTTGGAGCCGGCGGTTCTGACCCGTTTGATCCAAGCGGTGGAGGCAGCATGATCGGCCCAGGCACCGGCGTTCGCGTTTACCTGGCCTGCGGTCACACTGATATGCGCAAGGGCATCGCGGGCCTGTCGGCCATCGCGCAGGATATCTTGCGGCAGAGGCCGTCAAACGGTGCCGTGTTCGCGTTTCGTGGGCGCCGCGGCGACAGGGTGAAACTTTTGTACTGGGATGGCCAGGGCTTTTGCCTGTATTACAAAGTCCTCGAGAAAGGGCGTTTCCCATGGCCCGCGGCAGCTGATGGCAGCGTGCGCCTGACCCCCGCTCAGTTGGCCATGCTCTGGGAGGGGATCGACTGGCGCAGGCCGGATTGGGGCGCGCCACCAGCCCGGACAGGCTGATTTATCCCCCTGAAATCTCTTGTTTTTATGGTGCCTGGACTGGAGGTATGGTATCCACGGCCATGTCCGCAGAAGCCATGCCTCTCCCCAATGATCCCGCCGTTCTGAAGGCGATGATCGCCGCGTTGCAGGCGGAAAACCAGAAGATGTCCGCCAGTTTGCGGGCGCATGATCTGCTGGTTCAGGCGCTACGCGTCCGGATTGCCAGATTGCAGAAGCAGAAATTCGGCTCCAGTTCGGAAAAGATCGAGCGGGAGATCGAGCAACTGGAACTGGCGCTGGAGGACCTGCAGGTTGCGCTCGCCGAGGCGGATGAACTGCCGCCGGATGGCGACGATGAGCCGGAGACGGACAACCAGCCCCCGGAACCAGCCGAACCGCGGGAGTCGAGGCGCCGTCGTCCGAAGGTGTCGCAGGACACGCCGCGCGAACGCCGCGAGCTTGACCCCGGCGACAGTTGCCCGGATTGCGGGGGTGATCTGCGTGTGGTCGGGGAGGATGTCAGCGAGCTGATCGACATGATTGCAGCCCAGCTGAAGGTCATCGAGATCGCGCGTATCAAGAAATCCTGCCGGCGCTGCGAGCGTATGGTTCAAAGCCCGGCACCCAGCCGTCCGATCCCACGGAGCATGGCGGGCCCGAACCTTCTGGCTTATGTGCTGACCTCGAAGTTCGACGACCACGTGCCGTTGTATCGTCAGAACGAGATCTTCGCCCGCATGGGGGCAGACATCCCGGACACGACCCTGGTCGATTGGTGCGGCGGGGCAATGAAGACGCTGGCGCCGCTGATCGAGAAGATCGAGGCTGAGATTATGGCCAGCAATCTTCTGCACGCAGATGACACACCCATCCGGGTTCTCGATCGCGGCCGCCGCGACAAGGGGCTCGGAAAGGGCGTCAAGAAAGGCCGAATCTGGGCCTATGTCCGGGATCAGCGCCCATGGGCGGGCACGGCCCCGCCCGGTGCGGTCTATCACTTTGCCCCGGACTGGAAGGAAGAGCATGTCCTCGCCCATCTTGGCGAGACCAGCGGCATTCTCCAGGCTGATGGCTACAAGGGGTATGCCAAGCTCTATGCCGCGGACCTGGACGGCAAGAGCCAGTTCCGGGAGGCCGCGTGCTGGGCGCATCTTCGCCGCGACTTTCACGATGTCTGGACCGCGACGAAATCCGCAATCGCGCGCGAGGCGCTCGACCGTATCGGCAAGCTCTACGACATCGAACGGGAAATCAGCGGCAAGCCTGCCGAACTGCGGCTGGCCGTGCGCCAAAAGGAAAGCAAGCCCAAGGTTGATGCGTTCCGGGACTGGGCCGAAAGGCAGCTCACCCGTATTCCCGGTAAGAGTGATCTGGCCAAAGCGTTCCGCTACGGGCTGAGCCGCTGGGCTTCATTCACGCTGTTTCTGGAGGACGGGCGCGTGGCCATCGACAACAATCCCGCCGAGCGCGCGCTGCGGCCCATTGGCGTTGGAAGGCGGAACTGGCTATTCGCGGGTTCGGATACCGGCGGTGAAACGCTCGCCCGCGCCATGACCGTCATCGAGACGGCAAAGATGAACGGCCTCGATCCGCAGGCCTACCTCGCAGATGTCTTGGACCGTATCCACGATCACATGGTCAACCGGCTGGCCGAATTGCTCCCTTGGAACTGGAAGCCAGCAGATCAGAAACGCAGCGAGGCTGCGTGATGGCAGCGACGACCTACGTCTGCTCCATCGCCCATGTCGCCAGCCTGCTGCGCGAGGATCCTGGACTTCTCGAAGCCATCGTGAGCAACGACGACAACCTGTCCTA
>NZ_WLCM01000001.1 GCF_013317235.1 Leisingera sp. ANG59 | reverse complement strand
GGTGGATTCACATCCGAAGTGCAAATTCTGTATCAAAACAGATGTTTGCATGGAGGCTATTGAATGGGACGCAATTACCCTCACCTGAGTTTGGAAGAACGCCGGAAGATTGCCAAGTGGCGTGAAGCCAAAATGCCGGTGCCTGAGATCGCAGACCGGCTGGGCCGCGCAGCGTCTACGATCTACCGGGAACTCAAGCGTAATTTCTTTGATGACAAGGAACTTCCTGAGCTGAACGGATACCACGCAGTGGCCGCCCAGGAGATGTACGAGCAGCGGCGCGCGGTACACCGGAAGTTGATCGTCCACCCGGAACTGAAAGAAGCGGTCGAAGACCGCCTCAAGGCCGGATGGTCACCAGAGCAGATCGCCGGCCGGATGCGGCTCGAGCGTCATCCGGTCCGGGTCAGCCACGAGACGATCTACCGTTTCGCCTATTCCAAGGATGGCCGCGAGGAACAGTTCTATCGCCATCTGCCAGAGCATCGAAAGCGCCGCAGGCCGCGTGGGCACCGGCGGCACAATCGAACTCACATCTTCGACGTGCAGAGCCTGTCTCACAGGCCTGACCGCATCTCAGAGCGCACAGAGTTCGGGCACTGGGAATGCGATCTGATGATGTTCCGCAAAGAACATGGAAAGGTGAACGTGACATCGCTCGTCGAGCGCGTGAGCCGGTATGCTGTCGTGATGCGCAACGAGGACCGGCAATCCAAACCGATCATGGAGGCGCTGATCAGCGGTCTGGCTCCCCTGCCCGCCGATGCACGCCAGTCGATCACCTTCGACCGCGGCACGGAGTTCTCGGCATGGCGCCATCTAAAGGACGGCATCRGGGCGGACAGTTGGTTCTGTGACCCGCAAGCTCCGTGGCAGAAAGGCACCGTCGAGAACACCAACAACAGGCTGAGAAAATACCTGCCTCGCTCGACCGAGCCGACGGTGCTGACAAACCGATATTTAAGGTCGGTTTGCCACCGCCTCAATTCCACCCCGCGCAAGTGCCTCGGCTACAAGACACCAGCAGAAGTCTTCGAAAGCAAGCTGATGGAAATCCAGAACCGTTTGGAATAAAACGACATATCAGAAGTTGCGCTTCAGCGTGAGTTCACANGCTCCGTGGCAGAAAGGCACCGTCGAGAACACCAACAACAGGCTGAGAAAATACCTGCCTCGCTCGACCGAGCCGACGGTGCTGACAAACCGATATTTAAGGTCGGTTTGCCACCGCCTCAATTCCACCCCGCGCAAGTGCCTCGGCTACAAGACACCAGCAGAAGTCTTCGAAAGCAAGCTGATGGAAATCCAGAACCGTTTGGAATAAAACGACATATCAGAAGTTGCGCTTCAGCGTGAGTTCACAAAAACGCAGCCCCCTAAAAAGAAAATGGCTCCCTCTGATCCAGAGGAAGCCAGTTGTCACCGGTCAGGCTCCTTCATTGACTGCCCGAAAGTTTTTTCTTACCTGGGCCATCCCGGTGTTCAGAACGGGCGCACCCGTTCCTGATCTTGTTCGAAGCGGAACGCAGCCCGCTTGAGGTGTTTTTTGCGGCACCGTCGGGGGTATGCCGGTGCCGCAGGCAGAGGTTCCTCAGCTGCAGCCGGAGGTTCCCCCGCAGGTGTTGCATTTCATGCAGGTGCCGTTGCGAACCAGCGTGTAGTTGCCGCATTCGCCGCAAGCTTCTCCTTCATAGCCTTGCATTTTTGCCTTGGTGCGCGCATCCATTCCGCCGGAGGCTTGCGCAGGTGCGTCAGTGGTTTCCGGCACCAGAGTTTGCAACGCCGCCACCGGATCGGTTCCGGTGCCCAGAACACCTGCGTCCATCTGGCCGCCCTGCAATACCACCAGGTCCTGTGGAAGCCGCTTACGCAGGTAGCCGGTCGAGGAGATTTGCTTCAGCACTTCCAGCGAGCGGGTCGCTGCGCTTTCGCTCAGCTCCGAAAGGTTCGACACGCCTTCCTCTTCGCCGCGGCCCAGATCGTCAAAGGTCGCGCCTTCCGGCTTCACATGAGCCAGATCGGTGCGGTCCAGATAGGAAACCGCCAGTTCGCGGAAAACATAGTCGAGGATCGAGGTCGCGTTCTTGATCGAGTCGTTACCCTGGACCATGCCCGCGGGTTCGAACTTGGTGAAGGTAAAGGCGTCAACGAACTCCTCCAGCGGCACTCCGTACTGCAGGCCAACCGACACCGCGATGGCGAAGTTGTTCATCATTGCCCGGAAGCCCGCGCCTTCCTTGTGCATGTCGATGAAGATCTCGCCCAGATTGCCGTCCTCGTATTCGCCGGTGCGCAGATACACCTTGTGGCCGCCGACGACCGCTTTCTGGGTATAGCCCTTGCGCCGTTGCGGCATCTTGGTGCGGTGCGATTTCAGCACCTCCTTGATGACCACCTTCTCGATGATCTTCTCGGCCAGAACCGCCGCCTTTTCCTGAGGCGCGCCGCTCTCGAGAACCTCTGCCGCATCGTCGTCATCTTCGACCAGCGCCGCCGCCAGCGGCTGGCTCAGCTTGGAGCCGTCGCGGTAGAGCGCGTTCGCCTTGATGCCCAGGCTCCAGCTCAGCTCATAGGCCTTCTGGCAGTCCTCGATGGTCGCCGAATTCGGCATGTTGATGGTCTTTGAGATAGCACCCGAGATAAAGCTTTGGGCCGCCGCCATCATAAGGATATGGCTGTCAACGCTCAGAAAACGCTTGCCTTTCTTGCCGCACGGGTTTGCGCAGTCAAAGATCGCGTAATGCTCTTCCTGAAGATGCGGCGCGCCCTCCAGGGTCATGGTGCCGCAGACGTGGTCGTTGGCCGCCTCGATATCCGCCTTGGTGAAACCCAGGTGGCGCAGAAGGTCGAAGGTCGGATCGTTCAGCTTGGTCGCCGGTATACCCAGCACGCCGGTGCAGAAATCTTCGCCTAGGGTCCATTGGTTGAACACGAAGCGGATATCAAAGGCCGATTCCAGCGCCGCATCCACCTTGGCTAGCTCATTGGGGCCGAAGCCGTGGCCTGCCAGCGAGGTGTGGTTGATGCCAGGCGCATTGCCGATAGAGCCATGGCCCACCGCGTAGGACACGATTTCCTCGATCTGGGAAGAGCTGTAGCCCAGCCCCTCCAGCGCCGACGGCACCGAACGGTTGATGATCTTGAAGTAACCGCCCCCGGCCAGCTTCTTGAACTTAACCAGGGCAAAATCCGGCTCGATCCCGGTGGTGTCGCAGTCCATCACCAGACCAATGGTACCGGTCGGCGCAATCACCGTTGTCTGCGCGTTTCGGTAGCCGTGTTTCTCGCCCAGCTCCAGCGCTTCGTCCCAGGCGCTTGCGGCCAGATCGGTCAGCAGCGCATCGGGACAGCTGGCGATGTCCAGCGGCACCGGCTTCACGGACAGCGCCTCATAGCCGTCAGCATTGCCCTTTGCCGCGTTGCGGTGGTTGCGGATCACCCGCAGCATATGATCTGCGTTCTTGGCATAGCCTGGGAAGGCGCCAAGCTCCGATGCGATCTCCGCAGAGGTCGCATAGGCAACGCCGGTCATCAGCGCGGTCAGCGCACCGCAAAGCGCCCTGCCCTCATCCGAGTCATAGCTGTAGCCCATGTTCATCAAGAGGCCGCCGATATTAGCATATCCCAAGCCAAGGGTGCGGAAGTCGTAGGAGCGCTGCGCGATTTCCTTGGACGGGAACTGCGCCATCATCACCGAGATTTCCAGCGTAAGCGTCCACAGGCGGCAGCAATGCATGTAATCGTCTGCCTGGAACTGACCGTCCTTCAAGAAGCTCAGCAGGTTCAGAGACGCCAGGTTGCAGGCAGTGTCGTCCAGGAACATGTATTCAGAGCAAGGGTTTGAGCCGCGGATTTCACCGTCTTCCGGGCAGGTGTGCCATTCATTTACGGTGTCGTGGAACTGGATGCCCGGATCGGCGCAGGCCCAGGCCGCGTGGCCCACCTTCTCCCACAGATCGCGGGCCCTGATCACCTTGGCGACCTTGCCGTCGGTGCGGTTGAACAATTCCCAATCGGCGTCTTTTTCGACCGCATGCAGGAAGGCGTTGGTCACCCGGATCGAGTTGTTGGAGTTTTGGCCGGAAACAGAGCTGTAGGCCTCGGAATCCCAATCCGTGTCATAGGTCGGGAATTCGATCGAGGTATGGCCCTGCTTGGCGTAATCCAGCACCCGCTTGATGTAGGTTTCCGGGATCGCCACCTTTTTGGCTTCGCGGATCGCCGATTTCAGCCCGCAGTTGACCGACGGGTCATAGGCATCGGCTTCGCCGCCATCCCAGCTGCGGATCGCTTCGAAGATACCATTCAGCATATTCTCGTGCATCTTGGAGCCCGCGACGATGGACGCGACCTTCTGCTCCTCGATCACCTTCCACTGGATGAAGTCTTCGATATCCGGGTGATCGGCGTCCACGATCACCATTTTTGCTGCCCGACGGGTTGTGCCGCCTGATTTGATGGCGCCCGCCGCGCGGTCGCCGATTTTGAGGAAGCCCATCAGGCCAGAGGATTTGCCGCCGCCAGACAGCGGCTCACCCTCGGCGCGCAGATGGGAAAAGTTGGTGCCGGTGCCGGAACCGTACTTGAACAGCCGCGCCTCGCGCACCCACAGGTCCATGATGCCGCCGTCCTTGACCAGATCGTCAGAGACCGACTGGATGAAGCAGGCGTGGGGCTGCGGGTGCTCATAGGCGCTGTCGGATTTGGTCAGCTTGCCAGTCTTGTAGTCGACATAATGATGCCCCTGCGCCGGGCCGTCGATGCCATAGGCCCAGTGCAGGCCGGTGTTGAACCACTGGGGCGAGTTCGGCGCCGAGCGCTGGGTCGCCAGCATATAGCGCATCTCGTCGTAATAGGCGCGCGCGTCCTCCTCGGAGGAGAAGTAGCCGCCTTTCCAGCCCCAATAGGCCCAGGCGCCCGCCAGACGGTCAAACACCTGCTTGGAGGACGTCTCTCCTCCGAATTCGGCCCCTTTGTCGGGGGCAGAGCGCCACAGAAACTCCGGCACGTCCTTTTCGCGGACCTTCTTGAGGCGGGACGGCACACCGGCCTTGCGGAAATACTTCTGCGCAATAACGTCGCTGGCCACCTGGCTCCACGACGCGGGAATCTCGATATTGTCGAGCCGGAAAACAATGGTCCCGTCCGGGTTGCGGATCTCCGAGGTTGCAGAGACAAAAGCCAGATCGGCGTAAGCATCCTGCCCGGGTTTGGTGAATTTCCGTTCGATCTTCATGCTCTGCCCCTTCTCAAGCACACATCGGTCAAGTGTCACGGTGCCCCCGCACCAGCCAGTCCGGCCACGCAACACGCAGATATCCAGCGCACGCCCCATATGGCGCACTTGCGGCCCTCGCCGGCCATTCTACAAAGGACTGTCTGCTGTCTTCAGCGTTGTTGCTGTGGCCCCTTAACCCACCAGATTTAGTGCCATCGCAACCGGTGTCCACAATTTGGCGTATTCACACACAAAGGGTCAACGTTAAATTTACCCCTTGGCAACGATCTTTGCTGTTGACGCTATTCGCGGTTTCAAGGGTCCGGCGACGACCATTGATTCATCCACAGGCTGCCACGTCCGGCAGTGTAAAAATCCAGTTTACGGGCAACCCGGATTTCTTATGCCAAGCAAGTAACTTGCCGCGTCGCAGAGGCGCCGGAACGGCAGCTCATTCGGGCAATGATTCACATCCCTTGAGCGGCCGGCGGCAAGTGGCATGCACAAACAACTTTACGGTGATCTTCCGATGGTATCATGGCGCTGCAGCATTGGACCCCGTGGAGCCCTTAACAAACTGATGCGGTTCAGCGGCAGTTGGTTAAGGGAGTGTTAACAGGGTATTAAAGAAGTATTAACACTCAAGATTGCATCAAGCCAATTGTTCTCAACAAAAGCGGGAAGCGAATCCTTCAAGCGGTTTTACCTGGCAAAGACTCGCTGCAATTTTATGGAGAGAAGTGGTCGGGGCGGCGAGATTCGAACTCACGACCCCCTGTACCCAAAACAGGTGCGCTACCAGACTGCGCCACGCCCCGGACCGTGCGCCTTCCTATCTCCGGCGAAGTGATTTGAAAACCCCTAACAGGGCCAAACTGCGCTTCCGGCAGAAAAAATTTCATGCCGCATCTGATTGCCCGGGGCGATGCCGTAGCGGCGGGCCAGTCCACCGTTTATTTCAAGCACGGCAAATACCTCATCACCGCCCGGGATCGGGGTCAGATCGCCAGGTGTGGCGTTCTCGTGAACTGAGGTCACAAGGCCGTTTTGGTCCAGGAAAATGATATCGAGCGGGATCAGCGTATTCTTCATCCAGAACGCCGCCGGCTGGGGGCGCTCGTAAACGAACAGCATCCCTGCCCCGCGCGGCATCGACTCGCGGAACATCAGCCCCTGGGCGCGCTCCTGCTCGTCATCGGCAATTTCAACAGAGAACCCGGTCTGCCCCCAGCTGCCGCGCAGGTCCACCCGGCCAGCCTGACATTCCCCGGCAGACACCGGGGCGGCCATTACGGAAAATGCAACAGCGGCAGAACTCCAGAACAGAAGTCGCCGCAGCATCTGGTCAGTCCTGGCTTTCAACTGCCAAAGCAGCTTCCCAAGCGAGCACTTCAACCGCCATGCGGCCGCGCTTGCCGTCGATCACCCGCATCGCCAGGGCTTCACCCGGCTGCAGGTCCGCAAGGCCGGACTGGCGCAGGACCTCGACATGCAGGAACACGTCTTCGCCGCGGCCGAACACATTGGCAAAGCCGAAGCCCTTGCCCTTGTCGAACCATTTGACGCGCGCAGGCTCCAGCGGCTCATTCTGCAGGCTGACCATGTCCAGTTCGGCAAAGTCGCTCAGCACCGGGGTGTCTTCGCGCTCCGGAGGCTGGATCGAGATCACCTCGACAGCCTGAACACCGCGACCGGTCTGATGCGTCACGATCTCAATCCGGGCGCCGTCCGCGACAGAGCTTTGCCCGAAATTGCGCAGCACATTCACATGCAGAAGAATGTCCGGCCCGCCGGTGTCGGAAACGACGAACCCATAGCCCTTCGCCGGGTCGAACCATTTCACCAGCCCCTGAACTTGCTGCAAGCTGCTGAGATCTTCTGCCACTGGATTTTCCCTACCGCGTTTCTTGTTTTTTGATGCTGACCTGATGCGCCAAACTGACCTTGGAATTCAAGCTAAAAAGTCTTGAAATTGTCACGAAAGACCCCTTGACCCAAGGTAAACTGACGATTCCTGTCAGGGATTGAGACGATTGATCTCCCATGCCGCAGATGCGTCATCGCGGCGCCAGCGGAAACGGTCGTGCAACCGGAATGCACCATCGGCCCAAAACTCGATCTCAACCGGGACCAGCCGGTAGCCGCCCCAGAACGTCGGGCGTTCAGGATTCGGGCCTTTCATCGCGGTCACTTTTGCGACCTCCGCCATCAGCGAGCCGCGGCTGTCCAGCGGCTGAGACTGTTTCGAAGCCCAAGCCCCCAGCCTGCTCTTGAGCGAACGCGATTTGTAGTAGTCATCCGCCTTTGGCCCGTCCTCGCGGGTGATCGTGCCGCGTACCCGGATTTGGCGGCGCAGCGACTTCCAATGCATAACAAAGGCTGCTTTTCCAGCGTGATCCAGCTCCCGGGCCTTGGTGCTTTCATAGTTGGTGTAGAAGACAAATGCGCCGTCCTCAATTTCCTTAAGCAGAACCATGCGGCTGTTCGGAAGCCCGGTCTCATCCACCGTGGCCAGCGCAATGGCGTTCGGATCGTTGGGTTCGGTCAGCTCCGCCTCTGCCAGCCAGGATCTGGCAATTGCAAATGGATCGTCGCCTGCAAAAATACCTGTACGGTCGGACATGGGCACCTCAAACGGGAATTCGAATGCAACCTAGGGACCTTCGTTTCTGCCTACAAGGGCGTGAACCCTTGAAGCGACCCGCGCGGCATACTAAACACCGCTAAATTATCAGATCACAGGCGGAGAACCTGCATGTCTAGTCAACTGATGGCCGGTAAGCGCGGCCTCATCATGGGCCTGGCCAACGACAAATCCATCGCGTGGGGCATTGCAAAGGCCTGCGCCGATGCCGGCGCTGAGCTTGCCTTTTCCTATCAGGGTGAAGCGCTGAAGAAGCGGGTCGACCCGCTGGCTGAACAGCTGGGCAGCAACATCGTCCTGCCTTGCGACGTTTCGGACGAAGCATCCATCGACGCGCTGTTCGCCGAGCTGGAGGCCAAATGGGGCAAACTGGACTTCGTAGTCCATGCCATCGGCTTCTCCGACAAGAACGAGCTGCGCGGCCGTTATGTCGACACCAGCCGCAGCAACTTCCAGATGACCATGGACATCTCGGTGTTTTCCTTCACCGCCGTCGCCAACCGCGCGGAAAAGATGATGTCCGAAGGCGGTTCCCTGCTGACCCTCACCTATTACGGCGCCGAGCAGGTGATGCCGCATTATAATGTGATGGGTGTCGCCAAGGCCGCGCTGGAGGCGTCTGTCAAATACCTGGCAGAAGATCTGGGCAAGGACGGCATCCGCGTCAACGCGATTTCCGCCGGTCCGATCAAGACGCTGGCTGCCTCCGGCATCGGTGATTTCCGCTACATCATGAAGTGGAACGAATACAACTCACCACTGCGCCGCAATGTGACCATCGATGATGTCGGCAAATCCGCTCTCTATCTGCTGTCCGATCTCAGCTCCGGCGTGACCGGGGAGAACCTGCATGTGGATGCGGGCTATCATGTCGTCGGCATGAAGGCCGTGGACGCGCCGGACATCACCAAGTAACACTGAAACAGCCACTCCAGCCGGATCCGGGATAACCCCCGGTTCCCGCACTCTGGCGCGATCTCGCGGGGAGCAAGAACCATGACCGACCGTCTGCCGCACGAAAAAGGCTTTCACATCAGCTGGGATCAGATCCACCGCGACAGCCGCGCGCTGGCCTGGCGTCTGGACGGGCAAGGCCCCGATGACGGCGCCTGGCGCGCTGTTGTGGCGATCACGCGCGGCGGCATGGCCCCGGCCATGATTGTCAGCCGGGAGCTGGACATCCGGACCGTCGACACGATTTCGGTGCGTTCCTACCACCATCAGGCCCAGGGGGAGGCGGAAGTGCTGAAATCCCCGGACGCAGGCCTGATGGGTGACGGCGAGGGCGTACTGATCATTGACGACCTGGTCGACAGCGGCAAAACCCTTGAGCTGGTGCGCGAGATGTACCCCAAGGCGCATTTTGCCACCGTTTATGCCAAGCCCAAGGGTCGCCCGATGGTGGACACCTTCATCACAGAAGTCAGCCAGGACACCTGGATCTTCTTCCCTTGGGATATGGCGCTGCAGTATGTGGAGCCCTACCGCGGCAAGGACTGACCCGGCCCGGTTCTGGAATTTCCAAGGCGCGCTTCACAGTGCGCCTTTTCTTTTGGCCCTTCCGGCTTGAGCCGAGAAGAACACCATGCCAGACATATCTCGGCGCACATCAGGACGCGCCTGAACCAGCTGAAGCCCGGAGCCGCCTATGCCCCTGCCCCGCACCCAAGCCACCTTTGTCTCACCCATCGTCGAAACGCGCCGCTGGGTGGCCGGGGCGGATTTCCCGCCGGACCGCCCGCTCCTGAACGTAAGCCAGGCCGCACCGGCAGAGGCCCCGCCCGAAGGTTTGCGCCAGGCGCTGGCGGATGTAGCGCTGAATGATGTCTCCGCGCATCTCTATGGCCCGGTCCTCGGCAATGAACCGCTGCGCTACGCGCTGGCGCATCAAATGTGCCGCCACTATCAGGCAGAGGTCCGGCCGGAACAGGTCGGCATCACCTCCGGCTGCAACCAGGCCTTTGCCGCGGCCATCGCGGCGCTTTGCGGTGAAGGGGATGAGGTGATCATTCCGGTCCCCTGGTACTTCAATCATAAAATGTGGCTGGACATGGCGGGCGTCACCGCAATTCCGCTGCATGTCGGCGCGGGCATGCTGCCGGACCTGGCCGTGGCTGAAGCCCTGATCACGGACCGAACCCGCGCCATAGTGCTCGTGACTCCCAACAACCCCTGCGGCGTCGAATACCCGAGCGCTCTGGTTCAGGCTTTCTTCAGCCTCGCTCGCAGTCGCGGCCTGGCGCTGATCGTCGATGAAACCTACCGCGATTTCGACAGTCGCGGCGGAGCCCCGCACGGGCTGTTCCAAATGCAGGACTGGGACAGCACCCTGATCCATCTCTATTCCTTCTCAAAAGCCTACCGGCTGACCGGCCACCGCGTCGGCGCTATCGCCTCCTCGCTGGACCGCCTGGTTGAGATGGAGAAGTTTCTCGACACCACCACAATCTGCCCCTCGCAATTGGGCCAGGCTGGCGCCCTGTGGGGTATCGAAAACCTGCATCACTGGCTGGCAGGCGAGCGTCAGGAAATCCTCGACCGACGGCTGGCGATCGAGGAAGGCTTCCCGCTGCTGGCCGCGAAAGGCTGGAAGCTGCTCGGTTGCGGCGCCTATTTCGCCTATGTCGAACATCCCTACGATCAGCCCTCGGACCAGATCGCCCGCAAGCTGGTAAAGGAGGCGTCCATCTTGATGCTGCCGGGCTCCATGTTCATGCCCGAGGGCGATCCGGATGGCGCCCGTCAGTTCCGCATTGCCTTCGCCAATGTGGACCGCGCGGGCATTCATACGCTGTTTGAACGCCTGGCTGCCTTTAATCCCTGATCATCCAGCAGTTTGCGCTGCAATCATCTTGCCCCTCTGCGGGCAGCCGCGTATTCAGTCAGCGGCATTTCCCGCCGCAGGGCACTCCCTTGCGCGGCAGAACAATAAAGAGGGCATCATGGCCGCAGGCATGAAACATCTATCCAAAACCTTCGTCTGGATCCTGATGGGGATGCTGATCGTCGGCCTTGCCGGCTTTGGCGCTGTGAACTTCTCCAGTTCCTCCTCCTCCGTTGCCCAGGTTGGTGACGAGGATGTCAGTATCGGCACCTATGTCCGCGAACTTCAGCGTGAACAGCGCGCCCTGCAGGCGCAGACCGGCCAAGCCATGTCGATGGCGCAAATGACCGCCTTCGGCCTCGACCGGGTAGTTTTGGGGCGCTTGATTTCCATTGCCGCCCTGGACCATGAGGCCAAAAGCCTCGGCCTGTCGCTGGGTGATGAATACCTGATCGAGGAACTGGCCGCCATCGACGCCTTTCAGGGGGTGAACGGCCAGTTCGACCGCGAGGCCTACAGCTATGCCCTGCGCAACGCGGGCCTGACGGAGAAAGAATTCGAAGAAGACCTGCGCCGCGAGGCCGCACGCACCATCGTGCAAGGCGCAGTTCTGTCCGGTGCCAAGATGTCCGAAATCCTGACCGAAACCCTGACCAGCTATATCGGCGCCCGCCGCAGCTTCTCTTATGTGCAGATCAGCGCAGCGGATATCACCCTGACAGCTGAGGTGCCGTCTGACGCGAATCTGCAAGCCTTCTACGAGGCCAACCAGGACCAGTTCATGCTGCCGGAAACCAAAGTTATCACCTACGCCGCCCTGCGTCCCTCGATGCTGCTGGACGAGATCGAGGTGGACGAGGCCCAGCTGCAGCGCCTGTTCGAGGGCCGCTCCGACCAGTATCAGGTGCCGGAACGCCGCCTGGTTGAACGGCTGGTGTTTGGCGATGAGGAGGCCGCCGCCAGCGCCAAGGCGCAGCTTGAAACCGGCGGCGCCACCTTTGAAAGCCTGGTTGAGGGCCGTGGCCTGACCCTGCAGGACATCGATATGGGCGACGTTACCATGGGCGACCTTGGCGCGGCCGGAACCGAAGTCTTTGCCGCGGAAGTGGGCACTGTGGCCGGCCCCCTGCCCTCCGACCTCGGCCCGGCGCTCTACCGCGTGAACGGCCGTCTTGAGGCGCAGATCACGAACTTTGAGGACGCCAAGCCGGAACTGGTCGAGGAACTTGCATCCGACCGGGCCCGCCGTCTGGTAGAGTCTCAGGCAGAGGACATCGACGACATGCTGGCCGGTGGCGCCACACTCGAGGAGCTGGCAACCGAAAGCGGGCTGGAACTGGCCCAGATCAACTGGACCGAGGAAAGCAGCGGCGACATTGCAGCTTATGAGGAATTCCGCACCGCGGCCGCCGCCGTCACCGCCGACGATTTCCCGGAGGTTGGCTTTCTGGAGGACGGAAGCCTGTTTGCGCTGCGGCTTGATGAGGTTCTGCTGGAACGCCCGGAACCCTTTGCCGATGCCAAGGAAGAAGTGCTGGAGGCCTGGCAGGCAGACCGTCTGGCCGCTGCGCTGAAGGCGCAAGGGGAGGAACTTCTGGCGCAGGCAGAAGCTGTAGGCGGCTTTGCCGAAGACGCCGAGGTGAACACCGAAAGCGGCCTGACCCGCACCGCCTATATCGACACTGTGCCCGCCAGCCTTGTCGCTGATGTGTTCGGGATGGAGATCGGCGATTTCCGCTTGGTGCAGGACACAGAGTCGGCAGTGGTTGTCCGTCTCAATGCCATCCTGCCGCCGGAAGCAAGCGACGACATGACCTTGCTTACCCAAGCGCTGCAGGCGCAACTGGACCAGTCGCTGGCTCAGGAGCTGTTCCAAGCCTATGTGCAGGACGTCCAGGCCCGTGCCGAACCCCGTGTTGACCAGCAGGCGCTGAACGCAGCGCAGGCAAACTTCCAGTAACCAAGGCACCCGACTCATGGCCCTGACCCCCGATTTCGACACGTTCTCCAAGGCTTACGAGGCCGGAGAAAACCAGGTCGTCTACACCCGCCTTGCCGCCGATCTCGACACGCCGGTGTCGTTGATGCTCAAGCTCACTGGCGCTCAGAAGGACGCCTTCATGCTCGAGTCCGTCACCGGCGGCGAGGTGCGCGGGCGCTATTCGATCATCGGCATGAAACCGGATCTGGTCTGGCGCTGCCACGGGGAACAGTCGGCCCTGAACCGCTCGGCCCGGTTTGATGCGGATGACTTCACGCCGCAGGACGGCAACCCGATGGACAACCTGCGGGCGCTGATTGCCGAAAGCAAAATCGACCTGCCGGATGACCTGCCCCAGGCCGCAGCGGGCCTCTTCGGCTACCTCGGCTATGACATGATCCGGCTGGTGGAGCATCTGCCGGACGTGAACCCCGACCCCCTCGGCCTGCCCGACGCGCTGATGCTGCGCCCCTCGGTCATAGCCGTTCTGGACGGCGTCAAGGGTGAGGTGACCGTTGTGTCTCCTGTTTGGTCCAGCGATGGCCAGACCGCCAAAGCAGCTTACGCTCAGGCCGCCGAACGGGTGATGGATGCGGTGCGGGATCTGGAGCGCGCCATGCCGGCCGAAAGCCGTGACCTCGGAGATGCGCACGAAGTCTCGCCGCCGGTCTCAAACTTCACCAAAGAATGCTATATGGCCGCGGTGGAAAAGGCCAAGGAATACATCCGCGCGGGCGACATCTTCCAGGTCGTGCCAGCGCAACGCTGGACCCAGGAATTCCGCCAGCCGCCCTTCGCGCTCTACCGCTCTTTGCGCCGCACCAACCCGTCGCCGTTCATGTTCTACTTCAACTTCGGCGGCTTCCAGGTGGTGGGCGCGAGCCCTGAAATCCTGGTCCGGGTGTTCGGGCAGGAAGTCACTATCCGGCCCATCGCGGGCACCCGTCCCCGCGGCGCAACGCCGGAGGAGGACAAGGCGCTGGAGGCTGATCTGCTGGCCGACAAGAAGGAACTTGCCGAACATCTGATGCTCTTGGACCTGGGCCGCAACGACACCGGCCGGGTATCCAAGATCGGCACCGTTCGCCCGACCGAGAAATTCATCATCGAGCGCTACAGCCACGTCATGCACATCGTCTCCAACGTGGTCGGCGAGCTGGCAGAGGACAAAGACGCGCTGGACGCCTTCTTTGCCGGCATGCCCGCAGGCACCGTCTCCGGCGCGCCCAAGGTGCGCGCAATGGAGATCATCGATGAGCTGGAGCCGGAAAAGCGCGGTATCTACGGCGGCGGCGTCGGCTATTTCTCTGCGGGCGGCGACATGGACATGTGCATCGCGCTGCGCACCGCCATCGTCAAGGATCAGAACCTCTATATCCAGGCCGGCGGCGGCGTTGTCTATGACAGCGACCCGGAGGCCGAGTACATGGAGACTGTCCACAAATCCAACGCCATCCGCCGCGCAGCCGCGGACGCCGCGCGCTTCACCGGAAACGGCAACAGCTGACATCAAGACGGCAGACCGGCCAGCTTCTTCATAGCGGAAATTATCTTGCTGAAGGCAACGGCGCCCGCTTTGGGCGCCGGTTCACATTTCGGAGGTTCACTTCGCCGGCAGCAGTGCGTCGAGACTGGCCGAAACCGGCGCCAGCGCCACCCGTTCGGCACGGTCCTGAAGACCCCACAGCAGCAATGCCGAGATTGTATCCGGGCGCAGCCGGCCCAGCATGATCACCGCACGCTGCTGCCCGGCCCGGAACGCAGCCTGATCCAGGAACCGCCGGATTGTTCGCGGGTCCTGGCCAGCTCCGTCAAAGTCGCGGAACACCACCCCGGCCGGCACACCATCGCGCAGTGCCAGTTTTTGCACGGTATTCAGGCCGCTGTCCTGCGTCACCAGCCCATAACCGGCGGAGGCCGCTACCGCCGCCACCTGGTCCGCCAGCGGCCGGTTGCCCTGCACGCCGGTATCAACCCCCTCAAGAATCGCCAACGCCTCGGGCAGCCTGCCGCGCCAGACCTCGAAGGACGTTTCCGCATCTTGAGGTGTGGCCTCGCGCGGCAGGTCCGCCAGCATAAGCACCTCGAAACCGGCCTCCCGGCGGGCGGCCATTTTCGCAGTCGCCTCAGGATCCTCCGGGTCGATCGCAATGCTCAAGGGATAAGGGAAGTCCGCCAGGGCCTCCGACCCGAAAGCGTTGGCGTCATCAATCAGCACAATGGACATCAAGGGCCGGTCTTCCGGGTTAAAGAACGGTTCTGCATGGGCAGTGAATGGGGTAGCCCCCGGCGCGCCGCCGCTTTCGGCAGAGCCGGTTGCCTGCTTGTCCCGCTCGGTCAGCGGTACAACCGGCGTTCCGATGCCGGGCGTCAACGGGGCAGGCTCCGCCGTATCCGAAACTGCAGCAGTTTCAGAGGGGTCCGCACTCTCACCGGAAACGCTGCCGCTTTCCGCTGGCGGCACGCCGGATGCAGCTCCAATCACCGGAAGCGTGATCTCCGCAGGCGCGCTGCCGATATCCGGAACCTGAACGGTGCTGGAAACAGGGGCTTCCACGGTCTTGGGCGTTTGCTCCTGAACAGGCTGCTCAACCGCGCCAAAGCCCTGTGCCGCGGCGTTTTCCCCAGGCGCTGCTGCTGGCTCCGTAGCTGCTTCTATGACACTCTCGCGGCCTGGCGCTTCAGGCGCTGCGGGCAACGCCGCTTGCGGCTGGTGCTCAGCGACTGCCACGGCAGGGTCCGGAGCCTCCGCCGGTGCAACCTTTCCCGTACCTTGCATCGTGGTGACAAGGTCCACCGCCGGCTTGTCTGCCGGGGAAGTATCGGCGTCAGCCAAGGCACTCAGGTCATCCCCTGCGACGACTGCGCCGGGCGCTTCCGGCTGAACCTCCGCCAGGTCAGCGTCCCGCTGGCCGTTGCCCGGAATAGCCGCCTCCTCGCCGCCGCCATTGGGCATCTGCGGCACCTCGCCGGGATCATGAGCAACCGGTTGCGGCGCCTCAGCTTCTTGAGTTTCCGTCGGCTCCGGCTTAGCGCCCCCAGCTAGGCTGGCAGGTTCCGGCGCTGGTTCCGGTTTGACTGCCGTCTGCGGCAGAGGCACCGACAAAGACAGCATCGCCAACCCGCCAGCCGCCAGCAAAGCCCCGACACTCACGCCGCCCAAAAATCCCCGCATGCCTGTTTTGCCTCTCAATCTTTCTGCCGTGCTGCGCCGTTCCAGCCTGCTGATGCGAACCATGTGCCGGTTCGCCCCCGCATTCGCCTTTCCTGCCCTTGACGCTGCCCCGTATCCCTGAACAAGTATGTTGAAACCACTATACTGCGGCGCGCGCACCGCCCGCCACCCTTAAAAGAGCCCGCAAGATGCTGCTGCTGATCGATAACTACGATTCCTTCACCTACAACCTCGTCCACTACCTCGGCGAGCTTGGCGCCGAAATGGAAGTGCACCGCAACGACGCCATCAACGTGCAGGAAGCGATGGCGATGAAGCCCGCAGGCATCCTGCTGTCACCCGGCCCTTGCGACCCGGATCAGGCCGGCATCTGTCTGGCGCTGACCGAAGCCGCAGCGGAGACCCGCACGCCGCTGATGGGCGTCTGCCTTGGCCATCAGACGATCGGCCAGGCCTTCGGCGGCAAGGTGGTGCGCTGCCACGAGATCGTGCACGGCAAGATGGGCAAGATGCATCACAAGAACACCGGCGTTTTCAAAGGTTTGCCGTCGCCATTTGAGGCGACCCGCTACCACTCCCTGGTGGTGGAGCGCGAGAGCTTCCCTGACAGTCTGGAAATCACCGCGGAGCTCGAAGACGGCACCATCATGGGGCTCCAGCACAAGGAGCTGCCGATTCACGGCGTCCAGTTCCACCCGGAATCGATTGCCTCGGAACACGGCCACGCGCTTCTGAAAAACTTCCTCGACGTGATGCAGGTGTCCGCATGAGCGACCAGCTGAAGCCGCTGATCGGCGCCGCCGCCGAACGTTCACTGACCCGCGAAGAAGCCGAAAAGGCCTTCACGCTGCTGTTTGAGGGCGAAGCCACGCCCAGCCAGATCGGCGGGCTTTTGATGGCGATGCGCACCCGCGGCGAAAGCGTCGATGAATACGCGGCCGCCGCCGCCGTGATGCGGTCCAAATGCAACCCGGTCAAGGCCCCCGCAGGCGCCATGGACATCGTCGGCACCGGCGGCGATGGCAAGAACACCTTGAATATCTCCACTGCTACTGCCTTTGTGGCAGCGGGTGCAGGCGTGGTCGTTGCCAAACACGGAAACCGCAATCTGAGCTCCAAGTCCGGAACTGCCGACATGCAGTCCCAGATGGGCATCAACGTGATGGTTGGCCCGGAAGTTGTTGAAAAGGCAATCAATGAGGCAGGCATCGGTTTCATGATGGCGCCAATGCACCACCCGGCGGTGGCGCATGTGATGCCGACCCGGCAAGAGCTGGGAACCCGCACCATCTTCAATATCCTCGGCCCTCTCACCAATCCGGCCGGCGTCAAGCGGCAGCTGACCGGCGCCTTCAGCCGCGAGATGATCCGCCCGATGGCCGAAACCCTCAAGGCTCTCGGCTCCGAGCGCGCCTGGCTGGTGCACGGCTCCGACGGCACCGATGAGCTGACCATCACCGGTGTCAGCTGGGTCTCGGCGCTGGAGGAAGATGGCGAAATCCGCGAGGTTGAACTGCACCCGGAGGACGCGGGCCTGCCGGTGCATTCCTTCGACAAGATCGTCGGCGGCACCCCGGAAGAAAACGCCATGGCCTTCCGCGTGCTGCTGCAGGGAACCCCCTCGGCCTACCGCGACGCGGTGCTGCTGAACGCCGCCGCTGCGCTGGTTGTCGCGGGCAAGGCTGCCGATCTCAGGGAAGGCGTAGCCCGCGCTGCGGAGTCGATCGACAGCGGTGCCGCCAAGGCCAAAGTCGAGGCGCTGGCCCGGATCACCTCAGCCGCATGACCGACCTTCCGCAGGGGCTGGGTACTTGGTCCAGCCTGCCCTTTTTCAATGACCGCTGGCCCGGTATCTCCGCTGCAATCGCAGCGGATGGCCGGGTCATCCTGCCGCCGGCGCACCAGCGGTTTGCGTCGCTGGAGATGACCCGGCCTGAGGACACACGGGTGGTGATCCTCGGCCAGGACCCCTATCCGACCCCCGGCCACGCCCACGGGCTGGCCTTCTCGGCCGAACCGCATGTGCGCCCGTTTCCCCGATCCTTGTCCAATATTTACAAGGAACTGCAGGAGGATCTTGGCGTAACCCGTGCAAGCGCGGACCTGCGCCCTTGGGCGCGTCAGGGCGTTCTGCTGCTGAACACCGCCCTGTCGGTCCCGGCGGGAGAGGCAAACGGCCACAAGCACCTTGGATGGCACCATCTGGTGCATCAAGTGCTGGCGCTGACCTCGGAAACCCCAACGGCATACATTCTGTGGGGAAATGCCGCGCAAAAGCTTGAAAAACATATCAAACCGGGCGATCACCTGATCCTGAAAACCGCCCATCCCTCGCCCTTGTCGGCGCGGCGCGGCTTCTTCGGGTCCCGGCCCTTTTCAAAAGTGAACAATTGGCTCGCCGCCCGCGGTGAAACTGCCATAGACTGGAATGCAGGAACGGAGACGCCGGTATGACCGAAAACGTGCTCGACAAGATCAAGGCCTACAAGCTCGAAGAAGTGGCCGCAGACAAGGCCGCCAAACCGCTGGAAGCGGTCGAGGCCGATGCGCGCGAGGCCTCCCCGGTGCGCGGCTTTGCCGAAAGCCTGATGCAGGCCAGCCGTACCGGTTACGGCCTGATTGCCGAGATCAAGAAAGCCAGCCCCTCCAAGGGCTTGATCCGCCCCGATTTCGAACCGGCGGAACTGGCCAAAGCCTATGAGGACGGCGGCGCCACCTGCCTGTCGGTGCTGACCGACACCCCCAGCTTCCAGGGCGCCAAGGAGTTTCTCACCCAAGCCCGCGACGCCTGCTCCCTGCCTGCGCTGCGCAAGGACTTCATGTATGACACCTACCAGGTGGCCGAAGCCCGCGCGCTAGGCGCCGACTGCATCCTGATCATCCTCGCTTCCGTTTCCGACGCCCAGGCGCAGGAGCTGGAGGAAAGCGCCTTTGAATGGGGCATGGATGTGCTGCTGGAGGTGCATGACGCTGAAGAGCTGGAGCGTGCCTGCAATCTGAAGTCGCCGCTGATGGGCATCAACAACCGCAATCTCAAGACGTTTGAGACGACGCTGGACACCACCCGGACCCTGTCCCGCATGGTGCCTGCTGACCGCACCATCGTCTGCGAAAGCGGTCTGTTCACACCCGCTGATCTCAGCGACATGGCCCGCTACGGCGCCCGCACCTTCCTCATCGGCGAAAGCCTGATGCGCCAGGACGACGTGGCCGCGGCAACCCGCGCGCTGATTTCCGATCCGCTGATGCCGGGCATGATGTAAGGGAGGATCCCATGAGCCTTACGCATTTCGACAACAAGGGCGATGCCCATATGGTCGATGTCTCCGATAAGGCGGTGACCTCGCGCATCGCTACCGCCGAGGGCCACATCACCATGGCGCAGGAAACCTTTGACATCATCGCCGAAGGCCGCGCCAAGAAGGGCGATGTGCTGTCAGTGGCCCGCCTGGCCGGCATCATGGGTGCGAAGAAGACACCTGATCTGATCCCGCTCTGCCACCCGCTGCCGGTGACCAAGGTCACTGTTGATCTGACTCTGGCCCCTGACCTGCCCGGCGTTCGGATCTTGGCCACGGTCAAGACAACCGGCCAGACCGGGGTAGAGATGGAAGCGCTGACCGCCGTCTCCACCGCCGCGCTCACTGTCTATGATATGGCCAAGGCCGTGGACAAGGCGATGCAGATCGGCGGCATCCGCGTCACGCTGAAAGATGGCGGAAAGTCAGGCAGGTATGAGGCGTAAATGATCCCCGTCAGTGAAGCCCGCGCACATCTTCTGGCGCTTGTCAGCCAGTTGGAGACCGAGGAAGTGCCGCTGGACCAGGCCGCAGGCCGGGTGCTTGCCCGCGATGTGCAGGCCCGCCGCGACCAGCCGCCGTTCTCCGCCTCCGCCATGGACGGCTATGCGGTCAACGCCGCCGAGGTTGAGCTGCACGCCATGTTCAAGGTGATCGGCGAGGCCGCTGCCGGCCACGCATTCCGCGGCCGCGCCGGGGCTGGCCAGGCGGTGCGGATCTTCACAGGCGCCCCGGTGCCCGAAGGCGCAAGTTTCGTTGTCATTCAAGAGGATGTGACCCGCAACGGCGACCTCATCACCATCACGGATGAGCCCGGCAGCAACCACAATATCCGCCCCCGCGGCGGTGATTTCACCGATGGCCAGACCGTCAGCGCACCCAAGCTGCTGACGCCTGCGGACATCGCCCTGCTGGCCGCGATGAACATTCCTTCGGTCCCCGTCACCCGCCGCCCGGAAATCGCGCTGATCTCCACCGGCGACGAGCTGGTGATGCCCGGCGGCACGCCGGGGCCGGACCAGATCATCGCTTCCAACACCTTCGGCCTCAAGGCGATGCTCGAGGATCTGGGCGCCCGCGCCCGCATCCTGCCGATCGCCCGCGACACCGAAAGCTCCTTGCGTACCGCATTTGAGCTGGCAGAGGGCGCGGATCTGGTGGTGACCATCGGCGGCGCCTCAGTGGGCGACCACGATCTGGTTGGCAAGGTGGCGCAGGACCTCGGCATGGAGCGAAGCTTTTACAAGGTCGCCATGCGCCCCGGGAAGCCGCTGATGGCCGGCCGGATGGGCGCCGCCGCGATGGTCGGCCTGCCTGGCAATCCGGTGTCTGCCATGGTCTGTGGCCATGTCTTTCTGGCGCCCATGATCCGGGCGATGCAGGGCCTGCCTGCAGAGGCAGCACAACTGCGGCATGCTTTGCTGGCAGCCGCCCTGCCAGAAAATGGCCCGCGCGAACACTACATGCGGGCACAGGTCGTAAACGGCCAGCTGACTGCTTTTGAAAACCAGGACAGTTCGTTGCTCACCGTTCTGGCGGCCGCCAACGCCCTGCTTGTGCGCGCGCCGGGCGATGGCGCCCGTGCAGCAGGCGAAACAGTGCACTACCTGCCGATCTGAACGCACTTCATTCTATGCAAAAATACTCTCACCGTAGGCACCCGCCTACGGCGTGTTCCCTCGACGCCAAAGGGATACAGCAATGTTGACACAAAACGTGAACATGCGTAGAACAAAAGAAAACCTGAGGCACGGAGGGCGCGGCGATGCTCACAAAGAAGCAACTTCAACTGCTGGAATTCATTCACAAACGCCTGCAGCGCGATGGCGTGCCCCCCAGCTTTGACGAAATGAAGACCGAACTCGACCTCAGGTCGAAATCCGGCATTCACAGGCTGATCACGGCGCTGGAGGAACGCGGCTTCATCCGCCGCCTGCCGCACCGTGCCCGCGCCATCGAAATCATCCGTCTGCCCGAAAGCCTCGGCGGCACCGGCGAGCCGCAGGGCTTCGCACCCAAGGTGATCGAGGGTGGCCAGGCGAAGACCACGGCGCCGGCACCGGCATCGGCTGACCCGCTGCGCCAAGCAGTAGTCGAACTGCCGGTGATGGGCCGCATCGCCGCCGGTGTGCCGATCGAGGCGATCAGCCAAGTCTCGCATCAGGTGGCGGTGCCGGGCGGCATGATCGCCGCCACCGGCCAGCACTATGCGCTGGAGGTTAAGGGCGACTCTATGATCGAGGCTGGTATCAACGATGGCGACATCGTGGTGATCCGCGAGGCCTCTGCCGCGGACAACGGCGACATCGTTGTGGCACTGGTCGAAGGCCAGGAAGCAACTCTGAAGAAGTATTTCCGCGAGGGTTCGATGATCGCATTGGAGGCCGCTAATCCGGCCTATGAAACCCGCCGCTACCCTGAAGATTTGGTCCAGGTGCAGGGCCGCCTTGTTGGCCTGATCCGCACTTACTGACCTTCGCCCCTGTTCAGCAGCAGCCGCAGGCGGCGGATCTCCCGCCCCTCAGGCCGCCAGGCTGTCCAGAGACGCTCGCCCGCCGCGTCCCTCGCCGTCAGCAGCAAGCCTTCCCGGGTCAGGGCAAGGCTGCCGGTCTGCCGCATCACCTCCGGCGTCAGCAGAAGGCATTGGCCCTTTCCCGGCATAGTGGAAACAATAATATCCTTGTTTTTACAATCGCTTGCGGCGGCAAGTTTGCGTTTGCCCGGAGCGTGAACTAGGCGGAACCCGGCACCGTGCCACACAGCCAGACCGTCCAGCCCTCCAGCCCAGCGGGCTGCGGCATCGGGCTGAGACACCGGATCGCCGTCATTTTCCAGCCATATCCCTGCAGTGAAGCCCTGCCCCTTGGCACGCGACAGCGCGCGGCCCTCGGCCACCATCACCCCGACTAGCCCACCGGAATCGGCAATCAGGATGTGCGGGCGCTCCGCCATTGACCAGATTCCGAAGGCGAAAGCGCAAGGGATCAGACCCGCCAGTCGCAGCCGCCCCTGCCAAAGCACTGCAAAGACACACCCGCCAGCAAGCAGAGGCAGCACCCATGGTCCCGGAACAGCTACATGCGACACCGATCCCTCAAGTCCGGATACGGTCCGGGCCACCAGCAGAATCCAGTCCATACCCCATTTCATTACTTTTAGCCCGATACACTCCCATCCGATGGGCGCCAAGCATAGCGCAATCACGGCGGCAGGGATCACTACCATTCCCATCACTGGCACCGACAACAGGTTCGCCAGCAGCCCGTAGTGCGGGACGGTGTTAAAATGCGCTGCAGAAAATGGCGCGGTGGCGGCTCCGGCCACGGCAGATGAGATCACCAGAGCCGCAACAGCCCTCAGCCAGCGCGGCCCCAGCGGTACTTCTCCGTCCCGGAGCGCAGCAAACACCGCCACCAGAGCTGCGGTGGCGGCAAAGCTCATCTGGAAACCGGGGCTGAGCAGGCTTTCCGGCCGCCGCAGCAGCACGATCAGCGCTGCCACGGCCACTGCCCGCAGGGTGATCGCGCGCCGGTTCAGCAGCACCGCGCCGAACATCACCGCCACCATGACAAAGGCGCGCTCTGTCGCCACATTGCCGCCCGACAGCAGCAGATACCCGGCCCCGGCGGCCAGTGCAGCACCCGCCGCCATCTTCTTGACCGGCCAGCGCAGCGCAATCCAAGGCACCAGGCACATCAGGGTACGAAGCGCTGCAAAAACAAAACCCGTCAGCAGCCCCATGTGCAGGCCGGAGATCGCCAGAAGATGCGCCAGGTTGCTTTGCCGCAGCGCAGTCAGAGTCTCCTCGCCCACGCCGCTGCGGTCGCCGGCGGTAACAGCAGCGGCAAACCCGCCGGTTTCCCCGGGCAGCCGCTTCTGAAGATATCGGGCCAGCGATCTGCGCAGCTGTTCAACGGGTTTGTCATCACCCGGGGCCTCCGCCAGCAGCACCGGAACCCGCGAATAGCCCAGCCCGCCCAATTGCTTGAACCAGGCGTGCCGGCGGAAGTCGAAGCCGCCCGGCTCCACCGGCCCCTGCGGCGGCAGCAGATGCCCGGTGGTCATCACCCGCGCGCCGGGTGGCGGTATGTCTTCCTGCCCTTTCAAGGAGATGCGGACGCGGGCGGGCGTATCAGCCAGCGCAACCCGGTCCAGCCGCACCTGATCCAGCGTCAGCCGCAGCGCATCGGTGGGCGAACGGTCTACCGCAACCACCCGCCCTTCAACCGGACCGTAATAGCGGAAATCCAGAACCGGGGCGGCCACCAGGTGGGAGCGTGCATAGGCCAGGCATACCCCCGCCGCCAGCAGCGCTGGAACCCAGTATAGAAACGCCAATGGCCGCTGCATCAAAGCGCAGGCGCCAAAAAGCAAAGCGGCTGCAGCCAGGGCGGCAATCGCTGCCGTGCCTGGTTCGATTTTCAGGCTGAAGTAGACGCCAATGCCCGCGCCCAGAAACACCGGCACCCAGGGAAACAGGTTGCCGCGCTGGCGTTGCAGAACGTCGCTGACTGCAGCTCCAAGCCGCATGCTTGCCCCCCGCCTTCTGGCCCGGTAGACAGGCGGAAACACTACGCCTCACATGGTTTCCAAAAGGTAAATCCTGCACATGACCCAACCGGTTGTCACCCGTTTCGCGCCCTCTCCCACCGGCTATTTGCACATCGGCGGCGCCCGCACCGCGCTGTTCAACTGGCTGTATGCCCGCGGCAGGGGCGGCAAATTCCTGCTGCGGATCGAGGACACAGACCGCGAACGCTCCACACCGGAGGCTACCGCCGCCATCCTGCAAGGCATGGAATGGCTGGGCCTGGACCATGACGGCGAGGTGATCAGCCAGTTTGAACGCGCAGACCGCCATGCTGAAGTGGCCAAGCAACTGCTGGCCGAAGGCAAAGCGTACAAGTGCTTTGCCACCCAGGAGGAAATCGCCGCCTTCCGCGATCAGGCCAAGGCCGAGGGCAAATCGACCCTCTACCGTTCGCCCTGGCGCGACGCGGATGAGGCCAGCCACCCGGATGCGCCTTACGTGATCCGCATCAAGGCACCGCAGGACGGCGCCACCGTGATCAAGGACGAGGTGCAGGGCGATGTGACCATCCGCAACGACCAGCTTGATGACATGATCCTGCTGCGCTCCGACGGCACACCGGTCTACATGCTGGCGGTGGTGGTTGACGACCACGACATGGGCGTGACCCATGTGATCCGCGGTGATGACCACCTGAACAATGCCGCCCGCCAGATGATGATCTACCAGGCGATGGGCTGGGACATTCCGGTCTGGGCACATATTCCTCTGATCCATGGTGCCGACGGCAAGAAGCTTTCCAAGCGCCACGGCGCGCTTGGCGCGCAGGAATACCAGGCGATGGGTTATCCGGCTGCAGGCATGCGCAACTATCTGGCCCGTCTTGGCTGGTCGCATGGCGATGACGAGTTTTTTACGGACAGCCAGGCCAAAGAGTGGTTTAATCTCGCTGGCATCGGCAAAAGTCCCGCCCGGTTCGACACCAAGAAACTGGAGAATCTCTGCGGCCAGCACATTGCCATCAGCGATGATGCCGCACTGCGGCAGGAAATCTGCGCTTACCTGGCGGCTGCCGGGGAACCCGCCCTGACTGACGCGCAGTCACAAGGGCTGGAGCGTGCGATGTATTGCCTCAAGGACCGGGCGCGCACTTTTCCTGAACTGCTTGAAAAAGCGCATTTTATCCTGGCCTCACGGCCTCTTGAACGGGACGGGAAGGCAGAAAAGGCCCTGTCTTCTGTATCCGATGGTATACTGGAAGAATTGACGCCGCAGCTGCAAAATGCTAGCTGGGTCCGTGACGATCTGGAGGCGCTTCTGAACGGATTTGCAGAAGCTCATGATACCAAGTTCGGTAAACTGGCCGGCCCCTTGCGGGCGGTGCTGGCAGGCCGGGCGGTAACGCCTTCGGTGTTCGACATGATGCTGATTCTGGGCCGCGAGGAAACCCTCGCCCGGCTCAAAGACGCAACAGGCTGACTGCGGTCTTAACACCCGGGAAAGCCTGTTTTGATACGACAACCCCTGCGCGAATCCGCGCAGGCGCTGCCCCGCATGAAGACGCCCGGACGGGTCAGCTTTCGTGCCTGCAACAGGAAGGGACATCTATGACCGAGACACAGAAATCTGCCACGCTCACGCTGAATGGCGAATCTTACGAGCTGCCCATTTTCTCGCCGACGGCCGGGCCCGATGTTGTCGACATCCGCAAGCTCTATGCAAAGGCAGGTGTGTTCACCTATGACCCGGGCTTCACCTCCACCGCCAGCTGCGACAGCACCATCACCTATATCGACGGTGACAAGGGTGAGCTGCTGCACCGCGGTTACCCGATCGACCAGCTGGCGTCCAAGTCGCACTACCTCGAGGTCTGCTACCTGCTGCTTTACGGTGAACTGCCGACCGCAGCCCAGCTCGAGGATTTCGAGACCCGTGTGACCCGTCACACCATGGTGCATGAGCAGATGCACAACTTCTTCCGCGGGTTCCGCCGCGATGCGCACCCGATGGCGACCCTGGTGGGTGTTGTCGGCGCAATGTCGGCCTTCTACCACGACTCGCTGGATGTGACCGACCCCTGGCAGCGTGAAGTTGCCGCGGTCCGCCTGATCGCCAAGCTGCCGACCATTGCCGCGATGGCCTATAAGTATTCGATCGGCCAGCCGTTTGTGTATCCGCGCAACGATCTGGATTACGCGGCCAACTTCCTTCACATGTGCTTCTCTGTTCCGGCCGAGGAATACCATGTGAACCCGATCCTCAGCCGGGCCATGGACCGTATCCTGACCCTGCACGCGGATCACGAGCAGAACGCATCGACCTCAACCGTGCGCCTGGCGTCTTCCTCCGGAGCGAACCCGTTTGCCTGCATCGCGGCCGGCATCGCCTGCCTCTGGGGCCCGGCCCACGGCGGCGCCAACCAGGCCTGCCTGGAGATGCTCAAGGAAATCGGGACCGTCGACCGCATTCCGGAGTACATTGCCCGCGCCAAGGACAAGAACGACCCGTTCCGCCTGATGGGCTTTGGCCACCGCGTGTACAAGAACACCGACCCGCGCGCCAAGGTGCTGAAACAGTCCGCGGACGAGGTTCTGGAGCTTCTCGGCGTCGAGGACAACCCGCTGCTGCAGGTTGCCAAAGAGCTGGAGCAGACCGCGCTTAACGATCCCTACTTCATCGAGAAGAAGCTGTTCCCGAACGTTGACTTCTACTCCGGAATCATCCTGGAGGCGATGGGCTTCCCGACCTCGATGTTCACCCCGATCTTCGCGCTGTCGCGCACTGTCGGCTGGATCTCGCAGTGGAAGGAAATGATCGCCGACCCGCAGAACAAGATCGGCCGCCCGCGCCAGCTGTACCTCGGCGAGACCCTGCGCGACTACGTCGACATCGAACAGCGCTAAAACCAGTTTCATCTGCTTCAAACGCCCCGCAATTCGCGGGGCGTTTTGTCCATTGTAGTCCCGGCGGCGCAGTGATTGCCAATCAAGAGGCACAGCGCCCTCTTACTCTACTCGAAGGCTGCAGGGCGAAACTGTTTCCGCCAGCAGCTCAATATTTAAGTGTATTTGACTGAACCCGCGCAACCCAATACTGAACAGTGGAGTTTACTTTCATTTGGCGGTTCACTACCGCGCGTTTTGCTGAATGTGCTCCGCCAGCAACTATGGAATTGAAGAAATGGAAATACTGCTTCTGCTTGGCATCGGTCTGACCATAGGCGGCATCGCACTGGCGCTGGACGATAATGACGATGGCGTGGAGGGTGAAAAAGTTACCGGCACAGAAGAAGATAATGACATCGCTGGGGGCGAAGGCGACGACACGGTTTTTGCCGGGGACGGCATCGACATTGTGGACGGAAACGGAGGCGACGACAGGCTGTTCGGCCAGGACGGAGAGGATTTGCTAGTGGGCGGCGAAGGCAATGACTTCCTGCGCGGCGGTTCGGACCCGGACTTGATCATTGACGGCACCGGCAGTGACACCATTTATGGAGACTTGGGGGGCGACTTGATTGTCTCGACCAGTGCTGTTGGCTCTGATCAGGCGGTGCAAGCTGCACGGGACTACATTGCTCTCGAAGACCCTGACGATGACATTTTTCTGGAACCTGACTGGAGCGCAGACACAGATTCAGATCCTGATGAAATTTACGCGGGGTATGGGGATGACACAGTCATTGCCGGCGATGGGGACATTGTGTCCCTCGGTGAGGGCGAGGATTCGATAATTGTAGGGGACTGGATCGATGCTAAAGATGACGCGGTCACTGTGACGGATTTCAATACAAGTGAAGAAGTCCTGGTGTATTCGCATGACGGCCAGGGACCGCTTCCCGAATTCTCGGTCACGCGGGACGATGACGGGACCGGTGAAGGCCAAGGCTCAGCTCTGGTTTTCGCTGACGGTGTTCTCGTCGCCCGTCTGTCAGGCGCAGGCGGCAGTTTTTCACTGGGCAATCTGTCGATTGTCGACCACGGAGAAAACGGCCGCCTGTTCTTCTAATGCGGCCTGGCTTTCCTTTTTCGGCTCTCAGCGCCCCTCGAATTTCGCGGGGCGTTTTTCCATGAAGGCCGTGACCCCCTCCAGGAAATCACGTGTCTTGCCGCATTGCCCCTGCAAATGCGCCTCTTCAGACAGCTGTTCTGCCAGGGTTCGGCCATAGCTTTCGCGCAGGGCGGATTTGGTGGCGGCAAAGGCCTTGCTGGGGCCGCTGGCCAGATAGGCTGCGCGCTGCCGCCAATGCGCTTCGAATTCCGTGTCCGGCACCGCTTCCCAGATCATCCCCCAGTCGCTAGCCTGCTGGGCGCTGATGCGGTCGGCAAACAGGGCCGCCCCCATTGCCTTGGCCAGGCCGATCTGGCGCGGCAGGAACCAGGTGCCGCCGGCATCGGGGATCAGCCCGATCCTGGTGAAGGCTTGCATGAAGAACGCGCTTTTGCAGGCAATCACCACATCCGCCGCCAGCGCCAGGTTGGCCCCTGCCCCGGCTGCGGCGCCATTGACCGCCGCCACCACCGGCACCGGACAGTCGTAGATCGCCTGCAGCATCGGCAGATACTCATCGCGCAGAGTGCGCTCCAGGTCGAGCGGGCCGCCGTTGCTGCCCGCATCGCTCAGATCCTGGCCGGAGCAGAAGGCATCGCCTGCGCCGGTCAGAACCACTGCCCGCGCCTCGCCCGCGGCCAGCCGCATCGCATGGGTGATCTCAGAGCGCATCCGGCTGGTCAGCGCGTTCTTGCGCGCCTCCCGGTTCAGCGTGATCACCGCCAGCCCGTCCAGCAGCGAAAACAGGATTTCTTTGTATTCCATCGGAGTGCCCTACCTAACTGAAGTCCTGGACCGCGGGATCTGTCTGCCGCCGCAGCCGGTTGGCAGGCATGGTGGCGCAAAGCGCGCGGGCCGGAAAGGCAGACCCGGCGTCAATCCTCCAGGATTTTCTTGAGCCGTTCCTGCTCTTCAGCGCTCAGCTGCTGTTCAGCCGCCTTGGGCGACTGCGCGCGGCTGCGGACATAGAAGACACCAATCACCAGCGCCGCCAGCAGCATCAGGGGACCTGCCGCCCAAAGCAGCAGGTTGGCCCCGCGTGCCGTGGGCTTCAGCAGCACGTATTCGCCGTAACGGTCAACAATGAAATCGATTGCCTCGCGGTCGCTGTCTCCGGCCACCAGCCGCTCACGCAGCAGCACCCGCAGGTCGCGGGCCAGATCGGCGTTGGATTCGTCGATGCTTTCATTGCGGCAGACCAGGCAGCGCAACCCTTCGGACAGCTCGCGGGCGCGGGCCTCCAGCACCGGGTCCTCCAGCACCTCATCCGGCTCCACCGCCAGCACCGGCGCCGGAACGAACACGGCCATAGCCATCATCGCCGCCAGGGCAAGGACCAAAAGACGTATCTGTTTCATTCCGCTGGCACTCCCGCCGATGGTGTCTTGCGCGCACCCGCCGCCACCCGGAAGCGCCGGTCGCTGAGGCTCAGGAGCCCGCCGAGCGACATCAGGATGCAGCCCGCCCAGATCCAGTTGGCAAAGGGTTTGATATAGGTGCGCATGGTCCAGCTGCCGTCCGCCTGCTGGTCACCCAGCACAACATAGAGGTCGCGAGTCACGCGATAGTCGATGGCCGCTTCGGTGGTGGGCATCTTGGCCACCGGGTAGTCGCGTTTCTCCGGGAACATAACCGCCTCGGGTCGCCCTTGGCGGGTGACTTCGACACGGCCCATGGTGGTGAAGTAGTTCGGACCTTGCTCGCGGCTGACGTCGGTCAGCATCAGGGTGAAGGCGCCCACCTCAAACGGCTCGCCGATGCGGGCAACGCGGATGTCCTCCTGCTCCCAGGCCGTCAGGCCCGCGATGGCAAAGATGGTGATGCCCAAACCGCCATGGGCTACGGCCTTGCCCCAGTCTGCCCGCGGCAACCGCAGCATCCGCTGCAGACGGTTCGATTTGCCGCTGCGCTGCCAAAGATCGGCCAGTGCGCCAAACACCATCCAGGAGCCGAGGAAAAGCCCCACCGGACCCAGCGCCGACTTGCCGGACTGTATAGCCCAGGCCAGAACGCCCAGTGACACCGCCAGCAGAAACACATAGCGCAGCTGCCAGGCGGCCTTTCCGACCCGGCCGCGTTTCCACGGCAGCATGGCCCCGACCGGCATAATCAGCCCCAGCACCACCATGAACGGGGTGAAGGCAGAGTTGAAGAACGGCGCGCCGACGCTCAGCTTGCGGGCAAAGAGCATCTCTGCGACGATCGGCCAGACGGTGCCGAAGAAAACCACGAAGCAGCTGACGGCCAGCAGTATGTTATTGGCCACCAGCGCGGTTTCGCGGCTGACCATGCCAAACAGCCCCTTGGCCTCCATCGCCTGGGCGCGGGCGGCAAACAGCGTCAGCGCGCCGCCGGTGAAAAACGCCAGGATGAACAGGATGAACACGCCGCGCTCCGGGTCGTTGGCAAAGGCGTGCACGCTGGTGATGATGCCGGAGCGCACGATGAAGGTGCCGATCAGCGAGAAGCCGAAAGCCAGGATCGCCAGCAGGATAGTCCAGCTTTTCAGGGCTTCCCGCTTTTCCACCACGATGGCCGAGTGCAGCAGCGCCGCCGCCAGAAGCCAGGGCATGAAGGAGGCGTTTTCAACCGGGTCCCAAAACCAGAACCCGCCCCAGCCCAGTTCGTAATAGGCCCACCATGAACCCAGCGCGATGCCGATGGTCAGGAAGATCCAGGCCGCCAGAGTCCAGGGCCGCACCCAGCGGCCCCAGGCGGCGTCGACGCGACCTTCGATCAGGGCGGCAACGGCAAAGGAGAACGCCATCGAAAGCCCCACATAGCCGAGGTAGAGGAACGGCGGGTGGAAGGCGAGGCCCGGGTCCTGCAAGAGCGGGTTCAGGTCCTGCCCGTCAAACGGCGGCACTGTCAGCCGCAGGAACGGGTTCGAGGTGAACAGGATGAAGGCAAAAAACGCAACTCCGATGGCGGCCTGAACCGACAGAACCCGTGCCTTCAGTGTCGGCGGCAGCCCGCCGCCGAAGACGGATGCCATGGCCCCGAACAGGCTGACGATCAGCACCCACAACAGCATCGAGCCCTCGTGGTTCCCCCAGGTGCCGGAGATTTTGTAGAGCATCGGCTTGGCCGAGTGGCTGTTCAGCGTCACCAGTTTCAGCGAGAAGTCGGAAGTGATGAAGGCCCACATCAGCGCGCCAAAGGCAAAGGCGGTGAACAGGAACTGCGCCTGTGCAGCCGGTTCCGCCACGGCCATCCAGCCGGGCCAGCGTTTGTGCGCGCCGATCAAGGGGATAATGGCCTGCACGATGGCAATCATGAAGGCGAGAATTAGGGCGAAATGTCCGAGTTCTGTGATCATTTGCCGGGGTGTCCATGCTCTGAAAGGATTGGGTTTTCCTATACGCCTGTCTGACGGGAGGGCCAATGGTAAACGCCGCGCCACGCCGCCGCAGAGGGCAAATTGTGATCAGCCGCGGCGGGCTTTCCAGGCCCGCAAGGCCGGGTTGACCTCCGTTTCGGTGGCGTCCAGCCGGGCAGCGGCATCGGTGCCAGTAGCGGCGGCGGCAGGCGAGTCTGCCCGCACGCTTTCCAGCGCTGCGATGTTGCGGGCCACCTGCGGCGCCCGTGCCATGCTGGCGGCCAGCCCCTGCTGGAACTCCTGGCTTTTCATCTGGTGGCGCGCGCCGAAGTAGAAGGAGACGATGACGCCCAAGAGCCACCACAGTGGCTCCGGCACCAGCGCCAGCCCTTGCATTCTTGCAGCAAACCAGACCGGATCCGACAAGGCTGTCGCCATCAGCGCAAGAGTTCCAAGTGCCAGCAAGGGACGCGGCAGCCTGTTCACGCCATCCATGAACCGGTCAAACCGGCTTTTGCCGCCGTATTGGAATTCGGCTGCCAGCTGGCTCAGCGCGGCACCCTGCATCTCATGTGCCCGTTCTGCACTGGCTTCGGCGTTTTCCCGGAATATCTCAACAGTTTCCTGCAAGGCATTGCGCGGGCTTCCAAAAAGCAACGCAAAGACATCGGTGATCAGCCCCATGCCGCCGTCCTCCGCTGAAACGCCTGGCGGCTGAGGTGGTACTGGGCTGAGATGAATTCCTCCGCCCGTTTGATCCAGCCGCCCTTGGTGCCGTCGCGGGCGCGGGCGAATTTGCGGCTGGCGGCGCGGCGGTCCGCCAGGCGGAAATAGTAATTGCGGCGGGCAATTCCGTAAGCGTCGCGCAGGCCGTCAGCGTCAACCAAGGCCGCCTGCTCTGCCGCGGAGGCGGTCTGCGGTCCGATGGCGCCATCCACGGTAACGGCAAACCCCATATCCCGCAGCAAGCGCTGCAGGATACGCACCGCATTGCTGCCGGCATTTACGTACATGTCGAACACTGTTGCGTGCAGACAGGCCGGCAGGCTGGCAATCCGGGGGGCTTCGAAATAATGGCGCGTGAAAATCTCCACCGCCTGCCTGCGATTCAGCTCCCTGACGTCTTCAACCCCGACTGTCCCGTCGCCGGTGAGATCCAGCCCCAGCCGCCGCATTGTGCCAACGGTCACCCCGTGTTTGGTGGCGCCGCCCGGATCATCCGGATCATTCACAAAACCGCCTTCGCGCGCCACGATCTGTTCTGCAATCTCAGTTACTGTCAGCATGTCACCTCACCACTTCAGGTTTGGGTCATACTGACGAACAGACGCTAAGATCCCCTGACACCACCGTACGCAGGGTACGCAACACCCCCGCAAGGCGCTGCCGCGCCGCGCATCGCGCGGCGCCCGGCCCAACGCAAAACGCCCCCCGGAAGGGAGGCGTCTTTGGGGCGGCAGCGCTCTGTGCCGACTGCAAAGATCAGGTCTCGGGCTCCTGATAAACCCCCTGCTCCTTCAGCGCATCCATGACTTCCTTGGGCATGTAGGTTTCGTCGTGTTTTGCCAGGATTTCAGTGGCTTCGAACACGCCGTTCACGTAGCTTCCGGTGCCGACCATGCCCTGGTTCTCCTCAAACAGGTCGGGCAGAACGCCGGTGTAGGCCACCTGAACCGTGGCGCCGCCGTCGGTGACGGCAAAGCGCACGGTCTCGCCCTGGCCGCGCTGCAGCGAGCCTTCGGCCACCAGCCCGCCGATGCGGAACACCTCGGACGGTTTCGGCGGCGCTTCGGCCACCTGACTGGGCGAGCGGAAGTAGTTGATCCCGTCCCGCATGGCATAACCGATCAGGGCGGTGGCCACGATCAGGGCCACCGCGGCAACCGCGATGACCTGGATACGGCGCTGTTTCTTCAGATTCTTCATGGTGTCCTCTATTCAGGCCCAATTCAGCGCCGCCCCGGTTACGGGAACAGTGGCGCCATCATCAGGCCCTCGGTCTCTTCCTCACCTAACATCAGGTTTGCGTTCTGCAAGGCCTGGCCGCTGCTTCCTTTTGTCAGGTTATCCAGTGCCGCAAAGACGATGGCGCGGCCTTCGATCCGGTCCTGCGCAACACCGATATGGCAGAAGTTCGAGCCGCGCACATGATGGGTGCTCGGCGCCTCGCCAAACGGCAGAAGCTCGATGAAGGGCTCATCGGCATAGGCCTTGGCAAAGGTCTCGTGAATGGCCTGCGCATCGCCCTTGACATAGACGGTGGCCAGGATGCCGCGGTTGGCGGGCAGCAGATGTGGGGTGAACTGCACCTTGACTGGGCGGCCGGCGATTTTGCTGAATTCCTGGTCAAACTCGCCCAGGTGCCGGTGGGTGCCGCCGATCGCATAGGCGTTGTAGCCCTCGCTCAGCTCCGCATGTAGCAGGTTTTCCTTGAGCGAGCGGCCGGCGCCGGAGACAGCGCATTTCAGGTCCAGGATGATCTCGTCCAGGTCGATAACGCCTGCCGCGATCAGCGGCCGCAGGGCAAACTGGCCGGTGGCAGCGTTGCAGCCGGTGCCAGCCACGAGGCGCGCGGCCTTGATTTCTTCCCGGTAAAACTCGGTGAGGCCGTAAACCGCTTCTTCCTGCTGCTCCAGCGCGGCGTGGGGGTTGCCGTACCATTTCTCGTATTCGGCCGGGTCGCGCAGCCGGAAGTCCGCCGACAGATCGACGATTTTCAGATCATTCGGCAGTGCCGCGATCACTTCCTGGCTGGTCTTGTGCGGCAGAGCGCAGAAGCAGAGGTCGATACCCGCAAAGTCGATCTCGTCGATCTTGCACAGCACCGGCAGCTCCATATGGCGCAGGTGCGGGAACACTTCGGCCATGGTCATACCGGCCTTGCGGTCGGCGGAGAGCGCTGCGATCTCGATGTTCGGGTGCTGGGCGATCAGCCGCACCAGTTCGGCGCCGGTGTAGCCGGAAGCGCCAAGGATAGCCACTTTATGGGTCATGTCAGACCTCGTCTTTCGATGTGATATGCCGGTTCCGCAGCCATCTGCGGAGAGAAATAGGGAAAACTGCGCCCGCGCACTTTGACCTGGAACAAGGTTCCGGGCGGATGCTGTCAGGCTGCCTGAAAGGTGATTTCCCGTCGGAGGAACTGGGTCGCGCGGTCGCTGACGCGGCCCGGGTTGCCGGTGGTAAAGAACCCGCCGCCGCCATTTCCGTACATGTTTGGATGCCGCTGCAGGTAATCCGCCAGGCTGTCGGCCACCAGGCTGCCCTGGCTGAAGACCTTGACGTCCGGCCCCAGCGCCTCCTGAAAGGTCTGTTCCATCAGAGGGTAATGGGTGCAGCCGAGGATCGCGGCCTCCGGATGCGGCATCTTGCGTTTCAGCGCATCGACGTGGGAGCGCACCAGCGCTTCGGCCAGGATCATATCGCCGTCCTCGATCGCATCGACAACGCCGCCGCAGGCCTGCGCCTCGACATCAACGCCGATGGCGCGGAATGCCAATTCCCGCTGGAAAGCGCGGCTGGCGACGGTGGCCGGGGTGGCAAACAGCGCGACGTGCTTCACCTCCACCTCGCGCGGCGGCGAGTTGTCGCCCCACTGCCGTTCGGTCAGCGCCTCGATGAGCGGCACAAAGACGCCCAGCACCCGCTTGCCTGCGGGCAGCCCGCCCTCCTGCATCCGGCGCAGCGCGGCGGCTGAGGCGGTGTTGCAGGCCAGGATCACCAGATCGCAGCCCTTGTCCCACATGTCGGCAACCGCGGATTTGGTCAGCTGATACACATCCTCCGCGTCGCGTACGCCATAGGGCGCACGGGCGTTGTCGCCGAAATAGAGGAAATCCACATCCGGCAGGCGCTTTTGCGCCGCCTCCAGGACGGTCAGCCCGCCCAGGCCTGAATCAAAGATGCCTACAGCCATGTCGCCTTCTCACGCGCGGTGTTTCTCTTCGAACTCAAACCCGTACGCATAGGATTTGAGAGGTTCTGGAGAAAGCTCATACGTGGCTTTGCGCAAGAAATCCATAAGGGCTTTTGTATCACCCGCCAGCGGCGCCAGAACGCCGCGGCCAATGGGCTCGCCGATCACCACCCGGACCGGGGTGTCGACACGCTTGCGGAACTCCTGGATCAACAGTCCCATGCGCAGGGTCGCGTGCAGGTGGCTGGCGATCTGGAACAGGCGCGAGGTGTGGCCGTCAAAGAACACCGGCACCACCACCGCATCGGACTTGGCAATCATCCGGGCAGTGAAGCCGCGCCAGCCGGGATCCATCGGATGCCCCAAGGGACGCGCGGCGGTAGAGACGGTGCCGCCCGGAAAAATGCCGATGGCGTCGCCCTGCCCCAGATAGCTGAGCGCTTCCTTGCGGGTCTCCAGGTTGGTGCGCATGGCTTCCTTCGTCTTCGCAAAATCCACCGGCAGGACCACCTTGTTCAGGTCTTCCGCCCGGCGGAACACTTGGTTCGCCAGAATGCGGAAGTCGCCGCGGGTTTCGGCCAGGATGTGCCCCATCATCAGCCCGTCGAGGATACCGTAGGGGTGGTTGGCGATAAGGATCACCGGCTTGTCCAGCGGGATATTGCTCAGCGCGCCGCCGGCGATATCCAGTGTCAGCCCGTAGCGCTCTGCCATCACGGTCCAGAAGTTGCGGCCCGCCGCAACTTCCTGCTCATACCCGGCGGCGCGGCGGATCAGGTTCAGCCGGCCGGTAGAATTCTCCATCAGCCGGATCACCGCGCGTCCGGCACGGGTCGAGGCGGAATGGGCGTAGGAAATGTCGCGGGCAAGATGGCGCTGTGCCTGCATCTGGGCGGGTCTCCGTCTGGTGTTACCCGGCCAGATAAGGCCGGCAGCGCTCTATGCAACAGATCTGTGACAGCGTTGTGACGCCTTGCGGGAAACGGCCGTTCAGGGCCGTTTCCTGCCTAGGCCGCAACTTCCCGCGAGCCGCCCATCAGCGGCAGGCCGGTGAGCCCGGCACCACGCCACAGGACATAAGTCAGGATCGGCTCAGCTTCGGTATTCATCGCATGCGGCTGCCAGCCGCCATGCAGACGCGTGTCGCCCGCGCCCAGCCAGCTCTCATTCTCTTCGGTCAGGAACTGCGCCCCGCCGCCGAGCACCACATAGAGTTCCTCGGCCTCGTGGCTGTGCCAGTCGTATTTCAGCCCGGCGCCCCAATAGGCGATATAGCCGCGCAGCTGGGTGCTGCGGAAATGGCCGGTCGGTCCGAACAGCTCGAAATAGCCGTAGTTCTGCAGGAAATGCGCGCCCACCTCGGCCTCGGTGTAGGTTTGCGTCCAATGCGCCTCGCCTGCCGCGGTGTGCAGCGCATCGATCAAGGGCTGGGTCTCAGCCGTGCCTTGCTGGGTGAACCCCGCCACCTGGTCTTGCGCAGGCATCGTCACGGGTCCCAGCGCGGCGGGCTCAAGATCACTGGGCCAAGGCGCGAACTCCCTCAAGGCGGGTAGTTTTGTGTGCAGATCACGGGCGGCCTGCAAGGCCTGAGAGAGGGACATCGGGCGGCTCCTTTCCGGTGCAGCGAGGACATGCAATCCGGGCCGAGCCTAGCGGCGGCGCGTCTATCCGCGCGCTGAAATCGCTGAAAAATGCGCCAGAAACGACCATGGAGGGAAAATTTGCAGGCGAAACGGCAAACGCCGCGCGTCAGCGCGGCGCCGGGCCCAACTGACTTGGGCCTTTCCTTGAAAGGATCAAGGCGGGCGGGAGTGCGCCGCCCTACCCTGTATTACTCTGCCGCCTGTTTCAGCGGCACGCCGCCCTGGCGCAGGGCTGCCAGCAGTTCCTCACGGCGCTTGGCGGCCTTCTGCTCGTTCTCCATCTTTACCGGGCCAAAGCCGCGGATCTGCAGCGGCAGTTCAGCGAGTGCGATGAGCGGCTCCATGATTTCAGGCGCGGCCTTGGGCAGCCATTCCTTCATGTCCGCCTCATATTGCTTGATCAGCGCGCGCTCCATCTTGCGTTCCTCGGTATAGCCGAAGATGTCCAGCGGTGTGCCGCGCAGACTTTTCAGCTTAGCCAGAAGGCGGAAGCCGCGAACCATGCTTGCGCCGAACTTGCGTTTTTTCGGGCGGCCGTTCGGATCGGTTCCGCCCAGCATCGGCGGAGCCAGGTGGTACGAGAGCTTCAGGTCGCCCTCGAACTCCGCCTCCGCCTTAGCGCGGCTGTCGAGCAGCAGACGGGCAACCTCGTATTCGTCCTTGTAGGCCAGGAGCTTGTGGTACCCCTTTGCCACGGCTTCCTTCAGCGCGGGATCGCTGATTCCGTCAACGAGCTTGTTATAGCGTTTCGCCAGCCCCTTGCCCTGGTAGGCCACCAGGTGATCGGCGCGGAAGGCGATTTTCTCGTCCAGCGTCTTCGGCGCCGCCGCGGCCTTGGGCTGGATCAGCTTGGCGGCCTCTTCCGGGTGCAGCACCGCCCAGCGGCCGATGTCGAAGGCGCGCTTGTTGCGCTCCACCGCGGCGCCGTTCATCTCGATCGCCTGTTCGATCGCCTCGTGGCTGACCGGGACCAGCCCCTTCTGCCAGGCGCCGCCGAACACCATCATGTTCGAGAAGATCGAGTCGCCCATGGTGGCGCGGGCCAGCTCGGAGGCATCGAACAGGTCCAGCCGGTCGCGCAGACGCGCCTGCAGCGCCAGTTCCAGACGATCGACCGGCACCTTGAACTCGGTGTTCTTGGTGAATTCGCCGGTGATGATCTCGTGGCTGTTCACAACTGCGCCGGTCTGGCCGGAGGTGGTCAGGCCCAGGGTCTTGGCGCCGGCGCTGACCACCAGGTCGCCGCCGATCAGCGCATGCGCCTCGCCGGTAGCGACGCGGATCGCTGAGATGTCCTCCGGGTTGTTGGCAATCCGGCAGTGGATATGCACCGCGCCGCCCTTCTGGGCGAGGCCGGCCATTTCCATCAGCCCGGCGCCCATGCCGTCGATCTGCGCCGCCTGCGCCAGCACCGCGCCGATGGTCACAACGCCGGTGCCGCCGACGCCGGTGATCACCACGTTATGGGTGCCGTCAATCGCGGGCAGTTCCGGTTTCGGCAGATGCGGCAGGTCGATGTCGGCGGTTGCTTCCTTGCGGATCTTGGCGCCTTCAACGGTCACAAAGGACGGGCAGAAGCCGTTGAGGCAGGAGAAGTCCTTGTTACAGGAGGACTGGTCGATGGCGCGCTTGCGGCCCAGTTCGGTGTCCTTGGGCACAATGGAGACGCAGTTCGACTGCACCCCGCAATCGCCGCAGCCTTCGCAGACGTCGGTGTTGATGAACACCCGCTGATCCGGATCCGGGAACTGGCCCTTTTTTCGGCGGCGGCGCTTTTCGGCGGCGCAGGTCTGGATGTAGATGATGGCGGAAACGCCTTCGACCTGCTCGAACTCGCGCTGGATTTTCATCATCTCGGCGCGTTCATGCATCCGCATGCCAGCCGGGAACAGGGAGGCGTCCACGTCTTCCTTCCCGTCATAGACGACCGCCATGGTCTTGACGCCCATCGCCTTCAGCTCATGCGCGATCTGCTGCGCGGTCAGCCCGCCCTCGGCCTGCTGGCCGCCGGTCATCGCCACAGCATCATTGAAGAGGATCTTGTAGGTGATGTTCGTGCCTTCGGCGAGTGCTGCGCGGATTGCCTGCACGCCGGAGTGGTTGTACGTACCGTCGCCCAGATTCTGGAACACATGCTTGCGGGTGGAGAACGGCGCCTCGCCCACCCAGTTGACGCCTTCGCCTCCCATATGGGTGAAGCCGGTGGTCTCACGGTCCATCCACTGCACCATGAAGTGGCAGCCGATGCCCGCATAAGCGCGGGAGCCGTCCGGCAGGCGGGTGGAGGAATTGTGCGGGCAGCCGGAGCAGAAGTATGGCAGACGGGTGGCGATTTCCTCGGCGTTGTCCGCGCGGCGCGCCTCCGCCAGTGCTTCCAAGCCGGCCCGGATCGCCTCGGTCTCGCGGCCTTCCTCGATCAGGATTCCCCCCAGTTTCTCGGCGATCATGATCGGGTCCAGGGCGTATTTCGTCGGGAACAGCTCGTCGCGGTGCATGCCGCCGGCGCCGCCCTTGTACCAGCCGTACACCCGGCGGCCGCGGCGGTTGTCAAAGATCGCTTCCTTGATCTGAATCTCGATCAGCTTGCGCTTTTCCTCGACCACGACGATCAGGTCCAGGCCCTCTGCCCAGTCGTTGAAGCCCTTCATGTCCATTGGCCAGGTCTGGCCCACCTTGTAGGTGGTGATACCTAGCCGTTCAGCCATGTTCTCGTCGATGTTCAAGAGTTTCAGCGCATGCACCAGGTCGAGCCAGTTCTTGCCCGCGGCCACAAAACCGATCTTGGCGCCGGGCTTGCCCCACATGCGCTTGTCCATCTTGTTGGCATGGCTGAACGCCTCTGCCGCAAAGCGCTTGTAGTCGATGATGCGGTTTTCCTGGCGGAAGCGGTCGTCATCCAGGCGGATGTTGAGCCCGTCGGCCGGCATGTCGAAGTCCGGGGTGACCAGCTGCATCCGTTCGGGGCGGGCATCGACAACCGAGGTCACCTCGATGGTATCCTTCATGGTCTTGAGGCCGACCCAAAGGCCGGAGAACCGGCTGAGCGCATAGCCGTAAATGCCGTAATCCAGGATCTCCTGCACGCCCGCCGGGCTGACGATCGGCAGGTAGCAGTCCAGCAGCGACCATTCCGACTGGTGCAGCACGGTGGAGCTTTCGCCGGTGTGGTCGTCGCCCATTGCCAGCAGCACGCCGCCGTGTTTGGAGGAACCGGCCATGTTGGCGTGGCGGATCGCATCACCGGAACGGTCAACGCCCGGCCCCTTGCCGTACCACAGGCCAAAGACGCCGTCATACTTTCCTTCGCCGCGCACCTCAGCCTGCTGGGCACCCCACAGGGCGGTTACAGCAAGGTCCTCGTTCAAGCCGTACTGAAAGGTGACGTCAGCCTCATTCAGCTGTTTTTCGGCGCGGGACATCTGCAGATCCACTGCCCCCAGCGGGGACCCGCGGTAACCGGTGACAAGCCCGGCGGTGTTGAGACCCGCCGCCTTATCGCGATGCTTCTGCATCAGCATCAGCCGAACCAGCGCCTGGGTGCCGTTCAGCAGCACGGGCGACTTGGTCAGATCGTATTTGTCGTTCAGAGTGATTTTCGGCGTGCTCATCGTGGCCTCCTCAACCGGGATTAGCTTGCACTTTCTGCCGTCAAGAATAGGTCATAAATACTGACCTGAATAGCCGCATTTTTTTCGATTTTGCTCGCTTGCGCCGCGAAAACTGATACATAACTAAGATTTCATACAGTCGGCCCCGAACGGACAGAAAGTAACACATATGGATTGGGATAAGCTCAGAATATTTCACGCAGTGGCCGATGCGGGCAGCCTGACCCATGCGGGTGACAAGCTGAATCTGTCCCAATCGGCGGTCAGCCGCCAGATCCGCGCACTGGAAGAGAGCCTCAATGCGACGCTTTTCCACCGCCATGCGCGCGGACTGATTCTCACCGAGCAGGGCGAACTGCTGTTTGACGCCACTCAATCCATGTCCGCGCGGCTGGAGGCGGCCTCTGCCCGCATCCGCGACAGCGAGGAGGAAGTGTTCGGCGAGTTGCGCGTCACCACCACCGTCGGCTTTGGCACCTTGTGGCTGGCACCGCGGCTGACCAAGCTGTATGAGCAGTACCCCAACCTCAAGATCGACCTGATGCTGGAGGAACGGGTGCTGGACCTGCCCATGCGCGAGGCTGATGTGGCGATCCGCATGAAGGAGCCAAGCCAAGCTGATCTGGTGCGCAAGCGGCTGATGACGGTTCGGATGGGACTCTATGCGACACCCTCATACCTGGAGAAGCACGGCAACCTGGAAACGTCAGAGGATATTTCCAATCACCGTCTGATTTGCCAGAACCAGCGCTCAGCCCAGGTGGGGTCGGCTGCTGTTCTGGGCAAGAAGCTGATGGCACTGAACCCCGGTTCGCTGCTGACCGTGAACAATTACTTCGGGGTGCTGCAGGGGGTGCTGCATAATCTGGGCATCGGTATTCTGCCTGACTATGTGACAGAAGAATTCCCGCAGCTGGTCGAAGTGCTGACCGAAGAGGTCCAGAACGAAGTTCCGGTCTACCTCGCCTACCCCGAGGAACTGCGCCATTCCCAGCGCGTCGGTGCTTTCCGGGATTTTGTTCAAAGCGAGATCATGGCCCACCGCAAGCACATGAAGGAACTGGGCAAACTCTGAACTCCCGGACCTGTCTGGCTTTCCGTTTTTGTGGCTGCTTCACGGCTGCTGAGACTGTCCGCCGCAAACGCAATCGCCAGCCATGCAAAAATCGCATAGCAGCATTGATGCTGAATTGGCGTTAATCCTCTTGAAGGGTGCCCTTCATCACCCTAAATGATCCTCATGAAGGCGGCGGCTTCGCCCCCCTTCATACCTCCCTGTTGGACTTCGGCCGAGCTTAGTGCTCGGCCTTTTTTTTGGCCATACGGCTGCCAGCTGCTGACTAACGCGCTGCGGAGAAAGCCATTTTCCTTTGACCTGAATACAACTCATCGGTTCAACTGGGACAGAGGTTACCCGCACCCAGCCAGATTTCCTGGCCCAGGAGGTTCCGATGACGTTTATTTTTCATCACTTCGCCCGCATTTTCAGCGTAATTTTGACAGTTCTGGTTCTTGGGGCAGTCTTACAGGCGCCGGCCATGGCGCAGAACAGCGAGGCGCCTGCCCTGCCTGATCCGCTGACCGAGGATGCCATTCACGAGATGGTTGCCCGGATGTCCGACGACCAGGTGCGGGCGCTGCTGCTTGAAAGGCTGGACGCCGTGGCGGCCCGCCAAGAAAGCGAAGCGGCGCCGCCAACCCTGACCGGGCGGGTGGTGCGGCTGTGGACTGCCTTCACGCTGCCGGTAACTGATGCGGCGCGTAAACTGCCGGTGCTTCCGGAGGGCCAGGCGCGGGCGATCAGTAACTTTGTGCAAAAACACGGCGGTCTGGGCGGTGTTTTGAAAATGCTGGGCCTGATTGCCCTGACACTCGCCATCGGGCTGGCCGCGGAGTTTGCGGTGCGCAAGCTGATTGCGCGCTGGCGCAACCTTGAAGCAGTCAGTGGCGAAGCGGACACGCTGGCAGGGGCGCTGAGCTTTCTGGGCCGCCGGTTCCTGCGCGAGATGATCGGCCTGGTGGTATTTTACCTCGTGATCCGTGCGGTGGGCCGAAGTTTGCTGGACGCGCAGATGCTGCAGTTTGCGGCACCGATGGTCACCTATCTGATCTGGATGCCGCGGGTGGGTGCGGCCGTGTCCCGCTTCATCATGGCGCCGGAACGGCCGGACCGGCGGCTGGTCAACGCCAGCGACCGCTGGGCGGATTTCCTGCATCTGCACACCATCGGCCTGATATTCCTTGCCGGGCTGACCATTTTCTCGGTCAACTTCAACACCGTTAACGGTGTGCCGCCGGAGTCGATCCGTCTGGCCTACTGGCTGGACAGCCTGGTCTATGTCTACATCATCTGGATCGCATGGACCGCGCGCGAAGGGCTGACCGACATGATGCGCGGCACCGACCCGGACAGCACCCGTTATGACGAGGTGGCGGCACATTATTACCCCTACTTCGCGATGGCCGTCGCAGCACTGACATGGGTGGTGGTCGGAACGCTCGTCGGTCTCGGCAAGGTGGCGCAGCTGATCCACGGCGCCCACTATGTCACCATGTTCTGGCTGCTGGCCGCGCCGGCGCTGGACACCGCCATTCGCGGGTTGGTCAAACATCTGGTGCCTCCGATGTCCGGCGAAGGCCGGCTGGCGGCTGAAGCCTATAAATCGACCAAACGCAGCTATATCCGGATCGGCCGTGTATTGGTGGCGGGCATTGTGCTTGTGATCATTTCCAATGCCTGGGATGTGGATCTGATGGATATTGCGACCGGTGCCGAAGGCATCGCCGGCAATATCATCGGCTGCCTGATGACCGTCGCGGTGGGCTATGTGGTCTATGAGGGCGTGTCGCTGTGGATCAACCGTCGGCTAGCCAAGGAACAGACTTCCGGTGAAGAGGCCGAGGCCGGCGGCGAAGGCGGCGGCGCGGGCGGATCGCGGCTGGCAACCGTGCTTCCGTTATTGCTGGTCACCGCCCAGATCGCCATCGTGGTGATATTCGGCCTGCTGGCTGTCGGCGCGCTGGGCATCGATATCACGCCGCTTCTTGCCGGAGCTGGTATTTTGGGACTCGCCATCGGTTTTGGCGCGCAGAAGCTGGTATCGGACGTGGTTTCCGGCATCTTCTTCCTGGTCGATGATGCCTTCCGGGTCGGCGAATACGTCGAGGTTGAAGGCACCCGCGGCACCGTCGAGAAGATTTCGATCCGCTCAATGCAGCTGCGCCACCACCGAGGGCCGATCAATACCATCCCCTATGGCGAAATCCCCAAACTGACGAATTACAGCCGCGACTGGGTGATCATGAAGCTACGCTTCACTGTGCCGTTTGATACCGATCCCAACAAAGTGAAGAAGATATTCAAGAAGATCGGCGCCTCGATGCTGGAGGATGAGCTGTACAAGGACGATTTCCTGCAGCCGTTCAAAAGCCAGGGTGTCTTCGACTTTGATGACGTCGGGATGATCATCCGCGGCAAGTTCATGGCCAAGCCGGGCACCCAGTTCACCATCCGCAAGGAGATCTACAACCGGGTGAAGGCGGCCTTTGCCGAGAACGGCATCGACTTTGCCCGCCGCGAGGTCCGGGTGGCGATCCCGGGGCTGGACGACACGGACCAGCTGAACGACTCCGAAAAGGCCGCCGTGGCCGCTGCCGCCGGCAGCGTCGCGCAACAGCAGGCGGCTGAGGGGACCGAGGGCGGTGCCGGGCAGAAGAAGTAATCCCCTGTGCCGCGCCGCCAGAACAGCGGCCGCGGCTGCAGGATTGGCGCTTCTGGCCACTGCCGGGCTTACTGCGGGGCCAGAACAGACGGAGCGGCAACTGGGGAACATCGAGGCCGCGCAGAAGGCCGAAGGCTATGGCTTCCGCAACGGCTCTGTCGTGGTTGCACCAGTGCCGTTTTCCAGCCCGATGATCGGCACTGGCTTGGCGCTGGGCGCGGGGTATCTGTTCAAGACCAGTCAGGATGCCAACACTTCTGTGATTGGATTGGGTGGTCTCAGGTCGGACAATGGCAGCCGGGCAACGGCGGGTATGATCAACTTCGCCTTGCCGGGCAACCGCTGGCAGATCAAGGCCCTCGCGGCGCGGGCGGACGCGGCCTATGACCTGTATACCGGACTTGGCGTGCTGCCGGTCAGGCAGGACGGGTCGCTGGTGCGGATCAACGCGGCGTATGGGGTGACGCCGGAGCTGTCTGCCGGGATCCTGCTGCGCTACTTGGAGACGGGCATCACGCCAAACGCGGGGCTGCTGCCGTCCAGCCTGCAGCCGGATGCTGATCTGGAAATCGGAACCTTCGGTCTCAGCCTTGACTGGGACCGGCGCGATGACAGTGACTATCCCACGCAAGGCACACGGCTGACTGCCTTTGCCACCCGGTCCCACACCCTGGGCGGGCTCAGCCGCCGGTATGACAAGGGTTATGCCATTCTTGACGGCTACCGCCCGCTGGGTCGGCGCGGTGTGCTTGCTCTGCGCGGCACCTTTTGCGCTGCCTCCGGCAATACGCCGTTCTTCGACCAATGCTCCATCGGCGCCACCGACAACATGCGGGGCTTCAACAGCACGCAGTTCATCGGCGCGCACTCTGCCTCGGTGCAGGCCGAGTACCGCAGGCGGTTTTCCAAGCGCTGGGGCGGCGTGGTCTTTGCCGGCACCGGCTGGACGGGGCCGGAGTTCGGCGATTTGACGCAGGGCGGCAGCCACAGCGCCGCCGGCGCAGGCCTCCGCTACCGGGTCTCAAAGAAATTCCCGGTCGATTTCTCCATTGATCTCAGCCGCAACAACGCGCAGGAAACCCAGCTGTATGTCTATGTCGGGCAGCGGTTCTGACCCTGCGGCCACTCTGCGTGCATCCGTTTGCGCAACCCCTCTTTCCCAATGGCAAAGCTTGCTCTAAAAGGCGCGCAATCGCAGCCATTGGGGACGTTTACGGATGCAGGAACCCGCCATCACGCCTGAACTGATTGCAAACCACGGGCTGAAGCCCGAGGAATACGATCTGATCCTCGAAATCATCGGGCGGGAGCCGACGTTCACCGAGCTGGGGATCTTCTCCGCCATGTGGAACGAGCACTGCTCCTATAAGTCCTCCAAGAAATGGCTGCGCACCCTGCCGACCGACGGCCCGCAGGTGATCTGCGGCCCCGGCGAGAACGCGGGCATCGTGGACATCGGCGACGGCGATGCCGTTGTTTTCAAAATGGAAAGCCACAACCACCCCTCCTACATCGAACCCTACCAGGGCGCGGCAACCGGGGTCGGCGGCATTCTGCGCGACGTCTTCACCATGGGCGCGCGGCCCATCGCCTCGATGAACTCGCTGTCCTTCGGCGAGCCGTCCCACCACAAGACCCGCCAGCTGGTCAACGGCGTGGTTGAGGGCATCGGCGGCTACGGCAACTGCTTCGGCGTGCCTTGTGTCGGCGGCGAAGTCCGCTTCCACCCCGCCTACAACGGCAACTGCCTGGTGAATGCCTTTGCAGCGGGCCTCGCGCGCACCGACTCGATCTTCTACTCCGCCGCCTCCGGCGTCGGCATGCCGGTGGTGTACCTGGGCGCCAAGACCGGCCGGGACGGCGTTGGCGGCGCCACCATGGCATCCGCAGAATTCGACGATACAATCGAGGAAAAGCGCCCCACCGTTCAGGTCGGCGACCCCTTCACCGAAAAGCGCCTGATGGAAGCCACGCTGGAGCTGATGCAGACCGGCGCGGTGATCTCGATCCAGGACATGGGCGCCGCGGGCCTCACCTGCTCGGCCGTGGAAATGGGCGACAAGGGCAAACTGGGCGTGCGGCTGGATCTGGAAAAGGTGCCGCAGCGCGAAGAGAACATGACCGCCTATGAGATGATGCTGTCGGAATCCCAGGAGCGGATGCTGATGGTGCTGAAGCCGGAACTCGAAGCCGAGGCCCGCGCCGTATTCGAGAAATGGGACCTCGATTTCGCGATCGTCGGTGAAACCATTGCCGAAGACCGCTTCCTGATCATGCACAACGGCGAAGTGAAGGCCGATCTGGTGCTGTCGAAACTGTCCTCCACCGCACCGGAATACGACCGCCCGTGGGTTCCGACCCCGGCTGCCGAACCGCTGACGGACGCGGACGTGCCGACCATCGACCCAATCGACGGCCTGAAGGCGCTGCTGTCCTCGCCGAACTATGCCGGCAAGCAGTGGGTTTACGAGCAGTACGACACCACCGTGATGGGCGACACCCAGCGCCGTCCGGGCGCAGGCTCCGGCATCGTGCGGGTGCATGGCACCGACAAGAAGCTGGCCTTCACCTCCGACGTGACCCCGCGCTACGTCAAGGCAAACCCCTTCGAGGGCGGCAAGCAGGCGGTGGCCGAAGCCTACCGCAATCTGACCGCCGTGGGTGCCAAGCCGCTGGCGACCACCGACAACCTGAACTTCGGCAACCCCGAAAAGCCCGAAATCATGGGTCAGTTCGTCGGCGCCATCAAGGGCATCGGCGAGGCAGTCGCCGCGCTGGATATGCCGATCGTGTCCGGCAACGTGTCGCTGTACAACGAAACCGACGGCAAGGGCATCCTGCCGACCCCGACCATCGGCGCCGTGGGCCTGATTGCCGCGGGCGAGGAGCCGATCATCGGCGAAGCCCGCGACGGCCATGTGGCGCTGCTGGTGGGTGAAACCACCGGCCATCTGGGCCAGTCGGCGCTGCTGGCAGAGGTCTTCAACCGCGAGGACGGCGACGCCCCGGCGGTGGACCTGGAAGCCGAGAAGCGCAACGGCGAATTCATCCGCGCAAACCGGGATCTGATCAAGGCCTGCACCGACCTCGGCGATGGCGGCCTGGCGCTGGCAGCGTTCGAGATGGCCGAGGAGGCCGGCGTCGGCGTGCAGATCGACGCGGGCGATACCCAGACCGTGTTCGGCGAGGACCAGGCGCGCTACCTGATCGCCTGCAACTTCGACCAGGCCGAGGCGCTGATGCTTGCCGCGGGCCAGGCCGGTGTCGCCATCACCACCGTCGGCAAATTCGGCGGCGACATGGTGAAGATCGGCAATTCTGAGGCACCGCTGGCCGAGTTGAAGGACATCTTTCGCTCCAGCTTTACCGCCGCAGTGGCCTGATCGCTGGCCCAAGCAGGCAGCGATTGATACATGAACATTGGCGGGATGGCGCAGCCGTCCCGCCTTTTTCTTTGCCCCTGGGAGCGCCCGCCCATGACCCTGCCTGAGCTGACAGAGGATTGCAGCCGCTGCGCAGCCCTGTGCTGTGTGGCCTATCCGTTTGAGGCGCATGAGGATTTCGGCCTGTTGAAGGCGGCAGACGCGCCCTGCCCCAATCTTGCACCGGATTTTCACTGCAGCATCCACAGCGATTTGGACGCTTGCGGCTTTGGCGGCTGCGTCGCCTATTCCTGCGCAGGCGCTGGCCAGCGGGTGATACAGGAACTGTTCGAAGGCGAGACCTGGCACGACGACCCGGATCTGCTGACCCATATGACCTATGCCCTGCGGGTGCTGCGGCCGATCCACGAGGCGCTGCTGGTTCTGCAGGAAGCCGCGGCGCTGCCGTTGCCCAAGGACCTGCGAAACCGCTGCTCGGAGCTGACCGCCGCACTGTGCCCCGGCACCCCGTCCTCGATCTGGGATTTCGAGGAAGACGCGGTGCAGGCGGCCCTGGCGGCGGTGCCGGAATTTGTCGAAACCATCGCGCCTTTTGCACCGGGCCAGCCCTAATCCTGCTTGCACAGCCGACGGCGCACACCTACATTTTTACCAAACAAGACAAAGGACTTCCCCGGATGCCCATGCAAGCCCACGAAATCGAAGAACTGCTGCGCGAAGCCTTCCCGGACGCTGAAATTCAGGTCGGCGGCTCCGACGGCGTGCACATGTCAGCGATGGTTGTCGACGAAAGCTTCCGCGGCAAAAACCGCGTCCAGCAGCAACGCGCCGTCTATGCCGCGCTGAAAGGCAAGATGGACGGCCCCGACGGCGAGCTGCACGCGCTGGCGCTGACCACCAAGGCGCCGGAATAACCTCTTGGACTGGCTGCTAGAGTTTGCGGGAGAGCAAGTTTCTGCGGCTGCAGCCCTTTTATTGCTGCCCATTGTAACGTATCTCGCACTCAAAGACTTCATGCCGGTCCACCCTCGGCGGCACGACGAAAAGGACAACGACATATGACCGACGCAAAGACCCGCATCGACGAAACCGTCAAAGCCAATGACGTGGTGCTCTACATGAAAGGCACCAAGGAAATGCCGCAGTGCGGCTTCTCCTCGCGCGTGGCAGCGGTGCTAAACTACATCGGCGTGGATTACACCGACGTGAACGTGCTGGCTGACGAAGAGATCCGTTCGGGCATCAAGGAATATTCCGACTGGCCGACCATCCCGCAGCTCTATGTGAAGGGTGAATTCGTGGGCGGCTGCGACATCATCACCGAGATGGCCCTGTCGTCGGAGCTGGACACCTTGTTCGAGGACAACGGCATCGCCTTCAACAAGGACGCCGCCGACAAGATCCGCGAAGCCAACGCCTGATCCCAGGCGCCATCCTCCGCAACCAAAAAAAGGCGCCCTTGCGGCGCCTTTTCCTTTTATCGCAATGTCTTGGGGCAACGGCCTCAGCCTGCCGCCTGTTCCTCGATCTCCTGGGCCAGCGCCTCAGTGCGGGCTGCCAGCTCGGCCAGGCTTTCGGTCACTTGCGGCGGCACCACCGGGATTTCGATCCGTTCAGGCTCCGGCGGCGGCGCGGCTTTCAGCGCTTCCAGCTCCTGCATGCGTTCGGCCAGTTCGGCCTCGACTTCCTTGATCCGGTCCTCGACCGCGGCGGTCTTGTCCGCCAGCATCAGCCCCGCCATCAGAAGCATCCGCGCTTCGGGCATGCGGCCGATCTGGTCCGACAGCACTTGCGCTTCGTCATCCAGCATCTTGGCTGCAGCGTGCAGATAGCTTTCCTCACCCTCCTGACAGGAGACTTCAAAGCCGCGGCCGCCGATATGAATGGTCACTTCGGGCATCAGACTTCCTCTCCTTCGGGCAGGTTGCGGGCGTTGACCAGCAGCGGCTCCAGCTTGGCCAGAACAGCGTTGACCTGGGCCTGATCGCTGGCCTGCGCGGCGCGCAGCCCTTCGATTTCAGCTTCCATTGCCGTATTGATCAGCCCGGCATCCCCCAGGCTTTGCGCGTTGGCCTCGCGCAAGGCGGCATTGGAGGCGCGCAGCTCCTCATTGGCCTGGCGCAGCTGCTGCAATTCGCTGTCCAGCCGCACCAGCGCTTCGTTCTGGCGCTCCAGTTCGGCGCTCATATCCGGCACCACGGCGGGCTGCTCCGCCGCCGCACCATCTGCGGCCTGCGCAGCCTCCAGCTGCGCCTTGAGGCCGTCAATGGCCGCCCTGGCCTCGGCCAGCTCATCCTCCAGCGCTTCACGGGCACTGGCAGCGGTATTGGCTGCCGCCTCCATATCGGCCTTCAAACGGGAAACTTCAGCCCGCAGCGCCTGTTTCTCGGCCGGGTCGCCGGCCTCGTTGCGCAACAGCTGCAACTCGGCTTCCATCGCGGCGACATCTGCGCTGCTGGCGGAACCGGCAGGCGCGCTGCTTTCGGCCTCCTTGAGACGGGCATGCAGCACCTTCACCCGTTCTTCCAGCTGGGCGTTGGCAGTCCTTTCCTCGTCGAGCGCCTGCTCCAGCTCTGCATTTGCAGCCCCGGCAGCAGCGGCCTCAGCGGCCTGAACAGCGGCGGCCGCAGCTTCCTCCGCCTTGACCTTGTCCGCCGCGCGTGCCTCCTGCAGCGCGGCAGAGCCTGCGCTGATGCGCTCCAGCGCGGCCTGGATGCGGCCCTGCAATTCTTCAATCTGGTTCATGCCTGTCCCTCACCCGCACCCTGCCGTTCCTTTGTCGCCCCGCTGCCTGCCCGAATCGAACACGCGCGGCCGGCATGGGCCAGTTCTTCCGTTTCAGGGATAAATCACCCCCCTTTGCGTTTCAACCACTTGCCGCGCCAAGTTCGCGCAGAATACCGGCGATCGGCGCAACCACGCTTGATCTTTGGCTCATCGCTGTTATTGAGCGCTGCAAATGCCTGTTAACGCCAAAGGACAATCCAAGTGGACCTGACAGCCCTGCGCACCGCCAATCCCGAACATTGGAACAAAGCCGCCGCCATCCGCGCGCTGGCTCTGGACGCCGTCGCCGCCGCCAACTCCGGCCATACCGGCATGCCTATCGGCATGGCCGACGTGGCCACCGTGCTGTTCGAAAAGCACATGAAATTCGACGCATCCAACCCGGCTTGGCCGGACCGCGACCGGTTCATCCTGTCGGCGGGCCACGGCTCAATGCTGATCTACGCGCTGCTGTATCTCACCGGCGATAAGCAGGTTACCCTGGATCAGATCAAGAACTTCCGCCAGACCGGTGCGATTACCGCAGGCCACCCGGAGAACTTCCTGATCGACGCGGTTGAAGTCACCACCGGCCCGCTGGGCCAGGGCATCTCCAACGCCGTCGGCTTTGCCATGGCCGAAGAAATGCAGCGCGCCCACTACGGCCGCAAGGTGGTTGATCACCACACCTATGTGATTGCCGGCGACGGCTGCCTGATGGAGGGCATCAGCCAGGAGGCGATCGGCCTCGCCGGGCGCCACCAGCTGGGCAAGCTGATTGTCTTCTGGGACAACAACAACATCACCATTGACGGCACCGTGGACCTCAGCGACCGCACCAATCAGGTGCAGCGCTTCAAGGCGTCCGGCTGGCAGGTGCTGGAGATCGACGGCCACGACCCCAAGGCCATCGACGAGGCCATCATCGCGGCGAAGAAGTCCAAGAAACCCTCGATGATCGCCTGCAAGACCCACATCGCCCTGGGCCACGCCGCGCAGGACACCTCCAAGGGCCACGGCGCGCTGACCGACAAGGACCAGCTGCAGGCGGCCAAGGACGCCTACGGCTGGACTGGCGGCCCGTTCGAGGTCCCGGCAGCGATCAAATCGCAGTGGGAAGAGATCGGTGCCCGCGGCAAGTCCGAACGCGAAGCCTGGGAAGGCCGCTTCGCGGAAATCTCCCAGCAGAAGCAGGACCGTTTCAACCGTGCCTATGCGCTGGACGCGCCGAAAAAGCTGTCAGCGACCATCAAGGCGCTGAAAAAGCAGGTTTCCGAGACCCAGCCCAAGGTTGCCACCCGCAAGTCGTCTGAGATGGCGCTGGAAGTGATCAACCCGATCATGCCGGAAACCGTGGGCGGCTCCGCCGACCTCACCGGCTCCAACAACACCAAGACCGGCGACCTGGGCGTCTTCGACACCGACAACCGCAAGGGCCGCTATGTCTACTGGGGCATCCGCGAGCACGGCATGGCCGCAGCAATGAACGGCATGGCGCTGCACGGCGGCATGCGCCCCTATGGCGGCACCTTCTTCTGCTTCACCGACTATGCCCGCCCGGCGATGCGCCTGGCGGCCCTGTCGAAGATCCCGACTGTGTTCGTGATGACCCACGACTCGATCGGTGTCGGCGAAGACGGCCCGACCCACCAGCCGGTGGAACATCTGGCGATCTGCCGCGCCACCCCGAACACCTATGTGTTCCGCCCGGCCGACACCGTGGAAACCGCCGAGGCCTGGGAAATCGCCCTGACCGCCAAGGAAACCCCGTCGGTGATGACCCTGACCCGTCAGAACCTGCCGACCGTCCGGACCGAGCACAAGCTGACCAACATGGTCGAAAAAGGCGCCTACGTGCTGGCCGAAGCAGAAAACAAGCGCCAGGTGATCCTGATCGCCACCGGCTCCGAGGTCTCCGTCGCGATGGAAGCCAAGGCCAAGCTGGAAGCCGAAGGCATCGGCACCCGCGTGGTCTCCATGCCCTGCATGGAGCTGTTTGCCGCGCAGGACGAAGCCTACCGCCGCAAGGTCCTGCCCGCAGGCCCGGTGCGCGTCGGCATCGAGGCGGCCGTGCGCGACGGCGGCTGGGACCGCTGGCTGCTGGGCGAGCGCGGCCAGGAGAAGAAAGCCGGTTTCGTCGGCATGGACCGTTTCGGCGCCTCTGCCCCGGCAGGCGAGCTGTTCGAGCGCTTCGGCATCACCGCCGAGGGTGCAGTGGCAAAGGTGAAAGATCTGCTGGGCTAGACCGCGCTTTAGGTGCAGGTTGAACAGGGAAAGGACGTCAGCTGCTGGCGTCCTTTCTTTTTGGTCGTCTTGCCCGATTGGCCGTCCTGCCGGATGCAGCCGCCGGGCCCTCGGCCGGCTACTGCTTCTTGGCGTCTTTCAGAACTTGAAATTCTTCCGATTCCAGAACCCGGGTATTGTTGCCTACCAGGTCATAGGGAGTTTCTCCCATGTCGTTTACGGCTGCAGGATCCGCACCGGCATCCAGCAGCACCCGGATGGTTTCCGGCCGCCCCCATTTCGCCACCCCGTGCAGCGGCGTCCAATTGTTGGCAGTGCGTGCATTCGGGTCCGCACCGGCCTTGAGCAGAACCAGCACATTCTCGGGACCGGCAACGGCCGAAACAAAATGGATCGGTTTTCGGTCGAGAGAGTCAGGGGCCCCGATAACCGCGCCGGCGTCAATCAGCGAGCGGATGGTTTCCGGGCTGGCATTTCCGGCAAAATGCAGCGGCGAGCGACCCATTGATCCCAGGGCATTGACGTCCTCGCCCTCTGCAATCAGCTGCTGCACCGCAGCGGGCGTGGCAGTTTGATAGAACTCCGGCTGGCACAACGTGCCGCAAGTTTCCTCTGCAAAGACGTGCGTGGCGGCAGATATGCACAGCACAACGGTGCCAAGGATCGGTTTTTTCACTGTGTAACCCTCTTTTAATCAATGACAATCCAGCCGGATGCTACCGCTGCCGCCTGACGTCCGCCACCAGGTGCTTGCCGCCGCATCCAGGCCGGAACCCGCCGCGCATTAAAGCCGGCAGAGGTTATCTGCCAGTAAATCTTCCGTCGAATTTGCCGTTTTCATGACTGTCGGTTCACCGCTTGGAAGCGAAACTGCCGGACAGTTTGCCGGCTACCGGCCCGATCACCTTGGTCGCCACCGGGATCAGCAAGAGCCCCAGTGCCAGGCCAAACACCCCGTCCATCGCCGCTTTGGCGGTCCACTCGGCAAAGCCCATCCAGCCTTCTGGAACCGCGTGGCCCACGGCATAGGCCCAGTCGTGGATGTGGTGGCCCAACCAGCCAAAGCCCAGCACCTCCAGCCCGTGGATGATGATGGAGCCGCCGACCCACAGCATCGCTGCGGTGCCGACCACCGACAGGATCTTCATCAGCACCGGCATGAACTTGACCAGCCCGCGCCCCAGCCCGCGGCCAAGACCGGTGCGGGCGTTCTCGGCCAGGAACAGGCCGACATCGTCCATCTTCACGATCAGCGCAACAGACCCGTAGACCGCAACCGTCACGCCGATCGCCACCACAGCCAGCGTTGCCGCCTGCATCCAGACGTTCGGCGCCTCGATGGCAGCCAGCGCGATGGTCATGATTTCCGCCGACAGGATGAAGTCGGTCTTGATCGCACCCCTGATCTTCTGCTCCTCAAGATGGCCGGGGTCCTTGATGCTCATGTCCTCGTCAATGGCGTGGCTCGCGTGCGGGAACAGCACGTGAAAGATCTTTTCCGCGCCTTCAAAGCACAAGTATGACCCGCCCAGCATCAATAAGGGCGTGATTGCCCAGGGCGCAAAATTAGCCAGCAGCATGGCGACCGGCATCAGCAGGATCAGCTTGTTGAAAAGCGACCCGCGGGTGATGCGCCAGATGATCGGCAGTTCGCGCGCAGGTGCAAAGCCCTGCAGGTACTTGGGGGTCACCGCGGCATCGTCGATGATCACACCGGCGGTCTTGGCACCGGCCTTGCCCGCCGCCGCCGCCACATCGTCGACCGAGGCCGCCGCCACCTTGGCAATCCCCGCCACGTCATCCAGCAGCGCCAGCAAACCGCTCATGCCAAATCCCTTTTATCCCTGTTCGCGTCTGAGTGGCAATCTGCCCGCTTCCGCGCCGCAGCACAAGCGTTAGCGCCACCGTGCCCGGGGCCGGTTTTCCGTTACCGCCACCGCCGCATACCGTTAGCGCAACCGTGCGCTTTTTGCGCTAACAGTTTCATTTAATGACGCTTTTACCCCTTTAGACCACATCCGCCCCGGTCTATATGGCGGCCAAAGGTTTTGCTCGCTTGGAGACGTACTCATGACCATCAAAGTCGGGATCAACGGTTTTGGCCGCATCGGCCGCTGCACCCTGTCGCACATCGCCGCCTCTGGCCGCGACGACATCGAAGTGATCAAGGTGAACGCCACCGGCCCGCTGGAAACCGCGGCGCATCTGATCAAATACGACTCTGTGCATGGCCGTTTCCCGGGTGAAGTGAACATCGGCGACGGCACCATGAACCTGGGCCGCGGTGACATGCAGATGTTCTCCACCTACGACATGGCTGAGCTGGACTGGTCGGGCTGCGACGTGGTTCTGGAATGCACCGGCAAGTTCAACGACGGCGAGAAGGCGAAGGCGCACCTGGAGCGCGGCGCCAAGAAAGTGCTGCTGTCCGCCCCCGGCAAGAACGTCGACAAGACCATCGTGTTCGGCGTCAACGACGATCAGCTGGAAGCTGGCGACACCATGATCTCCAACGGCTCCTGCACCACCAACTGCCTGGCGCCGCTGGCCAAGGTGCTGGACGAGGCGTTCGGCATTGAGCACGGCATCATGACCACCATCCACGCCTACACCGGTGACCAGCCGACCCTGGACCGCCGCCACAAGGACCTGTACCGCGCCCGCGCTGCCGCCATGTCGATGATCCCGACCTCGACCGGCGCCGCGAAAGCCCTGGGTGAAGTTCTGCCGAACCTGAAGGGCCGTCTGGACGGCTCCGCAATCCGCGTGCCGACCCCGAATGTCTCTGCCGTCGACCTGACTTTCCGCGCCGGCCGCGACGTGACCGCCGAGCAGGTCAACGCCGCCGTCAAGGAAGCCGCTGAAGGCCCGATGAAGGGCGTGCTGGGCTATGAGCCGGCACCGCTGGTCTCCACCGACTTCAACCACACCCCGGAGAGCTCGATCTTCGCTCCCGACCAAACCCGCGTGGTCGAGGACCGCATGGTGCGCGTGCTGGCCTGGTACGACAACGAATGGGGCTTCTCGGTGCGCATGGCCGACGTCGCCGTGGCGATGGGCAAACTTGGCTGATCAAGGCCTAACGGCTTGAGAATTAGCGCCCGCTCAGGTTATCTGGGCGGGCGTTTTCCTTTGCGGCGGAGCTTTCATGACCAACCGGATTGCCATTTACCTCGGGCTTTTCCTGATTGCTGCCGCCGTGATCGACATTGCCCTGTTCGGCGACCGGCACATGATTTTCCTTGGCAAGAAGCTGTTTGCGCTGATCGACTGGGCCGCTTTCTGGCGCTAACCAGTGCCCGCAACACAAAAGAAGCAAAAAAAGCCGGGCACCCTGCCCGGCTTCACTTCACTGCCCCTGCGGCGGCCTCTAGCCGGTTTTGCCCAGCCTCTCCATCAGCTTATCCTTGACCAGCGGGGTGACAAACTTCGACACGTCACCGTCCAGCCGTGCGATTTCCTTGACCAGCTTCGAGGCAATTGCCTGATGCCGCGCTTCCGCCATCAGGAACACGGTCTCGATCGAGCTGTCCAGCGCCCGGTTCATGCCGACCATCTGGAATTCATATTCGAAATCGGCGACCGCCCGCAGCCCGCGCACAATGATCTGAGCCCCGACATCGCGTGCACAGTCGATCAGCAGATTCTCGAACGGATGCGCAATGATCTCGGTGCCGGTCTCTTCACTCAGCTTGGCGCATTCCGCCTCGATCATCGCCACCCGCTCCTCCAGCGGGAACAGCGGCCCCTTGTCGCGGTTGATGGCAACGCCGATCACCAGCTTGTCCACCAGTGCGCTGGCACGGCGGATGATGTCGATATGCCCGATGGTGATCGGGTCGAAGGTGCCGGGATACAGACCAACGCGCATGGGCGGCCTCCTGCCTTGTCAGAATTTCTGCACACGCAAACATATTTGCCGCCGCCATTGCAAGGGGGCAGAAATACGGATGGCCCCGCCTGCGGCTCAGTGTCCCATGATCATGTCCTGCAGCGCGTCCTTCTCCATCGCAACCTGGGCAAGCTGCGCCTTCACGGCATCCCCCAGGGTGATAATCCCGATGAGCTTTCCATCATCCTCCACCACCGGCATATGGCGGAACCGGCCGTCTGTCATCTGCTGCAGGACTTCGCCGACGTTGGAATGGCTGGTGCAGGTGACCAGCTCCTTAGTCATATAGTTGCTGACAGGTTGATCCAGACAGCCTGAACCGGATTTGGCCAGCTCCCGAACGATATCGCGCTCAGACAGAATGCCGTCTGGGTAATCGCCATCCGCGGAAACCACGACAGTGCCAAAACGGTTGTCCGACATGACTTTGGCGGCCTCAGCAACGCTTGCAAAAAGCGAAACGGTAACCACACCGGTTCCAGCCTTGGACTTCAAAATCTCCTGAACAAGCATTCTGCACGCACCTCCGAAATAAAATTGCGTAATTCTGAAGTTTGCCGCAACGCAGCTTTAAGTCAAGGCTTCGAGCCGGGCCACCTCGTCGCGGATGCCCTTCGACAACGCTTGGGCAAAGCGGTTCAGCCGCTCACTGCGCTGGTCGCCCTGATGGCGCACCAGGTGAAAACTGCGCGTCAGGCTCACCTTGTCAGTCAGGATCTTGCGCAGCATCCGGTGGGCCGGCAGGCTGAAATCGTGCGCCACACAAACTGCGGTGCCCTGCGCCGCCATCTTGATCTGGACCGAGACAGAGTTGGACGCCAGCGCCACCCGCTCCACGCCGATGTCGTTCAGATAGTCCAGTTCCTTGTCAAAGATCATGTCGGGAATATAGCCGATCATCTTGTGGCCCTTCAGGTCCTCCAGCTTTTCGATCGGTGGATGCTCCTTCAGGTAATGGCGCGAGGCGACCAGGTGCAGCTTATAGTCGCAGATCTTCTGAACCAGCAGCTTGCCCGCTGTGGGCGCGCTGACGGTGACCGCCATGTCGGCCTCGCGGCGGCTCAGGTTGATCACCCGCGGCAGCGCCACGATCTGGATGTCCAGATCCGGGTTCTCTTCAGCAATCTGAGCACAGACCTGCGGCAATATGTAGTTGGCACTGCCATCCGGGGCGCCGATGCGGATCTGCCCGGACATAGTGTCGCTGGGGCCGCTCAGCGCTTCGGTGCCGGCCCGCATTGCCTGCTCTGCCGCCTCGGCATGGACCAGCAGACGGTCTCCGGCGGCGCTGAGGGCATAGCCTTGCGGCGATTTCACGAACAGCGGGGTTTCCAGTGCCGCCTCGAACCGGGCAATGCGGCGGCCGACGGTGGCGGGGTCCATTTTCAGAATGCGGCCAGCGCCCGACAGGCTCGCCTCCCGCGCCACCGCCAAAAACACTTTCATATCATCCCACTGCGGATCCATTGGCCCCGGGCCCTCCGTTCTGCTGCTAACCTGGCGTTAACCTTTTGCGTTCCTGCAAAGCCTCTTTGAAATGTTTCCTCTTTTCCGATGTTTTTTGCAAGCCTACGATGGAGGCAAGATGAACAGAGGAGGATCCGATGAAAGAACTCGGCCACTTTATCAACGGCAAACTGGTCTCCGGCACCTCGGGCCGCTTTGACGATGTTTTCAACCCCGCAACCGGTGAAGTGCAGTACCAGTGCCCGATGGCCAGCGCTGCAGAGACCACCGATGCGATCGAAAAGGCCGCCGCGGCGCAGCCCGCATGGGGCGCGACCAACCCGCAGAAACGCGCCCGCGTGATGATGGCGATGGTCGGCCTGATGAACCGCGACATGGACAAGCTGGCAGAAGCGCTGAGCCGCGAGCACGGCAAGACCATCCCGGACGCCAAGGGCGACCTGCAGCGCGGCCTGGAAGTGATCGAATACTGCGTCGGCGCGCCGCAGATGCTGAAAGGTGAATTCACCGACAGCGCAGGCCCCGGCATCGACATGTACTCCATGCGCCAGCCGCTGGGTGTTGTCGGCTCGATCATGCCGTTCAACTTCCCCGCCATGATGCCGCTGTGGCACGTCGGCCCGGCGCTGGCCTGCGGCAACGCCGTGGTGCTGAAACCCTCCGAGCGCGACCCCTCCGTGCCGCTGATGCTGGCCGAGCTGTTCATCGAAGCCGGCCTGCCCGAAGGCGTGTTCCAGGTCGTGAACGGCGACAAGGAAGCCGTCGACACCATCTTGGACAGCGAAATCATCCAGGGCGTCTCCTTCGTAGGCTCCACCCCGATCGCGCAGTACATCTATTCCCGCGCCACCGCCAACGGCAAGCGCGCCCAGTGCTTCGGCGGTGCCAAGAACCACATGATCATCATGCCCGATGCCGATCTGGACCAGGCCGCTGACGCGCTGGTCGGTGCAGGCTTCGGCGCGGCCGGCGAACGCTGCATGGCGATCTCGGTTGCGGTGCCGGTCGGTGAGGAAACCGCCGACAAGCTGATCGAAAAACTGATCCCGCGCATCGAAACCCTGAAGGTCGGCCCCTACACCGCCGGCGACGACGTCGACTTGGGCCCGGTTGTGACCGCGGCGTCCAAGGAGCGCATCCTGGGCCTGATCCAGTCCGGCGTTGATCAGGGCGCCAAGCTGGTGGTCGACAACCGCGACTTCAAACTGCAGGGCTACGAGGACGGCTTCTTTGTCGGCGCCCACCTGTTCGACCATGTCACCCCCGACATGGACATCTACAAGCAGGAGATCTTCGGCCCGGTGCTTTCCACTGTGCGTGCAGGCACTTACGAGGAAGCGCTGAAGCTGGCGATGGACCACGAGTACGGCAACGGCACCGCGATCTTCACCCGTGACGGCGACACCGCGCGCGACTTCGCATCCCGTGTGAACATCGGCATGGTGGGCATCAACGTGCCGATCCCGGTGCCGCTGGCCTACCACACCTTCGGCGGCTGGAAGAAGTCGATGTTCGGTGACCTGAACCAGCACGGCCCGGATAGCTTCAAGTTCTACACCCGCACCAAGACCGTGACCTCCCGCTGGCCCTCGGGCATCAAGGAAGGCGGCGAGTTCAACTTCAAGGCAATGGACTAACCTCCTGCCCCTTAACAGGAAAAGGCCCCGGATATTCCGGGGCCTTTTTCTTTGGCGGCAGTCTTTGCCAATCTGTGCGCCTTGACCCGGGGCGTCTTTCGCGGCACGGCAACAGTATAAATAAGGTTTCCAGCCAATTTTTACTTGCTCCCCGCTGCCGGTCGTCTATCCGGTCCTGAACTGAAAGATAAACGGCAGGCGCATGAGCAAGACACAAGACCGGAACCAGCCGCAGGCGGCTGCACGAACCGCCCGTGACTGGGTCAAGATCCTGGCCCAATACCGCGAACCCAATTCCGTGCGCAGCAGCTTTGAGCTCGCGGTGACGGTGGTGCCCTTCCTGCTGCTTTGGGCGCTGGCCTGGTGGTCGCTGTCGGTCAGCTACTGGCTGACGCTGGCCATTTCCGTGCTGATCGCTGCGTTCCTGCTGCGCCTGTTCACCATCCAGCACGACTGCGGCCACGGATCTTTCTTCAACAACCGCCACGTCAGCGACTGGGTGGGCCGGATCATCGGGGTGCTGACCCTGACCCCGTATGACGTCTGGCGCCGCACCCATTCGATCCATCACAGCACCCACGGCAACCTGGGCAAGCGCGGCATGGGCGACATTCACACCATGACCGTGGCCGAATACCGGGCCGCAAGCCGCTGGGACCGGCTGGTCTACCGCCTCTACCGCCACCCGGTGACCCTGTTCGGCCTCGGCCCCGGTTACCTGTTTTTCCTGCAGAACCGCATCCCCTACGGGCTGACGGGCCAGGCCCGCTACTGGATCAGCGCGATGGGCACCAACGCGGCGATCCTGGCCGCGCTGGGGCTGATCTGGTACTTCGGTGGTCTGATGCCGCTGCTGCTGATCTTCCTGCCAGCCACCCTGATCGCCGCCACCGCCGGCCTGTGGCTGTTCTATGTCCAGCACCAGTTCGAAACCACTCAGTGGGAACGGGAAGAGGATTGGCAGCTGCATGACGCCGCACTTCATGGCAGCTCTCACTATGTGCTGCCCCCAGTACTGCAATGGCTCAGCGCCAATATCGGTATCCACCATGTGCACCACCTGTACAGCCGGATCCCGTTCTACCGGCTGCCCGAAGTGCTGCGAGACCATGCGGAGCTGGCCGAAGGCAACCGGATGACCATCCGTGAAAGCCTGACCAACGCCCGGCTGCATCTGTGGGACGAGGACAGCAAGCGCCTATTGTCCTTCTCCCAGGCCCGCAGCCTTCCGGCCTGACCTGTAAACAGGTTCCGGGCGGCAATCTTCTGCCACCTGGGAAAACACAACCTTGTGAGCAGCGGAGTTTCCGCTATGCCGACCCTAGGAAAAACCGCAGCCATGATTATCTTGCGGCGGAGTTTTCGAGCAGCACGGTAGAGGCAACATGACCAAACCCCGCATCACCCGCCGCGCAACCCTGATGGGCCTCGGTGCCACCCTGGCCACCCCGACCCTTCTGCGCGCGCAGTCGACCGACGCCTTCCCGCAGAACGAACCGGCGATTCGCGAGGAAGTGCCGGTGCAGCGCAATACTTCCGCATTCACCCAGCAGAACTGGCAGGACCATTTCGAGACCCTGGGCGCGGGCTGCCTGCTGGCGGATATCAGCTCCCGCGCGCTGCATTACTGGGGACCGGATGGTGAAACCTACCGGCTGTTCCCCTCCTCGGTGCCGATGACCGAAGACCTGACCAAACGCGGTTACAGCGAGATCGTTCGCAAGGCGGAGAACCCCAGCTGGACCCCGACCGCCTCGATGCGGGAACGTGATCCCACGCTGCCGGAACGCATCGAAGGCGGCGTTCCGAACAACCCCTTGGGCACCCGCGCGATGTATCTGGACTGGCCGGCCTACCTGGTGCACGGCACCCATGACACCCGAAAAATCGGGCGGCAAAGCTCCTCCGGCTGCATCGGCCTCTATAACCAGCACGTAGAAGAGCTGTACGAACTGGTGCAGATCGGCACCCAGGTGCGGCTGCTCTGATCCGGCTGCCGGCAGCGGATGGCCCCAAATGAATAGGGCGCGGGAATTTCCCGCGCCCTTTTTCGGTATGCCATTGCGTCAGCTCAGGCTGATGTGGTCCGGTTTCAGCCCGGCATTGAACCGTTCCAGCGTCTTCTCCAGCAGCGCCTCGAAGTTGCGGGTGAACTTCTCCGTATCATAAAGCGGGCCGGTCTCGATCCCCTGACGCACCCGCGCCTTCACATCCGCAAGATATTCCTTGTCGCGGGCCAGCTTCAGGGCCAGCGCCTGATACTGCTGCGGTGTTGTGGTGGTCAGCTCATCCATTCCGATGGAATGCAGCAGGCTTGCGGCAACCCGCGCCGCAAACTGCTTGCCAACCTTGGTGACGACGGGAACACCTGCCCACAGCGCATCACTCGCGGTGGTGTGGGCGTTGACCGCGAAGGTGTCGAGGAAAACGTCCGCCAGCGGCAGACGAGCCAGGTGCTCCGCCTGCTGGGCGAAACCGGCAAAGACGATCCGCTCCGGGCTGACGCCCCGCCGCTTGGCTTCGGCGCGGATGTTTCCGCGGATGTCGTCATGGGCAGCGTAGAACCACAGCACACTGTCCGGCACCAGTTTCATCAGCTTCATCCAGATGTCGAATTCCTCCGGCGACACCTTGTAGGGGCTGTTGAAAGAGCAGAACACCAGCGCATCTTCCGGCAGGCCCACCTCCGCCCGCGTGGGCACATCCTCGGAGGCCTTGCGGCTGTCGTCGTTCGACTGGTAGCAGTCCGGCATATAGAGGACTTTTTCGGTGTAGTGCTTGCGGTACTTCGGCGGCACCACAACCGGGTCGGCAACCATGTAGTCGATCGCGTCCACACCAGAGGTGCCGGGATAGCCGAGATAGGAAATCTGAACCGGCGCCATCCGGTGGTCGAACAGGTTGATCCGGTTGCCCTTGGTGTGCCCCTTCAGGTCGATGGCAATGTCCAGCCCGTCCGCCCGCACCTGCTCGACAATTGTCTCGCTGGCGACGCCGCCGACCTGCCGGTAGACATCCGCGGATTGTTCCGCCCGCAGGCGTCCCTGCTGCTGGTTCATGGCGCCGTAGTCGTAGATGTAGATCTCGAACCTGTCCCGGTCATGCAGTTCGAACATCCGGCCGATCAGGTACATTGTCGCGTGATCCAGGAAGTCGCAGGAGAAATACCCGATCCGGATCTTGTCTTTCTTTGCCAGCGGCGCAGTAAAGCTGGCGGTCTCTTCCTTGCAGACCTTGTTGGCATTGGCGGCAAGCACGGAATACTGTTTCTGCATCTCCGGATCGTCCACCACACTCAGGAAGGAGAACGGGTCGATCGCTTTCATGACCTTGGAGAAGTTCTTGATCTTCTTGCGGGCCTTGCCGAATTCGGACCAGTCGCATTTGCGCCGCTTCAGGTGCATCATGCGGGCAAAGACAACTTCGTTCGACGGCGCGAACTTCAGGCAGTCCTGGAAGTAGTTGATGGCTTCCTCATCCTGCCCGATCCGCATCAGGTAGCTGCCGATATAGGCCAGGCATTCCGGGTTCTGCGGCTCCAGCCGCAGCGCCTCGACATGGCAGAGAATCGCCTTGTCGCGCTTCTCCATCAGTTCATAGATCTCACCCAGCGCGGTATGGATCGACCGGTTCTTGGGATCCAGTTCCATCGCCTGCTCCATCAGATAGACCGCATCCTTGAAGCTGCGCTCCACCGCCTTGCGGCGCGACAGTTTCATCAGGCGCACCACTTGTTCACGGACCGGAACGTCGCTTGATTTCAGCAGGCCGTGGCGCATGGCCATTGTGAAATTCGCCCGTTCATTGCTGGCCACAGCCGCCGGGAAATCCGGTGTTTTGCCACCTCCCTTAGCGGACCCGCTGAGGTTGGATGCCAGAAAGTGCTGCGCCCCTGAATTTGACACGTCGCCTGCTCCTTTTGGAATGCATGGTGCAGGGTTCGCCTGCACTTGACCGGTTTGAGACAGAGTTTCGCCGAAGTTTCTTAATTTTCTCCTGACCCCGGGGCGGGAAGCCGCGGCATTGCTGCACGGCGGCTTTGCATTCGCGCAGCTTGCCTCAGCGTCCGCCGGCGGGTATTAAATAAACAACTGTTCAATTCATCTGATCGACGGGAGGAGCGGCGCATGGATTTCGCACTGACAGAGGAACAGCAGGCCATTTTCGACATGGCCCATGCATTCGGCCAGGAAAACATCGCACCGCATTCCCGTGAATGGGAAAAAGCAGGCACCATCCCCAAATCGCTGTGGCCGAAACTGGCGGAGCTGGGTTTTGGCGGGCTTTATGTCTCTGAGGAATACGGCGGCTCCGGCCTTACGCGTCTGGACGCCACCCTGGTGTTCGAAGCGCTGGCGATGGCCGACCCTGCAGTCGGCTCCTTCCTGTCGATCCACAACATGTGCGGCGGCATGATCGACAAGTTCGGCTCCGAGGAGACCAAGCAGAAATGGCTGCCGAGCCTGTGCACCATGGGGAAGATCTTCTCCTACTGCCTGACCGAACCCGGCTCCGGCTCCGATGCGGCGGCGCTCAAAACCCGCGCCGAGCGCAGCAATGAGGGCTATGTGCTGAACGGAACCAAGGCTTTCATCTCCGGCGGTTCCTACTCCGACGCCTATGTCGTGATGTGCCGCACCGGTGAAGACGGCCCCAAGGGGATCTCCACCGTGGTGGTCGAGGACGGCACCCCCGGCCTCTCCTTCGGCGCTCTGGAGGACAAGATGGGCTGGAAGGCCCAGCCGACTTCTCAGGTGCAATTCGACGATTGCGCCATCCCGGCGGACAACCTGATCGGCGAAGAAGGCAAGGGTTTCTCCTATGCGATGGCCGGCCTTGACGGCGGCCGCCTGAATATCTCCGCCGGCGCTCTGGGCGGCGCCCAGGCGGCGCTGGACCAGACCGTGCAATACATGTCCGAGCGCAAGGCCTTCGGCAAATCCATCAATCAGTTCCAGGCGCTGCAGTTCCGGCTGGCGGAATATGAAACCCGCCTGCAAGCCGCCCGCACCTTCCTGCGCCAGGCGGCGTGGAAGCTGGACACCGGCGCCCATGACGCCACCAAGTTCTGCGCCATGGCCAAGCTGATGGTCACCGACACCGCCTTTGACGTCGCCAACGGCTGCCTGCAGCTGCACGGCGGCTACGGCTATCTGGCCGACTACGGCGTCGAGAAGATCGTGCGCGACCTGCGGGTGCACCAGATCCTGGAAGGCACCAATGAGATCATGCGCCTGATTATCGCGCGCCAGCTGATTGCAGGCTGACCCGCCCTGCTCCAGAATGCATGGCAAGAAATACTGATGGAGCACACAAGATGAGTGACATCCATATCCGCAAAGCCGGCCACGCCGGCCGCATCACCTTCACCCGCCCCAAGGCGCTGAACGCGATTAGCTACGGCATGTGCATGGCGATCGACGCCGCCATGCGCGAATGGGCCAGCGACGACACCGTCAAGCTGGTGGTGATTGACGCCGAGGGCGACAAGGCCTTCTGCGCCGGCGGCGACATTGCCGAGCTCTATGACACCGGCACCAAGGGCGACTATTCCTATGGCCGCACTTTCTGGCGCGATGAATACCGGCTGAACGCGCGGATCTTCGAATACAAGAAACCGGTGATCAGCTTCATGCAGGGCTTCACCATGGGCGGCGGCGTCGGCATCGGCTGCCATGGTACCCACCGGGTGGTAAGCGAAAGCAGCCAGATCGCTATGCCGGAGGTCGGCATCGGTCTGGTGCCGGATGTGGGCGGCTCGCTGATGCTGGCGCTGGCGCCGGATCACCTGGGCGAATACCTCGGCATGACGGCCGCGCGGATGGGCGCCGATGATGCAATCCTTGCAGGCTTTGCCGATTACTTCGTCCCGCAGGAGCAATGGCCCGCGCTGATCGCTGCCCTGCAGGAATCCGGCAGCGCCAAGCTGGTGGAGGAGAGCGCTCAGCCCGCGCCAGAGGGTAAACTGCGCACGCTTCGCGCGGACACCGCCAGGCATTTTGGCAAGGACAGCCTGGAAGATATCCTTTCGGGGCTAGAAGCTGAAGGCAGCGAGTTTGCCGCGGGTGCGCTGAAATCGCTGAAACGCAACTCGCCGTTGTCTATGGCCTGCACGCTGGAGATGCTGCGCCGCCTGCGCACCGATGGCCCCGCAATCCGCCGGGCGCTGGACCTGGAATACCGCTATACCTACCGCGCCATGGAACAAAGCGATTTTCTGGAGGGAATCCGGGCCCAGATCATTGACAAGGACCGCAATCCGCAATGGCAATATGCGGGCCAGGCCGTGCCTGTGCAGGCGGTTGACGACATGCTGGCGCCCCTGGGCGCTGATGCGCTGACATTTGAGGAGGACATGCAATGAAGATCGGATTTATCGGACTGGGCAACATGGGCGGGCCGATGGCCGCCAACCTCGCCAAGGCAGGCCATGAAGTCACCGGCTTCGACATGGCCGACGTCAGCATCGAGGGCGTGACCATGGCCGCCTCCGGTCCTGAGGCCGCCGCAGGCGCTGATGCGGTCATCACCATGCTGCCCAACGGCGCCATCCTGCGCCTTGTCGCGGCAGAGGTGATCCCGGCTATGGCCAGGGGCGCCGCCTTCATCGACTGCTCCACCGTCGATGTCGATTCCGCCCGTGCTGTGGCCGAACAGGCCGAGGCTGCAGGCCTTCTGTCTGTTGACGCTCCGGTCTCCGGCGGCATCGGCGGCGCGGCCGGCGGCACCCTCACCTTCATGGCCGGCGGCTCGGCAGAGGCATTTGCCGCGGCGGAACCGCTGTTCGATATCATGGGCCAGAAGGCCGTGCATTGCGGCGAGGCCGGCGCCGGCCAGGCGGCCAAGATCTGCAACAACATGATCCTCGGCGTCACCATGATCGCCACCTGCGAAGCCTTTGCGCTGGCAGACAAGCTGGGCCTCGACCGGCAGAAGATGTTCGACGTGGTCTCCACCTCCTCCGGCTACAGCTGGACCATGAACGCCTATTGCCCGGCCCCCGGCGTTGGCCCGCAGTCGCCCGCCGACAACAACTACCAGCCCGGTTTTGCGGCGGAGCTGATGCTCAAGGATCTGGGCCTCAGCCAGCAGGCGGCTGAGAGCGCCGATGCAGACACCCCGATGGGTGAACTGGCAATGGCGCTCTACAAGAAATTCGTCGAAGACGAAGACGGCAAGGGCATGGATTTCTCCGCCATGCTGCCCCGGTTCGAAAAGCGCAGCCGCAAGGGCTGAGACGCGCCTGCGCAGCCAGCGCCCAATTACCACTGCGCAAGGCCGGTCCCGAACGGGGCCGGCCTAGGTTTTGCGGGCTTTCGGACAATTCCGCTTAAATTCGACTAAACTCCCGGATTTAGACGCCACCCGGCCACATTTCGGTCTCATTTCAGCTCCATTCCGGAAGCCGGACGTTTTTCCTGTTCCTGGACCGAGACTGTACGCATGGCGACTGCAACCGAGCTGAACATCGACACAAATGCCACTGCCGCCCAGATGGCAGAGGAAATTTTTGGCGACGGCGTCACGGTTACCAGCGCCTCCTACAGCGGTGATACCCTGTCCTCCGGCATCTATTCGGGCGCCGACACGACAACCCCGGGCGTTGCACCTGCGGATTCAGGCGTCATCCTGTCCACCGGCCATGCCCGCGACTTCACCAACAGCGACGGGTCCACCAACACCAACCAGAATACCAACACGTCCACCAACACCAGCGGCGTCAACGGGGATTCAGATTTTGACTCCTTGGCAGGCGCAAGCACCTATGATGCGTCCTTCCTGGAGATCGACTTTGTCCCGGACGGCGACACGCTGACCATCGACTTCGTGCTCTCCTCCGAGGAATATCCGGAGTTCGCCAATTCCCAATACAACGACGTCATTGGGGTCTGGGTAAACGGGGTCGAGGCACAGGTTTCCATAGGCGACGGCACCGCCTCGATCGGCAACATCAATGACGGCACCGAGAACGTCTATGTCGACAATACCGGCGACCAGTACAACACGGAGATGGATGGCTTCACCATCACCCTGACTTTTGTTGCACCTGTTAACGCCGGTGAAATCAACTCATTGAAGATCGGTGTCGCCGATACCTCCGACAGCAGCTATGACACCAACCTGCTGATAGCCGGCGGCTCGGTACAGACCGCCATGGTTGCCCAGGACGACCAGGAAGACATCGCAATCAACAAGACCAGGGTGATTGACGTTCTGGATAACGACACAACCACTTCCGGCACGCTGACCATCACCCATATCAACGATCAGGCGGTCTCAGCCGGGGACACCGTTACGCTGGCCACCGGCCAGCAGATCACCCTGAATGCCGACGGAACCCTGACTGTGGTCACTGACGGCGACCTGGAAACCGTCTACTTCAACTACACCGCAGACAACGGCGAAGGGAACTCGGATACCGGCCTGGTGGAGATCAATCAGACCGTGCCCTGCTTCCTTCGCGGCACGCTGATCCGGACCCCTGACGGCGAGATCACAGTCGAGGACCTGCGCCCGGGCATGGAAGTTCTGACCTACGACAACGGCCCGCAGGTGCTGCAATGGACCGGCAGCCGCAGCACGGCGTGCACGGCCGAAACCGCCCCAATCCGTTTTGCCAAGGGCAGCTGCGGCAATGACCGCGACCTTTATGTTTCCCCGCAGCACCGGATGGTCGTGTCCGGCCCGCTGGCGGATCTTCTGTTCGGCCAGGAGGAAGTCCTGGTCAAGGCCAAGGATCTGGTCAACGACAAGACCGTGCGCCCGGCACTGGAGATGCAGAAAGCAGACTATTTCCACCTTCTGTTCGGCAGCCACCAGATCGTCTGGGCCAACGGCGCCCTCAGTGAAAGCTACCAGCCCGGACCCGAAACCGCTGTCGGCTTTGATGCCGGCACGCAGGCGGAAATCCGCGAATTGTTCCCGGAACTCTGCGCTGAAAACAGCCGCGGCTACGGAAGTGCCGTCCGGCTCTCGCTTCGCAGCTTTGAAGCGCGGGTTCTTGCCACCGCCTGACCTGCAACCGGCAACCCGCCGCTTCCCGTTTTCAGCACCCTTGGCTTTGCCGCCGGACCCGTTATTTGAAGGGCAGCGCAAAGAGGACCCGCTGTAAATGTTACGCCGCCTTGTTCCCATCACTGTACTTGCCGCCGCCAGCGCGCTGGCGATTCCGCTGGCCGCCGGCAATGGCGGTCCGGAAAAGGACTCTTTGGAATGCCCACAGGGGCTGGCAATGAAAGCCTCTCAATGCACGCCCGGGCCGGTCGCCAAGAAGTTCTACCGCCGCGGCGACCACATCCTGGATGATTACACCTGGATCGGCGAGCCGGGCCATTGGGCGCCGGACCCCTATGGCACCTATGTGCAGGCCGGCGGCTACGTCTATCAGGTGAACCGTGAAACGCAGAAGGTGCTGCGCCTGATCGGTGCCGCAGGCGATTTACCCAAGTAACCCGCGTGCAGCGCTGCCAGAACCCGCACGGCCCGGAAATGTGCAAGCTCACTCAGCAGCCAAGCCTAGCTGCGGCGCATCGCAAAAGAAAGGGGGCACACGCGCCCCGTCCCCGGCAAGGGTCTAGCCCGCTAAAACGATAAATTCAGCTGGCTTGACGGCTCAAGGGCCAATGGAGACTGGCAAACACGTAAGCGTATTGTCCCAGACACGGGCACAGCTGGACACAACCTGAGCAAACTCGCGTTTTGTCTCAATCGTTGAAGTCAAGATCCGCCACTCGTAGATTCTGGCGTCTGTCAGGCGGTCCCCAAGTTCCTTCCCCATGACAGGGTAGAACCAAAACCGAAGCTTCCCCGACAGCGCACGCCACTCTTGAATTTGCCGGCGGCCTTCAGCGGTTTCTTCGGTCTCCAACACAGTAAACAACGCACTGCATTCACACAGATCCCTTGCCCCGAAGAAGCACTTGGCAACACGTTCAGCATTCGCAGATGGAGGTTGCAGCATCAGTATCAAACCTGCCGCAAGCCCTGCCAATTTCATTCCGCAGCCACTTTCCGAGCCGCCAGAATGTCCTTCAGATAGCGCCCGGTGTGGCTGCGCACCTCATCGGCCACAGCTTCCGGCGTGCCCGCCGCCACGATCTCGCCGCCGCCGTCGCCGCCCTCCGGGCCGATGTCGATGATCCAGTCGGCAGTTTTGACCACATCCAGATTGTGCTCGATCACCACCACCGAATTGCCCTGCTCCACCAGCTCATGCAGCACTTCCAAGAGCTTCTTAACGTCCTCGAAATGCAGGCCGGTGGTCGGCTCATCCAGAATATACAGCGTCCGCCCGGTGGAGCGTTTCGACAGCTCCTTGGACAGTTTCACCCGCTGTGCCTCTCCGCCGGACAGCGTCGTCGCCTGCTGGCCCACCTTGATATAGCCAAGGCCCACCCGCATCAGCGCGTCCATCTTGTCGCGGATCGCAGGTACCGCCTGGAAGAAGGTCTGCGCATCTTCCACAGTCATATCAAGCACATCGGCAATGCTCTTGCCCTTGAACTTGATCTCCAGAGTCTCGCGGTTGTATCGCGCGCCCTTGCAGGTCTCGCAGGTCACATAGACATCGGGCAGGAAATGCATCTCAATCTTGATGACGCCGTCGCCCTGGCAGGCCTCGCAGCGGCCGCCCTTGACGTTGAAGGAGAACCGCCCGGGCTTGTAGCCGCGCGCCTTGGCCTCCGGCAGTCCGGCAAACCAGTCGCGGATCGGGGTGAAGGCGCCGGTGTAGGTCGCGGGATTCGACCGCGGCGTGCGCCCGATCGGGCGCTGGTCGATGTCGATCACCTTGTCCAGATGCTCCAGCCCCTTGATGCTCTCGCAAGGCGCAGGCGTCTGGCGCGCGCCATTGAGCCGCATCGAGGCGGTCTTGAACAGCGTCTCGATGGTCAGCGTCGACTTGCCGCCGCCGGACACGCCGGTCACGCAGACGAACTTGCCCAGCGGGAATTCGGCCGTCACCTCTTTCAGATTGTTGCCGGTGGCCTTGACCACCTTGATCTTCTTCTTGTTGCCCTTGCGTCGCTTCGTGGGCACCGCGATCTCCCGCGTGCCTGCCAGATACTGGCCGGTGATCGAACCTGCATCAGAGGCAATCATCTGCGGCGTGCCGTGGCTCACCACCTCGCCGCCATGCACCCCGGCGCCGGGGCCGATGTCGAACACATAATCCGCCTGGCGGATCATGTCCTCGTCATGCTCCACCACGATCACCGTGTTGCCCTGGTCGCGCAGGTTCTTCAGGGTGCCGATCAGCCGATCGTTGTCGCGTTGGTGCAACCCGATCGACGGCTCGTCCAGAACGTAGAGAACCCCTGTCAGGCCAGAGCCGATCTGGCTCGCCAGACGGATCCGCTGGCTCTCGCCGCCGGACAGGGTGCCGGATGAACGGGACAGCGTAAGGTATTCAAGGCCCACGTTATTCAGGAAACCAAGCCGCTCGCGGATCTCCTTGACGATGGCGCGGGCGATTTCCTGCTTCTGCTGGCTCAAGTGGTTCGGCACATCTTCGATCCAGGCCAGCGCCTCGCGGATCGACAGCTGCACCACCTGCCCCACATGCACGCCGGCAATCTTCACCGCCAGCGCCTCGTCGCGCAGCCGGTAGCCCTCGCAGTGATGGCAATGTCGGTTGTTCTGGTAGCGCTCGAATTCCTCGCGGATCCAGTTGGAATCGGTTTCGCGGTAGCGCCGCTCCATGTTCGGGATGACACCCTCAAACGTCCGCTCCACCTGGTAGACCCGCCCGCCCTCGTCATAGCGGAACAGGATCTCCTCCTCGCCGGAACCGTACAGAAACACCTTCTGCACCTTCTCGGGCAGGTCCTTCCAGACGGTGTTCTTGTCGAACTCGTAGTGCCGCGCGATGGCCTCGATGGTCTGCAGGAAATAAGGCGACTTGCCCTTGCGCCAGGGCGCCAGCGCGCCGTCATAGACCTTCAGGCTCTGGTCCGGCACCACCAGGCGTTCGTCAAAGAACAGTTCAACTCCCAGCCCGTCGCATTCCGGACAGGCCCCGAACGGCGCGTTGAAGGAAAACAGCCGCGGCTCGATCTCCGGGATGGTGAAGCCGCTGACCGGGCAGGCAAAATTTTCGCTGAAGGTGATCCGCTCCGGCTCGCCCTCCTTGGGCGCGGTTTCCAGAATGGCAATGCCGTCGGCGAGGTCCAGCGCGGTGCGCAAACTGTCGGCCAGCCGCGTCTCCATGCCTTCGCGAACCACCAGACGGTCGACCACCACGTCGATGTCATGGCGGAACTTCTTGTCCAGCACCGGCGGCTCGTCCAGTTCATAGAACGCGCCGTCCACCTTCACCCGCTGAAAGCCCTGCTTGCGCAATTCCAGGAATTCCTTCTTGTACTCGCCCTTGCGGTCGCGCACGATCGGCGCCAGCAGGTAGCCGCGGGTGCCCTCCTCCATCTCCATGATCCGGTCGACCATGTCCTGCACCTGCTGCGCTTCGATCGGCAGCCCGGTGGCCGGGGAATAGGGCGTGCCCGCTCGGGCAAACAAAAGGCGCAGATAGTCATAGATCTCCGTCACCGTGCCAACGGTGGAGCGCGGGTTCTTCGAGGTTGTCTTCTGCTCGATCGAAATCGCCGGAGACAACCCGCTGATATGGTCCACATCCGGCTTTTCCATCATGTCGAGGAACTGGCGCGCATAGGCGCTGAGAGATTCCACATAGCGGCGCTGGCCCTCGGCATAGATGGTATCGAATGCCAGCGAGGACTTGCCCGAACCCGAAAGGCCGGTGATCACCACCAGCTCATCGCGCGGAATATCCACGTCGATGCTCTTCAGATTGTGCTCGCGCGCGCCGCGCACTTCGATGGATTTCAGCTCAGCCATAATGCCCCCGTACCCGCGCCGCCGAACCCTTGGCGGACGCCCGCCCTACAGATAGGGAATGCTGTGGAAAACGCCAAGGGCAAAATGAGAACATTGCACGAACAGGATGAAGTTTGCTGACAGCAGCTGGCAGCAGCCGGAAAACACGCGTTTGCCTGCCCGGAATCCGGTGCGATTTCCGGCGCGCCGCGCCCCCCGCGGCGCCCGGCCCAACGGAAGACGGTCTCCAAAGGGGACCGGTGACGGGCGGGAGCGGCGCCTAGGCCCAGGCCCTCCGCCGCGTGGCCAGCAGCTGATGCACCAGGATGCCCGCCAGGAACAGCACGCAGACCACCAGCATCATGCCGCCGTAGCCTGCAACCCCCAGCGACGCCAGCAGCAGCGGCGTGCCGATCACATTTCCGGCATTGCCCGCCTGCGACATGGCACCATTGGACTCGGCCTGGTCCGCCGCAGTGGTGTTCAGCTGCGGCACCGAGGCAAAGCTGCCGCTCTGCACCAGCCCAAAGGCGGCGGCCAGCGCAAAGCAGGCCAGCCAATCCCCCGGCATCATCCACAGCCACAGGCCCGCCGCGGCGCAAAGCGCAAACCCCAACTGGATCAGCTGCACCGCCGGCATCACCCGCAGCAGCGCCACGCCGATCACCATCGAAGAGGCAATGGAGATCAGCGGAAACGCCCCCATCACAAAGGCCCGCTGCCCCTCCGGCAGATGCGGCGGCAGCACCGTCAGCAGCGCCACAAAACAGGTGGTGTAAAACAGCCAGCCCGCGGCCGGCGCCAGCTTGAACGGCGAGCGGTAGATTCGCAGATGCAGCGCCGGCAGGTTTGCCAGCTGCGGCATAGGCTGGCGCGGCGGCACCGGCAGGTCCCGCATCGCCCAGTGCAGCAGCACCGCCAGCGCCGCCATCAGCACCGCATGGGCAGCAAACAGCGCCAGCAGCCCGTGGGACGCCACCAGCGGCAGCCCCAGCCAATTGAGCAGCGCAAAGGCAACGCCGAAAAACGTGCTCCACACCGTCAGCGCGGTGCCTCGCTGCCTGTCATCAGCCAAAAGCGCCATCAGCGTCGGACCGGCCACCACGATGCCCAGATGCGACAGGCCTTCCGCCACCCGGGTGGCCAGAAACAGCCCGTAGGGCAGATGCAGCACCTGTAGCGCCGACATCGCGGCGCCGGTCCACAGCGCCCAGACCAGCGCACGCCGGTATCCGAAGGCAGAGACAACCAGCCCGGCCACCGCGCCCATCACAATGCCCAGCACGCCGGTCATCGACACACTCAGGCTCAGCGCCGCGCCGGCCTCCGGATACAGCGCGCCAAGCTGTTCAAAGACAACCGAGACCTTGCCGTATTGTGCGGCAGCGCCCAGGCCGGCCGCCCAGACCGCCAGGATCGCGCCCCAGCGGGTTTTCCCGGATGCCATCATGACCGCTGCCTCTGATTGTTCGTATTCTGCCCCTGGTTACCCCAGCGTTCCGCCAGAGGCCAGAGGGCCGGAATATTCTGACGCAGCGCCCCTGTAGAGAACAGTTCCACGTAGAAAAGGCGGTCCTCAGCAGGCCGCCTTTTCGGATCGCTGCTGCCACCGGCAGCTTACATATGGATCACCCGGCCATAGGCGTCGAGCACCGATTCATGCATCATCTCGCTCAGCGTCGGGTGCGGGAAGACGGTGTTCATCAGGTCTTCCTCGGTGGTCTCCAGCTGGCGGCCGACCACATAGCCCTGGATCATCTCGGTCACTTCGGCGCCGACCATGTGGGCGCCCAGCAGTTCGCCGGTCTTGGCATCAAAGATGGTCTTGACCATGCCCTCGGCCTCCCCCAGCGCAATCGCCTTGCCGTTGCCGATGAAGGGGAAGCGGCCGACCTTGATGTCGTAGCCCAGCTCCTTGGCCTTGGCCTCGGTATAGCCGACAGAGGCGACCTGCGGCTGGCAGTAGGTGCAGCCGGCAATGCTTTCGGGCTTCACCGGGTGCGCGTGCTTGCCCGCGATCAGCTCGGCCACCATGACACCCTCGTGGGATGCCTTATGCGCCAGCCAGGGCGCGCCGGCGATGTCGCCGATGGCATAAAGGCCGTCGACGCCGGTGCGGCAGAATTCGTCGGTGATTACATGGGTCCGGTCGACCTTGACGCCCAGCTCTTCCAGCCCCAGGCCCTCGACGTTGCCGACGATCCCCACGGCGGAGATCACAGTGTCGAATTCCTGCTTCTCCACCTTGCCCCCGACCTCGATATGGGCGGTCACCTTGCCCTTGCCGCGGTCCAGCTGCTTGACCATGGCTTTCTCCATGATCTTCATGCCCTGTTTGACAAAGGCCTTCTTGGCGAAGGCGGAGATTTCCGCGTCCTCGACCGGCAGCACCCGGTCCATCACCTCAACCACTGTCGTTTCGGCACCCAGCGTATTGTAGAAGCTGGCAAATTCGATGCCGATGGCGCCGGAGCCGATCACCAGCAGCTTCTTGGGCATCCGCACCGGCTGCAGCGCGTGCTTGTAGGTCCAGACCAGATCGCCGTCCGCTTCCAGCCCCGGCAGTTCGCGGGCGCGGGCGCCGGTGGCCAGCACGATGTTCTTGGCGGTCAGCTCCTGCGTGCCCTTGTCGGTCTTGACCGACACCTTACCCTTGGCCGGAATGGACGCTTCGCCCATCACCACGTCGATCTTGTTCTTCTTCATCAGGTGGCCGATGCCGGAGGACAGCTGTTTCGCCACCCCGCGCGAGCGTTTGACCACCGCATTCAGGTCATAGCCGACATTCTCAGCCTTCAGGCCGAAATCCTTGGCCCGCTCCATCAGGTGGAACACTTCCGACGACCGCAGCAGCGCCTTGGTCGGGATACAGCCCCAGTTCAGGCAGATGCCGCCCAGGTGCTCGCGCTCGACCACGCAGGTTTTGAGGCCCAGCTGCGCCGCGCGGATGGCGGCGACATAGCCCCCCGGTCCTGCGCCGATTACGATCACGTCATAAGATTGTGCGGCCATGTTGCTCCCTCGCCCTCGAACAGGTTCCAAAACTAGTTTACCGTTAAACTAGTTTTCGCTGCACTGCAATCACCCTGTGCTGCGGCATAGCGGCCTTGCATTTTCCGGCAGGTTTCCGCTTGGCAGCCCGGGCAGCTCCAGGCCACCATAGGCCGTAAGCTTCCTTCAATCCACAACCCCGGACTGGATGTTTATGGCCAAAATACTTTACGACCTCACCAAGACGCTTTTGAATGCCACCCTGATCCTGCTCGCGCTCTGCCTGTTCCTGGGATGGAAGCTGATGGCCGCTGCCGAAGGCGTCACCGCCAACGCTGCGGCCCTAGCGGACCGCGTTACGCCGCTGCGCACCTCCGTGACAGGCCTGCAGGCGGAGGTCGCTGCTTTGCGCGGTTCGCTAACGGAAGGCACGGCGTCTGCCGCCCGGTTCGACAAACTGGAGGAGCGCTTGGCGCAATTACAGGCCAGCGTCTCGGAAATGCGCGCGCTGCCGCAGCAGGCCGCGGCTGAGGCCGCGCGGGCCGGTGCCGCGGAACTAGCCGGCCGGATCATCCGGGCCGCGCCTCTGCTGAAAGAAGGCAGCGCGTGCGGTTCAGGCGAAAGCTGATCCGCGGTCAGCCCTTGGCAGCATAGGCCTCCAGAAGCCCGCCGAATTCTTCCATCGAGGGGAAGTGCTCGAAGCTGTGCTCAGCGTCAACGAAGGCAAAGGGATGCTTGGCCGCAGTCCAGGTTTCGATGAAGGGGGTGAACCAGCTTGTGTCCGCGAACATCGTCGGGCGCACGTTCACAAAGGCCTCAACGCCGCTGATCCGGGTGAACATCCACGTTAGGCACTCCGGGCAGCAGTAGTGCGCCAGGTCTTCGCCCTTTGCGCCGCCTGCAACCGGAGTGCCCTGCACAACGCGGAACGCCTCTGACGGGAACATCGCGGTCAGGGAAAACGCGCTGGCGCTCATCTTCTGGCAGCCGCGGCAATGGCAGGCAGCGGTCAGCAGCGGCGGCATGGCGGCTTCGATTTCTGTGGCGCCGCAGCGGCAGCTGCCGGTCATCGGGAAAGGCGGAAGGGTCATAGGGGCCTCAAATGGGTGTCTGAAATCAGGGACCGCTTCCCTGCCGCAAACACACCCCCGGCACAAGGGCCGCCAAAAAAAACGCCGCGCCCGTTTCCAGAGCGCGGCGGTCAAATCTTCGGGCATCGCCGGAGTCAGCCGGCCGCTTGCATCTGCCGCACGGTCTCGCCATAGCCGCCGGCCTGCACATAGTCCCGTTCCGGACTGGTGCTGGCGCGGCTCAGGACTTCGTTGCGGTAGGGGAAGCGGCCGAACTGGCGGATCACTTCTCGGTGAGCGCGCGCGTGCAGCAGGTTGCCGGTGCCGCTCTCCGGCATCCGCTCCATCATCAGCCGGATGCAGCGTTCCTGGTCGCAGAGGTTTTCCGAATGCATCAGCGGCAAGTAGAAGAACTGCCGGGCCGGCTCGTCGATCTTCAGGTCCCAGTTCTTGTTGATCGCGATCTTCGCTGCCGACAGCGCTGCCCGATCGGAAGCAAAGGCCCGGGCATCGCCGCGGAACATGTTGCGCGGGAACTGGTCCATCAGGATGATATAGGCCAGCGTGCCGCTCGGGTATGTGAGCCAGAAGGAGAACCGGCCCTCGCAGGCTGCCTCCCAGGTGCTTTGGAACTTTTCGCGGATCTCCTGATCCAGCGCGTCATCCTGCAGATACCATCCCTTCTCCCCGACTTTGTCGAGCCAGAATGCAAGTATCTCTTCGGGACCAGCCATCGGTCGTAACTCCAAGTTTCTCCTGACCTTAACTTCAGGCCAATTTACATACCGTTTACAAGTAAGCTTGGGTCACAAATTGCGTCAGACAAGCCCTCTGTGTGAAATAATCCTCACAATTCCGGTCGGTTAGCGCAATCAGCCTGCTTCTTGAGCAGTTTCTTGCTCTTCCAGCTCGCTCTCGATGGCGTATTCCTGGGCAAATTCCACCGCCACCGGCGACACCGCCGGCGACATCACCGCATAGGCGCCGGTCTCGCCCACCGGGGTCGAGGCCCGCTGCGTCGCGCGGTAGGCGGCATAGGCTGCCATCGCAAACATCAGCGCGCCGATGAAGGTGAAGAACCCTGCCGGTCCGAACACCGCATCCTCCATCAGCCAGCCGGTGATCAGCGGCCCGGCGATGGCGCCCAAACCGTTAATGAAGATCAGCCCGCCGGAGGCCGCCGCCATGTCGTCATGTTCCAGATAGTCGTTGGTATAGGCGATCAGCAGCGAATAGAGCGGGTTCGACAGGCCGCCGATGAAGAAAGCCGCCACCAGCAGCATCTTGAATTCGAAACCGAACAGGAACCCGATCACCGCGCCGGCGCCGCCTGCCAGCGCAGCGCCCAGGATCAGAACCCGGCGGTCCATGCGGTCCGACAGCCAGCCCAGCGGGTACTGCAGCAGCATCGCACCGACATAGAAGGTGGAGACAAAAACCGACAGCTGCCACAGCGTCAGCCCGGCGGCAGAGCCGTAAACCGCGCTCATGCCGAACTGGGCGGAGAACACCCCCCCCAAAAGGAACATGCCGACACAGCCCAGCGGTGAGGTTTCAAACAGCTTGCGCAGGGTCATCGGCTTGGTGGTGTCAAACGCCGGCGTGGGCGAGATCGACAGCAGGATCGGCCCGAAGGAGACCGAAACCAGGATCGACGCGATGATAAAGGCCTCGTAACCAGCCGGGTCGCCGATCTGGATCATCATTTGGGCAGCGATGATGCCGATGGTCTGCACGATCATATAGAGCGACAGCGCCTTGCCCCGGTTGGTGTTGTCGGCGGCGTTGTTAAGCCAGCTTTCGGCGGTCACATACACGCCCGAGAAGCAGAAGCCGATGATCATCCGCCCCAGCGCCCAGGCAACGGTGTTGGGCAGCAGCGGGTACAAGATCATCACCGCAGAGATGAAGGAGGCTAGCGCCGCAAACACCCGCACATGGCCGACCCGGCGGATCATCTCCGGCGCCAGCCGCGAGCCGCCCAGGAAGCCCACGAAATAGGCCGCCATCACGATCGACATCTGGAAAGTGGAAAAGCCCTCAAGCTCGCCGCGCACACCCAGCATGGTGCCCTGCAGTCCGTTGCCCACCATCAGCAAGCAAACCCCCAGCAACAGCGCCCATGCGCTCGACAGCACCTGCAGCATTTCATGCCTCCTTCGAAAGCAAAGCAGCCCTCCACAACGGGACGGGCTGCCAACACCTTTGATTGTTATGTCCGGGCGATCAAGCCCGCCGGGCCGGTATCGCCGATTCCGATTTCAGTTTGATGAACCCTTTGCGCGCTCTCAGGGTTCCTTGGTTGCGGCGCTTGTCTACGATTCCGTGCCGCATTTCTGAGATGTATTCGCCTTCGCCGGGATCAAAAGCGACGCATCTCCGTAAGAGAAGAACCGGTAGCGCTGTTCCACCGCATGGGCATAGATGCGGCGGATCTCCTCCTGCCCCATCAGCGCCGAAACCAGCATCAGAAGCGTCGATTTCGGCAGATGGAAATTGGTCATCAGCGCATCCGCCACCTGAAACTCGAACCCCGGATAGATGAAGATGTCGGTATCGCCTTCCCAGGCGTGGATCTCCCCGTCCTTAGCAGCGCTCTCGATCAGCCGCAGCGCGGTGGTGCCGACCGGAATCACCCGCCTTCCCGCAGCCTTGGTGGCAGCAATCTCCGCTGCCGCCTCTTCGCTGACCTTGCCCCATTCCGCGTGCATCCGGTGGGTGGTCACATCCTCCACCTTGACCGGCAGGAAGGTGCCGGCGCCCACGTGCAGCGTGACATAGGAAATCTCCACCCCGCGCGCCTTCAGTGCTTCCAGCAGCGGAGTGTCAAAGTGCAGGGACGCCGTCGGCGCCGCAACCGCACCTGAATTCTTGGCCCAGACGGTCTGGTAGTCGGTCTTGTCCTGCTCATCCGCCGCCCGCTTGGCGGCGATATAGGGCGGCAGCGGCATCGCTCCGGCCTCTGCCAGCGCTGTATCGAAGTCGGTGCCGCTCAGATTGAAGCGCAGCTGCCCCTGGCCTTCCTCGATGGCCTCGAGCGCGGCGCTCAGTTCTTCGGAAAAGACAATCTCCTCCCCCGCCTTGATCTTCTTCAATGGCTTCAGCAGCGCTGACCAGCTTCCATCGGCGCGCGGCTCCAGCAGGGTCGCCTCGATCTTTGCCGCCACCGGGCCTTGCGCGCTGTCGCGGTGGCGCAGCCCGCTCAGGCGTGCAGGTATCACCTTGGTATCATTCAGCACCAGCCGGTCGCCGGGCTGCAGCCAATGGACCAGGTCGGTCACATGGCCGTCATGCAGGGCTCCGCCGTCGGCCACCAGCAGGCGGGCCGAGCTGCGCGGATTGGCAGGCCGGGTGGCAATCAGATCGTCGGGCAGGTCGAAGTCAAAATCGCTGAGTTTCATGGCGCGCGCTATAGGATGTGCAGCGGGGAAAATCTATGGCGTTTTTTGCCCGCCGCAAGGTTTACTTGTCACTGCTCCTCGGTTCGCGCACCTGTTCCTGGCCCTCCTCCAGCACCTCTCCCTCGGCAGAGAAAGCACGGTTGTCGCCAGGCACCGCCGGCGCCGGCCCGCGGAAGATCTCGCGCAGGAACCCCGGTGCCAGCCCGGCCAGCGGGTTGACGGTTACCACGGGATCATCGGCAGTGCCGCGCAGGGTGAAGGTGAAGCCGAACAGCCCTTCGCCATCCCGCGGCGACAGAACCCGCCCGATGGCATTCAAAAGGTAAACCGGCGAGATCACACCGCGCATGTTCAAACGGCTGCTGTTCAGATCGTAGTTGCCATCCACCGACAGCCCCATCGACGGGCCGACCGCGCTGCTCTGGTGCAGGATCAGATGCGAGGCCCCCAGCCGGAACCGCCCCTCCATGCTGGTGAACAGGATGCCTTGGCCGGTCATCTCATCCAGCAGGCCCACCAGGCTGATCGCATTCAGGATCGCCGCCATCGACGGCGCGTTTTGAACCCGGATATTGCGGACAGCGACCCTGCCGTCATATTCTCCCGGCGCACCGGCTGCCGGCACAAGGGTCATATCAAAGCTGCCGCCGCGTCCATGCCCGAACACCCCGGCAGAGCGGAACACCCCGCCCGCATCATTGGACCGGATGCGCGAGGCGGTGCCGCCGTTCTGCGGCACCACCGTGCCGGCCACCGGTGTCTGACCGTTCAAACGTGCGGTGAACTCCCCGTTCATGCCGCCGCGGGTGGAAAACCGGCCCTGGAAATTCTGCAGCCCGATGCTGTCGGTCACTTGCAGATTCTGCAGCCGCAGCGTCACTGGTACATCGCCGCCGCGGCTGCTGCCGCCCCCGCTTGCCGTACCCGAGAACGGGGAGCGGTGCAGATCCAGCCGCCCGCCGGTGACCGCGATAGCCGGCGCCGCGGCGCCACGGCCTGTAAAGGTTACCGCGCCCTGGAACCAGTTGCCCGCCCGTGCCGAAGTGAACACTGCCTGATCCAGCCCGCCGGTCTTAAGCGTCGTGACCCGGCCCGTGGCCGACAGGCCCGGAGCCTCCAGTTCCAGCCGCTCCACCGTGGCGCTTTCTGCCAGCGTTGCGGTCATCGACAGCTTTCCGGCTGCGCCTTCCGGCTTGCGCCAGCTGATTTCCGGGATCCGCAGGCCTGCGCCCTGCAGATCCGACTGCAGGTCCAGCCGCGGCGGCGCACCCGGCTTCAGATCCACCGCATAGCGCCCCTGCGCCGTGCCGGTGACAGCCCCGCGCGGCAGGCCGATTTTGAAAGCCTCCACTGCCGCCGCCGACAGTTCGATTGTCCCTTCGACCCGGCTGTCCGGCGCGGCATCCTTGCCGATCTTCTGCTGCCAGCTGGCACTCAGCGGCACGCCGGACAGGCTGCCATCACCGCTGATCCGCACCTGCCCCTGATCGCCCTCGATATGCAACAGCGGTGCCGCCGCAACATGGCCAGGCACCAGCTTGCCGGATTCCACGCCACGCACGGTGCCGCGGTAATGGTATAGGATCTGCTCCACCGGGATCTTCTTCTGCAGCGGCAGCGCCAGCGTGCCCTCGGCCTCCACCTGGCCTTCCGCCAGATCCACCGGCAGGCTGGCCTTGTCCATCACCCGCAAGGGCTCCCGGTTCAATAGCGACAGCGCCGCCGTGGCAGAGCCCTTCGCCTTGATCCGGGCAATCCCCGGGGTGCCCTCCTTGGCAGAGACATCCGGGATGATAAAGGACGTGCCGGCGATCTCCACCGCACCGCCCTGATCCGCCATCACCGCACCGCCGGAGGCCGTGACCACAAACCGCTGGCCGTACAGGCTCAGCTGGCCGGAGCCGCCCCGCACAGGCGGCATGAATTTCTGAAACACCACCTCGGCATCCTCAAACGCCAGGTCCAGGCTGACAAACGGCTTGCCGCTGCCGCGCCCGCGCAGGTGGAAACCGACATCGCGCACCAGCCCGGCAAGGAGGTTTTCGCCCACCCAGTCCCGAGGCTTGGGCGCCAGCACCGAGGGCCACAGTTCCTTGACCCGCTTCACCCGCACCTGATCGACGCTGCCGTTCAGGTCATAGTCCCAGCCCTCCGGGCCGGCCCCGACCACACCGTCAAAGTGAATGCGGCTGGCCCCGTCCCGCACCAGCATTTCACCCAGCCGCAGCCTGAAGGGGTTGAGCCGCAGATCAAAATCCGCATCCACCGCGGGAAGCTCCACCGGGGTTTCAAACAGGCGGCGCGGGTTCAGCGTCAGATCCGAGAACCGCAGCTGCCCCACCAGCCCGGCCAGCTGGCCGTTCTGCACCCCGGCGAGGCTCGCCTGCCCCTGCATCACCCCGGAGCCCCAGCCGCTTTCTATGCTCAGCTCAGAAAACGCCAGCAGCTGGCGCGCCGGGTCATAGGTGAAATAGCTGCGCGCGCCCTGGATCGGCACCGGTCGGGTTTGCGCCGCCGGCTGGATCACCCCCTTGCCGATGCGCAAGCTGGCCTGCACCGGCTGCACCAAGCCGTCCGCCGCCACACCGCCGCGCAAGGAGCCCGAGATCGGCGCTTGCATCACCCCCAGCCAGCCCAAAGCCGGGCTTTGCGCCGCGATGTCCTCACTGGCGATGTCCGACACCAGCACCCCGAACTCAGCCTCATGGGTGCCGATTTCCGAGGCATAGCTGGCCTCCACAGTGCCCACCTCGCCGCGCCCGCTGAGAACCGAGAACGCCGCCGACAAGGAGACCGAGTCGCCTTCGCGCTGCAAACCGATCCGGCCGCCATCCAGGGTCCAGCCGCGGCCCAGCCTGTCATCGGTGTAGGACAGCGTCAGCTCGCTGGTTTCGACCTCGGTCAGCGCGGCCAGCACCGGCTTTTGCAGCTGGCTGTCCCATTGCTCGACCAGCTCCACCAGGCTGGCCGCCCGCCGTGTCGGTGCCGCACCGCTGGCGAAACTCAGCGCCAGACTGCCGTCCTCATTGCGCCGCAGCGCCGCAAACAGCCCGCTCAGCGCGATCCGCTTGGGCTGGATCCGCCCCTGCWGCAGGGGCCGCATCGCCAGGCTCGCCTGGGCATCGGCCAACTGGGCAAAGACGCTGCCATCCGGGTGCCGCAACACCACATCCCGCAGGCTCACCCGCGGCCGCCAGCCCTTGTTAACCACAACTTGGATGGCGCCGAACTCGACCTGCAACCCGTTCAGATGCCGCTCGATCCGGGCTTCAACCCGGTCCCTGACCCAATCCGGTGCATCCAGCCGTGTGCCGATCCCGAAATAGACCGCGCCGGCAGCCAGAAAACTCAGCAGCGCCAGCACCCAGACCAGCCCGCGCAGCAGCCGCCAGCGCCGCCGCCGCGGCACAGCCCGCACAGCCGCGTCCGTTACCGGCGCGGGACCGGAAACCGGCACCGCCTCGGCGGCGGCGCGGTGATTCTCGCCGGCGGGTTTGATCTCAGCTTTCCCTTCGCTGCTCATGGGTTATGGTCGCCGCGCAGTGATTTGCGCAAAAGACAGGAGACAGGCCAATGCTCGACGTTTCAGATCCCGCCCCTTCCTTTACCCTGCCCCGCGGCGGCGGCGGAGAGGTCACGTTGTCCAGCCTCCGGGGCGCGCCCGTGGTACTGTTCTTCTACCCCCGCGATAATACCCCCGGCTGCACCAAAGAATCCATCGCCTTTTCAGAGGCTTTGCAGTCCTTCGCCGATGCCGGCGCTCACGTTTTCGGGATTTCCAAGGACAGTCTCAAGAAGCATGAGAATTTTACCGCCAAACACGGGCTGACCACGCCGCTTCTGTCGGATGCGGACAGCACCGTCTGCGAGGACTACGGCGTCTGGAAGGAAAAGAGCATGTACGGCAAGAAGCACTGGGGCATTGAGCGCTCCACCTTCCTGATCGGTGCGGACGGCAGGATCGCCCGCGTCTGGCGCAAGGTGAAGGTGGACGGCCACGCCGAGGAAGTGCTGGAAGCGGTCCGCGCTCTCTGAGCCACCCCGCCCAGACGCCGCGGGGCGCTCCCGCCGGCTCCGCCCGCGCCCTGCCGGGCGCAGGCTTCCCTGTTGGGCCCGGCGCCGCCCCGCGGGGGCGGCGCGCAGCGCGCGGAAGGCGCGCTGCCTGGCCCAAGGCTGCCAGGGCGATCAGCCTGCTGATCACCCGCAGGCGCGGGAGCACTCCCTTTTCCGCTCTGGACTCTGCCGCTCAAATCAGATGAACCCGTCGTACCACGCCGCTTCAGGAGACCCGCATGGCCGATCAGCCCCTTTCGCTTGCCGAACGCGCCGCCGAGGTGCTGACCACCGCCGGCGGGCGCGCCAAGACCGCCTTGTCGCGCCGCCATGCCGCCGAGTGGTTCGCCTACCGAAACGGCGAGGCGCCGGAAATCGCCATCGGCACCGCCAGCCCGCCGATGCATCCCGCGCGGCCCGAAAAGCCTGACCTGCTGAACCCGCGCGACGTGCCGAAGCGCAAGCCTGGGTCGGAGGCCGGCCGCATCGCCCTGCTACACGCGGTGGCCCATATCGAGCTCAACGCCGTCGACCTGCACTGGGACATCATCGCCCGCTTCTCGCATGTGCCGATGCCGCTGGGTTTCTTCGACGACTGGGTCAAGGCCGCGGATGAGGAATCCAAGCATTTCAACCTGATGTGCGACTGTCTTGAATCTTTGGGCAGCCATTACGGCGCCCTGCCTGCGCATGCCGGCATGTGGCGCGCTGCCGAGGACACGGCAGACGACCTGATGGGCCGCCTCGCCGTAGTGCCGATGGTGCTGGAGGCCCGCGGCCTCGACGTGACCCCCGGCATGATCGGCATCTTCCGCAAGGCGAACCTCCCCCAGGCGGTGGAGGCGCTGGAGCTGATCTATGCCGAAGAGGTCAGCCACGTCGCCTATGGCTCCAAATGGTTCAACTTCCTTTGCGGGCGGGACAACCTGGATCCCAAGGAGGAATTCCACGCGCTGGTGCGCAAGTATTTCCGCGGCGCGCTGAAGCCGCCCTTCAACGAGAAAAAGCGCGCCGACGCCGGGCTGCCGCCGGATTTCTACTGGCCGCTGGCCGACGAGGTGAAGCCGCTGCCGGGCTGGTGAACCGGCCCGGTCTTTACCTGGAGACCGTACAGGCGTAGACTGGGAGGCCCTGAAAACCCGGCTGAACCCATGTTCGAGAACGACTTTCCATTGCTGAGCACTGCAAGCCTTGTCGCGCTGATCATGCACAAGGCCGGCAGCGGTCCGGTGACATTGACCAATTGCGAAACCGCTCTCGCAACGCTTTTTCACCAGGCCAATGAAACCCCGGGCCTGCCGCCGGAGGAGCTTCGGGAACGGCTTGCCGGGCATCTCGCCGATCTCGAAACCGCCTGCATTCTCGAACCCTTGGGGACAGGCAGCTGGCAGCTGACCCGCCGCGGCCGCCAGGCGCTGGAACAGCACCCCGAGGGCCTCGACCAGACCGACCTCGCCCGATACCCGGAATTTGCCGAACACCTTCGCCACACCGCGCACAAGCCTTGCGGCATGGACCCGCGCGGCGCCCATTTCGACGAGGGGTTCCGTGCCGGCATGACCGGCCAGCCGATCACCGCCAATCCCTACGCCTTCGACAACGCCGACCATCAGGCTTGGGAAAGCGGCTGGAGCGAAGCGCAGGAAGACCGCCAAGGCTGACCCGCCCCGATCCGGCACGGCGCATCACCCGCCGGCAGGATGGCAAAGACTGCCTCTGGCAGCGCCTCAGCCATCCATGTCCACCCAGATATGGGCAACCGTCTCTGCCGGTGTTCCGTCTGGCTGCTTGTCCCGCCCATTGTACTTGGTGAATTCCGCAAATCCCCGAAGTTTTGCCGCCTGGATGTGACAGAAAGCCTCCTGCGAGAAGTAGATTGGCAGCCCGCTGCTGCCCTTGTGGCACCACACGGGCAGATGCGACAGGAACCTTGCACGTCCCAGCGAGTCGAACATTTTTGTTTACAAGGCGGGCGTCACATCACCGCGAAGGCAATTGTATTGCCTATCCTGATCCAGCAGGAGCACCGTGCGGCCGCAGACAAAGTGGTAATAATCCTGGCTCGAAATGCGTTGCCCCTTGGCATTGTACATCATGCAGGGGATGAACTGATGCGCGCCGTCCGGGTCCGCCGCCTGGATCGCCATTTTGAACGAAGCACTAATCACCGGATTGCCGGAAATTCACAGGCAGTCCGGAAGAAACTCAGGCACTCTGTCTCGCGCCAGCCGGACATTTCCAAACAGCTCCGGACAACCGCTCATGTCCGATGGGCGGTAAACCATCGCTTTCTCAGGTGTCCCCGGCAGCGCCAGAAGATGTGCATCAGTTCTGAAGCCCGCGCGTTTTCGGCTGTAGCTGCAAACATCCGGTTCAAACGCCGCTGGAAAGTCCCGAGCGTCCCCAAGGTCGGGCTTGTAACGGTAAACCGTCCGGCAGTTTTCCGGCTTCTGCATCTGTTCATTTACGGAAGGAAGGGATGGCATGGGAAGATCTTTCTTGGAAATGCCATGGCTTGCTATCAAGCCTGCCCTGGCCGCACAACTCTCCCGGCTTCTGCCGGCTTTGCCCCGGCCTCTGTCAGTAACCTCTGCCTCAGTATCCCACCCGCGGAATCCGGCTCGCCCGGCTCGGCAATTTCCCGCCGATCCCCTGCCCCAGACCGCCACGGCCCGCTGCAATGGGTCAACAGGCTTGCCCAAATGGCCAGCCCTGTCTATTGACTTCGGCCAAGGCCCCGGACGCTCCCCGCAGCGGCGCATCCCGGACCGGACGACGGGACAGACAGGGAAGTCACATTGCGCACACGGCTCGCGATCAGAATTCACAGCTTTCTCGAACGCCGCTTCCCGGAGCGGCGGGTGTTCCTCAAGTCCGACACCGACACCCGGTTCATCCGTCTGCGCTCCGAGACCCAGCTGGTGGCTGTGGGCGGTGTTACCCTGTTTGTGGCCTGGTCGATTGTCGCCACCGCCATCGTGCTGATGGACAGTATCGGCTCCGGCAACTTCCGCGAGCTGGCCAAGCGCGACCAGCAGACCTACCGCGCCCGGCTGAATTCCATTTCCGATGAACGCGACGCCCGCGCCGAAGAGGCGCTGGCCGCGCAGGAGCGCTTCAACGCCGCGCTGTCACAGATCTCTGTTATGCAGTCGGAACTCCTGGCCTCGGAAACCCGCCGCCGCGAGCTGGAAACCGGCATCGAGGTAATCCAGTCGACCCTGCGCGACACCATGACTCAGCGCGACGGCGCCCGCAAAGCCCTGGCGCAGCTGAAGGAAGAAACCGAGGGCGGCGCCAGCCCCCATGCCGTGATGGCCAGCGCCGAGGCGCAGATGGGCCTGCTCGCGGATGTGCTGGCTGACACCGCGACCGAACGCGACCAGATCCTGGCCGACGCCCGCGGCGCATTGGAGCAGCGCGACGAGCTGGAGCTGGAACTGCAGCTGATGAATGAGCGCAACAGCCAGATCTTCCGCCAGCTTGAAGAGGCGGTCGCGGTCTCTGTCACCCCGCTCGACAAGATGTTCCGCAATGCCGGCATGCCGCCCGACCGCATCCTCGAACAGGTGCGCCGCGGCTACAGCGGCCAGGGCGGCCCGCTGGAACCGCTGGCCATGTCCACCCGCGGCGAGGAACCCAGCCCCGAAGCGCTGCGCGCCAACGCCATTCTCGCCAAGCTCGATCAGCTGAACCTCTACCGGCTGGCCGCCCAGCAGGCGCCCTTTGCCACTCCGGTGAACCTCGGGCACGTGCGCCAGACCTCCGGCTTCGGCTACCGCCGCGACCCGAAAACAGGCGGCCGCCGCCTGCACAAGGGCTCCGATTTCGCCGGCAGCACCGGCACCGATATCTTTGCCACCGCCGACGGTGTTGTCACCCATGCCGGCTGGCAATCGGGCTACGGCAAGATGGTCACCATCCGCCACGCTTTCGGCATCGAAACCAGATACGCCCATAACTCCAGGATCCGCGTGACAAAGGGCCAAAGGGTCTCGCGCGGGGATCACATTGCTGATATGGGTAACACCGGACGGTCCACCGGGACCCACCTCCACTACGAGGTCAGGGTCAACGGGCAAGCTGTTAACCCCATGATCTACATCAAGGCTGCGAGAAATGTTTTCTAAGAGCAAAATCAACGAGCCCGGGCCGAAGCAGGCCGAAGCAACCCCGGCACCCGCGGCAGCACCGGCAGCTGCGCCTGCCGCCAGCGACTACTCTTCCAGCATGCCCAAGGCCAAGCCTGCCGCATCGCTGCTGAGCTCGGACCTGCACATCACCGGCAACGTCAAGACCACCGGCGACATCCAGGTCGAAGGCACCGTTGAAGGCGACATCCGCGCGCATCTGCTGACCGTCGGCGAAACCGCCACCATCAAGGGCGAAATCACTGCCGATGACGTTGTGATCAACGGCCGTATCGTCGGCCGCGTGCGCGGCCTCAAGGTGCGCCTGACCTCCACCGCACGGGTCGAGGGCGACATCATCCACAAGACTATCGCAATCGAAAGCGGCGCCCATTTCGAAGGCTCCGTGCAGCGTCAGGACGACCCGCTAAACCCGGGCGGCCGCAAGTCCGCCCCGGCGGCAGCTGCTGCCGCCCCTGCGTCCGCACCGGCCGCCGCAGCAGCGCCGTCGGCTGCCGTTCAGGCCGCCACCGCGGCCCGCAAAACCGAAAGCTGAGCCGCCACGGCAGGACCTCAGCACCGCCGGGTCTGACAGGGACCAGAAGCGCCGCAGGGGCACCCCTGCGGCGTTTTCTGTTGCGCACACCTTCCCTTACGTCTTGCAGCTACCGTCAGGGTTTTCCGGAATTCCTTTCCTTGCCCTTCTAAGTTGCCGGCGTTAAGGACTTGTTAGTTTCGCAAATTACTCGGCAAAGAACAGTTAACTGGGGACTTTTCATCATATGACGAATCTCACGATCAACGATCCATCCGGCACTTGGAGCCTGGATTTCCTGACCTCCGGATATTTTGACAACCCGACCCTGGTTTCCCAATCCAGCACGCACATTGTAATTGGCGGCAGCAGCGGCGCGACTATGACATTGACCGGAAACTTCTCCAGTTCGTCCTACTACTACTGGACCGTCAATTCGCTTTCCGTAAGCCAATACGGCACAACCCGGCTCTCCATTTCCTGGTTTGATTACTATTACTACGAATTGGACTATATCAGCGATTCCTCCTTGCTGAGCGGCAACGACAACATCGACGTCAATATTACCATCGGTCAAAACTTCAGCTCCTACGGCGGTAACGACACCCTCAAATTCGGCACCGGCAACGATACGTTGGACGGCGGCAGCGGCATCGACACGCTGATCATCAGCGACAATTTCGGCAATGCCACTGCAACCTCAAGCTACAGCACCCTGCTGATCGACAGCGCCGACGGCCTGGACCGCATCAGCGGCATCGAAATTCTCGAATTCACCAACCGGACGCTTGCCGTGACCGTGGGCAGCTCCAGCAGCAACAGCCTGCAGGGGAACACCATTTCCGGCGTGACCCATGACCTGATGCTGGGCGGGGGCGGCAATGACACGCTGCGCGGCCTCTCCGGCAATGACGTGCTGATCGGCGAGGACGGGTCCGACCGGCTCGAAGGCGGGGCCGGCCTCGACCAGCTGAACGGCGGCAACGGCCTGGATTCGCTGTTCGGCGGCGACGATTCCGACATTCTCTCGGGCCACTCGGGCGATGACCTCCTCGATGGCGGCCGCGGACAAGACAAGCTTATCGGCGGCACCGGCAGCGATAACATGAAGGGCGGCAACGGCAATGACCGCCTGATTGGCGGCGGCGGCAATGACACGATGTCCGGCGGCACCGGCAGCGACACGATGAACGGCGGCAACGGCCGCGACGTTCTGATCGGCCACAAGGGCGACGACCTGCTGACCGGCGGCGGCCGGGCCGATACCTTTGTGTTCCACAAGGGCCACGGCAACGACACCATCACCGATTTCACCGCCGGCCAGGACCACATCCAGATCGGCCGCGGCGCCTCGCGCCTGGGCCAGCTGGATTTTGAACAGCAGGGCGATGATGTGCTGGTGTCCTTTGCCAATGTGACCATCCTGGTCGAGGACATCACCGTGGCGCAACTGCAGGACGCGGACAACTTCCTGTTCTGAGCGCTCCAGCCAGACACGGGCGCATAAAGGCGCGCCAGCCCGGCGCGCCTTTTGTTATTTCAGCATCCATGTGCCGTCCGGCCAGAAGGCGTGGAAGGCAAAGGCGAACATCACGTCATGCGCCACGTCCCGCCCCTGCGCATCGCGCACGCGGACACTGCCGATGTCGCGCCCCTGTGCCAGCCTCCCAGTGTCCAGCGCCGAGGCCTGCCCCGCCCGCCAGCTCAGCACCAGACCGGCCTCGCGGATCTCCTCCTCCCGCGCCAGTCGGGCCAGCGGCCAGGCGCGGCTGCCGACGCGCACCACCCGCTGCATCGGCGCCAGCCCGTGCGGCGGCGGGCTGCCGTCATACAGGAACGGCCATTTCGCGGTGTCATAGCCGCGGTAGGGGTTGCGCCCGTAATCCCGGTTCCACCGCGGCTCAGCCATCACCAGCCCGTCCGGATTGCGGGCGGTGAACTCCTGCCAGCTCTCGACCCAGCTCGGCAGCGTCTTCAGCCGGGTGCCGGTCATCCGCCCGACAATTCCAGTGCCGGTCGCCTGCTGCCACCAGCTCTGGCTCTCGCGGTCATACATCACCATGTCGGAAAACCGCAGCTTGCCGCTGACCCCGAAGGACAGCACACCCGCAGCGGTGCGACGGTCGAATGTCATCGCTGAGTTGCACAGCGGGCAATAGGTGACCGCAACCGGCGCCCCCGCCACCACGTCGTTCACGATCTCATGCCAGGTCAGGTAACGCAGCGGATAGGCCCGCGGCTTGGCACCCTCCATCTCCAGCGTGATCACCGGCTCCCGCGGCTTGAGCCGCCGCGCATCGGAGGCCGCCACGAACTTCGGCGCGTCCAGCGCCGGTATCCCGTCCTTGCGCACCCCGCCGGAGCGGATCTGGCGCCACTCAGGCACAGCGGTGCGGCTGAAATCGGTCTGCGGCCACTCCCGCTTCCAGACCTGCGGATCGGCGTCAGCGCTCCACGGCAGCAGCAGCGCCAGACACACCATCAAACTCTTAAACATGACCAACGTCTCCCTGCCTCATTAGACGGCGGCAGACAGGCCCGGAACAGGGGCCGGCACGCGCTTGTGACCGGCTGTCATCCCTGCAAAAGCAAAGGCCCGCCCCCGGAATCCCGGGCGCGGGCCTTCTCCTTCCGGAAATCCGGTATGGCTTAATCGGTGACGGTCACCTTGGTCATCGCATCGGGCTGGCCGATCACCGACCCGTTCTGCCCGGCGCCGCGCTTGATCGCATCGACCACATCCATGCCCTCGGTCACCTTGCCGACAACCGTGTACTGGCCGTTCAGGAAATGGCCCGCATCGAACATGATGAAGAACTGCGAGTTGGCGCTGTTCGGGCTTTGCGAGCGCGCCATGCCCACGACGCCGCGGTCAAACGCCAGGTCAGAGAACTCGGCCGGCAGGTCCGGACGGCTGGAGCCGCCGCGCCCGGCATAGCTCATGTCGCCGCCTTCCAGCTTGCCGAACTCCACGTCGCCGGTCTGCGCCATGAAGCCCTCGATCACGCGGTGGAACACCACGCCATCGTATTGGCCTTCCGCCGCCAGCGCGGTGATCTGCTCCACATGCTTGGGCGCCACATCCTCGAACAGGTCGATTTTGATGGTGCCATTGGCCTCGCCTTCGACCTGGATTTCAAGGCCAGAGGCAAAGGCAGGCCCCGCCGCCAGCAGGGCCACCAGCGAAAGCGCCTTACGCATCCGCAGCAACCTTCACGGAGATCATCCGGTCCGGGTTCGCAGGCGGCTCGCCGCGGGTGATCGCGTCCACATGCTCCATGCCTTCGATGACACGGCCGTAAACGGTGTACTGGCCGTTCAGGAAGTGGTTGTCCTTGAAGTTGATGAAGAACTGCGAGTTTGCGGAGTTCGGGTTCTGCGACCGCGCCGCGCCCAGGGTGCCGCGGTCATGCGGCAGCTTGGAGAACTCGGCCGGCAGATCCGGCAGGCTGGAGCCGCCGGTGCCCGCCATGCGGATGTTGAAGCCGTCTTCCATGTCGCCGTTGGCCACGTCGCCGGTCTGCGCCATGAAACCGTCGATCACGCGGTGGAAGCAGACGTTGTCATATTCGCCGCCGCGGGCCAGTTCCTTCATCCGCTCGGAATGCTTCGGCGCCACGTCGGGCAGCAGCTCGATCACCACATTGCCGTCTTTCAGCTCGATGATGATGGTGTTTTCGGGATCTTTAATCTCGGCCATCTGGCCCTCCTGTCGTCGAAATTTGCACAGATACCTAAGCCCAGAGCCCGGAAATGCCAAGGGAGCATTGACTGATGCGCAAAAACCCCCGAAACAGCCCGCGGATTTGACTGCACTTTCACCATAAGGGGTCTCGAAAGATGGGCTGGAAAACACTCGACGACATGGATCTGAACGGCAAGCGCGTGCTGGTGCGCGTGGATATCAACGTGCCGATCGTCGACGGCGTGGTGACCGACTCCACCCGCATCCGCCGCATCGCCCCCACCGTGCACGATATCCTGGCCGCAGGCGGCAAGCCGATCCTGCTGGCGCACTTCGGCCGCCCCGGCGGCGAGCGGCGCGAGAACCTGTCGCTAAACCAGCTGGTTCCGACGCTGGAGCGCGCCTTTGAAACCAAGGTTCTGTTTGCTGCCGATTGCGTCGGCGCAGGCGCCGAGGCCGCAGCCGATGCCCTGCAGCCCGGCGAAGTTCTCCTCTTGGAAAACACCCGCTTCCACGCCGCTGAGACCAAGAACGACCCGGACCTGGCGGCCGGCATGGCGCGCCTGGGCGAGGTCTACTGCAACGACGCCTTCTCCGCCGCCCACCGCGCCCACAGCTCGACCGAGGCGCTGGCCCGCCTGCTGCCCGCCTGCGCCGGCCGCCTGATGCAGGCCGAACTGGAAGCGCTGGAAAGCGCCCTGGGCCAGCCGCAGCGCCCGGTCACTGCCGTGGTTGGCGGCGCCAAGGTCTCCACCAAGCTGGAGCTTCTGGGCAACCTGATCGAGAAGGTCGACCACCTGGTGATCGGCGGCGGCATGGCCAACACCTTCCTGGTGGCCAAGGGCCTGCCGGTCGGCATTTCGCTGGCCGAGCGCATCATGAAGGACACCGCAGCCGAGATCCTCGCCAAGGCCGAAGCCGCGGGCTGCGAGATCATCCTGCCCTCCGACATCGTGGTCGCCAAAAAGTTCGAATCCAACGCCCCGCATGAAATCCTGCCCGCCGATCAATGCCCCGAGGACGGCATGATCCTGGACGCAGGCCCGGACAGCGTCGCCCGCATCATCGAGGTGTTTGCCAACAGCAAGACCCTGATCTGGAACGGCCCTCTCGGCGCGTTTGAGCTGGAGCCTTTTGATGCCGCCACCAACTCTGCCGCGTTGAAAGCAGCGGCCATGACCCGCTCCGGCCAGCTGATCTCCGTGGCCGGCGGCGGCGACACCGTGGCGGCGCTGAACGCCTCGGGTGCTGCCGGCGACTTCACCTATATCTCCACCGCCGGCGGCGCCTTCCTGGAATGGATGGAAGGCAAAGTGCTGCCCGGCGTCGCAGCGCTGGACCAGTAACGACGCACCAAAGCCTGCCCGTGTTTTGATGCCCCGACCGCCCCGGTCGGGGCATTTCCTGTTCTCAGGGTAAAAACTGCGCCTGTGGACAGTTTTGGGATTCCCAAGTCGATTCGCCTGTGGCATAGTCCCTCCAGACGCCGGCAAACGGCGCAAAATACAAGACTAGCAGTAACATACAGGCACCTCCAAAGTGACCCGAAGCACACGGCCGTCCCTCGGCGTCATCGCCTTTTTTGCGATCGCATTCGCGCTCAGCGCGTATTTCACCTTTGCGGCGGTACAGGGCGACTTCGGGCTGTTCAGACGGGTTGAGATCCAGGCCGAAGCGGAAGAACTTCAGCAGGATCTCAGCCGCCTCCAGTCCCGCATCAGCGAGATGGAGAACCTGACCCGCCGCCTGTCCGACGATTACCTCGACCTCGACCTCCTCGACGAACAGGCACGCACGGTTCTCGGTCTCGTCCGCGCGGACGAGATCGTGATCCGCTGATCCATTCAGCAGAGATTGCCGTCGGCCGCTCCGCAGCCAGCGGCACGACCGTCAAAGCAGCCGGACCGAAATACCGCCATCAACGGAGACCGGAGCGCCGGTCACAAAGCTCGCCCTGTCCGACAGCAGAAACATCGCCGACTGGGCGATCTCCTTGGGCTCCGCCATCCGCTTGAGCGGGTGCAAACCGGCGATGAACTCATGCGTCGCTGGATCGTCGCCAGCCATGTCCGTCCTGGTGCCCCCCCCGGCAGGATCGTATTCACCCGGATCCCCTCCGCCGCATGGTCTGAGGCCAGCGATTGGGTCAGCCCCAGCAACCCGGCTTTTGACGCTGCATAGGCCGCCATGCCCGGCATGCCGCCGTTGCTGACGCCAACAAAGGTCCCGGTAAAGACAATGGACCCGCCGCCCTGCCGCTGCAGCGCTGGGATCTGCGCCCTAGCACAGAGAAATGCGCTGGTGAGGTTGGTCGTCAGGACGGATTGCCAATTGCCCGGCTCCATCTCCGCAATGGGGCCCATATCCCCCATCATGCCTGCATTGTTAAACGCGCCGTCCAGACCGCCAAAGCGTTCCTCCGCCAATTCAACTAGCGCCTTGGCATAAGCCGCGTCGCAATCAGCCCCGGCCAGGAAAACGGCGTTCCCATTGCTATTCCCGATCTGCCCGGCAATAGCCTTCAGCCGTACCTCCCTGCGCGCGCCCAGCACCACATTCGCCCCCTCGGCGGCAAACAAGAGCGCCGCGGCCGCGCCGATCCCGCTGCTCGCCCCGGTAATGATGATTGTCTTGTCCTTCAGTTCCATGGTCATGCCTTTCGCTTTTTGCACGTTAATCAGCAAAAAAGGAAAGCCGGTGCGCAGCGACCCGTTTCTTGCGCTTGCCGCGCACCCCGAAAAGGAAGGCGCAAGATCCGGGCCGGCGGGGCAGCACCAAACAGGCTCTCCCTTCACCGGCCCCGCAAGCGTTGCATTTTTGCGCGTCCGTCGGCGGATCTTTACCCCGCGTCCGCCCCGCGTCAGAATAGCACTATTCAGCCGCGGCAAAACCCGCTATGAATTTGTTTAACACTAAACTATCTAGCCTTCAGGGGGAGCTGACCACCATGGCCGCTAGAAAAAGCGCAAAGAAACCAAACGTTTCTGCCGAAGAACTGACAAAACACTACCGCGAGATGCTGCTGATCCGCCGATTCGAAGAGAAATCCGGCCAGCTTTACGGCATGGGCCTGATCGGGGGCTTCTGCCACCTGTACATCGGCCAGGAAGCGGTTGTCGTCGGTCTTGAGGCGGCAGCAGAGGAAGGCGACAAGCGCGTCACCTCCTACCGCGACCACGGCCATATGCTGGCCTGCGGCATGGACCCGGACGGCGTCATGGCCGAGCTCACCGGCCGCGAGGGCGGCTACTCCAAGGGCAAGGGCGGCTCGATGCACATGTTCTCGAAAGAGAAGCATTTCTATGGCGGCCACGGCATCGTCGGCGCCCAGGTGCCGATCGGCGCCGGCCTTGCGTTCGCCGACAAGTACAAGGGCAACGGGCGCGTCACCTTCGCCTATTTCGGCGACGGCGCCGCCAACCAGGGCCAGGTCTATGAGACCTTCAACATGGCCGCCCTGTGGAAGCTGCCGGTGGTCTTCGTGATCGAGAACAACCAGTACGCCATGGGCACCGCGCAGCAGCGCTCCACCTCCAGCGCCGAGATCTGGGAACGCGGCAAGGCCTTCGGCATCCCGGGCGAAGCGGTCGACGGCATGAACGTGCTGTCAGTGAAGGAAGCCGGCGAGCGCGCCGTGGCCCACTGCCGCAGCGGCGACGGCCCCTATATCCTCGAGGTCAAGACCTACCGCTACCGCGGCCACTCGATGTCGGACCCGGCCAAGTACCGCACCCGCGAAGAGGTCCAGAAAATGCGCGAGGAGCGCGACCCGATCGAGCAGGTCCGCGAGATGCTGCTGACCGGCAAACACGCGACCGAGGAAGACCTCAAGGCGATCGACAAGGAGATCAAGGAGATCGTCAACAAGTCCGCCGAGTTTGCCAAGGAAAGCCCGGAACCGGCCCTCGAAGAACTCTGGACCGACATCTACGCGGACGAAGTGCCGCAGGAAACCGCCTGAGAGGGAAGACAAAGACATGGCAACTGAAATTCTTATGCCCGCCCTGTCGCCGACCATGGAGGAAGGCACCCTGGCCAAATGGCTGGTCAAGGAAGGCGATACCGTGAACTCCGGCGACATCCTCGCCGAGATCGAAACCGACAAGGCGACGATGGAGTTTGAGGCCGTCGACGAAGGCACCGTCGGCAAGATCCTGATCGGTGAAGGCACCGAAGGGGTCAAGGTGAACACCCCCATCGCGGTGCTGGTCGAAGACGGCGAAAGCGCCGATGACTACGAGGCCAGCAGCGCCAAGGAAGAGGCCCCTGCCGAGGAAGCGCCCACCGACAAACCCGCCGCCGCCGCGCCGCAGAAGGAACCCGCCATGCCGGCCAAGGTTCTCGAACCGGACTACCCGGAATGCACCGAGATGGTGCAGACCACCGTGCGCGAAGCGCTGCGCGACGCCATGGCCGAGGAAATGCGCCGCGACGAGGACGTGTTCCTGATGGGCGAGGAAGTCGCTGAATACCAGGGCGCCTACAAGGTCAGCCAGGGCCTGCTGGACGAATTCGGCGCCAAGCGGGTGATCGACACCCCGATCACCGAGCACGGCTTCACCGGCATCGCCACCGGCGCGGCCTTTGGCGGTCTGCGGCCGATTGTCGAGTTCATGACCTTCAACTTCGCCATGCAGGCGATTGACCAGATCATCAACTCAGCAGCCAAGACGCTGTATATGTCCGGCGGCCAGATGGGCGCGCCGATGGTGTTCCGCGGCCCCAACGGCGCCGCCGCCCGTGTCGGTGCCCAGCACAGCCAGGACTATGCCGCCTGGTACATGCAGATCCCGGGCCTCAAGGTGGTGATGCCCTACTCCGCCGCCGACGCCAAAGGCCTGATGAAAACCGCGATCCGCGACCCCAACCCGGTGATCTTCCTGGAGAACGAAATCCTCTACGGCCGCGCCTTCGACGTGCCCAAGCTCGATGATTTCACCATCCCCTTCGGCAAGGCCCGGATCTGGCGCGAAGGCTCCGACGCCACCATCGTCTCCTTCGGCATCGGCATGCAATACGCGCTGGAAGCCGCCGACAAGCTGGCCCAGGACGGCATCGCGGCTGAGGTCATCGACCTGCGGACGCTCCGGCCCATGGACCTGCCCACGGTGATTGAATCGGTCAAGAAGACCAACCGCCTGGTCACCGTCGAGGAAGGCTGGCCGCAGGGCTCCGTCGGCAGCTACATCGCCTCCGAAGTGCAGCGCGAGGCGTTCGACTACCTGGACGCGCCGGTTGTGACCTGCACCGGCAAGGACGTGCCAATGCCCTATGCCGCCAACCTGGAACGCCACGCGCTGATCACCACGGATGAGGTGGTCGAGGCGGTGAAGCAAGTCACCTACCGCTAAGGACGAAGATGGAGATCAGGGGCCGCGATCCCGAAACCGAATGCTACCGCGTCACACTGACCGTCGACGGGCGCACAGTCACTGCACTGGTTCCCGAACGGCTGGCAGCGGACACGAGGCTGATCGGCGCGCGGCCCTCCCATCAGGAAGCCTACGTCTGGATGGCGGAGAAGAAAGACAAGATCGAAGCCGCGATTACCCAACTGGCCCGCGGCACCCGGCGCCCCAGGGCGCCCTATGACCAAATTGTTCTGATTGAGGAGCGCTGACATGCCCACCGAAATCCTGATGCCCGCGCTTTCTCCCACCATGGAGGAAGGCACCCTTGCCAAATGGCTGGTCAAGGAGGGCGACACCGTCGCCTCCGGCGACCTGATCGCCGAGATCGAAACCGACAAGGCCACCATGGAATTTGAAGCCGTGGACGAAGGCGTGGTCGGCAAGATCCTGATCGCCGAAGGCTCCGAGGGCGTGAAGGTCAACACCCCCATCGCGGTGCTGCTGGACGACGGCGAAAGTGCCGATGACATCCAGTCCTCCGGCACCGCCAACGGCGCTGCCGCCGCCCCGGCCAAGGAAGCCAAGGAAGCCAAGGAAGAGGCGCCTGCCGAAGCCAAGTCCGAAGCGCCCAAGGAACAGGCCAAAGCCGCCCCCGCCGCGCCGCAGGGCGCCGACGGCAACCGCATCTTCGCCTCCCCGCTGGCCCGCCGCATCGCCGCCGACAAGGGCCTGGACCTGAGCGCAATCAAGGGCTCCGGCCCCAAGGGCCGCATCGTCAAGGCCGACGTCATGGATGCGAAGCCGCAGGCTGCTGCAGCCGCAGCGCCCAAGGCGGAGGCCGCAGCTGCCGCTCCTGCCGCAGCACCCGCCGGCCCCTCCGCAGACATGGTCGCCCGCATGTACGAGGGCCGCGAGTACGAAGAAGTCAAACTGGACGGCATGCGCAAGACCATCGCCGCCCGCCTGACCGAGGCCAAGCAGACCATCCCGCATTTCTACCTGCGCCGCGACATCCAGCTCGACGCGCTCTTGAAATTCCGGGGCGAGCTGAACAAGCAGCTCGAGGGCCGCGGCGTGAAGCTCTCGGTCAACGACTTCATCATCAAGGCGGTTGCGCTGGCGTTGCAAGCTGTGCCGGATGCCAACGCGGTCTGGGCCGGCGACCGGGTCCTCAAGATGAAAGCTTCCGACGTGGCGGTTGCCGTCGCCATCGAGGGCGGCCTGTTCACCCCCGTCCTGCAGGACAGCGACACCAAATCCCTCTCGGCGCTCTCGGCAGAGATGAAAGACCTCGCCTCCCGCGCCCGCGACCGCAAGCTGGCCCCGCATGAATACCAGGGCGGCAGCTTTGCGATCTCCAACCTCGGCATGTTCGGCATCGACAACTTCGACGCCATCGTGAACCCGCCGCACGCGGGCATCCTGGCGGTCGGCTCCGGCGTCAAGAAGCCGGTTGTGGGTTCCGACGGCGAACTGAAGGTCGCCACCGTGATGAGCGTCACCATGTCGGTCGACCACCGCGTCATCGACGGCGCCCTCGGCGCGGACCTCTTGAAGGCGATCGTCGACAACCTGGAAAACCCGATGGTGATGCTGGCCTGATAGGCCGCCGCCATGAGAAACCTAAAAAGCCCCGGTCCACGACCGGGGCTTTTCATTTGTGATGCAGCCGCCCGCCTCAAGGGTCCGCTTCACACCCAGTGCGGTCCCGGCTCAAGACTCTGGCTGCAAAGACCCCTCCTCCGCCGACGGCACGGCCCGCCGATACAGATGCCACGTGGTGTGCCCCAGAACCGGCAGCGTGATGATCAGGCCCAGAAACGCCGGCACCAGCGACAGCAGCATGGCGGCGGAGATGATCGCCGCCCAGCCCAGCATGACCACCGGATTTTCCGCAACCGCGCGGATCGACGTCAGCATGGCCGTCACGAAATTGGTTTCCCGGTCGAGCAGCATGGGCATGGCCACAACGGTTACCGTGAACAAGACCGCCGACAGAAACGCGCCGGCACAGGTGCCAACCGCAAGAAAGGCCCAGCCCTGCGGAGTAAAGAAGACCGTGTGCAGGAACCCATCGAAATCCGAGAAGGACGCATCCTGCAGGATGATCGCCAGCCAAAGCCGGACCTGATACATCCACACCCAGAAGATGAACAGGGTGACAAAGGCCATCCATCCCATTTCGCGGTTGCGCTGCCTGGCCATGACGGTGAGGATTTCAGACCAGCCGAAGTTTTCCCCCGCCTGCATCCGCCGCGACATCTCATAAAGCCCGGCAGCGGCAAAAGGCGCCACCAGCGGAAAGCCCACAGCGGCGGGAATGATCATCCAGATCTTGCCCAGCCAGACCAGGCACCACACAAACAGAATGCCGAAAACCGCATAGAACACGCCAAAGAAGCCGCTCATGACGGGGCGCGCCAGAAAATCGGAAAACCCGGCCTTCAGCGACGCGCTGATATCGCCCGCAGTCAATCTATTGACCTCAAGAACGCTCCGCGGCCGCGGCTTCAGCTTGTCCGGTGATGGAGACCCTTCAGTATTGGATGTCATGGCACACTCCTCCCAAAGCACGACGCTGCTCTGGCCCCCGTGCAAACGGACCAAGCGGTGAAACAGACATCCCTCCTGTACATGGAAGTGTGCAACAGCCCGGACACAAGGGCAAGGGGCGTGCAATGCAGCAAAGCTCCGCACAGCGATCACACAGGCACGCGGGGGCCCAACCCACAAGCGCCAAAAACCCGGCCGGAGAAAGGGAGCACAACCGCGCCCCCTTCTTCTTTGTCCAAATACTCGCCTGCGCAACGTAAGCCGCAAGCATAACGCCAGCGGCGGTGCGCAGATCAGTACTGATAGCCGGGGGTCGAGGCCGACAGCGCCTGCTCCGCCTCATCCATTTCGGCAGGAATATCCTCAAACAGCGGTGTCGACAGATACCGCTCGCCGGTATCCGGCAGCACCGCCAGCAGCACCGAGCCCTCCGGCGCGCTCTCCGCCACCTTCATCGCCGCCGCCAGGCTGCCGCCGCTGGAAATCCCCGCCAGGATGCCTTCCTCCGCCGCCAGCCGCCGGGACCACTTGATGCTCTCGTCACCGCTCACCGGCTCCAGCGCATCAAAATAATCCTTGTCCAGCGCCTCCTGCAGCACCAGCGGGATGAAATCCGGGGTCCAGCCCTGGATCGGATGCGGGTTGAACGCCGGATGGGTCGCCGCCGGCTCGCCCTCACCGTTGCGTTCCTGACCCTGCCCCGACTGCACCAGCGCCGCGTTGGACGGCTCGCTGAGGGTGATCTTCAGATCAGGCCGCGCGCCCTTCAGCACCCGCCCCAGGCCCGAGACGGTGCCGCCGGTGCCATAACCCAGAACCACATGATCCAGCCGCGCGCCCTCGAAATCGCCCAGGATTTCCCGCGCGGTGGTGGCCTCGTGGATGTCGGCGTTGTCCTTGGTCTCGAACTGATGCGCCAGGAACCAGCCGTTCTGCTCCGCCAGTTCGCGGGCCTTCATCACCATGCCGACTGCCTTGTCCTCCTTGCGGGTCAGCACCACCTTGGCGCCCAGCATCCGCATCAGCCGCCGCCGCTCGACCGAGAAGCCGTCATGCATGGTGATCACCAGCGGATAGCCCTTGGCGGCGCACACCATCGCCAGGCCGATGCCGGTGTTACCGCTGGTCGCCTCCACCACGGTCTGGCCCGGCTTCAGCCGCCCCTCGCGTTCGGCCGCCTCGATGATGTTCAGCGCCAGCCGGTCCTTAACCGACCCCGCCGGATTGAATGCCTCGAACTTCACATACATGGTGACGTGGCTTGGCGCGATGTTGTTCAGCCGGATTGCGGGCGTGTTGCCCACCGTCTCCAGAATCGAGCCAAACAGCCGCCCGCGGCCTTCGGTCGTGTAAATCATGTTCTGTCCCCCGTTTTTCAACTGTCTGAATTCAATGTGTTTCCAGAAGCATATGCGCCTTGCGGCGCCGTCAATCAAGCCAGCCCTGGGCCCAGCCTGAAGCTTTAAGGACCACCATCGGCCCAGCCCGCCCGGAACCGGAACCAGAGGCTGTGCAGCCGCCGCACAGCCGGACAGACAAGCCGCGGCAGCCCTCAGGACGGGAGGATTTTCTTTGCCCCGCCCCCGCCCGGTGTAACAGGCGGATGAAGTTTTCATGACAATCCGCCGCCCAGAGTCCGCGGTTTACCGCGCATTTATTTCTACGCCCGTACTGCAACCATAACGATTACATGCGGACACAGAAAATGGCTTTGACCAACCCTTCCCCCCGCCGCCGCTTCCGCTCGCTCAACTTGCGGATTGCGCTGCTTGTCACCCTCTTTTCCCTGCTCACCGCGCTGCCGCTGGCCTTCCTGGCCGGACAGCGCCTGCAATCCCAGGCGCTGGACGCGCTGCGGGTGCTGGAGCAGGAACTCACCGCCATCACCGCCAGGGAAATCGAACAGCCGATGAAGCTCGGTTTCTCCGGCACCGTCGAAAAGCGCATCCAGCATGTGATCGAACGCGCCGGTGCCAGCTTTGCCTACGCCAAGGCGGTGAAATCCGACGGCGTGGTGATGGCCGAGGCCGGCAGCCTGCCCCCGGACCGCCTCGCAGCGCTGGACGAAACCGCGCTGCAGGTCATCGGAACCGCTGAGCCCTGGCAGTCAGCCGACGGCTACACGCTGGTCACCCCGGTGCTGTCGAAAAAGGGCAAGCTGCGCGGCGCCCTGATCATGTCCTGGGACCCGGCCCCGGCGCTGGCCGCCGTCAACGCGGGGTTGCGCCGCGACGCCGCCCTCGGCGCGCTGATCCTGGCCGTTTCGATGATCACCTGCCTGATGATCCTGAAACGGCTGCTGGGCCGCCCGATGCAGGAACTGGCCGCGGCGCTGGAACGGATCACCGGCGGCGATTACGGCACCGCGCTGCAGGCCGCCGCCCGCCAGGATGAGCTCGGCCGCATCGCCCGCCGCATCGCCATGCTGCAGGACACCCTGGCAGAGGGCCGCGCCGCCGCTGAAGCCCGCGAGGCGGACCGGGCAGAGCAGGCCAAAGCGGTTGAGCAGTTGCGCGCGGGCCTGGGCGCCCTGGCCCGCAGAGACCTCTCCTACCGCATGGACGACCCGCTGGCTGAAACCTATGAACCGCTGCGCCGCGACTTCAACTCCGCGCTGTCCAGCATCGCCGGGCTGCTGGCGCAGGTGCTGGGCACCGCCTCCGCGGTGCTCGCGCGCAGCGAGCGGATCGAGGCCGGATCAGCAGGCCTCTCGCGCCGAATCACCAGCCAGTCGCAGGAGCTGGAAGCCCTGTCCCGGGCGCTCAGCACCCTGACCGGCTCACTCACCCGCGCCGCGGACGGCGTCCGCGAGGTGAACGGGCTGGCCTCCGGCGCGGTGCAGGAGGCCGGCGCCAGCGGCAGCGTGGTGAAAAACGCCGTTGCGGCGATGACCGGCATCGAGCAGAGCGCGGTGCAGATCGAAACCATCACCGGGGTGATCGACGACATCGCCTTCCAGACCAACCTGCTGGCGCTGAATGCCGGGGTGGAGGCCGCCCGCGCCGGCGAGGCGGGCAAGGGCTTTGCCGTGGTCGCCAGCGAGGTCCGCGCCCTGGCGCAGCGCAGCTCGCACGCGGCAACAGAAATCAAGGAGCTGATCAGCAGCGCCGCCCGCCACATCCAGAAAGGCGTGTCCGAGGTCAACAACACCGGCGCGGTGCTGACCGGGATCATCGCCCGCATGGACGAGATCTCTGCCCGCGTCAGCACTTCAGCCGAGGGGTTCACTCGCGACTCGCAGGACCTGCAGGGGCTGTCCCGCAGCCTCAGCGCGCTGGGGGCAACAACGCAGGAAAACACCGGCATCGTTGCGCAGACCGTCCAGTCCGTCGGCGAGCTGCGCGGCGATGCCGGCGAGCTCCGCACCCTGGCCGCTGCCTTCCAGCTGCCCAGCAGCCAGCAAGAGGAACAGCGTCAAGCACCACCTCAAGCCGCCTGAGGCACCGGACAAGCATCAAAAAAGGGGGCGCTGCCGCCCCCTACTTCTTTGCAGAAATACTCAAAATCCCAAGACCAGCGGGCCGGAGCCTCACTCCGATCCGTTGGGAAACCGCTGGTCCATGCTGACCGACGGCTGATCGCAGCCCGCTTCGCCGACGATGCGCGCCGGGATGCCCGCCACGGTCTTGCACGGCGGTACCTCCGCCAGCACCACCGACCCGGCGGCAATCCGGCTGCACTGGCCGACCTTGATATTGCCCAGCACCTTGGCGCCGGCACCGATCAGCACCCCGTCGCCGATTTTCGGATGCCGGTCCTCTTCCTCCTTGCCGGTGCCGCCCAGGGTCACCGAATGCAGCATCGACACGTTGTCGCCTACCACCGCGGTTTCGCCGATCACGATGGAATGGGCGTGGTCGATCATGATCCCCTTGCCGATCACCGCCGCCGGATGAATATCGACGCCGAAGATCTCGGAAATCCGCATCTGGAAGAAATAGGCCAGGTCCCAGTCGCCCTGCTGCCACAGCCAATGGCCGATGCGGTAGGCCTGCACCGCCTGATACCCCTTGAAGTAGAGGATCGGCTGCAGCAGCCGGTGGCAGGCCGGGTCGCGCTCAAACACCGCCATCAGGTCGGCGCGCGAGGCTTCGACGATGCCGGGATCAGACTGATAGGCCGCATCGACGATTTCCCGCAGAATGGTCATCGACATCTCGTTCGAGCACAGCTTGGCCGAAATCCGGTAGGACAGCGCCTTGTCCAGCGACTTGTGGTGCAGGATACAGGCATGGATCAGCCCGCCCATCAGCGGCTGCGAGTCCACGGCCTCCTGGGCTTCCTTGGTAATCCGGTCCCAGACGGGATCCAGAGAGGCGACGGCTTGCTGCGTTTTGAACATGGCGATGCATCCTTTCTCCGCTCAAGATAGCCATCTAAGGTCTTTTTCGGCAAACGCAAACCCGTGATGGGGTATATTTCCAATATGAATGACCCGGATCAGCAGCGCCTGCGAGTGCAGATCACCGCCCGACTGGCGGAACTGGCGGCAGAAGATGCCTTGGGCGAAGAGGCCCAGGGCGTGGTGGAGCTGGACCAGCAGATGGTCGGCCGCCTGTCGCGCATGGATGCGCTGCAGATGCAGGCGATGGCCAAGGCGCAAGCAGCCCGCCGCCAGCTTGAAACCCAGCGCCTGCACGCGGCGCTGGCCCGCATGGCGGACGGCGAATACGGTTACTGCGAGGACTGCGGCGAGGAAATCGCCCTGAAGAGGCTGGAACTGGACCCGGCGGCGCTCAAATGCATCAGCTGCGCTTCGGGCTGATACTGCACCCTGCCCGGAATCGAGCCGCAGGCACCACGCCCAACTGCTGGATGGACAGGTTCCCGGCTCTGTTCAGCGGGCGGGGCAAGCTGCGTCCGCCTCAAGCGCTGCCGCCAGTTCCCGCAGCACCAGCCGGGTGCAAATGAGATACTCAGCATCATCCAGAAACGGTTCCACCGCCAGCAGGTACTGCCGGGCTGCTGCGCTTAAGCTCCCGTCGCCCCAGTGCGGGTGAGGACGGCCGAACAGGCGGCAATGCACCGCTGCCTCCTCGGCACCGCCGAATATGCGGCGGCACAGCTGCTGGCGCCCGCCCTCCGGCACCGCCAGCAAGGCCCGCGCCACCGCAGACACATCGCCGGGCAGCACCGGGCGGATCATCCCAGCACCAGCCGCGCCGCTGGCCCGGCGCCGAAACGGGCCGAGCGCTGCGCCACTTCCAGCACATCCCCCGCTTGCACCGCGTCCGCTGCCTGGGCGGCCGCCGGATAGCTCCAGGACGGCATTGCAGAGGCTTCCTCCCGCAGGACAGTGGAGCCGCGCATCACCCGGATGCGGTAGGATTCAAACTCCTCGCCCAGAGGCAACTCTTCCAGCTCCCAGCTGTCGCCCTCGATCCGGGTGCGCCGCACCCAGCCGGCTGTGATGTCCGCGCCCAAAGCCCCCTCCAGCCGCAGATGCGCCGGCGCATAGGGGCGCAGGCCAATGCCCTCGAACGCCTCCTGCTGATGCACGTAGGAGGGATCCTCCAGCGCCCGCCGGGCCGGGCCGATCCGGTAATGCCGCAGGCGTCGGCGCTGTTCCGGCGCCAGGTCCATCTGCACCGGGGTGCCGTCCAGCAGCACCATGTATGAGCCCGCAGGCCAGACATCCGGCATCAGAGCATCGGTGCCCTGCTGGCCGCGCAGGCGGCCCCGCAGCAGGTAGGTCTGCGGCGCAATCAGCTCTGCGTCGCGGAACTGGAACAGCTCCCAGTTGCCCGGCGTGCCGTCGCCGATGGCAGTCGCATTGGCCCCGTTCAGCACCGCCTCCGCCGTGCGGCTCTCCAGGGAACCGGAGATCAGCTTCACCTGCAGGTCCGCGCCCAGGTCCCAGCGCCCGGCCCCGGCGGCAAACAGCGGTGTTTCCGTGACCCCGACCACCTGCCGCGCCGCAACCACGTGTTCCAGCGCGTAATTCTCATCCGCCTCGGAACCGTAAACCGCCACGCTCCCCGGCCAGGCCGCCGCGGTCAGCGCCAGATGCGGCGCGTGCGGCACCTCATCGCCGCGCATCAAGGGCAGATCCAGGAACAGCGGCAGCACCGGCCCCGGCGCGGCAAAGGCGTTGACCCCCGGCAGCTCCTCCGCCACCTCAGCCAGATCATAGGTGCCCGGCTCGATCCTGACCGCCTCCACCATCTGCGCCTCCGCCTGCTCCACCCTATCGATGCGGTAGAGCTGTTCCTTGCCTTCAACAGGCAGCGACACCACATCCCCCGCCCCAAGATGCAGCAGCGAGGGCGGCAGCATGAACCGCGCGGTGTCGCGCGAAATCCGCGCCTCCGCCAGCCAGCGGGCGACGGTCTGGCGCGCCTCGGCCCGGGTCAGCGCCAGCGGCAGCTCGTTCTGGCTGACGCTATGCGTTTCCTCATCCGGCAGCACCGCCTCGACCGAACCTACCGCATGGTCGCCGCCCCATTCCGTGAACCGCAGCCGCACCCGGCCCGCCAGTTCCGCTTCGCTGGCGCGGCTCAGCTCCAGGCTTCCGTCCAACTCATCGCTGTCGGCCAGATGCTCAAGGCTCAGCGCCTCTGCCCCGGTCCCCTTGCGCATCCGGAACCTCAGCACACCGTCGCGTTCCACCGCGTCAAACCCGTACCGCAGCATCAGCGGCTGCAGCACCGCACGGGCATCCGCGACATCCGGGTTCACAAACCCATGCACCACACCGTAGAGCCCGGTGACATCAATGTCATAAAGGCCTGCACTGCGGCAGATTTCCTCCACCACCGAGGCCAGCGTGCGCTGCCCGGCGCGCCCGTTCAGCCAATGGCCGCGCAGGTAATTCTCGCCGTCGTTCCAGATCTCCAGCCGGCTCGGGAAGACCGGAAACGGACGCGCGTCCCAGGCCCAGACATAGGCGTTGTACATATCCAGCATTGGCCCGCCGTATTCCTCGGACACCGGGTTATTGGCGGTCTCTCGCCAATATCCCAGAAAGGCGCGCAGATAGGCGATCTGCATCAGATCGTCCCGCAACCCGTTGGAATAACGCGGCAGTTTCGATTCAGAGCTTTTCGGATCCAGAAACTTGTTGGGCTGATTTGTGCCCCTGTCGATCGCGGCGCAGCCCAGTTCGGTGAACCAGATCGGCTTCGATTGCGGCACCCAGTCGGTCGGCACGGCCTGCCTAACCCCGCCGATGCGTTCGTGGTGCTCCTGCATCCACCAGCTGCGGATATCCTTGTAACGCCACACCCAGGCCTCATCATGCGCGCCGTCGGTGATCGGCGTCCTGATCTGCGCCTCCCGCGCTTCAGGGGAATGGTAATACCACTCAAACCCCTCGCCGCCCTCGACATTACCGCGCAGGTAATCGAGGTCATAGACCGCAGGCACGCCCGCTTGCGCGTCCAGGTGTTCCTCGCCCTCGCGCCAGTCGGACAGAGGCATGTAGTTGTCGATGCCGATGAAGTCGATGTTTTCATCCGCCCACAGCGGATCGAGGTGGAAGTAGCGGTCACCCTCCGGCGACTGATACCCCCAGTATTCCGACCAATCGGCGGCATAGCCGATCTTGGTCTCCGCACCCAGCAGCGCCCGCACCTCCGACGCCAGCGCCTTCAGCCTTTGAACAGCAGGGAAACCGCCGGCGCCGCGGATCTGGGTCAGCGCCCGCATCTCGGAGCTGATGCAAAACGCCTCCACCCCGCCCGCCGCCGCGCACAGCGCCGCATTGTGCAGGATGAAGCGGCTGAGGCTCCATTCGTCCGGGCCGCTATAGGCCACGGTGCCATCAGCCACAGTGAAATCCGCCGCAGTGACGGTTCCGAAAAACGCCGCCACCTCCGCATCCGCCGCCGCGGTCCCATCCGGCGATCCCGGCTGGCCCGGCGCCGCGGACAGGGTGATCCGTCCGCGCCAGGGCAGATGCGGCTGGCTGGCGCCGCCGGTCCAGGGGTCGGGCAGCGCGTTGCCTTCGGCCTGCTCCATCAGGATGAACGGGTAGAACATCACCCGCAGGCCCCGTCCCTGCATTTCGCGGATCGCTTGGATCACCGAGGCATCCGCCGGGGTGCCGCCATAAAGCGGTTCGCCGTCCGCCTTCAGCACCTCCTCTGCACCTGCGCGGGTCACGCCGCTGACGGTCCAGGCCACGTTCCCCTCGGCGTCTTTATGCTCCACCTTGGGCTTCAGCGTGCAGTTGCCGCAGCGCAGATCATCTCCGAACCAGGACACAATCAGCGAGGCCGCGCCGCAGGCCGGCAGCTCCGCCTCCAGCGCGTTCAGCGAGGTCTTGAGGTCGCTCAGGCCGCTGGGCGTATGCTCATTTGCGGCCATGGCATCGCCGGGCCCGCCGGAATACTGGACCACATCCGCGGCAAGGGAGTATTCGCCGGTGCCGGGCATCAGCGCCACCCCCTGCACCAGCTGGCCCAGGTCCTGCGCATAGGTGCTGCTGGCCGACTGTTCCGGGCGCAGTACATCAAAGGAGAACTGCGGCACCCGGTTGCCGAACCGTCCCAGCTCGAGATTTTCCATCACCACATAGGCGGTGCCGCGGTAGGCGGGCACCTGCCCGGGCCCTTCGATCGCCTCCATCACCGGGTCCGGCAGCTGATCCGCGGTGCCGCGGTAAACGGTCATGTTCAGATCCTTCGGCGCCATTTCCTCACCATCGGCCCAAACGCGCGAAACGCTGGCGATCTCGCCCTCGCACAGCGCCACCGCCAAGGACACCGAATAGCTGTAGCTGGTCACCTGCGGCTGGCTTGGCCGCCCCTTGCCGCCGCCGCCGCTGGTCTGGGAAGTTTCTAGAAAGCGCGAGGACCAGATCACCTGCCCGCCCAGCCGCATCCGGCCATAGACCTGCGCCACCGGCGCCCCTTCGCTGGCCTGGGTCAGGCGGAAGCGGTCCACCTTGCCGGTCTCCACCGGATCGGCGCCGGAACCGAGAAGCCGTTCGTCGATCATCCGGCCCAGGGTGGCGCCCACCGCGCGGCCGATCACCGCCGAGGACAGCCCCGCCACGGTGCCGCCGATTGCGCCGCCAACCGCCGCGCCGGCGGCAGAGAGAAGTATGGTTGCCATCAGATCAGCTCCTTCGGGAAAAGAAAGCGCGCCACGATTCGGCGCTGCCAGGGCGGGCTCAACGGGCTTTCGACAACCCCGTGGCCGGCATAGGCGTGGATGAACGCTGGGACTTCCACCGGGCCGGGCGCTGCCCTCAAGCCTGTTACCCCCGATTGCACTCCCAGATGCTTCGCCACCGATCCCTGGCGCATCCGGAACAGGATCACATCGCCGGGCGCAGCCTCGGCCAAAGGTTTCGTCAGCAGATACCGTGCCGCGGCCTGCCAAAGCGCCTCGGCGCTCTGCGGTTCGGACCAGTCCATCGTATAGGCGGGCGGCGCCTCGGGCTCAGAGCCGTAAAGCTCGCGCCACAGGCCCCGGATCAGCCCCAGGCAGTCGCAGCCCGCGCCCTTGCAGGACGCCTGGTGCACATAGGGCGTGCCGATCCAGCCCCGCGCAGCCTCGACCACCCGGCTCATCTGCGGCTGCCCCCGGTGTTCATGCCGGACTGCCGCGGCACCGCCATGATCCAATCCTCCCCCGGAATGTCGGGGAATCCCTGGAAATTCAGAAGGTTGTTGAACTTCAGCCGGCAGGTTTCCATGCGCTTGTCGCAGCCGGCCTCCAGCCGCACCAAATCGCCCCGCTGCACTTCAGCGCGGACCGGTTCCCACAAAGTGATCCTGCGCCCGGCGGCATCGCTCTGATCCGCCTTTACCGCCGACCAGAGACCTTGGGCGCCGCCGCTCAGCACCGTCAGGCGCCCGCCGGCAAACCAGCCCGGCTCAAACCCCGGCAGCGCGCCCCAGAGAAACTCCTCACTGCGGCCAATCTCCACTGCCTCCAGTTCTGTGGCATACCCGGGCGTCTCCAGATCGAATTGGCAGGCCCCGTCGCCCAGAACCGCCGTGCAGGGCGTCTGATAGATCCGCCCCAGCGGCTGGTTCAGCGCCTCAGTGAGCCCGCGCAGTTCCGCTTCAAAAGCTCCGCCCGCGCGGCGGATCTCGCCGATGGAGCCGCGGAGCTGCAGCCAGCGCATAGAGACATCCCGCCAGTTGACCAGCCAGCAGCGCACCTCGGCGCCGTCGAACCGGCCTGCCTCGATGTCTTCCTCCCGAACCGCAGCGTCGCTCAGCACCCCCAGCGCCTCGGTGTTGTCGACCGAGAGGCCGGTGGCCTGCTGAACCGCCCGCGCCGTCAGGCCGCTGCCGGGCTGGAAAGTGACACCGTCGAACATCAGCACACAGTCATGATCGGTGAACCCCAGCACGGACCCATCGCTGCGCTCCAGCGCCCAGGCACGGCAGACAGTGGTGATGCCGGATTGAAGATGGTCCCGTAAAGCGTTGGAACGGCTAGTCATACCCGCACCTCCACTACCGGCACCGCAGGCGCCTCGCCTGCCTGAAAGGAGGCCACACTGGTCTGGATGCTGGCGGTGTCAAACCGCACCGGCACGTCAAACTCAAAGCCCGCATTGATGCTCAGGCCAACCTCCGGCGGATGCGCCAGGGTGATCAGGCCGGTTGCGGTGTCGAGCTCGTAATCGACGCCTTCGCGCAGCTCATCCTGTTCAATACCGACCCGCACCGTCCCCGCCACCGGCTTTGCAATCGGGCGCTTATACGTGAATTCCCCGGAGCGATAGGTTTTGGCCAGCTGGAAGGTCGCGGTGCTGCCGTCACCCGTCGCGATCACCTGATCGTCAAACGCCACCCCGGCGCTGGGCCGGGCGGATTTGTAGTCGCTCCAATCCTTCCAGCGGAAGCCATAGAGCTGCCCCTGACGGGCCTCGAAGAAGGCAATCAGGGTTTCAATATCCTCCAGCGCGCGCAGGCCCAGCCCGGCGTCATAGCGGCGGCGGGAGTGCGCCCAGGGGGTGTTGCGCTCTTCAAACCCGTTCGCGAGCGTCACCACATCGGTGCGCCTCTCAGGTCCGCCGACGGAGCCGAAGCTGAGCGAGGCGGGAAAGCGGACTTCGTGGAAATTCATCAGGTTACCCTCCATCCTTAACGGTTGCGCCCGCCGCGGCTCAGCGCGCGGCTGAGCTGTGCCGCGATCTGGCTGCGGCTGCGTTCAAAGCCTTTGACGTCCGGCGTTCTGACATTCATCACCACGTTGACCGCGCCGCCGCCCTGGCTGCGGACGCCCAGTGACCCATCGGCGCCGCGGGTCAATGGCAGGATCGCCTCCGGCCCCGCTTCGCCCATCAGCCCGGTGGCTCCGCGCATCGGAAAGGTCGTGGGGCCGGTCACGATTCCGCCCTTGGCAAAAGGCATCACCTTGCCCTGGCTGAAGGCTGCGCCGTTGGCGAAAGGCAGGATGCTGTCGATGAGGCTGCCGAAACCGTCGGAGATCAGCCCGCCCACGTGGTTGGTGACCGGTTTCATCGCCGCGTTATAGGTGGTGCGGATCATTGAGCGCGCCAGCGTGTCCATCGCCTCTGACAGGCTGGCGCCGTCAAACACCAGATCGTCAAATGCGCGGCGCAAGCCCTTGGAAAGACTGCGGTCCAGAATCTGGGCGTCGCGGCCGGTCTCGGAAAACCCCTCCTTGACCCGCCCCAGCACTTCTGCAAAGGCGGCGGCCATGTCTGAGGCACCGTCCAGCGCTTCTCCCAAAGCCTCGCCCTGCAGTTCCAGTTCTGCCATCGACGATGAGTCAGTCATCTGTTGTCTCCTTGTTCTTCGGGAAGGCGGCGTCCGGGAAGGCCGCCATCAGCGCTGCCAGCCGGTCACGCCCCAGCGGCTGCGGCGCCGCGGCCTCGCCCAGCATCAGCCGCAGTTCCGCGGGTGTCAGCTCCCAGAAATCGCGCGGCAGCAGTTTCAGCCCAGCCATCCCGGCGCGCATCAGGGCGGGCCAGTCGAGCCCACTCATGGGCTACCCGGCACGGCAAAGCTGCGCACCAAGAGTTCCGCCGCCACCCGTACCGCCTGCATCGGGCCGCCGCCAATGGCGGCAGAGGCAAGGTCCTCGCGGCTCAAATCATGGCCGCCGCCCTGCAAACCCGCGGCCAGCAGAGCCAGCACATCGCGGGCGGAAAACCGGCCCTGTTCGAACCGCTGCACCAGATCCACCAGCGTGCCTTCCTCCAGCGCGGCCTCAAGGCCTGCCAGCGCACCAAGTGTCAGCTTCAGCGCGTAAGGGGATCCATTCACGAGCAATTCCGCCTCGCCTGCATGCGGGTTCACCATCGGTCAGACCGCCGCAAAGCTGAGCTGGCCGGCGCTGGCGAGCGACAGCTCATAAGTCGCCTCGCCATTGTGGCTGCCGGCATATTCCAGTGCGGTGACCTGGAACGGCCCCTGCACGATGCCGAAATCTGGGATGATCACCTGGAACTCCGGCGTCAGCCCGTCAAAGAACAGCTGCCGGGCGCGTTCGTCCGTTGCCTCATCCCGGAAGATGCCGGAGCCGGAGATGCTGGCGGAGCGCACACCGGCGCCTGCCAGCAGCTCGCGCCAGCCGCCCTGGCTTTCGAGGCTTGTCACATCGACGCTTTCGGCGTTGAAGCTGATCCTTGTGGCGCGCAGGCCGGCGATGGTCTCAAAAAGACCTGCGCCATTCATGTCCACTTTGACCAAGAGGTCCTTGCCGTTTTGAACTGTCATGGGATTTCTCCTGTAAAATCAAATGCTAGGCCATGGTTCCTGAAGAGCCCGCCTGGGCCGGAGGCCCGGGCAGCGCCCGTCCCGCCCCCCACCGGGCCGGACGCTGCCCTCTGTTTCTCGAACATCACACGTCATCCACACGGGCGCGGAAGCGCAGGGTGATCTGGCGGCCGCCGGTGCTGAGCCGCTCAGCCTTGGCACGGTCGAATCAGAGGCCGGTCAGCTGGCCTCGCGGCAGCGGCACCGCGGCGCCGACCAGCGCGTCGCAAACAGCAGCGGCGGCGGCTTTGGCGGTGGCAAAGCCGGCCATGTCGGTGGTGACGGTGACAAAGAACCGGTGCTCGGCGCCGCCTGCGGTCTTGTCGGAGCGGTCCAGCACCTCCTCCGATCCCAAGGCCACATAGGTCTGCGGCAAGGGACCTGCTGGGATGGCGTCATAGATGGCGCTGCCGACCAGGGCGGTGAGGCCCGCGTTGCCGGTCAGATGGGTGTAGACGGCGGATTGCAGCCCGCCTGCGATGGCATAGGTCATGTGCTCACCTCCGCAACCGCGAAACAGGTGAGGTAGCGGGCGTCCGGGCCGTTTTCCGCAACCGCATCAATACGGTAGAGGCGGTTTTCATCGCGGAACCGCTGGTCGGGGCGCGGTCGGGACGCAAAGCCATCGGGGGAAGCGCGCAGGGTGATGCGGTATTTCTGCATAGACAGGCTGTCGCTGTTCAGACGCCCGCTGAGCGGCTTCACCTCAGCCCAGTGTGTGCCAAGCGCCACCCAGCTCTCGGCATAGCCGCCGGCGCCGTCGGGGGAGCGCTGGGGGTCTTCCAGCACCAGCTTGCGGGTGAGGTTCGGGGGCCGTTTCATGCCAGGCCTCCCAGGGTCAGCCGCAGGGTGCGGTAGCGTTCGATCAGGCTGGTGACGCCGAAGGGCATGCAGCCGCCGTGCAGGCCGGTGTCGGCCCGGTATTCGTAGTAATGCGCCGCCAAGAGCATCACCGCCTGGGCCAGATCGGCGGGCAATCCGCCCCAGTCCGCCGCCATGCCGGCCTGCAGGGTGATCCGTGCCAGACCGCCGGCGGGAATGGCGGGCAGCAGGCTGGCGGTTGGACACAGGCACGGGCGCTGGCTGTCGCGCTCCAGGCGATAGGCGGCGGGGTCGAGAGTTGTCTCAGCCCCGGCGGCGTCGCTGACCATCACCTCTGTCACGGCCTGCACCGGGGCGATGGGAAACACCATCCGGGCACGGTCGCGCCAGTGGCGGATCTCCAGCTCAAAATCTCGGGTTATCAGTGCCTTGCCGGTCCTTCCTTCCACCGCTGCCAGGGCGGCGCGCAGGAAGCCAAACAGCACCTCGTCCTGCAGGCTGTCCTCGCCAAAGCCGGTGCCCAGACGCAGATGCGCCTTGAAGGGGGCCAGCGGCAGGGCGGCCTCGGGCACGGGGGTCACTTCGCTCAGCATCATCATCTCACTCCTGCGGGCCTCCCCCTTGCCGGCCCGGGTCTGCTGTCCGTTCAAAGGTTAGGCCGGCACGCACCGTTCCCTGCCGCTCGGACGGAGGGGGAGCAGCTAGACGGCAGGGAAATATTGGGTGCGTGCCAGCCGGCGGACCGGGCTGCCGGTCCGCCATCAGCGCTGAGCGGTCAGCTCAGGCCGAATTTCATCAGCTTGATCGCGGCAAAGTCGCTGACGTCGCCGCCGACGCGCTTGGTCGCGTAGAACAGCACATGCGGCTTGGCGCTGAAGGGGTCGCGCATCACCCGCAGGTCCGGGCGTTCGGCGATGGTGTAGCCGGCGCGGAAGTCACCGAAGGCGATGGGGAAGCTGTTGGCAGCCGGGTCCGGCATGTCCTCGGCGATCAGCACCGGGTAGCCCATCAGGCGCGCAGGTTCCCCCGCGGCCAGACCGTCGGACCACAGGAAGCGGCCATCGGCGTCTTTCAATTTCCGCAGCATTCCCGCGGTCTTGGAGTTCAGAATGAAGGTGGCATTGGCGCGGTATTCCGCCCCCAGCGCATAGACCAGGTCGATGATCGCGTCGCCGTTGCCGATCTCGCCATCGACGCCGGTGGCCTTGTAGCCGATGTTGCCCCAGGTCCAGCTGTCGTTTTCCTCGACGTTGTAGTTGAGGAAGCCGGTGGGCTTGTCGTTGCCGTCGCCGTTGATGAAGGCGTCGGCCTCGGAGCGGGCGAATTTATCGGCGATGCGGCCAGCCAGCCAGCCCTCGATATCAAAGGCGCTGTCATCGAGCAGCCGCTGCGAGGCCTTGGGCAGCGCGCTCAGTTCATGCAGCGGGATCGAGATGCGGTCGATGCTGCCGGTGGAGGTTTCCGCCGCGGGGCCGGTTTCATTGGCCCAGCCCGCGCCCATTTCGCTGTGGTCGATCAGCACGTCATAGCTTGAGGCCTCCACGTGCACCACGGAGGCAACGGCGCGGACCGAGGCGGAGGCGTTCAGCACCGCCTTGACGGTGTCGGCGGTCTGCGGGTCGACCAGATAGCCGCCGTCGCTGCCCACCGCGGTGGACATGGATTTGCCCTCCAGCTCAAGCCCGCGCAGGCCGTCGTCGTCGCCGCTGCGCAGGTAGGCGTTGAACGCCTTCTGATGCGGGGCGCCCGCGTCCTGGCTGGCTGCCAGATGGGGGCGGTTCTGAGAGATTGTCTTACGGTCCAGCATGGTCACTCGCTCTTCTGCCTGTTTCAGCCTTGATTGCACGTCGTCCTGAAACCCCTTGAATTCATGAAGAAATCCGGTAATGGCCTGTTTCACTTCATGCGCCAGGGGCGCTGCGTCCCCGGTTTGGGCCGGGAGGTCTTGGTTGCTCATGATGGGTGTCCTGTTTTAGGTCTGGCCTGTTTTGAGGCCGCGGGTGATCTGGCGCAGGCCGTCGGCCAGGGCGCGCAGCGCTTGCGCTTCCGCATCGGCGGAAGATTTCGCCGCCACCCGTGCCGCGGGCAGCATCGGGAAGGTGACCAGAGACACCTCCCACAGCTCCACCTGGGTCAGGTGGCGGGTGCCGTCCAGCGCGCGGGTGGCTTTCTGGGTGCGGTAGCCGATCGAGAGGCCGTCAATCGCGCCCGCCTCGATCAGCGCGGCCGCCTCGGCGCCCTTGGGAGTGGCGGTGAGGATGCGGCCCTGGACGTAGAGCCCGCGTTTGTCCTCGCGCACTTCGTCCCAGACGCCGATGGGCTGGGCCGGGTCGTGCTGCCACAGCATCTTGACGGTGCGGCCCTGATCCTTGAGCGCCTGAAGGGACGCCGAATAGGCGCCACGCATCACCACGTCACCACCCTGGTCGGTCTGGCCGAACAGGCTGGCATAGCCTTTGATTTCTGTTGCGTCCTTCAGCGAGAGATCCTCGCCGAAGCGTGCGAATTTATGTTCCAGCTGGGGGGATCCCTGCATCATCTGAACCTCGCAAGTCGTTGGAGTTACGGCAATTGCACCGTCAGGAAGGATTGGAAAGCCTGCGCCAGGATCACCGCGGCAACGCCGTAGACGGTGAGCCAGAGACGTTTCTCCAGCCGCTCCATCATCTGTTCGATCCGGTCGAGGCGGCGGTTCACGGCGTCGTTCTGGATCTGGGCGACCCGCTCATGGGCGGACAGGCGCAATCCCGGTGAACAATCAAATGCGTGCATCGGGTGCTCAGTCATCCTGTCCGCCCTCCGTCTGCGCGCCCTCAGTGTGGTCTGGGGGCAGGGTTTCTGTGGGCAACCCCAGCAGACGCCGCTTTTCCTCGTGTGTGAGGAAATCCGCGGAGGTGATCCGCCGCCATTGCGCCTCGCGCTCTGCTGCAAGCGCAGGCAGCTGGTCGAGGTCGGGCTTCAATGTCAGCGCCTCTCCGGTCCAGGCGGTGAGCCAGCCGGACAGCGCCGCGGTAACCTTGGACACCAAGGGCAGCACGGTCAGCCGGTAGAAGGCGCGGTTGGCCTCCTGGTAATTGGCGTAGGTCGCATCGCCGGGGATGCCGATCAGCATCGGCGGCACCCCGAAGGCCAGCGCAATTTCGCGGGCGGCGGTGTCCTTGGTTTTCTGGAACTCCATGTCGGAGGGGGAGAACCCCATCGGCTTCCAGTCCAGACCGCCCTCCAGAACCATCGGGCGGCCGGCGTTCTGGGCGCCCTGGAAATTTGTTTGAATCTCTTCGCTTAGATGGCGGAATTGATCGTCTGACATCTGACCCTGGCCGTCGGAGCCGGTCCAGACCAGCGCGCCGGAGGGGCGGGCTGCGTTGTCCAGCAGCGCCTTGGACCAGCGGGAGGCAGCGTTGTGGACGTCAATCGCCATCGCCGCCGATTGCAGGGCCGAGAGGCCATAGTGGTCGTCCTGCGGGTGGAAGCTCTTGATATGGCAGACCGGGGAATTGCCGGGCTCGTTGGCAAAGCGGTGCTTGCGCCCGCCCACCACATAGTCAAAGCCCGCGGGCCAGCCGTCCGGTCCCGGCACCACGTTCATCCGGTCGGAGCGCAGCACATGCAGTTCCGCGGGGGTTGCGTCCTCTGCCGTGACCATCTCGATATAGGCGTTGCCGGACAGCAGCAGGTAGCCATAGAGCGCCTCAAGCATTTCAGCCTGGGTTTGGGCCGGGTTGGGACGCGCCAGCAGTACAAGCCAGGGGTGGGTGTCAAAGCGCTGGCGGCTGTCCTGCAGCACCAGCGGCACGGCGGCGGCGGCCTCTGCGATCAGGCGGATCACCCGGTGGGTGATCGGATTGCCGGCAAAGCCGCTGCGGGTCAGCGAGACGGTGTCGCGCGGGCTCCAGGCGATGCGGCCGGCGCCGTGCCAGGAGACCACGCGGGCGGTCTGGCTGGCCTTCTGTTCCAGGCCCGGATTTTTGGGGCCCGGTTTCCGGGGGTCCGGCGATTTGCGCCGCAGCAGGTCAAAGACCATGGTCCGCTCCTCAGGTTGTTCCTAGGCGGCGCTGCCGGCCCTTGGGGCTGATGCGCCTTTGCTGAGGATCATTAGTGCCGGAAAGGCCTGAAGATTTGGCAAGCGGTGCGTACGGTGGGTACGCAACACCTGAACATAAGATCCTGAAATTAAACGGATACAAAGGAAACAATACAGTGTTGCATCACACTGAGGGCGGCGCCCGGCCCGGCGGGGTGGACGCGAAGCGCCCGCCCCGTGGGGGGCGGGACGGGCGCTGCCCGGCGTGCCGCCGGGCGGTTGGTTTTTGAAAAGTTCTAGAGCACCCTGATCTGCGGCCTGCGCAGGTTGGCAGCCGGCTGGATGATCAGCTCATGCAGCGCCCAGACCAGCGCATCCACCCGGTCGGGCGAGCCGCTGCCGCGGTAGCCCTGCGGGGTCATCTGGCACATCTGGTCCTCCAGCTCTCCCAGGCCGGGCAGGTGAAACACCCGGCCCTGCTCATAGAGCGCCGCGACCGGCTCGGCGCGGGCGGATTTGCCCCTTTTCGCGTGCAGGGCGCGGAACGGCACCAGCGGATCGGCCTGCCGCAGCACGGTTTCCACCAGGGCGCCGCCCTGGTTGACCTCTGCCACCACCCGCTCGGCCCCATGTGCATCGCGGGCGGCAATCACCGCCTGCGCCCAGGCGAGCGGCCCAACCCCCTGCACGGTGCAATCCGCCAGCACATGGGCCTGCCAGTCCTGAGGCGGGCCGTGAGTGACGGCGCCCGCCACTACGATACCGCAGGCATCCGAGTTCTTGCCTGCGCTCACTGCCGGGTCGACGGCGACCACCACCCGGTCCAAGGGCGGCGCCTCAGACACCTGCGCATCCACCAGCGCTGCTGTGGTCCAGAGCGCGCCCTGGATATCCGACAGCATCACGCCGTCCAGTTCCTGCCGGCCCAGGCGGGTGCCTGCATAGCGCGCCCGCACCTCTGTCAGAAAGGAGGGCGCGAGGTTGGCACGGTTGGCCTCAGTCGGGGCATGGGTGGTGACGGTGCTGGGTGAGGCCAGCAGCCGTTTCAGGACCGGCGCGTTGCGCGGGGTGGTGGTGACGCAGACGCGAGGGTCCTGCCCCAGCCGCAAGGCGAACTGGAGCATGTCCCAGCTCTCCTGCCCCTTCCTCCACTTGGCCAGCTCATCCGCCCAGGCGGCATCGAACTGGGGACCGCGGAGCGCCTCATGGTCATGGGCGGAGAACGCCTGCGCCTCTGCACCGTTTGGCCAGATCAGCTTGCGCTCCGAGGCTTTCCACTTGGGGCGGCGGTCCGGCGGCGAGCAGGCCAGGATGCCGCTTTCGCCATGGATCATCACGTCGCGCACCTGGTCGTAGGTTTCCGCAACCAGCGCGATGCGGCGGGCGGTGCCGGGGTTATAAGGGCTGGCCCCTTCGGCGAGCGAGCGGACCCACTCGGCCCCTGCCCGCGTCTTGCCGACGCCGCGGCCGCCCAGGATCACCCAGGCGCGCCAGTCCCCGTCCGGCGGGCGCTGGTGGTCCAGCGCCCAGATGTCAAACAGATGCGGCAAGGCGCACAAGGTTTTGCGGTCCAGTTCATTCAAGAAGCAGCTCAGCAGCCAGGGCGGCACGCAGGCGAGAAAGTCCGAGCTCGACAGCTGCGCGCGCCGCGACGAGATCGAGTTCGTGCTCGGATTTGAGCAGGCGGGCGACATCGGTGCTTTGTTCTGCAAGGGTCTTCTCCACTTTCTGGCAGTCCCGGATCAGGTCTTCGAGCTTGCGGACCTGGGTCTTGGCGCCGGTCATTTCATCGGCGCCGGTGGTTTCGAGCTGCTCCCGGAGCTCCTCTGCCTCTTTTCGCAGGCGGTGGATGCTGTCCTGCAGGGACAGCAGGAGGTCGGCGGTGTAATGCACCCGCCGTTTCAGGAGGGCGGCGCCGTCCTGATCCGGTGTGTTGTCTGTCATGGGTTGCTCTGCCTCATGCGTTATTGACCGCACGAGAGAAAGACAGGACGGCCGCCGGCGGAGGGGTCCGGGGCCGTCCAAGTTTCTTCCAGCTGCACTGCAATCTATACGTGTTTTTCGCGCAAAAGTCAAGGCTTACGGTGAGGGGACGTACGGTGGGTACGCAACGGTCACCAAGGCGGAAATACGGCGGCCATACATAAGCGGAACCGCTACACGTCTGAAATTAATGGATTTACAATCAAGATCCAATTCAAAAGGTGACTCAAATGGCGCATAACTTTTGAGAAAACCGGCTTCCCTGAATTCTATTTCCGGTTGTAGGTTCAGCCTTGCGCCACACTGTGCGTCACTGTTTCCATCATTAGCGAGGACCACCAGATGGGTTGGAAGAATTACCAGATTGCCACTGCGCAAGAGTCGACACCTGTTACGGGCGATGCCGGCAAGATCTTTTATGATGCGACGCTTCACTATGTGACCATTCCCGCCGGCGCCACCATCGTGATGTCCGGCGGCCCCAGCGGTGAAGGTGAGACGTCGGTTGACGATGTCGTCAAGCTGACTCTGACAGATCAGAGCGACCCGCAGAACACAGCCACCTACTCGCACGACTACAGCAATGGCTGCTCCGGCGTGGTGACACCGATGCAGCCGGTGGATCTGTCATCCCAATTCAGCGCGCTGGCCGGCAAGACCGTGAAGGCGACGATTGAGTTTTACGACAAATGCGGCGGCTACCAGAGCGGAACGAATTTCTACATCTGTATCTATACCTGATTGCAGCGGCCTTGCCGCTTGCAAGCAAGTTTTGAAGAGGGCGCCTTCGGGCGCCCTTCCCTGCTTTCACCGTGGCTCGCAGCCTTCAGCGGATTTTTACCTGAACCTCCCGGCAGGAGCCTGATTTGACGCAGGCTCGCACCTCAGGCAGAGTCCGGTTATGGCACAAACCGTTCTGCTTGATGTGTCCGGCGTCCTCTATCAGGGCAGCCGGGTTATCCCCGGCGCCGTGCAAGCCCTGTCGCGGCTGCGGGCCGCAGGGTGTCAGGTCCGCTGCCTCACCAATTCCACCCGGCAACCGAAGCGGCGCATCATGGGCAAACTCCGCGAGCTTGGCTTCGACATCCAGCCAGAGGAGGTGTTCACGCCCGTTGCTGCCGCGCTGGCATGGCTGGATCGCACGGGCCACAGCCCGCATCTGCTGGTCCACCCGGCGCTTGAGGAAGAGTTTCGGGCCTGCAAGGGCGGCGGTCCGCCTGCGGTTGTCGTCGGCGATGCCGGGCTGGCCTTCAGCTATGAGAATATGAACCGGGCCTTCCGGCTGCTGCTGGAAGGTGCGCCGTTCCTTGCCCTGGCTGACAACCGAGTCTTTCTGGATGAGGACGGGCAGTTGAGCCTGGATGCCGGGCCATTCATCAAGGCGCTGGAATTCGCCAGTGCCGCCACGCCCAGGCTGTTCGGCAAGCCGGACCCGGAGTTTTTCCGCGCTGCCGTGGCCAGCACCGGCTGCCCGCCGCAGCGGGCGGCGATGATCGGAGATGATGCGGAAAGCGATGTCGCAGGGGCCCTGGCGGCCGGGCTGGCAGCCGGATATCTGGTCCGGACCGGAAAATACCGGGAAGGCGACGAGACGCGCCATGACCCTGCACCGACCGCCGCAGTTGCGGATGTTCTGGAAGCCGTTGACCACCTGCTGACGCAGAACAGCTTATGATCGGCGGCCATTCTGGTAAGCGAAAGGGCGCCCTTCGGCGCCCTTTTCCTTGTCCGTTGCCTCAGCCTCAGTTGTTCTGCTGCTGGGCTTCAATCTCGCGCCATTTGGCGACGTTGCGGTTGTGCTCGTCCAGCGTTTCCGCGAATGCGTGGCCGCCGGTGCCGTCAGCAACAAAGAACACGTAGCCGGTGGCCTCAGGGTTCACCGCGGCCTCCAGGCTCGCAAGCCCCGGGTTGGCGATCGGTGTCGGCGGCAGGCCCTCGATCACGTATGTGTTCCAGGGGGTTGCCTTGCGCAGCTCGCTCTGGCGCAGGCCGCGGCCCAAGACGCCCTCGCCCTTGGTGACGCCATAAATCACCGTCGGGTCGGTCTGCAGGCGCATGCCGCGGTTGAGGCGGTTGGTGAAGACAGAGGCGACCAGGCCGCGTTCCTCGGGCACGCCGGTTTCCTTCTCGATGATCGAGGCAAGGATCAGCATCTCCTCGGGGCTGTTGACGGCAGCATCCTCTGACCGGCCTTCCCAGGCGGCGTTGATGCGCAGCTCCTGGCGTTTCTGCATCTCGGCCAGAACCGCGGCGCGATCGGTGCCGGGGGTGACCTCGTAGCTGTCAGGCGCCAGCAGGCCCTCCGCCGGGCGCGCGCCCGGATCGCCTGCCAGCACGTCCATCGCCTTCAGCGCCTCAACCACCTGCCAGCTGGTCACGCCTTCGGCCAGCGCGATGCGGTAGCGGGTGTCGGCGTCCTGGCGGGTTTCCGTATACTCGGCGGGCACCTCATCCTCACCAAGGACGAATTCCGCCTTTTCCTCGAACTTGTTGGTCGCCGGGTCCAGCTCACGCACTTCGGCCTGGGTGCGGGTCACGCCGATGCGGTAGACGATCTCGGTGCCACAGGTGGAGGCGCCGGAATGGGTGATCTCGTCGACGATCTGCTCCATCGAGGCGCCCGGCTCCACCAGAAAGCTGCCGGCCTTCAGCTGGCCGGTCTTTTCGCTGTATCTGGCGCCGAGGCGGAAGATGGTGCCGGAAGAAACGGCGCCCTGCGCCTCCAGGTCGCGGCTGACACGAGCCATGTTGGAGCCGCGCTCCACCCGGAGGCAGATGGCGGTGTCCAGCGGGCCTTCGGTTTTATATTGCGACTGGCCCCACAGGATGAGGCCGCCCAGCAGGAACAGGGCGGCGATCAGGACCGTCAGCATATTGGAGGCGAGGCTGCGCCACATCAGCTGGTTTTCCCAAAGATCACCGATGCGTTGGTGCCGCCGAAGCCGAAGGAGTTCGACAGCGCCACGTCGATCTTGCGCTCCCGCTTGGCGTTGGGCGCCAGGTCGACCGGGGTTTCGACTGCCGGGTTGTCCAGGTTGATGGTCGGCGGTGCCACCTGATCGCGGATCGCCAGAATCGAGAAGATCGCCTCGATCGCGCCGGCGGCGCCCAGCAGGTGGCCGGTGGCGGATTTGGTCGAGGACATGGTGACATTGGCGGCGTGGTTGCCCAGCAGCCGTTCGACGGCGCCCAGTTCGATGGTGTCGGCCATGGTCGAGGTGCCGTGGGCGTTGATGTAGTCGATGGCCGACGGCTCCAGGCCTGCGTTGGCCAGGGCCGCCTTCATCGAGCGCTCGCCTCCTTCGCCGTCCTCAGACGGGGCGGTGATGTGGTAGGCGTCGCCCGACAGGCCGTAGCCCAGCACCTCGGCATAGATCTTGGCGCCGCGGGCCTTGGCGTGCTCGTAGTCCTCCAGCACCACGATGCCCGCGCCCTCGCCCATGACAAAGCCGTCACGGTCGGCGTCATAGGGGCGCGAGGCCGCCTTGGGGTCGTCGCCGCGCTTGGTGGACAGCGCCTTGCAGGCGTTGAAGCCAGCAATGCCGATCTCGCAGATCGCCGCCTCGGCGCCGCCTGCAATCATCACGTCGGCGTCGCCGGATTTGATCAGCCGGGCCGCGTCGCCAATGGCGTGGGCGCCGGTGGAACAAGCGGTCACAACCGAGTGGTTCGGGCCCTTGAATCCGAAACGGATCGAGACCTGGCCGGAGATCAGGTTGATCAGCGCGCCGGGGATGAAGAACGGCGACACCCGGCGGGGGCCTTTTTCCTTGATCATCACCGCGGTGTCGGCAATCGACGACAGGCCGCCGATGCCGGAGCCGATCATCACGCCGGTGCGCAGGCGGCTTTCCTCGTCCTCGGGCGTCCAGCCGGCGTCGCGCACCGCCATGTCGGCGGCTGCGATGCCGTAGAGGATGAAGTCGTCGATCTTCTTCTGCTCTTTCTTGATAACCCAGTCATCCGGGTTGAAAGTGCCCTCGGAGCCGTCGCCGCGCGGAACTTCGCAGGCATAGGTCGTGGCGACGCCGCTTGCCTCGGCATCAAACAGGGTGATGGGGCCGGCACCCGACTGTCCATCCAGCAACCGGGACCAGGTTTCTTCGACTCCGCTGGCCAGCGGGGTGACCAGGCCCAGTCCGGTGACTACTACTCGGCGCATTCCTTGCTCTCCTATGCCTCGGCAATCCGTCCGTTCAAATAGCTTGGAATGGCAACCGGGTGCAAGAGCGGGCTGGCCGCCGGTGTGACGTCACGGAAAATGGGTCATGTTGGTGTTTTCACCAGGCGAGAACGTTTCATTAACGACTCAGTCTTAGGTTGTTTTTATCAAAACGAGAAACTCGGCATCCGTCCTCGTGGATTGCCCAAACGGGCTGGAGCTCTGGGCCATTTTGTCTCCAGCCCGTTTTTTTTTGCGCAGGATACCGCTGAGTTCCGTTGCCGGGGCGAAGATGCCGTGACTGGGACGGGCACCCGGCAATATTCCGCACCAGCGCCCCCTCCCGTTAACCCCAAATTCGCAACTTTGCGCCAAACTCTCCTGCGGAAATACGTGAGGAATACACTGCCATGCGCAAATGGCTTCCGACAGCTGCTGTTTTGCTGACCCTGTCCCTGTTTCCCGGACCGGCGGACGCGGCCTGCCCTGTGCATCAGGATCTTTCCGACCTGAACCGGGCCTCTGCCGGGTTTCTGGGCTATCTCGAGACCGGACAGAGCCCTTATTACGTGCAGCAGCTGGACAGCTGGATCGGCGCAAATCCGCCTGCACCGCTCAAACAGCGGATGCGGGCCGTCGGGATTCAGCAGGTTGAGGCCGGAACACTTAAGCTGATGCAGCAAAACAAAGTTCTGCTGCAGATCCTGTCCAGCCAGGGCCGCCAGGCGGCGCTGGAAGGCGCGCGCCACATGGGGATCTACGAATTGCAGTCGAAATACGGCATCCTGGTGGAGGCGCTGCCGTGCGACCAGATCAAGGAAGACGGGTTCGGCAGCAAGCTGGTGGCGGTCAGTGCCAATGATGCCCGCCAGCGCCAGCAAATCATCAACGCCGCCATCGCCTGGGTGTCGTTCCTGGTGCTTGGCGGCAGTGTTCTGTATTTCCTGGACCGGATCGGCATCCGCAAAATCCGCCGTACAAAACGCTACCCCTGCGCCGTTCCTTGCGTGCTGCAGACGGGCGGACGGACCGTGCAGGGCTATCTTGTCGACCTCAGCCGGGCCGGCGCCAAGGTGCGCCCGAACGCCCAGTGCGACGCATCCGGCCGGGTGACGCTCCGCTTCGGCGGCCACACAGTCGATGCCAATGTGCGCTGGAAGACCGCGGATTACATCGGGGTGCAATTCGCCAAGGAGTTCAATTTCATGCAGCTGCACCGGCTGCTGGAAGAATTCCCGATGGAAGACGGCGGCATACGGGAAGAGGCACGGCTCGGGCTGTAACCCCTCAGGTTTTCCTTTCAGAATCAGACCGATGGCCCAGCCTGGCTGCGGGCTGCACCGGTCATGCGCTGCCCGGCCTGCGGCCGCCACATGCGCCGCCCGGACTGTTAACGCCGCTTCATGACGGTTTGCGTCATCTCCCGAAGCTCCGCAAGCGCCGCGCACCGAGCGCGGCTTTCGCTTTTGCGGAGATTTAACGCTCCCCTTAAGCGTCATTAATGAATGATGATGCCCCCTATGGTAGTTTAAACTGCGACATAGCCGTCCCGCGGCATGACCCCAGCTGCAAAGCGAGCTCCTTAGATGAAACACTGGCCCCTGATCCTGGCAGCACTTGCAGCGCCTGTTGCGGCCTGGATCGGTGCAGACCCGGCTGAAGCGTCCAGAGCGACCTGCCTGCTGCAGTCCGATCTGGTGATTTTCCAGCATGAGGCGCGCGGGTTTCTGCAGCATTTGAAAACCGGCAACAATCCCGGCAAGGCCAGGCAGCTGCAGCATTGGCTGGAGGATCATCCGGTAGTCACGCTGCGGATGAACATGCGGCGGTCCGGCATGGAGGTCTACGAGCCGCTGGCCATGCGGCTGATCACCCAGCAGAAAGGGCTGCTTCAGGTCTACAACCGGCACGGGATAGCCAAGGCCGAAACCAGCGCGGAGCGGCTGGGCACCGCGGCGCTGCTGGAGGAGTTTGCAGCCCGGATCATTCCGCTGCCCTGTGATTTCGCCCCGGAACGGAGTCAGCCGGCAGACACCCCTGCCGGGATGGGGCGGATCACGGGCATTTCCCAGGAGACTGCCATTGCCAGTTCGCTGTCGGCGCTGGCTTTGGGCGGCGGCGCCATGTTCCTGGCAGAACGGATTGCCCGCCGGCACCGGCGCAGGCGCAGGCGCTACCCCTGCTTGCTGCCCTGCAGCCTGAAGACCAGAGTGCAAACGCTGCGTGCAAAACTTATTGATATCAGCCGCCTGGGCGCCAAGATCCGGGTCTGGCAGCTGCCCGGCACCCCCCTGCCGCGACCCAAGAGTGAAGTCACAGCCGTCCTTCCCGGCATTGGAGAGGTCCGTTCCCAGGTAACCTGGCATAGCGCCGACTACATCGGTGTGAAGTTCAGCAAATCGATTACGGAGGCGGACCTGCGGGTCCTGCTCGACTGCTCGAAACAGGCTGCAGCGGCACCGGCGGCGCAGACGGCGGCCGGGGCGCAGGCCAATCCGGCCTGACCGCAGGCCAGCGAGAGGCTGGTGCCATGCCGCCGCCCGCCCGGCCCGGTTGCCCGCAAGACTGCCAGCCCAGGCACCCGCCGGACGATGCGATAAAAGGGGCGCCCGCTGACGGGCGCCCCTTGCTGATTACTGCCAGGTCCGGCGGTTACTGGAATTCGGCCACCGGTTCCGGCTCCGGCCGGGCAACAGCCAGCGCCTCCTCGACCGAGAGGGTCTTGCGGAACAGGGCCCGGCCGACCAGAGCACCAGAGATGTTGTGGATGTACTTCAGCCGCGAGATGTCGTCGCTGTTGCGCACCACGCCGCTGGCGATCACCGGGAGCTTAACCGTGGACGCCAGATGCGAGATCAGCCCCATTTGCGCCTCGGTGTCGGCCACATCAGCGTCGATGTCGGTGATGATGATGCCGGCAAACGGCGTGTCCTTGAACGCCTCCAGATAGGATTCCGGGGTATAAGCGCCGGATTTACGCCAGCCGTCGGTCATTACCTGGCCCTGCCAGATGTCCACTGCCAGCACGATCTGATCGGGGTGGTGCTCGGCCAGCTCGCGCACCAGATGCGGATCGCGCGCGGCCAGGGTGCCGATCACGATGCGGCCTGCCCCCTTGTCGATCCAATGCTCGACCTGCTCGCGCGAGCGCATGCCGCCGCCTAGCTGCACCGGAATGCCGGCGCCGCGGATGATCTGCAGGACCAGCTCCTCGTTTCTGTTGTCGCCTTCCAGTGCGTTGAAATCGGTGAGATGCATCCATTCCGCCCCCGCCGCGGCAAAGCCCTTGGCGGTTTCCACCGGGTCCACATGCCAGATCAGCGGCTCATCCAGGCGGCCTTTTTCGAGGGTCACGCAATGGCCGTTCTGAATTTCCATCGTGGGGTAGATGATCATAGTGCCAGTCTCCTCATGTGTTGCCTCATGAGGTCAGATTAGCACGGATTGAGGCCGGCGATACGCCGTTTCATGACCATTTATCGAACAATTGCGGCGCGGGTTTCCGGGCGGCCTGATAGCGCAAACACCCAGCAAAAGCACAACGGGCCAGATTGCCGCAGCACCAGATTCGGCACCGCGGAAAGCCAAAAGAAAACGGCGCCCTCCGTGCAGGAGAGCGCCGCCCAATCCGGTCATCCGGAAGCGTGGCTTAGGACGCTTCGGAGATGAACTTGACCGCGTCGCCGAAGGTCTGGATGGTTTCGGCTGCGTCGTCCGGGATCTCGATGCCGAACTCTTCTTCAAACGCCATCACCAGTTCCACGGTGTCCAGGCTGTCTGCGCCCAGATCGTCGATGAAGGAGGCGTTTTCGGTGACCTTGTCTTCTTCAACACCCAGGTGCTCAACAACGATCTTTTTAACGCGATCTGCGACGTCGCTCATGTCTCTTCCTCGTTTTACAGGGCACTCTGCCCGGTTCTGCCCTGCCCTGCCGGGCGGCGTGGTTATTGCCCGGAGCGGGCGGTGTGATCCCCGCGGGACGGGGACAGTGCGGCGTTTCCCAAGGGAAATGCCGACGGATACGGGCCGCCTATAGCATAGACCGCAGCCAAGGCAAACGGTTTCGCGCAGTCATAAAGCGGCAGCGCGGCTTGCCTGTGGCCGCTATGAAGCGTGCAGATGGCCTTGTAATCAAGAGGTTGCAAGGCCTGCACCGCATCTTTTTTGCTTTTTCACCGGATTTCAACCATTTGGCGGCGGAAGCTGGCCCGGGCTGAAGCCCCGGTTCCGCTGTTCGGGGACGAAAAAGCCCCGCAGGCAGGCTGCGGGGCTTTGCGAAAATGCAGCGCGGTGGTGCGCTCAGATCATCGCCATGCCGCCGTTCACATGCAGGGTGGTGCCGGTGACATAGCCCGCTTCCTGGCTGGCCAGATACAGCACGGCAGAGGCGATTTCCTTCGAATCCCCCATGCGGCCGGCCGGGATCTGGGTCAGGATCGCGTCTTTCTGGCTGTCGTTCAGCTTGTCGGTCATCGCGGTGGCGATGAAGCCCGGCGCCACCGCATTCACGGTGATGCCGCGGTTAGCGACCTCATAGGCCAGTGATTTGGACATGCCGATCATGCCGGCCTTGGAGGCGGCATAGTTGCCCTGGCCAGGATTGCCGGTGGCGCCCACAACGGAGGAGATATTGATGATGCGGCCCCAGCGCGCCTTCATCATGCCGCGCAGCACGCCGCGGCACAGCCGCATGGTGGAGGTGAGGTTCACGTTCAGAACGGACTCCCATTCCTCGTCCTTCATCCGCATGAACAGGTTATCGCGGGTGATGCCGGCGTTGTTGACCAGAATGTCGACGGAGCCCATTGCCTCGGCCGCCTGCTTCGGCAGCGCCTCAACCGCCTCGGCGTCGGAGAGGTTGCAGGGCAGCACATGGGCGCGCTCGCCCAGTTCGGCGGCCAGCGCCTTGAGCGGTTCCTCGCGGGTGCCGGACAGCGCGACGGTGGCGCCGGCCGCGTGCAGGGCGCGGGCAATGTCGCCGCCGATGCCGCCCGAGGCGCCGGTCACCAGCGCATTTTTTCCTGTAAGATCAAACATGTTTCTTGCCCTCTTGGCTTCTTAGTCCCGCAGGACCGGTTTGGTCAGTAGACCGTAGCGTTTCACCTCCGCCGCGGTCATTTCATGAATATCGCTGGCCGGCGCAGCCTGGATCGTGAACCAGTAGAAATCCGCGCTGCCCAGCATCCGTTTCGTGTAGGCCACATATGGGGCATGCTCCGGGTGGCTGCGCGGGTAATTGTCCGCAGTCTCATTCCCTTCCCAGGCGTGGACGCCCAATACGGCGCCCTCTTCCATGGTGCGCTCCGTGCCGGCCAGGAAGATATCCACGGCGCCGGAGTAAATCTCGCTGGCGGCGGTGACATGGGTATCCAGGCCAAGATCGCGCACCAGGTGCCCGAGTTTCAGGTTGTTCTCGTCGTCAACGGATCCCGGCATGTTCAGCAGGACCAGCCGTTCGGCCTCCGGGTGTTCGGACATGAACGCGCTGAACTGGTTCAGCGACCTTGCATTCAGGGTGCCGTTGACCAGAACATCCCGCCCCTGCAGCTCGAATCTGGTGGTCTCCACCAGGTTTTCGACAAGCGCGCAGCCCGCCAGGGCTGCGGCAAACACGGAGCCGAATACCAGAAACGAGTACCGTTTCCGCATGGGTTACGCTCCGGCGGCGGCCGCGGCGTCTTCGGGGGTGCCGACTTGGCGGCAAGCCAGGTTGCGGTCGATCTTGCGGATCATACCCGACAGCGCCTTGCCTGCGCCGATCTCCCAGAATTCGGTGACGCCCTTGGCCGCCATCGCCTGCACGCTTTCGCGCCAGCGCACGGAGCCGGTGACCTGCTCCACCAGAAGCTGGCGGATTTCGTCCGGACTGGTGACGGCGTCGGCGCGCACGTTGGCAATCAGCGGGACCGCCGGGGATTTGATGTCGACGCCCGCCAGCGCCTCGGCCATCGCATCAGCGGCGGGCTGCATCAGGGCGCAGTGGAAGGGGGCGGACACCGGCAGCATCACCGCGCGCTTGGCGCCCTTCTCCTTGGCGATCTCAGCCGCGCGTTCGACCGCGGCCTTGGCGCCGGAGACCACCACCTGGGTGGGGTCGTTGTCGTTGGCGGCCTGGCAGACTTCGCCCTGCGCAGCTTCCTCGGCCACCGCGCGCACGGCGTCGAGGTCGAGGCCGAGGATCGCCGCCATGGCGCCCTCGCCCACCGGCACGGCGCTTTGCATCGCCAGGCCGCGGGTGCGCAGCAGGCGGGCGGTGTCCGCAACCGAAATGGCGCCGGCAGCGGCCAGTGCGGAGTATTCGCCCAAGGAGTGGCCGGCCACGAAGGATGCCTTCTCAATGGTGACGCCTTCGGCCTCCAGCGCGCGCATGGCGGCCATCGAAGTGGCCATCAGGGCGGGCTGCGCATTCTGGGTCAGGGTCAGGGTTTCAATGCCGCCCTCCCAGATCAGCTGGCTCAGGCTTTCCCCGAGTGCGCTGTCCACCTCGTCAAAGATGGCCTTGGCGGCCGGATAGGCCTCGGCCAGCGCCTTGCCCATGCCGATGGTCTGGGCGCCCTGCCCGGGGAACACAAATGCGATCGTCATTGATGACCTCGTCCGTTTTAGCGTTTTGCCTGATGTACCCGCCCTTTCCCCCGCGTACAAGCCAGGGTCCGGCGCGCGAACGGCAATAAAGCAGAGGTTTTGAGCGCGCCGGGACTGGCAGGGTCAATGCAAAGCGGTCAAAGCCGCTGCTTTGCAGCGGTTCACGCGTCAGCAGGATTTGACTGATTTTGCCCCTGAGCTGCGTTACAGCCCCTTAAAATAGTGACACTATTCCTGCGGGACTGTGCCTTGTCAGGAACAACATCAGACAAACCAGCGATACAGGATGATTGGGCCCTGGCCCTGTGCTGCAATCTGCGCACGAAACCTGTGCGCGGGCGGACAGCACTCGTGCGTTGCAACAGGGGCGGGCGTGTTTAGGTTATGGGCAACCGGACCCTGACCAGGAATTGCGCCCAATGTCCCGCACCAACACGTTTTCTTCTTACGGCTCTGTCGCCAAAGGCTTTCACTGGCTGACCGCGCTGCTGATCTTCTCGGCCTTTCCGCTGGGCTATTTCGCCAACGGTCTGGCGCATGAGATCGAGAGCCCGGGGTTTGACGGCAGCCAGGCGGTGATCGAGCGCGCAACGCTCTTGTTCTCCATGCATAAGACCATCGGGGTGGCGGTGTTCTTTACCGCGCTCCTGCGGATCCTGTGGGCACTGAGCCAGCCGAAACCGGGCTTGTTGCACCCCGGCCGCAAGGCGGAAGCCCTGGCGGCGGAGATGGTGCATTGGCTGCTCTACGGCTCGCTGGTGGCGGTGCCGCTGACCGGCTGGATCCATCACGCGGCCACAACCGGCTTTGCGCCGATCTGGTGGCCGTTCGGACAGAGCCTGCCGCTTGTGCCGAAGTCCGAACAAGTGGCGGGTTTCTTTGGCAGCCTGCACTGGCTGCTGGTCTGGACGCTGGCGGTGGCGCTGGCGCTGCATATTGCCGGCGCGCTGAAGCATCATGTCATTGACCGCGATGCCACCCTGCGCAGGATGCTGCCGGGCAGCGGTTCACTGCCCAAACCGCCGGCACAGGCGCACAGCCTGCTGCCAGTGCTGGCGGCGCTGGCGGTCTGGGGAGGCGTGCTGGGCGGAGGTGCGGCGCTGGGCATGCTTGGCGGCAAGAGCGCCGTGGAGACCGGCACCGCAGCCCCGGTTGTTGCCATTGACCCGGTGGAAACCGCAGCAGGCAGCTGGGCGGTGCAGTCGGGCAAGCTGGGAATTTCCGTCACCCAGATGGGCAGCGCCGTCAATGGCACCTTTGGCGAGTGGGCCGCGGCGATCAATTTCGAGGAACCCGCAGCCCCCGGCCCGGCCGGCGATGTGGAGGTGGCCATCGCGATCCCGTCGCTGGAGCTGGGCTCGGTCGCGGGCCAGGCGATGGGTGCGGATTACTTCGACAGCGCCAGTTTCCCCACCGCGCTGTTCAAGGCGGAGATCGTGAAGCTGGAGGAGGGCTATCAGGCTGTTGGCACGCTGACCATCAAGGGCCAGACGGTGCCGGCCACCCTGCCCTTCGATCTGGAGCTGAACGGGGACACCGCCAGGATGACCGGCGGGCTGACGCTGAACCGGCTGGATTTCGGGATCGGCAAGAGCCTGCCGGATGAAAGCTCGCTGGCCTTTGCCGTGGATGTGGCGGTCGAGCTTGAGGCGAAACGCACAGACTGACTGAGGGGATACGGGGGGCTCCCGCGCCTGCGGATGCGCCGGCTGTGCCGGCACCCCCTGGCAGCCTTGGGCCTAGCGCCGCGCTGACGCGCGGCGCCTTTCTGTTTAAGCCGGCCGCTGCGGCCTGCTGCAGACAATTGCGCCTGCCTTCTGCTCAGCAGGGTTTCCTTGCTGCCGCATCTTTGTGCCGGTTAGTGCCGGTGGTAGTAGTACCCGCCGTGGCGCGAGCGGTGCCGGTGGCCGCCGTGGCGGCGGAAATGGTGCCGGTCACGGCCCGCGTGGTGATGGCGGCGGGCGCCGTGGTGGCCGTAATACTGTCTAGGCTGGTGGTAATAGACGCGGCCGCGGTGGCGGTCCCGGTCGTTGTCCAGGCTCTTTAGAATGATGCCAAGTGCCACGATGCCGGCAATGGCACGGGCTGCATCTGCGTCAGAACCATGGGCTGCAGCAGGCGGAGTATAGGCCAGGTTTGCTGCAAGGGCCAGGGCCGCGGCGGCTGAAGTGAACAGGCCGAAGCGGAACATGGTGCCTCCTTTCCGAAGTGGCCGGATGGGCCGCATTCAGTCTGCGCCTCCGGCCCCGGAAACGCCAGTGAACCCCGGTCACAGTTTGGGGAGGTGCGCGCAGACCGGGCAACAGACAGCCGCCGGCCCGTCCGGAGCCAGCGGCTGGAAGCACACTCAGGCGGCCGAGGGTTTAGCCGTCGGCCTTCATCGCCTCGATCGAGATCCTGATGCTGACCTCGTCGCCGACAAAGGGAACGGCAGCGCCCACACCGAAATCCGACCGCAGCAGAGTGGCCGTCGCATCGAACCCGGCCCAGGGTTTATTGGCCATCGGGTGCTCGCCCACCTGGTTCAGCTTGGCGTCCAGCACCACCGGCTTGGTCACGCCGTTTATGGTCAGATCGCCGGTTATATTGGCAGTGGTGCCGCCTGTCACTTCGATGCTGGTGGACTGGAATGTGATCGTCTCGCCCCCGGAAGCATTGAAGAAGTTTTCCGACATCAGGTCCTTGTGCCGGGGTTCCCATCCCGTCATCATCGATGCCAGCGGGATCGTCACCGACACGCTTGAGGCGGCAGGATCCTCCTGGTCGAACATGATTTCCCCCTCAAAACCGGCGAACATGCTGGTGGTGGTCGAATAGCCCAGGTGATTATACGAAAACACGACCTGGCTGTGGGAAGGGTCCAGAAGGTATTTCTCAGGTGCGGCGGCCGCCGCGGAAGCGGAGGCGGCTATGACAGCAGCGAACAGACAGGATCTCATTGGCAAAACTCCATGTAACTAATCAACTGACAGCGGAACTGCCCCGGCCTCGGGCACCCGCCCGACCACATCTACCAAGGGTGCAAAAACAAAACACCCGGCCAGAGCCTGACCGGGTGTAAAGTCGCGCAAATGTGAAGCGGGGTTACTCCGCTTTCATCGCCTCGATCGAGATCTGGATCTGCACCTCGTCGCTGACGAAGGGCGCGAACTGGCCCAGGTTGTAGTCGGAGCGCAGCACGGTGGCGGTGGCATCGAAACCGGCCCAGGGCTTCTTGGCCATCGGATGCTCGCCCGCCTGGTTCAGCTTGGCGTCCAGCACCACCGGCTTGGTGATGCCGTTCAGAGTCAGGTCGCCGGTGATCTTGGCGGTGGTGTCGCCGGTCACCTCGATGCCGGTGGAGGTGAAGCTGACGGTCTCATCCTCGGTTGCGTCGAAGAAATCCTTGGTCATGAAGTGGTCGAACCGGGCCTGCCAGCCGGTGAACATCGAGCTGAGCGGCATTGAGACCGAGACGCTGGAGGCCGCCGGGTTATCCTGGTCGAACTGGATCTCGCCCTCGAACCCCGAGAACATGCCCCATGTGGTTGAGTAGCCGAGGTGGTTGTAGCTGAACAGGATCTGGCTGTGGCTGGCGTCCAGCACGTATTTCTCAGGTGCTTGAACGGCAAAGGCGCTGGTGGCAGCCGCGCTGAACAGGGCGGCGGCAAGCAGGGTCTTTTTCATGGGGTAGGCTCCGTCTGAATGAATGTTGTGGCAAAAGATGTGGCATTTGGCCCGCGGATTGGAAGCCCGCAAAAACCAACACTATCTGTGAGCGCGCGAACACAAAACCCGGCTGCAGGCAGCCGGGTCCGGTCTCGCGCAAATGTGATGGTGGTTCAGGTCAGGATCTTCACCGCGCCGCTGAGCTGGTCGCGCAGCTGGCCGCGGATTGCGGCGGTGCCCAGCGGAAGTTCGATCAGCAGGCTGCCGTCATCCTCGAAAAGCTGCACCGCGCTGCCGGTCAGCCGCGCCGCGCCCAGCGAGTCGTAGCTGCGGCGCAGAACCGTGCGCGGGCAGCCCTGGGCGTCGTGTTTCAGAATCCGCAGCTCGCGGCGGACCGGATCGAAACAGGCTTCGGGCCGGGCCGCGGGCTCATGCGCGGTCATCAGCACCACGCCGGCCAGCAGGAAGGCAATGGAGACGCCAAAGCGGAGCAGGTTCATTTCCGGGTCGGACCCGGCCCCCTGGACCAGCCACAGCCCGGCGGAACTGAGGATCATCGCCGCGCCCAGCAGCCGGAACATCGCCACCCGCACCTTCCAGTTTGCCTGAAACCGCAGGCGCAGCGGCTCCGCGACTGAAATCGCACTAAGCGCCCGGGCGCCCGGCATCCCGGAAATCTGCGGCGGGGTGTGGTCTGTCACGGCCATTTGACTGCCCTTCTGCTGCGGTCTGTTTCTGCTGCCTTGCTGTAGCTCCCGTCCCGGGAAGCCGCCGCCGCGTCTTCAACCGCGTTAAGGCTTGGTTAAGGAGTGAAGCCCTGCATTGAGGCAGCAATGGGGCAGGCTTGCGGTTTTGCCGCGGCGGGCCATGCAAGCCATCGCAAAAAGCCCTTTTGCCTTGCTCTTTCGGCCGCAGCCTGTATAGGAGGCCCTGCTTCCGCGACTTCTTCGATCCGCGCAGCCTCTCGTGACCGGGCAGCGGAAGTGTTACATGCCCCGTCTATGAAATGCGCCTAGACACAAACAGGAGTTCGCATGCCACTCTATGAGCATGTCATGATTGCGCGTCAGGACCTGTCCAACTCGCAAGCTGAAGGCCTCATCGAACATTTCGGTGCTGTTCTGTCCGACAACGGCGGCAAGCTGGTCGACCAGGAGTACTGGGGCGTCAAGACCATGGCCTACAAGATCAACAAGAACCGCAAGGGCCACTATGCCTTCCTGCGCACCGACGCACCGTCGGCCGCCGTGCAGGAAATGGAGCGCCTGATGCGTCTGCATGATGACGTGATGCGCGTCCTGACCATCAAGGTCGACGAGCACGCCGAGGGCCCTTCGGTCCAGATGCAGAAGCGCGACGAACGCGGCGAACGCCGTGAGCGCCGCTGATCAACGCTTGAGAAAAGGACGCTAAATCATGGCAGCCAAACCGTTTTTCCGCCGCCGCAAGGTTTGCCCGTTCTCGGGTGAAAATGCGCCGAAGATCGACTACAAGGACACCCGTCTGCTGCAGCGCTACATCTCTGAGCGCGGCAAGATCGTGCCTTCGCGCATCACCGCCGTTTCGGCAAAGAAGCAGCGTGAGCTGGCCCGTGCTATCAAGCGCGCCCGCTTCCTCGCCCTGCTGCCCTACGCCGTGAAGTAAGGAGATAAGCAGATGCAAGTTATCCTTCTTGAGCGCGTTGCAAAGCTGGGCCAGATGGGCGACGTCGTTGACGTGAAGCCCGGGTTCGCCCGCAACTTCCTGCTGCCGCAGGGCAAGGCAAAAACCGCCTCCGAGTCCAACATCGCCGCCTTCGAGGCCCAGAAAGCGCAGCTGGAAGCGCGCAACCTGGAGACCAAGAAAGAGGCCGAGGCTCTGGCAGAGAAGCTGGACGGCCAGCAGTTCATCGTGATTCGCTCCGCTTCGGACGCGGGCGCGCTGTACGGCTCGGTCACCCCGCGCGACGCGGCTGACGCTGCAACCGCGGACGGCTTCTCGGTCGACAAGAAACAGGTCGCCCTGATCCACCCGATCAAGGAACTGGGCCTGCATTCGGTCGCCGTGAAACTGCACCCGGAAGTGGAAGTCGAAATCAAGCTGAACGTGGCCCGCTCCGCAGAGGAAGCCGAGCTGCAGGCATCGGGCAAATCGATCCAGGAGCTGGCCGCCGAAGAGGAAGCCGCTGCGGAATTCGAAATCTCCGAACTGTTCGACGACATCGGCTCTGCTGCGTCCGACGACGACGAAGCACCGGCCGAAGCCGCTGGCGAAGAAACCAACTGATCCTCATCAGGACAGTGAGACACGGGAAAGGCCGCCTGATGGGCGGCCTTTTTCATTGCTCGCGCGGAGTTTGAAAAGACGCGCCAAATTGCACGGAAATCCCCGCCCCCAAATAACCATCTGTTTGCCGTATTCCGCAAGAATACTTCCTGTGTGGAGTGAGAAAGGGGGATGCGCCATGCTGGACGCATTGGAAAGTGAGGAGCTGGCGCTGCGCCGGCGGCTGTTGTTCCGATTGCTGCGGGGCCACCGGTTCGACCGGCCGGACTTCAGGACCGAAGCGGTGTCAGAGCTGGTGCCTGCCGGGCTGCTTGCACCGGAAAAAAGCCTGTTCAAGACACCGGCAGAAGCCATGCAGAAACCTGTCTGAGCGTCCGTGATTGCGGCCGCCAAGCGGGCGCATCTGCCTGGCCGGCCTGCGCAATCCGCGGGTCTCTGGGGCTGCGCGGGCGTTGTAGGGACCGCGAAATTTTGGGAAACAGCCGCGGTCCCCTTCTGCCCGAAGTGGTCAGCTGCCCCCCAGGCGTGAGGGGCATACTGCCCTGAGGGTTGTTTCTGCCTCAATGCGCACCCCCAATATGTAGTGGGCGGCCATATTTAACAAATGTCTAATGATTAAAGTTTGAACCACCTTCCGGCCGCCGCGGAGCCGATCGGGCAACAGGCGGTTTCCCCCCGCGGTGATGGCGGTTCCCCGCCGCTCCGGCCGCTGGCGTGCACTGGCTGTATTGCAGCCCGTGCCGGGGCGGCTAATCTGCCGTCATCAGAAACCGTTATCGGAGGCCGCATGCCGCGCCGCACCGCTTTGATCTTTTTTTTAGCTGCCGCAGTGCTGTCTGCCTGCGCCAGCACCGCCTCCACCCCGGAGGTGTCCAGAGCCGCCCCGCCGCTCTACCCCAATGAGACGCCGGAACTGCGCCAGAAGATCAACTACTGGGCAGACCACTACGAGGTCCCGCGCAGCCTGGTGCACCGGCTGGCGGTCCGCGAAAGCACCCACAGGCCCAAGGCGATGAACCGCCCCTACTACGGGCTGCTGCAGATCCTTCCCGCGACGGCGCGGTCGATGGGGTTCAAGGGCGAACCCAAGGAACTGCTGGATGCCGATACCAACCTGCAATTTTCCGTGAAGTACCTGCGCGGCGCCTGGCTGCTGGCTGATGGCAGCCAGGACCTGGCGGTGAAGCATTACTCGCGCGGTTACTACTACGAGGCCAAGCGCCGCGGCATGCTTGTGGAAACCGGCCTGCGCCCGGCCCCCTCTGACAGCTGAAACCTCCCCTTCTGCAGCGCCTCGAAGGGGCGCTGCCAAGCCAACGGGCCGCGGCGCTGTCCGCAGGACGGCACCAAGGACGGGCGGGAGGGCATGTCTTCCTGACCCTGCTTTCCTGACTGGCACCGCCTGCCTGCAAGGCCGAACGCTTCGCCCCGCAGCGAAGCGTCCTTTCCCGCAGCTTCGCCTGCCTGGGGTATCCAGTTCCAAACATCACTGGAGTCCCTTATGAAAATGCCCGAATTGAAGACCGGCAGGTTTATCCCCGAAGACGGTTTGCGGATCACCGTCCAGGTACCCGAAACCCGCGCACAGTGGATCGTTGATGCGGCTCTGGCCGTCACTGCCCTGAAATACGGCGACTATGATCGCGTGACCTTTCAAGCAGCGGCGGGCAAACAGAGCTTCCGGTCGCTGGGGAGCGGGCGGAACACGGCGACCGAGGCTGCCGTTCAGGTGCCATGCGTGGAGCTGTCATTTTTCCTGGCCCGCGATGACGCCGGGGCCGCGCGGGTTCTGGAAAGCATCTACGCCTCACACCCTTACGAGGAGCCGGTGATCTATGTGGCACCCTGCCTGCGGACGCTCCATATCCGGGGGTTGGATGAGGATAATCCCAACAGGTTCTGGAACAGCCCGAGCGAGGACTGGGTGCCGGAAGAACACCGTTAGATACGGCGGAACCGGCAGACCGGCGCATGATGCCCGTCCCGCCCGACTAAAAAGGCCGCCCGAAGGGGCGGCCTTTCCGTAAGTCGATGCGGAAGGAGGATTATTCCTCCTCCAGCTCCTCAACAGCTTTCTGCAGCTCGTCCTTGGAGATCTCTTTCTCGGTGACTTTGGCCTGGCCGACGATGTGGTCGACAACCTTGTCTTCGAAGATCGGCGCGCGCAGCTGCTGCTGCATCTGGGCGTTCTGCTGGATGAACTCGAAGAACTGGCGTTCCTGGCCCGGGTACTGGCGGGCTTGCGCCATGATCGCCTGGGTCATTTCGGCGTCGGTCACTTCGACTTCGGCTTTCTGGCCCAGCTCGGCCAGCAGCAGGCCCAGGCGGACGCGGCGCTCGGCCAGTTTGGTGTGTTCTTCGGTGGTTTCAATCTCACCGTGGTCGTGGCCCTGAACTTCCGGGTTTTCCTCGTGCCACAGCTGGTGCGCGATCTGCTTGGCTTCGGCGTCAACCAGCGACGGCGGCAGGTCGAAGGAGACCAGCGTGTCCAGCTTGTCCAGCAGCGCGCGCTTCATCACCGCGCGGGCGGCACCGGCGTATTCTGCTTCCAGGCGCTCGGAGATCTGGCCCTTCAGCGCGTCCAGGTCGTCGGCGCCGAATTTCTTGGCCAGCTCGTCGTCGATCTCAGCCGCCTTCGGGGCTTTGACTTCCTTGACGGTGCAGGAGAACACGGCCTCTTTGCCGGCCAGGTGCTCTGCGCCGTATTCCTCGGGGAAGGACACGGTCACGTCTTTTTCTTCACCGGCCTTGGTGCCGACCAGCTGCTCTTCGAAGCCGGGGATGAAGGAGTTGGAGCCAAGCGTCAGCGGGTAGTCGTCGCCTGCGCCGCCTTCAAAGGCTTCGCCGTCAATGCGGCCAACAAAGTCGATCACGACCTGGTCGCCGTCTTCGGCTGCTGCGCCCTCTTCGCGGGCTTCGAATTCCTTGGCGGTTTCGGCCAGGTTGGCCAGCGCCTCGGTGACGGCTTCTTCTTCAGCCTTCACAACCAGCTTTTCCAGCTCAACGCCGGAGAAGTCGACTTCGGGGATTTCCGGCAGTGCCTCGTAGGACATCTCGACGTTGACGTCGTCGCCTTCTTTCCAGTCTTCGTTGGTCATCTTGACTTCGGGCTGCAGCGCCGGACGGTCGCCGCTGTCCTCGAAATGCTTGTTCATGGCGCCGTCGATGGATTCCTGCATCGCTTCGCCCATCAGGCGCTGGCCGAACTGCTTTTTCAGCAGAGCCATCGGCACCTTGCCTTTGCGGAAACCTTTCATTTCGATTTCCGGCTGGGCTTCGACCAGCTTTTCGTTGACCTTCTCGTCCAGCTCGGCGGCGGTGACGGTGATGGCGTAGCCGCGTTTCAGACCTTCGTTCAGCGTCTCGGTGACCTGCATCCTATTCCCCATAGAGATTCGGGGCCCCTGTGCGAGGTGCCCCCAGACAATTTGCGGTCTTCTATTTCCCCCGGCGCCGCGGCGCAAGGGGGATTGCCCCATTCCCTGCCGATCCTGCGGATTTCCGAAGGCCCGCAACGAAAAACACGCCCGCTAAGGGGCGTGTTTCCGTTCCTGAAACCGAGGGAGTTGCGGTTCAGAACTTCCAGCGCGCACCGGCCAGGATCACGTTTGCGTCCTGGTAGGTGGTGGCGCTGGTGTCGGCATAGGAATAGTCGCGGTAGGCCAGGTAGGTCTCGACATTGTAGGCGTCGATCTTCTGGACCGCAGCCACGCCCCAGGATTCGGCGCTGTCGCCGTTGCTGACCATGTCGGAGCCGTCATAGTAGTCCACCGAGAAGGAGGTGGAGCCGGCCGCGATCAGATCCGCGGAATACCCCAGCTTGGCATAGGCATAGGTGCCCGCGATGTCGCGCTCGCCCGCGGCGATGTTCAGCGACAGGCCGGTGGCCTTGTGCAGAACCGCAAAGGAGCCGGAGATATCGCGGTAGTCCTGCTCGCCGGTTTCTTCAGTCCAGGAGGCGCCGATGCCGGTGTCGATGGCAAAGCCGGCGGCATCGTCATTGGCCCAGCGGACAGCCACGTCATAGCTTTCGCGATCGTTGGCGTCCTTCAGGACATCGGTGCCCCAGGAGGTCGACAGGGTGAAACCCGCAAGTTCCGGCGAATCGTAGCGGACGCGGCCCAGGCGGCTGCCGTCCAGGTCAGAGAACACATCGCCGATCTCGATGCTGCTGAGGGCGCCCGCGCCGGTGCGGAAGGCATAGCCGCCCGCGGAGTCCGCGACCGCATTGGAGGCGCCAAGCCCGGTACCGGAGAAGTCAGCGCCGGTGATGCCGTCGGTTGCCATCGAGCCCTGACCAGCCGAGAAGCGGCCATAGCGTGCAGTGTCGAACTGGAAGTCGACGTGGCGGATGTTGGTGCGGTCCCAGCTGAGGTTGTCGCCGGTCGAGGTCTGGCTGACCCCGTCCGAGGAACGGAAGCCGAAGGCGGTTTCAAAGTTGAATCGCAGGGTGTTTTCGCCATAGGCCTGCTCCAGCCAGAAACCGATGCGCGAATTGGAGGCGGCGTTGTCGGTCAGGCGGTTGAAGTCCTGCTCGCCGTCGTCGAACGATTGATAGGCAGGGTTGAACTGGCCGTACCAGCGGAAGCTGCCGCCGGTGTCGTTGGTGTAGGTGGGGCCTGCAAATGCCGGGGCAGCAACTGCGGCTGCGAGGGTGGCTGCGCCCGCGCGGGCTGCAAACTTGGTCTTCATGTTCTGTCTCCTGTTCCGTCGCTTACGGCCGCTGTCCGGCACAGGCCAACGCAGGAGCCGAGGGAGCCTCCGGGCGCATGGCATGGATTCCGGATCAGATGACCGTTGCGACAATTGCGAAAATCTGCCCGTGGCAAAAAATCTCCTGCACCGTAGCGCCGCCTCGGGCCGGGAGATGTGAAGGCGATTACGTTTGCGGCCCGCCTGGCGCAAAGCAGCTATGCCGCCCGTGCAACCCTGAGCCGGAAATCAGCCGGGCGGGCGGTTTCGGACCCGCCGAAAAAGAAACGCTCCGGCTGACCGGAGCGTTCCGAGCGTTCAGGAAATCTGCCGTTCGTCAGAACCGCCAGCGCGCGCCCAGTACCCAGGTTGTCAGATCCTGGTAGGTCGCGGCGGCATCCTCATACTCATATTCCTGATAGGTCAGGTAGATGTCGGTATTGATGCTGTCGACCTTCTGCACCGCGCCGATGCCCCAGCCCTTGGTGCTGGAACCGGCGACATTGAAATCCTCGCCGTCGTAGTAGTGCACGCCAAGCCCGGTTTTGCCCCAAGGCAGCCAGCTGTCAGTCTCATAGCCGATCTTGGCATAGTAATAACTGGGATCGCTGGAGCCGGCCGCATCGTTGTCCCGGCTGCCGCCCGCAACGGTAACGCTGATGCCGCTGTCCAGCAGCACCGAGGCCGAGCCGATCACATCCGAACGCTCTGCCCCGGCGTCGTCACGCACCTGATAGGCCAGTGAGGCGGCGAAATTGGTGGAACCGAATTCCTGCCCGTAGCGCAGGCCAATGTCGTAATAATCGGCATCATCCCCTGACGACAGGATGTTCTGGCCCCAGGCGATTCCGGCGGTAAACCCGTTCAGATCCGGGGTGTCATAGCGGATCCGGCCGCGGCGGGAGCCGTCCAGGTTGTCAAAAGCAGACGCTACGGCGGGCCCGCTGAGCACGCCTGCGGTGTCGCGGAACAGGAAGCCTGCATTTGCGTCGGCGGTATAGGAATAAAGTGCGGTGCCGACATAGGACAGGTCGGTTTCAGCGGCGCCATCGGCCACCATGCTGCCCTGCCCGGTGGACAGCTTGCCCCAGCTGCCTTCCAGCCAGAAGTCCACATGGCGCAGGTCGGCGCGTGTCCAGCCGCTGTAGTCGGAGCCGAACTGGTTCACTTCGGTCGAGTTCGGGAAGCCCAGCCCGGCCTCGAACCGAAACCCAAAGGTGTTGGCCCCGATCGGCTGCATCAGGCGCAGGCCGACCCGGGAGCGGGACAGGTCGTAGTCGAGCAGGTTGGTCTCAGTCTGCTGGCCGTCATCAACAGAAATGATGGCCGGATTGAACTGGCCGTAAATTTCAACATAACCGCCGGATTTGTTGTCATACCGCAGCTCGGCTGATGCCGGGACCGCGATGGCGCACAGCCCTGCCGCAGCAGTGGAGATTTGCAGAAGACGTTTCATGGCCATCCCCCTTTTTAACAATGTACTGGTAAACGCTTGGGCCGGCTGCAGGCCGGCCGGGAGCAAGTATAGCATACCGGAGGCCGGGCCGGACAAATTATCGAACCGGGCGTCCGGACCGGCCATCAACCGCCGCCGTTACTGCCCTAATGAACCCGATTGATGTCAGTGAATGGTGCGGGTGAAGGGACTTGAACCCCCACGCCTTGCGGCGCCAGAACCTAAATCTAGCGCGGATTGTTATATTTCATCACCTTAGACATTTTGTTTCCCCAAACAGATAGAGAACTAAGGGTGAATACGGGAAACCGCTGTCACTTCAACGGCTCCGCCTCGATACCGGTGCGATACCCACCGCTGTCGAGGCTGTGCGTTGCCTTGGTGATGAGCCATTCGCCGTCGACATAGGACCGGAACCCGACCGCCAGCAGTTTGGCCTCGGCCATGGCATCCGGATCGCCCGGCATCGACACCGACAGGGACCTACCGGCGCGCTGCAAGCGCTGCAGCTCCGCCTCCGCCGCCTTCTGTGCGGCTGCCTGATTTGGAAACCGGCGTTTGATCCGCTGGACAGGCTCGCCCTCGCCCGCGGTGCATTCAACCGGCTTGCCCTGGCCGAGATCCTGATAGACGGCGACTACCGAACCGGCTTTCGCCCGGGTGCTGTTGCGGTAGCGCCAGCGGCTCACCTTCTTCTGGGTCAGCGCCAGCACCGGCATCGGCTTGCCGGAGGCGGTCAGGCTTTCGCCACGCTTTGCCATGATCAACCGGCCGTTGCCGGGCTTGGCAATGGCATCGTGATCGCGCGCCACCCGGGACAGCAGGTTGATGTCGCTTTCGTCGATCTGATCGATGTGCGGCAGCTCCTGCCCGGCCAGGCTTTCAGAAACCGCATGCTCGAGGCTGTGCTCTCCGGCGATCTTTTTGACCATGGCGCCGATGGTAGTGCCCAGCGGCCAGCTGCGTTTTTTCTGATCTGTCAGGGCAGTTTTGCCGCCAGAGGTCACACCGTTGACAGAGGCAACGCCGGTGATCGTCATTTGGTCTGGCGGGCCTTCCACCTCGACACTGTCGGCGGTGAACAGCCCCATGTATTTGAGCTGCAGAGGATAGCCGAGCCAGACGCGGATCTCGGCCCCGGCCCGCGGCTCGGCCAGCTTTGCAAACAGCGTGGTGTCGCTCAGCGTGATCTGCACCTGGTCGGACTGGACCCCGGCGGCATCAGTCAGCGTCAGGCTGACCAGCCGCGGCGCCAGCGTGCCGCTGATGTCCTTCCCGTCGACCACCACGCGGAAGAATGGCCGGAAATCCATCAATCCCATAGCCGCACCGCCTCGGCCTCTTTCGGCGCGTCGATCTCCGGCAGATCGATCCGGGTGCCCAGAGGTAGGACCGGCCCCAGCGCCGCCAGCCCCGGATTCGCTTGGAGAACGGTCTCGAGCGCCCCCGCGACCTGGTTGCCATAGTGCCGCCAGACGATTTCGTCGGCGGTCTCGCCCTCTTTAGAACGGTAGGAGACTGCGGAGCCCGCCATCATACCTCCTGATACTGATCGTGAAATCCTGGCGCAACGGCGCGCCCTGGGCGGCAAAGGTGCGCTGACCCTCGCTGACACCCTCGATCACCCACACCCCCAGAACCCGGCCTGTTCCCGCCACCAGCGGCAGCGGGAACCCCAGCGATGCCGTCATCCGCATCTTGTCGACCTGGCCGAGGCCGCCGCGAAAATGCGGATAGATCACCCCCTGCAGCGTGATGGTGTCGGAACCGAACCCGGTGAATTGCAGCGCGTCAGCCGCGCCGATCCGCTTTTGCGCGGCCCAGCGGTATTCTGTCGATCGCTGCAGGTTCTGATACGCCGCGTTGTCGATGCTGAACTGATAGCTGCCGAGCTGCAGCATTGTGCCTGCCATCACCCGCCCCCGTACTGGCCATAGTCGTGCGCCTGGTCATAGAGCGCCCCGGCCTGCGCGGCGCGGCCCCGGCGTTCCAATTCGTCGGCAATCTGCGCGGCGCTCAAGTGCTGCGCGTTGATCTGCGCATGGATGACCACCGGGGCAGGTTGCGGCGCCGGTGCCTGCGCGGGCATCGCGGCCGGTGCCATGCGTTCGGCGGCCAGCTGTACCTGCTGCACCACTGGCGCCGCGGCACTCTCTGCCTTGGCCATCGCATTGCGCAGACCTCCGCCCAAAGCATCGAGCAACGGCGCGGCGCGGTCGGACAATCTGGCCAGCCGCTCGGTCGCATTGGCATGCGCCACATAGCCGCCTTTCGAGGTCCAGATCGTCTCCGGCCCCTGCTCGCCCACTTCTCGGAAGCCGCGCCCGATGATGCCGCCAAGATAAGATCCAGAGATCCTTTTCGGAACGGCCTTGCCGGTGCGCGGGTTGCGAGGGGCTTTGGTTTGCTCCGGCGTAGAGCCGGGGGCCGCAGGCGAGCCGCCGGGCTGCCCCTGTTCCTCGCCGTTCCACCAACTGCGAAGACCCGAACCTATCCCCTGAATACTCTCGACGGCCCCGGCGCCCTTGTCGCGCAGCCAGGACAGCCCGTCGAGCACCGGCTGCAGCTTGCCCATCAGCCAATCGAACTTTTCGCCGAGCCAGTCGATCACCGCACCGATGGACGTTTTGACCGCTTCCCACGCGGCCGAGATCCCGCCGGTCGCGCCCAGCGCCTCGATCACCGGGCCGATGGTGCCGTCATAGCCCTTGCGCAGGGCTGTACCGATCCCGGTTACCACCTTCCCGACTGCGGTTTGCGCGCTCTGCCAGGCCGCGGTGATCGTTTCCGTCACACCCAGCTTGTCGGTGACCGGCTTGATGACCTTCTCCCAAGCGAAGCGGAACACCCCGCCGATCCCGTCAAACACATTGCCCAGGATCGCCTTGGCGCCATCCCATGCCCGGCCGAGCCCGGCGGCGGCGGCGGCCATATCCCCGCGCCACACCCCGCCGATAAAAGCGCCGAACCCTTTGAATGTCTCGGTTACCCCGTCCCAATGGCGCTTGAAGTATGGGCCAACCGTTTGCCAGGCCCCGGTGATGTGTTCCGTGATGCCCAGCTTGTCGGTGATTGGCCGGATGCCGTTCTCCCAAGCAAAGCGGAACACCCCGCCGATGCCCTCGAGGATGGTGGACAGATAGCCCTTGGCACCCTGCCACGCGGTCGCCAGCCCGTCTGCCGCGGCGTCCCAGTCACCACGCCAGACGCCACTGACAAAGCCGCCGATCCCCTTGAACGTCTGCTTGACGTTACCCCAGAGCTTGCCGAACCACGGGCCGACCTTGTCCCAGTGCTTGTAGATCAGATAGGCAGAGCCCGCGATGGCCGCGACGGCGAGGCCGATGGGGTTCATCAGCAGCGCCCGGCCGACCGCAACCACGCCGGTTTTCACCAGGGCAAGGCCGCCGGAAAGCATTCCCATCGCCCCGCCTGCCGCCGATGCCCAGGGCACCAGTGCGGCCAAGGACACCCCCAGACGCCCGACAGCGAAGCCAAAGCTCAGCACGCTGCCGATGGTGCGCGCGGCGAACAGCGCGCCGACCACCATGCCGAAGTTTTCCCAGCCGCCGACCATGGCCGCGACCTTGGAAATCACCCCGCCGATGGTGGTGGACACTTTGCCCATGCCCTCGACCACCTGCCCGATCACCGGCAACGCGGCTTCGAGCTTGCGCGCCGCGGTGTCGGCGAACTTGGCAACGCCCTCGCGGTTCGACACGGCCCAGGCGCTGAAACTCTTCATCGATCGGGTGACCACAGGCATCAGCTCGGCGCCGATGGTGTTTTTCAGGCCCTTGACGGTCAGTTGCGCGTCGAGCTGGGCATCGGCGAAGGCTTCGGCATCCCGTGCCGCCTGCTCGCTCAGCACATAGCCGGTTTTGCGGGCATCCTCGCGCAGCTGCTGCAGCGCCTCAGACCCGCCGCCCAGCATGTTGACCATGCCGATGCCCGAGCGGCTGAACAGCGCTGCCGCGATGGCGGCGCGTTCCGCCGGGTTTTCGATGCCTTTCAGCTTGTCGGCGATCTGGCCCATCGCCCGATCCGGCCCCACCGCCATCAGGTCTTTTGCCGACAGGCCGATCTGGTCGAGCGCCTTCTTTGCCGCGCCCGTACCCTGGGCCGCCTCCCCCAGGCGCTTCTGCATCGCAGTGAGCGAGCTATCGAATGTTTCGGTTGATACGCCGGAACGCTCGGCGGCGTAGCGGAATTCCTGCAGCGCCTCGATGCCGATGCCGAGCTTGCCCGCGGTCTTTGCGACCTGGTCGCCATACGAGGCGGTCGAGCTTGCCAGCGCAAAGACGCCCGCCCCGGCTGCCGCCAGCCCTGCCCCAACCTGGCGGCCGAGGCGGCCAATGTTGCGGGACATCTTGCCGAAGGATTCGCCGACCCGGCGGCTGTCACGCATGGCGCGTTCCCAGCGCCGCTGCTTGCGCACCAGATCCTCGAGCGTGCGCTCGAGGTCTTCATATTCCCGGTCCAGCGCTTCGACGGACCGGCCCTGTTTGATCAGGTCAGCGCGTTCGCGCGACAGCTCTTTCTGCCGCTTTTTCACGTCCTTGATGCTGTCGCCGATGCTCTCGAACCCGGAACGGATCAGGCCGAATTGCTTCGTGACAGATTTCTTGAGAACGCCGCCGATTGTGATGGTGGCGTTAAGGCGTTGATTTGCCATCCAGACCCCCAAGCCACCAGCGGAAGCGGCTGCCGCTCATTCCGGTGATTTCAGCGCATGACCAGCCGGTGACGTGCGCCAGGGAGAGAACCCCGGCGCGCGCCGCTTCCGGCGTCAGCCATTCATAAACCCCAGCGCCTCCTGCAGACGCGAATAGTCCTTCATCTTGGCCGACCGGATCGCTGCCGGATCCACACCCGCAAGGTTGGCGATCAGGATCACCTCTGACATCGCGGTGTCGCTCTTGGCGGTCTTCTCCGCCGCGAGCATGTCATCGACACAGGGCTCGCGCAGGGTCAGCGATTTCTGCGGCGTGCCATCGACGGTGATGCCGCGCAGCAGATCGACGGTCAGCTCGCCGTCAGCGCCTTCGGTGATGTAATCCGGCAGTTCGTTTTCTTGGGTCATGGGGTCTCCTTAGATGCCCAGGGCCGCGCGCTGCTCGGCCAGGCGGTCCACCCCGCCGACCATGCGCACCATGTTGATGATGTCGATTTCGGTGATCACCTGCCCGCCGATGGTTTCCTTGAAGGCCTCGAGCGTCATGTTCACGGTGAGTGTAGCGGACTGGCCCGGTGACCAGGTGCCACGGTCGGGCTGGATGATCTTGCCGCGCATGTTGTGGATCACAGGGGTGACGGTGCCGTCCTCGCTTTCCAGCGCGCCCCGGGCGGTGACCGGGATCAGCACGCCGGGGGCAATGCCCCAAAGCGCCAGCACGTCCGCGCTGTAGTTGCGCAGCACAAAGCTGGTGGTCATCTTCTCCATGCCCATATCGATATCGGTCGGACCATCCATGCCGCCCGCGCGGTATTCTTCAGCCGCCACCGAGGGACTGGCCGGGGTGTAGTCGCCCAGCTCGCCCGCGAAGCCGCGGCCATCAACGAACAGGTTGAAGTTCTTCAGGATGTTGCGAATAGCCATCAGCCCAGCGCCTCCGAGATATATTCATTGGTGAGATGCGAGCGGAAGGTCACCCGCTCGGCCGGATAGGGCGGCGTAAAGTCAAAGTTGAACCACACCTGCCCGTTCTGGATGCTGGACGGGGTGTTCAGATCCGGATCAGCCCAGCACTCGCCGCCCAGCAGCGCCCCCTGGGCGATCAGCGTGGCAATGAAGCCGTTCACGCCCTCGACCACATCGTCCATGTATGTCTTGGTGATAGCCCGGTCGACGGCCCACATATGGGCGCGCTGGATGCTCTCATTCAGCACATCCGCGGTGCGGCGCACGCACAGGAACTGCCATTTCGGGTCCGCGGTCGGCACCCGGTTGCCCCAGAGGCGATAACCGTCCTGGCGGATGATGGTGGCGACGTCGTTTTCGTTCAGCAGGTTTGCGCGGCTCGACTGGTCGCCGAGCTTGAAATCGACCGGCCGCGACGTGCCGATGATGCCATAAATACCCTGGTTGGACGGCGACACCCAGAACCCGCGGTCATTGTCGGTGCGGGCGATCACACCGGCCACGCGGGCCGAGGCCGGTTCGTCAACGACATCACCGGCGCTGTCGAGCACCTTGACCCAAGGATCGACCACATAGATGCGGCCCGAGGTGCCCCAGTCGCCTGCATAGGTCTGCGCCGCGGCGTCGGTGGTGTTCGGCCCGTCTGCGATGATCACCGCGCCGATGCGGTCGGCGATGCCTTCCAGCTCGGCAACAACAGGGTTGGCCAGGTAGGTGCCGGGGTTGCCCGAATCCTCCGGGCGCTGATGGGTCCAGCCCGGGGCGCAAAGGATGCGTGGGGCATGGCCGACAACGCTCTCGGCGCCCAGCAGCGCATGCACGCCTTCAAACTGGCCGGTGCCGGAGTTCACGCCGCCAATCACGTTGGCCAGCGTCGCGGCTTCGTCGGCGCCTTCGTCGACGCGAACCACGATAACCACGGCCCCGATCTGGTCGAAGATACCGTCGAGCGCGCCCGGCAGCGTGCCGCCGCCGGTGCCGTCTTCTGTGGTGTCCAGCTTGGACGCCTCGACGCGGCTGCCCGCTACCAGCACCGGAGTGTTCAGGGGGAAGGCGTTCGCGTCTGCCTGCGGCGCCGTGCCCACAATGCCAATGACGCCGGTGGAAATGGTGCGGATCGGGCGCGGGCCCGTGTCGATCTCGAGCACCTCGACGCCGTGGAGAAAACCAGCCATTTCTGCCTCACTGCTAACTGTGTGTCGCAGCGATCATGCAGGGAGCGGCCCACGCTTCCCTCTGGCGGTTTTCCACTCCTGGCACATCGACAGGGAAACCGGCGGCGCTCAGCTCCATTTGTGAATGATGACGGCGAGCACCATGGCCAGCCTGCGCACACGGCTGACGCCTGCGGCGCGCAGTGCCTCGGAGAACGGCGCCGCCGCGCTTACCCGACACCAATCCAGCCGGTGGATAGCATAATCGTGCAGCGCCGCCGCCAGCAAGTATCGCGGATCATGCGGGTCAAACACCCATCTGGCCCAGCGTGGCACCGAAACGTCGAAGCGAAACCCGGCAGGCACGCGCAGTTTCAGGCCAGAGCCTGGCCGCCCGATCTCCCAGGAGACCGGCTCAGTAGTGACATAGGCCCGGCCGCGCCGGACCCACCATTCATTCGACGGGCCAGGCATCCAGCACCGCCTGCGTGCCATTCGGCAGGTAGCCAAGGGCCGCCATCGCATCGAGCGCGGCGGGCAGCTTGGGGTTGTCGCGGCTGGTGTGCGGCGTGACCTGCAACAGCAGCCAGAAATAGGCCATCTGCGGGTCCTGGTGGCATTGCACCACCATTTCCGGCGTCATGCCGCCTGCGGCTTCCAGCAGGGTGATCAGCGCGGCGCTGTCCAGCTTCTGGTAAAACGGCTCTTTCTCCGGTTCCGGAGGCGCGGCGTAGCTGCCATCCGGCTGCTTGACCCAGCCCACTTCTGTTTCATCAGGAACTTCAATCCACTCCGCGGCAGGAGCCACGGATGTCTGGTTGATGGCAATCACTTCCCCAGCTTCGATAATTGCGTACCGCATTATTGCACCTCGTAAGTGATGAAATACTTGGCAGCAGCGTTCGAGACGTTGACGGCAATTTCCTTTCCTGCAGGAACCATAACCCCCGAAATGGCAGCTGACGAAAACCCGTTGTCGCGGCGCGACACCGCCTCCAAGATTGTGTTGCCATCCACTGTCAGCGACACAGTGAATGTCTCACTGCTCGTTATGGCCCATTCCGCCCTCAAGCAGGCGGTAGAGATTAGAACGCCTGAAGTGTTTGCTGCCGCGGTGACAATAGTTGCGGACGCCGTCCCGCTTGCATAACTCGTACCGAGTTCAACGGCGCCCCCGCCGCCAATGAGATCAGAAAGAATAGGCATCAGCCAATCCTCCATTCGGTTCCGTTGTAGATCAGTGTCACGGTCGCCCGCGCGACATCCACGATCAGAGTGGCATCACCCTGCACGGTGTTGCCGTTGCCGCTGATCGTGAGATTGTTCGCGGTCACGTCGCCGTCGATGACCGCGACCGTCACCGCATCACCAGCAGCAGGCGAGGCAGGCAGATCCAGTTGCCAGGCGCCGCCCGTGACATCGGCAGCGATCTTCTCTCCTGCGACGGCGGTATAGGCCGCCGATTTGACGGCAAACCTGCTGGCGCCGGTGACCGCGGCGGCGGAGGCGTCAAGGGCATCCTGCAAGCCCGTGATCTGCGCAATGTCGAACTGCTCGCCCGTCAGCTGCCCCAAAAGGCCTTCAGCGGCAGACAGCGCGGCCTGCGCCTGTTCCAGCCGTTCGGTCAGCTCTGCCTGTGCAGGCCCGATGATGTCGTTCACCCGGGCAAGCGCGATATCCTGCGCTTGCCCGATAGCCGCTTCCAGCCCCTGTTTCAGCAGCTGCAAGTCGGCGATCCGCGCCTCAACCTCGCGGATCAGTCCGTTGAGGAAGTCCGGGTCGAGCCGGGTATCCGGCCCAACTGGGAACAGCTCTGTGAGTGGCCGGCTCATGACGCCCCCTTATGCCGACGCCACGTCATAGCGCGAGGCCACGACAAACGGGTCGGCGATGTCCGATGTCGAACCCACCAGCTTCACCTGGTAGGTCTGCGATGGTGCGGTCAGCGTGAACGCCATCACCCGGCGGATATTGCCGTTCGGCAGCGGATAATCCGCCGAGCTGACCGGCGCATCGCTGTTGCCGCCGGATTCGATGGTCGTGGTCAGGCTGTGCTTGCCCGCATCCCAGGCGGCGATTTCCAGCTCGACACGAACGGATGCCGCGGCGCTCCCGGAGTCCCGTACCTCCGACAGGTGCGTGAAGCTGCCGCCGCCCTTGTTCAGGCGCAGCACCGTGTCAGGCAGCTTGATTGCTGGCATGATGTCGCGCGTGCCAACCATGACCAGCTGCAATTCCACCGTGGCCGGTGCCGCCGCCAGCGGGTGGGTTCCCGCGACCTTTTCCAGCCGGTGCCAGGCGCCGTCGAACCGCACCATCCAATAGAGCTCGCACCCCTCCGGCACATGTTCGGTCGAAATGATATCGATGTCGGTGATGCCACCGGACAGCGTCACGGTTTCCAGCTGTACCGCGGTATAGGCGACCTCGAACTCGGCGAAATACAGGCGCATGGCCATGTCCTTGCCCAGGTCGACCGACCACGCCGCGCCGTCGCCAATGAACAACGCACCATTGGTCAGCGCGTTGTCAGCACGGCAGGCGACAGCATAGTCACCACCGGTCACCAGGATGATCCCGTACCGCTCGCCAGCCTTCAGGAACGCCGGGGTCAGCGTGACCTTGTTCTCGACGCCAGGATCAGGATCGCCCTGCGATGCCAGCGCGGCACCTGCGGCAATGCTGCCTTCGGCAATGATCTGTTTCGGGTCCGGCTCGCCGTTCGGCGCCCGGCAAAGGTAGACCTTGACGCCATAGGCATCATCGACCTTGCCGAACCGCAACCCGATGGTGGTGAGCCAGCCCGACTGGGCGTTCAGGAACGTCTGCCCGACCAGATACCCGCCTTGCGTGGTTGGGGTGATCGCCTGATAGCCGTTCCAGTATTTGATCTTGTCATCCCAATACTGCTGCAGTCGGTAATAGGTGACACCGTCCTCAGTCCATTCGTCGGAAATCAGGTAGTTTTCGCTGCCGGTGTTGAACGTCTGGGTCAGGTAGTTGACGCCATATTGCGCCATCTGCCAGAAGTCGCTGTTTCCGGCGACCACCATGGACGGCCCATAACGGCGGCGGCGCTGCGCCCCCGGGAAGATGGTGAAGTCGGTGTTCGCATACTGATAGTTTGCGACGTTGACAGAGGTGCCCTGCCCCCAGGTGTCCAGCCGCGCCACTTCCGCAAACGGCGGCAGGCTCCACCCCGAAACCGTGGTCAGGCGCGGATCGCCCGGGTTCAGCAGCGCCGGGGTCTTCTCGGCACTGGCCGCGAAGGGGAAGCGCAGGCCTTCCTCGATACGGGCATCATAGTCGCCATGCGCGGTGTCGCTCTCGTCCTCGGTCAGCATGCGGTCGAAGCCGTAGAGCAGCCCGTCCTCGTCGATCCCCAGCTTGTCTTCCAGCTCCGCCAGGCGGCGCTGCGTCTGGCGCACCGCCGGGGCATTCAGCTGGCCGAGATCCGACTGCAGGGTTGCAAGGTCGGAGGCCAGCGTCTCGACACGGGTGCCGATGGCAAGCCGGAACTTCTCGACCGAAATCATGCGGGCATTCATCCCCTGCAGCGTCGGCAGCCGGTAATCGGTCAGCAGATCGATTTTCTCGATGCCTGCGACGCCCAGGGTCACGTTCGCGATGGGGATGTAATTCGGATCTAGCGCGGGCGCGATGGGCGTGGCCGCCTCGGTGCCTGCCACATAGGAAAACGCGGCCTTGCGCAGGATCTCGGTCGGGATCGTCTGTGGCTCGACATTGCCGGTCTCAGAGTTCTTGAACGACCGCGGCTCGTGCTTGGCCTCGACCTCGGCACCAGTGCCCACGATGGTCACGATCTTCTTGGTGCTGGTCGGCAGCGCCGTCACCAGCGACACGACCTCGGTGTCCTTGTCCGGATCGCCGTAGAATTTGCCGTTGAGCCAGAGCCGCCCGAAATTGATGCGCACCGAGGTGGCGCTTTCCTGAAGGGCGGCAATCGCCGTCCAGGCCGCATCCGGCCCGACGATATCGAGGCCGAGGGCGTCGTCGCCTTCCACCGCAAAGACCCCGAACTTGTTGAGGTCCGCGAAGTTGATGAACTGGTTGAGCGAGTATGGAACGCGCCGCTGCACTGCAGTTGCCATTAGTGATACCTCTTGATCATGTGTCCTGCGGTAATGCCGTCACCGGCGCGCGGGGCATCGCCCGCCGTCACCGGCGTGAATGTGGTGCTGTCGATCACGAAAATGTCGGTGCCGCCCTGGGCGCGGCGCACGGCCTCGACCGCCCGGGACAGCGCCGGGTCGGTGCCATCGACGCCCAGAAAGCCGCCTGTCAGGCCGCCATCGTTGAACATGTCGCCGGGCCGCGCGGCACGGCTCACATCGACGCCCAGCACAGCGGTCACCGGCTGGCAGTTGGCGATATGCTCCGATGGCAGCGCGCCCTCTGCAAAAGACGGCACGGCAACGGCCGGGTCGGCCAGATAGGTGCGGCGGAAGACATGGGCGGCGGCCTGATCCGCGCCCGCGCAAGTGCCGCCGGTGGTCGCGACTGCATGATCGGCAAAGGAAGCGCCCGGCTGCGGTTCGAAAGGCTCGAAAACGGTCTCGAAAACTGCGGCGGCGGTGCGCGCGGTCAGCTCGATGGGCTGCATGATGCCATCGCTGCGCAGCGACACGGTGAAGGCGCGCGCCTGCATCGGATCAGCTCCGGCAAGGCCACCGGGGTCGCTCTGCTCACCCGCCCGGGCCGCACCGTCCGCAAAGGCACCTTCGGCCCCCTCGACCGGCTCCACAGCAGTCACTTCCGTGATCCAGCCGCCGCGGCTCCACGGTGCCCGTTCGGCGTCCAGCACCGTCAGCGTTGCTTCAACGCCTTGGCGCCAGATGTAGAGCCGTTCGCCGACTGCCCCTTGCGCCGGGTCCAGCGACATGAACGCGCCCGGCTCTTGCTCGTCTCCGGCGGCGCTCTCGCCATCCGCCAGGGCCGCGCCGGTCTGCACCGTGTCGCGGAACGGATAGGCGCGCAGCTGCGGCAGGCGGCCGAGCCATTCGGCGCGCTGCTCCGGCGTCAGACCGCCCGCAAACGCAAGGTCGGACGGCGCCCGGAGATAGGTCACCTCGGCACCGGCAAGACTGAGATAGCCGCGCACCGCCGCCATGGTTCCCTTCAGGCGCTGCAGGCGCGGCGCCTCGGCAATCGCGCGGCGCTTGGTGGCCTCCGGCCAATCGTCAAACCAGAAATCGACGCCGCGGGTCTGCGCCAGCCACGGCAGAAGATCGGCCGGGCAAGTCCACGGGTTCAGGGTGCCCGGAAGACCGTCGCTGCCCAGCGCCCAGCGGGCGCCGCTGACAGCTTCGGCGGCGCGCATGAACGGCGTTGCGTTATGGGGCAGAAGCGTTTCAACCATCGACGCGCACCGTGCTGATGTCGACTGTGGAAACCTCGATCAGCCCGCCCGGCCCCGCGATCACATCATCTGCCGGGCTATCCAGGCGCACACGCTCCACGCCTTCGACCGCGGCGGCAGCGATCACAGCGGATCGCGGCAAGTCGCGCCCGGGCGTCCTGCGCCGCGCGATCACCTGTTCGATTGCGGTGCGCGCGCGGTCAGCCAGAACGGACGGATCGGGCCCGGCCAGATGCTCGAGAACCACAACCACACTCACGGGCTGCACAGCGACCGGCTCGGCGATCACCACGTCGGTCGCCTGGCTCACGTCCTCACGGTTCAGATGGGCCTGCACGGCCGAGACCAGTTCGGGCGGCGGCGGGTTTTCCGCCCCCATGACAGGCACGCGCACGATGGGCGCACCGGTCGACCGATCCACATAGGCTCCTGCATCGGCGACTTCCGGCGAGGCCTGCAGAGCTTCGGCGATATAGCCGCTCAGCCGCCCCCCGGCCTTCTGTTCCGACGCCAGCGAGATCCGGCGGCGATAGCGCGCATCGGTCTCATCCGGCAGGCGCGCCAGCAGGTGCAGCGAAACGCCGAGCGCATCGAGATCCGCACCGGTGGCGAAGGGCAGCAGCGTCGACAGATAGGCGTCGTTCAGCGCCCCAAGCGCCAGCAATTCCCGGTAGGCGTCTGTCTCCTGCAGGATCTTGGCCGGTTCGCTTTCCAGCGTGTCGGCGTCAAAGGGGATGCCTGCCTCTTCCAGAGCCTCTTTCAGCCCGGCCATGCGCGCGGCAAGGATCGCCTCGAAATCCAGTTCGGCGCGATAGCTCGGCGGAGTGAGCTGCGACAGATCGATCAGACCTTCAGCCATCAGCGCACCTCTATACCGTCGAGCGTGACCGGCTTTCCGGTCGGCAGATACTGCCCCTCGAGCGCGATCACGATGCCGCCCGGCTCGGGCATTTCCACCGACACCTGCTCGACCTGCAGCCGCGGCTCCCAGGTCTCGAGCGCTTCATAGGTGGCCGCCATCATGGCGAGGCGGGTGGCATCATTCATGGGCGCATCGACCAGCCGGTAAAGGCGGCTGCCATAGTCCCGGCGCATCACGCGGGTGCCGATAGGCGTGGTCAGGATATCCCGCACCGACTGCCGCAGATGCGCCAGGCCGGAGAGTTCTTTTCCTGTGGATGCGTCGATGCCAATCATGCGGCGATCATGGCCGGGCAGGCAGCTTCCTGCCCTCTGGCGGTTTTCCGTCAGCCCCCGGCGAAGACATCACCCGAACCGCTGGCCGGATGCCCGCATGATGCCTGATCCCCTTCCCGGCAGATCGCAATTCCTTCGGCGAAAACTGTTCCGCTGGCTGCGGCCATCACAGGGCCCGCGTGCGGTCCAATGCCGTGCGGGGCGACAGCGCAGCCCAAAACAGCGACTTGGCTGCCATTGACACGAACCGATGGCACCAGGGCCTCGACGATAGTGCCGCCTGCAGCATCCTGAGAAATGCGCGAAACACCCGGCATCAGTTCAGATCGATCCGCGCGCCGTTCAGCCTGATGCCGCCAGCGTCGATTGTGATAGTTGAACCGTTTGACGAAATGACGATTGCGCCATCTTTCACGCTGATCGACGAAGCCCCCAACTGCAACAGGTGCTCTGCGCCGTCACCGGATGGCGCTGCGTTGCTGGCGCTGAACACCGAACCGATAATCACGCCCTGCGCGGTGTCGCCGGATTCTGACAGAACCACCACCTGCTCGCCAGTGGCCACCGGCGCCCAGACCTTGATGGTGGCCGCGCGCTCAGCCAGCCACGGAAGCCAGGCGCTCTCGCTCTCACCGCCGAAGCTGACCTTGGCGCGGGCGGCGGACGCATCCACCGCCGTCACCACACCAAAGCGCACGATGCCCTCGCGCGCCTGCTCATTGCGCGCAGCTGCGTAGCTCATGTCCCGCCCCCTTCGAATTCGGTGTATTCAGGTTCCTGCCCCGGGCCGATGTCAGGCGCAAAACCGATCATCACCCGTTCCGGCGTCACGCCTTCACCGGTCCAGACGCTCTGCCCCAGATCGATCTGCTGGTCCCACTCGACCGCCCAAACCTCGAATTTGTCGAACTCCGGGTCAAAGGCATCCGGCCCGATATAGGTCACCTGCGCCGGGCTCACGCGTTGGCCCCAGCGGTTTTGCTGCATCAGCACCCCCAGCGCCCCGGCCAGCTTGCGGATCTCGCGCTGCACGTTTTCGGCGCGGAAACTCATCACCACCCGCGCCACCCATTTCGACACCGCAGGAAGCTGTTCAGTGCCCGGGTCGCTCTCCGGGTCGATCTCCATGTCCACCAGCTCAATCAGCACCGCGGGCACCTGAAGGGACTTCCGCGGTGCCCCGTAATCCTCGACGGATGCCAGCGCCGGGAACTGTGCGCTGATCCCGGCCTTGATCGCGTCATGCAGCTGATCCAGATCGAGATTGTCGGCCATAGCTTACCCTTTCCCCACGCCGTAGATCGTGCGAGCCCGCACCTCGGCCCGGAAATTCTTGAAAAACACCTCTTCGATCTCGTCGAAAACCTCGTCCTCGATATAGATCTGCGCCTTGTCTTCAATGGGCATTTTGACCTCTCGAGCTGACACCCTATCCGCGGTTTCTCTCTTGAACACTGTTCTTTTTCCCGCTCTGTTTCTGCCGATGAAGCCGCCCGAAAAGTCTTGCTGTCCGTACCGGGCACCGCTGCCGGTGCGCGCTGGTCGCCCTTTAAACTTGGAAACTCGCATGTCATTGAGGCCGAACCACATGCGCACCTCGCCCAATTCTTTGCCCCTTTTGAAACGAAACCCCTGCAGGCGCTTGCGCAGCTCTGCCGCCGTGCGCAATTCCAGCTCAGTGCGCAGCCCCTTGCGGGCGCGGGTCTTCATGGTCTGCGCGGTGCGGCGCAGCGCGCGGGAATAGGCGAACCGCAGATCTTTTTCGCTCGCCTCGAACTCATCGGCGATGCGTTTCAATTCCCTCGCATCGAAATCAAAGGCGAGCATGGCCTCAGTCCTCGGCCATGCGCAGAACCGCAAAGCCGGTGCCATCTGGCTGTGGCGCGGTCAGCAGGTAATAAGTCTTGGCTCCGATCTGCACCTGATCCTGCTCTGCCAGATCGGCCACGTCCGTCTCCTTGCAGGTCAGGCGCGGATCGCTGGCGTCGGCCTCATACTCGCCGAGCTGAGCGTTCAGGTACGGATCGTCGAAGATCCCCCGTATGGTACGGGAAACGCCCTCCTGCGGCGTGACGCTCGCCTCGATGGCGAAATCATCAAGCTGCAGGAAGGCGTCAGCATCTTCCCAGGAAGGTGCAGGCATCAGCTGGCGCCGCCCTCGCCTTCACCCGATTTGGCAGCCGCTGCCTTTTTCGTCTGCGCCGCGGCCTCGATCTTGCCGCGATGCAACAGCGGCTTGGCCTGGGGGTCTGTCAGCGAGATTTTGTCCTTGGGGCGCCGGACTTTGCCGTCCCAGACAAAGGCGCTGGTGACTTTGTATTCGGCGGTTTTCGCCTCGGTGGATTTCGACATGGTTGGTCCTCTGTTTGGGCAGCGGGCCGGATCAGCCCGCCGCGGAACTCAGGTCAGCGGCTTAGGTGGCGTCGGAGCCGTAGCAGAAGCTCGCCGCGTGGCGCAGGATGAAGTCGACATCCTGCATGGTCACGATCCGCAGGCGCCCCTTGGTGCTGTGGCTGTAGGGGTCGACGGTGATGTCGAGACCGCCCCACATGCCGACGATCAGATCGGCGAAGTTGCCAAAGAACAGGTCGCCGTTCACGATCTGGTTGGTGACCTCCGGCCGGTAACCGTTGACGGTGTTGCCGGTCTCCCAGATCGGCTGGCCGCTGGTGCCCGAAAACTTCTCGGTGCTCTTGAAGTGGCCGCGCATGCGGGCGTTGAACACATAGGCCATCGAGTCCACATCGGCGTTGTCGGCTGAGATCTCGGTCTCCATCTGGATGACTTCGCCCCAGGTCGGCAGGGCGGTCCCGCCACCAGAGGCCGCACCGGCAAAGTCGATGGCGTTCACGCCATTAGTGTTCTTGATGCCCAGCGGCTCGTTGCCCGCGCCGGAACCATAGAACCCTGCCTTGTCGATGGTCAGCGCCAGCGCCTGTGCCAGGTCACGGCGCACCAGAGCCTCGACATCCAGGCTTGACTGTTTCAGCGTGCGGCGGGTGATCTCCGAATAGGCCGCCACGGTCTTCGGGCTCATCTGGCGCTGCCCCAGGCCGAGGATGTCTTCCGGCGCGTCATCGTCTTCGCCGATCCAGTAGCCCGCAGCACCCGACTCTTGCGTCGGGATATCCGGATTGCCGGTCAGGCCGCCCAGCGGGGTTGCCAGGCGCATCAGAACCGCGCGGTTGCGCAGCATCTCGATAAAGCTCTGCGCCAGCAGCGGCGAGCCGACCGAGAACCCGCCAGTGTCGCCCGCGGCCGCGCCGCTTGCACTGGTGTTGAGCGCACGGGTCAGAACGTCGACCGGCACCATGATGCCCTGCGCATCACGGCCCATCTTCTGGGCCGCGGCATCGGAGGCCTCAAACTCGAACGCGGCGGCTTCCTGCGCGCGACGGTTGGTCGGCTCCGACAGCGCGCGGATGGCCCGCAGGAACGAGAACTGCCCGACTTCATCGTCGGACATGCCGATGTTACTGTCCTCGGACACATGGCGCTGCGTACCGCGCTGGTGCAGATGGTCGACAAGCTCACGGCGCATGTCCTCGACGCCTTTGCCTTCCTTGATCATGCGCTGCGCCAGATCGCCGGAGTCGTAGGCCTCGCCCAGCTCGGTCAGCTCGCGCACGCGGGTCTGTTCCTGCTCACGCCCGCGGCTCAGCATGGCCACCTCTGCTGCGCCTGCACGTTCAAGCGTTTCAAGCACTTCGACGATCTTGCCGTCTTCGTCCACCTTTGCCCGGACCAGATTGCCCTCGGCATCGCGGGTGATGATCTCTTTCATCTCACTATCCCTTTTCTGAGTATCCGCGGGCTGGGTTTCCGCGCCCGTAACTTCCCCCGCAGCTTGCCGTTCCGCGGGGCTTCCGCCCTCTGGCGGTTTTTCCCAATCCCGTCCCACGCCGACACTGGGGTCGGCCGGAACGGCAACGATTGAAATTTCGAACGGCTCCCACCGGGTGACGGTGACCAGATTGGGCTGGCCTTCGCGAATGTCTTCCTTGATGGTATGGACCTTGTAGCCCACCGAGACATGCCGCCGGATACCGTCGACAACGTCCTGAAAAATCTCCTGGGCCCGCGGACTTTTGCCGAAACGGACCACCGACCGGCCGACGCCATCGGCATCGACACGCGCCGTCTCAACAACTCCGATCTGATCGTCCCAGTCATGGCTTACCAACAGGGCGCCGCCATCATTCAGCCGGTCGAGGTTCACAGCCCCGGGCTCATGCGAAAGCACTTCCTCACCAAACCAGCGGCGAACTGGCTGGGTGCTGGAAAACGCCAACTCAACCGTGCGCTTGTCTTCGTCGATCTGGCGCACTTCACCCATGCGCCGCAGGCCGCCGCCCTCGCCGCGGTCATTGATTTGTTCCGGGGTCAACGCCCGGGTCAGCGAGCGGCCGACCAGGTCAGCTGCTGTTCTGACTTCCTTCGTCGGCCCCTTCACCGGCGCTTCCGGCTCCTGGGTTGGCTTGCTGGCCATTGCCCTGCCCTCCTTTTGATATTGCGGTGATCAGCGCGGTGATGACATCCTCCGGAATGCCCTCGGCCCGCATGTCGTCGATGTCGGCTTTGATCTCGGCATAGACATCGCGCGGGTCGCGCCCGCGCTCCCGGATGACCTGGCCGCGCGACTTGATCATGTTGTCTATGGCGTCGATATCGGCCTTCACGTCTTTCGACGGGTCGATCCACTCCCAGCGCCGCGGCTGGAAATGCACGTCCATAAACTTCAGGCGCTTGGCGGCGGGCAGCGGCGATCCGTTATCCAAAGTGATCCGCTGGCTCAGCAGCGCCCGCGCAAGCCAGCGCTCGTAAATCGGCAACGCAAAGCTCTCGACCAGGCTCTCCTGCAGCTCCTGCCAATGGTCGCGCTCAGCCAGCATGCCGTGCCGAATGCTCGAGAAGTTTACGTTCTCGAGGTCATTGGACAGATCGTTATAGGCCACGCCCAGGCCGCTGGCGATACCGCGCAGCATATGCTTGGAGAAGACTGCCAGCTCGCCGTTCGGATACTGCGGATCGTGCCCCTTGAACTTTGCCCCGCGCGGAAGATCCTGAATAAGCCCCGGCTCGCTTTCGATCTCGATGCCGTCGAATTCTTCGTCTTCATCGACTTCGGGCCCGTAGCCCTCTTCCCATTCGATAAAGCCCAGCTTGTTGGCGCCCTCGCGGGCGTTGACCAGCGAGGACTTTTCGAACTCGCCGAGCTGTTTCATACGCCAGAGGGCGGTTGCCATCCAGGGAAGCCCGCGCTTCTGGCCGATGATGTCTTCTTCGAACCAGTGAACGACCTCGTCGGCCGGCACTTTCACGAAGTCGCGCCCGGCCTGGTGATAGTCGGCCTCATGAGGGCTCAGCGTGGTGAAGTAGTAGGCGACCGGTCGGCCCAGCTTGGTGTATTCGATCCCGGCCCGGATGAAGTTGCCGCCCGGGCGTTTCTCTTCGTCGAAGTCCACCGGGCAGCGCAACGGGTCCAGGACCTGCAGAGCAAAGCCCCAGGGGCCCGCATCCCGGCCGTAGACAAACCGCACCATGAATTCGCCGTCTGTCACACAGCCGTTGATCAGTGCCTTCTGGATCTGGCGAAAAGACCGGCGGCCCGTCACGTCGCAGTTTCGGGCGCGGCACCATTCTTTCCAGGCGCGTTCAATGGCTCGGTTCGCGCCCTGATCGAGCTTGCCGCCATCCTTCGCCCGGGCCTGCAGAACAAGCCCTTTCTGGCCGATGATGTTGCGCCGCGCACCCCGCTGGAACGCTTTGCCGTAATCGTTGTTTGCCGCCTGCTCGCGCGAGCGCGCCACCAGCACCCGCCAGTTGCGGCGGATGATCTGATCCGCAGGCAGCGGCATGTTCGTCCATCCGCTGGTCAGCCGGTCGCTGTCGCCCGCATCGAAAAACCGCACCGAGCCGCTGCGTCGCGGCCGGGCCAGCATGGGGGGCGCCTTCCGGCGGGGTTCGTCCTCTACCGGAGCAGAGCGGGAAAAGTACTTTTTCAGCATGTGAAACGCACCTTGTAGGTGCGGCCAAGCGCCGCGCCGCGGCGGGCGCGTTTCTGCGCGGCCAGCTCGGCGCGGTACTTGTCGCGCAGTTTCAGAAGATCACCCAGCGGCGTGCGCGACAGCGAGCGGTTGTTGATCTGGTAGCTCTGCTGATCGATGGTTGCGCGGTTTTCGATCACCGCCTCGATGGCATCGAGCACCCGCCGCACATGGTTGCGCCCGTCATACCCGGCGGGCTGCGCGGACAGATCCGGCGCGATCACCACCTCGCCGGTCTCGACCTTCACCACATCGGTGCCATCGGTCGCCCGCAGCTCATACCGGTAGCGGCCGGGCTGCCAGCTGGCGGTGGTGCTGGCCAACGCCTGCAACTGGTGGCCGGTGCCTGACGGTGTCCCGGTCAGGTCGATCTGGCCCGGGCCGCGCAGGATCAGCGACAGCGACCATTCCGGCGCAGGATAAACGGGCAGCTCGATCTCTGCCCGGAAAGTTACCCCCGCCCCGATTTCGCCAGGAATGCTGCCCACGGTCTCACCTTATTCAGTGCGCGCGCCGCCGCCGTTTCTTCGGCTTCCAGGCGCGCTTTTTCGCAGCATCGGGTGCCGCAGGCTTTTCAGCCTCTGGCGGATTTCCGGCGGCTGCCTCCTGCGGACCTTCGGCGGCCTCCGCCTCCTGTTCCCGTCCCTGGTCTTCCAAGGCGCGCACCAGCCGGGCAACGTTGGGGTTCAGAATGCGCAGCGCGGCGTAGGCGTAGACCCGGCAGTCGAAAGCCTCGTTTCTAGGGCGCACGTTGTGCCATTCCCGCACGGCGAAGCCTTTGACAAAGCGGGTGCGCAGCGCCTCGGCCGTGAACATGTCGAACCAGGCCGGATCACGCCCAAGCGGGAAGTGGCAATAACCCTTGCCCGGCTCCGAGATCCGCGCGCGCTGCGCCACCACTACTTTTGCCTCATCAACGCCGATGGGATGCAGATGCACAGGACGCTCGCCGCGCTGCCTGATCTTCGTCGGCGCCGTGACGATGGGGCGGCCCCAGCCGCCAACACCCTTGATCGCAAACACCTTCCGGCCCAGCCGCTTGCGGGCATAGTCATAGGCCGCCTGGGTATAGCCGCCGGTGGTGCCGCCGGTGTCGAGACAGGCCGCAGATATCCGCAGCTCAGTTCCCGTTTCATGGGTCCAAGTCTCCGAAAGCAGATCATCAAGCTCCTGCCAGACATCCGGCAGCAGGGGATCGCCCCAGAAGGTCCGGTAGTCGACCGACCAGGATTCTTCCCCCAGTCCCCAACCCACCACCTCAACCTCGAGGCGGTCGGTCTGCATGTCGATGCCAGCGGTCAGCACGCCTGCCCCCATCGGCACCGGTGCCGCGAATTCTTCCGCCCGCTTCATCAGCACGGCAGCCTCGAGCCGGTCGCCCTCTTCTTCCCAGGTCTCGGCGAGCGACACGTTCACGAATGTTTGCAGATCGCCCGCAGCCTTCTTGTCGAGGAAGGATTGCACGATGTCTTTCAGCCGCCGGAAACAGCTGTACAACTCGGAAAGATGGTAAGAGGCATGGCCCCGGAATGGCTTCTTTGCGATCCAGCCGCCGCCCTCGCGCTCGGCGTTGCGGATCGCCGCCACCCGCTCCCCGTCATTCCAGGCGGTGCCGCAGCCCTCCCCCTCGCAAAGGTAGGTCGCTGTTTCTGGCAGGTGGTCGCCGTTTTCATCCCTGTCCCAATCCACCTGCGACCATTTCAGGGTTTGCACATGGCCGCAGTGCGGGCAGGCAACATGGAAATGCCGCTGATCGCCTTCTAGGAACGCTGTTTCGATCCAGCTTGCCCCCTTCAGCGTCGGGGTGCTGATTTCCAGCAGCAGCCGCTGGTCGCCAAAGGTCGCCGCACGCTGCCACAGCAGCCCGACCGGGTGGCCTTCCTGGGTGCGGTCATAGCCATCAGTTTCATCGCAGACGATGAAGGGCGCCGACCGGCCGCGCATCGTCTTCGGCGATCCCGACCAGCTGAACATGAGGAAGCCGCCGGGATAGCTCTTCATGCGCTGGTTGTTGACCCCATCCCGCCCGCGCGGCTTGGCGATCAGCTCCTGCATATCGGTATTGGCATCAACCAGCGGGTTGAATTTGGTTTCTAGCCAGGTGGTCAGGTCGCCCTGGCTCGGCTGCATCATCATCTGCGACACCGGGTCAAAGGCGATCCGGTAGGCCTGTGCCGCCAGCGCCGTCTGTGTCTTGCCGACCTGGGCGCCCCACATCAGGGTGACCCGTTCGCAACGCGGATCCGCGGTCATGTCGACCACTTCCCGCTGATATGGGGCATTGTCGAAACGCAGCGGACCCGGCACGGCATTGCCGACCGGGATCTGAATATTCGCCTCGGCCCATTCCGAAGGTTTCAGCTTGGGCGGCGGGCGCAGAAAGGCGCGGGCCCGGCGCGATGCGCGAATGATCGCGCGGGCATTGGAAAAATCAGCCCGGGCGTTCACTCACCTTTCGCCCCCTCGCCCTCTTCGTCCTCGCCGCCTTCGATGTCTTCCTCGAAAATCAGATCATCGTCGGCCAGCGCGGTCAGTGCCTGGTCGACCTCTTCCAGCAAAACTTCCTTGAAGGCCGTTTCATCAGTCTCCCCAATCAGGCGCCGGGCGGCCCGGCTCGGCACCACATTGCGCAGGCCTGCCCGCACCTCGCCGAAAGCCTTCTGCAAGGCGCGCTCGAGCTGCTCGACCGGCACCACCTGTTCCCTGGCCTTGGCAAGGTCCAGCTCGGCCTGTTCAGTCTCGGCTGCCAGCTTGCGCAGGATCAGCTGTTCCTTGGTGGCGCTGGGGCCGTGGTCGGCCTGCGCCCGGATGTCATCATCCCGCCAGCTGCGCACCTCGGCGGTGTTGAATTTCCAAGCCCGGCCGCGCCCGCCGCGCTGCACCACCGGGCAGCCGCGGCGCACCCACTCGTCGACGGTCGGCAGCGACACACCGTTGATTTCCGCAAGCTCGGTGCGGTTTACTTCTCTGCCCCGTGTTTTCTTTTTATTGCCAGCCACTTACGCCCCCAGCTATTGCAAACCGCCCAACCGGGCCGAGAACTCGCAATTTTACTTTCTCAGTTGAATTTGTCGTTTCACGTCAGCAGCTTGCGCGGGCTATATAATAAACAACCCTACCCCCCAGCCCCACGCACAAATGATTTTCTGCGTATGCGCGTACCCACATGGCTTACCCCCCGGGGAAGGACCCGCGAAAAGGTCTGGCAACAACTGACAGGAACGCAGCGCCGATCTGCGCAGGTGTCGGCAGCAGCCAGCCAGCCAGGGCAACCAGCAGCAGCCAAGGCCGCGGCTCTTCATGCACCACGATTGTCTGCACGCTGTCGCTGCGCACGCCCGTGCGGCCCGTGCTCTGCTCGATGCTGCGCGCCTGCGGCCTGATGATCCGTTGATCGGAGACCTCAGCCTGCCCGACCGTCTGGGCATTGGTGCGCCCGGCCTGCACATTCGCCGCCACGTTCGTACCGCCGCCGATGGTGCCCGCCAGTTTCCCGGCGAGCGATCCACAGGACGCCAGAGCGAGGCAGAGGAAGAGGCAAGGCAGCCAGCGCATCAGGTCAGCCCTCGCATACACAGACTGCGCTTGCTATCCGCGCGGCGGTTTTCCAGACCACGTATCCGCCTGCCGCCCGCAATCACCCATCGCCGCAGCTCATCACAAGCGGCCTGGTATTGCCCGGCATTGGCCAGCCGCATCATCGTCGACCGGCAAACGGACGGGGAGCCGACATTGAAGGCCAGTTCGAGCATTGAAGCCTGCACACCCGGCGGAATACCGGGGTTAGTCATGCAGGGCGCGATCTCGGAATAGAAGGCCTGCACATCGTCCTCGAGCCGCTGCACGCAATCCGCCATGGTCGATCTGTCGCCCATCTGCACGCTATGGGTATCCCCGAAACAGATGGTCGGAACCCCGACAATGTCGCGGTAGGCTTGCAATCGAACGCCCTCCCACTGCGCAATGAAAGGCGTTGCAAGCGCGATCACCAAGGCACCGCCGCCAAGCCCCACAAGACCGCGCCGCCGGACTGCCCCGCTCTCGTCGCGCCTATACTGCTGCAGCGCCGACAAACCATTCTGCATGATCAGCCGCGCGGGGATAGCCAGTGCGTTGATGACAGCCGCGGCCGCCGCAAAATAGACCGGGTTCATACCTAGCTCTTCTGCCGATGTAGTGCCAAGGAAAGCAGCCAGCGCAGATATCACCGTTGCGATCAGCACCAGATGGATGGACCACGCGCCCCTAAACACCTGCCGCCAGTTGTCGATCAGTTTCATGGCAAAACTCTCCTTTCACCCCGCCACCGGGGCGTTGCCCGGTCACTTTCGATGAAGGATTTCGCGGATCTCGCCGCGCATCTCGCGCACGTCCTGGCGCACCTCGGCCAGCGCCTCGCGGTCTTCGTCGCGGCGCTCGTCGCGCACCTCGATCTCGCGCTGCAGCAGCTCGATCTGCTGCTGATTGGTGAAAATGCGGCGCACCAGCCAGAGCCCGCCGGAGCCGATGGCAGCGACCGCGGTTACCGCCAGCCCGGTTGAAGCCTGTTCAATGCGTTCGTAAAGCGTCATGCGGGCGCCCTTGTGCTCGTTTCGAGCAAAGTCGCGCGGTATGTGATTTTTGCCCTCTGGCGGATTTTCCTTCTAGAGGCCTACTAGCCCATGGGCTTTGGCCGACCTTGCTCTGCGCAACGCATTGCCGACCATGAACCGCCCGCATAAACGATCCGGTATTCCTTGATCATCTGCAGTTTGCACTTGGCGCAGCGCATGCGCTCAATCGCCTGCGCCACAGTCGCAGCATCCCCGAGCCGGTCTATAAGGACTGAAACCCTGACTTCCCCGGTGTGCTCGCACCCAGGCGCGCCGCACTCTACAAACAGATGGTGATTTCTGATGACGCCAAGTTTTGTTCCGCCGCGCTTCAACATGTCGGCGTCTTAATTGAGGGTGCTGATCGAGGGAAGGCCTATCCTTAAAGAAACAGCGGCATTAAGAAATGGTAGACGCTCCTGATCAGCAGGAACAGAATCCCGAACCCAGCCACGAGCAGAAGCGCATCGCCAAGCCGTGCCACCTTTCCAGCGCGCTTTTTCCGCTTCATACCTCGCTCCTTACTTGGACTATTGCCCTAGTCCGCCATAGAATGACACAAAAAGCCGATATGAATATCTTTGGGCATCCAGCCTTCACTTCGTGGGTAGATCTGCTCCAAGACACCTGCGTGAGTAGGTGAAGGAAAACCCAGTAGATATGCGAAAACCGTTTGATGCAGCCCGCCTGTATGGGAGCATTTGTAAACTGCGGAAACCACAAGTATGGGGCACACACTGCCGTCATTCCTTTCGCACTCAATCTTGAGGTCGGCCTCAGAAAACGACAGGATGCTTGACTGCTCGAACATTTTTCCGGGAAAAATGCTATGAGGTGCGAAGCTCAGGCTATCCTTCAGTCCAACGCAAGACAAGCTTACAGTCTCCTCCAATTTGCCGTCACCATATTTATGGTAAATCACCTGGGCACGCGTCCAAACGCTGGTAGCAGGTGAACGCCCATAGTTTTGCACTCTCAAATTTACTTGAAATGTGGCAACCTTCTCGCTGGGGTCCACGCGGGTTTGCGTAGAAACAATATCGGGAGAGACCCAAGCCCTACTCTGAGACACCCCGACTTGCTTTGCATCTTCAGCCATATTGTGGGTAACCGCTAGGGTTTCCCGTGTTGCCTGAAGGGTTCTTGCCACCAGAAAAACCGCTATTGCGCTAATGCCAGTCGCAAGTACTGAAGCCACAGCAGACAGCCAGGGTGGAATTTCAGTGACGGCAGTCTTGGCGAAGGCCCCAAGGTAAACGGCCACAACGAAACCCGTCATTCCGGCCACACAGGTGAACAGGACTAACCGATTTTGCTCAGTGTAATCTTTCGGGGATTTTTCAACTCCCTCAAGATTCATAGCTCGCCTCAAAATCTTTTCCTTTCAAATCACTCTCCTTATTTGGACTTACTTGCAGGGGTGGGCCTATTGGTGAAGCCCGAACCCGCCCAGAACAGCCCTACCCCAATAAGAAGCACCAAAATCGGAGGCACCAACATGAGTTTCATGTCCGACAGCAGAATTTTTGCACGCTGGACAATCTCTTTTGGCTATTAAACGCCTCCAATAGACGGCGTGCTCGGACGGACGCAGGCTGATCTCCGGAACTATCGAAGCCGATTGCAACACTTCGTTCTGGCTGCGATCGAGCCGACAGGTAGTTCTCAACGGTCTGTGGCACGTTCTCACCGAAAACTACAAGCATGATCCACAAAAAAGAGAAAACGCACCAAAGTCATAACAATCCGCGCTTCACCCTCGCCCTCATCGTCGCGCTCTCCTTATCTGGACGCCAAGAAAGCGGCCGCCTGTTGCCGAACGACCACAATATCGCTGCTGCCGAGAAACGACGAGACCATGGTCAAAAATTTGCAGTGTAGATCAAATTCCCAATCAGCTGCGGCGAGATCGATTTCCGGGGTCTGAACTCCAAGATCTTCTAACCTTGCATACTTGTCCGAGATTTGGGCGGCAGCCTGAGGGTGATTGTCACGCCTCGCTAACATTCCACTGAGGCCACTAAACCGCTTCACCATGAATAGTATGTCCGTCTGCAGTACCGAGATAGTCCGCTTTTCAGCCTTGCTAGCAATCACGGCCAAGGCAGCTTTCCGGCTTCTATTGTCTTCCAGCGCTGTCTTCACCCAACCAAGAAAAGTCCAACCAAGCCAGGCGAGAGCAAAGACAAACACAATCCCGGAAACCGCTCGGATTTCGCTCCCTAGCTCGGAAGGTAGGGAAGGGCAAAACAGAACATAGGAACTTGCAAAAAGAGCAGCGAAGACAAGTGAAGCACTGATTTTCGACAAGAATGCAGCAGCGAGATCGAAAATGTTCAAACCAATACTCCTGAGCTGGAAACTAAAAATCTTGAATCAGAACACCCAGTAAAGGCGCAACTAACAATAGGGCTACTCCGATGGTTTGCTTTTCAGTTCCCCGTTGCCGCTCCTGTTCGGTCGGCCCATCCTGGCGCTCTCGGCTACCCGTAATCATTAGAAACATACCAGCCAAAAACCCTCCAATAGCAACCACATACCCCATGATTTTCTCCCATTAAGTCCCCAGGAACACCGTCAGAACGGCACCTATGATCGCCCCTGCTATCGCAGCGACTGCGCCGGTGACCGTCGACCAGCGCGTCGTCTTCAGGGCCAACTTTTCAGATGCGCGCTGCGTCCGACGTTCAAGCTCAACTTGAGAGAATGCCTTGATGAGCCCCCAATCAGCTTTGTATTTTTCCGCCGGCTGAACATGCAAAATTGTCCTTAGCGCCTCATCGCTTTCCTGTTGAAGCTCCCTGCGGGTTTGCTCCTCAGATAAATTTTTATCCAAAATATTTTCATAGATCCTTGACTTGATCTCTTTTCCGAGCTCCACCGCCCGCGCTCCTTTACTGGTTTCGCCGGGGAAGAAAACTGCGGCCCCACCCCGGCTCTGCCCCCGCCACGCGGCGCGTGGAAGGGAACTCTCTCATTCCTGGTACTTCTCGATAAGCCTCTTATACAGTTCAATGATGCGATCCGGCTCTTTGGCCAAGACTTCAGGTGGCTGGCCATTCATCGTAAAGCCGAAGTCCAAGATGAACTTCTTGTGGGCCTCCTGATCCTTGATGGCCGCTTCCAAGCGATCAATGCGCTCCTGATTGTCTACGCTCATAACATTCTCCTTCACTGGCCTTTTCACTCTTGCAGAGTCTGCGCAAGAGTAGGTGCTCCTCAGAGTTTTTGTAAGATATCAGATGGCCGCGACTTGGGGGCGTTACTGATATCCGAGGGTGTTTGTCAGCGGCGGCGATAGTTGTTCAGAAAACACCATAACGAGCAACTGCTATGCGGGACTGAATCTGCCAAAAGTTTCGCACAGGCCAATGACGGCAGGCAGCCCCGAAGCCGCCCCTCAGGCTAGGTGCAGCGTTCGCTGGCACCTAGCTTATTGCTGCCGGTTGCGAAGGCGCCGTACCGGTTGCGAAGGCGCCGTACTCGGGACGCTAGATAAGGCGGCAAGGAGAAGCATATTTGCGGCGGTGCCTAGGCGGTGAATCTGCAAGAACGGCCGACTGTGGTGGTCGGCGGTTGAACGCTCCCGACTTGGCTGGCTGCGCCAACAGGCGAAGAATGCATTTTGCAGAAAGCGCGCGGCCGGTACTATGTTGGCCGTCAATGCCAAAGTTAAGGCTGTCCGACTTACGTCATTGATGTCGCTGTGTTCTTGGACGATGGTGCCGGAGCTTCAAATTCAGAAGGCCGATAAAATGTCCGAGAAAATTCACCCCGAACTGCTTCGAATCTTGGAAGGCGAGATGGCATTGTGGGTACGGGCCAGGATCGGACACCTGCCAGATGAAGCTAAGTTTCGTGCAAACAACGCTTTGACTGCGTTGTATTGGGCGGGCGGCATTTCGACGCTCCACTCCTCATTGGATAGAAAATACAGGTTCAGCGTTCCGGCCACGTTCTGCCTGACACATGCGCTCGAAGAGGCGGTGGTGGCGTTTGTCGGCTGCGCATCCGCTGGCGAATACAAAAACCTCACCGACAAATTCAGCATCGGCAACCACAAATACAAGTCCGCACTGAGCTGGGTCATAACGGAGATCATGAATATAGTAAGTAACGAATTCGCACTCGCACTGACCTACTCCAAGATCCAAGATCGGATCATTGTCCGATTTGACGATGAAGGCGAAACTAATTACGCGCCTGCGTCCTTGAAACTTCTGAGTATGAAGAATGCTGACGGTGAACGGACCAAGTCGTTCGTCGAAGACATCTATGCGAGTTACGCAAATGAGGACGCGGCCCTCAGGTATCTTCAGCATATGGCGAACGGACGAAACGTACTGATGTATGCAACCGATGAAAGCTACATGTCTGGTCCTGACGACATGACGTACAACCTACGCGAGCTCTCCAAAACGACGCTCGGGGTGCTTTGGGCCACCATTGATCTTTGGGAAAACAAAGACGAGCGGCTACAGCTGGTTGACATTTTTCTTCAAACAGCTGTGGATCTGGCCAAGAGCGCCAGCCGCCTGCGGAACAAAGAAGAGCAGGAACGCAAGAAAGCGAATGGCGCGTCTCCTGGCCCGGGAATCTGAAAACCCAGCCGCCTCGTGACGGTCAGCTTCCTGCGCGTCGCTGACCTTTGTGCCTGACGCGGCGTCGGTCAAGTTGGGCTCCTTACTGCCCTTGGCTGACTTCCGAGGCCAGGAGACCAGAAACCGCCGGTCCAAAATCAAAAGTTCCACCTGTTAGCGGGACTTGCCTTCGGTTAGGGTAAGTTGGCATTGGGAAAAAGGAACAGCGACCATAAGCGAACTTGTGTAACGCAATCAAACAGTTCGATCGCTAAACGCAGATAAAATCGCAGGTAGTGAATATGGGTTCTTGAGAATCCACCGAGCAACGAGATAATTATGAAGCCCCAAAATACATCCAGCGAAAACGCCTCCAGCAAGCTACACAGCTTCCTTGAAAAATTTGAACCATTCATCAAGATGCCTGGCGGAAAACTGCAGGTGCAAACAACCGATTTCTTTCCTGTGGCAACCTCAGAAATTGTAAAATCTCTGGATGGAAGGGGAGATCTTGCGGACACTCCGAAACCCTCCGGTCACATCAGTGTTATTGATGACCTATCAAAATGGATAATTAACGCCTCGGAAGAAGACAAACTCGCTGCGCAACTCAACCTCCCAAGGCCTCCCGCTGGATTGCATCATGTACCCGGTAAATACCCCATTTTCTATGACTTCCTTAACTTGGACATTGTATTAAACGAGCTGAGCTTGGCCGGAGCCAGCATGCAAGGCCGCTTTCTAGACTTTGGCTGTAGCACTGGGCGAAATTTGGCTGTCATGAATAGGGCATTCCCGGGACAGTTCGAACTGTTCGGAGTAGACCCGTCAGGCCCTTCCATTGAGTGGCTGAGCGAGAATATTGAGGGGGTAACCGCGGTCCAGTCGGAACAAACACCTCCGCTCGGCTTCCCGGACGATCACTTCGACACAGTCATCGCGAAGAGTATATGGACGCATTTTTCACCGTCTGCAGCCAAATCGTGGTTTGAAGAAGTGAGTAGATGCTTAAAGCCAGGCGGCTATTTCTTCTTCTCAACACATGGACCGCATGATGTTGCTTCTCGAATTATCCGCGACATTCCAAGGCCAAAGTATGAACGATATGCTGGCCATCCAAACTGGACGCGCGATGAGTTCCTAGTGGCAATTGCTGAAGGACTTGTAGCTGAGGGATTCTTCTTTAAGGCCTTCAAGGAAGTGGGCCACCAAGGCGATCTCTCGGGAGTGGAAAATCCCACTACTTCCGACTGGGGTCTAACCTTTATGCTTCCAAAGTTTGTCGAAGGCCTACTACCCAACGACCTATCCATAGTTCGTTATGATACCGCGAGAACAGGTTCCCGCCACGACGCCTATGTGGTTCGCAAAAAATCTTAATCTAGGAACCTTCGACATTGACGAAAGTTCGGCGATGACCAACACGCCCTCGGCGGTGTCTGCGCGCGCATGAGATGCCCCCAAAGACAATGAAGTGCGCTAAAGGAAGGGGGCGGCAAACCCATTTGCCTACCCCAACCTCTTGCGCCAATAGCCGGCATCATCCAGCAGGCCTTTCGCGGTCTTCGGCTCGATACCCAATTCCCGCGCGATTTCGGTGATATTGGCCCCAGCATCCCACTGGCGGAACGCATGATCTGCCAGATACGCCTTGCGAAGAGCGTGACACGCTGGCAGCTCGAGAATGCAGTTCCCATGGCTGAAACTCAGGCGGCGGGCGGCATCAAGGCCGATCATCGAAACGATCCGGTGTTCTTCGGGGATCTCGGCTGGAACATACAGCTGTCGACGCCAGCGGCGCTTGCCGCGTGCGCGGGTGCCTTCCACCAGGCGAACAGCGAGCCCCCGGCCGATCACCTCGGCAATCTCTTCGACGCTCTCTGGCAGGCTGACAGTGCGCCCCCTGCCCTCTGCAAAGTCGGCAAGTGGATAGCGCACTACATCGGGCAGATCGAGCTGCGCGGCCACCTCCGCCGGGGCGGGACGTTGAGGCGCTGGGCGCCCAGCGCGTTGCGACTGATCCAGAAGTCCGCGCAGCATTTTGATTTCTGCTTTCAGATCCTCGACCTTACCCATGCTTCAGCTCTTCGCTTTGGTGACAAGGATTTCCATGCCCTGGGCGAGCAGAACAGCACGTTTCAGCTTGAACACGTCGGTTTCATGGCCCTTGCGGTCCTCGATCACCACACAGCCAAGCCGCTTGTCGACATAGGTGAAGTCCGCACGGTAAACGCGCTGTTGTTTTCCGCTGTCCGTCATGATGGGGCCATCCCGGCCATGAAGGGGGATATCTACCTGGCGGCGCAATCCGCAAATCTCTCCTGCCGCCTGCATGAGCTGCAACTCCACCCAGCGCTGGGCCTCTGTCTTGCTGTCATGGGTGATACCGTCTGCAGTGGTGGTGCGCTGTGTTCCCCGCACACGGCGCTTGTCCTTCCCCTGCTCGCGGTACGTCTCTCTCAGCTCTTCGCGGCACTGCTCTGCCGTCAAACGTTCTGTCATGGCGCCCTCACATACCCAGCGCTTCTTTGTACATGTCGAGAACTGCCTCTTCCTCGGCGATGTCGTTTTCATCGCGCTTCCGCAGGGCGATGATCTTGCGCATCACCTTGGTGTCGTATCCCCGCCCTTTAGCTTCGGCCATGACCTCTTTCTGCTGTTCGGCGATGGTCTTCTTTTCTTCGTCCAGGCGCTCGAAGCGTTCGATGAACTGGCGCAGCTCTGCCTCGGTAACGCGGTAGTTTTCGCTCTTCTCGTCTTCGCTGATGTCCATGGACATTATCGCTTCCTTTCCTGTGCTGCTTTCAGGAGCTGCCCCGCGAATTTGAGTGCGCGAGCTATGTCTCCGGCATGGGGGTGTCGCTCAGGTTTCCGGCTAAGCCAGTTCTGCGTTCGATAGGCTTCCCGGATCTCGTCGAGGGTGTTGAACCGCTTGCGGCTGGGCACTTCCTGGCCGACCAGGCCCTTGCCCGGGGCAATGATGATGCAATCGCCGAGGCCCAGATCGACGGTCACGGTGATCTTGCCGAATGTGGTGCCATGGGTTTCCGGGTCGAGGTGCGGGCTGGTCATACGTTGATCCCCGCCGCCTGGCAGTCGGCTGCCGAGACCAGACCTGCTGCGATGCACTCGCCCGCCTGGCTGGGCTTGATGGTTCGCGCCCAAGGCTTGCGGTCGCGGATCTCCTGGGCCCGGGCTTCCAGCACCTTCTGCGGGTCCACGCTCTCCACTGGCGCGGTGACGTGCTGGCGCCAGCGCTTCTCGTCGATCCAGTTCTCGGAATATTTGATGAAACGCGGCTTGTTGCCCAGCTGCTCGACGGCATAGGCCCGGGCACCTGCCAGGATCTCTTTCGGGTCAGCACCAGCGCCCAGCGCTTCTCTCAGCGATTCCTCGGTTGCCTCAGGGTCGCCCATCCGGGGATAGACGCTGACGAATTCACCAAAGAACCCATCAAAATCAAAATCTGATTTGTGCGGGGCGTCAGCCGCGCAACTTATTTGTTTTTCTTTTTGTTTGTTGTTCTTTCTTAAGGGGCCGGTTTTACCGGCGGGCGGGTCCAACCGGCGGGCGGGTTTTTCCGGCTCACGGTGAGCCGTTTCGACGCTGTTTTCACCGTGGGCCGGTTTTTCCGGCTCACGGTGCGAAGTCGCCCCAACTACATCTTGTGGTGCGTTCCCCGCTTGTTCTCCACCATCATGTGCCGACGGCTCATCGATCACTTCCCATTCATAGCCATCAAGACGGCCGTCAGCCCCTTGTTTGGGGCGAATGATCAGATAGCCGGCTGCCTTCAACTCGCGAATGATGCGCTGATACTTGTCCTTCTTGCAGCCAAGGATTTCCATGGATTTTTCACGGTAGAAAACCCATTCCTCGCTGCATGACATGATGTAACAGAGCATCAGCCGCGCCTCAGCGGTGATGGACGTGTCACGAATGACGGCGTTCGGAATTGTCGAATAACCTGACCGCCTTCGGATTCTGATCCGCTGGCTCATTTTTTCCTCCTGCTGCTCGATTGATTACGCCCAGCGCGCTGGGCGGCTCCTGCGGGGCCTGTCCCGCCCTCAGCGGCCGCAATGCGGGCCGTGACGACATTCAGGCGTTTCATGATGCGGGCGGTGCTGCGGTGGCCCCTGCGGGCCTTGTGCGCGTCCGTCAGCAGGCAAAGGCGCTCAACCTTGGCGACGATAAGGTCGATCATAGGATCAACTCCCCTTGCCGGGCGTCGCTCCGGTCCATCAGGCGAAAGGCGGTTTCCTGACCGGTCCAAGCGCTATCCCAGATGAACCAGGCGTTGCGCTGAGGCGGTGCGCCCTTTCCTGTGAAGTCGACTTTCCAGCGGCAGCCATAGACGCGGCTGATAGGGTGCTGCGCCAACAGCCCAGCGAGCCCGGCGGCATAGGGCCAATCAGCATTCAGGAAGAACGCCACATACTCGGCGCCCAGCGCCAGGGCATGGCTTAACCAGCGCCCGCGGCCGTCCCTAGCGTTGATCTCGCAATAAGGCGGATTGGTGACGATGGCGGGGGCGAGCGTATGGTCGAAATCATAGAAGCTGCGAAGCTCGGCACCAGCACAGCCCCGGTCAATCAGGTCAGTGCCGATGCACGGCAAGCCAAAGGCCTCAAATTCGCGCATCATCGCGCCATCGCCGCAGGCTGGTTCCCACACGGCGCCCAGCTGGCGCAGCCTGTCACCCTCATAGGCAAGGAAAGCCCGGGTCACCTCGGCAGGCGTGGGATAGAAATCATGCTCTTCGCGCGGCGTCGTGTCTGTGGAGACTTTCCCGGTAGCGCGAAACAGGGACTTTGCAGATGGGGCCGCCATTACGCGGCCCTCTGCTGAAAGAATGGCAGTGACGGGTGAACCCGCCTCTGGCGCCTGCCTGCGCCCCGGTGGCTGCACTTCCCGGCTACGAATGACCCAGACTGGGCGCGCCAGGTCCGGTTTTCAGTGCTGCCTTGTTGTCCCGCTGTCCCGTGATGCCCAGCGGCAGGTTCACCCGGCGCTTGTCCGGTGATGCGCGGCAGGGCAGACGCCCCACCGCGCGCATTCATCCCGCCCTTGGGAGGAGGACAGGCAGGATGAAACAGTTGGGGTTCTCGCCTTTCGGATTGTTGACCATCGGCAATTTCCCGCCAAAGCTGCACGTCGAACGACATTTCAAGACGACGATTCGCAAAGGAATTCAGATGAAAGTACCCCTTTGGGCATGCTGCCTTGCAGCTTTGCCTGCGGCTGCTATCGCCGCAAATTTTAACGAGGAAGAGATAAAGGCGCATTGCGCCAGCGAATGGGCTGGCGACTTTTCGATGCAGGCCTACTGCATCAAGGAGCAACGGGATGGTTTCGATGCCGTCGAGGCCGCGCGCGGCGCGCTTGACGCTGACATGTCCGCAGCCCTTACCCGCTGCGAGTCCGAATGGCCGGTAGAGTGGTCGATGGTCGCTTACTGCCTGAACGAGCAGCAGAATGGCCGCCAGGCGATCCCTGCACACCTCAACGGTCTGCCCGCAGATGTGTCCGCAACGGTCCGAAACACCTGCGAAGGCGAATGGCAAGGTGACTTTGCCATGCAAGCGTATTGCATCAAAGAACAAGCCACCGGCTGGCGCTCGATCAACAATTAAGGAACCGACATGACTGCTATTACTGCATGCCCGAGCTGCGACGGTAACGTCTCTCTGAAAGCCTTCGACTGCCCATCGTGCGGGCATCCGCTGCGCAAGCCCAAGCGCGGATTTTTCGGCAAGATCTTTAAATGGCTGCTGATCCTGTTCAATGTCCTGATGGTCATCTGGCTGTTCTCCTACCTTGGGCAGATCGGAGAAATGATGGACGGAACCGCCAGCGAGGCGGAAAAAGCTGGCGCCGCAATCGGCGGATCGATCGGTACAGGGTTCATCCTCACCGTCTGGGTGATCGGCGACATCATTCTTGGCCTCGTGACGTTGCTGACACGCCCTAGCAAATGACGGTGGCAGACAATGTTCGATCCTCAACTGATTGAACAATTTGCCGGTGCGGGCAGCATGCGACGTGTCGCTTCCGCTGCCTGCCTTCCAGACTGCAAATTGACTATGGGAGTGCGATTGCATGCCGCACAGCCTGTCGCTCTGCGCCCCCTTCACGCCGCCCGCTCCACCGCCTGGCCAAAAAACTCCGGCGCGCCGGGGTCGGTCAGCATGATCAGCAGCGCGATATGGCTGGCGGGGGCGGTCACCGCCCCCCACCAGTTCAGCGCGGTCTGAAAGCTGACATCGCAGAACAGCGCCACCTCGCGCGGGCTGCGGAACCGGGCGCGGAAATAGCTGGACCACAGGTCAGGCGCGTTGGCCTTCAGCGCATAGGGGTCAAACTGATTTGACCAAGAGCTTTGAGCCGCGCCCGCGCCATTCTGCGGGCATGGCACATCATTGTTCACAATCAGGGTCAGGCGGGGGCGGCTCATGCGGCATCCTTTCCACTCGCGTCTGGATGACCTTTGAAAAGATGTTCAGGGACCTCGATTCCCCTCCTGTCGCAGTATTCGCGAACCGTCCAAAACCAGTGAGCCGGGAACAGGCCTACACGTTTTGCGCGTGTGACGAGCTGAACCGAGAACCCAGTCTCCTTTTGAAACTGGGCGCGCTCAGCCACTTCAAGGAAATCAGCAACTGTCTGGGGTTTGTTCTCTTCGCTCATGCGCACAGTAACTACGCATTTTGTTTAGTTTGTAAATACGCAAATTGTTCAGTGCTGCAATTCAGCTTCAAGGGTAGTTATTGAACATGCTGGAAGACCAGGAAGACCACATTGAAGCCGTTGCAGCGCGCCTAAGGCGGGTCCGGGAGATACTCGGCCTCTCGAAAAAGGAATTTGCGGAGCGGGCAGGCATGACCGAACAGGGCTATGGCCCCTTCGAGAACGCGAAGCGTGAGCTGTCCCTGACCGCCGCCAAAAAGCTTAGGAAGCGCTACGGCTTACCGCTTGAGTTCATGTACTTTGGGAAGATCGAAGATTTACCCACTAGGATCTCCAAAGAGCTGTAATCCAACCCTTCCGTCAGGTCAGCCCAGAAATCCAAGGGCATCCCCGAACGCTTGCGAGCCACTTTTAACAACCGCAAGAACCTTTCGTCGTCAGTATTCATTGGTCTTATTCCGCGTCAACTAGAGATGTATTCGGGGGGCAACTGGCCTCTGACGACCAGTGAGTTGCGCTAAATCTGCAATCTCAGAATCCCCCACCGCCAATTGCCTCGCCAAATAGTAAACCCGGCGCTAACGTCGACTAAGCATTTTGTTTAGTTTTACTCTTGACCTACGCAAATTGCTTAGTTTATCGATGACGGTATCAACCGATGGAGGATTGAATGCAAGACCTAAGCAGCAACGTGCTGCGCGACGCCCGGCAGATCGCCGGATCGCCTGAGAACTACCTCGATGACACCACTCTGTTCACCACGGCCTGGGCGGCAATGAAGGCCGCACGCGGCCAGGGGTTCGACCCCGCCCGCCTGCGCGCCGCGCATCTGATCGACCGGCCCGAACCCGCGCCGGAACCGACAGATCAGACCCTCGCGCGTGTCGGCGCCAGGGTGCGCAGCCTGATCGCGGAAAAGAACATCCCGGTACCGCGCCGCAATGCAGCCTGACCCTGCGATTGCTGACATGCACCCTGACATCGTGACCGCCACCGGACCGGCCCGCCGCCCGGTCCCGCGCGGCCCGCCCGCACAGCAATAACCGACAGACCGGCGCGCGAAGGAGGATTGCGCGCGCCGGTTTTCCCAGGGACCCGCGCCACCGTCTTGCGGCGCGGACCGGCGCGGGCGGATGCAATCCTCCAAATTCTTCCGCCCGCGCCAGCAGACCACAGGACACACCATGCAGATCGAACAATCAGACACCGCCGCCAGGTTTGCCGAGACCATCGCTGGGATGACCGGCAGTGACCGCCGCGACACCGTCGCCTGCGCGGTGATCGAGACCGGCGGGCTTTACCCCTACCAGGTGCCGCCGCAGACACTGGTCGAGATCCAGTTGCACGGCATCTGGGCCACCGGCGCTGGCGAAGACGAGGCAATCGACAACTGGATCGCCAAGGCCCGCCGCGCACCTTCCGCGCCCGCGGAGGGCGAATGATGCGGCCGACCCGTCAGGAAATCTACGCCGCCGCGCAGGATATGCAAAACCGCTGCCGGTTCGGCCAGGCGATGCTGCTGCAGACGCTCGGCGGAAAGATCATGCCGGGCAGCACCGATCCCGGCGACCGCTTCGATTACGATGCCGTGCGCTGGCACATCACTCTCCTGGGTATCTCAGCCAGCGGCGACGACATGCCCAGCGCTCTGGATGCGTGGATCCGCACGGCACGGCTATACCAAACGCTCGACGGCACCCGCCGCGCGACCGATGGTCGGCCTGATTGCCCCTACAGCGGCCAGGCGCCGCTGCCCAAAACACTCCCTGTTGCTGAGGCCAGAAACCTGCCGACGCATCAACTGGCCGGGGCATAGTCCCCGGCCCCTTTCAAATACCCGCGGGCTGGCCCCCGCTCCGCCCCGGGCGCGCCAGCCATCACTCACGAAACCGGCCGCGCCCAGCGCTTCAAATACGACAGGAAGGACCACCATGAAGCCCCTGCGCATTCTGATCGGCTGCGAGACCTCAGGAATCGCCCGCCGCGCCTTTGCCGAGCGTGGCCATGACGTGTGGTCCTGCGACATCGAGGCGGCAGAGGACGGATCGAACCGCCATATCCGCTGCGATATCCGCGACGGCATCCTGCTGGAAGGCTGGGACCTGCTCGCCGTAATGCACCCGCCCTGCACCCGCCTCTGCCGCTCCGGGCGCCGATGGATGTCCGGGCCGGGCAAATGGTCCCCGCCAAAGCAGCTGCCGAAGGGGCGCAGCTGGGACGATATGCGCGCGGAGTTCGAGGAAGGCGTCAGCGTATTCACCGTCTGCTGGGCGGCGCAGATCCCGCGCGTGGCCATCGAGAATCCGGAAATGAACGACCTCGCCCGCGACAGGATGCCTGCAGACCTGCCTTCACCGCAGATGGTGCAACCTTTCTGGTTTGGCGAACCGGCCTACAAGGCAACTGGCTGGTATCTGCGCGGTTTGCCACAGCTGGTCGCAACTCAGCCCCTGCCGGAGCCCGACAGGGGCTCAGAGGACTGGAAGCGGTGGAACCGGATTCACCGCATGCCGCCCAGCGCAGAACGGGCACGCCTGCGGAGCCGATCATTCCCAGGAATGATGAACGCCGCCGCCGACCAGTGGGGCGGCTGGGCCGTGGAGCAGGAGGCCACAGCATGAGCAAGAAATGCGCATTTCGTTCCACAGCAGGAGCGGTGCAATGGTGAGGCCGTCGCATTTGGTCGCCGGTCTCGCCGGAGCCTTATTCGCAACTGCCTGGGAAGGCGGTGACGCCGTCTTGTGGTGGCTAGCTGCTGGCGCGAGCACGCTCGCGGTGTGGTGCAACATGTGGGAAGCGAGGTAGGGACGAAGATGGGACGGATCGCCCCCTTAGCCGTCGCGGAGAAGACAGCGGCCAAGATGATGGACATGGCGCCAGCCGAGTTCCGGCGTCTGGTCGAAACGGGCTCGCTTCCATCCCCTGTGGCTATCACCGGCGATTGCAAACGATGGCGCGTGTCAGACCTTGAAGCCGTGCTCAACGGCGACGCTATGAACGAAGACGAATTCACATGGTAAAGAAACTCGAACGGAAATACGTCACAACAAAGACCGTCAAAGGGCGGACGTACTACTATTTCCGCCGCGGCGAGACATACCAGCGCCTCCCCAACAATCCGGACAGCCCGGAGTTTGACGAAGCCTACTGGGCGATCCGCTCCGGCCGGGCCAAGAAGAAGACGAAATCCACCTTCGAGGCGCTGATCGTCAGCTACTATCAAACGCCCGAGTTCAAGGAACGAAAACCCCGCGTCCAGCAGGAGTATCGGCGGACGCTCGAACTGCTGCGCGAGAAGAACGGCCCCAAGGACTTCACCAAACTGCGCCGCCGCGACGTGATCGCCGCCCGCGACACCTATGCCGACACCTGGCGCAAGGCAAACGCAATGGTCGAAATGATCTCAATTCTCGCCCGCCACGCCATCGACCTCGAATGGATCACGGCGAATCCTGCCAGCGGCGTGAAGAAACTCACAGGCGGCGAGTATGAGCCCTGGCCAGACGCCAAGCTGCGGGCCTTCGAAACCTACTGCAAGAAGAACGATCTCGAATGGGAAATGACCGCTTATTTGCTGGGAATCGGCACTGGCCAGCGGATCGGCGATGTGGTCGCCATGGAGTGGGCGCACTATGATGGCCAGTTCATTGCCGTTGTCCAGGAAAAGACTGCAGCGCGGCTGTGGGTGGCCTGCCCGGTGTTTTTGAAGCAGTACCTCGACAACCTTCCCCGCAAAGGCCGCTTCATCATAGCGCAATCGCTGCACAAAGGCGTGGCCAAAAGGACCATTCAACAGCGCGTAATGGCTGTGCGCGAGAAGATCGGCGCCATGGGCTTTGTGATTCACGGCTGGCGCTACACCGCCGCGGTACACTTGGCCGAAGCTGGCGCCAGTGACAGCGAGATCCAGGCCGTGACCGGGCACAAGACGCTCGAGATGGTCAAGAAGTACCGAAATCAAGCGAACCAGAAGCGCCTTTCGCAGTCCGCACAGGCTCGCAGGACCAGAACATGAACAGAACGGGAAAACGGGAAACTTTCCGGGAAACTCTCTCAGACCCCGTTTTCATGTCCGCTCAACGGGTTCAGTTTTTTTCATGAAAATCAGCGTGGTGCGGGTGAGAGGACTTGAACCTCCACGCCCGAAGGCGCCAGAACCTAAATCTGGTGCGTCTACCAATTCCGCCACACCCGCACTCTGCGCCGGGGCACCCCCGCCGCGTGACGCGCTGAATAGCAAAGCTTGGCGGCGGATGCGAGCGGAAATCGCGCCGATAATGCCAATGTGCAAAACGGCAACAATCCGTCTGGAATATCGCAACAATCGGCGGGTTTTCGCGCAAAAGGGCTGGGCGCGGAATCCGCTTGTGCGGTAGTCTGGCAAAAAAGTCTGAGGCAGACAAAGCGAGCAACAATATGAAACCGTTTGGAAATGCGGCCCTGCGCGCGCAAATGGCGGCGTGCGTCCAGGCACAGCCCCGGCGGCTGTTTCAAGGCAGCCAGAACATCAGCCTCTTGCGCGGCACCATCGTGCTGACCCGCGAGGGCGAGCGCGCCGCCGAGGAGATCAGAGCCGGCGACAGCCTGATCACCCGCACCCAAGGCATGGCGCAGGTGGAGGAGGTCCGCACACGCCGCGCGATGCTGCAGGCGGTGTGTTTTGCCGCAGGCTCTCTGGGTGACATGCGCGCCGACAGCGATCTGACCGTGCCCTGGGACCAGCGCATCCTGGTGCGCGACTGGCGTGCCAAGGCAATGTTCGGCCAGCCGCAGGCTGTGGTGCCGGCCTATGAGCTGGTGGATGGCGAATTCATCCGCGACCTGGGCCTGCAGATGATGGACCTGACGGTGCTGGAGTTCTCCCGCCCGCATGTGATCTATGCAGGCGGATTGGAACTGGCCGCAGCCGCCGCGCCGCAGGAAAACCTGCGCCCGGCGGCCTGAGCCTTAGAGGCCCAGTTTGCGGAATACGGCGGGGATCTGCTCCGGCAGGTCCTCGGCGATCAGGCCGGGGCCAAACTCCAGCGCGCATTCGACGTGGATATAGGCGGCGGTTTCCGCCGCCTGCATCGGAGTAAACCTGCGCGCCATCAGGCCGGTTATGAAGCCTGCCAGCACATCACCCGAGCCTGCGGTGGCGAGCCAGGGCGCGGAGCGCTCGTAATGCGCCGAATTCACAGAGCAGCGCCCGTCCGGCGCGGCGATCACCGTGTCCGGCCCCTTGAACAGCACCACGCAGCCCGCGCGTTTGGCCGCCTCGCGGGCGGCGTCGACCTTGGAATAGGCGGGGCCTGTGGTGGCGGGGGCGTTCAGTTTCTCCGCCAGATCCGGGAACAGCTTGGAAAATTCACCGCCATGCGGGGTGAGCACGCAATTCTCGTGCAGCACCTCGAACAGCGCCTCCGGCTTCAGCTCAAACCGGGTGAGCGCGTCGGCGTCCAGAACAGTGGCACGGTTTTCTTTCAGAACCGCCATCACAACCGCCTGCGTGTCCGCACCGCGCCCAAGGCCGGGGCCAAGGCAGACGGCGTTAAAGCGTGTGTCCTCCAGCAGTTCGCTGACCCCATGCGCGCCGTCGATCTGGCGCAGCATGATGGCGGTCAGGTTGGCTGCATTTTCAAACATTGCCGAGCGCGGCGATCCGACAGTGACCAGTCCTGCCCCGATCCGCAGGGCGCCGCGGGCGGCCAGCCGCGCCGCGCCTGTTTTGCCATGTCCGCCGGAGAGGACAAGGGCGTGGCCGTGGGAGTATTTGTGGCCCGAATATTTCTTATTAAGTTTGCCTTTCTTGTGGTCAAGCAACTCGACGCAGCCCTTGGGGTAAACTTTGGGCAAACCTAGTGGCACAATCTTGAGTTTCCCGCAGCCCCCTGCTCCTCCGTAGCCACCGCAATTCTGGCTCATATGATGGCCAATTTTTGCGCTATGGAAGGTAACTGTAAGATGTGTTGGGAGCGCTCCAAAGTCTCGGCCGCTATCGCTGCAAACACCGCTAGGAAAATCAATTGCAACGAAACGGTCTTCGTTCAGCTCATGGGCATCTACAATCAGAGGGGTCGGCATAAAGCCGTTCCAAGCTTCATCCGTGTCATCAGGCATTTTCCGGGTCAGCCCCGTTCCGAACAAGGCATCAATCACGAGAAACTGGCTTTCTTCATCCCCTTCGTAGAAATTACGAACACCTCGATCATCCCACTCATTGACACGGCCCATCTCCCGCCACCGCTCATAATTCGCCTTGGCATCCGGCGGCAGCTTTTCCGGGTCTCCGTAAAGGAACACCTCCACTTCCCAGCCGCACTCCTTCAGCAGCCTCGCCACCACAAAGCCATCGCCGCCGTTGTTACCCGGCCCGCACAAAACCACTGCGCGGCGACGCCCTTCTTCTTTGCCCAAACACTCCGGGGAGCGCGAGGGGCTGGCCCCTCGTCCGTCTTCAAAAGGCTCTGCCAGTTCCGGCCATTCCTCGAAGATGGCGTCCACCACCCCCTGCCCGGCCCGCTCCATCAGCTCCAGCCCGGTCACCTCACCGGACTCGATGGCGGCCTGCTCAATCGCCCGCATCTGGGCTGCAGTCAGCAGTTCGGTCATATTTTGCCCTTCCCCGATTCAATTCTGCGCATTTTCCGGGCGCAGTGCTTAATTTCTAGGCAGACACGCTCAATTTCTGCCCACAATTGCCGCAGCCGCAAACCCATGCATTGCTGCCTTCATTTAGAAGTGAAATGACACCCCCAACAAGCTTGCGAGGAGCCAAAGCCGATGAAAAAGATCGAAGCCATCATCAAGCCTTTTAAACTGGATGAGGTGAAGGAAGCGTTGCAGGACGTCGGCGTCCAGGGGCTTTCTGTCATCGAGGTCAAGGGCTTTGGCCGCCAGAAGGGCCACACCGAGCTGTACCGCGGCGCCGAATACGTGGTCGACTTCCTGCCCAAGGTGAAGGTCGAGGTGGTGCTGGACGACGATCAGGTCGACCAGGCGATCGAAGCGATCGTCGATGCCGCCAAGACCGACAAGATCGGCGACGGCAAGATCTTTGTCTCGCCTGTCGAGCAAGCGATCCGCATCCGTACCGGCGAGACCGGTCCGGACGCGCTTTAAAGAATTCAACGAATATCCTGACATCTCTAAAAAAGGACCGAGGGAATGAGCGCAGACGCAGTTCTCAAGACACTCAAAGACGAAGACGTCGCATATGTCGACATCCGCTTTACCGACGTGCGCGGCAAGCTGCAGCACGTGACCGTGGACGTGGACCTGGTCGACGAAGACTTCCTGGAAGAAGGCTTCATGTTCGACGGCTCCTCGATCGCCGGCTGGAAGTCGATCGAAAACTCCGACATGAAACTGATGCCGGACACCACCTCGGCCTATATCGACCCGTTCTACGCCGAGAAGACTCTCTGCATCCACTGCTCCATCGTTGAGCCCGACACCGGCGAAAGCTACGAGCGCGATCCGCGCGGCACCGCCCAGAAAGCGGAAGCTTACCTGAAGTCCTCCGGCATCGGCGACGTGGCCTACATGGGCCCGGAAGCGGAATTCTTCCTGTTCGACGACGTGCGTTTCTCCAACACCATCAACAAGGTGTCCTATGAGGTTGACGCAACCGACGGCTCCTGGAACACCGACGCCGAGTTCGAAATGGGCAACATGGGCCACCGCCCGGGCCTCAAGGGCGGTTACTTCCCGGTGAACCCGACCGACGAAGCGCAGGACCTGCGTTCGGAAATGCTGTCCACCATGAAGCGTCTGGGCATGAAGGTCGACAAGCACCACCACGAGGTTGCGTCCTGCCAGCACGAACTGGGCCTGATCTTCGACAGTCTGACCAAACAGGCCGACGAGCTGCAGAAGTACAAATACGTGATCCACAACGTGGCCCACGCCTACGGCAAGTCGGCAACCTTCATGCCGAAGCCGATCTACGGCGACAACGGCTCCGGCATGCACGTCAACATGTCGATCTGGAAAGACGGCAAGCCGCTGTTTGCAGGCGACAAGTATGCTGACCTCAGCCAGGAAGCGCTGTATTTCATCGGCGGCGTCCTGAAGCACGCCAAGACTCTGAACGCCTTCACCAACCCGGGCACCAACTCCTACAAGCGCCTGATCCCCGGCTTCGAGGCCCCGGTTCTGCGCGCCTACTCGGCCCGCAACCGCTCCGGCTGCGTGCGTATTCCGTGGACCGAAAGCCCGAAGGCCAAGCGCGTCGAGGCCCGCTTCCCCGATCCGAGCGCAAACCCCTACCTGTGCTTTGCCGCGCTGCTGATGGCCGGCCTGGACGGCATCAAGAACAAGATCGATCCGGGCGAAGCCATGGACAAGAACCTGTACGACCTGCCGGCCGAGGAGCTGGAAGGCATCCCGACCGTCTGCGGCAGCCTGCGCGAAGCGCTGGACGCGCTGGCGGCCGACCACGACTTCCTGCTGCAGGGCGACGTGTTCACCAAAGACCAAATCGACGGCTACATCGAGCTGAAGATGGAAGAGGTCCACAAGTACGAGCACACCCCGCACCCGGTAGAGTTCGGCATGTACTACAGCTGCTAAGCCGCAGTTTCTGCAAGATGAAGGCGCTCCTTTCGGGGCGCCTTTTTTTGGGGGGCCGCCGCGGAATTGCAGCAACCGAACGGCAGGTTTAATTATGCCATTTGCTCCCGAATTTGAGGCTTCCGTCAACCGCGCTACCTATTAGTGCGGGGAAACAGCATGAGGATTGCAAAGCGACTGCTTCAAATTCTTTGCCTGCTCAGCCTATGCCTTCTTCCGGCAGACCGATTGAATGGCCAGGGTGACGGGACGGATGCAACCGGTAATCGGGTGCTTATCACGGTGATAGAAGGGCCTATCGGCCCGGCCGCCGTGCACCATATCGAACGTGTTCTCTCCAAATCCCAGGACCTGCAAACAGAGGCGGTTGTGCTCCAGCTCAACACACCTGGCGGGCTGGCCGATTCAATGCGTGAGATCATCTCGGCAATCCTGCTGTCGCCTGTGCCGGTAATCACCTACGTCGCTCCGCCCGGCGCCCATGCGGCAAGCGCCGGTACCTACATACTTTATGCCAGCCATGTCGCGGCAATGGCACCGGGCACCAATCTGGGTGCAGCCACGCCGGTTGCGATCGGCGGCATGCCCGAGGGTCTGCCGGGGCAGCCTCCAAAAACGGAGGAAGGGGAGAAATCCGGGGAGGCCGGAAAGGAGACTGACAGTGACCCTCTGGCTCCCAAAGATGCGATGGCGGCCAAGGCCACCAATGACGCAGCAGCGCTGATCCGCAGCCTGGCAGAACTGCATGGCCGCAATGCGGACTGGGCCGAAAGCGCAGTGCGCCAGGCCAAGAGTCTGTCCTCTGCCAAAGCCCTGGAGCTGAACGTCATTGATCTACTGGCAGCGGACCTCGACGCTTTGTTGCGCGATGCCGACGGGCGCAGCGTGGTGATGGGGGAAACCCGCCGGACACTGTCGACCGCAGGGCTGCCGGTGGAGCGGGTGGAGATGGATGCGATAACCCGGATCCTCAGTGTCCTGTCCAATCCGAACGTGGCGCTGGTGATGATGATGCTGGGCATCTACGGGCTGATCTTCGAGTTCTGGAACCCCGGCGCGGTGGTGCCCGGCGTGGTTGGCGCAATTTGCCTCACCCTGGGCCTCTATGCACTCAACCAACTGCCGCTTGATTATGCCGGGCTGGCGCTCCTGGGGCTCGGGGTAGCCTTCATGGTCGCCGAGGCCCTGTCGCCCAGCTTCGGGGTGCTGGGATTCGGCGGGCTGATCGCCTTCTCTATGGGCGCGGCCATGCTGGTGGACACGGATGTGCCCGCCTATCAGATATCCTGGTGGCTGATCGGCAGCATGGCATTGATCAGCGGTTCGGTGCTTATCCTGCTGCTGGGCTACACGGTGCGCACCTACCGGCGGCTTCCGGTATCAGGCTCGGCACGGATGCTGGGCGCCCGCGCCAAGGTAATCGACTGGACCGGAAACGCAGGGTTTGTCTGGGTGGAGGGAGAACGGTGGCAGGCGCAGAGCGATACGGGGCTGCATGCCGGCCAGAACGTCCGCATCCGCGCAATCAAAGGCCTGACGCTGCTAGTTGAGCCTGACACCCGAGCAGAACAATCGTGAGCCAGGGGGGAAATTCAATGGAAGTACTTGTATTCGACTGGGCAGCTTACCTGATTGGGCTGGTGCTTTTGGGCTTCTTTCTGCAAGCCGCCATCTACATCTTCCGTGAATACGAACGCGGGGTGCTGTTCACCTTGGGCCGGTTTACCAGGGTGACGGGTCCCGGCTTTGTTCTGATCATTCCCGTGGTGCAGCAACTGGTCCGGACCGATCTGCGGATGTTTGTTGAAGACGTGCCAAGCCAGGATGTGATCAGCCGAGACAATGTCTCGGTCAAGGTAAATGCCGTTCTATACTTCCGCATCGTCGACCCTCAGCGTGCGATAATTAACGTGGCCGACTTCCGCGCTGCGGTCAGCCAGCTGGCGCAGACCACCCTGCGCTCGGTCCTGGGCAAGCATGAACTGGATGAGATGCTTGCCGAACGGGATAAGCTCAATGTCGATATCCAGGAGATACTGGACCGGCAGACCGACGCCTGGGGCATCAAGGTGGCCAATGTCGAAATCAAGCATGTGGACATCAACGAAAGCATGGTCCGCGCCATTGCCAAGCAGGCCGAAGCCGAACGGCTGCGCCGTGCCCGTGTCATCAATGCCCAAGGCGAACACCAGGCAGCGGCAAAACTTGTAGAAGCCGGGAAGCTTCTGGCGACCCAGCCCAACTCAATGCAGCTCCGCTATTTCAATGCTCTGAACGACATTGCGACCGACGGCACCGCAACGGTTGTCTTTCCGTTGCCCATCGACCTTTTGCCAAAAGCCAACAAACCGGAAGATTGACCCTCGATGCGCCATGCCCGTTCATGCGGAAACTTCCGGTATCAGGAGGCATGCCACGCAATTTCTCTCTCAGGCCGGGCCGGCACACCAGCCCTCTTGCTTTGGTCTCACGCTCCTTGTAGTCAGGCCCGCTCCCGCTGCTGACAGGAGCTTCCATGACCGCACCCAATACCCTTGGCATCGACTTCGGCACTTCCAACTCGGCAGCCGGGATCGCGGTTGCGGGCCGGCCGTGGCTGGTGGAAATGGAGCCGGGCGAGAAGACCCTGCCCACCGCAGTGTTCTTCGAGGAAGCTTCACGCAGCATGCGGATCGGCCACAGTGCCACGCGGGCGCTGATCAATGGTGAAGAGGGCCGGTTTATGCGGGCACTGAAAAGCCTGCTGGGCACGCCGCTCTTGCAGGAGGAACGGCGGCTGGGCGGCGAGCGTCTGAGCTTTGCCACCCTCATCGCGCGGTTTCTGGCGGAGGTGAAACGCCGCGCCGAAGCGGCAACGCATATGGAATTCACCCATGCGCTGTCGGGGCGGCCGGTGCGGTTTCATTCCAAGGATAAAGACCGCGACGTGCAGGCAGAAAAGGACCTCCGCGCCTGTTATCTGGATGCCGGGTTCCAGGATGTTCTGTTCATGTATGAGCCGGAAGCCGCTCTGCGCGCCGCCGCGCCCGCGCCCGGTCTGGGTCTGATTGTCGATATCGGCGGCGGCACCTCGGACTTTACTGCCTTTGAACAAGGGGAAAACGGGGCAACCCGCATCCTGGCCTCGCACGGTGTGCGGCTGGGCGGCACCGATTTCGACCGGCAGCTGAGCATACGCCATGTAATGCCGCTGCTGGGCCGGGGCAGCCAGATCCGCAATGCCTTCGGCGGCGGCACCCTGCCCGCGCCGAACCGGCTGTTCAACGATCTGGCAACCTGGCAGATGATCCCGTTTCTCTATACGCCAGAGAGCCGCCGGGCAGCGCAGGATCTGGCCGCCAACGCGGTGGAGCCCGAGAAATTGGCGCGTCTGGCTACGGTGCTGGAGGATGAGCTGGGCCATGAGCTGGCCTTTGCCGTGGAAAACGGCAAGATCCGCGCCAATGGCACAGCCCCCCAATCCCACATCGACCTGAAACTGCTAGCGCGCGCACTGTCGGTGCCGCTGGACTCCGCGGGCATGTCGCAGACGCTGGCGGAACAAACCACCGCGATCGGCGCCTGCGCGGCAGAGACCCTGGCGCAGGCCGGGATCGCGGCGGACCGGGTCGAGCGGATTGTTCTGGTCGGCGGCTCTTCGCTGCTGGCGGCGGTGCAGGCGGAAATGCGCGCGCTGTGCCCAAATGCCCGGCTGGAAACGGGAAATGCCATGACCGCGGTTGCAGACGGGCTGGCACTGGCCGCGGGCACCGCCTTTGCCTGAGGAAATGGGAACCAATGAAAGCTTTTCCCGTTAGACAAGGGGCGCCAGCACGTTAGGCTGAAAGCCACGAGTCACATTTCGAGAGTTTGTTTCATGCGCCGGCTAATTGCCCCTGCCCTGATTTCCGCCCTGCTTGCCTCCCCTGCCGTTGCCGCCAATTGCGGCAATACCTCTGCCGGGTTCGATGCCTGGAAGCAGGCGTTCAGCGCCGAGGCCAAGCGCGCAGGCGTGCGCAAGGCGGGGCTGCAGGCACTGGCCAATGCGCAGTATGCCCGCCGCACCATTTCCGCCGACCGCAACCAGAAGAGCTTCAAATACTCGCTGGAGAAGTTCATGCAGATCCGCGGCTCTGCCACTATTGTGGCGCAGGGCCGCAAGCGCAAGGCGCGCAACCCGGATTTCTATGCCGCACTTGAGCGCCAGTATGGCGTGCCCGCGGGTGTGCTGATCGCGATCCACGGCATGGAAACCGCTTTTGGCAACTACATGGGCGACAGCCAAGTGGTGTCCGCCATCGTGACGCTGACCTATGACTGCCGGCGCTCCGACTTCTTCCGTCCGCACGCGCTGGGAGCGCTGAAGCTGGTGGATCAGGGCGCTATCACGCCAGGCACCCTGGGCGCCAAACACGGCGAGCTGGGTCATACCCAATTTCTGCCCGGCAACGCGCTGGCGTACGGCGTCGACTGGGACGGCAACGGGCGGGTTGATTTCTACAACATGGGCGATGCGCTTGCCTCCACCGCCAATTACCTGCGCCAGAAGGGCTGGAAACCCGGCAAAGGCTATCAGCAGGGAGAGCCGAATTACCGCATTCTGAAGGAGTGGAACGCGGCCACAGTGTACCAGCAGTCGCTGGCGATCATGGGGCGCCAGATCGACGGCTGAACGGTTCTGCCAACTTAAAGGACCGCAGGGAGTCGAGCCCGCCGTTGGGCGGGCGCTTTGCGTTGCGGGGCAAGCCAAAGGAACAGTGCGCGTGATTCCGGCGCCATTGTAGGCCTTGGGGCATCAATGTGACCGCCAGCCGTCACAGTTGAGCCGCATTCCGCACCTCACCTCATGGAGAATTTACGCAAACTTCTTTCAATTCAATGATTTGAAGAGCGCCGCATTTCACCGCCCGGCCCCAGCGCTGTCTGCCCGAATTCAGCCCGGAGTGCCCCACTTTCAACTATTTCAAATTTTACAGTTTCCTTGTCGGAACCCTGAATGGAGGACCCGGACAGTGGCAGAGAATGTGCAATATACAGGCCGGCTGGGGCTGGAACGCCGCGACGGCAATACTCTTTCGGCTGCGGTTACTGCAGTCGTGGACACGCTGGATGACTTCGGCCACCCGGCGGAGATGATAGCGGCGCGTGCGGAAAACACTGCCCGCCTGCAATGCGATCATTACTTTGTGGCCGTGCGCCTGCGCCGGGTTCCCCTGCGCCGCACCAGCAAGCTGCCTGGCAGCGTGATGCAGCCCACGGCTCTGCTCGAGCTGTCGCTGGAGCCGGTCTATCCCGGGTATTGCGACCAGGAGATCTCCGAACTTCTACTGGCAGAGATGCTGCGCCGCCTGCTGGACACGGTGGAGGCAACCTTTGTCGAATGGCTCGACACTGGGATTGCACTGACCTGCGAACAGTTCCTGAGTGCCTTTGATCCCGAAGCCGCCAGCAGCGAGGAACCTGTTGCCGCGCCGGTTCCGGCAGTCGTCCGACCCACTGAGGCGGTCCGGAATGTCCGGCCAAGACCCCGCGGCAAGGACTGCTTTACACCGGTTGATCAGACCGCACTGGTGCTGGACACCCACTGCGACCGCGCCTTCCATGAGGCCGAGATCCGAAAGGCGGCTAGCACGGCTGCGCCGGACTCCGGCAAGGCCTGGAGCGGTTTGCACGCCTCCGCATTGGTCCCGGATTCGCGGGCCAGATGGAGCCGCCAGTTTCAAACGTCCGCGCTGGCAGCAATGACATTGGCCCGCCCGAAGCGGCTGCGGCTCATCAGCCACCTGCTGCTTTTGACGGCGCTGCTCCTTTATCTCGAAAGCGCGGGTATGGTGCTGGCAGCCCGGCCGATTCTGCCATAGAGCCGGATCAACTGCGGCGGCCTTGATGCCTTCGGCCCCCGCATTGCTGCGTTAGGTCAGAAACGACGGTTGAATACGTCGCATTCAGCAGCGATTCCGCCCAAGTCCGGCTCCACATTGTACAGGACTGTGCAGCAAGGACCTCCCAGCATGAACGAGCATTACCGCGACATCCGCAAGATCGACCCGACCCGCGGCGCCACACTGGGCGACAACACCCCCAACGACAACAACCGGGTCGAGATCGGCCCGACCCAGCTGGCCTTTGCCGAATGGGCAGAGGCCGGGCTGCAGCTTCCCGACCTGCAGGCGCTGCGCAAGTTCCGCTGGGAGCGGCTGGTCAAGCACATCAACGACCGCGGCTATGGCGGCCTGCTGGTGTTCGATCCGCTGAACATCCGCTATGCGACCGACTCCACCAACATGCAGCTGTGGAACACCCACAATCCGTTCCGGGCGCTGCTGGTCTGCGCCGATGGCTACATGGTGCTGTGGGATTACAAGCAGTCGCCGTTCCTCAGCGAGTTCAACCCGCTGGTGCGCGAGCAGCGCGCCGGAGCCGACCTGTTCTATTTCGACCGCGGCGACAAGATCGACGTGGCCGCGGACAAGTTCTCCAACGAGGTGCGCATCCTGCTGGAGGAGCACAGCGGCAGCAACAAACGTTTGGCGGTGGACAAGGTGATGCTGCACGGCCTGCGGGCGCTGGAAGCGCAGGGGCTGGAGATTTTCCCCGGCGAAGAGCTGACCGAGAAATGCCGCGCGGTGAAAGGCCCGGATGAGATCCTGGCGATGCGCTGTGCCCATCACGCCTGCGAAACCGCGGTGGCGGCAATGGAAACATTCGCCCGCGAGCAGGTCCCGGGCGGCAATATCTCCGAGGACGATGTCTGGGCAGTGCTGCACGCGGAAAACATCCGCCGCGGCGGCGAATGGATCGAGACCCGGCTGCTGGCCTCTGGCCCGCGCACCAACCCGTGGTTCCAGGAATGCGGCCCCCGGATCATCCAGAACAACGAGATGATCAGTTTCGACACCGATCTGGTCGGCTCCTACGGGATCTGCATCGACATCTCGCGCAGCTGGTGGATCGGCGATCAGAAACCGCGGCCTGACATGATCTATGCCATGCAGCACGGGCTGGAGCACATCCGCCGTAATATGGAGATGCTGAAACCGGGTGTGAACATCCAGGAGTTGTCGCGCGGCTGCCATGTGCTGGATGCCCAGTTCCAGAAGCAGAAATACGGCTGCATGATGCATGGCGTCGGCCTATGCGATGAGTGGCCGCTGGTGGCTTATCCGGACCAGATGGTCGAGGGCGCCTTTGACTACGAACTGGAACCGGGCATGGTGCTGTGCGTCGAGGCGCTGGTGTCGCCGGAGGGCGGCGACTTCTCGATCAAGCTGGAGGACCAGGTGCTGATCACCGAGGACGGCTATGAGAACCTGACCGGCTACCCCTTTGACAAGGCGCTGCTGGGCGAGGCCTGATCTATACAGCCGGTCCCTTTGCCATGGAGGGGCCGGGACAGCCTGCGGCGCCGTCAGGCGCCACCATTTAACAATGGCACTGAAGGAACGGTTCCAGCTTGTCGCGCAGCACCAGCACGCCGGGCGAGTCGGTGACTTCCTCCAGCTGGGTAAGCGGCACCCAGGCCAGAGCGTGGGATTCATCGCTGGGCGCAATCTCCCCCGCCTCTGCCTGAAACAGGTAGCGCACATCGTAGTGCAGATGCGCGCAATCGCGGGTATTTGCCGGGATTTCGTGGATATCCACGTCGAACACCTGCGCCGACAGCGGACTGATCCGTTGGAGCCCGCTTTCCTCATAGGCCTCCTTCAGCGCCACAAACGGCACGTCGGCGATGCCGTCGCAATGGCCGCCCAGCTGGAACCAGCGGTTGAGCTTCTTGTGATGGGTCAAGAGCACGCATTGCATGTCCGGTGACAGCACAAAGGCGGAGCCGGTCACATGGCCGGTTTCCGGGTTGCGACCAAAGGCCTGCGGCTCGCCCGCGCAGAATTCTTTCAGACGCTGCCACATGCCGCGGTCGCGCGCGGTCTTCGGGCTGTAACATCCGATGCCCGTAAGGACGCTGCTGCTCATCTGCCTTCACCTTCCCGTGACGTTCCGGCCCGCTGCCTTGTTCGAGGCCATTCAAGCGCTCAATCTATGCGGAACACCCAACAAAGGCCACGCCCATGCCCACGGAACGGATTTCCTTCACCGGCCACGCCGGAAATACCCTTGCTGCCCGCCTCGACCTGCCCGAGGGGCCGGTGCTGGCCACCGCGCTGTTTGCCCATTGCTTCACCTGCTCCAAGGACATTCCGGCGGCGCGGCGGATTGCCGGGCGGCTGGCCGCGATGGGGATTGCGGTGCTGCGGTTCGATTTCACCGGGCTGGGGCATTCGGAGGGCGAGTTCGAGAACACCACCTTCAGCTCCAACGTGGCGGACCTGATCAAGGGAGCACAGTATCTGGCCGGGCGCGACATGGCGCCCGCGCTGCTGATCGGCCATTCGCTGGGCGGTGCCGCGGTGCTGCGCGCCCGCGTCGGCATCCCGTCGGTCAAGGGGGTGGTGACGCTCGGGGCGCCGTTTGATCCGGGCCATGTCTCGCACCATTTCGATGCCGCTCTGCCGGAAATCGAGGCCAAGGGCCGCGCCGAGGTGTGCCTGGGCGGCAGGCCCTTTGTGATCGGCAAGGAGTTTGTCGACGACATTCATGCCGAAGCGCTGGCGCCTGCGATTGCGGAATTGAAGGCAGCCCTGCTGGTGCTGCATGCGCCGCGGGATGAGACCGTCAGCATCGACAATGCCGCGTCGATCTTCACCGCTGCCAAGCATCCCAAGAGCTTTGTCACCCTGGATGACGCCGACCACCTGATCTCCCGCGCGGCAGACGCGGAATATGCAGCCGAGGTCATCGCCGCCTGGGCCGGGCGCTATGTCAGAATGGCGCCGCCCGCACCGCCGCCCGGCGCGCCGGAGGGCATCCTGCGGGTGACCGAAGCGGATCCGTCGGGCTTCCTGCAGGACGTGCAGTCCGGCCCCTACCACCATGCATTCGCTGATGAACCGCTGGCCTATGGCGGGACCAACCGCGGCATGTCGCCCTACGGGTTTGTGGCTGCGGGGCTGGGCGCCTGCACCTCGATGACGCTCAGGATGTATGCGCGCCGCAAGGGCTGGCCACTGGAGGGGATCAGCGTCGACGTGAGCCACGACAAGGTGCACGCCCAGGACGCCCTGCCTTCGGGGCCTGCCAAGATCGACCAGTTCATCCGGGTGGTGCGGCTGTGCGGTCCGCTAACTGATGAACAGCGCGACAAATTGATGGAAATAGCCGACAAATGCCCGGTGCACCGGACCCTGGAAAGCGGTGCCAAGGTGGTGACACGGCTGGAGGCCATGGAACTGTCCGCGATCTGACACACCAGAACTCCAGCGGTGCTCCCGCGCCCGGGCAGTGCAGGAGACCTGCACCGCCAGCGGCCTTGGGCCCGGCGCCGCGCCTTGCGCGGCGCCGGGCCCAACTGCGTCAGGTCTTCGCAAGAAGACCGAAGCGCAGGCGGGAGGACCTGACTGCCGCGGAATTTGCGCCACATCAAAGTGCCGGAAGACATTCCCGCCCATTCTGTCTGCACTTCCGGCAGCGGCCGGGCATGGGAGGACTAATATGGGACTTTTTGCAAAACTCGGGCGCAGCAGCGATCTGGTGCAGGGGATGGCCAGCCGTCTGGGCATCGATTATGGCGGCATCGTCGCCGCAGACCCGCAGGTGCAGGGCCGTAAATACATGCGCGCGGTCCTGCGCTGCAGCACTTGCCGCAATCAGGACGACTGCAGTGATTTGCAGCAGGAGATGACGGAACTGGCCGAGGCGCCATCTTACTGCCGCAACGCGCAGCTGCTGGCGCAATTGCGGGGCAGCTGATCGCTCCGGCCCGGCGGCTCACTCCCGCTGCAGACCAGCCCGGTGTCCGGAGCGCGGGCGTGCGCGTCAGCTCACTCCTCAGGCTCGGCGTAGCGCCCCGTGGTGATGTCACCGCCCTCCCCGACAAACCGCAGGGCTTCTCCATCGCTTTCCAGCGCATAACTGGCCCACAGGTCCGAGGGCGGCCAGGTGGAACAGTATTTACCATCCCGCACGCCCCAGTAGCCCCAGCTGTCATGGCCTGCATTGTAGAGCGTCCGGCCCGAGGCATTGAACTCCTGCCAGGCGCCGCTGCCGTAGACCAGCCGCTGCCCCTCCAGCGCAGCCTGCACTTCTTCGCCGCTCAAGCTGCGCCATTCGCCGCCCCAAACCGGCGCAACCGTGCATGATAACGCAATCATCAGGGCAAACTGCCTCATGAACCTCCCCCAGCCTTGCTGTCCTGCTTCTGCTGATCTAAGAGGCCGGGCATCTGCTGCGCAATCACATAAAGGTGCCTTCGCCCATGATCCCCCGCTATTCCCGCCCCGAGATGGTCGCAATCTGGTCGCCCGAGACCAAATTCAAGATCTGGTACGAGATCGAGGCCCACGCCTGCGAAGCCATGGCCAACCTCGGCGTGATCCCGCGCGAGAACGCCGACGCGGTATGGAAAGCCAAGGATGTGGAATTCGACGTCGCCCGCATTGACGAGATCGAAGCCGTCACCAAGCATGACGTGATCGCGTTCCTGACCCACCTGGCGGAGCATGTCGGCTCCGAAGAAGCCCGCTTCGTGCACCAGGGCATGACTTCGTCGGACGTGCTGGACACCTGCCTGAACGTGCAGTTGGTGCGCGCCGCCGACATCCTGCTGGACGGCATGGACAAGGTGCTGGCCGCGCTGAAGAAACGCGCGCTGGAGCACAAGAACACCGTGCGCGTTGGCCGCTCCCACGGCATCCACGCCGAGCCCACCACCATGGGCCTGACCTTTGCCCGTTTCTATGCCGAGATGGACCGCAACAAGAACCGCCTGGAAAAGGCCCGCTGGGAAGTGGCCACCGGCGCGATCTCCGGCGCGGTCGGCACCTTCGCCAACATCGACCCGGCGGTTGAAGAGCACGTCTGCGAGCAGCTGGGCCTGCGCCCCGAGCCGATTTCCACCCAGGTGATCCCGCGCGACCGCCACGCGATGTTCTTTGCCACCCTCGGCGTGATTGCCTCCTCGATCGAGAACATCGCGGTGGAAATCCGCCACATGCAGCGCACCGAGGTGCTGGAAGGCGCGGAATTCTTCTCGATGGGCCAGAAGGGCTCCTCGGCGATGCCGCACAAGAAAAACCCGGTCCTGACCGAGAACCTCACCGGCCTGGCCCGCCTGGTGCGGATGGCGGTGATCCCGGCGATGGAAAACGTGGCCCTGTGGCACGAGCGTGATATTTCGCACTCCTCCGTCGAGCGCGGCATCGGCCCGGATGCCACCGTCACCCTCGATTTCGCCCTGCACCGCCTGGCGGGCGTCGTCGACAAGATGCTGGTGTTCCCGGAAAACATGCTGGAGAACATGAACAAATTCCCCGGCCTGGTGATGTCGCAGCGGGTTCTGCTGGCGCTGACCCAGGCAGGCGTCAGCCGCGAGGATGCCTATGCCATGGTGCAGCGCAACGCCCTGAAGGTCTGGGAAGAGCGCGTCGACTTCCGCGAACTGCTGCTGGCGGATGCGGATGTGGTTGCGGCCCTTGGTGAAGAGGCGATCAACGAGAAGTTCGACATGGGGTATCACACCAAGCATGTCGACACGATCTTCAAGCGCGTCTTCGGCGAGTAACCCCGCCCGCAGCTAATGACCTTGAACGCCCCGTCAACCTGACGGGGCGTTTTTCATTCAGCCTTCACTATTTGCGTGTTAGAAGACGGGCGAACTAACTAGCACCTTTGGCCGCCCCAATTTCATCTAATGCATCTGTTTGCCGATTTTGACGAAGCGCTTGTACGCCAATGCGTTGACGAATTTTCCGCAGCGACCGGTATCAAGAATGTATTTTCTATCTCCTGCCTGGACAGATCCGCCAACTTCAGCGATGAGCGTTTCGTTTTCGTCCTTGCCAGGCCCGACGGAAGCCCTTTGGTACTGAAGTTGGACACGGCTGAAGGAACTACACGGCTAACTAAAGAGTACGGTATCATAGAGAAACTCCGCAGCCATTTTGACGCGCAATCCAAGGTCGCGCTTGTCGAACCCGTTTACTTGTCACCGACCGGCCGTTTTCATGTTACTGAGTTCTTAGAAGGTAAGACCGCGAAGCAAATAGTGTATTCGCCGCAAGACCTTCTGCAAGCAGGGCAGGTGTTCCGGCGCGGTGGCGAGTGGTTAAATCACCTGCACAATTCTGATCCCCCGGCCGTGAAAACAGCGTGGTTCAATTGGATGCTGGAAGAAATTGAAAGCCTTGTGCACACCTCACAGCCTCAGGCTTGTGCCCGGCAGTTAGGCGGATTCGTTGCTAAACTTGCAAAAGACTGCCAGCGCCTGTCCGGAGCTCCGTGCATCGCGACCTTCAGTCACGGTGATTTCCACGGCGGCAACTTGGTTCTGGGGCGAGGCGTAAGCTACGGGCTCGACTTCACCGAAGCCAGTACAAAACTTGCAATTTACGACATTGTGGATTTTCTCAAGATGGATGCTTTCCTGCCGGCAGAACCATCCGAGATTGGAGCCAGCGGGATCAGAAACCGTTCAACGGAAATGTTCTTCAAGAAGTACCGCCACAATGTGAACTTTGACCTTCTAACTTGTGCAATGCGGGGCCGACTGCTTATCGACTGGGTGAAGATTTCTCGCGAAGCATTCGCGCGCAGCGAATTCTTGCGAAAAAAGTTCCGGCATCTTGATCACCGCCTGTCCACCGCCTTTGCCCAGCCCCTGGACACCTGACCGCCTCCCGAATCTTTGATGAGAAAGATGTCGTCCCGGACGCGGCTGCAAGGCTACACTGCCAAGGATCCAGCCCATCAGGAGCCCAAGAGATGCGTTTGATAACCTTGACCGCCGCCTTCGCCTTGCCAGTTGCAGCTCTTGCCGCCAGCGGTAACGACTGGAACCCGCCGAAACCCACTGAGACCACCAAGACCTGCAAAGGCAAGAGAGTGTGGGACGACGAGAAGAAACGCTGCGTGCGTCCGCGGAAGTCTTCGCTGGATCAGGAGGGGCTGCTGGATGCGACGCGGGAACTGGCCTATGCCGGCCGCCAGAAAGACGCCCAGGCGGTGCTCAGCGCAATGGCCGATCAGGGGGACAGCATGGTGCTGACTTACTGGGGCTTCACTCATCGCAAGCTGGGCAATCTGGAACTGGCGCAGACCTTCTATGATCAAGCACTGGCGCAGGATCCGGACAATATCCTGGCGCGCTCCTACATGGGCCAAGGCTTTGTCGAACAGGGGAAATACAGCGCAGCGCTTGCCCAATGGAAGGAAATCCGCGCCCGCGGCGGCAACGGCAGCTGGGCCGAGGCCTCCTTGCGCAGCGCGTTGGAAACGGGCACCTCCTACAGCTACTAGACTTCAGCCTTTCTTTACCGCTTGCGGCCTATCCTGCCCTCCACGATTGAGAAGAATCTTTTGCTAGGGTGCGAGAATGCCTCAAGACGATATGCTGGCGCTTCCGATGGACTTGGGCGGGGGCGGAATGGGCGGAATGGACATGGGCGATTTCGCCGCTCCGGCGCCTGTGGGCGGCCTTGATGCGGGCGGCCCCGGCGGCGGAATCGGCGGCGGTGCACTGGCGAACCCGGCAGCGGCCTCTGGCCTCAGCGGCAAGGCCAAGGCCGCCATCATCGTCCGGCTGCTGCTGAATGAAGGCGCCGAGATCCCGCTGGAGGAACTGCCCGACGACCTGCAGATGGAACTGACCCAGCAGATGGGCAGGATGCGGATTATCGACCGGGACACGCTGAATTCTGTGGCGGGAGAGTTTGCAGATCTGCTGGACAACGTCGGCCTGCATTTCCCCAATGGCCTGGCCGGTGCCTTGAGTGCGATGGAAGGCAAGATCAGCCGCCACACCCATACCCGCCTGCGCCGCGAAGCCGGGGTGCGCCAGTTCGGCGACCCGTGGGAGCGGCTGAAGCGGCTGCCGCCTGAGGACCTGGCCGAACTAGCCCAGGCCGAAAGCACAGAGGTGGCCGCGGTTCTCCTGTCCAAACTGGATACCGCCAAAGCGGCACAGATGCTGATCCATCTGCCCGGGCCCGTGGCGCGCCGCATCACCTATGCCGTCAGCCAGACCGCCAATGTGACGCCGGACACGGTGGACCGCATCGGACTGTCGCTGGCCGCCCAGGTAGAAGCGCGGCCTGATCTTGCGTTCGACCAGACCCCCGGCCAGCGCCTGGGGGCCGTCCTGACCGAAGCCGCTGCCGCCAAGCGGGACGAGGTGCTGACCGCGCTGGACGAAGAGGATCAGGAATTTGCTGTCACGGTGCGCAAGGCAATCTTCACCTACGCGCTGATTGCCGAACGGATGCAGCCGCTGGACGTGCCCAAGCTGATCCGGGTGCTCTCGCAGCCCGACCTGGTGACCGCCATCGCCTTTGCCACCGACGAGGAAGATGTGGCTACCTCCGAGTTCCTGCTCAAGAACATGTCGAGCCGGATGGCCGACAACATCCGTGAGGAAGTCGCCGAGCGCGGCAAGGTCAAGCGCAGCGACGGCGAGGCTGCCTTCAGCCTGATTATCAGCGCTATGCGCGATCTTGTCGCGACTGGCGAGATCGAACTCAAGTCGGTGGAGGAAGACGAGGAGGAAGACGGCGGCTGACGTCCAGTTGGCATGAGTGCCGCAATGCGCTGAACCAAAGGCCGGCCGCGGGCCGCCGCCGCCGTGCAGGACCTCCATCGCGAGCTGCTTGTACCTGCTGCCGCTGCTGCGTATGATGCAGGCTTCCGGGCGCAGTTACGCGCCGCAGATATCCAGACGCCATGCCCGCAGATCCTTCCGAGCTCTCCACCTGGAGCCATGTCAAATATTTTGGCAGCAACCTGTTCCTGCGCGGCCTGCTGCTGGGCGCCGGGCTGGTGCCTTACCGCTTGCGGGTGCCGATGATGGGCCGCCTGGTCACTGCCATGGGACGGCTGGCGGGTTTTGACAAACGGGTGCGCGAAAACCTGAAACTTGTCAGCCCGGAGCTGTCGGACCTGGACCCGGCGGACCTGTACCGGGACGTCAGCGACAATGCCGGCCGGATGATTGCGGAAATCTACGCAGGCAAGCCCTTTCACGAGCGGGCCAGGTCCGCGCCGATCAGCGGCCCCGGCCTGCAAGCTTTGGAAGCCGCCCGGGCTGAGGGCCGCCCGGTGCTGCTGGCAACCGCCCATTTCGGCAACTACGACGCCGCCCGCGCGGCTTTGGTGTCCCGCGGACACGAAATGGGCGCGCTCTACCGCCGGATGGCCAACCCGTATTTCAACGCACATTATGTTGAGGCCATCAAGCAAAATGGCGAGCCGATGTTCGAACAGGGCAAACGGGGAATGGTGGAACTGGTGCGCCACCTGAAGAAAGGCGGCATCGCTGCCATCGTCACCGATCTGCATGCCCAGGGCGGCGAGCTGATCGACTTCTTCGGCAAGCCGGCTGTCACGTCCACCGTGCCTGCGGAACTGGCACTGAAATTCGGTGCTGCGCTGATTCCGGTTTATGCCGTGCGCCAGGAGAACGGGCTGGATTTCGAGATCGTGATGAATGCAGAGGTGCCGCCGTCAGATCCGCTGACCATGACCAAAGCGCTGAGCGCGGACCTGGAAGCGATCGTGCGCAAGCACACCGGGCAGTGGTTCTGGATTCACCGCCGCTGGAAGCCATATGTGCCCGTCGGCAAAGCTGCCCGGCAGGCCGATAGTCCGGTGGACTGAATCGGTTTTTCAGTCGGCCCGCGCCGCAGCAATGATCTTTCCGAATGGCGCAGCCTGCACCAGAACCGCGGCGGCTTTGCTTCCGGGCGCGGGAACAGAAACCTCCAGACTGCCGGCTCCGTCCCACTTTGCGGCGACCTCCCAGTCCTCCACCACATTTGCGTAAGTGAAGGATCTGCCTGCCAGCTCACCCCGGGTGATGCTGACCTTGCGCTGCGGCGTGAACCGCACCAGCTGCACCAGGTAAGGACCGGAAGCCATCTGCACCCGCGGATGCAGGCGGATCACCAGATCCCCTCCGGAACGGCTGACGGTCAGCGACACCGGGCGCGGGGTTTCCAGGTGCCTGGCAATGGCATTATCGACCGCCAGCGCATCAGCCCCGACCACGTCGTCCTGCCCCATGATGATCATCTGCGGAGTATAGATCATCCTGCGCCCGCCTGCCTGGGCATAACCCTTTTGACGCTTGGTGTGCGACGGATCGGCGAACTTATCCTTCCAGCCGATGTAGTCCCAATAATCCACATGCAGCGCCAGCGGCAGTACATCCTGCCGCACCGCAAGCTCATGCAGCAGCGCGTCAGCGGGCGGGCAGGACGAACAGCCCTGCGAAGTATAGAGTTCAACCACAACAGGCTCATCTGCGGACTGGCCGCAAACCGGCATGGCAAGGCCCAGCATGGCCACGATCGGTAGCAGGAATTTCATGAATCGCCTTCTCTGTGTGTCAGGCTTCAGGTCTAAAGACTTGCCCGCAAACAGGCCAATCAATCATTTTTGAGGGCGGCATGAGGCCCTGCTTCGCAAAAAATGTGTACAATCGCATACAAAAGTGCTGCCTGCGGCGTTTGGGCTATTGAATGCTTCATCTTCCTCATGCATTTAGCAGGCAGCGAATTCCCCGGTTACAAATTCTTGAGGGAGGCCAACCATGCCTATCACCGTCGGACAGGACAATGCCAAGGCGCGCAAAACGCTCAGCGTCAACGGCAAGTCGATCTCCTATTACTCCATTCCCGCCGCCACCGAGGCCGGCTTTGGCGACTTCTCCAAGCTGCCCGCCGCGCTGAAGGTGGTGCTGGAAAACATGCTGCGGTTCGAGGATGGCGGCTTCTCCGTCTCCACCGACGACATCAAGGCCTTCGCCGAGTGGGGCGCCAACGGCGGCAAGAACCCGCGTGAGATCGCCTACCGCCCTGCCCGCGTTCTGATGCAGGACTTCACCGGCGTTCCCGCCGTTGTCGACCTGGCCGCCATGCGCGACGGCATTGTCGGCCTGAAGGGCTCCGCCGCCAAGATCAACCCTCTAGTCCCCGTCGACCTGGTCATCGACCACTCCGTGATGATCGACGAATTCGGCAACCCGCGCGCGTTCCAGATGAACGTCGACCGCGAGTATGAGCGCAACATGGAGCGTTATCAGTTCCTGAAGTGGGGCCAGAACGCCTTCAATAACTTCCGCGTTGTGCCGCCGGGCACCGGCATCTGCCACCAGGTAAACCTGGAATACCTGGCCCAGACCGTCTGGACCGACGTTGACCAGAACGGCGAGGAAGTCGCCTATCCGGACACGCTGGTCGGCACCGACTCCCACACCACCATGGTCAACGGCGCCGCGGTTCTGGGCTGGGGCGTTGGCGGCATCGAAGCGGAAGCTGCGATGCTGGGACAGCCGATTTCCATGCTGATCCCCGAGGTGATCGGCTTTGAGCTGACCGGCCAAATGGTCGAAGGCACCACCGGCACCGACCTGGTTCTGAAAGTGGTGGAAATGCTGCGCGCCAAGGGCGTGGTGGGCAAGTTCGTTGAATTCTACGGCGAGGGCCTGGACCGCCTGCCGCTGGCGGACCGTGCCACCATCGCCAACATGGCCCCGGAATACGGCGCCACCTGCGGCTTCTTCCCGATCGACGACGAAACCCTGCGCTACCTGCGCAACACCGGCCGCGACGAGGACCGCATCGCGCTGGTCGAAGCCTATGCCAAGGAAAACGGCTTCTGGCGCGACAGCAGCTACAACCCGGTCTACACCGACACGCTGCACCTGGACATGGGCACCATCGTGCCCGCGATTTCCGGCCCCAAGCGTCCGCAGGATTACATCGCACTGGACGCCGCCGCGGCCACCTTCCACAAATATGTCGAGGGCCAGCGCGCCGCCAAGGACGCGAGCGCTCGCGCCGAAGGCCGCTGGGAAGCGGAGGGCGGCCAGCCCGAACCGCAGGACATTCCCGGCAACGAAGGCCATCACAAGCTCGGCTTCGTGTCAACGGACGAGCACAACTACCAGCTGCATGACGGCTCCATCGTGATCGCTTCGATCACCTCCTGCACCAACACTTCGAACCCCTATGTGATGATCGGCGCAGGCCTGGTCGCCAAGAAAGCGCATGAGCGCGGGCTGACCCGCAAGCCCTGGGTCAAGACCTCGCTGGCGCCGGGCTCGCAGGTGGTGTCCGAGTATCTTGAAGCGGCGGACCTGCAGAAGCACCTCGACGCCATCGGCTTCAACCTGGTCGGCTACGGCTGCACCACCTGCATCGGCAACTCCGGCCCGCTGGCCGAGGAGATTTCCAAGTGCATCAACGAACACGACCTGATCGGCGTTTCGGTGCTGTCTGGCAACCGCAACTTCGAAGGCCGGATTTCGCCCGACGTGCGCGCCAACTACCTGGCGTCGCCGCCTCTGGTGGTGGCTTATGCGCTGGCTGGCGACATGAACATTGACATCACCACTGCACCGCTGGGCCAGGACAAGGACGGCAATGACGTCTACCTGAAAGACATCTGGCCGACCCAGAAGGAAATCGCCGACCTGGTGGAGCAAACCGTGACCCGCGAGGCGTTCCAGTCGAAATACGCCGATGTGTTCAAGGGCGACGAGAAGTGGCAGGCGGTCGAGACCACCGATGCGGAAACCTATGACTGGCCCGCAGCCTCGACCTACATCCAGAACCCGCCTTACTTCCGGGGCATGGGTCACGAGCCGGGCACCATTTCGAACATCGAAAACGCCAAGGTTCTGGCGGTTCTGGGCGACATGGTCACCACCGACCACATCTCGCCGGCCGGTTCCTTTGCCACCACCTCGCCCGCAGGCCAGTACCTGCTGGAACGCCAGGTGCAGCCGCGCGACTTCAACTCCTACGGCTCGCGCAGGGGCAACCATGAGATCATGATGCGCGGCACCTTCGCCAACATCCGCATCAAGAACGAGATGCTGGACGGCGTCGAGGGCGGTTACACCAAAGGCCCCGATGGCGAGCAGACTTCGATCTATGAAGCCTCGATGGCGCATCAGGCCAACGGCACCCCGCTGGTGGTGTTCGGCGGCGAACAGTACGGCGCCGGCTCCTCGCGCGACTGGGCGGCCAAGGGCACTGCGCTGCTGGGCGTCAAGGCGGTGATCGCCGAGTCGTTCGAACGTATCCACCGTTCCAACCTGGTTGGCATGGGTGTGATCCCGTTCGAGTTCACCGCTGGCGACACCCGCAAGTCGCTGGGCCTGACCGGCGAGGAAACCGTCTCGATCAGCGGCCTGGACACCATCCAGCCGCTGCAGGAAGTGCCCTGCTCGATCACCTTTGCCGACGGTTCGGTGAAAGAGATCACCCTGAAGTGTCGCATCGATACCGCGCCGGAGATCGAATACATCGAGCACGGCGGCGTGCTGCACTACGTGCTGCGCAACCTGGCCAAGTCGTAAGGCCTGCCAGACCTGAACAATCGGACATGCACCCTGCGGGGTGCATGTTTTTTTGTGCCACCGGTACAGGCGGGTAGAAGTTCCGAACCTGCGGCGCGGATTTTGCCCCGGCCTTGCATCTTGAACACAATCGATATGTGCAGCTCACAGCACCTTTACCGGCTGTACGGCCCAGCCCCCTTGTGCAAATGTCACTCTTGGATGCATTTTAAAAAACACTGCGCAGACTATTGAAAAGCTGGATGCTGAAGCATGAAAGAGGCCGTTTTTGCAGTCGTTTACCCGGACATCGGCACATTCGAGGCGCATGCCGAGGAAGTCCTGACGATGCTGCCGGACACACGGGCCTTTCCTGGCTGCATCGAGGCGCATGTGGGCCTCCACCGGGAGCGCTGGGAAATAGCAGTGTTCCACCTTTGGGAGACACCGGAACACTTGAACCGCTACCTGGACTGGCGGGCTGAACGCGGCGACCTTGACGCCCGCAGTGCAACCATGCGGCGGGAACAGGACTTCCGCACCTATTCTGTGCCCTGACCGGACCTATCAGCCGTTGCTGCACAGGGCCTGTTCGCATTCACCGCATTGCCTGCGGCGCCCAGCCGTAAGAGACTGCAGCTATGAAACAGACAGACAGCATCACCGGCTACCACGCCCATATCTATTTCGACGCCGCCAGTGTGGATCAGGCCCGCGCACTCTGTCAGCAGGCTGCGGAGCGGTTCTCGGTGGAGATGGGCCGCGTTCATGAAAAGAACGTCGGCCCGCACCCGATGTGGTCCTGCCAGCTGGCGGCCACGCCGGAACAGTTCGCGCAGCTGCTGCCGTGGCTGGCGCTGAACCGGGGCGGGCTGGTTGTCTTTGCCCATCCGGATACCGGCAACGCCCTGGCAGATCACCGCGATCACGGGATCTGGCTAGGCACCGGGCTGGAGCTGGATCTCAGCATTTTCGGCTGATCCGAACCGCAAATTTTCCGGAAATTTCCAGGTTGCTGTGACCATCCCAGCACTCACAAATCCCGGAGACTTCAATGATGGAAGCGGTGATAATTGATCTGCACCCCCGGCCCGGAAAATTCAGCGAGCTGACGGTGCTTGTCAAACAGATGGTGGAAGAGGTTCGCCGGCACGCCGGATGCTTGCAGGCTGAAATCCGGCTGGCCCCGGAAAGGGGTAAAATTTCCGTAATCCAGAAATGGCAGGACCCGGAGGCCTTCAGCGAGTATCTGATTTGGCGCTCCAAACAGGAACATCTGGACCGCGTCTATGCGCTGTCGGAGGCGGAGCCCGATCTGAGCAGCTACACCCTGTGTGAACCGGGCTGATACAGTAGGGCCGGCTACTGCCCCGCTGCCTTTTCCATCGCCGGGCGCAGGGTGGTTTCGATCACCCGCTGGGTGATCGGGCCGGCGAAGCGCAGGATAATCTTGCCATCGCCGTCCACCACATAGGTTTCCGGCACGCCGTACAGGCCCCAGTCAATCGCCATCCGGCCCTTCTCATCCCGGCCAATGGCCTTGTAGGGGTCGCCCAGCTCGTTCAGGAAGGACTCGGCATTGGCCAGCTGATCCTTGTAGTTGATACCGTAGACAGGGATGCCTTCCTCAGACAGCGCCTCCAGGTTCGGATGCTCAGCGCGGCAGGGCGCGCACCAGCTGGCCCAATAGTTCACCAGTTTCACGGTGCCGTCGCGCAGGGTGGCGTCGCTGAACATCTCCTTGCCCGGAAACTCATCAAGGACGACCGGCGGCGCAGGCTGGCCTTCGCGGGCCGACGGCAGACTGTTCGGGTCCTCGCGGAACATCCCCACCAGCGCCAGGCCCACAAATCCCGCAAACACCACACCGGGGACCGCCATCAGGGGGGAGATCTTAGCCATTGCGCTTCATCCGGGTTTCCAGGGTTTCCATCTCCCGGCGCACCTTGCGGCCGCGCAGGATCGTCACCACCACCAGCGCCACCAGCAGCACCAGCGAGGCGCCATAGGCCGACAGCACCGTATCGGCGTATTTTCCAAGATCGGGCATCACGCCTCCAGCCGTTCGCGCGCCATCAATGCCTTGATGCGGCGGGCGCGGATTTCAGTTCCGGTGCGGTAGAACACCAATGCGATGAACAGCAGGACAAAGCCTGCCATGCAGACATAAAGCGGGTTGGAAAACGCATCAGCCACGTTTTCCTTTTCGTCCAGGCTCAGCGATGCGCCCTGGTGCAGCCCCTGGTTCCAGAAGTTCACCGCATAGCGGCTGAGCACGGCAAAGACCGAGCCGACCAGGCAGAGGATCGAGGTCAGGTCCGCAGCGGTGTCGGGGTTGTCGATCGCCTCCCACAGCGCGATGTAGCCGAGGTAGAACAGGAACAGCACCAAGAAGGATGTCAGCCGCGGATCCCAGGCCCACCAGGTGCCCCACATCGGCTGGCCCCAGATTGCCCCGGTCACCAGCGCGATCACGGTCATGACCACGCCTACGGGCGCCGCGGCCCTGGCGGCCAATGCGCTCACATGGTGGCGGCGGATCACCCAGACCAGCGACGTCACCAGCATCATGAACCAGGCGTTGATTGCCATCAACGCCGAAGGCACATGCAGGAAGATGATCTTGACGGTGGAGCCCTGACGGTAATCGTCAGGCGTGAAAAAGAAGCCCCAGACCAGGCCCACGGAAATCAGCACCGCAGAGCTGACCCACAGGGCCGGCATCACCTTTTCGGTGGTGGCCAGGAACTTCTTCGGGTTGGCGTATTCCCAGATCGACATGGTGGCTATTTAGCTCTTGTTCTCGGGTTTCTCAATTCACGGTCACGGGATGCGGTCAGCGCAAATTGACGCGCAGGACGGCGGCGCTGGCAAACGGGAGCAGGGCGATGGAGGCGGCAGAGATGCCCGCCAGCAGAAGCAGCGGTGTCTGCACCGCCATGCCCTCGGCTCCGCGGCGGGCCACCTCGGACCCGAAAATCAGCGTCGGCACGTAAAGCGGCATCACCAGCAGCGACATCAAGAGGCCGCCGCGCTTCAGCCCCACGGTCAGGGCGGCGCCGAAGGTGCCGATAACGGACAGCGCAGGTGTGCCCAGCAGCAGGGAGATCACCAGCCACTGAAAGCCCTGTACCGGCAGGTTCAGCAGCACCCCCAGCACCGGGGCCGCCATCACCAGCGGCAGGCCGGTGGTGATCCAATGGGCCAGCGCCTTGATCGTGACAGTGCTTTCCAGCGGCAGCGGCGCGGTGGCCAGCAGGTCGAGCGAGCCGTCCTCCCAATCCAGCGCCAGCAGCCGGTCGAGCGACAGCAGGCACGCCAGCAGCGCCCCCAGCCACAACACACCCGGGGCGATGCGGGCAAGCAACTCGGACTGCGGGCCGACGGAAAACGGCACCATCACGGTCACGATCAGAAAGAACGCAAGACCCAGCCCAAAGCCGCCGCCCGCCCGGAAGGCGAGCTTCAGATCCCGCAGGAGAAGCGCAATCACAGGAAGCCTCCGTCAAAATCGTCGATCTCCGGCGGCTTGGCCTTGTAGGGGCCGACATCCAGCACCTCCGCCTCCAGCCCCAGGTCGATATGGGTGGCAATCAGCGCCGAGCCGCCCTGCCCCAGATGCGCCCGCACCGCGTTTGCAAACATCGCCACGGAGGTCTTGTCCAGGCTCACCGTCGGCTCATCCATGATCCAGATCGGGCGGCCGGTGACCAGCATCCGGCTGAGGCCCAAGCGGCGTTTCTGGCCCGCGGACAGCGCACCGGCCTGGCGGTCGCGCAGGGTTTGCAAGTCAAACCCGTCCAGCGCCTGTTCAATGCCATTGCGGCCAAAGACACTGGCCCAGAAGATCAGGTTCTCTGCCACTGTCAGCGTTGGTTTCAGCCCGTCGGAATGGGCGGCATAGGCGATCTGATCCTCAGCCCCATCGACCCGGCCCTTCAGCGGCGGCTGCAGGCCTGCGACGGTGCGCAGCAGCGTGGTCTTGCCGATGCCGTTAGAGCCCCGCAGGATCAGCGCCTTACCGGGCGCCAGCGCAAAGCTCACACCCTCCAGCACCGGGATGCCGCCGCGGGCCACGCCCAGATCCGTCACAGTCAATGTCATGAAGTTCGCTGTCCCATCTTTCCGGGCATCAAAAACCTGTTTTCAAACCGTCTGCTTTGCGGCAGGTCAAATGAACCTTCTGAAAATCAGACCGGCAGCGCCGCGAGGGCAATCCGGCGCCCTTCCGACAAGAGCACGTTGTAGGTGCGGCAAGCGGCGGGCGAGTTCATCGCCTCAATGCCCAGACCCGCCTCCTCCAGCGCCTTGCGCAAGTCTGCCGGGATATGGGCGATCACAGGTCCGGTTCCGATGAACAAGACATCAATCTCTCCGGCAAGCGCCAGCAGCGGCGCAGCGTCGGCCATGCCGCCCCAACCCGCAGTGCCAGCCGCCGACGTCAGAACGGCCCCCTGATGCACCTTGCCGCCGATGCGGAAGAAACCCTCGCCATAGCCGTCGATGGGCTGCGCATCGGAATAGCTCACTTCGTTCAGGCGCATGGACGGTCCTTTCAGTCAAATACCGGGAGGCTGGATAGCACGGCCAGTGCAATCACGGAATAGGAGGCAAGGCGGTAGATCTTCTCCAGCTTGGGATCAAACAGCGCCTTGCCGGTCAGCGTGGTGATTATGTAGGGGATGCCGAGCAGGCAGGCCAGTATCACCGCCTTGAGGCTGGCCATGCCGCCGAAGATCAGGTTGGCAGCGATCACCACGTCGAGCGCAGCCAGGAACACGATGGTGTTGGCCCGGACCCGCGCGACGTCACGCACGTTGGCGAGGTAGAAGACGATAATCACCGGCCCGGTGAGGCCCGTCATGCCGCCAACGATACCGGCGGCACCGCCGATGGCAAAGCGCCCCGGCCAGCCAAGTTTGCCCTGCCAGCGCCAGCCGGAGACCACAGCGGCCAGTGTCACGCCGATCACCCCGGCTGCAACCCAGCGCAGGGTCAGCGGGTCCATCTGCGACATCAGCCACAATCCTGCCGGCACGGTGACCGCAGCGGCCATGGACAAGGCGCCAACTTCTGCCCTGTCCGCCTTGCTCCAGGCCTGCGGGAACAGAGTGATGGTGGAAAATACCCCCATCAGCACCATCAGGAACACCACATCTGCAGACGGCAGGAACTGGGCGCCAACCGGTACAAAGATCATCGCGGTGCCAAAACCAGTGAAGCCGCGGACAAGACCCGCGGCTCCAATGGTGACCAGCAGCCAGAACAACCCCGGTGTGGCCAGGGCCGCTTCGAACGCTTCAAGCATCAATGTTCGAGAACTGGTTGCCGGTGGTGTTGGCCTGTTTCGACCAGTCGCGCTTCACCCCCAGCTTCAGCAGGATGGTGGAGGCGACGAAGACCGACGAATAGGTCCCGACCACAACGCCCCAGATCATCGCAAAGACGAAACCGCGGATCACGTCGCCGCCCAGCACATAGAGCGAAATTAGCGCCAGCAGCGTGGTGACAGAGGTCATCATCGTCCGGCTCAGCGTCTCGTTGATCGAGATGTTCAGAACCTCAGAGAGGTCCTTCTTCTTGTAGCGGCGCAGGTTCTCGCGCACCCGGTCGAACACCACCACAGTATCGTTCAGCGAGTAGCCGACGATGGTCAAAAGTGCCGCGATGATGGCCAGGTCGAACTTGATCTGCAGCTCGGAGAACACGCCGATGGTCAGCACCACATCATGCACAAGTGCCGCCACCGCGCCAAGCGCGAACTGCCATTCGAAGCGAAGCCAGATGTAGACCAGCACTGCCGCAATCGCCAAGGCGACCGCAAGCACCGCCGTAGTGATCAGTTCGCCCGAGACTTTGGGGCCGACGGATTCGACGGACACGAACTTGATGCCCGGCGCCACCGCGTCCAGCGAATCTTTCAGTGTTTCGATCATCTCGCCGGAGATCGCCTCGCCGTCGTCCTGCGCCTGAATACGGATCATGGCAACGTGCTGGTCTTCCTCGAAGGTTGGATCGAACACCTCTGTGATCGACACATCGCCCAGGCCATGCGCCGCCAGCGCGTCGCGGTAGGCGCCCACATCCACAGACTCGGAGGCCTCCGTACGGATGGTGGTACCACCGCGGAAGTCGATGCCGAAGTTCAGCCCCTGCAGCAGGAAGGAGGCCAGCGCCGCGACCATCATCAGGGCCGAGATGCCCAGCCACAGCTTGGAGCGTTTGAAGAAATCGAAGGAGGTGCCTTCGGGAACAAGTTTCAGCCGCATATCACACCTCAATCGTTTTCGGACGGCGCCGTTCAAACCACATGACGATCATCAGCCGGGTCACGAAGATCGCGGTAAAGACCGAGGTCATGATGCCCAGCCCCAGGGTGATCGCAAAGCCGCGCACCGGGCCGGAGCCCATGGCGAACAGGATCACAGCAGTGATGAAAGTGGTGATATTGGCGTCGAGAATGGCGCTGAGCGCCTTGGAGTAGCCTTCGTCGATGGCCTTGGCCGGGCCGCGGCCCGCCTTCAGCTCCTCGCGGATACGCTCAAAGATCAGCACATTGGCGTCAACCGCCATGCCAACCGTCAGCACGATACCTGCGATACCCGGCAGGGTCAGGGTGCCGCCGATCAGGCTGAGCATGCCGAAGATCAGCGCGATGTTCAGCACCAGCGCGACATTGGCAAAAAGGCCGAACAGGCCATAGCTGAGGCCCATGAACACCAGCACGGCAACAAAGGCCACGATGGTCGCAATCTTGCCCGCGTCGATGCTGTCCTGACCCAGTTCTGGACCGATGGTCCGCTCTTCCAGGAACTCCAGCCCGGCAGGCAGCGCGCCGGCACGCAGCAGCACCGCCAGGTTGGTGCTTTCCTCAACGGTAAAGTTACCCGTGATGATGCCGGAACCACCCGGAATGTGCGATTGGATCACCGGGGCGGAGACCACCTCGTCATCCAGCACGATGGCAAAAGGCGACCCGATGTTCTCAGCGGTATAATCGCCGAACCGGCGGGCGCCGGAGGTATTGAAGCGGAAGGTCACTGCAGGACGGCCGTTCTGGTCAAACGACGGCTGCGCATCCACCAGGTCCTCGCCGGTAACAACAGCGGCGGCTTCAATGGTGTAATAGAACCCTTCTTCGTCAAGCGACGGCACAACCTTGTTGCCGATACCCGGTGCTGCATCCGCGTCAGTGCCGCGGCCGACAACCGGGTTGAAGGTCAGCTGCGCGGTGGTGCCGATGATCGCCTTCAGTTCAGATGCGGAACCGATGCCCGGCACCTGAATCAGGATCCGATCGGCGCCCTGGCGCTGGATGGTCGGCTCGCGGGTGCCGACCTCGTCGATCCGGCGGCGCACGATTTCCAGCGACTGGCGCACAGTGCGGTCGTCGGAAGCAAGCTTTTCAGCCTCACTCAGCTGCACCACAAGAATGTCGCCGTCAGCGGAAACATCGATGTCTGTTGCCCCAGCACCGGTGAGGCTCGTCACCGGATTGGCCAGGCCGCGCACCACTTCCAGCGCGCGGGCCATGCCGTCCGGTTTGGAAATCTTCAGGCGAATCTGGTCCGCAGGACCCGGCTGGCGGCGGAAGGTGCCGACCGTGTCACGCTCGGGCCGCAGCGCATCCCGCACCTCCGGCCACAGCGCGTCCATCCGAGCCTCATAGACGTCTTCAACCTGCACCTCGGCCAGCAGATGCGCCCCGCCCCGCAGGTCGAGGCCGAGGTTCACAAGGCCCGACGGAAGGAACGACGGCCACTGGCCTGCAGTTTCCAGCCGTTCCGGCGTTTCGCCCTTTGCGATGATATCGGCGGCCGCGTCGTTGGCTTGTTCGACACGGGTATAAAAGCCGTTTGGCAGGGCAAGCATGATACCAGCTGCGCAAACCAGCCAGATCAGCACCCTCTTCCAGAGATCAATTTGCAGCATTGCCCTGCCTTTTCAGATGGTTGTTAAGGGCGCTTAAGCTGCCGGCTCAGTCTTGCTCAGAACTTGGGCAATGGTCGCCTTGACCACGCGCACTTTAACGCCATCTGCGATTTCCACCTCGATCTCGCCGTCTTCCTTGACCTTGGCCACTTTGCCGATCACGCCGCCCTGGGTCACCACCTGGTCACCGCGGCGCAGGCCGTCCACCATCGCCTGATGCTGTTTCATCTTCTTCTGCTGCGGGCGGATCAGCAGGAAGTACATGATCGCGAAGATCAGGATAAGCGGGAGAAATTGGGCGACTGCGCCACCGTCCATGGGATATTCCTTCTGTCAAAGCGGCACTGGAGTTAGCGCCGGAAATTTGCAGCGGAACCTATGCGCTGGACCCCGGCTTTGCAAGGGAACGCTGCGGTCGCGGAGGGGCGTATTGCAGGCCACAGCGGCATCTGGTCCGGCTGGCGGCAAAAGAAAGGACGAACACGCTGTGCCGTGGTGCAGATTTTTATTGCAAAACAGCGCGATTCGGCGCTTTGCTTTCCCTTGCGCAAGCCGCCAGGCGCGGGGCATTGCCCCCTCATTCCGGTCCGGATGGCGGCCCGGCCATTCCTGAAAGAAGGAACAGGCGCATGATGATGGTGCGCTGCTATCTCGCCCCCTCGGTCATCGAAGGGCTGGGCGTTTTCTGCCATGACAAAATCACCAAGGGTGACATCGTCTGGCGGTATGACAGAATGCTCGACACCACCTTCCCGGAGAGCAAGCTGGACAATGTCGAACCCCACATGAAGGAGTTTCTGGAACGCTATAGCTTCCCGGATCCCTGCCGCCCCGGCTACCTTATCCTGCAATGCGACGAAGGCCGCTTCCTGAACCATTCGATGTATCCTAACCTCGATTTTTCCGACGGGGTCTGGGGCCGGGCGCTGACCAACATCCCGGCAGGCACGGAGCTGACATTCGACTATGCCGATTTCCTGACCGGCGAGATCCGCATGCAGCCGCCACGGCATCACGTGCACATGCTGCCAATGGCAGCGGAATGACCGAAAGCAGGCCGGGCGCAACACCCGGCCTTTTTCTTTCCGCCATGAGGCGGGAAGGTGTCCGCCCCCTTCCCCTTTGTTCACCCTTGCGTCATAGGATGTGCCTACTGATTCAAACCATCTTCCAACGCTAGGAGAAACTCTCATGCATGACATCCGCGCAATCCGCGAAAATCCTGCCGCCTTCGACGCCGCTGTGGCGCGGCGCGGGGATGCGGGCGTGTCATCCGAGATCCTGGCGCTGGATGAGGCGCGCCGGGCTAAGATCCTGGCCGCGGAAACCGCACAGGCCGAACAGAACAAGGCCTCCAAGGAAGTCGGCGCTGCCAAGGGCCGCGGCGACGAGGCCGAATTCGAGCGCCTGCGCGCGCTGGTGGCCGAGAAGAAGGCCGAAGTGGCGGCCATGAATACCGAGGCCAAGGCGCTGGACCAGCAGCTCAACGACATGCTGATGACCATCCCGAACCTGGCATTCGACGATGTGCCGGAGGGTGAGGATGAAGACGACAACGTCGAAATCCGCCGCTGGGGCGAGCCGAAGGCTCTCGATTTCGAGCCCAAGGAGCACTTCGAGATCGAAGGCGTGAAACCCGGCATGGATTTCGAGGTAGCGGCCAAGCTGTCGGGCAGCCGTTTCGTCGTGCTGTCCGGTGCGGTAGCCCGCATCCACCGGGCGCTGGCGCAGTTCATGATCAACACCCATGTGGACGAGAACGGCCTGACCGAGACCTGGACCCCGGTGCTGGTGCGCGAAGAGATGATGTATGGCACCGGCCAGCTGCCCAAGTTCGGCGAGGACAGCTACAAGACCACCGACGGCTGGTGGCTGGTGCCGACGGCTGAGGTCACGCTGACCAATATCGTGAACAACCTGGTGGTCGAGGAAAGCTATCTGCCGCGCCGCTATGTGGCCCACACCCAGTGCTTCCGCTCCGAGGCCGGTTCGGCCGGCAAGGACACCGCCGGCATGCTGCGCCAGCACCAGTTCGAGAAAGTCGAAATGGTCTCGGTCACGCATCCGGACAAGAGCGTTGAAGAGCACGAGCGCATGACCCGCTGCGCCGAGGACATCCTGGAGCGCCTGGGCCTGCCCTATCGCACCATTGTGCTGTGCACCGGCGACATGGGCTTTGGCGCCCGTAAGACCCACGACATCGAGGTCTGGGTGCCCGGCCAGAACACCTACCGCGAGATCTCCTCGGTCTCGGTCTGCGGTGATTTCCAGGCCCGCCGGATGAACGCGCGCTTTAAGCCTGCCGACGGCGGCAAGCCGCAGTTCGTGCACACGCTGAACGGTTCCGGCCTGGCCGTCGGGCGCTGCCTGATCGCGGTGCTGGAAAACGGCCAGCAGGCGGATGGGTCGGTCAAACTGCCGGAGGCTCTTGCTCCCTATCTGGGCGGCAAGCTGACCCTGACCGCCGAGGGTGAGCTGGTCTGATCCAGACCGCACTCCAGAACCAGAAACCGGCGCCATTGGCGCCGGTTTTCTTTTTAAAAGCAGCGGCCTGAAATCACTTCTTCACCTTTTTCTTTTTCTTCCCAGAGCCGTTGCCCTCAAGAATGGCCTTGGCCTTGGCCTTTTCCTTCTCGATGGCCTTCTTAGCCTTGGCCTTGACCTTCCTGGCCTTCTTCTTGGCCTTGACCTTAGCCTCAGCAAATTCCTCCATCAATTCTACAGCCTGGCGTTTGGCCTTTTTGGCCTTGGCCTCAGCCTTGGCTGCTTTTTCCTCCGCCGCCTGAAGTGCCGTTTCGGCAGCAGCCAGCCGGGCGCTCAGATCCTCGCCCTCCGCTTCTGCGGACCCGTTATGGACCCGGGCAGCATCCAGCAGCAGGCCCGCCCGGCTGGAGCCGATGCCCGGAATGCTGCGCAGCTGCTGTTCTTCCATTCCCGCCAGCCCTTCGACGGATTGCACCCCGTTTTCCTGAAGGATCCGGGCCAGCGCTGGCCCCACTCCCCTCAGTTCTGAAATCTCCGTCATGCTGCTGAATTCCCCCATTCAATTTTGCTCAACGCCTGGCAAGCATTGCAAGAAACGCTCATGCTGGAAAGGGCACCAGGCATTTCTTCTCTTCATCCCAAAGCTTTAACGTCAGAGCCCGAACTGCTTCTGGAAACTTGATCCGCCGCAGACCCAGTTCCGGCGGCAGGCTGTAATGGCATTGCCGCAAGCGGTAGGACGGAATGCGGGCGTTGTAGTGATGGATATCATGCAGGGTTATGTTTGCCACCGCCATGTCGAAGAACCAGCCAAAATCCAAACAGGACGATCCCTGCAGCGCCGCCGCTTGCGGGTTCAGGTCCGGGCGGCGGTCCCAGTAAGTGTCCTCGAAGTTATGCTGCAGGTAGACCAGGAACACCCCAATCATGCCGCCAAGGAAGGAAAACACCAGCCAGTTCCAGAGGCCGGTCATCCCCGCCGCCCAATAAAGCAGGCCTAGCATGGCGACGATCACCAGGTTGTGCAGGATCACCCCGGACACACCGAACCGCACCGTGTTCTTGGGCCAGCGGTAGCGGATGAAATAAGTGAAGGCCGCCCCCAGCGGCACCAGCACAAACGGGTTGCGGTAGAGCCGGTAGCCCAGCCGCTCCCAGAACCCGGCGGCCTTCCATTCCCGCAGAGTCATGGTGTGAATCTCGCCGGTCTCGCGGTGCTCCAGATTGCCGATGTTGGAATGATGCAGGTTGTGGTTCTGCTTCATCACCTCAAACGGGGCAAAGGTGAAGGGCGACAGCACGTGGCCGGCAATCTCGTTCTGCATCCGGGTCTCGAACAGAGAGTGATGGCCGGTGTCGTGCTGCAGCACGTAAAGCCGCACCGCGGCAAAGGCAAAAACCACCCCCGCGGGCAGCATCACATACCAGCGGTCAGCATGGGTGATTGCAAGGTAGAGCGACAGGAAATAGACCGCAAATGTCCCGAAATAGCTGAGCGATGCCAGCCGGTTGTCCTTTTCCGTGTACTTGCGCGTGTGTGCCCTCAGATCCATGAATTCTTCCATAAATACGCGATGTGACAGGCATGCGAAAAAGGGCGCAGCCCGCCCAAGATAAAAATGAGATAATCCCGGCCCGGCCAAAGGCAAGCCGGCTGAGGCCGTACACCTCAACCCTAGGGGTATCACCCTGCCACTTTTGATGGAATAGCTCCTTTGCGGACAGCACCGCACGGCGGAAGCCCGCTCAAGGTTCGGCTGCCCGGCTGGGCGCAGCACGGAAAGCGCCGCCCGTCAGGGCGGCGCCGGGCCCAACGGGCCTAGGTATTCTTTGAATGCCGCGGGCCGGGCGGGAGCGCCCGCCCCTTGCCGGTCAGCTGCCGCGCTTTTTCAAGTGCTTTTCCAGCGCGCCTGCGTTCTTGGCCCGCTTGCCCTTGTAGGGGTTCTTGTCGCCCTGCCCGCGCATGTACAATCGGATCGGGGTGCCCGGCATATCGAAATCCTCGCGCAACCCGTTGACAAGATAGCGGGTATAGCTTTCCGGCAGCTTGTCGGGATGCGAGCACATCACCACGAACCCCGGCGGGCGGCTCTTGGCCTGGGTCATGTAGCGCAGCTTGATGCGCTTGCCCTGCGGAGCCGGCGGCGGGTGCTGTTCCAGCATGCCAACCAGCCAGCGGTTCAGCGCCGCGGTCGGCACCCGGCGGTTCCAGGTGCCATAGGCGCGCATGATCGCCTCATGCAGCCGGTCCAGCCCCTTGCCGGTCTTGGCGGAAACCGTCACCAGCGGCGCGCCGCGCAGCTGCGGCAGCAGGCGCCCGAAGGCTTCCTTCAGGTCGCGCAGCTTTTCCTGCTTGTGCTCTTCGGCGTCCCATTTGTTGACCGCCACCACCACCGCGCGCCCCTCGCGCTCGGCCAGGTCGGCAATCCGCAGATCCTGCTGCTCGAACGGGATGCTGGCGTCCAAAAGAACCACCACGACCTCGGCAAACTTCACCGCGCGCAGGCCGTCGGAGACGGAAAGCTTCTCCAGCTTCTCCTGCACCTTGGCCTTCTTGCGCATGCCGGCGGTGTCGAACACGCGCATCGGCGTGTCTTTCCAGTTGATCTTCAAAGAGATCGCATCGCGGGTGATCCCGGCCTCCGGGCCGGTCAGCAGCCGCTCCTCGCCAAGGATCTTGTTGATCAGGGTGGATTTACCCGCGTTCGGGCGGCCAACCACGGCGACCTGAAGGGGCTTGGCGTCGGTCGGGACCGGAATGACCTCTTCCTCGTCCTCGCCGATCTCTTCATAGAGCTCGACATCGGTGACCGGCGCATGGTCTTCGGCAGCGGCTTCGAATTTCTCGGCCAGCGGCTGCAGGATGCCATAGAGGTCGGGCATCCCCTCGCCGTGCTCGCCGGACAGCCGCAGCGGCTCGCCCAGGCCGAGACCGTAGGCTTCCAGCACGCCGGCCTCGGCGGCGTTGCCCTCGGCCTTGTTGGCGGCCAGGATCACATGCGCGGACTTGCGGCGCAGGATATCGGCAAAAATTTCGTCCGTCGGCGTCACGCCGGTGCGGGCGTCGATCATGAACAGGCAGATGTCGGCCATATCCACCGCCCGCTCTGTCAGGCGGCGCATGCGGCCCTCCAGAGAATTGTCGGTGGCGTCTTCCAAACCCGCGGTGTCAATCACCGTGAAGCGCAGGTCGCCCAGCCGCGCCGCGCCTTCGCGCAGGTCGCGCGTCACGCCCGGCTGGTCGTCGACCAGGGCCAGCTTCTTGCCCACAAGGCGGTTGAACAGGGTGGACTTGCCCACATTGGGACGGCCCACGATGGCGAGGGTAAAGGACATCAGACCAGCTTTCTGCGATTCAGACGCGGCTCATAGCGCATCCGCGCGGCTAGTGCCACCCGGAAACACCGTCAGCGGTATGCCAGCAAATCGCCCTTGGTGGAAACCACATAGAGCGTGCGCCCCGCAACAACCGGTGCTGTGGTCGCGCCGCCGGGCACTTCCACCGTGCGGGTCAGGCTGCCGTCCTGCGGGTTGAAGAAGCGAAGCAGCCCGTCATTGGAAGCAACAACCACCTGACCGCCGGCCACAATGGGACCATGGTGCACATGAATCTGGCCGCGCTTCCGAGGCTTGTCCTTCAGGTAGCCCGGCAGGTCCACAGCCCAGATAACCTCACCGCTGCCGGCATCAAGGCGCAAGAGCTGGTTCAGGTCGCTGACCTGGAACAGGCTGCCGCCCGCCGGCCAGGCCGTGCCGGCTGCACCTTCGCGCGCGGTCCACAGCCGGTCGCCGGTTTCCAGGTCGATGGCAACGGTTCGGCCGGAGTTGTTGCCAGCGTAAAGTCGGTTGCCCGACACCACTGGCGCGCCGGTGACGTCGCTGATCCGCGACAGGGTTTGGCCCGTGCGCTTGCCCGCAACAGACGCGCTCCAGCGGCGCAGGCCGCCGCGGCGGAAGGTGGCAATCAGATCGCCGGACCCGAAGGCAAATACCGCAAGGTCGCTTGTCACCACCGGCGCCGGTGCGCCCAGGACATTGGCCGCAGAGGGGGCGGCGTCGATCTGCCAGGCGATGCGGCCATCCTTGGTATTCACTGCCCAGCCGGTGTCGTCACCAGCGACCAGGTAGACCAGCCCGCCGCTGACCCGAGGCTGGCCGGAACCGGTGGCATCCAGCTCCTGCCGCCAGATCGGATTGCCATCCGCAGCATTCAGCGCCGTCAGAACACCGAAACCGGAGGAGATGTAAAGAACACCGTCGGCAAAGGCCAACCCGCCGCCGGTGGCCTGGCCTTCATCATCAGCGGCCGGGGTCAGTTCGCTTTGCCACAGGATCTGGCCCTGCGGTGAAACCGCGGTGACCCGTGCAGCGCTGTCCAGGGTGTAGATGCGCCCGCCGCCGACAACCGGGGTTGCGGTAATCCGCTGGCGGCGGCTGTCGCCGGCACCGATCGAAGCCGACCAGATCCTCTGAGGGACGGCCGCCAGTGCCGGATGCGCGGTGCGCACGGCCTCGGCCCCATGGCCCTGTTCCCAGCTGGCATTGGCAACCTGCTGCGGCAGGGAGATCGCCCGGGACTGATTGACAATCTCCACAGCGGCGTCCGGCCGGATGTCCTCGCGCTCACCGCGCAGGATTACCTCTTCCTCTGCGCAGGCCGCCAGAAGGGCCGCAGCCGCAGTAGTGCAAAGAAGAGCCCGTGCCCGGGAGAAAGTTTTGCTTATTGTCATTGCCCTGCCCTGTCTGCCGTTCTTGTTCCGCAAATTCCAGTCCGCGGAGCGCCTTACCCCTCAGGCGCAGCGTTCCCGTTAACGGAGCCGCCAAGCGCCACAATCACCTGAGACGCGCGGTCTTTCAAGTCTGCAGTGACCGTTGCATCCGCAACGATGTCCCGCAGCCGGGCAATGGCCGCCTCGGCGTTGCCTTCTTCCACATCCAGCAGTGCCAGCTGTTCGGCAGCCAGTAGCGCCAGCGGCGCGCCGGGCTGGGCTAGCGCCTCATACTGCACACGGCGGTCTGAAACGCTCAGGCTGCCTGCCTGCAGCGCCAGCGCTTTGAAGCTGGCGACATGACGGTAGATCAGCGGCAGCTCGCCATCAACGGCAACCGCCTCCAGCCGGGCCACCGCTTCAGCGGTCTTGCCTGCCTCAGCCAGCGCTCCAGCTTCGAGCATGTTCAGGATGGCTGCCCCGCCGGCGCTTTCCGCCGGTACAGCGTTCAGCGCCTCAGCACGTCCTTCGCTTCCGTCGATCTCCAGCGCGGCGGTGATGCCGTCGCCAAGCTTCTCAGCCGCAGACTGCTCCTTGGCCTTATTGTATTCCCGGAACGCGGCGCCGCCGACGATCAGCACAACCGCGGCGCCGCCGATCCAGCCATAGCGTTTAAGCATCAGGAATAGCCGGTCACGGCGGACCTCTTCGGTCACTTCGTCGATAAAGCTGTCGGTATCGCTCATGAAAGCCCCTGGTATGCGCGGTCCGGGCTGCCGCCCGCCCCGGTATTGAATACGTCGCGCCCCTCTTACCCCGGCTCAAGGGCCAAGCCAAGTGGCCCGTTTGCACCAGAAACTTCGCCATTTGGGCCAGAAAAGCAAGAAATGTGAACTAAACCACTTAGTTTAGAATGGACATCTCCTATATCAGCCCTATCACATACGCGCGACTCCCGCTGTGAACAGGCCTGCCGACCCGACGGCCAAGGACCGATCGCACGTGGATAATGACAGAGAACAGGAAAGGCCCGACATGCGCATTATACCGATACTGACCGCAGTGGCGGTATCCGCCAGTCTTTATCTGGTGGTTTTCGAGCGTGACGATCTGATGGCCTTTGCCCGCGGAGAAGATGCAACCGAGGCTGCAGAGGAAGAAGCTGCAACTTCCGAAGGCCAGCAACTGGCCGATGCCGGAGAATCGCGCGTCGGTGTGGTGGCGCTGCAAAGCAAGGCGCGCACCATCGGCAACGCTGTTATCCTGCGCGGTCAAACCCAGGCCATCCGCCAGGTGGAGGTGCGGGCCGAAACCACCTCAACCGTGATTTCCGAACCGTTGCGCAAAGGCGCCCACGTCAAAAAGGGTGATCTGCTGTGCGAGCTGGACCCCGGCACCCGCCCGGCATCTCTGCTGCAGGCGCAGGCACAGCTGAAAGAAGCCAGGATCAATCTCACCGCCGCCGCCAAACTGTCGGAGGGCGGCTATGCGTCTGAAACCCGGCTGGCCTCGGCTGAGGCCCTAGAGCGTTCCGCGCAGGCCGCAGTCGCCGCGGCAGAGCGGGAAATCGGGCATTTGACCATCACCGCACCGTTCGACGGCCTTCTGGAAAGCGACACCGCGGAACTGGGCAGCCTGCTGCAGCCCGGTAGCCTCTGCGGCACGGTGATTCAGCTCGATACCATCAAGCTGGTCGGCTATGTGCCGGAGGCTGAGGTCAACAAGGTGGAATTGGGCGCCATTGCAGGCGCGGAACTGTCCACCGGCCAGCAGGTGCAGGGCGAGGTCACCTTCCTCAGCCGCTCGGCCGATCCGACCACCCGCACCTTTGAGGTCGAGATCACCGTGCCCAATCCGGACCTGAGCATCCGCGACGGCCAGACCGCCGACATCGCGATTTCCTCGGCCGGCGCGCTGGCGCACAAGCTACCGCAATCGGCGCTGACGCTGAACAACGAAGGCCAGCTGGGCGTGCGCGTTGTCGGATCCGACAGCACCGTGGTATTCTACCCCGTGCAGCTTCTGCGGGATGATGTGGATGGCGTCTGGCTGGGCGGTCTTCCTGAAAACGCGGATGTGATCGTCGTGGGACAGGATTTCGTAACCGAAGGCGTCGCCGTGGCGGCCACCTACCGGGAGACTGAACAGTGATTGGCATCGTCGATTGGGCCGCCGGCCGCGCCCGGATGGTCCTTGCGTTCATCGCAATCTCACTGCTTGTCGGCGGTTTCGCCTATTCGATGCTGCCCAAGGAAGGCGAGCCGGACATTGAAATCCCGGCCCTGTTCATCTCGGTCCCCTTCCCCGGCATTTCCGCCGAGGACGCCGAATCCCTGATGGTCAAGGTGATGGAGACCGAGCTTGCCGACCTCGACGGGCTCGACAAGATGACCTCCACCGCCGCCGAAGGCTATGCCGGGGTGGCGCTGGAGTTCGAGTTCGGCTGGGACAAGACCGCCATCATGGCCGACGTGCGCGACGCCATGGACAAGGCCGAGGCCGAGTTCCCGGAAGGCGCCGAGAAATACTCGATCACCGAGATCAACTTCTCCGAATTCCCGATTGTCATCGTGAACCTGACCGGCGCCGTTCCGGAACGCACGATGGCGCGCATCGCCAAGGACTTGCAGGACGACCTTGAGGCACTGGACGCGGTGCTGGAGGCCGGGATCGCCGGCAACCGAGACGAGATGGTCGAGGTGCTGATCGACCCGCTGCGGCTGGAGGCCTATAACGTCACCGCGCTCGAGCTGATCAATGTGGTGCAGAACAACAACCAGCTGATCGCGGCGGGTGAGGTCGAGACCAGCCAGGGTGCGTTCTCGGTCAAGATCCCCTCCTCCTTTGATGATGTGAAGGACATCTACCAGCTGCCGGTCAAGACCAACGGCGACCGGGTGGTCAAGCTTGGGGAGCTGGCGCAGATCAACTTCACCTTCGAGGACCGCGAAGGCACCGCCCGTTTCAACGGTGAGGACACGGTTGCCCTGCAGGTGGTCAAGCGCAAGGGCTACAACCTGATCGACACCGTCAATCTGGTGAAGCAGACCCTGGAAGAATCCAAGTCCAAGTGGCCGCCGGAACTGCAGACCGCGGTTGAGGTCGGCACCTCCAACGACCAGAGCCGGGTGGTCGGCTCGATGGTCAGCCAGCTGGAAGGCTCGGTGCTGACTGCTATCGCGCTGGTGATGATCGTTGTGCTGTCGGCGCTTGGCAGCCGCGCCGCGCTGCTGGTGGGTTTTGCAATCCCGACCTCTTTCCTTCTGTGCTTCGCACTGCTGGCACTGATGGGCATCTCGATTTCCAACATCGTGATGTTCGGCCTGATCCTCGCCGTGGGGATGCTGGTCGATGGTGCCATCGTGGTGGTGGAATACGCCGACAAGCGGATCAAGGAAGGCACCGGCCCGATGCACGCCTATGTCGAGGCCGCGCAGCGGATGTTCTGGCCGATCGTTTCTTCCACAGCGACCACTCTCTGCGCCTTCCTGCCGATGCTGTTCTGGCCCGGTGTGCCGGGTGAGTTCATGGGCATGCTGCCCGTGACCCTCATCTTCGTGCTGTCCGCCTCGCTGGTGGTGGCGCTGATCTACCTGCCCGTCATGGGCGGCGTCACCGGCCGCATCAGCCGCACTTTCGAGGGCGCCTCGCGCGCACTGCGCATGATCGCGCCCTGGTGGCTGCGCGCGCTGCTGGTGCCGGTCTCCATGTGGGGCATGTTTGCGGGCGCCATGCAGATGCTGAACCCCTCCTACCTGCTGGGTGAGGGCACTGGCCCGATGGCCGGTGTACTGTTCGGCGGGCTGGTGTTCACGCTTTCGTCCTTTGCCGCCTCGATCACCCTCAGCTCGGTCAAAGTGGAGCGCGAGGAGAAGGAGGTCGCCCCCGGCTACCACCACACCCCGTTCGGCTACGTGATCAAGTTCATCGCCGGCAACCCGGTGATGCCGATTGTGACCATCGCTGCCGTGGGCTTTGCCATCATGACCGTGTTCTCAACGTTCAGTGAGAACAACTACGGAGTTGAATTCTTCGTCGATTCGGAACCGGAACAGGCCACCGCCTATGTCCGCGCCCGCGGCAACATCTCCCTGCATGAAAAGGACGAAATGGTGCGCGCGGCCGAGGAGGTCATCCTTGACCACCACGCGGTGATTAATGTGTTTTCCTTTGCCGGTGACGGCGGCCTCAACACCGACAGTTCCGGCGCGCAGCTGCCACCGGACACCATAGGCCAGGTCCAGTTCGAGATCATCCCGTGGGAGGAGCGCCCGACCGAGAGCGAGCCGCTGGACGGCTGGTTCGGCGGACTGCTGAGCAAGTACCTCGGCTTTGAGAAGAAAGTGATCGCCGAGGAATACGACGGCAACACCGTGATCGATGAGTTGAATGCTGTGCTTGGCGAGTTGCCGGGGTTCGAGGTCGAGGTCCGCGCCCTGGCACAAGGCCCTGCCTCCGGCAAACCGGTGCATCTGCGCCTGCGCGGCGACGGCTGGGAAGACCTGACCACAGCAACCCTGGCTGCTCGGGAGCACTTCGAGAATACCCCCGGCCTGATCCTGATCGAGGACAGCCTGCCCCTGCCCGGCATCGACTGGCAGATCAACGTGGATGTCGAGAAGGCCGGCCGATACGGCGCCGATGTGGCAACAGTAGGCGCAATGGTGCAGCTGGTTACCCGCGGCATCCTATTGGACACCATGCGGGTCGACAGCTCCGACGAGGAGATCGAGATCCGCGTCCGGCTGCCGGAACAGGACCGGGTGCTGTCAACGCTCGACAACCTCAAGGTCCGCACCTCGGACGGCCTGGTTCCGCTGTCCAACTTCGTGACCCGCCAGCCGGTGCCGAAACTGGCGCAAATCAACCGTATCGGCCAGGAGCGTTTCTATGACGTGAAAGCCGACGTGGAGCCGGGCCTCAACAAGGTTGTGATCGAGGATGCCGACAGTGGTGAAATGACCCGCCTGGCGGTTTTGAAGGAGGTTCCGGAAGGAACCACCGCTACCGGCCAATCCCTGACCGCGCCAAATGGCAAGACAATGCAACTGGTGCAACTGACTGGTGCCGACAGCTTTGAAGCAGTGGAAACCGCGCTGGAAGACGGTGCCAAGATCAGCCCGATGAACGCAAATGAGCGGATCGCCGTCCTGACCGAATGGCTGGAGACCGACCCGCTGCCGCGCAGCATCGGCTGGGAGTGGACCGGTGACCAGGAGGAGCAGGAGGAATCCGGCGCCTTCCTGTCCAAGGCCTTTGCGGGCGCGCTGGCGCTGATGTTCGTGATCCTGCTGGCCCAGTTCAACAGCTTCTACAACTCGGTGCTGGTGCTGCTGGCGGTGGTGCTGTCCACCACCGGCGTGCTGATCGGCATGATGGTGATGCAGCAGCCGTTCTCCATCATCATGACCGGCACCGGCATCGTCGCGCTGGCAGGCATCGTGGTGAACAACAACATCGTGCTGATAGACACCTATCAGGAGTTCAGCCAGCAGATGCCGCGGATCGAGGCGATCATCCGCACCGCCGAGGCGCGTATCCGCCCGGTTCTGCTGACCACCATCACCACGATGGCGGGCCTGACGCCGATGATGTTCGGCGTCAGCCTGGACTTCATCAACGGCGGCTACTCCATCGACAGCCCCACCGCGCTGTGGTGGAAGCAGCTGGCTACCGCCGTGGTCTTTGGCCTGGGTATCGCCACTGTGCTGACATTGGTGGTCACGCCCTCGCTCTTGTCGATCCGGGTGTGGTTCTCCACCTACATGCGCGCCTTGGGCCGGATGCTGTCGCGGATCACCCGCGGACGCTCCAGCCGCATCGCGCAGGACTCCAAGCTGTTCAAAAAGGCACGCCAGCTGCCCAGCACGGAAATCCAGTGGGTCGAGGATACTGCTCCTGAGACAAGCGAAGGGGAAGCTGACCCTGAAGAGGACGAGCCGCAGCCGCCCGCCCCGCGCGGCCGCCTGCGCGCCGCAGAATAACCAGGCAAACAAAAAAGCCCCGCTCCGGCGGGGCTTTTCATTGCAGCGGGCCTGGCGTCCCGGCGGGAGGCAAAATCAGTCAGTGAAGGTGTACTCGCCCAGATCACACAGATCGAGGCCATAATCCTCAGCCTCGGACCCATCGGCAAAGCTGCCGCGGATGTCGTAGACGCAGGTGGTTGCACCATCGGCAATCAGGACGCCAATCTCATAACCCGGTGCCAGATAGCCACCTTCCATCAGGTTGCCTTCCCAGTTGTCCGAAGATGCGGGCGAGACGTTGAACTCAACCAGATCGGCACTGCTGTCATTCACCAGCAGGAACTCGAGGTCTTCGGCATAGGCGGGCGCCTGAAAGGCAAGCAGGGCAGCCGCGGAGGCTGCGGTCAGAAGGGTCTTCATAAACATGTCCTTGTTTGCGGGCTGGCAAGCGCTGATGCCTCTGGTTCCCTGAATGGGCGCACATTAGGCACGGACGACAAGCGGTCAATGGGGAAAGCCAAAGATGGCTTCCCCGAAGTAACGCTTTGCAGGTTCTCAAGCCGCATCCTGATCCGCCTGCTGGCGCTGCCACAGCCGGGCATAACGGCCTTCACGGGCCAGAAGCTCTTCATGAGTGCCGGTCTCGGCGATCTCGCCCTGCTCCAGCACCACGATCCTGTCGGCCTCGGCGATGGTCGACAGGCGGTGCGCAATCGTCAGCACCGTGCGCCCCTGTCCGGCCCGCGCCAGCGCCTCCTTGATCTCCTGCTCGGTATCGGTGTCCAGCGCCGAGGTCGCCTCGTCCAGCAGCAGCACCGGCGGGTTCTTCAACAGCGTCCGGGCAATCCCCACACGCTGCTTCTCGCCGCCCGACAGCTTCAGCCCGCGCTCGCCCACCTGGGTGTCGTAGCCTTCCGGCAGCGCGACGATGAAGTCGTGGATCTGCGCATCGCGCGCCGCCTGCTCGACCTCCTCCTGGGTGGCCCCGTCACGGCCATAGGCGATGTTGTAGCGGATGGTGTCGTTGAACAGCACCGTGTCCTGCGGCACCACCCCGATCGCCTGGTGCAGGCTCTTCTGGGTCACGTCCCGCACGTCCTGCCCGTCGATCTTCAGCGCCCCGCCGGTCACGTCATAGAACCGGAACAGCAGCCGCCCGATGGTCGACTTGCCGGACCCGGTGGAGCCGACAATCGCCACCGTCTGCCCCGGCTCCGCCTGAAGCGAAATCCCCTTCAGAATCTCCCGCCCGGCATCATAGGAAAACCGCACGTTCTCCAGCGTGATGCGCCCGCCATTGACCTTCAGCTCCCCGGCGCCGTGACGGTCGCTGACATCGGCGGGCTGCTCCAGCAGATCGAACATCTCGCCCATGTCCACCAGGCTCTGGCGGATTTCGCGGTAGACAGTGCCGAGGAAGTTCAGCGGCACGGTGATCTGGATCATGTAGGCGTTGACCATGACAAAATCGCCAACGGTCAGCCTGCCCTGCTCCACCCCGATGGCCGCCATCACCATCACCCCGATGAGGCCCGCAGTGATGATCACGCTTTGGCCGAAATTCAGCGCTGCCAGCGAATAGGCGGTCTTGAGCGCTGCCCGCGCATAGCCGCGCATCGCGCTGTCATAGCGCTCGGCCTCCCGTTCCTCGGCGACGAAATACTTGACGGTCTCGAAGTTCAGCAGGCTGTCGATGGCCTTCTGGTTGGCGTCGGTGTCCTGCTGATTCATCTCCCGGCGCAGCTTCACCCGCCATTCGGTGACCGCAAAGGTGAACCAGACATAAAGCCCGATTGTGACCGCCACCACGACCAGATACCAGGCGTCAAACAGCACCGTCAGGATCACCGCGACCAGGGTCAGCTCCAGGATCAGCGGGCCGATGGAAAACAGCATGAAGCGCAAGAGGAACTCGACGCCCTTCACCCCGCGCTCGATGATCCGGCTGAGGCCCCCGGTCTTGCGGGTGATGTGATAGCGCATCGACAGGCGGTGAATATGGGTAAAGGTCTCCAGCGCCAGGCGCCGCAGGGCGCGCTGTCCCACGGGGGCAAAGACCGCATCGCGCAGCTGCTGAAACCCGGTGGTCAGGATCCGCGACACGCCATAGGCCACCGTCAGGCCAACCGCCCCCAGCGCCAGCGGCGGCACGCCCTCGCCCGCCAGGCTGTCCACCGCGCCCTTGTAGAGCATCGGCGTATAGACCGCGATCAGCTTGGCCAGAACCAGCACTGCCAGGGCCAGCACCACCCGGACCTTCACCGCGCGGTTGCCCTCGGGCCAGAGATACGGCCCGACTTTGCGCAGTGTGCGCAGGCCGGAACGGCGTTCGTCCTGGGCGATGTCGGCTTGGCGCGGCGCGGCGGCCTGGTCTGTCTGGGTCATGGCTGTTCCTGGCTAGACACCTCCAGATATTCACCTGTTCACGGTTTTGCGAGGGGCGCGCAGAAAAAACGCGCCTCAAGGGCGCGTTTTCCGTGGATTATTCGGGGATCGTAAAGACCTGTCCTGGATAGATCAGGTCCGGATCGCGGATCGCGCCACGGTTGGCTTCGAACACCCGCACATACAGGAACCCGCTGCCGTATTTTTCCTGCGAGATGGCCCAGAGCGTATCGCCCTTCTGCACCGTCACCGCCCTGACCAGCGGCACAGGCTGCTCTGGATCCGCCTCTCGCTCAGGCTGCGGCAGCACCTCCGGCGCTTCGCGCTTGAACGGGGTTTCAAGGCGGCTCACAACCTTGCCGGTGGCGGCTTCTATCTCATCCAGGCGCAGGGTGTATACACCGGGCGCCACATCTTCCAGCCGCCCGTTCCACTGACCGTTCTCTGCAGCATCCACTTCCGCAACCGGCTGATTGTCCACATAGACCCGCACGCGGGCATTCGGGCGCGCCCGGCCCGACAGCTCAACCCCGCCAGTCCCATTGTAGCTGATCGCGTCAAGAGCAACTTCCTTGCTCAGTTCAGGATCGGCAGGAACAGCAGGCTGCACAACCTCGACCCCGTCCTGATCCGCGCGCAGCACCGCAACGGTCTGCCCCTGGGTCTGAGAGGCCTCCGGCTCTGCTGCGGCCTCCTGATTCTCCTCCGCGGGCTCGGCTGCTGCAGTCGCAGCCGCCCCCTGGCCGACCCCTTCGCCAACCATTGCTTCTTCGGTCGCTGGTGCCTCATTAGCCGCGTCGAAGGTGGTGTCCGCCTGCGCAGCTGATTCCGGCCCTTGTGCAGTGTCAGTTCCACCGGCCTGTTCAGCTTCCTGCCCCGCTGCTGCCGGCTCCTCTGCTGGACCATCCTGCTCCAGCGCAGCGACTTGTTCTTCACCCGCGTCCTCCGGCGTCTCTGCGGAAACGGCAGCGACCGGGCTGACCGGCGCCAGGATGAAGGTCGCGCCAGAGGCGGCTTGCTCCCCCTCATGTTCAGCACGCAGCGACACGACCCTTGCAACCGAGCTGGGCGCAATTGTCGCAAGCGAGACGAACTCGCCGCCGGCGGGCACCTCCAGCTGTTCCAGCACTTCACCGTCCAGCAGAACCGAGACCCGCACACCTTCTTGGGCCCGCCCGGCAATCACCGCAGCACCTTCGCTGTCCACCCGCACCAGATCCAGCTCCGGCGCCTGAAGGACAAAAACATCGTCTTTTCTGGTTTGGGTTTCAGGTTCCGGCTGACCCTTTGGCGCAGCAACCGAAGGCTCCGCCAAGGCTGCAAGCTCGGTGCCTTGATCTGAAGTGTTCTCTTCGTTTCCGGCTGAGTCAGGTTCTGGTATCGTGCTTTCTTCAACTGCAGCTTCCGTTTCAGGCAGGTCAGTTACGGTTTCACCCTGATCCTGAACCTGACGTTCCTGCCCGCTTGCCTCTCCTGACGCGCCAGTCTCCGGCTGCTCTACCGCCTCAACAGCTTCTACCTGATTGCCCGCGGCTTCCTGCACGGCGCGGTTCTGCAACGGCTGGCCGGATTCCGCACCGTCACCGGAAAACGCACCGTTGCTGTTTGCGGCCAGTCCGGCCGTCTGTTCGCTCACCACCGCGCCTTCGGGCGCGACAGTGCCAAACATGCCCAGCTGGTACAGCACAACGCCGCCCACAACCACGGCCACGCCGGCAATACCGCCAAGTGTGAGGGCCCCAAGACCCCCGCTTCCAGATGCATCCGCCATGTCTTTCCCTTCGGCAATTGCGGAATGTGACCTTCCGCTTAGTTGAGGGAATCTAGCAACCCCGCTATCACGGGTCAAAACACCAATTGGTTTTCACCTTGAAATTCCACGGAAAGGCTGGCCGATGAGCATCAAATCCGTCTGTGTCTACTGCGGATCCCGCGCCGGAGCCTTGCCCGCCTACGCCGAAGCCGCCCGCGCACTCGGTGCTGCGCTGGCCGAGAACGGCATGCGGCTGGTCTATGGCGCCGGTGATGTCGGGCTGATGGGCGAGGTCGCCCGCGCGGCGCAGCAGGCCGGCGGGGAGACCTTCGGAGTGATCCCCAGCCACCTGGAGCGGCGTGAAGTGGGGAAATCCGACCTCACCACCTATGTGGTGACCGAGACCATGCATGAGCGCAAGAAGGTGATGCTGTGGAACGCCGATGCGGTCGTTGTGCTGCCTGGCGGAGCCGGCTCTCTGGATGAGCTGTTCGAGGCCCTCACCTGGCGCCAGCTGGGACTGCATTCCAAGCCGATCGTGATCCTGAATACCGAAGGCTACTGGGACAAGCTGCGCGACCTGCTGGGACATGTGGTCAGCCAGGGCTTTGCCGGCCGGGAGACGTCGGACTACCTGATCTGGGCAGACACCCCGGTGGCTGCCATCGCCGCCCTGCGCGACGCCCGCTCCTGACGCAGCGCCGAGAAGGAGAACACCGCAACCGCGCTCCAGATCAGCGAAAAGGCAGTGCCGTGCCAGGGGGTAAAGGGCTCTGCAAAAACCAGCACCGCCACCAGGAACTGCAGCGTCGGGTTCAGGTATTGCAGCACCCCGACGGTTCCCAGCCTCACCCGGCGGGCGGCATAGGCGAACAGGATCAGCGGCAGCCCGGTCAAGATGCCGGAGAACATTAGCATCAGCGCATCCTGGAAGCCTCCCAGAAAACCTGCGCCGCCGGTCATCCAAATGATCGTCAGCGCAACCGGCAACAGCAGCGCAACCTCGGCGGTCACAGATACCACCGGTCCCAGCGGCAATTGCTTCTTAACAACACCGTAAAGGGCGAAGCTGAAGCTCAGCGCCAGCGGAATCCAGGGGGCGGCCCCCAGACCAAAGGACAGCACGGCTACCGCGAGACCCGCCAAGACTACCGCCACACCCTGTGCTGGTGCTAGACGCTCGCCGAAGGCAAGCCGTCCCAGCAGCACGCTCAGCAGCGGAAAGACGTAATAGCCAAGGCTTGCCTCAGTTGCATAGCCCAGCTGCACGGCTGAAATGAAGATGAACCAATTAAGGGAAATCATCGCCGACGCGAACGCCAGCAGCAGCGCACTGCGGCGGGTGGAGAGCGCTGCGCCAAGCGCGCCGATGCGGCCCTGACACAGCAGAACAATGGCGAAAAAAACAAACGACCACAGCGCCCGGTGCGACAGAACCTGCTCCGGCGGCACATGCGACAATGCCTTGTAGTAAATGCCCGACAGCCCCCAGACGGTGCAGGAGGCACAGAGTGCAAGAACGCCTTTTTGTGCCTCGCCCATAAACAGCTCCTGCCCGGCTTTTGTCTCACAGACACCGGGCAGGCGTGCGGGTCAAGTCCGGTCAGCTGTGACGCAGCGCGTCTTTGATCATTTCCTCGATCTTACTGATCTCATGGCCGGTCAGGTTCTTGCTGATTTCTCCGATCACGCAATCGCTGACTTCCTTGTGCAGGTTCTTGCGCAGTTCCCCCAGAACCTCCGGGGCGGCCACCAGAACCAGCTTATCGAACTCGCCGCGGTGGGCCATTTCGTACAGTTTATCCGACAGGTCCCTGGCGAACCGCTCCTTGGCCAGTTCGTGCCAGTCGGTGTCGGCAACCGCTGACCGGTGCACGCTTGGTCCGTCGTTGAACCGTCCCGGACGGTTGGCCGACTGCTCCCGGTCGGGCGGGTTGTCCTGCTCATCCTTGCGGCGCACCTGCAGATACGGGTCATCCCCATCCACGGTGTTTTCCAGGAACAGCGCCTTTTCGCTGTCCGCGACCAGGACGAAGGTGCCATGGGCAAGCCGGGTCATCATTTTTCCTCCTGTTCATTGGACTTGCGTACCCGGGTCGCCCCCGCCGGGCGTTCCCTGGAGCGCTTTTCCTCGTCCTTGCTGCCGATTTCCCGGGCCAGCCGGCCGCCGGTGCGGCCGCCGTGGGAAACGCGGCCCTTCTCGCCCAGGATGTCCTTGGTTTCACGGTGTCCGTCCTTGGACCTCTTGCGTTCGGCCATGATGGTCCTCCTTTCGTACATCGAACCAACGTTCGAAACCCGGCCCGCGTTCCGGAGCAGCCACCGAAAGGTGGCGGAAACTCAGCACGAAAAAGCCCGCCGGAAACCTCCGGCGGGCCTGAAAAGCCAGTATACGGCGCGTGCTTTACATCCGCGAGGCGACGTTTTCCCAGTTCACCAGGTTGTCGAGGAAGTTCGACAGGTAGGCCGGGCGCTTGTTGCGGAAGTCGATGTAGTAGGAGTGCTCCCACACGTCGCAGCCCAGCAGCGCGGTCTGGCCGAAGCACAGCGGGTTGACGCCGTTTTCGGTTTTGGTCACTGCCAGCGAGCCGTCAGCGTTCTTGACGAGCCACGCCCAGCCGGAGCCGAACTGGCCCGCGCCCGCGGCGGAGAACTGCGACTTGAACTCATCGACCGAGCCAAAGGATTCAACCAGAGCCTTCTCCAGCTCACCTGGCATCTTGCTTTCGCCCGGGCCCATCATTTCCCAGAACTGGTTGTGGTTCCACAGCTGGGAAATGTTGTTGAAGATTCCGTTCTGGGCGACCGCGTTCGCGTCGTAGGTGCCCTTGATGATCTCTTCCAGCGACTTGCCGTCCCACTCGGTGCCGGCGATCAGCTTGTTGCCGTTGTCGACATAAGCCTTGTGGTGCAGGTCGTGGTGGTATTCCAGGGTTTCCGCCGACATGCCTTTGGCAGCCAGGGCGTCGTGTGCATAAGGAAGATCGGGAAGTTCAAAAGCCATTTGGGCCCCCTGTGAAATAAGTTTGCGTTCCTGCGCAGATACATGCTGTGTGCGCGCTATCAGGTCAAGAGGCCGGCGAATGAAAACCGTGCAAGGCCTATGTGCAGCCGTGCATGAAGCGGCAGCACGGCAGCGGGCGGCCGCTGCGAAACAGTCTGCAGCCTGATTGCAGCGCCGCAGCAGGTTACCTGCGGCGCGCTTTGCTAGCGTTCGCGAACCTTTTCACAGGTCATCTCACCACCAATTCGCGAACGGTAACCCAAAGATACGGTTGCACGCATTACCCCGGTCATATCTGCGGGGTCCAAGTCGGTGCGAAAGCCGACAGGCGTCGGAAAATCCAAGTTCGTGGGCAGGCTCAAGCGCCACTTGAAACGCAAACGCCCATCTTTGAGCTGCTTGACTTTCGCAACAGCTGCCCCTTCCTCTGAAGCTTCTACTGCAGCGTTTTCGATACGCACTGTTTCAAGACTTTCAGAAAACTCAAAATATGAGCTTCCGGGGATCCACCCACCTCCGCCTTGAGAAACGGATTTGCCTCCCCCGTAGGGAACAATCTTGCAAAGATAGGCAGGGCCTGAAGCCGCTGCCTCTACTCTCTCAGCCGGGCCTGCAATTGCCAGTCCTGCGATGCCCACGCATACACAAAATGCCTTCATAACTGTCTTCTTTTTCTAAGAGTTTCTGTCGTTCAAGGCTTCCAAAGCACTTCAGCCCTTCTTCACCTTGCACTTGCCGCGTCCGCGGGCACCAGTTCTGACGTTCCTAATAGACAGTGTGTTCTTCTGAACGTTGAGAACTGCAGCATACAGTCCATCCATTGTCATCCGGGCGTTGCTGACCGGAATGTCGTTCACCCGCCAATCCAAATCGTATGACACCTCGTTGCGCGGCTCGACCTTTACCTGGAGCGGCTCCCCCACCAGCTTATGAACATAATGGTCATATACGCGCGCGGACTTGTCTTCCTCGTTCCACATGACAATGACCCTTGGCGCGATCCAGCCATTGTTTGTGAAGACTTTAATCTCACAGTCGTAGACCGTTTCGGCAAAGGCTACTTGGCCCGCGAGGCTGACGGCAGCTGCAATCGTAGAAAGTGCAATACGTTTCATCAGTTTATTCTCCGATTTCATCCCGGGGTTGATTTCAACCAAAACTGTGAAATGCAAGTGTTATCCGGCGTCACTAAGGCACATTTGCTCTTCTTGCGTTTCCATGCGACGCACTCCGCACACGCTGTCTAGGTCGGCAGGTCAGCCTTCATTCTGCGCCAGCAGCGGTAGACCGCGGTCCAGTTGGCAACGGCCGCTGCCGCGCGGCAGCTTTCCTTCCAGGTCTTTCCAGACCGACTGGATGCTCATCTTCAAATTCGAGGTGTTCAGAATGGCCCGGAACGCCGGCCGGGGCCGTCCGGCTTCACCGGAAACAGCGAGGCCCGGCATAGTCCAGCTCAGCGCATAGGAAGTGCCGCTGTGCTGCACCACCCTGGCGCTGACCGGGATGCCAAAGGCGGTTTCGCTGACCTCGGCATGGCTGAAATCATCGGCGAATGTTAAACTCACCATGCTGGGGATCCAAGCAGTTCCGGAAATTGGTTTCAGGCTGCAATGAAAGCTGGGTCCCGCCGTCGCGTCTGCCACGCCGAGCGTTAAAAACAGTGCAAAGACCCCGCATAGCCGCAGACCCATGGGCAGCTCCCTGTAACATCGTCACGAAGCCACCTCCCCCCTAGGAACCAGCTCTAATTCAACCGCCTGCAGTTATTGCAATGGCGATCCTCCTGGAACCGGCACCCAAAAAACGGTGCCCCGGAAAATCTCCAGGGCACCGTAAATGACGCGCAAAGGCGTCACAAGCATAAAGCGAGTAATAATTTTAATAAACACCCACTTTACTTTGCGGATGCGCCGCTGCGCTCAGCAGTTTGAACACATATTCACCCACTGAGCGGAAGCAGATGATGTAAAAACTGCCATCGCCGTTCAACCAGAAGGCGCCAGCCACCTGCGCCAGGCGCGAGCGGCGGAACTGGCCTGCCTTGAAGGCGGCGGCGTCAAAGTCCACCGGGCTCACCTTGCCCAGCACTTCGCGCGCGCCCTCGCCCGACAGGCGGAAGAAGGCCCGGGCGTCGGAGACGTTCACTGCCAGCGCGTGCTCGCCTTTCAGCGCCTCAGCCACTTCCGCGGTCTTGGCAACTGCGTCCTCATAAGGAACCAGCAGCAGCAGCTCATCCGGGGACATCCAGGCAGCGGCGCCGTTTTCGGCAACCGAGATGGAGCCCTGGGCCGGAACCTCGGCGCCGGTGGCGGCTTTAACAGCCGCCTTCAGCGCTTTGGAGCCCAGATCGCCGCGCAGGGTGATCATCCCCTGCAGACCGGCATCCTCGACGGTGGCCAGACCCGAGTAACGGGCGCCGTTCAGTACGGAAACAGCCTTAGACATTCTGCTTCTCTCCATCCTTATCGTAGAAGACCGGATCAACGATCTTGGCTTTGTAGGTCTTGCCGTCAGTGCCCGGGAACTCGATCACTTCGCCCATGCGCTTGGGACCGTGCTTGACCAGGCCCATTGCGATGCCGCGGCCCAGGGTAGCGGAGTGGTAGGTCGACGTCACCCGGCCGATCATGTTGCGCTGGCCGTTGGCGTTGACGCCTTCACCCACCGCATAGGCACCGTCCGGCAGCACCGAACCGTCGACGGTTTCCAGGCCAACCAGCTGCCAGCGCTCCGGATCGACCATGTGCGAACGCTGCTGCGCGCGTTTGCCCAGGTAATCTTCCTTCTTCTTGGACAGCGCCCAATGCAGCCCCAGATCCTGCGGGATCACGGTGCCATCGGTCTCGTCGCCGATCATGATGAAGCCCTTCTCGGCGCGCAGGATGTGCAGGGTCTCGGTGCCGTAAGGCATGACGCCGAATTCCTTGCCTGCTTCCATCAGCGCGTCCCAGAACGCCTGGCCTTCGGAGGCCGCAACCGCGATCTCGTAGGACAGTTCGCCCGAGAACGAGATCCGGTAAGCCCGGGCGTCAAACTCGCCGATCTTGCCGTCACGCCATTCCATGAAGGGCAGCGCCTCTTTCGAGACATCCATGCCGCCGCCTGCTGCCGCGTTCAGCTTCTCCAGCACCTTGCGGGCGTTGGGGCCGACCACTGCGATCTGGGCATACTGCTCAGTCACGTTGGCGACGTAGACCTTCATGTCCCACCATTCGGTCTGCAGCCACTCTTCCATCCAGCCGTGGATGCGCTCGGCACCGCCGGTGGTGGTGTGGCACAGGAAGGTGTCCTCGTCGATGCGGGCAACCACACCGTCGTCCATCAGGAAGCCGTTCTCGGTGCACATCAGGCCGTAGCGGCATTTGCCCGGCTTCAGCGTGGACATCATGTTGGTGTACAGCATGTCCAGGAACTTGCCTGCGTCGGGGCCCTTGACAACCAGCTTGCCAAGGGTCGAAGCATCCAGCAGGCCCAGGTTCTCGCGGGTGTTCTTCACCTCGCGGTTCACCGCGGCATGACGGTCCTCGCCCGGCTTGTTGATGGAAAACGGACGGCGCCACTGGCCAACCGGTTCCCAATCCGCGCCGTTCTTGTCGAACCAGTCGTAGATCGGCGTCTTGCGCACCGGCTGGAAGATCTCGGCCCGTGCCTCACCGGCGATCGCACCCAGCGAGATCGGGTGGTACGGCGGACGGAAGGTGGTGGTGCCAACCTGCGGGATTTCCGAGTTCAGGCTGTCGGCCAGAATGGCCAGGCCGTTGATGTTGGACAGTTTGCCCTGGTCGGTGGCCATACCCAGCGTGGTGTAACGCTTGGTGTGCTCGACGCTCTCGTAGCCTTCGCGCGCAGCCAGCTGCACGTCTGACACTTTCACGTCGTTCTGATAGTCCAGCCAGGACTTCATGCGCAGCTTGATGTCTGCCTTGGCGGGCATCAGCCAAACCGCTTCCATGCGGGCTTCTTCCTCGGACTCACCCTTGGCAGCCGCCACGGATTTCGCCGGGAAGCCAGCCGCTTCGGCCGCCTTGGCACCAGCCGCGGCTGCATCTTCCAGCAGCGCGCCCAGGCCGAACTCGCCGTTCGCCGCACCTGCTGGAACCACAAAGCCGTTGCCGTCGTGGCCCAGCGGCGGACGGGAGGCGTCGGGGCGGAAGTTGGCGTTCACCTCGTCCCAGATCAGCTTGCCGCCGCAGTGGGACCACAGGTGGACAACCGGCGACCAGCCGCCGGACATGGCAACCGCGTCAGCCTGCACGGTCTCGCGGGCACCGCCTTCGCCGTTCTGGGCGCAGATGGCGACCTCAGTCACGCATTTGCCGTCCTTCACCTTGGCGATGGCGCGGCCCAATTCGACCCGGATGCCCTTTTCGCGGACTGCTTCCATCAGCGCGCCGCCGCCGGTTTCGCGGGTGTCAACCACGCGGACCACTTCGACGCCTGCGTCATGCAGCACCAGCGCGGTGCGGTAGGCATCGTCGTTGTTGGTGGCAACCACGACCTTCTGGCCGGGGTTGATGCCCCAGTTCACCACATAGTCGCGCATCGAGGCCGCCAGCATCACGCCCGGCACATCGTTGCCTGCAAAGGACAGCGGACGTTCGATCGCACCGGTTGCGGTGACGATCTGGGAGGCGCGGATCCGCCACAGGCGGTGGCGCGGGCCGCCCTGGCCCGGCGCGTGGTCGGTCAGGCGCTCATAGCCCAGGGCATAGCCGTGGTCATAGACGCCGGAGCCCATGCAGCGGTCGCGCAGGGTGACGTTGTCCATCGCCTTCAGCTCTGCCAGGGTCTTTTCGATCCAGACCTCGGGCGCTTCGCCGTCGATGGTGCCGCCGTCGACCGGCGCGCGGCCGCCCCAGTGGCTGTTCTGCTCCAGCACCAGAACCTTGGCGCCGGAGGCCGCAGCCGCCTTGGCCGCCTGCAGGCCGGCAACGCCGCCGCCGATTACCAGCACATCCGCGAAGAAGTAGAAGTGCTCGTAGGTATCGGCGTCCTTCAGCTCCTTGTCGGGGGCCGCGCCCAGACCGGCGGACTTCCGGATGATCGGCTCATAGACGTGTTTCCACAGCGGACGCGGGTGGATGAACATCTTGTAGTAGAAGCCGGCGGTCAGGAAGCGGCTCAGCTTGTTGTTCACCGCCAGAACGTCGAACTCCAGGCTCGGCCAGTGGTTCTGCGACTGCGCGGTCAGGCCCGAGAACAGCTCGGTGGTGGTGGCGCGCTGGTTCGGCTCGTAGCGGTCGCCCACACCCAGCTGCATCAGCGCATTGGGCTCTTCCGAACCGGATGCGACAACGCCGCGCGGGCGGTGGTATTTGAACGAGCGGCCCATCATCACCTGGCCGTTGGCCAAGAGGGCGGATGCGAGCGTGTCACCGGCAAAGCCCTTCATGGACTTGCCGTTGAAAGTGAAGGCGATCTGTTTGGAGCGGTCGATCAGCCGGCCGTGCTTGGCAAGACGCGTGCTCATGGGCGCAGACCTTTCAAGAGAAAAGCGGGTGTTTCAGTCAGGCGGAGGTTCATTTCTTCCCGTCCGCAAATTCGCGCCAGGTCCAGCCCGGGCGTTTGGCAGCGATCTTGTCCATGATCTCCTGCGTCGGCACGCTGGTCTGGGCGGTGTAGGTGCCAAAGACCTCCAGCGTCATGGTGCAGCGGGCGGCGTGGAACCACTTTCCGCAGCCGTTGGCATGGCGCCAGCGTTCAAAGTGAACGCCTTTGGGGTTTTCGCGCATGAACAGGTAGTCATGGAACTCATCATCCGAGGAGCCGGGGCCATAGCGCTTCAGATGCGCTTCACCGCCCGCGGCCAGTTCGGTTTCTTCGGCTTTGACGCCGCAATAGGGGCATTCAAGGATCAGCATGGTGCTTGCTCCATAGTATTGAATTTTGCAGCGTTAGTGCGCCACACCGGCGGCGACGCTCTCGTCGATGAACTTGCCTTCTTTGAAGCGGTTAATCGAGAACTCCTCGGTCAGCGGCGAGTGGCCGGTGGCCATCAGTTCCGCCATCGCCCAGCCGGAGCCCGGGATCGACTTAAAGCCGCCGGTGCCCCAGCCGCAGTTGATGAAGCAGTTCTGCACCGGGGTTTTCGAGATGATCGGCGAACGGTCGCCGGTCACATCCACGATGCCGCCCCACTGGCGCAGCATCTTCAGGCGGCTGACCATCGGGAAGGTTTCGACCAGGGCGCGGACGGTTTCCTCGATATGGTGGAAACTGCCGCGCTGGGTGTAGTTGTTGAACCCGTCGGTGCCGCCGCCGATCACCATCTCGCCCTTGTCCGACTGGGACATGTAGCCGTGCACGGTGTTGGCCATCACAACCACGTCCATGCAGGGTTTGATCGGCTCGGACACCATCGCCTGCAGGGCAACCGATTCCATCGGCAGGCGGAAGCCCGCCATTTCCGACAGAACAGAGGCGTTGCCGGCCACGATCATGCCGATCTTGTCGCAGTCGATCGGGCCTTTGGTGGTGTCGACGCCCACGGTGCGGCCGTTCTCGGTGCGCACGCCGGTGACTTCGCACTTCTGGATGATGTCCATGCCCATGTCGGAGCACGCACGCGCATAGCCCCAGGCCACGGCGTCGTGACGGGCGGTGCCGCCGCGTTCCTGCCACAGGCCGCCCAGCACGGGGTAGCGGGGACCGTGCAGGTTGATGATCGGCACGATCTCCTTGACCCGCTCCGGGGTGATCCACTCGGTCTGAACGCCCTGCTGCTGGTTGGCATGCGCGGTGCGCTTGTAGCCGCGGATCTCATGCTCGGTCTGGGCCAGCATGATCACGCCGCGCGGGCTGAACATCACGTTGTAGTTCAGGTCCTGCGACATCGTCTCATACAGGCTGCGCGCCTTTTCATAGATCGCAGCCGAGGGATCCTGCAGGTAGTTCGAGCGGATGATGGTGGTGTTCCGGCCCGTATTGCCGCCACCCAGCCAGCCTTTCTCGATGATTGCGACATTGGTAATGCCGAAGTTCTTACCCAGGTAGTAGGCAGTGGCAAGGCCATGCCCGCCCGCACCCACGATGACGACATCGTAGTGGCGTTTGGGTTCCGGCGAGCGCCAGGCGCGCTCCCATCCGGTGTGATAGCGCAGGGCTTCCCGCGCAACAGCAAAGACTGAATAGCGTTTCATGAGCGAATCCGATGGTTCGTGTCTGTTAGCGGGTATGCCCGAAACGCATGGCTTACCAGTGCCGTTTATCGCCCTGTTTCTGCGTTATTGCGACATATCCAAATGACGCATTGCAGCATCCCGCGGCAGATTGGCCCTTTTGTTCAGCCCGCCCCGCATATAGATGAAAACCAAACTTCGGAGACGGCATGATTTTCTGGACAGTCACCGCCCTAATCGCCTTTGCGGCCGCGCTGCTGCTGGCAATGATCATCATTCGCGCCCGTGAGCAAGGCGAACCTGCCGCGGCCTACGACCTGCGCGTCTACCGCCAGCAATTGCGCGAAGTTGATAAGGATCTGGCCCGCGGCGTCATCGCGGAAGCCGACGCGGAACGCATCCGCACCGAAATCTCGCGCCGCATCCTGGCCGCCGATGCCCAGCTGCAAAAGCGCAAGTCCGGCCCCGCCCAGCCCCGCGCACTGTCGCTGGGCTTTGCCATCGCCACCGCCCTGCTGGTCACCGGGGGCACCCTCGGGCTTTACTGGCAGTTGGGCGCGCCGGGCTACAGCGACCTGGGCCTGCAGGACCGTATCCGGATGGCCGGCGAGCGCGCCGCAAACCGCCCCTCGCAGGCCGAGGCTGAGGCCGAGGTGCCCGAGATCGCAAACCCGCAGGTGGAGGAAGGCTACCTCAAGCTGGTCGAACAGCTGCGCAAGACTGCAGGCGAGCGCGAAGGTGACGCCCGCGGCCAGGCCCTGCTGGCCCAGCACGAGGCCAACCTCGGTAACTTCAAGGCCGCCTATGAGGCCAAGACCAACTACATCCGGCTGGCAGAGGGCAAAGTGAACGCCCGAGACTTCACCGAACTGGCCGAGCTCAAGATCATGGCCGCAGGCGGCTATGTTTCACCCGAGGCGCAGACCGACCTGCAGAAGGCCCGCGCGATCGATCCCAGCCACGGCCCGGCCCGCTATTACTGGGGTCTGATGCTGGGTCAGATCGGCCGCCCCGATCTCGCCTACCGCGAATGGGCCGCGACCCTGCGCGACGGCCCGGCGGAGGCACCCTGGGTCAAGGGCATCCAGGGCCAGATCGAGGAAATGGCCTTCCGCGCCGGTGTTGAATACCGGCCCATCACCCCCGGCGGCGGCACCGCCCCCGCCCTGCCCGGCCCCAGCGCCGAAGACATGGCCGGTGCAAGCGAACTTTCTGCCGAAGAGCAGCAGGAAATGATCCGCGGCATGGTCACCCGCCTGTCCGACCGGCTGGCGACCGAGGGCGGCAGCGCCGAGGAATGGGCCCGCCTGATCGGCGCCCTGTCGGTGCTGGGCGAAACCGACCGCGCCCGCACCGTCTATGACGAGGCCCGCGGCGCCTTCGAGGCCGACGCAGAGGCGCTGGCGCTCCTGGAGACTATCGCCGCCCAGGCAGGGATTGCAGAATGATCCACGACGCATTCGAAGACTTCGCCGCCGCCCTGCCGCCGATGAGCGCTCTGATGGGGCTGGACCTCGGCACCAAGACCATCGGCGTCGCCGTCTCCGACCGCATCGGCGCAGTGGCGACACCGTTGGAAACGGTGAAGCGCAAGAAGTTCTCCGTCGATGCCGACCGCCTGCTGGAAATCATCCAAGCCCGCGACATCAGCGGCATCCTCATGGGCCTGCCCCGCAACATGGACGGCACCGAGGGCCCGCGCTGCCAATCCACCCGCGCCTTTGCCCGCAATCTGGGCCAGCTCACCGATCTGCCGATCTCCTTCTGGGACGAGCGCCTCAGCACCGTGGCGGCAGAAAAAGCGCTTCTTGAAGCAGATACGACACGCAAACGCCGCGCAGAGGTTATCGACCACGTCGCGGCCTCCTATATCTTGCAAGGCGCATTGGACCGGATGCGGCATTTGAAGAACGGGTGAATGATGACTGACGACGTTTGGAAACGGGACGAGATCCAGTCCCCCTGCATCAAGATCTGCGTCGTCCACCCCGAGGCCCGCATCTGCACCGGCTGCTACCGCTCCATCGACGAGATCCGCGACTGGTCCAAGATGACCAACGAGGAGCGCGCCGGCATCATGAACGACCTGCCCGCCCGCGCCAGCAAACTGGTCAAGCGCCGCGGCGGCCGCGGCGCAAGGTTAAAGCGCAGCTAACGCGGCGCGCGGATGGGTAAGCGTTTGTCAAACATTCGGAATAAGCACTGACCCAATGTTTCGCGCGCGAAACATTGGGTAGAATTGCTGACCTATTTGAAATTAGTGGGCCACTCCCGTGAACTGGCAGCACGTCATACCGGTTACTTGTGGCGTTGTGTAAGCTACAGGGCCAATTTCGAAGCCACTTCCATTGACAGGCATGGATTTATGATGACTGCACAAAACAGCTCCCGACTTCTGTCTTACGGCAATAAGCTGCTTGTTGTTACTGCTCTTTGTATTGGTGGATTCACCATGGCCCTCATGTTTCGTATTGCGCCTTTGCTTTTCTGGATCGGGGTTACAGCATTCTCAATCAGGGCACTTGCTAACTTCTCGCTTTTTCTGAAATCGCCGCCCGAAACACGGCAAGAAAACCGAGAGCCTGGCAGGCTGATGAACTTCAATCACGCCCTGCCTGTATCCGCCGAGTGGACGGTGATGTGCCTCTCCTTTTGGGGAACACTCATGTGGATCGAGGGCTAGAATGTCTCCAGACTGGTGAGGCTTTGCCGGCTACCCCTTCGCCAGCCACCCCTTGGTCCAATCCGCCAGCTCCGGGCGGAAATAGGCGATCATGCGGCCCTCTGCCGGCGCGCTTGCCCCCTCACCCCAGGGCGCGACCCCGTGCAGGCACAACCGGTGCATCAAGTAGGACTCGCCGGGCCTTGCGTGCACCGTGATCCGCGGACAGGTCTCGAACACCTCGGCGCGGGCTGCCGTGTAGGCATCGGTCACATCCACTTCCGCCCAGTCCGCAGGAGATACCCCCTCGAACGCGGCGGCAAAGGCGCGGCGCATGATCCTGTGGCTGCCCTCCCAGACCGACAGCGGCGCCGCATCCGGGCTGCTTTCATTCAGCGGGATGCCCAGCACCCAGGCATGCGGCTCCTCCACCTTGCGGCGGCGGTGCCCGCCGTACATCTTGACCCCGTCCACATGCGCCGCATCGCGCTTGACGCGGTAGCGGAAAGCGGCCTCGCCCTCGCCCGGGCGCGGCCGCGGATAGCCCGGAAACACTGACGACACCTGCGCCCGGTGCAGGTCCGGAATAGGGCCGAGGTAACGCCTGATGAAATCGACAGGTGCACCAGCCAGCGGCGGCCCATCAGGCAATCGGCCACGCGCATCATTCGGCAGCGCATCAACGCCGATGAACCAGGTCCGCTCGCACTGGAACCACTCGGCGCAGGCCGGATCCTCCAGCGAGACCACTCCGTGCGGCAGGGCATCGGCGGCCCAGGCCGCGATCTGCGGATCATGGCCGAACCGCACCCAGCCCTTGTCCTGATACTGCGCAAACGGATCCTGCATCTTCATACCCTCAGTAGCCAAAGGCCTTGCGCAGCATGTTGAGCGCCACCAGCACCAGGAAGGCCCCGAACACCCGCTTCAAGGGCTTCGGATCCATCGCATGGGCCAGCTTCACCCCCCAGGGCGCGGTGATCAGCGTCATCGCAATCACGATGAAGAACGCCACCAGATTGACCGCGCCGATGGTCAAGGGCGGACGCGCGGCCGGATCCACCTCCAGCAGCAGGAAACCGGCAACCGAGGGCACCGCAATGATCACGCCAAAGCCCGCAGCGGTCGCCACCGCCCGGTGCACCGCCACCCCGTGCAGGGTCATCAACGGCACCCCGAAACTGCCGCCGCCGATCCCCATCAGCACCGACAGGAAGCCGACCGCAGGCGACAGCGCCATCCGCTTGACGCCCTTGGGCATCGCTTCGGCCAGCCGCCACTCAGACCGGCCCAGCCCCAGGTAGCAGCCAATGACCAGCGCCAGCCCGCCAAACACCCCCTGCAGAACGGTGGAGCGCAGGGCGGAGGCCGCCAGCACGCCCACCACGGCGCCGAGCGCGATGCCAATGCCCCAGCCGCGCAGGATTTCCCAATCCACCGCGCCCTTCTTGTTGTGGCTCATGACAGAGCGCAGCGAGGTCACGATGATCGTCGCCAGAGAGGTGGCCAGGCAGATCTGCATCAGCTGATCGCCGCCATAGCCCAGCGTCTGGAACGCATAAAAGAAAGCAGGCACCAGCACGATGCCGCCGCCAACGCCCAAAAGACCGGCCAGAACGCCCGCAAAGGCGCCGATCACCACCAGAAGCCCCGCCATCTGCAACAGCAGCGCGGGCTCTGGCAACAAGGCTGCGGTGATGGCAGGATCGGTCATGCGGGGTACCTCGGGCTTTTGCGTCTCCGGCAAAGGGTTAGCGGCGGTTCCCCGCCTGCACAAGGCACTAGCGCGTGAGGCGTACAGTCACGCTGCGGCGCGGGTCTCCACCTGTGCCAGCGCCTCCTGCACCAGATCCGGACCGGCCCCGGCCCGGCAGGCGCCCTCGGACAGCATCCGCCGCCATTGCCGCGCACCCGGCTTGCCCGCAAACAGCCCCAGCATGTGGCGGGTGATCTGGTTGAGCTTGGCCCCCTCGCTGAGCCGCGCCTCGATATAGGGCAGCATCTGCCGAACCGCCTCGCCCGCGTCACTCACCGCGCCGGTGCCGTAGATCTCAGGATCCGCCGCACAGAGAACATCGGCTGGCTGGTGATAGGCCGCACGCCCCACCATCACCCCGTCCAGCCCCCGCTCCAGATGCGCCTTGGCCTCAGCCAGCGTGGCAATACCGCCGTTGATCGAGACATGCAGATCCGGAAACGCCGCCTTCATCAGGTGTACAAGGTCATAGTCCAGCGGTGGAATGTCCCGGTTCTCCTTCGGCGACAGCCCCTGCAGCCAGGCCTTGCGCGCGTGGATGGTGACCCGCTTGCAGCCGGCTGCGCGGATCTTCTCCAGGAAATCCGGCAGCACCTGTTCCGGCTCCTGCTCATCCACGCCGATACGGCATTTGACGGTGACTTCCACATCCACCGCTTCGCGCATGGCAGCCACACAATCGGCCACCAGCTCCGGCGTCTGCATCAGCACCGCCCCGAAGGCGCCGGATTGCACCCGGTCGCTGGGGCAGCCGCAGTTGAGGTTGATCTCATCATAGCCGGCCTCGGCACCCAGCCGCGCCGCCTCTGCCAGCTCCTCCGGGTCCGAGCCGCCCAGCTGCAGCGCCACCGGGTGTTCGTCGGCGTTGAACTCCAGCAAATGCAGCGCCCCGCCCCGCACCAGCGCCGGCGCGGTCACCATCTCGGTGTACAGCAGCGCCTCGCGGCTCAGCAGCCGGTGCAGATAGCGGCAGTGCCGGTCGGTCCAGTCCATCATGGGCGCCACGCTCAAACGCGCAGCCTGGTGCAGTGGGGCAAAATCTCTCATGCCGCGCCATATAGGCCCTGCGCCGCCCGCTGCCAAGCCGATCTGCTTCGGAGAGCCTGAGCGCCCTTCTCTACCCGGCCAAGGACGGCAGGTAGAGCACAATCCCGGGGAACGCCACCAGCAGGGCGATGGTCACCGCATCCGCAATGAAGAACGGCGTCACGCCGCGGAACACGTCCTGCACGCTCAGGTCAGGGCGCACGCCTGCCACCACGAAACAGTTGAGCCCGATCGGCGGGGTGATCAGGCAGAACTCGGCCATTTTCACCACCAGGATGCCGAACCAGATCGCGCACATGGTGCCGCTCATGCCAAAGGCGCTGTCTACTGCGGCAACGCTCTCGCCGCCGTTCAGCGCCATCACTGCCGGGTAGACCACCGGCAGTGTCAGCAGCAGCATGCCGATGGCATCCATGAACATCCCCAGCACTGCATAGGCCAAGAGGATGCAGATCAGGATCAGCATCGGCGACATCTCCAGAGAGGTGATCCAGTCCGAAAACGCCCCCGGCAGATCGGCAAAGCCGAGGAAGCGCACATAAATCAGGACGCCCCAGATGATGGTGAAGATCATCACCGTCAGCTTGGCTGTCTCCAGAAGCGCTGATTTCAGTTCCCCCCATTTCATCCCTTCCTTCAATGCATAAAGGAACACGATGAAGGCGCCGATGGCGCCGCCTTCGGTCGGGGTGCCCCAGGCATCGCCGCCAAAGGGGTTGTAGACAAAGCAGATAATAATCAGCACCACCAAAACGATCGGCAGCGCGCCGGGCAGCGCCGCAAACCGCTGGCCCCAGGTGAAGCCCTTGACCGGCGGGCCGACGGTTTTGAAGATCACCGCGATGCCAACGATCAGCAGCCCGTAGACCACAGCTGAGAAGGCGCCCGGGATGAAACCCGCCAGCAGCAGCTTGCCCACATCCTGCTCAACGATGATCGCGTAAATGACCAGGATGGCAGAGGGCGGGATCAGCGACGCCAGGGTGCCGCCGGCCGCGACCACCCCGGCGGCGAAGCGCTTGTCATAGCCGATCTCCAGCATCTCCGGGATGGCGATGCGGGCAAAGACAGCTGAGGTGGCCACGGACGCGCCCGACACCGCGGCAAAGCCCGCGGTGGCAAAAACGGTAGACACCGCCAGCCCGCCCGGCAGCCAGGCAACCCAGCGTTTCGCAGCCTCGAACAGCGCGCGGGTCAGGCCCGCATAGTAGGCGAGATAGCCGATCAGGATGAAGGTGGGGATCAGGCTCAGCGCTTGGCTGGAAACCTTGGAGTGCGGCACCTGGCCTGCGGTCTTCACCGCAATGGTCAGCGCCTTGCCGAACCGCCCCGGATCATAGCCGAACTTGGCCCAGAAGATCCAGATGAGGCCCGCAAGCCCCGCAAGCCCGGCCGCAAAGGCCACCCGCATCCCCAGCACCACCATCACGAGCAGACCGCCCGTGACCCACAGGCCGATTTCAATCGGTTCCATCAGCCCTATCCCTGCCCGCTGCCGTTTGTGTCATGGCCGGCCAGCTGGTCCGCCTCAGCTGCCGCCTGCTCTGCCGCGCTMTGGATCAGCGGCACCGCCACCGGCGCCTCCAGCCCCAGCACCAGCGCCCGCCCGTAGCCCCAGACCTGCAGCATCAGCCGCAGGGCCAGCACCGCAAAGGCCACCGGCGCCAGCAGCTTGGCGGGCCAGATCGGCAGGCCGATGTCGATGGAGCTGTCGCGGCTCCACAGCGGCGCAGCGAAGTCGAAGGAGCGCAGGAAATGCGACCAGCTGCCCCAGACCAGCGCCAGAATCAGCAAGAGGATCAGGACGACTGAGACCAGCTCAAACAGCCACAGCGCGCGGCCCCTCAAAGCGCCGATGAAGATGTCCATGCGGATATGGCCGCCCTGACGCTGTACATAGGCGATGCCCATGAAGGCGATCAGCGGCATGATCTGCTCGATCCAGTCGACATAGCCGGGCAGCGGCGCATTCATCGCATTGCGCCCGCCAACCGAAACCACCGCCAGGATCATCAGCGAGAACACCGCAATGCCGCTCAGCAGCGCCAGCAATTGCTCCGCCTTCAGCAATCCCCTGTCCAGCCTGCTGATCAGGCTGCCATCCTCCAGCACCGCCGCGCTGCCTGCCATGCCCTGCCCCCGTCATTTCCGTATCGCCAAAGACAGAAAGGGCCGGTGCTGTCCTGCCCGGCCCCTTCCAGTTCTATCAGCCTCAGCTGCCCGAGCGCACGTCGCTCAGGGTTTTCTGCACCAGGTCATAGAGTTCCTGCGCCGGCAATCCCTGAGCGCTCATATCCTCGATCCACTTTTCGCGGATCGGGTCAGCGGCCACCTTGCGGAACTCGGCCAGCTGCTCGTCGGAGATCATCACCTTCTCGACGCCCTTCTCCTCCAGCACGCTGTCCCATTTGGTCAGCAGCGCGCCGTAGTTTTCCAGGTAATGGGCAATCGCCTCATCCACCGAGCTGTCCAGCGCCTCGCGCTCGGCATCGCTCAGGGCGTCATAGGCATCGGTGTTGACCACCACCGGGCAGTTCACGGTGCCGGGGTTCAGGTTGGCGGTCCACCAGTCGGCCTTGTTGATGGTGCCGAAGCTGAGATGCGCGTGCTGGGCAAAGGCGACGGTGTCGACGACGCCGGATTCCATCGCATTGTAGGCCTCGGTGGCGGTCACCGAGGTCGGCACCGCGCCCACGGCGGAGAACGCCTGGCCGATGCCGCCGGTGGCGCGCACCCGCATGTCCTTGAACTCTACCAGCTCGTCGCGCGGCTCGCCGGTGCCGACGATATTGTACTGCGGCATCGGCGAGGTCATCAGCAGCTTGGCGTTCCAGCGCGCCAGATCCGCCTGCACCGCCGGATGGGCATAGACCGCATGGGACACTGCCACCTCTTCTTCCAGCGTGTTCACGCCCAGGAACGGCAGCTCCAGCACGGTGATGGTCGGGTTCTTGTCGCGGTGGTAGCCGGCGCAGAACTGCGCCATTTCAAAGGCGCCGATGGAGATGCCGTCGAGGTTTTCCTTGTTCTTCGACAGCCCGCCATAGCTGATGTTCAGGGTGAACTCGCCGCCGGTTTTCTCGGAAACCAGCTCCGCCAGTTTCTCCACATGTTCGGTAAAGGCCCGGCGCTTGCCCCACAGGGACACGTTCCACTCGGTGGCTGCGGCCTCCCCGGCGATGGCAAAACCCGCAGCAGCCGCCACGGCGGCAGTCAGAAATCTGTTCATGATGTAACTCTCCCGAATTGCGCCCTTGTGACTGCCGGCAAACGGAAATCCGGCCTGGACGCTTGTCAGTCAGGCTAGCGGCAGGGATGCGCCCTGCCAAGCCCCCCGGCTGCAAAGATGACGCAGCGACTCGCGCGGCGCGGCTGGCGCCTTCTCCGCCCCTGGGCACAATATGCCGCAGGCGGCTGGCCGCCCCGCCCTGCGGCAGGACGCCGCCCCCGGGCCAATATCAGGCCGGCAGGCGGCAATTGCGCCGCACTGGAATTTACAGAAAAGCCCTTGAAAACAAGCGCCGGTATGCGTCCGCATGCAAATTTGTTTTCAACCAGCGCCGGATTCCTGAAATTCGTTTACAGATAAATCCTTTGATACCGGCATTTTATTCACAAATTTTCAGACTGCGGTATTATCTGGTCTCAGGAGGAAACGGTTTGACAGCCACGGCACAGCGTTGTCGTTTGTCTTGCCAATGAAATTCTGGGAGGAAACCGAATGAACGCGCTGCACGCAGACGCTGTCTATCCGCCGTCCGACGAAACCGTTGCCCGGGCGCATGTGAATGCCGCCAAGTATCAGGAGATGTACGAGGCCTCGCTGTCCGATCCCGAAGGGTTCTGGGGCGAACAGGGCAAGCGTATCGACTGGATCAAGCCCTTCACCCAGGTGAAGGACGTGAACTACAACTTCGGCAATGTCTCGATCAACTGGTACGCCGACGGCACCCTGAACGTTTCCGCCAACTGCATCGACCGCCACCTGGACACCCGCGGCGGTCAGACCGCAATCATCTGGGAGCCGGATGACCCGGAGGAAGCCGCGCAGCACATCACCTACAAGGAGCTGCACCGCCGCACCTGCCGGATGGCCAACATCCTGGAGTCGATGGGCGTGCGCAAGGGCGACCGGGTTGTCATCTATCTGCCGATGATCCCCGAAGCGGCCTATGCCATGCTGGCCTGCGCCCGCATCGGCGCCATTCATTCGATCGTGTTTGCCGGTTTCTCCCCCGACGCCCTGGCCGCCCGCATCAACGGCTGCGACGCCAAGGTGATCATCACCGCCGACGAGGCGCCGCGCGGCGGCCGTAAGACCCCGCTGAAATCGAACGCCGACGCCGCCCTGCTGCACACCAAGGACAGCGTGAAATGCCTGGTGGTAAAGCGCACCGGCGGCCAGACCACCTGGGTGGACGGGCGCGACTATGACTACAACGAGATGGCGCTGGAGGCGGACGACTACTGCAAACCGGCCGAAATGAACGCCGAGGATCCGCTGTTCATCCTCTACACCTCGGGCTCCACCGGCCAGCCCAAGGGCGTGGTTCACACCTCCGGCGGCTACCTGACCTATGCCGCGATGACCCATGAGATCACCTTTGATTACCATGACGGTGACATCTACTGGTGCACGGCGGACGTGGGCTGGGTGACCGGCCACAGCTATATCGTCTACGGCCCGCTCGCCAATGGCGCCACCACCCTGATGTTCGAGGGCGTGCCGACCTACCCGGATGCCTCCCGCTTCTGGCAGGTCTGCGAAAAGCACAAGGTGAACCAGTTCTACACCGCCCCCACCGCGCTGCGCGCGCTGATGGGCCAGGGCGACAAATGGGTCGAGAAATGCGACCTGAGCGACCTCAAGGTGCTAGGCACCGTGGGCGAGCCGATCAACCCGGAAGCCTGGGAGTGGTATCACAACGTGATCGGCAAAGGCACCGTGCCGATCGTCGACACCTGGTGGCAGACCGAAACCGGCGGCCATCTGATGACCCCGCTGCCGGGCGCGCACACGCTCAAACCCGGCGCCGCGATGAAGCCCTTCTTCGGCATCCAGCCGGTGGTGCTGGACCCGCAGTCCGGTGTCGAGATCGACGGCAACGGCGTCGAAGGCGTGCTGTGCATCAAGGACAGCTGGCCGGGCCAGATGCGCACCGTCTGGGGCGACCATGAACGCTTCGAGAAGACCTATTTCTCGGACTACAAGGGCTACTACTTCACCGGCGACGGCTGCCGCCGCGACGAGGACGGCGACTACTGGATCACCGGCCGTGTCGACGACGTGATCAACGTCTCCGGCCACCGTATGGGCACCGCTGAAGTCGAAAGCGCGCTGGTGGCCCATGCCGCCGTGGCCGAGGCCGCCGTCGTGGGCTATCCGCATGACATCAAGGGCCAGGGCATCTACTGCTACGTGACCCTGATGAACGACCGCGAGCCGTCGGATGAGCTGCTGAAGGAGCTGCGCACCTGGGTCCGCACCGAGATCGGCCCGATTGCCTCCCCGGACGTCATCCAGTGGGCCCCCGGCCTGCCGAAAACCCGCTCCGGCAAGATCATGCGCCGCATTCTGCGCAAGATCGCCGAGAACGACTTCGGCTCCCTGGGCGACACCTCGACCCTCGCCGATCCGTCGGTGGTCGAGGACCTGATCGAAAACCGCGCGAACAAGGGGTGATTGAACGATGACCACGGAAGTAATGACCCGTCCCGCCGTTCTGATCCTGCTGGGCCCCCCGGGCGCCGGCAAGGGCACCCAGGCGCGGATGCTGGAGGAAAAATTCGGCTATGTGCAGCTCTCAACCGGCGACCTGCTGCGCGAGGCGGTTGCCGCCGGAACCCCCGCCGGGCTGGCCGCAAAAGCAGTGATGGAAGCAGGCCAGCTGGTCAGCGACGAGATCGTGATCAACATCCTGCGCGACCGTCTGGTGGAACCGGACTGCGCCAAGGGCGTGATCCTCGACGGCTTCCCCCGCACCACCGTGCAGGCCGAGGCGCTGGACGGTCTGCTGGCGGAAACCGGGCAGAAGATCAACGCCGCGATCAGCCTCGAAGTGGACGACGCCGCGATGGTCGAGCGGATTTCCGGCCGCTACACCTGCGCTGGCTGCGGCGAGGGTTACCACGACAGCTTCAAGCAGCCCGCCGAAGCCGGCAAATGCGACAAGTGCGGCGGCACCGAAATGAAACGCCGCGCCGACGATAACGCGGAAACCGTTGCCAGCCGGCTGGAGGCCTATCACGCGCAGACCGCGCCGCTGATTGCCTACTACGGCAGCAAGGACGTTCTGGAGACCACAGATGCCATGGGCGGTATCGACGACATCGCCCAGGACATGGCGGCCATCGTGACCGAGGCCACCAGCTAACAACCAAGAAACGGGGCCTGCCTGACCCGCAGGACCCCGTCCCCTGACATTGGAATACCCGATGGACCCGCTTGCGGGACCAGAGGAGTCATGCCTGCACGCCCGTGAACCCGGCGGCAGGCAAACAGAGGAGGTCTGCCCTGCGCTCCCGCACGGCAGGCATGGAGGAAGAAGGAGGAGCCGCCATGGCGGATCAAACCACAAACGCCGCAAAGGCCGCCGAAGCCGATAAGGGCTATTGGGCGGCCAATGTACGCATCATCATCATCAGCCTGATCATCTGGGCTGTTGTTTCATTCGGCTTCGGCATCCTGCTGCGCCCGATGCTTGCCGGCATCAAGGTCGGCGGCAGCGATCTGGGCTTCTGGTTCGCCCAGCAAGGCTCGATCCTGGTGTTCCTGGGGCTGATCTTTTTCTACGCGTTCCGGATGAACAAGCTGGACCGCGAATACGGCGTGGAGGAAGAATAAGATGGACCAGTTTACCATCAACCTGCTGTTTGTGGGCGCGTCCTTTGCGCTTTACATCGGCATCGCGATCTGGGCCCGCGCGGGCTCCACATCTGAATTCTATGCCGCGGGCCGGGGCGTTCACCCCGTCACCAACGGCATGGCCACCGCGGCCGACTGGATGTCGGCGGCCTCCTTCATCTCGATGGCGGGCCTCATCGCCTTTACCGGCTATGACAACTCCACCTTCCTGATGGGCTGGACCGGCGGCTACGTGCTGCTGGCGCTGCTGCTGGCGCCCTACCTGCGCAAGTTCGGCAAGTTCACCGTGTCCGAGTTCATCGGCGACCGGTTTTATTCGCCCACCGCGCGCGTTGTGGCTGTGATCTGCCTGATCGTGGCCTCGACCACTTACGTGATCGGCCAGATGACCGGCGTCGGCGTGGCCTTCGGCCGCTTCCTGGAGGTCTCCAACACCGCGGGCCTGCTGATCGGCGCCTGTGTGGTCTTCGCCTACGCCGTGTTCGGCGGCATGAAGGGCGTGACCTACACCCAGGTAGCGCAGTACTGCGTGCTGATCATGGCCTACACCATTCCGGCCATCTTTATCTCGCTTCAGCTGACCGGCAACCCGATCCCGGCCCTGGGCCTGTTCGGCGATCATGCCGCCTCGGGTGAGCCGCTGCTGGCCAAGCTGGACGCCATCGTGACCGAGCTCGGCTTCAACGAGTACACCGCGCATCACGCCGACACCTTCAACATGGTGCTCTTCACCCTGTCGCTGATGATCGGCACCGCGGGCCTGCCCCACGTGATCATGCGCTTCTTCACCGTGCCGAAAGTGGCTGATGCCCGCTGGTCGGCCGGCTGGGCGCTGGTGTTCATTGCCCTGCTCTACCTGACCGCTCCGGCAGTTGGCGCCATGGCCCGCCTGAACATCACCGAGATGATGTGGCCGAACGGCGGCATCGAAGGCGGCGCCGTGACCGTGCAGCAGATCGAAGAAGATCCCAAGTACGACTGGATGGCGACCTGGCAGCAGACCGGCCTTCTGGGCTGGGAAGACAAGAACGGCGACGGTGCGATCCAGTACTACAACGACCAGAACGCCGATCTGCAGGCAACTGCCGACGCCAACGGCTGGGCCGGCAATGAGCTGACCAACTTCAACCGCGACATCCTGGTTCTGGCCAATCCTGAGATTGCCAACCTGCCGGGCTGGGTGATCGGTCTGGTGGCGGCTGGCGGCCTGGCAGCTGCTCTGTCCACCGCTGCGGGCCTCTTGCTGGCGATTTCCTCGGCAGTGTCGCACGACCTGATCAAGGGCTCGATCAACCCGAACATCTCGGAAAAAGGCGAGCTGCTGTCGGCCCGTATCGCCATGGCCGTGGCCATCGGTGTGGCAACCTACCTGGGTCTGAACCCGCCGGGCTTTGCCGCGCAGACTGTTGCACTGGCCTTCGGCCTGGCCGCAGCCTCGATCTTCCCGGCACTGATGATGGGCATCTTCACCAAGGTGAACAACAAGGGCGCCGTGGCCGGCATGCTGGCAGGCCTGATCGTGACCCTGGTCTACATCTTCCTGCACAAGGGCTGGCTGTTCATCCCGGACACCAACTCCTTCACCGATGCGGACCCCCTGCTGGGCACCGTCAAATCCACCTCCTTCGGTGCGATCGGCGCGATGGTGAACTTCGCGGTGGCCTACTTCGTGTCGAAATCGACCGAGGCGATCCCCGCCGAGATCGAAGAGCTGGTGGAAAGCGTCCGCATCCCGCGCGGCGCCGGGGCCGCACAGGACCACTAAACTCCCCTGGGCGGGCTGCTCCCAGCGGCCCGCCTCTTTCCTCATGGTCCCGTCCGGTTCACACTCGGCGGGACCATTTTTTTCCTGATTTCACGCAGGTACCACCATGCCCCTATCTGACGCCGCACTGCTCCGCTTCCTGACCTCGGTCCACCCCTACGACAGCCTGGAACCGGCGCTGCTGCAGGAGCTGGCCCCCAAGTTCCGCCAGATCGAGGCCGCCGCGGGCGACCCCGTCTATGCGCTGAACGAGGAGCTGCAGGGGCTCTACCTGGTCCACACCGGCGAGGTCGAAGTGACCGATGAGAACGGCATCCCCGTCTCCATTCTCGGCCCCCGCAATTCCTTTGGCGAACGCGGGCTGACCCGCGGCGGCCGGGCGGCGACCTCGGCCCAGGCCACCGCTGACACCTTGCTGCTGCTGCTGCCCAAGGCGGATTTCCACGCCCTGATGGCCAGCCAGCCGAAGGTCGCGAAATTCTTCGACCGCCGCCGCCCCGGCAGCACGGACACCGGCAGCCTGGCCACCACACGCGTCGAGGCGATCATGGCGCGCGATCCCGTCACCTGCTCCGGCGGCCTCACCTGCCAGGGTGCGGCGCAGCTGATGAGGGACCGCCGCATCTCCTCCGTCTGCGTGACCGACGGGGACACCCTGCAAGGCATTCTCACCACCCGCGACCTGACAGCCAGGATCCTGGCCGAGGGCAAGCCGATCTCCACCCCGGTCTGCAACGTGATGACCCCGGACCCGCTGACGCTGGCGCCCTCCGCCATCGGCTCCGACGTGCTGCACATGATGATGGAGCACGGCATCGGCCACATCCCGGTGGTCGAGGCAGGCAAGCTCGCCGGCATCGTGACCCAAACCGACCTCACCCGTTTCCAGGCTGTCAGCTCGGGCGAGATGGTCTCTGCCATCGCCCGCGCCGGATCCGCCGGGGAGATGGCCAAGGTCACCGCCGAAATCCCCCGCCTGCTGGTGCAGCTGGTGGCGGGCGGCAACCGGCACGAGGTGGTCACCCGCCTGATCACCGACATCGCCGACACCGCAACCCGCCGTCTGCTGGCGCTGGCCGAGGCGAAACTGGGCCCCGCCCCGGTGCCCTACCTGTGGCTCGCCTGCGGCTCGCAAGGGCGGCGCGAACAGACAGGCGTCTCCGACCAGGACAACTGCCTGATCCTGTCCGACGATCTGGCCGAGGGCGACGAACCCTATTTCGAGCAGCTCGCCAAGTTCGTCTGCGACGGGCTCAACACCTGCGGCTATGTCTATTGCCCCGGAGACATGATGGCCTCCAATCCCCGCTGGCGGCAGCCGCTGCACGCCTGGCGCAACTACTTCCGCGGCTGGATCGCCAAGCCGGACCCGGAGGCGCAGATGCTCGCCTCGGTGATGTTCGACCTGCGCCCCATCGGCGGCGACGCGGCGCTGTTTGCCGATCTGCAGCAGGAGACGCTGAAGGCGGCAAGCGCCAATTCGATCTTCACCGCCCATATGATCGCCAACTCGCTGAAGCACACGCCGCCGCTGGGCCTCTTGCGCGGGCTGGCCACCATCCGCTCGGGCGAGCACCGCAACACGCTGGACATGAAGCACAACGGCGTGGTGCCGGTGGTGGACCTGGGCCGGGTCTATGCCCTGCAAGGCCAGCTGGACGGGGTCAACACCCGCGCCCGGCTGGAGGCCGCGGAGGCCGCCGGCGTGCTCAGCCCCTCCGGCGCGCGGGACCTGCTGGATGCCTACGACCTGATCGCCCAGACCCGGCTGGAGCATCAGGCGGCGCAGATCCGCGGCGGCCAGGCGCCGGATAACTACCTGGCACCCTCGGATCTGTCGGATTTTGAGAGAAGCCATCTGCGCGACGCCTTTGTTGTGGTAAAAACAATGCAATCGGCGGTAGGCCACGGTAAGGGAATGCTGAGCTGACGGCTGCGCCTGCGGAGAATGCGGGAGCCCGCGGGGAGAGTTTTTTTGAGAAAGATGAAAAGGCCGGAGGCCTGCGGGGAGAGCGAATGTTTCTGGAACTGATTGCGGTGATTTTTGCGGGCATCGCCGCGGCCGGCGTGGTGATGCTGCTGAACCGGACGCTGAAGGGCCGGCTGCCTCGCTGGTTTGCACCGGTGGCAGCGGGATTGGCGATGATCGGCGTCACCATCGCGTCGGAATACGGCTGGTACGCGCGCACCAAGGCCGCACTGCCCGAAGGGCTGGTGGTGGCGGAAACCGTCAAGAACCGCAGCTTCTACCGACCCTGGACGCACGCGGTGCCTTATGTGGACCGTTTCGCCGCGGTTGACACCGCTACGATGAAAAGCCACCCGGCGCACCCGCAGGTCTTTCTGGCCAATCTCTACTTTTTCGGCCGCTGGGCGCCCGTCAGCAAGAAGGCCGCAGTGCTGGACTGCGGCAAGTGGCGCCGGGCGCTGGCCGCGGGCACAGCGGCGTTCTCCGGCGACGGGCTGCCCAAGGGGCTGGACTGGGTCGCGGCAGAGGCCGATGATGCCATTCTGACCACCGCCTGCGGAGGATAGCCATGCACACTCGCTTGTCGCTGCGGCTGCGGATCTTCCTGTTCTTCTGCCTTCTGGCGCTTGGCGGCATCGCTGTCACCGGCGGCGCGCTGTGGCTCGGCTACAGCCGTGCGGGCCAGCCTGCGCTGGTCGACGCCTTCCTCTTCTCCGGCCTGCTCAGCGGCTTTGCCATTCTTGGCCTTTGCGCCGGGATCTGGCTGCTGTTCGACGAAAACGTCGCCAAACCGATCGAACGCCTGGCTGCGGGCATGCGGGCCCGCGCCCATGCCGGGGTGAGCAAGGAACTGGATACCCACGGCGCCCGCTACCTGGGCGACCTGGCCGCCGCCGCCGAAGGCCTGGCTGGACAGCTGGGCACCTCGGCGCTGAACGCGGCAGAGGCTATCGCCCGCGAAACCGAACATCTGGAAGCCGAGAAGGCCCGGCTGGCGGCGCTGCTCACCGACATTCCCATCGCCACCGTGATGGCCAGCCCGGCGCATCAGATCGTGCTCTATGACGGCCAGGCCGCCGCGGTGCTTGCACAGGAGGCGCTGCCGCGGCTGAATGCGCCGCTGTCGGACTACCTGGACCAGACCGGCCTGGAGGCGGCCTACGGCCGTCTGGTGCGCAGCGGCAAGGAGGTTGAGGCGGAAGTCAAAAGCGCCAGCGGCAGCCAGGTGTTCGACCTCCGCCTGAAACCCCTTGGCGGCGCCCCGGGCTATATCATCCTGTTCGAAGGCGCCCATGCTGGCCTTGCACCGGATGAGTCCCGCCCGCTGGTCTATGATTTTGCGCTGCTCGATGCTGAGCATACGGAGCTGAACGGCCGCAAGCTCAGCGCCCTGAGTTACGTGGTGTTCGATACCGAGACAACCGGCCTGCTGCCGCACAAGGATGAAATCGTGCAGATCGGCGCCCTGCGGGTGGTGCGCAGCCGGATCATCGAAAGCGAAAGGTTTGAGACCCTGGTCAATCCCGGCCGTCCAATCCCGGCGGCGGCGACCAAAGTGCATGGCATCACTGATACCATGGTGCGCGGCCGCCCGGGAATAGCCAGCGCCGCCCGCCAGTTTCACCGGTTTGCCTCCGACGCGGTGATCGTCGCCCATAACGCACCCTTCGACATGGCGTTCCTGCACCGGCACGCCAAACGCACCGGCGTGACCTGGGACCAACCGGTTCTGGACACCGTGCTGCTCAGTGCGGTGCTGTTCGGCGCATCGCAGGAACACACGCTGGATGCCTTGTGCGACCGTCTGGATGTCACCATTCCGCCTGCCCTGCGCCATACCGCCATGGGGGATGCCCGCGCCACGGCTGAGGTCTTCTGCAAGATGCTGCCGATGCTGGAAGCCCGCGGGCTCACCACCTTTGGCGCGGTGCTGGAGGAAACCCGCAGGCACGGCCGCCTCATTGCGGACATGAACTAGGTAGACAATCGGGGCCATGCGTGGCAGGTCACGGCCCGGAACGAACAAAAGGCGCGCGAGATGGCCGACACCAGCTTTATTCCCGGGCCGGACACCGCCCGGGCCTACCGCGATGCGCTCGGCTGCTTTGGCACCGGGGTGACGGTTGTCACCACCCGGACGGAACGCGGCCCGCTGGCCATTACCGTCAACAGTTTCACCTCAGTCTCCCTCGACCCGCCCCTGATGCTGTGGTGCCCGGCCAAGGCCTCGCTGCGCCACGATGCCTTTGTAGCGGCGGACAACTTTGCGATTCATGTGATGGCAGAGGACCAGCTTGCCTTGGCCAAGCATTTTGCCGCCTTCGGCGAGGATTTCTCCGCCGCGGCCTGGCAGCCGAACGAACTGGGGGCGCCGGCGCTGGAGGGGGTGATCGCCCGGTTCGACTGCCGCCGCCATGCCGCCCATCCGGCAGGCGACCACACCATCGTCATCGGCGAAGTTGCCCGCGTGACCACCCGTCCGGGCAAGGGACTGATCTTCAAGCGCGGCCAGTATGGCGGGTTTCTGGAACAGGGCTGACCACCGGATCGGCAAAGGGCAAACCAGCCTCAGAGCAAGGATCCGGCTCAGCTGCGGTGACTTCCCCAGCACCACCAGCTGCCGCCGGACCGCCCGTTTGCCCGTCTTCTCCGGTCAGCAGATGCGGCAGCACGGCATAGGCTGTCAGATCCATCCCGGGCGTCATGCTCAGCGCCCGCTGCGGACAGACCGAAACGCACAAGCCGCATTGCGTGCACAGCGACTCAACAAAACTCAGCGCGCCTCCGTTCTCGGTCAGGCTCAGCGCATCTGACGGGCATACCCAGACACAGCTGCTGCAGGTGTTGCACAGGCCTTCATCCAGGCTGACAGAGCCGTACGGCGCCTGATCCGGCAGATCAGCATGGCCGGTGCTTGCAGGCAGCAGTGCTGCGGCGCTTGCACGGGCCGTATCCCGGCGGCTGCCCACCGCCAGCACCTCAGGCGCGACCGAGGGAAACGGCAGCAGCCGCGCTGCCAGCCGTCGGTCCAGCCCGGCAGCGCCGTTGAACAGCAGGATCCGGCCCAATCCGCCCAGGGTCCGCACCAGGTCCACTTCCAGCCGTTGCAGATCCTGCCCTTGCGGCGCGGAACAGGCCTGCAAGTAGATCACGTCAAAGCCGCTGGCCAGCGCATGCAGCAGGTCGGCATGGGCGATTCTTTCAAGCTTGCACACCGCAACAGGCACAACATCGCTGTGTCCTGCGCCAGCCTCTGCCAGCCCCGGCGGCTCCAGCTCATACAGCACCAGAATCTGCGCCCGGCCAGTCGCCAGTTTCCGGTCATGCGCCGCCTGGCACAGCGCCATCAAAGGCAAGGCGCTGCTCCGGCTGGCCACATCCAGCAAGGCAAACCGGCCCTTGACCGCATACCTGGACCGGCATTCGGCGGCGTCAGGCTGAGAGCAAAGGCACAAATACTGCGGCGCACTGCCAGCAGGCCCTTGCCGTTCAGGGATATGTTCGCACACCTCTCCCATAAGGTCATGCTAACATAAATTTAAACAACCTGAGGGCGTTTATTCTCTCGGCTGGAATTTTGTTGCAATTTTAACCAAACCTTGAACCTTTCACGCAAAACCCCGCCGGACCGGATCCGGCGGGGCTGCAAGGCCTTTGGCCGTTCCCAAGGTTTACTTCAGCGCCGCATCCGTGATGGCATGGGTCCAGGCGCCTTCCGGCTGCTTGGTGATCACCGGGTCCGAGCCGCCGCCCATCAGAGTCGCCACAGTGCGCTCATAGTCCGCCGTGTCCAGCGCGCCGTTGCTGCCTGCGGTCAGCTTGGCGATCTCGCCCATCATCCGTTTCTGATGGGTTTCGGTCTGCGCGCCGGAGGCGTCATTGTCCAGCACGATTTCCGCTGCCTCATCCGGGTTCTCCTCTGCGTATTTCCAGCCCTTCATCGAGGCGCGCACAAAGCGCTCCATCTTATCCGTGAAGGCCTCATCGCTCAGGTTCTCTTCCAGCACATACAGGCCGTCTTCCAGCGTTGCGACGCCCTGATCCTCGTATTTGAAGGTGACCAATTCATCCGGGGACACGCCCGCATCGATCACCTGCCAGTACTCATTATAGGTCATGGTCGAAATGCAGTCCGCCTGGCGCTGCAGCAGCGGGTCAACGTTGAAACCCTGCTTCAGCACCTCGACACCGTTTTCGTCCTTGCCATCGGTGTCGATGCCCAGCTGGCTCATCCAGCTCATGAAGGGGAACTCATTGCCAAAGAACCAGACCCCCAAAGTGCGGTTCTTCAGATCCTCGGGGCTCTCGATGCCGGCATCCTTCCAGCAGGTCAGCATCATGCCGGAGGATTTGAACGGCTGTGCGATATTGACCAGCGGCAGGCCCTTTTCCCGCGCCGCCAGCGCCGCCGGCATCCATTCCACCGTCACATCGGCGCCGCCGCCGGCAATCACCTGGGTCGGCGCAATATCCGGGCCGCCCGGCAGGATGGTGACATTCAGGTCCTCTTCCTCATAGAACCCCTTGTCCAGCGCCACATAATAGCCCGCGAACTGCGCCTGGGTCACCCACTTCAGCTGCAGCGTCACGTCATCCGCCGCCTGCGCCGCCCCCGCGGCCCCCAGTGCTAGCGCTGCCGCCGTCATCAGATGTTTCATGTCTCGTTCTCCCTATTGATTATGATGTGAAGCTTGCCCGGGTTTGACCATTCGTTCAAAGTTTTTTCTTTATGAGGCCAGCCTTTGCAGGCACCCCGCGCAAGATTTCCGCAAAAACCGCCCCGCAGCCGGCGGGACGGTTCAACTTTCAGCCCCGCTGTGACGGATGCCAGAAGGTAAAGCTCTTCTCGACCAGCGCCACCAGCCCGTAAAAGGCCGACCCGGCCAGCGCCGCCACCACGATCTCCGCCCAGACCATATCCAGCGCCAGCTGGCCGACGCTGGTGGAAATGCGGAAGCCCATGCCAACGGTGGGCGATCCGAAAAACTCCGCCACAATCGCGCCGATCAGCGCCAGGGTGGTCGAAATCTTGAGCCCGTTGAACACAAACGGCAGCGCCGCCGGCAAGCGCAGCTTGAAAAACGCCTGCCAGTAGGTCGCCGCATAAGTCTGCATCAGATCGCGCTGCATGGCCGAGGTCTCACGCAGCCCCGCCACGGTGTTCACCAGCATCGGAAAAAACACCATGACCACGACCACCGCGGCCTTGGATTGCCAGTCGAACCCGAACCACATCACCAGGATCGGCGCGGTGCCGACAATCGGCAGCGCCGCCACGAAGTTGCCGACCGGCAGCAGCCCGCGGCGCAGGAAATCGCTGCGGTCCACCAGAATCGCAGTCAGAAACGCCGCGCCGCAGCCGATCACATAGCCGCCAAGCGCACCTTTCAGGATGGTCTGGGCAAAATCCTCCCACAGGATCGGCAGGCTGGAGGTAAAGCGCGCTGCAATGACCGTGGGCGCAGGCAGGATCACCAGCGACACCGCCAGCCCCCTGACCAGCAGCTCCCAGACCACCAGCACGGTGATGCCGAAGATGGCCGGCACCAGCAGCTGCACCGCGCGGGTTTTCGAGGCCGGGCTGTTTGCCAGCCGGCTGTTCAGCCACCAGCCCAAACACCAGACAAGGATTGCAAGGATCACCAGTATCATGCCCGCACCCCCATCCGGTTCAGCACCAGCTTTTCAATCAGTCCCAGCAGCGCCACCAGCGCCGCCGCCAGAATTGCCGCCGCAAACAGCGCCGACCAGATCTGCACGGTCTGCCCGTAATAGCTGCCCGCCAAAAGCCGCGCGCCAAGGCCCGCAACCGCGCCGGTCGGCAGCTCACCCACGATGGCCCCCACCAGTGACGCAGCAATGCCGATCTTCAGCGACGCAAACAGGTATGGCATCGAGGACGGCAGCCGCAGCTTCCAGAACCCCTGGTTCGTATTGGCATTGTAGGTTTTCAGCAGATCCAGCTGCATCGCATCCGGCGCCCGAAGCCCCTTCACCATGCCAACAACAACCGGGAAGAAACTGAGGTAGGCCGAGATCACCGCCTTGGGAATGATCCCCTGCACCCCGATAGAATAGAGCACCACGATGATCATCGGCGCCAGTGCGATGATCGGGATGGTCTGGCTGACAATCGCCCAGGGCATCACCGACATATCCATCACCCGGCTATGCACGATGCCCACCGCCAGCAGAATGCCCAGCCCGGTGCCAATGGCAAAGCCCAGCAAAGTGGCGCTCAGCGTCACCTCCCCGTGATAGATCAGGCTGCGCTTGGAGGTGATCTTCTTCTCCACCGTGGTCTCCCACAGTTCCACCGCCACCTGATGCGGCGCGGGCAGCCGCGGGCGCTCCTGCACCCAGGTCTCGCCGATGGCAAATGTGTTGTTCACCACCAGCCCGATCTCGCCCCTGTCCCGGCGTTCCTTGGCGGTCGCGGGGGTGACTTCAATCCCTGCCCGCTCTGCTTGGTCCAGAACGCCCTTGATGTTCATCGGCACGCAGGCCGCGTACCAGAAAGCGATGATGGCGGCGAGCACGGTGAGGACGGCAACAAGGCTTTTCATGACCGCGCCCTCCCCATTTGGCTGCCGCCCGGTGCACAGGCGGTGCACAAGGGGTGCACGCAGGACACCCCCCTGTTCCGGCGGGTCGTGCTGGCAATATCAGTCATCGCCATGCCCCGCCCGCAGGCCCTCGCGCACCCGGTGGGCGATCTCGATGAACTCCGGGCTGTCGCGGATATCGAGCGGCCGTTCTTTGGGCAAGGTGCTGTCAATCACATCGTGAATGCGGCCCGGCCGCGGTGACATCACCACGATCTTGGTGGACAGATACACCGCCTCAGGGATTGAGTGGGTGACAAAGCCGATGGTCTTGTTGGTCCGCGCCCACAGCTTCAGCAACTGCTCATTCAAATGGTCGCGCACGATCTCATCCAGCGCCCCGAAAGGCTCGTCCATCAGCAGGATGTCGGCATCAAACGCCAGCGCCCGCGCGATGCTGGCCCGCTGCTGCATGCCGCCGGACAGCTGCCAGGGAAACTTGCCGCCAAAGCCTGACAATTCAACAAGTTCCAAGACTTGGTTAACGCGCTTTTCCTGCTCCGCCTTGGAATATCCCATGATCTCCAGCGGCAGCTTGATGTTCTTGGAGATGGTCCGCCAGGGGTACAGCCCCGCCGCCTGGAACACATAGCCGTAGGCGCGGTTGCGCCGCGCCTCATCCGGGGTCATGCCGTTGACGCTCAGGCTGCCGCCGGTTGGTGTTTCCAGCGCCGCGATACAGCGCAGAAAGGTGGTCTTGCCGCAGCCCGAAGGGCCGATGAAGGAGACAAAATCGCCCTTGCTGATCTCCAGGCTCACATCCTTCAGCGCGTGCACCGGGCCATCGTTGGTCTGGAAGGTCAGGTCCAGGTTCCGGGCCTCGATCACGCAGTTTGCGGGGACAGGAGCGGAAGCGGCGGCCTCGGGTCGGATTGCCTGGGTGGTCGGTTCCATATTCATATCTTCGCCTTGATTTCACACAGGAAAACGGGCCGCCGATACCGGCAGCCCGCTCCTGATTTACACGCCTGTTGCCGGGATGCCGGTGCGCTCCACCGGGCGCGGCGCCGTCAGCTCTTTCCAGGTCGACAGCGCCTTGTTCACCGTGGTGTTGGGCTCCCGGGCAACGAATTCGCCGTGGCCCTCCTGGCAGCGGATCTCCCCATCGTGCACCGCCACATGGCCGCGGGTCAGGGTAAAGCGCGGCAGGCCCTTCACCTCATGCCCTTCGAACACGTTGTAGTCGATCGAGGACTGCTGGCTGGCGGCGGAAATCGTCTTGCGCTTTTCCGGGTCCCAGACCACCAGATCGGCATCGGCGCCAACCAGAACCGCACCCTTTTTCGGGTAGCAATTCAAGATCTTGGCGATATTTGTTGAGGTAACGGCCACAAACTCGTTCGGGGTCAGGCGGCCGGTTTCAACCCCGTGGGTCCACAGCATCGGCATCCGGTCCTCAAGGCCGCCGGTGCCGTTCGGGATCTTGGTGAAATCGCCAACCCCATAGCGCTTCTGCTCGGTGGTAAAGGCGCAATGGTCCGTCGCCACCACCGACAGCGACCCCGACTGCAGACCAGCCCACAAGGAGTCCTGATGCTGCTTGTTGCGGAACGGCGGCGACATCACCCGGCGGGCGGCGTGATCCCAGTCCTTGTTGAAGTATTCGCTCTCATCCAAGGTCAGATGCTGGATCAGCGGCTCACCCCAGACCCGTTTGCCCTGCATCCGGGCGCGGCGGATGGCCTCGTGGCTGTCCTCGCAGGAGGTATGCACCACATACAGCGGCACCCCCGCCATATCGGCGATCATGATCGCGCGGTTGGTGGCCTCGCCCTCCACCTGCGGCGGACGGGAATAGGCATGGGCTTCCGGTCCGGTGTTGCCCTCGGCCATCAGCTTGGCCTGCAATTCCGCAACCACATCGCCGTTTTCGGCATGCACAAGTGCGATGCCGCCCAGTTCCGAGAGGCGTTTGAACGAGGCATAAAGCTCATCATCGTTCACCATCAGCGCGCCCTTGTAAGCCATGAAGTGCTTGAAGGTATTGATGCCGCGCTCCTGGATCACGGTCTTGATGTCGTCAAAGACCTGCTCGCCCCACCAGGTCACCGCCATGTGGAAGGAATAGTCGCAGTTGGCACGGGTAGATTTATTGTCCCAGCGTTTCAGCGCGTCCAGCAGACTCTCGCCCGGATTGGGCAGAGCAAAATCCACTACCATGGTGGTGCCGCCCGCCAGCCCGGCGCGGGTGCCGCTCTCGAAATCGTCCGATGAATAGGTGCCCATGAAGGGCATCTCCAGATGGGTGTGCGGGTCGATCCCGCCCGGCATCACGTAACAGCCGGTGGCGTCCAGCTCCTCATCGCCTTTCAGGTTCGGGCCGATCTGGGTGATCACCCCGTTTTCGATCAGCACATCGGCTTTGTAGGTCAGATCGGCGGTCACGATGGTGCCGCCTCGGATGACTTTACTCATGGTTATTACTCCCTGAATCGGGGCGCATTTTGGCGCCTCCACTTATCTCTTCCGCTGTCTGGCGCAGCTTGTTTCATCTTTCCCGAAGCACTCCGGGGGAGCGGCCCAAGGGGCCGCGGGGGCAGCGCCCCCTATTCAACGATCTCCGCTGTTTCGACCACCGCGTGGAACAGCACATTGGCGCCGGCCTCGGCCCATTCCTTGCTGATCTCCTCGGCCTCGTTGTGACTGAGCCCGTCGACGCAAGGGCACATCACCATCGCGGTCGGCGCCACCCGGTTGATCCAGCAGGCGTCATGGCCGGCGCCGGAGATGATATCCAGATGCGAGTAGCCGAGACGGTCCGCCGCATTGCGCACCGCGCTGACGCAGCCCTCGTCAAAGGCCACCGGGTCAAAGCCGCCTACCTTCTCGAACTCGATCCCGACCCCCATCGCCTCGGCAATCTGGGTGCCCTTCTCGCGCAGGCGGCTTTCCATGTCGGTGATCACGTCCAGTTCCGGGCTGCGGAAATCGACGGTGAAGACCACCTTGCCCGGGATCACGTTGCGCGAGTTCGGGTAGACGTCGATATGGCCCGCCGCTCCGACTGCATGGGGTGCGTGGCTCCAGGCGATTGCGTCCACCTCCTCCAGAATGCGCGCCATCGCGAGGCCCGCGTTGCGGCGCATCGGCATCGGGGTGGACCCGGTATGGGCGTCCTTGCCGGTGATCGTCACCTGAGTCCAGCTGAGGCCCTGGCCGTGGGTCACCACGCCGATGTCCTTGCCTTCGGCCTCCAGGATCGGTCCCTGCTCGATGTGCAGCTCAAAGAAGGCGTGCATCTTGCGGGCACCGGTTTCCTCCTCGCCGCGCCAGCCGATGCGCTTCAGCTCATCGCCGAATTTCTTGCCTTCGGCATCCTCCCGGTCGTAGGCCCAGTCCTGCGTGTGCACGCCCGCGAACACCCCCGACGACAGCATGGCCGGAGCATAGCGGGTGCCTTCCTCGTTGGTGAAGTTGGTGGCCACAATCGGATGCTTGGTCTTTATGTTCATGTCGTTGAGCGAGCGGATCAGTTCCAGCCCCGCCAGCACGCCCAGCACCCCGTCATATTTGCCGCCGGTGGGCTGGGTGTCGAGGTGCGAGCCGACATAGACCGGCAGCGCGTCCGGGTCGGTGCCCTCACGCCGCGCAAACATGTTGCCCATCTGGTCCAGCCCCATGGTGCAGCCTGCCTCCTCGCACCACTTTTGAAACAGCGCGCGGCCTTCGCCGTCCTCGTCGGTGAGCGTCTGGCGGTTGTTGCCGCCTGCCACGCCGGGGCCGATCTTGGCCATCTCCATCAGGCTGTCCCACAGCCTGTCACCATCGATTTTCAGATTCTGTCCAAGCGACGTCATCAACAGCTTCCTTCCCTGTGCGCCCGTCTTTGCGGGCTGTCCGGCTTGGCGCCGTGTTAGGTGGCTTTGAGTGCCGGTCTCATCAAAGCTGTGGTCTTTGCGCGCCCGCCTTTGATTTGACCAACTGGTCAAACTCACGCTATCACGGGCTCACCACCAGTCAAGAAATTGCCGCGTGGCTCTTGAAAAAATCGGTGCTTTTGCCGGAAATAGGTGAAATTCCGCGCTTCCGCTGGCGGCTGCGGCAAAATCAGACAAGGACGGACATGCCCGCAGACCGCGCGCCCACACGCATTCAGAAAAAGAATCGCGCCGCCATTCTGGAGGCCGCGCTGGACGTGTTCTCCAGCCATGGCTTCCGCGGCTCCACCGTGGACCAGATCGCCAAGGCGGCCGGGCTCAGCAAGCCGAACCTGCTGTATTACTTCCCGTCCAAGGAAGCGATCTTCAACGAGCTGATGGCCGGGCTGCTGGACACCTGGCTGGACCCGCTGCGGGCCCTGGACCCGGAGGGTGAGCCGCTGGAGGAGATCCTTGCCTATGTGCAGCGCAAGCTGCAGATGAGCCGGGATTTCCCGCGCGAGAGCCGGCTGTATGCCAATGAAATCGTTCAAGGCGCACCGCGGCTGCATGATGTGATCGCTTCGGATCTGAACGTGCTGGTCGAGGAAAAGGCGCAGCTCTTGCAGGGCTGGATGGACGCCGGCCGGATCAACCGCGCCCATCCCAAGCACCTGCTATTCTCGATCTGGTCGCTGACCCAGCATTACGCCGATTTCGACGCCCAGGTGCGCACGCTGATGAGGGACGAAGACCCATTCGATGCCGCGCCGCAGTATCTGGAAACCCTTTACCGGCGGATGCTTACACCTAAAACCTGACGCAGCCTTCCGGTGTGCTCACACTTCGGAACGGACTGCGCCGCCCTGCCTATTTCCAAAACCAAGCCGGATGAAAAAAGCCCCGGCCAGGCAGCCGGGGCGTAAAGCCAACGGGGAGACAGCGCGCCCGCCCGGGCGCGTTTCAGTTACTCCGCGGCTGTTGCCGACGGATTGTTCGGATGCGTGGTCCAGTTGGCATATTCGCCCGAGACCACCTCGCCGGTGCGTTCGTCGATTTGGCCAGCCGGCACCTCCTCCATGGTGATGCAGCCCTCCACCGGGCATACGTTCACACAGAGGTTGCAGGCGACGCATTCGTCGTCCTTGACGGTAAACACCCGGTCTTCGCTCATCGCAATCGCTTGATGCGAGGTGTCCTCGCAAGCGGCATAGCAGCGGCCGCATTTGATGCAGTCGTCCTGGCTGATCTTCGCCTTGGTGACATAGTTCAGGTCCAGATACTGCCAGTCGGTCACATTCGGAACCGCCATGCCGATGAAGTCCTGGGTGGAGGCATAGCCCTTCTCGTCCATCCAAGTAGACAGGCCGGAAATCATCTCCTTCACAACGTTGAAGCCATAGGTCATCGCCGCGGTGCAGACCTGCACGTTGCCGGCACCCAGCGCCATGAACTCCGCCGCATCGCGCCAGGTGGTAACACCGCCGATGGCGGAAATCGGCAAGCCGCGGGTCTGCGGGTCGCGGGCGATTTCCGCGACCATGTTCAGCGCAATCGGCTTCACCGCCGGTCCGCAATAGCCGCCGTGAGTGCCCTTGCCGCCGATGGTCGGCTCCGGCGCCATATTGTCCAGATCGACCGAGGTGATCGAGTTGATGGTGTTGATCAGGCTGACCGCATCAGCATTGCCCGCATTTGCCGCGCGGGCCGGGTTGCGGATGTCGGTGATATTCGGGGTCAGCTTCACGATCACCGGCTTGGAGTAGTATTTCTTGCACCACTCGGTGACCATCTGGATGTATTCCGGCACCTGCCCCACCGCGGAACCCATGCCGCGCTCGGCCATGCCGTGCGGGCAGCCGAAGTTCAGCTCGATCCCGTCAGCGCCGGTGGCCTCGACCTGCGGCAGGATATCCTTCCAGGCCTGCTCCTCGCAGGGCACCATGATCGACACGATGACGGCACGGTCCGGGTAGTCTTTCTTGACCCGGGTGATTTCCTCCAGGTTGGTCTGCAGGGGGCGGTCGGTGATCAGTTCGATGTTGTTGAGGCCCAGCAGGCGGCGGTCGGCGCCCCAGATCGCGCCGTAACGCGGGCCGTTCACATTCACCACAGGCGGGCCTTCGGCGCCCAGGGTCTTCCAGACCACGCCGCCCCAGCCGGCCTCGAATGCGCGGCGGACATTGTATTCCTTATCGGTCGGCGGCGCAGAGGCCAGCCAGAATGGGTTGGGGGATTTGATTCCCAGAAATTCTGTTGTCAGATCAGCCATTTGATCTCTCCTCTTAAGGCTAGCTTGGGTGCAGTGGAACCGCACCCGAACTGGCTCAGCCCATCAGGCTGGAGTGAATGTCCATTGCGGCGTCGCGGCCCTCGGCCACGGCGGTCACGGTGAGGTCCTCGCCACCCGAGGCGCAGTCGCCCCCGGCCCAGACCCCGGCCACCGAGGTGCGCCCGCTGGCGTCCACCTTGATCTTGCGGCCCTCCAGCGCCAGCGCATCGGGCTGGCCTTCCAGCGTCTGCCCGATCGCCTTGAACACCTGATCGGCCGCCAGCCGCACGGTCTCGCCGGTGCCGGAAACCTTGCCGTCCGCGACCTCAGTATACTCCAATTCGATCTCGGCTGCCGACCCATTGCCAAGCACTGCCTTGGGCATAACGTTGAACATCAGTTTGACGCCCTTGGAGGCCGCCAGATCCTGTTCGAAGCGGCTTGCGCCCATCTCCTCGCGGCTGCGGCGGTAGGCGATGGTGACATTTTCGGCGCCCAGAAGCTTGGATTGCACCGCGGCATCCACCGCGGTCATACCGCCGCCGATCACTACCACGTTGCGGCCCACCGGCAGCGCGGTCAAATCCTCGGCCTGCCGCAGTTCCGCGATGAACTCCACCGCATCCCGCACGCCGTCCTTGTCCTCGCCCGGCGCCCGCAGGGCGTTGACCCCGGCAAGGCCGATGGACAGGAACACCGCGTCATAAGCAGACGTCAGCCCGTCCAGCGACAGCTCCGCACCCAGCTTCTTGCCGTAATCCATGGTGATGCCGCCGATTTGCAGCAGCCAGTCGACCTCGCGCGCGGCGAAGTCATTGGTGGTCTTATAGGCCGCGATGCCAAACTCGTTGAGCCCGCCGGCCTTGGACTTGGCGTCATAGACGACCACGTCGTGGCCCAGCATCGCCAGCCGGTGCGCAGCAGCCAGGCCCGCGGGGCCGGCGCCAACCACGGCGATCTTCTTGCCGGTGGCGGCAGCGCGGGTGAAGGGATGCACCCCCTTCTCCATCAGCGTGTCGGTGGCATAGCGCTGCAGGCGGCCGATCTCGACCGGCTTGCCTTCGGCGGTTTCGCGCACGCAGGCTTCCTCGCACAGCGTTTCCGTCGGGCAGACCCGGGCGCACATGCCGCCAAGGATGTTCTGCTCCAGAATGGTCCTGGCTGCGCTTTCGGGGTGGCCCGCCTGAATCTCCCGGATGAACTGGGGGATGTCGATGGTGGTCGGACAGGCTGTCATGCAGGGCGCGTCATAGCAGAAATAGCAGCGGTCCGCCGCCACGGCTGCCTCGTGAGCGTCATAGGCTGGGTGAAGGTCCGAGAAATTCTCAGCGATCCCGGCAGCGTCAAGCCGCGCTGCCTGAATGCCGGATGCCTGATGGCTGGTCGCCATTGGGTGTCTCCCTGATTTTCTGTTGTTCTGATATCAGAGTGCCACAGTCTCGTTTTTTATCAACTGGTAAAATTTTTCCGCAGGGCAAAAAAATGCCGCCCCTGAAGGAGCGGCTTGCAAAGGCCTGAAATCAGGCACTTATGCCGGAACGCCTTTCGGCCAATTCCGGCCTTATGCTCTAAAAACAGGGGCGCACCAGCAACCGGAGACCGCTCAGGCCGCGTTTTCCGCCCTTTTGCCGGGCAATCCGGCGCCTTCAAACGAGGTCCTCGCGGTCTTTCTGCAGGGTCAGGACGGCAGAACTGCGGTGGCCTCAATTTCCACTTTGGCCTCATCCTCGATCAGGGCGGACACCACCACCATGGTCATCGCCGGGAAGTGATAGCCCATTACCGCACGGTAGGCCCTGCCAACCTCCGCCTGATGGGCCAGGTATTCCGCCTTGTCCGTCACATACCAAGTGAGCCGGGTGATATCCTGAGCAGAGCCGCCTGCCGTCTTGACGACCTCCAGAATGTTGCGCAGCGCCTGGCTCATCTGGCCGATAAAGTCCTGCGCCTCGAACACCTGATCTGCAGTCCACCCGATTTGGCCGCCGACAAACAGCTGCCGGCCCTCCGCCACCATGCCGTTGGCATAGCCTTTTGCGGGCTTCCACCCTTCGGGATGCACGCTGATGGCCGGCATGGCGGAACTCCTTTGCTGATTACTGCCTGGGCTGACTTTAGCGCCGCTGCAGCATTTATTTCAAGCTTAAAATTTCTAGCCGCGAATACCCAAAAACAAAGCCGCGCAGGTGCGGGACCTGCGCGGCTGTTCAGCTCAACGGGAAATCGCGGCTTACATGCCGAGCGCTTCCTTGTACATTTCCAGCACCGCCTCTTCTTCGGCGATGTCGTTCTCGTCACGCTTGCGAAGGGCGATGATCTTGCGCATCACCTTGGTGTCATAGCCGCGGCCCTTGGCTTCGGCCATCACCTCTTTCTGCTGTTCGGCGATGGTTTTCTTTTCTTCATCCAGCCGCTCGAACCGTTCGATGAACTGGCGCAGCTCGCCAGCGGTCACGCGGTAGTTTTCGCTTTTTTCGTCTTCTGTGATGTCCATCTGCGGCTCCGTCGAACATGCTGTCAGTTGCTGTCGGAGCAAGGGGATAGCGCCCTGCCCGCTGCGCCGCAAGACGGGAAAGCGGCAGAGGCGATCAAAGCGGCAAAATCCGGCGCCGCTCTGGCGCAAGTGGAGCCCGCGCGCTTGCACGCGCTGACCGGATCGGCTACGCGCATCGCAGCACGAAACCCCGCAGGAGCCTACCCATGTTCGATCTCATCGTTTGGACCGGAGCCGCCGTGTCCGTGTCCGGCCTGCTGGGACTGGTCTGGTGCATCATCAAGGTCGCCCGCGCCCGCCGCCAGCAACTGGACGACGAGGCGCTGCGCGCCGTCGTGCAATCGGTGCTGCCGTACAATCTGGGCGCCCTGCTGCTGTCGGTCCTGGGGCTGATGCTGGTGATGGTGGGCATTTTCCTGGGCTGACGCCCGGGCCGCCCCATAGCGGCCCTGCCCCCGGTCAGACCGGCACGTTGTCGAACATCTCCTCAACCGCTTCTTCGCACAGCGCAGCCTCCAGGCGGCGCAGCCGGCCGGGAACCTCGGCACCGGTCTTGCGCATGTAGTCCAGCAGGCGGATGAACTCCGGCCGCATGGCCAGCCGTTCGGCGCCGCTTTCCTTGCGGATCCGGGTTTCCAGGCTCTCGACGGTGCTGAGCAGATCTTCACGTGTCATAGCAGTCCTCCCTGACTCATGATGAGGTTATCCCGGTATTTCACAACAGGCGTATGAATACCTGCGCCATTTGAGCATGTTGCCGCTTATTTACGCAGTTTTACTGTTCAAATGATGTTTTCAAGGGCCTCGCGGCATCCCGGAAAGCTTATCGCAGCGCAGCATCCCTGCGCCTTGACTTGAATCAGCTGGAGGTGATGATTCAACGACCCTTCAGCGCCGCCCGCCGGCAGGCTTGAAACATATTCTCAAATCTTTATATGAATTGCGAACCCAAGGGAGACTACCTGATGACCCCCGCCGTCAAAGCCTTTTTCGACGAAGCCACCAACACCGTTTCCTACGTGGTGCGCGAACCGGAAGGATCCGCCTGCGCCATTATTGACTCGGTTTTGGACTATGACCAGGCAGCGGGGCGCACCTGCACCGCCTCCGCGGATACGATCATCGCCTGGATCGCGTCCGAAAACCTGCGCGTCGAATGGGTCCTGGAGAGCCATGTGCACGCCGACCACCTGTCCGCAGCGCCGTATCTGCAGGACCAGCTGGGCGGCAAGATCGGCATTGGCGACCAGATCACTGTGGTTCAGGACACCTTCGGCAAAGTGTTCAACGAAGGCACCGAGTTTCAGCGCGACGGCAGCCAGTTCGACCGGCTGTTCCGCGAGGGCGACAGCTTCATGATCGGCCAGATGCGCGGCGAGGTGCTGCACACGCCCGGCCACACGCCGGCCTGCCTCACCTACGTGATCGGCGATGCAGCCTTTGTCGGCGATACCCTGTTCATGCCCGATTTCGGCACCGCCCGCTGCGATTTTCCCGGCGGCTCTTCCGCGGATCTCTACAACTCGATCCAGAAGATCCTGTCCCTGCCGGATGATACCCGCATCTTTGTAGGTCACGACTACAAAGCCCCGGGGCGTGACAACTATGCCTGGGAAACCACTGTCGGTGAGCAGAAGGCGCTGAACGTGCATGTCGGCTCCGGCCGCAGCATCGAGGAGTTCGTCAAAATGCGCGACGCCCGCGACGCGACACTGGGCATGCCGCGGCTGATCCTGCCCTCGCTGCAGGTCAACATGCGCGCGGGCCAGATGCCGGAGCCGGACGAACAGGGCGATGTGTTCCTGAAGATCCCGGTCAACAAGCTCTGACCGCAAAGTAACGGAGACCACACATGGAAACGGATTGGATCTGGGGCTTGGGCGGCGGCTTGCTGATCGGGCTGGGCGGCGCGGTCTACCTGCTGGGCAACGGCCGTATCATGGGGGCCAGCGGAATACTTGGCGGGCTGCTGGATGGCAGCGGCCGCAACACCGCGGCCGAACGGACCGCTTTCATCGCCGGGGTGATCGGCATGCCGCTGCTGATCGGGCTGCTGACAGGCGGCACGCCAGATACCCATGTCACCAGCAATGCTGCGGTTCTGGTGCTGGCCGGCCTGCTGGTTGGTGTCGGCACCCGGGTTGCCAATGGCTGCACCTCAGGCCACGGGGTCTGCGGCATTTCCCGCCTGTCCCTGCGCGGCATTTCGGCAACAGCGGCCTTCATGCTGGCCGGCATTCTGACACTGGCGGTTCTGCGCCAGCTTCTGGGGGTGATCTGATGATGCGGATTCTTCTGGCATTGTTTGCAGGCAGCCTGTTCGGGACCGGACTGATGCTGTCGGGGATGACCGACACCGCCAAGGTGCAGGGCTTTTTGGATATCCTTGGCGATTGGGATCCCACCCTGGCCTTCGTAATGGGCGGCGCGCTGCTGCCGATGGCGCTGGCATGGCGGCTGGCTGAAGGGCGCAAACCTGCGGCCGGCGGCAGCTTCCCCGCCCCGCCCTCCGCCGATCTGGACAGGCGGCTTGTGCTTGGGTCCGTGTTGTTCGGCACCGGCTGGGCGCTGGCGGGCCTCTGCCCCGGCCCGGCGATGGCTTCGCTCAGCTACAACAGCTGGCAGGGCCTGCTGTTCTTTGCGGCAATGGCCTGCGGCATGATGGCCGCGCCATGGTTCATCCGGCATCTGGACCGGGCCGCTGCAAACGCGTAAAGACTCGGGCCATGGATGCACGCGTAATCACCCCCCGCTATTCGGTCTCGCCGCAGATCTCGGCCGAGGACCTGCCCGCCATTGCCGATGCCGGCTACAAGACGGTGATCTGCAACCGCCCGGATGAGGAAGTGCCACCCAGCCATCAGGCAGAGACCATCCGTGCCGCTGCCGAGGCCGCGGGCCTGCGGTTCGAGGTTCTGCCGCTGACCCATCAGACCATGACGCCGGAAAATGTTGCTTTGCAGCGTGAACTGTATGAGGGCTGCGAAGGCCCCGTGCTGGCCTACTGCGCCTCAGGCACGCGCTGCTCGGTGGTCTGGGCGCTGAGTCAAGCCGGCGACTTGTCCCCTGACGAGATCCTGCAAAAAACTCAGGCCGCAGGGTATCAGCTGGACGGGCTGCGCCCGGCACTGGTTTCTCTGGCCGGCACCTAAGGTAAAGTTCAGGGGCCGCGGGACGGGCGGCGCTGCGCCGCCGCTGCCCCTTAAATCACCCAATTTTCTCCACTTGCCAGCCGTTTCCCTGGAGCCGGCCCCCTCCGTGCCCAATGTCAGGGCCGAACAAGGTGTGGCCGGCTTCAGCCCGGTTCTGCCCTTGCCACTGTCACCGCTACCTAAGGCGCGCTTTGGCAAAAAATAGGGGATTTGACCGGTACTGACGGCAAGTGATATGAGGGTCTTCAAGGGTCCGCGGCAGCTTCGCCGACGGGGCTCAGCCATCCGGCAATGCGCTTTCCAGCCCGGCCAGCTGGGATATCTCCTCTGCATCACAACCTGAAAAATCACCCAGGTCACCCGCAGGCAGGTCCGGCAAATCGGGCAGGTCCGGAAGATCCGGCAGGCCGCCCTCCAGTCCATCCATGCTCAGCGCGCCATCTCCGTCAAGCGCAGGCAGGCCCATTGGATCCATCTCTCCGCCGAGTCCGCCGCCAAGGCCGTCATCCAGCCCCTCTCCGCCAAGCGGGGGCATCCCGCCGCCAGCGCCGGCATCCAGCGACGTGGCATCCAAAGCCGTCCCGGCGTCCAGCGCCGGGAGCCCCATGTCATCCATCGGGACCTGCAAGCCTTGCGCAGCGATTCCCATATCCAGCCCCAATTCTGTCGTCGCGTCCGGCAGAGCCTGCATTCCGCCGCCTTCTGAGAACGCCGCCGCATCCGCAGCAATGTCTGCAGGCCGGCTGTTCCTGGGCGGGTTCAGGCGCACCGCACGCGAGCCGTTCATCTGGCCAAGCCGCCCCTGCGCCACAGGATTGCCGCCGATGGTCAGCAGGTCGGTTTCATAGAGAAACGCAGAATCCAACGGAATGGAATCGCCGATCTGCAGGCTGGCAAATTTCTGAACCGGCACCCGCATCCTGCACAGGACAGCAGTCAGCTCGGCCCGGATCGAATCGAGACTGGCCCCAAGCGACGGGCCGCTGGCGCTGCCCTGGCCGCCTTGCAAGTCCTCTGCCGTGGGTTCGGGCAGGATCAGCTTCATCACCCCCTGCATGGCGCCGCAAGCAAGGTCCAGGTTCAGCTCGATCACCCGGTAGTCATCGGCCTCCATGCCCAGCACCAGGCTGCGCACGTTTTCGACCTGGGCGCCAAAGCGGTAACCGGAAAAAAGGGATTGGTCCGCCTGGCCGTCCAGCATCGCCACAACCTTGGCAAAGCTGCGCTCCAGGAAGTCTGCGGTCATTGCTGCATCGGTGGGCGTGTAGTGGCGCTCGGACGGCGCCTTGCCGATGACCGCACCGATGGTCTGCTGCTGGATCAGCGCCGTCACGGTCGCCGCATCCATGCTGGCAGCACCCAGCCGCCCCTGCGGGCAGTCCAGCACCACCAGAAGATCCTTGTCCGACAGCTGTTCGGCCAGGTCTTCGGATACCCGGTTGGACTGACGCGCCGCCAGCACCGCCATCGGCAGATTGCACAGGTCCGCGGCCGCGCGCGCGACCGACCGGCGCAACGCCTTCAGGGTCAGGGAACTGGTCAGCCCCCCGGCGCCTTCCTTGGTCGCCGCCAGCTTGCGTGCAAGCACATTTTGCCTGCCGCTGCCTGCCTCTGCTGCTTCTGTCTCAGACATAGGCTGTTCAACCTGCCCCTTGCGCGTCCCGTTTCCCCGGTTTTAACCGAAAGGGGGTTAACAACTTCTGTATTCCCAGACCAGTTACGCCGCCTTTTCGCCTGCGGCAGGCAAGGAAACCCGGAAGGCGCCGCCGCCGCGTCCCGGCAGATAGGACACATCGCCGCCCAGCCGCTGCATGACCTCGCGGCAGATCGCTAGGCCAAGGCCGGCGCCGCCTGCCCGCTCCGGGCTGACCCGCGCAAATTTCTCAAAAATCATCTGCTGGGAATCTGCCGGCACACCGCTGCCATTGTCGGTGAAATCAATGTGCAGTCGCCCGCCGGACGCCGAAGCGGATACCGTCAGTTCCGGCTGCTCTGCGTCGCAATATTTCTGGGCGTTGGCGATCAGGTTGATGAACACCTGTGACAGCCGGTCCAGGTCAGAGGAAATGCGGAAACCTTCCGCCTCCGGGCTGCGCCGGACTGTCAGCGGTTTCTCTGACCCCGCCAGCGCGGCAGCCACGGCATGATCCAGCACTTCGGACAGTGTACCCGCTGTGACGTTGAGGCTGACCTGACCGCTTTCGAGCACGCTGAGATCCAGCAAGTCATTCAGCAGACGGGTCAGTCGCAGCGTTTCGTCATGGATGATTCCCGCATAGCGGCGCTGCTCCTGCGGGTTGAGCTGCCCGGCATCGCGCAGGATCTCGGAAAATGCCCGGATCGACGTCATCGGGGTCCGCAACTCATGGCTGACTTGGCTCAGGAAAGCGTCCTTCTGCTCGGAAAGTTGAGTGAGTTTCTCATTTGTTTCCCGCAGCTTGCGCGCCGTTGCTGACAACTCCGCCGATTGCGCCTCAAGACGGCTGGAATATTCCAGCATCTGCGCCGTTTCGTCCGCCACGGCCAATAGATCGGCTACCGAAACTGAGGATCCGCCAGCGATCTGACCGATCATCGCATGCGCCGCCGCCGCCCCGATGGAGGCGCTGAGCTCCCGTTCCAGCCGCTCCAGAAAGGCGGGCGTCGGCTCCGGCAAGGGACCGCGGCCGCCCTGGCGCATCCGCTCGCGCTGGAAGAACGCCTGCGCCTCTGTGGCGCCCAGGATCCGCTGCGACATGATCATCAGATCCTCGCATTGCGCCACCGATCCGGTCCAGCCGCGCGGCCCCGCCGAATGGTCGAACACATTGACGAATTGGGCGCCCTGCAGCCGCTCCAGCGGGCTGGGGAAGCTCATCAACGAGACCAGGCAGAACACCAGCGCATTGAGGCTCATCGACCACATCACCGCATGCACCGTGGGGTCCAGGCCTTCGATCCCGAACAGCGCCTCAGGCCGCAGCCAGCTGAGCCCGAACAACCCATAGCGCAGGATGTGCTCCGGCAGCAGTCCGCCGCCCAGGGCCGGCAGCAGCATGGTGTAAAGCCAGATCCCGAAGCCGACAGTGAGCCCCGCCAAGGCGCCGCTGCGGGTGGCGCCGCGCCAGAACAGGCCGCCCACCAGAGCGGGCAGCAGCTGCGCCACCCCGGCAAAGGAAATAAGGCCGATGGCCGCCAGCGCCGCGGCGCCCCCGGAGAGGTGGTAATAGAAATACCCCAGCGCCATGATCGCCGCGATTGACACCCGCCGCGACAGCAGCACCACGTCGCGCACGTCGCCCGAAACCGATGCCTGCCGGTTCTGCAGCCGCAGCCAGACCGGCATCACGATGTGGTTCGACACCATCGTCGACAGCGCCATCGCCGCCACAATCACCATCGAAGTGGCCGAGGAAAAACCGCCCAGGAAAGACAGCATTGCCAGCCCCTGCTGGCCCTGCTGCAGCGGCACCGTAAGCACAAACATGTCGGGGTTCGACCCGGCAGGCAGCAGGTCCAGCCCGACAACGGCAATTGGCACCACGAACATTGAGATCAGCAGCAGGTACAGCGGAAACGCCCAGGAAGCGATCCGCAGGTGGCGCTCGTCCTCGTTCTCTACCACCATCACCTGGAACATGCGCGGCAGGCAAATGAAAGCCGCAGCAGCCAGGAAGGTGATCGTGGCCCAGCGGCTGCCGTCGACGTTCCACTGCCCGATCTGGGAGGCGTCGATGCGCGCCAGCGTTTCGCCGACGCCGCCGGCAATGCCCCAAACAACAAATATCCCGACCGCCAGCAGCGCCGCCAGTTTGACAATCGCCTCCAGCGCAACCGCGGTTACCACCCCATGGTGGCGCTCATTGGCGTTGAGGTTGCGGGTGCCGAACAGGATGGCAAACACCGCCAGCCCCGCAGCAACCCAGAACACGATGGAGGTTTCGTTGTATCCCCGCAGCGGGTCGGCCTCGGCGAAGATTGCAAAAGACAGCGTAACGGATTGCAATTGCAGGGAAATATACGGGGTGACGCCAATCACCGCCAGAATGGTCACCCCGGCGGCCAGCAGGTTCGACTTGCCATAGCGCGAGGACAGGAGGTCAGCGATGGAGGTGATCCGCTGGCTGCGCCCGATCCGCACCAGCTTGCGCAGGCCCCACCACCAGCAGATCATAACCAGCGACGGGCCGAGGTAAATGGTCACGAACTCCAGCCCCGACCGCGCCGCATAACCAACGGCGCCGTAAAAGGTCCAGGCGGTGCAATAGATCGACAGCGACAGCGTGTAGATCAGCGGCGAGCGCATCCAGGCGGCACTGCGGCCGCGGCTTGCCATGCGGTCGGCCCAGAAGGCGATGAAGAACAGAAAGGCCACATAGGCCAGGCAGACAAAGGCAAGGACGTTGAGAGAGGCCATCAGCTGTCCTCCGTTCCGTCCGGGTCCTGGCTTGGGCTGCCGGCCCCGTCCGGCCCCCCACCGGTCCAGTGGTCGGCCCACCGCTGCACCGCCAGGCTGAACACGAAACAGGCGGCGATCAGGCCGACCCAGACGGCAAAGACGTAGATGATGGCGACCGACATGCTGACCCCGCCGCGCGCCGCCGGATGGGCCGAGGCTTCGGGCCACAAAAGCGGCAGCGCCAGCAGCAACGCCCCAAGCACCGGCAGCAGCCTGGAAATGTCCATCAGCCGGCGGCGGCGGTAAGTCTGGCGCTCGGTGCGGGTGCCCGCTTGTTCTTCGCCGCTTCCCAGCGCCATGGCGCCGTTATCCCTGCCCGGCCTGGGCGTGCAGGTCGCGCACCGCGGTCAGCACTTCGGCGTTGGAGAACGGTTTGGTCATGAACCGGGTCACACCTGCCTTCTCCGCCATTTCACGGTCCCGCATCTGGCCGCGGGCTGTCAGCATCAGCACCGGCAGAGACTGCATCCCCTCCACCGTGCGCAGCTCCCGCACGATTTCCAGGCCGCTCTTGCCGGGCAGCATCAGGTCCAGAATCACCAGGTCCGGCCCCGCGTCCCGGATCACCTCAACCGCAGTTGCACCGTCGGTATGCGCGTCCACGCTCCAGCCGTCGCGCATCAGCAGAAACCGGATCGCCTCGGTAATGTTCGGCTCATCTTCAATCAGAACAACATGCCTGCCCATCAGCAGAATTTCCTCCCGGCGCGGCCCTGCGGCCTGGACAGCCCGGACACGCGGTTATTTTTGCGCAGGTTAGCCGCCCGCCCGCCTGAGTGTCAAAACTCTTCCTTCAGGATCGACGGCTCGCGCCGCGCCGGACAGCCCTGGCGCGGGCAGATCCGGCAGCTGGCGCCGACCGGCTGGGGATCCTGCGCGTCCTTGGCCCCTGGCAGGATCAGCATCACCGCGCGGTATAGGGGATCCTCGCCGAAATCCGGCTGATTCTGCATCCAGGCCGTGGCCATGCAATCAAAGGCCGCGGCATTGCGCCCGTGCTGGACCACGTTGCGCCTGACCGGCATATTCGGCTGCACCAAGGCAGTATAGAGCGGCCACAGCGGGCAGGAGGCGCCAAAGCGCGGCATCGCGAATCCTGTCACCGGCTTGCGGAACAGCAGCGTGCCGGAGGCATCGCAGATCACCAGCCCTGTCTCCTGGCCCAGCACCTCCTCCGGCAGCGCCGCCAGACGGCGCAGCACCGCAGGCAGCGCGCAGTTGAACCGGCGGGCCAAGGCAACCGGATCAATCCCGCCGGCGGCGATCTCCTGCTCCAGCGCGCGCAGCGGCATTGCCCGGGCATCGGAGCGGTATTGCTCCAGCGCTGCCATCGCCAGGCTGCGCACCGCCTCACCGGTCAGGTCAGGTTCATCCAGCACCAGGTCCTCTGGCGTGGCAGAGCCGTTTTCGAGGGCCGGGAAATGAAAGCCGTTGCTCAGGAAAAACGCCTCCGCTTCCTCCTGCGGCATGCCGCGGCGGTCGGCACCTGCGCCTTCCTCATCCAGAAAGCTCACCAGCGCCCGGCTGCTTTCGGACAAACGCAGCGAATCCTCGTTGAGGTTCTTGTGGAAACGGTCGCGCCATTCAGGCTCCAGCTCGCCGGTTTCCGCAAGGATCGACGCGGTGGAGCGGATCGCGGCGGCGGTCGACAGCACCTCATGCACCGAGGCTGCAAGGTTGGGGTCATGGGTCAGCCGGTCCGAAAGGGTTTCCACCGTCCGTTCCAGGGTGGCGATGCGGCGGTGGCCCGCCGCCAGAACCTCTGCCCAGCCCGGAAAGCGGCCGGCGAATTCATCAACCCGGTCCAGTTCCGCAATCGGCACACCGCTGTCCGCCGCGGCCTCCCGCAAGGTCGAGATCAGCGCCGCCTCTGCCCCCTCGCTGAGCATCGACGGTTCCACCCCCAGCACCCCGGCAATCCCAACCAGCAGCTTGCCGCCGATTCTGCGGCGGTTGTGCTCGATCAGGTTGAGATAGGAGGGTGAGATTCTCGCCTCCCGCGCCAGTTCGGCCTGGCGCATGCCCAGGATCAGCCTGCGTTCGCGGATCCGGCTGCCGGTCAGGGTGTCGCGTGCCATGCTGGCGGGCCTCCCAAAACACTTCCATTTCAACGGCTTTCTGCAACGCAAAATAACTTTGTTTACAGATCACCCAGGAATACTGTTCAGTTCTTTACAGAATTTTCAAGCTGTAAAAGGGTTTTATTGCCTGAGTTTACATGAGCCTCTCATACTGATTTTGCACGCAATGTGCTGGTACCGCGCAGAAGTGAGGAGCTGCAAGGCACCAATCATATCAGGGAGGAATACATGTCTGAATTTGACGTTTCGCGCCGCAGAGTCCTTAAGACCGGCGCAATTGCAGGCGCCGGCGTGGCGCTGCCGACCATCTTTACCGCCTCTTCCGCCGCGGCCTTTACCAACGAGCCGACCGGCGGCACCGTCACCCTGGGCTTCAACGTGCCCCAGACCGGCCCCTACGCTGACGAAGGCGCCGACGAGCTGCGCGCCTATGAGCTGGCGGTCGAGCACCTGAACGGCGGCGGCGACGGCGGCATGATGAACACCTTCAGCTCCAAGGCGCTGCAGGGCAACGGCATCCTAGGCAAGAAGGTGGAATATGTCACCGGCGACACCCAGACCAAGTCCGACGCCGCCCGCGCCTCCGCCAAGTCGATGATCGAGAAGGACGGCGCGGTGATGATCACCGGCGGCTCCTCCTCCGGCGTTGCCATCGCGGTGCAGGGTCTCTGCCAGGAGGCCGGCGTGATCTTCATGGCCGGCCTGACCCACTCCAACGACACCACCGGCAAGGACAAGAAGGCCAACGGTTTCCGCCATTTCTTCAACGGCTACATGTCGGGCGCGGCGCTGGCGCCGGTGTTGAAGAACCTCTATGGCACCGACCGGGTCGCCTATCACTTGACCGCCGACTACACTTGGGGCTGGACCCAGGAGGAATCGATTGCCGCCGCCACCGAGGCGCTGGGATGGCAGACCGTGAACAAGGTCCGCACCCCGCTGGCCGCAACTGACTTCTCTTCCTACATCGCCCCGGTGCTGAACTCCGGCGCCGACGTGCTGGTGCTGAACCATTACGGCGGCAACATGGTGAACTCGCTGACCAATGCTGTGCAGTTCGGCCTGCGCGAGAAAGTGGTGAACGGCAAGAACTTCGAGATCGTCGTGCCGCTCTACTCCCGCCTGATGGCCAAGGGCGCAGGCGAAAACGTTAAGGGAATCCACGGCTCCACCAACTGGCACTGGACGCTGCAGGATGAAGGTTCCATGGCTTTCGTGAAATCCTTTGGCACCAAATACGGCTTCCCGCCGAGCCAGGCCGCACACACCTGCTATGTGCAGACCCTGCTTTATGCAGACGCGGTCGAGCGCGCGGGAAGCTTCAACCCCTGTGCAGTCGTGGAGGCGCTGGAAGGGTTTGAGTTCGACGGTATGGGCAACGGCCCGACCCTCTACCGCGCCGAAGACCACCAGTGCTTCAAGGACGTCCTGGTGGTGCGCGGCAAAGAAAACCCGACCTCGGAGTTCGATCTTCTGGAAGTGGTCGAAGTCACCCCGCGGGCACAGGTGGAATACGCACCGGACCACCCGATGTTCGCAGGCGGCAATCTAGGCTCCTGCAACCCGGGCGCATAAGCCAGCCGCAGGGCACCGGAATTTTTAAAGTTCCGGGCCGGAGTCCGCACCGGGCTCCGGCTGCCCCAACCGGCCCGTCCGCTCCCCCGCCGGGCGGGCCTTCCCCAACCTGACTAACGGTGGGACCCATGGACGCCATTCTCCTGCAAATCCTGAACGGGCTCGACAAAGGCTCGGCCTATGCGCTGATCGCGCTGGGATTGACACTCATCTTCGGCACGCTGGGCGTGGTGAACTTCGCCCATGGGGCGCTGTTCATGATCGGCGCCTTCTGCGCCGTCACCCTGCAGCGCATCCTGAACCTCAGCTTTGAGCTCGTGGACGAATCCCAGAAAGACTTTCTGGGCAACCCGCTCAAGGTCAAAACCCCCTATGTGGAGGCCTGGTTCGGCCCCGATATCGGCGGCAGCATCATCGACTGGGCGGTGCCGCTTGCGATCCTGTTTGCGATCCCGATCATGATCGGCGTCGGCTACGTGATGGAGCGCGGCCTGATCAAGCACTTCTACAAGCGCCCCCACGCCGACCAGATCCTGGTAACTTTCGGCCTCGCCATCGTGCTGCAGGAAGTGGTGAAATACTTCTATGGCGCCAACCCGATCCAGACCCCGGCTCCGGATGCCTTGAACGGCGTTGTGAACCTGGGCGCAGCCATCGGCATGGACATCGTCTATCCGGTCTGGCGCGTGGTCTATTTCTTCTTCGCTGTGCTGATTATCGGCGGCATCTTCAGCTTCCTGCAGTTCACTACCTTCGGCATGGTGGTGCGGGCCGGCATGGCCGACCGCGAGACGGTGGGCCTCCTGGGCATCAACATCGACCGCCGCTTCACCATCATGTTCGGCATCGCCGCCGCCGTCGCGGGCCTGGCCGGCGTCATGTACACACCGATCAACTCACCCAATTACCACATGGGCATGGATTTCCTGGTTCTCAGCTTCGTGGTGGTGGTTGTCGGCGGCATGGGCTCCCTGCCCGGCGCGGTGCTGGCGGGTTTCTTGCTGGGTGTGCTCGAAAGCTTTGCCTCGATGAACGAGATCAAATCTCTGATCCCCGGCATCGACCAGATCATCATCTATGTGGTCGCAATCATCATTCTGCTGACCCGTCCGCGGGGCCTGATGGGCCGCAAAGGCGTGATGGAGGACTAAGACATGTTCGGACTGGATAAAAAAGATACTTCTTTGCTGATCATCGTCGCCTGCCTGACGCTGTTCGCCCCCTTCATCCTGAACCCCTTCCCGACCGGCAGCGCCATGGCGCAGTTCAACGCGGGCTATCCGGACCTGATGCAGCGTTTCGTGATCTTCGGGATCTTCGCCATCGGCTTCAACATCCTGTTCGGCCTCACCGGCTACCTGTCGTTCGGCCACGCGGCCTTCCTCGGCGCCGGCTCCTACTCCGCCGTCTGGATGTTCAAGCTCATTGGCATGAACGTGATCCCGGCTATTGTGCTGTCGGTCATCGTCGCGGGCCTGTTCGCCCTGCTCATTGGCTTTATCAGCCTGCGCCGCTCCGGCATCTACTTCTCGATCCTGACACTGGCCTTCGCGCAGATGTCCTTTAACCTGGCCTATTCGGTGCTGACCCCGGTTACCAACGGTGAGACCGGCCTGCAGCTGACGCTGGAAGATCCCCGGATCCTGGGTGTCTCCGCCACCGCGGACGGCTCGATCCCGGTGACCAACCTGTTCGGGCTGGAAATGCGCTCCACCTTCGAACTGGCTGTCGGCCCCTGGGCCTTCCAGTTCAATGCCGGCTACTACCTGTGCGCGCTGATCATGCTGGCTGCTTTCTATCTGGCGATCCGCATCTTCCGCTCGCCTTTCGGCATGATGCTGCGGGCGGTGAAATCGAACCAGCAGCGGATGAACTACACCGGCCTTAACACCCGTCCCTATACTTTGGCGGCCTTTGTTATCTCCGGAATGTATGCGGGTCTTGCAGGCGGGCTGATGGCCTCGATGGACCCGCTGGCGGGGGCTGAACGGATGCAGTGGACCGCCTCCGGCGAGGTGGTGCTGATGACCATCCTCGGCGGTGCCGGCACGCTGATCGGCCCGGTCCTGGGTGCAGGCTTCATTAAGTACTTCGAGAACATCTTCTCCAAGATCAACGACAACGTGCTGCACACCTGGTTCAGCTTCCTGCCGGACGGGATGGAGGACGCAGTGGTGTTCATCATCCACCCCTTCATCGGCAAGGGCTGGCACCTGACCCTGGGCATTCTGTTCATGCTGGTGGTGATCTTCCTGCCCGGTGGCCTTGTTGAGGGCGGCCAGCGGATCAAGGGCTGGCTGCGCGGCCGCAAGGCCAAAGACAGCAACGCCTCTGGCGAAACCAACCCCGCGGAATAAGGAGACAGAACAATGGGTATCCTTGAAGTCAAAGACGTGGGGAAACGGTTCGGCGGCCTGCAGGCACTGTCCAACGTGAACCTCAGCGTTCAGGAAAACTCGGTCCATGCGATCATCGGTCCGAACGGCGCCGGCAAGTCCACGCTGCTGAATTGCCTGGTGGGCAAACTGATCCCCGACACCGGTTCCGTCATGTTCGACGGCCAGTCGGTGCTGGGCCGTGCTCCTTACGAAATCAACCAGATGGGCATCAGCCGCGTGTTCCAGACGCCGGAGATTTTCGGCGACCTGACGGTGCTGGAAAACATGATGATCCCCTGCTTTGCCAAACGGGATGGCGCGTTTGAGCTGAACGCTTTGTCCGCGGTGCTGAAACAGAAGGACATCCTGCAAAAGGCTGAGCACATGCTGGAAGAAATGAATATGGCGGACAAGCGGCACATGCACGCCGCCGCCATGTCCCGCGGCGACAAGCGGCGGCTGGAGATCGGCATGTGCCTATCACAGGAGCCGCGTCTGCTGCTGCTGGATGAGCCCACCGCCGGCATGGCGCGGGCCGACACCAACAACACCATCGACCTGCTGAAACAGATCAGCGACGAGCGTGACATCACCATCGCCATCATCGAGCACGACATGCATGTGGTGTTCAGCCTCGCCAACCGGATCACTGTGCTGGCGCAAGGCACCCCGCTGGTCGAGGACGATCCGCAGAACATCCGCGGCAACCCCAAGGTGCGCGAAGCATACCTGGGCGAAAGCGCGTAAAGGAGAAACACCATGAATGTGAAACCCGATTTCTCCAAGAACGCCAACGTGGCCACCACCGCCCCGGCTTTCCTGTCGGTCTGGGATGTGCACGCCTATTACGGCGAGAGCTACATCGTGCAGGGCATCAGCTTCAACGTCCACGAGGGCGAGATCCTGGCACTGCTGGGCCGCAACGGCGCGGGCAAGACCTCGACCCTGCGCTCGATCGCCCGCACCGGCTCACCCATGGTGACCCGCGGCGAGATCTGGCTGGATCACAAACCGCTGCACAAGATGACGTCCTATGAAGCCGCTGCTGAGGGCCTGGGCCTGGTGCCCGAAGACCGCCGCATCATCCCCGGCCTGACGGTGGAGGAAAACCTGCAGCTTGCGCAGATCGCCCCGCCCATCGGCTGGTCGCTGGAGCGCCTCTACGACCTGTTCCCGCGCCTTGGCGAACGCCGCAAGCAGGAAGGGGTGACCCTGTCCGGCGGCGAACAGCAGATGCTGGCGATTGCCCGCGCGCTGGCCCGCGACATCAAGGTGCTGCTGCTGGACGAACCTTACGAGGGCCTCGCGCCGGTGATCGTCGACGAGATCGAAAAGACCCTCATCCACATCAAGGAACAGGGCATGACAACCATTATTGTCGAGCAGAACGCGGTCCGCGCCCTGGAACTGGCGGACCGTGCGGTGATCCTCGATACCGGTGGCATCGTCTTTGACGGTACCGCCGCCGAGGTTCTCGAAAACGAGGAACTGCGCGCCGAATACCTGGCGATCTGAGGCGCGCGCCAAGAATTCATCTCCGTCTTGCCGGCCACCCGCGTGCCGGCAGTGGCAGACTGAGGCCGGCTCCATTCAGGGCTGGCCTCTTTTTTTGCGCGGCCTGCGAAACTGACTTCGCAGCCGGAATTTGCTAAAGTGAGTGGGAAGGCTCGCAGCGGCGCGGCGCAGCCTCGCCGCCTATCGCTCCACTTCCCGGCACTCTGTGCCCCGGACCCGCTGCGCAAATTGCCGTCAACGGGGGCTGACCATGAGACCACAGACGCAATACGCCAAGAGCGGCGATGTCCATATCGCTTATCAGACCTTTGGCAGCGGGCCGCGTAACCTGGTGTTCGTGCCGGGTTTCATCTCGCAGATCGAAACCTATTGGGACGAGCCGGGCTTTGCCCGCTGGCTGGAACGGATCGGCCATTTCGCCCGTGTCGCGGTGTTCGACAAGCGTGGCACCGGCCTGTCGGACCGCGGCGTGGCGACTCCGGACATGGACAAGAGGATGGATGACATCCGCGCGGTGATGGATGCTGTCGGCTTTGACACCGCATCGGTCATGGGGATTTCAGAGGGCGGCTCCCTTGCCGCTGTGTTCGCAGCCTACCATGCCCGGCGCTGCGAGCATCTGATCCTTTACGGGGCCTTTGCCAGCTTCACCTCCTGGTTCCCGACGCAGGAGTCACTGCAGGAGCTGTTCGACTACGCCGAAACCGCGTGGGGAAGCGGCACCAGCCTGCCGCTGTTCTGCCCGTCAACGGCCGGGGATCTCCAGATCCAGGACTGGTGGGGCAAATACGAGCGCACCGGCGCATCGCCCCGCGATGTGATCGAGATCATGAAGGTCAACAGCCAGATCGACATCACCGCCATCCTGCCGGCGATCAAGGCGCCCGCGCTGGTGCTGCACAAGACCGAGGATGCGCTGATTGATATCGAAGGCGGGCGCACCCTGGCGGCCCGCATCCCGAAAGCCCGGTTGGTTGAGCTGCCGGGGGTGGATCATTTCCCCTTCCTCGGGCCGGAGGCAGCGCAGATCGTTGCGGAAATCGAGGAGTTCGTGACCGGCGCCAAGCCCGAACCGGTTGTTGACCGGGTACTGGCCGCCATCGTGTTCACCGACATCGTGGGCTCTACCGCCCGCGCTGAGGCCATGGGCGACAGCGCCTGGCGAAGCCTGAAAGACGCCCATGACAGCCGGGTGCGGCAGGAACTGCGCCTGTTCGACGGGCGGGAGATCAAATCGCTGGGCGACGGCTTTCTTGCCACCTTTGACGGCCCCGGCCGGGCCATCCAATGCGCGAGCGCCATCCGCGACGCCATCGCCCAGCTCGGGCTGGATATCCGGGTGTCGGTGCATACCGGCGAGGTCGAGATCACCGAGGACGATGTGCGCGGGCTGGCGGTCCACATCGCCTCACGGATCGCGGACCTCGCGCAGCCAGGCGATATCGTTGTCTCGCGCACGGTCAAGGATCTGGTAGCCGGGTCCGGCTTCTGCTTCGAATCCCTGGGCTCGCACGAACTGAAGGGGCTGCCGGACAGGTGGCAAGTCTACAAAACCGCCGCCTGAACCCCTGTTGCCGCTACCGGCTCCCCGCCAGCCGCTTGCGGAGCTCGGTTTTCAGCACCTTGCCATAGTTGTTCTTGGGCAGGGCTTCGATGCGCAAGTACGCCTTGGGCCGCTTGAACCGCGCGATCCGGCTGTTGCACAGCTCGTCCAGCTCCGCGTCCGGCGCATCACCCACGACAAAGGCCACCACTTCCTCGCCCCAGTCCGCATGGGGACGGCCCACCACGAAAACCTCGCGCACCTGCGGATGCATCAGCAGCACCTCCTCCACCTCGCGGGGGTAGACGTTGGAGCCGCCGGTGATGATCAGATCCTTGGAGCGGTCCTGCAGGGTCAGGTAGCCATCCTCGTCCAGCACCCCCATGTCGCCGGTCATCAGCCAGCCGTTGACCAGCGTTTTGGCCGTGGCTTCGGGGTTCTGCCAGTACCCGGGCATCACCGCGTCGCCCCGCACCATGATCTCGCCATGGCTCCCTGCGGGAAGGAATTCACCCTCCGGCGTGCCAATCCGCACTTCCACCACACTCTGCGCCTTGCCGACGCTGGCCAGCCGCTCCTTCCAGCGGGGATGCACGCGGTCCTGAACGTCCTCGCGCGGCAGCGCGGTGATCGCCATCGGGCATTCGCCCTGACCGTAGACCTGCACGAAGACCGGGCCGAAATGCGCCACCGCTTCAATGATGTCGGCGACATACATCGGCCCGCCGGCATAAACGACGGTGCGCAGCCCCTCGCCCTCGCGGCCCAGCCGCTTGGCCTCTGAGGTCATGCGCGTGACCATCGTTGGTGCGGCAAACATGTGAACCCGCCCGAAATGCGCGGCAAGATCGAAAATCTCCGCCTCGTCAAAGCCGCCCGACTCCGGGCAGACATGGCGCGCACCCGCCAGCACGTGCTGGATGGCATAGATCCCCGCACCGTGGCTCATCGGTGCCGCATACAGCGCGTGGTCCTCTGCGCTCACCTGATCCACGTCAGCGAAATAGGCGATGGCCATGTTCATCAGCATCCGGTGGGTGATCATCACCCCCTTGGGACGCCCGGTGGTGCCGGAGGTGTAAAACAGCCAGGCCAGATCCCCCGGCAGGCGCGAGGCAGGTTCCGCCACAGAATCCGCCTGCAGCGCAACGGCATACTCCGTGCCGGTGATATCCACGCAGCGCACTGCGGCCTCAGCCTCCTGAACCGCCTCCGTCAGCCCCGGCGCGGTGAATACCAGAGAGGCACCGGAGTTCTGCAGGATGAACTCCGCCTCCTTGCCGTGCAGCTTGGCATTGATCGGAACAGCAACCGCACCGGCATACCAGGTGCCGTAAAGCGCGATCAGGTAGTCCGGGCAGTTCTTCATGAAGATACCGACCCGGTCTCCCGGCGCGATGCCCTGCCCCTGCAGCCAGCCCGCAACAGAGGCCGCGCGCGCATGGAACCCGGCGTAATCCGCCATAAGCGCCTGCCCCAAGTACAGCGCCGGGCGCGCACCCTCTGCCGCCGCCATCCGTGCCAGCCATACTGCGATATTCATCCTCTTCCCCTCCCCGGCTTGCTGTTGCGGCCGGAAACTGGCACGCACAGGCAAAGCCCTTCAATTCCGCAAAAATACCTGCGTAAGAATACCATATGAGCGATCTTGCCTTTGACCATGCCCCCGTGGGCCTCGCGGTTCTGGAACGCCGCGTCATCACCCGGTGCAACCTGCAATTCGCCGCGACCTTTGGCGGCGCACCCGGCGACTATACCGGCATGCTGATTGCTGAGCTCTATCCCAGCCAGGAGGACTTCAACCGCATCGGCGCCCTGCTGCAGCAGCCTGAGGCGCAAAGCGGCAGCTACAGCGACGAGCGCATCATGCGCCGCCGCTCCGGCGCCTTGTTCTGGTGCCGGGTGCGCGGGCGGTCGGTCACGCCGCAGGCGCCGTTTCAGACCGGCATCTGGTCCTTTGCCGACATTTCCGACGACCGTCCCGTCGTCTCCCTCACCCCGCGCGAGCGCGAGGTGGCGATCCTCACCTGCAAGGGCCTGTCGGCCAAGGAAATCGGCAAGCAGCTGGACCTGTCCTACCGCACTGTGGAAAGCCACCGCGCGCATCTGCTGCAGAAATTCGGCGCCCGCAAGCTGCCGGAACTGGTGGCAAAACTGACCGGAATGCCGCTTTAGGCAGGAATTTCCCGCCGGCAATTGCGAATCCGCGCCATAGACCTCATGTTACAGCGCAGTTCAGGAGTGCTTTCCTTGCGGTAATCCTTGCCCTATAAGCGCCCTAATTTCCTGCCCGCCCTAATCGGCGGGCCTGTCGGAATTGGCTGAGGACAATATGACAAACAAATCTCACGAAGCTGACGTGGCATTCATCAAGGCGCTGGCGGAACTGCTGCGCGAAAACGACCTGACAGAACTGCAGGTCAAACGCGACTATGGCGATGATGACAGCCTGAACGTGCGCGTATCGCGCCAGACCGCAATGGCCGCCGCGCCGGTGCAGGTACAGGTGCCTGCCTCCGCACCGACTGCCGCCGCAGCCGCGCCTGCCGCTGCCGCCCCGGCAGCCGCAAACGACGATCCGGCCAGCCACCCCGGCGCCGTGACCTCGCCGATGGTCGGCACCGTCTACCTCCAGCCGGAACCCGGCGCGCCCTCCTTCATCTCCGTCGGCGCACAGGTCAGCGAAGGCGATACCCTGCTGATCGTCGAAGCCATGAAGACCATGAACCACATTCCTGCGCCCAAGGCAGGCACCGTGAAGCGCATCCTGGTCGAAGACGGCGCCGCCGTTGAATTCGGGTCCCCTCTGGTCATCATCGAATAAGGGTCTGCCATGTTTGACAAGATCCTTATTGCCAACCGCGGCGAGATCGCCCTGCGCGTGATCCGCGCCTGCCGCGAGATGGGCATCAAGTCCGTCGCGGTGCATTCCACCGCTGATGCCGACGCGATGCACGTCCGCATGGCCGATGAATCGGTCTGCATCGGCCCGCCGTCAGGCGCCCAAAGCTACCTGTCGATCCCGGCCATCATCTCCGCCTGCGAGATCACCGGTGCCCAGGCGATCCACCCGGGCTACGGCTTCCTGTCGGAAAACGCCAACTTCGTGCAGATCATCGAAGACCACGGCCTGACCTTCATCGGTCCTTCCGCGGCGCATATCCGCATCATGGGCGACAAGATCACCGCCAAGGAAACCGCCAAGAACCTCGGCATCCCGGTGGTGCCCGGCTCCGAAGGCGGCGTGCCCGACATCACGGCAGCCAAGAAGGCTGCAGCTGACATGGGCTACCCGGTGATCATCAAGGCCACCGCCGGCGGCGGCGGCCGCGGCATGAAGGTGGCCAAGAACGAGAAAGAGCTGGTCTCGGCCTTCTCCACCGCCCGTTCCGAGGCCAAGGCCGCCTTCGGCAATGACGAAGTCTATATGGAGAAATACCTCCAGAAGCCGCGTCACATCGAGGTTCAGGTCTTTGGCGACGGCAAGGGCACCGGCATCCACCTGGCCGAGCGCGACTGCTCCCTGCAGCGCCGCCACCAGAAGGTCTTCGAGGAAGCCCCCGGCCCCTGCATCACCCCGGAAGAACGCGCCAAGATAGGCAAGATCTGCGCCGACGCCGTGGGCAAGATGGGCTATTCCGGCGCCGGCACCGTCGAGTTCCTCTACGAGGACGGCGAGTTCTACTTCATCGAGATGAACACCCGCCTGCAGGTGGAGCACCCGGTGACCGAGGCCATCTTCGGCGTCGACCTGGTGCGCGAGCAGATCAGGGTCGCCGAAGGCCTGCCGATGTCGTTCACCCAGGATGACCTGGAGATCAACGGCCACGCCATCGAGGTGCGGATCAACGCCGAGAAACTGCCGAACTTCTCGCCCTGCCCGGGCAAGATTACCCAGTACCACGCGCCCGGCGGCCTGGGTGTCCGGATGGATTCGGCGCTTTATGATGGCTACTCAATCCCGCCCTACTACGACTCGCTGATCGGCAAGCTGATCGTGCACGGACGCGACCGGACCGAGGCGCTGGCGCGCCTGAACCGCGCACTTGGCGAGCTGATCATCGACGGCATCGACACCACCGTGCCGCTGTTCCATGCGCTGCTGCAGGAAGAAGACATCCACACCGGCAACTACGGCATCCACTGGCTGGAACGCTGGCTGGAAGAAAACACGCCGGGCTGAAACACCGCGGGGCGCACCATCCGGTTGCGCCCCGTTTTACTTTTCCCTGCCTTTCCCCTTTATACTGGCGGCATCATGAGCCTGACTGCCGATCTTTTGCTGCACGCCTATTCCGCCGGTGTTTTCCCGATGGCCGAACACCGCGACGACCCCGAAGTGTTCTGGGTCGATCCCAAGCGGCGCGGAATCCTGCCGCTGGACGGCTTCCGCATCTCCCGCTCGCTCGCCAAGCGCATCCGAAACGGCGGCTTCCTGATCACCGTGGACCGGGATTTCGCGGGCGTGGTGGATGGCTGTGCGGACCGGGCCGAAACCTGGATCAACAGCGAAATCCGCGACCGCTATATGGATTTGCATATGATGGGCAACGCCCACTCGCTGGAGGTCTGGCACAAGGGCGAGCTGGCAGGCGGCACCTATGGCGTTACACTGGGCGGCGCGTTCTTTGGCGAAAGCATGTTCTCCCGCCGCCGCGACGCCTCCAAGGTGGCGCTGGCCTACCTGACCGACCGGCTGGTGCAGGCGGGCTTCACCCTGTGCGACACGCAGTTTCTGACCCCGCACCTGGCGTCCCTCGGCGGGGTCGAGGTCACCCGCGCGCGCTACCGCGCGCTGCTGCGCGAGGCTTTGGAAAAGGAGGCGGATTTTATGCGGCCGCCGGTACCGGACCCTCAGCTGCTTTTGCAGCGGATAACCCAGACATCGTAGCGGTTGTGGTCCAGCGCATTCAGCGCCGGGCTGGAGGCAATCATCCATCCCTGGAAATGCTCTGCACCGTTCTTGGGGTCCTGCACCGACAAGAAGGCATAGGCGTCCCCGGTCGGGTTCTCCGCCGGATAGCGGCAGTCCCGGACGGTCACCAGCAGGCCGAACATCTCGGCGCTGGCACCAATGGCCACCTCGGCATCCAGGGAATGGCCGTTAACTTTATCCAGTGCCCGCAGCACCGCCGCCGTCCCTTGGGTGGCCTGCTCCTGCGCCAAGGCGGGCAGCGCCAGCAGGGCAGCCGTCAGTGCTGCAGCCAGGTGTCTCAAGACTCTTCTCCGCCGCCTGCCACGAATTTCACCAGGAGCGAAATCAGGCTGACCGCGCCCTGGGTATCCTCGATCTCATCGCCAGGTTCGAAGGCAAAGGGTGAGCCGCCCGGCATGATCTCGACGAAATTGCCGCCCAACAGGCCTTCGGAGGAAATCACCACTGCGCTGTCGTCAGGGACCTCAATCCCTTCCTTGACCGAAAATACGGTGTCGGCCCGGAAGGTCTCCGGGTTCAGCTCGACACCGGTCACGGTGCCGATCTTGACCCCGGCCAGCCGCACGTCGGTTCCAACGCTGACGCCTTCCAGCGAACGGAACGACGCTGTCAGATCATAGGTGGAACCGCCGCGGGAGAGGCCAGCGGCCTGTCCGGCATAAACGGCAAAGCCGACTGCCGCCGCCAGCACGATGCCGCCGGCAAATACTTCAGTGGGATTATGGGACATGAAATCAGCCTTTTTGGCAGATGTGTTTACTCTGGCACCCAGGCCTCGTAATCGCGGCGCTCTTTCGGCTCGCCGCCAGCGCGGATGGAACCGGCCGGCGCATAGGCCAACATGGTGCCGGTCAGGTTTTCCTGATGCGGCTTTTCCCAGGCCTTATGCATCAGCGGCTTCTCGCTCGGCACCTCGTCAAAGGTGCGGTGCAGCCAGCCGTGCCAGTCAGGGTTGATGCGGGACGCTTCCACTTCGCCGTTGAACATCACCCAGCGCTTGCTGTCGTCCGCATTGCGGTAGAACACGTTGCCCTGATCATCCTCACCCACCTTAATGCCCTTACGGGCGGTGAAGATCCGGGTGTTCAGGGTGGAGCCGTTCCACCATGTCACAGCGCGCAGAAGAGTGTTCAGGATTCCCATGGGTGCCTCCGGATTTTTCCGACTTCGATATGGCCCAAATTCCCGCCAAGGTCCAGTGGCTTGCACCCTGGACAGCCTGTGACTTGGCGGGATTTGGCAGATTCACCTCAGCCGCGGCTGCGCTGCCGGCCAAGTCACCCCTCAGCAGGCGCCAGCGCAGTCAATTCGATCTCGATCCGGAACTTGGGATCAATCAGATTGCACTCCACCATGGTGGCCGCTGGAGGGTTGTCGCCAAAGGTCTCGGCCAAAATGGGCCAGCAAGGTTCAAACTCCACCGCGTCCGGCAGATAGTAGTTAACCCGCACCGCATCGGCAAAGCTGGCGCCCGCCTTCTCCAGAGCGGCCGCAATAGTGTCCAGCGCCGACCGGCACTGGGCAACGACATCGTCGCCCTGCCCGACAGTGCCTGCCACATGCACGAAACCGCCGGCCACCACGGAGCGGCAATAGCCGATCTTGGCCTCGAACTCACCGCCCGAAGAAATCCGCTTGATCATGTTGCTCTCCTCAACAAGAAAGCGGCGCGGAAAATTCCGCGCCGCATGATAGTGACTTATTGCCGCTCAGCCCGCTGAGGCCGGCTCTTTCTCGGCATCCGCATGGATCATCAGCGGCTGCGCGTCAGAGGTCACCGCCTCCTCATTCACAACCACCTTGGTGACGCTCTCCATGCCCGGCAGATCGAACATGGTATCCAGCAGGATATCCTCCATGATCGAGCGCAGGCCACGGGCACCGGTCTTGCGTTCGATTGCTTTCTTTGCAATCGCGCTCAGCGCTTCCTCGGTGAAGTCCAGTTCGGTGTCTTCCAGCTCGAACAGGCGCTGGTATTGTTTCACAAGCGCGTTCTTCGGCTTGGTCAGGATGGTGACCAGCGCGTCCTCATCCAGATCCTCCAGCGTCGCCAGAACCGGCAGGCGGCCGACGAATTCCGGGATCAGGCCGAATTTCAGCAGGTCTTCCGGCTCCAGATCCTTGAAGATCTCGCCCACGCCGCGTTCGTCATTGTCACGCACATCGGCGCCAAAGCCCATTGCGGAGCCCTTGCCGCGCTGCGCGATGATCTTGTCGAGGCCCGCGAACGCACCGCCACAGATGAACAGGATGTTGGTAGTATCCACTTGCAGGAATTCCTGCTGCGGATGCTTGCGCCCGCCCTGCGGCGGCACCGAGGCCACGGTGCCTTCCATCAATTTCAGAAGCGCCTGCTGAACGCCCTCGCCCGACACGTCGCGGGTGATCGAGGGGTTTTCCGACTTGCGGGTGATCTTGTCGACCTCGTCGATGTAGACGATGCCGCGCTGCGCCCGCTCGACGTTGTACTCGGACGCCTGCAAGAGCTTCAGAATGATGTTCTCGACATCCTCACCCACGTAGCCCGCTTCGGTCAGCGTGGTCGCATCGGCCATGGTGAAGGGCACGTCCAGAATCCGCGCCAGCGTCTGCGCCAGCAGCGTCTTGCCGCAGCCGGTGGGGCCAATCAGCAGGATGTTCGACTTCGCCAGTTCGATATCTGATCCTGCCTTCTGGGCGTGGTTCAGACGTTTGTAGTGATTGTGCACAGCAACCGACAGCACCCGCTTGGCGGTGGCTTGGCCGATCACGTAATCATCCAGAACCTGGCAGATATCCTTGGGCGTCGGCACGCCGTCGGTGGCCTTGAGGCCCGAGGCCTTGGTCTCTTCACGGATGATATCCATGCACAGTTCAACGCATTCATCGCAAATGAACACGGTGGGGCCTGCGATCAGCTTGCGCACTTCATGCTGGCTCTTGCCGCAGAAGCTGCAATAGAGGGTGTTCTTGCTGTCGCCGCCTGAATTCGTCGCCATGGTCTACCTTTCAGTCCGCCCGGTCCGCTGCGCCCGCGCTGCGGGGCAATTCATCTTTTGGCCAGCTTAAGACAGTGCTTAGGCCGCCACAATGTGAAAGTGCGCCCCGTCTGAATCGCCGGGGCACACGGCTGTTCACAAGCTCAGGCGTCAGGCCTGCTCGTCATCGCCCTTGGCACGGTTCTCGACGATCTCGTCGATAAGGCCGAACTCCTTGGCCTCTTCCGGCGACATGAAGTTGTCGCGCTCCAACGCGCCGACGATGGTGTCGTAGTCCTGGCCGGTGTGCTTCACGTAGATCTCGTTCAGGCGCTTCTTCAGCTTCAGGGTTTCCTCGGCATGGATCATGATGTCGGTCGCCTGGCCCTGGAAGCCGCCGGAGGGCTGGTGCACCATCACGCGGGAGTTCGGCAGCGAGAAACGCATGCCCGGCTCACCGGCAGTCAGCAGCAGCGAGCCCATCGAGGCCGCCTGGCCGATCACCAGGGTCGACACCTTGGGCTTGATATACTGCATGGTGTCATAGATCGACAGGCCGGAGGTCACCACGCCGCCGGGGCTGTTGATGTACATAGAGATTTCTTTGGACGGGTTTTCCGCCTCAAGGTGCAGCAGCTGCGCCACGATCAAAGAGCTCATCCCGTCGTGCACCGGGCCGTTCAGGAAGATGATCCGCTCCTTCAGAAGGCGGGAAAAGATGTCATAGGCCCGCTCGCCCCGGCTGGTCTGCTCAACCACCATCGGGACCAGGGTGTTCATGTATGTTTCTCTGGGATCAATCATTGCGACCTGCCTGCGTTGTTTATGTCCGGCACCATACCCGACAGTGTGTTACCCGAGTCTTAGTATCGCCCCTTTTGACCTGCAAGGGGCGGCGGTCATTTTCCCGGTGACGCAAACCTGCATGTGGTGTCGCAATCCGCCGGAGCGCTGTCGCTATTCTCCGGCTGCCGGCGGCACCAGCACCTTAGGAAGCAAAATCAAGTCCGAATTCTGCCTGGTGTTTTCACCGGGTGCTGCGCTGGGGTCCCGCCATGTCCGATGACAGCTTCGTTCAGAAAGGCGCCGCCGCCAATCTCGCCATCCCGTTCGAGGGTGAGCCGCAGGATTTCTATTTCCTGCTGCTGCCCAAGGCGACCATGCTGCCCGTGGCCGCCGCAATCGAACCGCTGCGCATTGCCAACCAGGTGACCGGCACCCGGCTTTACCGCTGGTACATCATGACGGAGGACGGCCAGCCTGTGCGCTGCTCCAACGGCATGGTGGTGACGCCAGACACCCAGCTGCAGCCGCTGCCCTCGGATTCGCTGGGTTTTGTCTGCGCCGGGGTGGAACCGCACGCAGCCGCCAGCGAGGTCACCCTGAACTGGCTGCGCCGCGAAAGCCGCTTTGGCCGCTCCATCGGCGGCATCTGCACCGGCGCCTTTGCACTGGCCCAGGCGGGTCTGATCAAGAACCACAAGTTCACCCTGCACTGGGAAAACCAGCCGGGCTTCCTGGAGAGCTACCCAAGCCTGGAGCCCTCCCCCAATATCTTTGAAATCTCAGGCCCCCTGATGACCTGCGGCGGCGGCAATGCCGCCACCGACATGATGCTGCACCTGATAGAGGAACGCCACGGCAAGCAGCTGGCGATCATCGTCGCCGACATGTGCCTGCATGTGCGCTCCGGCGGCCAGGCGGCACCGCAGAAATCGAACTATGCGGTGGCTATCGGCAGCCGCAACCAGCGCCTGCTGAACGCTCTGCAGCTGATGCAGGAATCGATCGAGGAGCCGTTGTCGATCGGCGAGCTGTGCGACCGGCTCGACATCTCCCGCCGCCAGCTGGAGCGGCTGTTCTCGCGCTATCTGAACCAGAGCCCGATGCACGTCTATTTCGATATGCGGCTGAGCCATGCATTCGCGCTGATGAACGAAACCTCGATGAGCGTGACCGAAATCGCGCTGGCTTCCGGCTTCAACTCGGCCACCCATTTCTCGCGCCAGTTCAAGCGCAAGTTCGGTGCCTCGCCGCATTTCTTCCGCAAGGGCTGGAGCTGACGGCCTGCCGTCAGCGGCGGGGCGCAACCCGAAAATGCCCCGCAGCACGTTCTGGCCGATCAGGGCCTGAACGCAAAGAGCGCCCGCCCCAACGGCCGCAAACGAACTTTTGCTTTGGCCGTTCCGCTCAGTTCTGCTAAGCGCTCATACATATTATGTTGATAATACGCACGGATTACGCAAAATCACTGCCTGCGCGGATTTCAAAGAAGGAGTAAGGCGCCCCGGTGCCGCCTGGAGACGTAAGATGCCACTACCCGAATTTTCAGCTGACATGGATCCTGAAGAGAAGGACAAAATGGTCGCCAACGCGACCAAAGCCTCCAACTTCCTCAAGGCCATCAGCCATCAGGGGAGGCTCATGATCCTGTGCCATCTGGTCTCAGGCGAGAAATCCGTGACGGAACTGGAAGAACTGCTGTCAGCCCGCCAGGCCGCCGTCTCCCAGCAGTTGTCGCGCCTGCGCCTGGAAGGGCTGGTCATTCCGCGCCGCGACGGCAAGGCGATCTACTACCGCCTGGCGGATGACAAGCCCCGCCGGGTGCTGGAAGTGGTTTACCAGCTTTTCTGCAACGACGGCGATTGACGTCCCGGAGTTGCGGAAAACACGGCCTTCCGGAAAAACCGCCTATCCGCATCCAAGCTGCGGGCCTATGGGAGAGCAGCAATGAACCGCAGGCAGATCATCAACGCTGCGCAGACCGGCAACAAGGCAGAAGCCTTTGAGGCCGCTGACGATTTTCCAACCAACCCGGACCTTCACCGCACCATCGGCGACGTGATCGCCGCCCGCTACGGCCGCCGCGAGGTGCTGACGGGATTGCTTGGCACCTCCGCCACCGCTGCCTTGTTCGGCGCCCCCGCCCTCGCCGCGCCGCGCCCGGCAAATGCGGCGGTCTCCGGTTCCCAAAGCCGCTATGCCTTTGACGAGCTGGCCTGGGGAATTGACGAAACCCACCATGTCGCCGCGGGGTATGACGCGAACATCCTGCTGCGCTGGGGCGACCCGATCACTGCAGATGCGCCGGAGTTCGACGTGATGAACCAGAGCGCCGAAGCCCAGCTGCAGCAATTCGGCTACAACAACGACTATGTCGGCTTCCTGCCGCTGAACGCCGAAGGCACCCGCGGCCTGCTGTGCGTGAACCACGAATACACCAACGAAGAGGTGATGTTCCCCGGCCTCGGCCGCCAGGACAAGGCGGAGTTTACCGGCATGACCAGAGAGCTGGCCGAGATCGAAATGGCTGCCCACGGCGGCTCGGTGGTGGAGATCACCCGCGGCGCAGACGGCAAATGGATGGCGGTGCGGGATGGCGCGATGAACCGCCGCATCTCGCCGCTTAACACGGTGATGGCGATCGGCGGCCCCGCCGCAGGCCATCCGCGGATGCAGACGGGCGCCGATCCAACCGGGCGCGAGGTCATCGGCACCCTGAACAACTGCGCCGGCGGCATGACCCCCTGGGGCACCTGGCTGATGGCAGAGGAAAACTTCCACGGCTACTTCTGGACCGACAATCTGGACACCGAGGGCGAGCCGGATCTCTCAGCCCAGCCGGAGGCCGCGCAGATGGCCCGCTACAACGTGCCTGCCATGTGGTACGCTTGGGGCAAATACCACGACCGCTTCGACATCGATAGAGAACCCAATGAAGTCAACCGTTTCGGCTGGGTTGTTGAGGTTGATCCGCTGGACCCGCTCTCCAAACCGGTGAAGCACACAGCCCTTGGCCGCTTTGCCCATGAGGGCGCGGAGACCGTCCTGTGCGCCGAGGGCCGCCTGGTGATCTACATGGGTGACGATACCCGGTTCGAATATCTCTACAAATACATCTCCGAAGGCGTGGTGTCTGAGGACCGTGCTGCCAACTCCCACCTGCTGAGCCAAGGCACCCTCTACGCAGCCCGCTTCGATCCGGACGGCACCCTGCACTGGCTGCCGCTGGTGCAGGGCCACGGTCCGCTGACGGCTGAGAATGGCTTTGCCAGCCAGGCAGACGTGTTGATTGACGCCCGCCTCGCCGCGGACGCGCTGGGGGCAACCCCTATGGACCGCCCCGAAGATGTCTCGCCCTGTGGTAACGGCACCGCATTCGTCATGCTAACCAACAACTCCAAACGCGAATCTGGCCAGACCGATGCCGCCAACCCGCGCCCGGAGTCTGATTTCGGCCATATCATCGAAATTATGGAAGACGGCGGCGACCACGCCGCAACCCGCGGCAGCTGGTCTATCCTGGTGCAATGCGGAAACCCCGCAATTGCAGCCGTGGGCGCCCAATGGAACCCGGAGACCTCAGAAAACGGCTGGTTCGGCTCCCCGGACAACTGCGCTATTGACGCCGAGGGCCGCCTCTGGGTCGCCACCGACCAGGGCCGCAAGTGGGACAAAACAGGCAAGTCGGACGGGCTCTACGGGCTGGAGACCGAAGGCAGCCTTCGCGGCCACTCGAAGCTCTTCTTCCGCTGCCCGGTCGGGGCAGAGCTCTGCGGCCCCTATTTCACCCCGGACACTGAAACGCTGTTCCTGGCAGTGCAGCACCCGGGGACCGACGGCACCAGAAGCCTCAAAGGGTTCGAACGCGAGTCCACCTTCGAGGATCCGGCGACACGCTGGCCGGATTTCGACCCAGCCATGCCGCCTCGCCCCTCGGTGGTCGTTGTGACCAAAAAGGGCGGCGGCAGGATTGCGGTCTGACCCGCAGCGGCGCTCCGCACGCAATTGTGAGCCCCGCAAGCGCAGCAACGCTTTTAGTGTTGGCACTGACGCCCTGGAGAGCCCCATGTTTTTCAAACGCCTGACCGCCGCCTTAGTCCTGACTGCCGCAACAGCCTCCGCAGGCAGTGTCGCTCCGCGCGACGGCTGGGCCGTGCATGAGACCGCCAAGTCCTTCGAGCAGCTGATTGCTGATGTCAAAGCCGCAGCCAAAGCCCAAGGCCTGGGCGTCGTCACCCAGGCAGGCCCGACCCAGGCCGCCGCCGCCCGCGGCATCACCATCCCCGGCAACCGCGTTATCGGACTCTTCAACAACGACTTCGCAGTCTAGACCCTCGCCCTGTCGACCGCAGCGATGATAGAAGCCCCGGTGCGCATGTATGTGACCGAGGAGGCGGACGGCACCGCCACATTGTCCTACAAACTGCCCACTCACGTCTTTGCCCCCTACTCGGATGAAGGCGGCGCAGGTTTGGCAGCCCTGGCCGGCCAGCTTGACCGACGCTTTGCGCTGATCGCCCAGCAGGCGCAGGAATAGGTACCAGCTTCTTTCTGGTCACAAATACCCAATACCCTCCGCTTGCGCCAAAATCCGCGGCAGCATTTCTCACACTGGCGTGAGAGGGCTTGCGCACACACGCTGCCTCGGCATTCTGGCTGCAAATCAAAGGACTGGACGGACAAGATGACAGAAACCTCACGCGCAGCCGATGTTCTAGCCCGGCGGCTTCACGAGGCGGGCTGCCGCCACGCCTTCGGCATGCCCGGCGGCGAAGTGCTGACCTTGGTCGATGCGCTCACCAAGGCCCGCATAACCTTCCACCTGGCCAAGCATGAAAACTGCGCCGGTTTCATCGGCGAAGGCGTGCATCATGCGGACGGCGCCCCGGTCATTCTGGTAGCGACCCTCGGCCCAGGCGCGCTGAACGGCATAAACGTGGTCGCGAACGCCTATCAGGACCGGGTGCCAATGCTGGTCCTGACCGGCTGCGTCGATGCGGCAGAGGAACAGAGCTACACCCACCAGGTTCTCGACCACCGCGCGGTGTTCACGCCGATCACCAAGGCAACCTTCCGGCTGGACCCGGACGCAGCGGACCTGATCGCAGACAAGGCTGTCGCCATCGCAACAGAGCCCCGCAACGGCCCGGTGCATATTGACGTGCCGATCTCCACCGCAGACGCGCCGGCCGGGGACCGCGGCATCCGCCGTGCGCCTGCAAGTGCAACCGCACCAAGCGGCGAGGCGCTGGCGCAGGCGCGTTCCTGGCTGGCAGCCTCGACGCGCCCGGTCGCGGTAATCGGCCTCGATGCGCTTCAGGAAAACGCAGGCCCTGCCCTCCTCGCCTTCCTCGAAAGGCACCAGATCCCTTTTATCACCAGCTACAAGGCTAAGGGGATCATTCCCGAGGATCACCCCCTCTGCCTGGGCGGCGCCGGCCTGTCGCCGCTGGCAGACAAGCACCTGCTGCCGCTGGTGCGGGAGGCCGATCTGGTGCTCTCCCTCGGCTACGACCCGATCGAGATGCGCCCCGGCTGGCGCAACGTCTGGAAAGTGGAGACCCAGAACGTCATCGACGTCGTGCCGCAGGCCAATACCCATTACATGCATCAGGCGGGGCTGAACTTCCTGACCGCCATCGCCCCAACGCTGGAAGCCCTCTCCGAAGGCACCAACCCGCGCGAAACCTGGGTCAATGGCCGCCCGGCAGCGGTCAAATCCGCACTGGCAGAGGCCTTCCCGCAGGATGAGGGCTGGGGCCCGGCGGGCGTCATCGCAGAATGCCGCGCCACGCTGCCCCCGGAAACGCTTGCCACTGCCGACAGCGGCGCCCACCGTATCCTGCTCAGCCAGATGTGGCACTGCCAGGAACCACGCGGGCTGATCCAGTCCTCGGCGCTGTGCACCATGGGCTGCGCGGTGCCAATGGCAATCGGCCGCAAGCTGGCGCAGCCGGAGCGTCCGGTCGTCAGCTTTTCAGGTGATGCCGGTTTCCTGATGGTCGCCGGTGAACTCTCCACCGCTGCGGAATTGGGCGTTGCTCCGGTCTTCGTGGTTTTTGCCGACGCCAGCCTTGCCCTGATCGAACTGAAGCAGCGCCAGCGCCAGCTCGCCAACGGCGGGGTGGAATTCGCCGAACACGACTTCGCTGCCATGGGCCGCGCCTTTGGCGGCTACGGCGTGGCAGTCTCCAACCGAACCGAACTGCGCACCGCCCTGCAGGACGCGCTGACAGCAGACAAGTTCACCGTCATCTCGGCCGTGATCGAACGCGGAGGCTACGATGGCCGCATCTGACCCGCTCCCCCATGGCGCCCTCAAGGGCGTCAAGGTTCTCGACCTCTCCCGCATCCTGGCAGGCCCGACCTGCACCCAGCTCCTGGGCGACCTCGGCGCCACGGTGATCAAGGTGGAAAACCCCAAGACCGGCGGCGACGACACCCGCCAATGGGGGCCGCCCTATGTCCTGGATACGGAGGGGCAGCAATCCGATCTCTCGGCCTATTTCATGGCCGCCAACCGAAACAAACGCTCCGTCTCCATAGATATTGCAACGGAAGACGGCCAGCAGGAGATCCGACGCCTGGCGGCGGAGGCCGATATCCTGATCGAGAACTTCAAACCCGGCGGGTTAGCGAAATACGGGCTGGATTACGCCAGTCTTAAGGATGATTTGCCCGGGCTGATCTACTGCTCCATCTCCGGCTACGGCCAGACCGGCCCCAACAGCCATAAGCCCGGCTACGACATTATGGCGCAGGGCTTCGGCGGCATCATGTCACTGACCGGCGAACCGGACGGCCAGCCGATGAAGGCGGGTGTTGGCATCGCCGATGTGATGTGCGGCATGTATGCCTGCATCGGCATCCTGTCCGCCCTGCACCACCGCAGCAAAACCGGTGAGGGCCAGCAGATCGACCTAGCGCTGGTCGATGCACAGATCGCCTGGCTGATCAACGAAGGTGTCGCCTATCTGAACACCGGCCAGATCCCAAAACGCCGCGGCAATGAGCACCCCAGCATTATGCCCTATGGCGTCTATGAAACCGAGGACGGCCACGTCATCCTGGCCGTGGGCAACGACAGCCAGTTCCGCCGCTTCATGGAGTTTCTGAAGCTTGAGGGGCTGGCGGAGGATCCCCGTTTTTCCACCAACCCGGCCCGGCTGCAGAACCGCGATGCGCTGAACGGGATCCTGATCCCGGCGGTGCAGCGCTTCGCCACCAGAGTAGTTCTGGACGCCATGGAGGTCCGCAAGGTCCCGGCCGGCCCGGTCCAAACCCTGGACAACCTGTTTGCCACGGATCAGGTTGCGGCCCGGCAGATGGCGATCGGCATGGAGACCGCAGCAGGCCCGGTAAAGCTGTTGGGCAATCCGCTCAATTTCTCGCGCACGCCTGTTACATACCGCCACCCGCCGCCCCGGTGCGGCGAGGGCACGGAGGAGATTCTGGGCTCGGTTTCTCCCTTCGGGACATCCTGACCGCCCAGTTCCGCGGCAGCATTCCGCCAAGTGTTACAGATTCCGGCAAAACACCGCCAAACCGGCGGTGTTTTTGCTGTCTTCAGCCCCGGTCACTTGCAGAATTTTCCGGGAAAATCCTACACATCCGGCGAATTTCAAAGCCGGGTGCACACAGCCTATCACCAAACCGCGAGCGGGGTTCGCCCGGACCGTTGCGATGAACTACTCTCCATCGGGACAGCAACCCGCGCTTTATTTGACAGAGATTGGACACCCATGATGCATGATATTTTTGGCCAGGACAGCAGCCTGACTGACACCGCCGCGCTGCAGGATTGGAACGCCGTGCAGCTTGGGGTTCTGTCCCACGCCGCCGCCACTGCGGATCATCTGGGCGCCGTGCTGACCACCGCACCGGAATTTGCCCTGGCACATGCCATCAAGGGATTGTCGCTGCTGATGCTGGGGCGCAGCGAACTGCTGCCGAGTGCCCGCGGGGCGCTGCGCGACGCCAAGGCGCTTTACGAAGGCGCACTGCCGCGCGAACGGAAATATGTCGACGCTCTTGAAAACTGGCTAGCGGGCCAGCCAAGCCAGGCAATCCAGCGGATGGAGGAGGTGCTGGACGCCTTCCCGCAGGACACCCTGGCGATGAAACTCAGCCACGGCATCCGCTTCATCATGGGCGACCCCGCGGGCATGAGGCTCTCGGTCGAACGGGTGCTGCCCTCTTATGACCCGGACCACGCGGGCCGAGGTTACTTGCTGGGCTGCCATTCCTTTGCGCTGGAGGAAACCGGCGAATACGAACGCGCCGCCAATGCCGGCCGCCAGGCGCTGTGGATGGCGCCGGACGACGCCTGGGGCTTGCACGCCGTTGCCCATGTCCATGACATGTCCGGCAATGCAGCGGCCGGGCTGGAGTGGCTGCATGGCCGCGAAGTAGCCTGGGCGCATTGCAACAACTTCCGTTACCACGTTTGGTGGCACAAGGCGCTGATGCATCTGGACCTGGGCCAGATGGACGAGGCCATCGCGCTCTATGACACCGAGGTCCGCAAGGACAAGACCGACGACTACCGTGACATCTCCAATGCAACCTCGCTGCTGATGCGTCTGGAGCTGGAGGGCGTCGATGTCGGCCCCCGCTGGGAGGAGCTGGCGAATCTCTGTGCCGCCCGGACCGAGGACGGAAGTCTGATTTTTGCCGATTTGCACTACCTCCTGGCCCTCACCGGCCACCGCAAGGAGGACGCGCACCGGCTGGTTCAGCGGATTCACGCCGATGCCAGCGCCGGCGGCAGCGAGGCGAAAGAGCGGATGGCCGCTCCCGGATGCGCTGCCGCAGACGGTCTGGAGGCCTTCGGAGACGCTAATTACAAGGCCGCATTCGAGAATTTATCCACAGCCCGCGACACGATGCTGCTGGCCGGCGGCAGTCATGCGCAACGCGATGTTTTCGAACGGATAACCATCGACGCGGGCCTGCGCGCAGGACGGCTTGACGAAGTCGAAACAATACTGGATGACCGCCGCGTCAAGCGCGGCGGCACCGAGGACAATTACGCCCTGGCCCGACGCGCCTTGATCGCCCAAGGCCGGAACTCCCCCGACCCCAGAAGCGTTCCCGCCGAATAAGACCTTCGAGGACCAATACAACCAATGTCCAGCGTTGCGCCCTTTCCCGGGCCTCAGAAAGACCCCAGTGCCGCCAACCGCGCGGACCCGCCGCCGCAGGCAGCCCAGCCGCGCATCCGCGACCCGCGGCTCGACTTCTACCGCGGCATTGCGATGTTCATCATCCTCGTAGCGCATATCCCGGGCAACCGCTGGGCCAGCTGGATTCCGGCCCGGTTCGGCTTTTCGGACGCAACCGAGATCTTTGTCTTCTGCTCCGGCATGGCCTCGGCCATCGCCTTTGGCAGCTCCTATGCCAAGCAAGGCTGGTGGCTTGGGACCGCCCGCGTCGTCTTCCGCTGCTGGCAGGTTTACTGGGCGCATATCGGCCTGTTCTTCTTTCTCGCCGCCTCGATGGCGGCGCTGGATCTCTACGGCAGCTTCGGCAAGAGCTACATCGGTTCCCTGAACCTGCACTGGTTCTTCACCAACACCGTGCAGCAGCTCACCGGGCTGTTCACCCTCACCTATGTACCGAACTATTTCGACATCCTGCCGATGTACCTGGTGGTGCTTCTGCTGATGCCGCTGATGATGGGCCTGGAAAAGGCCGGCCTGTGGACCGTGGCCGGTGCCTCGGTTGCTATCTGGCTGACCGCCAATCCCTATATGATCGGCCTCGGCCCCAATGGCATCTCTTTCCCGGCGGAACCCTGGTCCGACCGCGAATGGTTCTTCAACCCGCTCGGCTGGCAGCTGCTGTTCTTTACCGGCTTTGCCTTTATGAAGGGCTGGCTGCCGAAACCGCCGGTGTCCAAGGCGCTGGTTGTTCTGGCGGCCGCGTTCCTGATCCTGTCCGCCCCCTTCGGCTCCTGGAAAGTCTTCCTGTGGGTGGAAGCTGCGAACAAAGACCTTGCCAGCCTGATCCGACCGACCTGGGAAATCACCGCCGAATGGCGCGAGAAAACCGACTTCGGCCTTCTGCGCTACGCCCACTTCCTGTCGCTGGCCTACCTCGGCTGGGCCGCTGCCGGCTCCGGCGGCAAGCGGCTCATCGCCACCGGCCACTCGCTGGCCGCGCGCATCTGGGCAGTTTTGCTGTCGCTTATCACCAAAGTAGGCCAGCAATCGCTTGCAGTGTTTGTTTTTTCGATGGCACTGGCCCGTTTCATCGGCTTTGCACTTGACCAGACCGACCGCGCGGTTATGACCACGGCATTCGCCAACCTGGCTGGCTTTTTCCTAATCATTGCCTGCGCTTACACCGCAGCCTGGTTCAAGTCGCAACCTTGGAGAGCCAAGCGATGAGCGCTTTTTCCCGCCGCACCTTCATAGCTGCCGCATTGGGCAGCACCGCCTTGGCCGCGCTGCCCGGCATGGCCAGCGAAGCGGTGCCGTTCACCCGCGACATCGTGGTCGCCAAGGCCCGCGCCCTGGCCGCCGCGGATTATGCCGAACGCCCCACCGTTCCGCAGGATTGGCTGGCCCAGTCCTATGACGACTACAAGGCCCGCTGGTTCCGCACCAAGGACGCGCTTTGGGCCGGGACGGAGCGCAGCTACAACGTCGATTTCTTCCTGCCCGGGCTGTACTTTCCGCGTGCCATCCAGATCAACACGGTGGCAAACGGGCTGGCTGCCCGGGTGCCCTTCGATCTGTCGCTGTTCGACAAATCCGACAAAGCCCCCGATCTGACCACCGAAGGCGACCTGGGCTACTCCGGCCTGCGCCTGCGCACGGAGCAGTCCGAACCCGGCAAGAAAACCGAATTCTGCGTCTTTCAGGGCGCCAGCTACTTCCGCGCCATCGGCTCCGGCAACGCCTACGGGCAGTCGGCCCGCGGCCTGGCGCTCAAGACCGCCGACCCCGAGGGTGAGGAGTTTCCCGAATTCATTGAATTCTGGCTGGAGGCCCCCGCCCCCGGCCAGCGCCACATGGTGGTGCATGCGCTGATGGACTCACCCTCCGTCACCGGCGCCTACCGCTTTACCATCACCCCCGGCAGCAGCGCCGTGATGGATGTGGAGGCAACGCTGTTTGCCCGCGAAGACCTGACCCACGCAGGACTTGCACCGCTCACCTCGATGTTCCTGTTCGACGCCAAGAACCGCCACGACTTCGACGATTTCCGCCCGGCGGTGCACGACACCGACGGCCTGCTGGTGCAGAACGGCAACGGCGAGACCCTGTGGCGGCCGCTCTCGAACCCCAAACGCCTGCAGGTGTCTTCCTTCGTTGACGAAAACCCGCGCGGCTTCGGCCTGATGCAGCGCGCCCGCAAACTGTCGGACTTCAACGACCTGGAGGCTTTCTACCACAAACGCCCCTGCCTTTGGGTCGAACCCAGGGACGACTGGGGCGAGGGTGCCGTCACCCTGGTGGAAATTCCGGCAGACAAGGAAATCTACGACAACATCGTCGCCTATTGGCGCCCGCGCGAGCCTTATACCGCCGGCACCGAGGTCAGCCTCAACTACCGGCTCACCTGGGGGGACGAACCCGCGCTGCCGCTGCCGCGGGTGCTGTCCACCGCCGAGGGCGCCCGCATCTTCGGCGGGCCGGGACGGATCATCACCATAGACTTCGATTCGCACCCGCTGCTGGATGGCGATCCGGAGGACCTTGACGTCCACATCCACTCTCCCCATGTGGCGGCCAGTGAAGGCGTGCTGCAGCGCAACCCGGAAACCGGCGGCCTGCGTCTTGCCTTCTATTTCGATCCCGGCGAGCGGGATCATGTTGAACTTCGCGCCCAGCTCAGGAAAGACGGCAGCCCCGCTTCCGAGGTCTGGCTTTACAGGTGGACCGCATGACTGCATGTGATCTGATGCCCCCGGAACAGCCCCTGGCGATGCCGGAACAGGACTTCAGCAAGGACTTCCGCGACGCCGCCGCCCCCGGCGGCACGGCGCCGCGCCAGGTGGCCCTGTGGCGCCTGCTGACATTTTCGCCTGCGATGGCCGCAACCGGCGTTCTGACCTGGGTCATGGGCGGCTGGTTCACCGATGGCGGCTTTTCGGCGCTGGAGGTGATCCTGCTGGCGCTGATTGCGTTCAACTTCTTCTGGATCGCCTTCACCGTCTCCACCGTGCTCTTGGGCCTCTACAGCCTGTCGCGCCGCGAACGCACCACCGCCCGCGGCGCTGCCCGCCCGATGAAGGTGGCGCTCTTGATGCCGGTCTACAACGAGGTGCCCTGGTATGTGCTGGGCAACGCCCAGACCATGCTGCAGGAGCTGCACGGCCGCGGCGGCCTGCACGAATACGCGATGTTCATCCTGTCGGACACCCGCGACGACGCGATTGCCGCGCAGGAACGCGCCAGCGTCGAGGCGCTGCGCAGCATGCTGCCCGCAGGCACCGAGCTCTACTACCGCCGCCGCGACGACAACGAGGGCCGCAAGGTCGGCAATATCTCCGACTGGGTGCGCCGCTGGGGCGCGGATTACGAGGCGATGCTGGTGCTGGACGCCGACAGCCTGATGACCGGCCGCGCCATTGCCCGGCTGGCCGACGCGCTGGCGCGCGACCCAGGCGCCGGCCTGATCCAGAGCTACCCGCAGCTGATCGGCGCGCAGTCGGTGTTTGGCCGCATGCAGCAGTTCGCCAACGGCGTCTACGGTCTGGCACTGGCCGAGGGCCTGGCCCGCTGGGCCGGCCACGAGGGCAACTACTGGGGCCATAACGCCATCATCCGCACCCGCGCCTTTGCCGCCTGCGCCGGGCTTCCCTTGCTGCGCTCGCGCTTCGGCGGCGGCGAAAAGCTGATCATGAGCCACGATTTCGTCGAGGCGGGCCTGTTGCGCCGGGCCGGCTGGTCGGTGCGTTTCCTGCCCCGCATCCGCGGCTCCTACGAGGAAACCCCCGCCACCCTGATCGACCACATCCTGCGCGACCGCCGCTGGTGCCAGGGCAACCTGCAGCACCTGAACCTGCTGCACGCCAAGGGCTTCCGCGCGATCTCCCGCTTTCACCTGTTTGCAGGCGCGATCGGCTACCTGATGGCGCCGGTCTGGTTTGCGCTGCTGGTCCTTTGGGCGGTGATCGGCCGCAGCGAGGACGCCTCGGTGATCAGCTACTTCAGCGAAGCCAACCCCTTCCGCCCCAGCTGGCCGGATATGTCCGAACCCAAGCACGTGCTGGTGATCATCCTGATCTACGCCATGCTGCTGGCGCCCAAGATGCTGGCCGCAATGGCCCTGCCGCTGACCGGCAGCCGGTTTTCCGAATACGGCGGCCCGGTGCATTTCGCGCTGTCGTTCCTGTCCGAGGTGGTTCTGGCCATCCTCTATGCGCCGATCCTGATGGTGCAGCAGATGATCGCCGTGTTCCGCACTGCGCTTGGCCTGCAGCGCGGCTGGGCGCCGCAGGCACGCGACGGCGGCAGCTATTCCCTGCGCACGCTGATCACCTGCCACGCGCTGGAAACCGTCAGCGGGGTTGCGCTCTGGGCCGGCATCCTGACCGGCACCGTGTCGCTGTGGCTGGCGCCGATTGCGCTGTCCCTGGTGCTTGCGGTGCCGCTGTCGGCGCTCTCCGGCGTCAAGACCGTGAACCGCATCCGCCACTGGATGGCCACGCGGGAGGAGTTCACCGAACCCCAGATCACCCGCGCCGCCCGTGCCGCCCGTGCCGAGCTGAAAGCGCTGCTGGACGGCGGCACGCCCCGCGGAACCCCGGCGGAGTAAACCCGGACCCGGAGGAGAACACTCCCGCGCCCGCAGGATGCCCCGGCTATTGCCGAAGCACCCTAGCCAGCCTTGGGTCCGGCTCTGCGCTGACGCGCGGCGCGGCCCGCGGCAAACACAACCGCAGCGCGGCCGAAAGGGGGCGCTGACCGGCCAACGCTTTGCCGGAAATCTCTGATTTTCAGGCCAAAGGGGCGGGAGCCCGCCGCCCTTTTCTAGACGCTCCGGCGGCGTCAGCGCACCGCCAGCTGATCCTCGAACCAATCCGCTATCAGCCCGGCCCAGCCCTTGGGCACCGTATGGCCGCCATCGAACAGCACCAAGTCTATCCCGGCGCCCGGCCCGCAGTCCCAGCGGCGGCGCAACAGACCGTTGGTGCTCCACGCCCTGCCCGGCGCATGGGAGGCACAGCCATTGGCCTCCCGCCAGGCCTCCAGCGCGGCAAAGACGTCACCTTGCTCAAACCGGCCGCCGCCCAGGACACGCCCCTCCAGCGGCACCACCTCATCACGCCAGCCATGCACCTGCAACAGCCGCACCGGCCCGGTGCAACGCTCCGGCTGCGGCCGCCAGAACGCCCCCGAGACCGGCGCGTAAGCCGCAAAGCCCGCCGGATCGCGGCAGGCCAGATAATGCACCAAAAAGGTGCCGACCGAGAACCCGGCCAGCACTGTTTGCGACCTCGAGGTACCGAAACGCTCCGCCGCATCCGCCAGCACTTCTGAAAAGAAGGCGCCTTCATCGCGGCCCCCCGGAAAACGGGCCGATGCCCCAGGACTGCGGGCCGCTGCCGTCCCGCTGCAGCCCCTCAGGCGCGATCACCGCATAGCCGCTGCTCGGTCAGCCCCTCCACCAGGGAGCGGTTGTCCAGCACGCTGCTGCCGCTGCCGCCGTAGCCGTGCAGGAACATCACCAACGGCACGGCGCCCTCTGCCCCTGCAGGATCCGGCAGGACAATTTGATACTGTCCCTCTTCGACTCTGCAGGCACCTGCCTCTGCGCCGCACTCCGCCATGGCCGCACTGCCGCAGCCAGAGCTGCGGCAGCCGCCGCCTTGCTCAGCCCCTGCATCATCCCTGCCACCGCGCCAAAGGCAGGTTGCCGGCGATCCAGCCCGGCCCGGCTGCAGACCCGAACATCCCTTCCGGCACGTCGATCACATGGGTATAGCCCGCCTCCGACAGCATCAGCGTCACTCGTGCCGAGCGCACACCGCGGGCGCAGATTAGCGCCACAGGCACAGACCGGTCAGGCCCTGCCACAGCCTGCAGGGCCTTGATGAAATCGTCCCGCCGCATGTCGATCTGATGGCTGCCCACCGGGACACCCGACACCCGCCATTCCTGCGGCGTGCGGATATCCACCAGGGTAATCTCGCCGGCCTGCGCCTGGGCATAGGCCTCCGCCGCCGTCAGCCGCGGGTGGGCGTGATCGGGCGGCTGGCGGCGCTGCCACCAGTAGCCAAAGCCCGCCGCCGCCGCAGTGCCGCCCAGCAGCATCAGCCGCCGCGTGAGCTTCGGGTTTCCTGCTTCTGCCCCAGCCATCATTCCTCCGCTGCCTCTTTTGCCCCTATTGTCTAGCAGGCCGCAGGCCCTCAATCACCGGAAACAGGCCGAATCCGCTGGTCAAGTTCTTGTTATTGCGCGCCTGCTGCCCAATTATGCCCGTAACGAGCGTATTCACTCTGCCTTTGGCTGCGGCATTACCGCCGCAATCCGGGCGGCGGGGGTGGTTCTGCGCAGGAATTTTGCGTAGCTCTGGCCTAAAAACGACGCGCCAACCCGACAGGAGACTTGCACGTGTCCCTTTTCCTGATTGCGGCCCTGCCCTTCCTCGGAGCCGTTTTTCCCGCGCTATTGATCCGCGCCGGGCGCAATGCTGCGGCCTCGGCCGCCGGGCTGACCACGCTGCTCGCCTTTATCGGGCTGATGCTGCACATTCCCGCCGTGTTCCGCGGCGAGACAGTCTACGCCGCCGTGGACTGGCTTCCCGCTCTCGGCGTCAACGCGCATTTCTTTCTCGACGGGCTCGGCTTCCTGTTTGCGGCGATGATCCTTGGCATCGGCCTCTTGATCATCCTCTACGCCCGCTACTACCTGTCGCGCGAAGATCCGATGGGGCAGTTCTACAGCTACCTCTTGCTGTTCCAGGGCGCGATGGTCGGCATCGTGCTGTCCGACAACATCCTGCTTCTGCTGGTGTTCTGGGAGTTGACCTCGCTCAGTTCCTTCCTGCTGATCGGCTACTGGAAACACCTGCCCGAAGGCCGCCAGGGCGCGCGGATGGCGCTGACCGTCACCGGGTCCGGTGGGCTGGCGATGATTGCCGGCATGCTGATGCTGGGTCATATCGCAGGTTCCTATGATCTCAGTGTCATTCTCCAGAACAAGGAAGCGATCCAATCCTCGGATCTCTACCTGCCCGCGCTGATCCTGATCCTGCTGGGCGCCTTTACCAAGTCGGCGCAGTTCCCGTTCCACTTCTGGCTGCCGCACGCAATGGCGGCGCCGACGCCGGTCTCGGCCTATTTGCACTCCGCCACCATGGTGAAGGCCGGGCTGTTCCTGATGGCCCGCCTGTGGCCGGTGCTGGCCGGCACGCCGGAGTGGTTCTACATCGTTGCCACCACAGGCCTTGTTACCATGCTGGTCGGCGCGGTAATTGCTCTGTTCAAGGACGACCTCAAGGCGCTGCTGGCGTTCTCCACCGTTAGCCACCTGGGCCTGATCACCATGCTGCTGGGCTTCGGCACCAAGATCGCGGCGGTGGCGGCGGTCTTCCACATCATCAACCATGCCACTTTCAAGGCGGCGCTGTTCATGACTGCGGGCATCGTCGACCACGAGGCCGGCACCCGCGACATCAAGCGCTTGGGCGGACTGCGCCACCTGATGCCGGTCACTTTCACCATCGGCATGGTGGCGGCTTTGTCGATGGCCGGCATCCCGCCCCTCAACGGCTTCCTGTCCAAGGAGATGATGCTGGAGGAAACCGCCCACACCATCTGGAACGGCTCGCATCTGATCGTGCCTGCTCTGGCCACGGTGGCGGCGCTGTTCTCAGCCGCCTATTCCTTCCGCTTCATCGCCCATGTGTTCCTCGGCCGCAAGCGCGACGACTATCCCGGACACCCGCATGACCCGAACACCGGCATGTGGATCGGCCCGGCGTTCCTGGTGGTACTGGTGGTTTTGATCGGCCTCGCCTCGGCCAAGATTGCAGGCCCGATGGTCGCGACAGCCGCAGGCGCGGTGACCGGCGGCGGCGAGCTGCCCTATTACTCGCTCAAGCTCTGGCACGGGCTGACCCCGGCGCTCTACATGTCGGTGGCGGCCACCATCGGCGGCCTCGCCCTGCTGGCGCTGCATGCGCCCCTGCAGCGGATCTGGAACGCCATGCCCCGGCCTGAGGCCAAAACCATATTCGATGCCCTGATCGGCGCCTTCACCCGTCTCAGCCAGTTCGTGACCGAAGGGCTGCACAACGGTGTCCTGACCCGGTACGCCGCAATCATGGTCGCCTTCACAGTGGCGGTCGGCTATTTCGCCTACCGCGGCGGCGCCCTGGGCACTGAGACCCGCCAGCTGCAGGAGCCGGGCATGCTGCCGGTTGTCGGCTGGTTCGCGCTGGTGGTGGCGACGCTGTTCATCGTCGCCAAGCACCGCAACCGCCTGCTGGCACTGGTGCTGATCGGCGTCGTCGGCCTGGTCGTCTCGATGGCCTTCAACTACCTTTCGGCCCCCGACCTGGCGCTGACCCAGATCTCGGTTGAAGTGGTCACCATCATCCTGATGCTGCTGGCCCTCAACTTCATGCCCAAGGAAACCCCGGTCGAAACGCCGGCCCTCGCCCGCCTGCGCGACGGCGCGATCTCGGTGGTGGCGGGCCTCGGCGCGGGCGGGCTGATCTATGCGCTGCTGATGCGCGACTTCGCCTTCCCGACGATTTCGGATTTCCACCTCGCCAATTCCTACAAGGGCGGCGGCGGCACCAATGTGGTGAACGTGATCCTGGTCGACTTCCGCGGTTATGACACCTTCGGCGAGATCATCGTGCTGGGCATTGCCGCCATGGTGATCTTCGCCCTGACCGAGGCGGTGCTGGCCTCCAAGGTCCGCGCCTATCTGCTGAACCGCAAACCGGACCTGCCGCAGGCAGGCGACAGCCATCCGCTGATGATGGTGGTTGCAACCCGGGTGATGATGCCGCTGGCGCTGATGGTTGCGGCCTATATCTTCTTCCGCGGCCACAACCTGCCGGGCGGCGGCTTCATCGCCGGGCTGGTCGCCGCAATCGCCATCATCATGCAGTACATGGCCTCCGGCTTTGCCTGGGCGACCGAGCGGCAGCGCTACCCGTATCATGCCATTATCGGCTCCGGCGTGCTGATTGCCGCTGCCACCGGCATGGGCGCCTGGTTCAACGGAATGCCGTTCCTGACCAGCGACTTCGGCTACATCCACTGGCCGCCGCTGGAGGAGTTCGAATGGGCCACCGCTGCGCTGTTTGACCTCGGCGTCTTCCTGGCGGTTGTCGGCGCAGTGCTGCTGGCGCTCGAAAGCCTGTCGCGCTTCGCCTGGCAGCCGGGGATGAGCACAGAACACGCAATGGACATCAACCCGGCCCGCGACGAAGCGGTCAAGACCGGGACGGAGGGATAACCATGGAACTTCTCGTTGCCTCTGCCGTGGGCATCCTGACGGCGGCAGGCGTCTACCTGATCCTGCGCCGCCGCAGCTTCCCGGTGATCCTGGGCCTGTCGCTGCTGACCTATGCGGTCAACGTGTTCCTGTTTGCCACCGGCAGGCTGGCCACCGGCGCGCCGCCGATCCTCAACAAGTATGAGGAGGTTGCCTATACCGACCCGCTGCCGCAGGCGCTGGTGCTGACCGCCATCGTGATCTCCTTCGGCATGACCGCCGTGGTGGTGATGATCGCCCTCGGAGCGTACCTCTCCTCGCTCGATGACAGAACCGCCATGCCGGCCGAACCCGACGGCGCAGGAGACGACGCATGATGGAGCATCTTCTGATCGCACCTGTGGTGCTGCCCGCCCTTGTTGCGCCCTTCATCATCATGGTTCTGCGCCACCATCTTGACCTGCAGCGCATCTTCTCCCTGGCCAGCGCGGTTCTGCTCGCAGGCATCACCCTGGCGCTGGCCGCACAATCCGCAGACGGCACCGTCAAAATCTATGAGCTCGGCGACTGGCCCGCACCCTTCGGCATCGTGCTGGTGCTGGACCGGCTGTCGGCGATGATGATCGTGCTGACCTCGCTCTTGGCACTGCCGGTGCTGCTCTATGCCATCGGTTCCGGCTGGGACACCCGAGGTTCCAACTTCCACGCGCTGTTCCAATTCCAGCTGATGGGCATCATGGGGGCCTTCCTGACCGGCGACGCCTTTAACCTGTTTGTTTTCTTTGAGGTGCTGCTGATCGCCTCCTATGGCTTGATGATCCACTCCGGCGGCACCCGCCGGTTCCAGGCCGGGGTGCAGTATGTGGTGTTCAACCTCCTGGGCTCCACCCTGTTCCTGTTTGCGCTCGGCACGCTCTACTCGGTGACCGGCACCCTCAACATGGCTGACCTCGCCGTGAAGGTTGCCCAGATCCCGGCAGAGGACACCGCCCTGCTGCGCGTCGGCGCGGTGATGCTCCTGCTGGTCTTCGCCATCAAGGCATCGCTCCTGCCACTGCATTTCTGGCTGCCCTCGGCCTATGCCAACGCGCCAATGCCGGTGGCGGCGCTCTTTGCGATCATGACCAAGGTCGGCGCCTATTCGATCCTGCGCATTTACACGCTGGTCTTCGGCCCTGAGGTTGAGGCCACCGCGGGCCTGACCGAAAGCTGGCTGCTGCCCGCTGCCCTTCTGACACTCGGTGCAGGCGCCATCGGTGTCCTCGGCTCCAAGAAGCTTGGCCGCCTCGCGGCTTTCGGCGCCATCGCCTCCATGGGCACCCTCTTGATCGCCATCTCGCTGTTCACCGAAACCGCAGCCGCCGCCGCGCTTTACTACCTGGTGCACTCCACACTGGCGGCGGCACTTCTGTTCCTGGTGGCCGATCTGGTCATGGAGCGCCAGGGACAGTGGATCCTGCCGCAGCTGCCGATGCCGCAGACCGGGCTGATCTCGGCGCTGTTCTTCGCCGCCGCCATCGCGCTGGCGGGCATGCCGCCGCTGTCGGGCTTCCTGGGCAAGCTGCTGGTGCTGGACGCCACCCGCGGCGCTGAACTTGCACCCTGGATCTGGGGCGTGATCCTGCTGGGCTCGCTGATCACCATCATCGGCATGGCCCGCGCAGGCTCGCTGCTGTTCTGGAAGGGCCACGGCCTGCCGCCGGAGGACACTGACACCAGCGCAGAACCGCCCGTCGACACCCTGCCCGCGAGACCGGCGCAGCTGCCCTTTGTGGCCTGTTTCGGCCTCCTTGGCGGTCTGGTGGCGCTCACCGTCTTTGCAGGCCCCGCCACCCGCTATGCTGAGGCCACCGCAGCGCAGCTCTATGCGCCCTCGGCCTATATCGACACCGTGCTTGGGAGGACCGAGGAATGAAACTGATCTGGCGCTTGTTCCCGCACCCATTTCTCACCCTTCTGCTAACCCTCACCTGGCTTCTGATGGTGAACCGCTGGTCGCTGAACTCATTGGTCTTTGGCTTTTTGCTGGGGGTGGTGATCCCCTTCGTGACCCAGCCCTACTGGCCCAACCGTCCCAACCTGCGGCGCCCGCTCAAGATCGCGGAATATATCCTGGTGGTGCTGATGGACATCATCCAGGCCAATATCATCGTTGCTCGCATCGTGCTGTTCAAACCCAACGCCGACCGCCGTCCGAACTGGATCACCATTCCGCTGGAGCTGAAAACACCCGAGGCAATTACCGCCCTCGCAGGCACCATCACCATGACCCCGGGCACCCTGTCGGCGGATGTCTCGGATGAGGGCCACGCCCTGCTGGTCCACTGCCTTGACGCCCCCAACCCCGACGCGGTGCGGGATGAGATCAAACAGCGCTACGAGCGCCGGCTGATGGAGATTTTCGAATGATCGAAAGCGCTGCCACCTTTGCCTTCGCCTGCTTCGCGCTCGCCATGCTGATGAACTTATGGAAGGTCGTCACCGCCCCCGACGTGGCCGACCGCATCCTGGCGCTCGACACCATGTTCATCAACGCCATCGCGCTGATGGTGCTCTACGGCATGGCACTGGGGACTGAGATCTTCTTTGAGGCCGCGATGATCATCGCCATGCTCGGCTTTGTCTCCACTGTGGCCTACGCGCGCTTCATCCTGCGCGGCAATATCATCGAGTAAGGGGAAAGCCATGGAAACCATCCTTGAATTCCTCGTCGCCGCCTTCCTGGTGACCGCCGGCATCTTCGGCATTGTCGGCTCCTACGGGCTGATCAAGCTGAACGACCAGATGTCCCGGCTGCACGCGCCAACCAAGGCCACGACCCTTGGCGTCGGCGGCGTCCTGCTGGCCTCCATGCTGCACGCAGCCGCGTTTGAGAAATACTTCTCCTACCATGAGCTGATGATCACTCTGTTCCTGTTCCTCACCGCACCGATCACGGCAAATTTCATTGCCAAGGTGCATATCCACCGTGAGGAAACCCGCGACACCATGCCCGAGGCCGGCGGCGACGATCACTGGGCCACTCATGACACGCCCGAGGACGAGGAACGCCGCCACGCGGCCCAGACCCCGCCCGAAGAAGACTGAACGCTCTGCACTCTGGAAGGCCTGACCCGTGATCGACACCTCCCGCCTGCCGCTGACCCGTGACCTGGTACTGGTGGGCGGCGGCCACGCCCACGCGCTTGTGCTACGCAAATGGGGCATGAAGCCCCTGCCCGGCGCCCGGCTGACGGTGATCAACCCGGGCCCCACCGCGCCTTATTCAGGCATGCTTCCCGGTTTCGCGGCTGGTCACTACGCACGTGAGGAGCTGGATATCGACCTGGTGCGCCTCGCCCGCTTCGCCGGCGCCCGCGTGGTGCTGGCAGCGGCAGAGAATATCGACACCGCCGCCCGGCTGGTGCATGTGCCAGGCCGCCCGCCGATCGCCTATGACGTGGCTTCCATCGACATCGGCATCACCTCCGCCATGCCGGACCTGCCGGGCTTTGCCGAACACGGCATCCCGGCCAAGCCGCTCGGCCGCTTTGCCGGCCGATGGGCCGCTTTCCGCGAAGGGGACGGCCCCGCCCATGTGGCCGTGATCGGCGGCGGCGTCGCCGGGGTGGAGCTGATCCTCGCCATGGCCTATGCCCTCAGGTCCCGCGGCCGCCTGGCCCAGGCCACGCTGATCGACAGCGGCAAAGCCCTGCGCGCAATCGGAGGCAAGGCCAGTCAGTCTCTGCGACGCGCCTTGGTCGAACAGGGCGTGCGGCTCGAGGAAAACGCGCGCATCGAACGTATCGAAGACAGCTACATCGTGCTGCAGGACGGGCGGGAGATCCTCTCGGATTTTACAACCGGCGCCGCCGGCGCCCGCCCCTATGGTTGGCTCGCGGACAGCGGCCTGGACGTGAACGACGGTTTCATCCGTGTCAGCGAAACCCTGCAAAGCTCTGATCCGCAGGTCTTTGCCGCAGGCGACTGCGCCCACATGGACTTCGCCCCGCGCCCCAAGGCAGGCGTCTATGCCGTCCGACAGGCACCAGTGCTCTACCACAACCTGCGTGCGCTCATGACCGGCGATCCCCTGCGCAAGTACCGGCCGCAGAAGGATTACCTGAAACTGATCTCAATGGGCTCCAAAGAGGCGCTCGGTGAACGTTTCGGCACCACCCTTACAGGCTCACTGATGTGGAGCTGGAAGAACCGCATCGACCAGGCCTTCATGGAGAAGTTCCGCGACCTGCCCGCAATGGAGGCTCCGCCGCTGCCGGCTGAACACACATTGGACATGGAGGCGGCGCTTGGCGACAAGCCCATGTGTGGCGGCTGCGGTGCCAAGGTCGGCCGAGATGCGCTGTTCGGCACGCTTGCCGGTCTTGGGACTGCGAACCGAGACGATATCACCCCGCTGCCCGGCGACGATGCCGCACTGCTGACCATCGGCGGCGTCAAACAGGTGATCAGCACCGACCACCTGCGCAGCTTCACCAACGACCCGGTTGCTATGACTCGCATCGCCGCCGTGCACGCGCTCGGCGACATCTGGGCAATGGGGGCAGAGCCGCAGGCGGCCACTGCCAACCTGATCCTGCCGCGCATGTCGTCCGCGCTGCAGGCCCGCACGCTGCAGGAAATCATGGGCGCCGCCACGGAGGTCATGCAGGCGGCCGGTGCCGCCATCATCGGCGGCCATACCTCGCTCGGGGATGAGCTGACCATCGGCTTCACTGTCACCGGCCTCTGCCCCCGCCCCGCAATCACTCTTGCGGGCGCCAAGCCGGGCGATGCGCTGATCCTGACCAAACCCCTCGGCTCCGGCGTGCTGATGGCTGCGGAGATGGCGGGCGAGGCCGAAGGCGACTGGGTGGCCGCCGCGCTGGAGCAGATGAGCCAGCCGCAGGGTGCCGCCGCCCGCATTCTGAAGGACGCCCATGCGATGACCGACGTGACCGGTTTCGGCTTCCTCGGCCATCTTCTGGGCATCTGCGAGGCGTCCCGCGCGGGCGCAGAGGTGTTCACCGGCAAGATCCCCCTGATGCAGGGCGCGGCGGAACTGGCGGACCGCGGCATCCGCTCCTCTCTGTTCCCCGCCAACCAGGCTGCGCTGCCGGAGCTGAAAACCTCCGGCTGGCAGGACCTGCTGTTCGACCCGCAAACCGCCGGCGGCCTCTTGGCAGCAGTCGCCGCTGATCAGGCCGGCGAGTTGCTGGATCAGCTGCGCGTAGCCGGGTATCCGGCGGCCCTTGTCGGCAAAGTCACGGAAGGTTCCGGGGCGGTCACCCTCAGCGCAGCGCCGCGCCCAACGGGAGCGGGGCATCACTAATGCACCGGCGACGGGCGGGAGAGCCCCGGTCAGAGACCGGACATGACCGCCGCCACCTGCGCGGCAGCGGCATCCAGCCCCGCTTCATCCAGCGCTACAGCCTCGACCGTGGCGGCGACTTCGGCCCCGATCGCGGCCCGCGACTTGCGGTAGGCGGGATCGTAATGCTCCACCATCAGCGCTTCGGTCAGACCGGCCTTGTCCCCCGCCTCGATGCTTGCGAACCAGCCGTCCACCACCGCGCCGGAGCGGTGCGCGCGCAAGGGGCCCAGCTTCTCCCGCAGCCGCTCCGCGTCCGACAGGATATCGTCGTAGGCCTCCACCAGATAGCGGCAGCGCGCCGCCACCGGCACCTGCAATTCGATCCGGGGGGCCTGCTTCATTGCATCCCAGACCGAAGGCGGAATGATCCGCTGGCCGATCTTACTGGACTCGGCCTCCACCAGCACCGGGCGGGCCGGATCCAGCCGCATCAGCGCCCCGGCCACAGCGGATTCGAACCCCTTCTGCGAGGGCTGCGGCGTCGGCATATCGCCCAGCAGCGAGCCGCGGTGATTGGCCAGCCCTTCCAGATCCAGCACCTGCACACCCAGCTTTCCTGCGCGTTTCAGCACCTCGGTCTTGGCCGATCCGGTATAGCCGTCCAGCGCCACCAGATGGTGCGGCAGCGCGGACTGATACAGCGCCGCGTTCACCAGGCGGCGGTAGGTCTGGTAGCCGCCCTCGACCACCTCGGCGCGCCAGCCGATCTGCTGCAGCATCCAGGTAAAAGACCCGGACCGCTGGCCGCCGCGCCAGCAGTAGACCAGTGGCTTCCAGCCGCCTTCATGGTGGCTCAGGCTCTGCTCGATGTGGTTGGCGGCGTTGCGGAACACCAGCGCCGCGCCCAGCTTGCGCGCCTTGAAGGGGCTGTCCTGCACGTAGATGGTGCCGACCTCAGCCCGCTCCTCGTTGTCCAGCACCGGCAGGCTGATCGCGCCCGGCACATGGTCTTCGGCATATTCCGCCGGGCTGCGCACGTCGATCACGGTGTCGAACCCGTGCGCGTAGAACTCTTGCAAGGAGGTGAATTTCAGCGCCATGGGCCAGACTTACCGCGCCCCATGCGCAAGGAAAAGCTGCAATTGCCGCGGCCGCGGCGATAAGTCTTGCGCGTACTGCGCACAGGGCGGTATGGCAATCCTTGCAATCAGACCTGCCCGGATGAAGCACCGGGGCGCCCGACCGCCAAGGACCAGTAGGCCATGAAAACCGACCCGTTGGACATTCACTCCCTGCCCGGCCACCTGATCCGGCGGCTGCACCAGATTTCCGTGGCCCAGTTCATGGACCGCATGGCGGCAGAAGGCGTCGACCTCACCCCGGTGCAGTTCTCCGCCATGGCCGCCATCCACCGCCATCCCGGCATCGACCAGGCCTCGGTTGCGGGTCTCATCGCCTATGACCGCGCCACCCTGGGCAAGGTGGTGGACCGGCTGGCGGACAAGGGGCTGATAGAGCGCCGCGTGTCCAAGGCCGACCGCCGCGCCCGTGAGGTCAGCCTGACACGGGATGGCGAAGCACTGCTTGACCGCATCCTGCCCATTGTGCAGGCGTCTCAGCCCAGCATCCTCACAGGCCTTACCAAGGCCGAGCAGGAGACCTTCGTGGCGCTGCTGAAAAAGGCAACGCTCGCCGGCAACGACCTCAGCCGCGCGCCGCAGCGCGACCTGCCCGCCCGCCACGCTGCCGAGTAGTGTGCTCAGACCAGCTGCCCGCGCGGGATATCCTCTTCCCCGAAAGGCTCGATCAGCTCCGGCCCCTCTGCGCGGTTGGAGTTCACCGCCGGATCAACCCGGTGAAAGTCCAGTACACCCTCCGCCCCCGGCTGCATCAGCCTGGCAGCGCCATGGCCTTCCTCGCCCAGCCATTTGCCCCAGTCCTCCGGCTCCAGGATCAGCGGCATCCGGTGGTGGATGTCCGAGAGCCCCTCGTTGGCGGCAGTGGTGACAATGGCGCAGGTCTTGACGGGATCGTCCGCGCCCCAGCTTCGCCAGACAGCGGCAAAGGCAATGGGGGCGCCGTCGCTGCGGCGGATGTACCAGGGCAGCCGGGCGCCGTCCGCCGACTTGGTCCATTCATAAAACCCGCTGGCCGGGATCAGGCAGCGCCGCTCGCGGCAGGATTTGGCAAAGGCAGGCTTCTCCGCAATCGTCTCTGCCCGGGCGTTGATCAGCAGCGGCCCGGCGGTCTCGCTCTTGTACCAATGCGGCAGGAAGCCCCAGCGCATGGCCGCCAGCTGCCGCCCGGCATCACCCGCCTGAACCACATGCACCGGATTGGTCGGGCAGACGTTGAAGTTCGGCACCTTGGGCAGATCGTTTGCAGGTTGCGCCGCAAACAGCTGCGCCATTGCATCAGTGGGCAGGGTTATGGCAAATCGTCCGCACATGCTGATTTCTAACCCGGGCCGGGGCGCAGATGCAAAGCCTCCCTAGCCCACTGCTTTTCAGCCGCCCTGACAGGATGATAGATAGGCCTCATGACTCTTCAGAACGATCTCCAGTCCGCCTTGGGCTTTCTCAACCAGGGCAAGTTCAAACAGGCGCTGAAACAGTCCAAGGGCGGCATGAAGCGGCACAAGGGCCACCCGGATTTCCCCAATATCGCGGGCATCTCCTTGTCCGGCCTGGGCAAGCACCGCGATGCCGTGCCCTATTTCAACAAGGCGCTGGCACTGGCGCCCGGTTTTCACGACGCCCGCAAGAACCTGGCGCAGACGCTGTTGTTCATGCAGCAGGGCGAACCGGCGATGAAACTGCTGGAGCGGGTGCTGAAGGACCAGCCAGGCGATCAGGCCGCGCTCTACCTGCAGGCGCAGGCGCATCTGGTGATGAACGACGCAGAGGCCGCAATTGAGGCCGCTACCGCCGCGCTGGCCCGTGATCCGCGCCAGCCACGGATGCTGCGGTTGCGCGCTACTGCCTGGAACACGCTCGGCGATGAAAAGGCAACGCTGGCGGATTATCAGGCCGCGCTCAAGGTGAACCCCAATGACTCCGACGCGCTGCAGAACGCCAGCCTGCTGCTGGCCCGCCTGATGCGCCAGGACGAGGCCACCGAGGCCGCCCGGAAGGCCGTCGCCGTGGCCCCGCAGAACGTGGAGGCGCGCCGCCGCCTGGCCAGTCAGCTGATCTCCAACGGCGACTCCGCCGCTGCCCGCGAGCAATGCCTGGCGCTGATGGAACTGGACCCCAAGGACACCCAGGTGCTGGAAATGCTGGCCCGCATCAGCAGCCGCGACCAGAACGCAGAGCTGCTGCCCGTTGCGCAGAAGGCGCTGAAAGCCGCAGCCCCGCGTTCACTTGACCGCGCCAATGTCAGTTTTGCCCTGGCCCGGATCGCAGATCAGGCGGGCGACAAGGAGGCTTTCGCCGCCCACAATGACGAGGCGAACACCTGCATGGCGGCGCAGACCCCCTATGACTACGAGGGAAGCGAGCGCCAGTTCAGCCGTATCATGGCCGCCTTCCCGGAAGTCATCACCCCGGCGGAAACCCCGCCGGAAGGCCCGCGCCCGATCTATGTGGTGGGGATGCCGCGCTCCGGCACCACGCTCACCGAAACCGTGATCGGCCTGCACCCCGATGTGTTCCCGCTGGGCGAGCGCGGCGTGCCGGCCTTCCTGCTGCATCCCTATCTGGACAAGGATCAGGACTTCACCCCCGAAGCCGCCCGCGATTTCACGGCAGAAGACATCAGCCGCCTGCCCGAAATGCCCAAGGGCACCCGCGCCTATGTCGACAAGATGCCCGACAACTACCGCCTGCTGGGCCACCTTGGCACCGCCTACCCGGATGCACGCTTTGTTCATCTTTGCCGCGATCCGCGCGATGTGGCGCTGTCGATCTGGCGCGGCTATTTCTCCGGCAGCTCGCTCACCTATGCTTACGACCTCAAGGCGATGGCGCACCGCTTCAACCTCTATGGCCGGCTGATGCAGCACTGGCGGCAGGTGATGCCGGGGCGGATCTATGACCTGCGCTACGAAAGCTTCGTTGCGGATATCGAGGGCGAAAGCCGCAAGCTGGCAGACTTTTGCGGGCTGAACTGGGTCGAGGACATGGCCCACCCGGAACGTCACGAGGGCCAGGTGCTGACCCTGTCGAACACGCAGGTGCGCCAGACTGCGCACACCCGCTCGATTGGCAAGTGGAAAAAATACGTCGATGTGCTGGCGCCCTTCATCGACGGGCTGGACCCGGAAATCTGGCCGGAAATCAGGGGTTAACAGAAGTTACTTCGTGTAAGCCTTGCGCGCGATTTCAATCCGCGCGTCCATCATCGACATCTCTTTCAGGATCTCCTGTCGGCGGCTGCGGTCGCCGGCCTCGCGCAGTTCCGCCCGCAGCCGCTGCAGCTCACGCGACAGGCTCACGAACTCCGGCACCCCGCCGCTCTCGCGCACCAGCCGGTTGACCAGCTCATTCTCAGGGTCCTCGCATTTCGGCAGCGGCTTACCGGCGCCTTGCAAGTTGTCAAAGGCGCCGTCCTTCTCGGCGGCTTCGATCCGGGCATTGATGAGGTCAATCAGCGGGTGGTCCATGGGTTTATTCTGCCATGCACGCAAGCGGCGCGAAAGCCCCCGCCGCCCCGTTAACAAACGGGTGGCGAAGGTTAAGGATGCTTAAAGATAATGCGGCAGCCCTCCTGTCCGAATGTTTCGCGCGCGAAACATTGGCTCCGGTTCGGACCTATCTGTTGCTACTTATTTCACCTGCAAAATCCGCCCGTCGGTATAGGGCACATAGGGGCCCTGCGCTGCCAGATATTCCGCCAGAACATCCGCCAGATCAGGGCCGAAATCATAGGCGTTCTTGTCGTCCCCTTCGAACATCGCATAGCCGTCGCCGCCATTGCGGACATAGTCATTGGTGACCACCACATAAGTCTTGGCCGGGTCAATCGGCACAAACCCATCGCCCTCCGCCACCATCACTTCGGTGACACGGCCTTCGTTCGGCGCGGCGGAGCTGTCCCAGCTGAATTTCAGCCCCGCCACCTGTGGGAAACGTCCCTTGACGTCCTCCACCTGGCTCACCCCGTTCTCCAGCGCCTCAACCAACGTCTTGCCGTCGATCTGAAACGTCGAGAGCGTGTTCTGGAATGGCAGGATGGTCAGCACCTCGCCCATGGTGACCTCCCCCGCATCCAGGCTGGCGCGGATGCCGCCGGAATTGGCAATGGCAATCGTCACGCCCTGGTCCTTCACCCGGTCCAGCATCGCATCGGCCACCAGATTGCCCATCGGGCACTCCTGCACCCGGCACACATCGCGGCTGCCTTCGACAGGTTCCGCGGCCTCTGCCACCACCTTGTTGCGGATTTCATCCAGCGGCTGCGCCAGTACCGCGATCCGGTCGAGGGTCGCCGCATCCTCGCTGACAGCCGCATCCATTTTCAGCGGCTCGCCAGTCGCGCTGACCACCTTCCCCGCATCGTCAAACGTCACGTTCAGCTCGCCCAGAAACTTGCCATAGGCATAGGCCTGCACGATCTGCACCCCATTCACCACGGTCGGATACGGCCCCGCCGCCTTGTCCGAGGTATTGGACAGATAGGTGTTCGAATGCCCGCCGACGATCACATCCACACCCGTGGTTTCCGCCGCCACCCTCTGGTCGACGCCATAACCCGAGTGGCTGAGTACCACGATCTTGTTCACCCCTTCCGCCGTCAGCCGGTCGACCTCTGCCTGCACCGCCGCCACGGGATCGGAGAAATGCACGTTCTTGCCAGGGCTTGCCAGCTCATGCGTGTCCTCCGGCGTCAGCCCGATCAGGCCGATTTTTTCGCCGCCGCGCTCAATCACCGTCGATTTCTTCAGCACATCCGCCAAAGCCGGTTCACCAGACACATCCGCATTGGACATCAGCACCGGAAAGCCCACCGTATCCATAAAGCCGCGCAGCACCTCCGGCCCGTCGTCGAATTCATGGTTGCCGACCGTCATCCCGTCATAGCCCAGCTGGTTCATAAACTCCGCCGCGGCCTTGCCCTTGTAATAGGTATAAAACAGCGAGCCCTGGAACTGGTCGCCGCCATCCACCAGGATCGAATTCTCCGCCCGTCCCCGTGCGTCGGCAATCGCCGTTACCAGCCGCGCGGTGCCGCCGAAACATTTGCCCTCAGCCTGATCCTCTGCGTCGCAGGTGCTGTCGTATTTGTTGATCGGCTCAAACCGCGAATGGAAATCATTGGTGTGCAGGATGGTCAGCTTGTACTCCGCCGCCACGCTGCCCGCGGTCAGGGCCAGGGCTGCAACCGATGTGAGAATGCGTGCAATCATGAGAAGCGCTCCCGTTGTTCTGTTTTAAGATGAGCCTGCGCCCAAACCCCGCGCCCGTCAAAGGGGAAAAGCCGCCACGTTGCCTCCCCTTGCGTCAGCTTGGCCGACGACCAGCGCCCCAATCCCCCTTGATTCCTCCGTAAACGCAGGGCATCAGGCGCTTATGCTGATTTACAAGATTTTCCGGGCGGACGAATGGGCCGCGCTGCAAGCTGCGGGCGCGACGCCGGGCGCGCCGATTGATGTTGCGGACGGCTATGTCCATTTCTCCACCGCCACCCAGGCGGCGGAAACAGCGGCCAAGCATTTCGCCGGGGCGGAGGGCCTGACCCTGCTGGCCTGCGATGCCGATGCAATGGGAGCGGACCTGAAGTGGGAAGTGTCCCGCGGCGGTGCCGAGTTCCCGCATCTCTACCGCAACATCCGCATGAGCGACGTGGTCTGGGCCAAGCCGCTGCCGCTGGTCGAGGGCACCCATAAGTTCCCGGAGGAAATGGCATGAAGCTGACAGAAAAGCTGGCACTGGCCGCTATGCACCGGATCGACCCGGAGGCGGCGCACGGGCTGTCGGTGAAGGCACTGATGATGGGACTGGCCCCAGCTCCCGGCCCGGTCACCTCTGCCCGACTCAAGACTACGCTGGCCGGGATTGACCTGCCGAACCCGGTTGGTCTGGCGGCTGGCTATGACAAGAATGCCGACGCGCTGGCGCCGCTGGCAAAATCCGGCTTCGGCTTTATCGAGGTGGGCGCCGCCACTCCGCGCCCGCAGCCCGGCAACCCCAAGCCGCGCCTGTTCCGCCTGACGGCGGACAAGGCGGCGATCAACCGCTTCGGCTTCAACAACGAGGGCATGGAGGCGATCGGTGCCCGGCTGGCGCAGCGCCCGCGTGATGCGGTCATCGGGCTGAACCTCGGCGCCAACAAGGACAGCGGGGACCGCGCCGCGGATTTTGCCAAGGTGCTGGCCCATTGCGGCGCGCATCTGGATTTTGCCACCGTCAACGTGTCCTCCCCCAACACCGAGAAACTGCGCGACCTGCAGGGCAAGGCGGCGCTGTCGGCGCTGCTGGCCGGTGTTGTCGAGACCCGGGAGGGCCTTTCCCGCCGGGTGCCGGTGTTCCTGAAGATCGCCCCGGATCTGGACCGGGCCGGGATCGAGGACATTGCCGCCGTCGCGCTGGAAACCGGCATCGACGCGGTGATTGCCACCAACACCACCCTGTCGCGCGACGGGCTGCAGAGCGTGCACAAGGATGAAGCCGGCGGTTTGTCCGGTGCGCCGCTGTTTGAGAAATCCACCCGGGTTCTGGCACAGCTGTCGGAGCTTCTGGACGGCAAGGTGCCGCTGGTCGGCGTCGGCGGCATCAGCACGGCAGAGCAAGCCTATGCCAAGATCTGCGCCGGTGCCAGCGCCGTACAGTTCTATACCGCGATGGTCTATGGCGGGCTGTCGCTGGCGGGCGACATTGCTCGCGGGCTGGACGCGTTGCTGGCACGCGACGGCTTTGAAAATGTCGCGCAAGCGGTTGGCACCAAACGGAAGGATTGGCTGTGATCACCTATTGGCATAACCCCCGCTGTTCGAAATCCCGCGCGGGCCTCGCCCTGCTGGAAGAGCGCGGCGCGGAGGTTCAGCAGCGGCTGTACCTGCAGGACGCGCCCTCGCTCGAGGAGATCAAGACCGTTCAGGCGGCGCTTGGCGTCTCCGCGGTTGCGATGATGCGGACCGGCGAGAAGGTCTTCAAGGAGCTGGGCCTGAGCAAAGACAGCGCCGAGGAAGAGCTGCTGGCGGCAATGGCCGCGCATCCGATCCTGATCGAGCGCCCGATTGCCATCAAGGACGGCAAAGCCGTGATCGGCCGCCCGACCGAGGCAATCGAAACGCTGCTGTAAGCCGTCAGGCGGGCGTTGCAGCCCCCCTGCCCCCTGCTATGCGCCCACCTGCGCCTCCAACCGCGGGTAGCGCAGGCCCAGCGTCACGCCGCGGGCGATGTTCAGGACAATCAGCGCGCCCCACAGGCCGTGATTGCCAAAGGCCGGCACCAGCACCAGCAGCGCGACCACATAGATGGCCACCGACTGCAGCATCGCCCACCGCATGTCGCGGGTCCAGGTGGCGCCGATGTAGATGCCGTCGAACATGTAGCTGGCGACACTCAGGACCGGCAGCACCGCCGCCCAGATCAGGAACACCCGGCCCGCTTCGCGCACCTCAGGCGAGGTGGACATCAGATCAATCAGCCAGGGGCCGCCCGCGGCAAAGGCAATGCCGAGCAGAACCGCCCCGCCGACACCCCATTGCGACGTGATGATGGAGGCGCGGCGCACGCGCTGCCGGGCCTTGGCGCCGACAGCACCGCCCACCAGTGCCTCGGCGGAGAAGGCGAAACCGTCCAGCGCAAAGGCGGTGATCTCGACAAACTGCAAGAGGATCTGATTGGCGGCGAGGTTCACATCGCCGATGCCGGACCCGATGAACAGGAAGGTGGTGAAGGACCCGGTCAGCAGCACCGACCGCACCATGATGTCGCCGTTGACCTGCATCATCCGTTTCAGCCGCGCAGGGTCGAACACCCGCGCCCAATCGCGCCATTGATCGCCGGCAAAGGCATCCCGGCACAGGTACAGACCCAATGCCAGACCGGTCCATTCGGCAATCAGCGTGGCAATGGCAACGCCTTCCACGCCCCAGCCGAGGCCCAGCACAAACCACAGGTCCAGCACGATGTTCAGCCCGTTCATCCAGACCTGCAGCAGGAACACGCCGCGGGTGCGCTCCACCGCGATCAGCCAGCCGGTCACCGCATAAAGCGCGATGGTAGTCGGCGCGCCCCAGATGCGGATTTCCAGGTAATCGCGGGCCAGGCTTTCGACTTCCGCACTGGCCGGCGCCAGCGCGAAGGCACCCCAGAACACGGCGCCCTGCGCAATGATGAACACGGCGCCGGCGGCAAAAGCCAGCAGCAGCCCGCGCATCAGCAGGGCGCCAGTTTCGGCCCAGTCCCCCGCGCCGCGGGCCTGCGCGGCGAGGCCGGTGGTGCCCATGCGCAGGAACCCGAAGATCCAGTAGATCGTTGCCAGGATCACTGCACCGATGCCAACCGCGCCGATCGGCGCAGCCTCGCCCATCTGGCCGACCACGCCGGTGTCCACGGCGCCCAGGATCGGCACCGTGGCGTTCGACAGCACAATCGGCAAAGCGATCCTGAGCACCCGGGCGTGGGTGATTCCGGTGTCCGCGCTCGTCATGGGTGTTCAGCCTTCGCCGTTCTTGTCCTGCGGCATCAGGAAATGGCCGGTGGCCTGGGCAAACAGCTTGTCCTTATGGTCCTGCCAGGCCTCCACATGCACCGAGGCATAGCGGCGGCCTGAGCGGTTCACCCGCGCCCGCGCATAGGCATCGCGCGGCAGGCCGGAGCGCAGGTAATCGACGGTGAAGTCGATGGTCTTGGGCTGGCGCGGCAGGTTGCCCTTGGCCATCTCCGCCGGGTCCAGATCACCGGATTCGATGCGCTGCCACAGGTGCGACCAATTGAGCGTGATCATCGCGGTGATTTCCAGGAAGGCTGCCGTCACCCCGCCGTGGATTGCGGGCAGAAACGGGTTGCCGATCAGCTTGTCGTCAAAATTCAGCACCGCCGTCAGCTCATCGCCGCGGCGCTCGAAGGTCACGTTCAGAAAGCGGATATAGGGCACCGAATCCACCAGCGCCGACAGGGCTGCATCGCGGCGCTGCTTGACCACCTGGATCGGTTCGGGACGGGGGCGGCTCAAAACTTCTTCTCCACGGTAAAGGCGCCGGAGGCGGTGGCGACGGGGCGGTCCTCATCCTCGTCCATCGCGACGGCACGGACAAAGGCAACGGTACGGGTGATCTGGTGGCAGGTGGCGCGGGTGGTGATCATCTGCCCCGGGGTGGCGGGCCGCATATAGTCTATGCGCAGGTCGATGGTTGCGGTGCCGCCGGGGGCGGAGGGGTGGCTCATCACCGCTGCACCGCAGCATGTATCCATCAGCGCCGACACCGCGCCGCCATGGATGACGCCGGTGGCCGGGTCCCCGACCAGCTTTTTGTCATAGGCCATGCGGATCTCGGCGGTGCCGTCGCCGATCTCTGTCAGCTTCATTCCCAATTGCTTGGCGTGCGGGATCGCTTCGATGAACTGACGCGCGAGCTCGGTCTTGTCGGCCATGGGACTGTCCTTTGAAATCTCTGCCCCATCTTTGGCCCTGCCCCGGCAAAAGCGCAAGTGTGCCGCCGCGGAGGTTGCACTGTTCGCTGCAAGTGCATAGGTTCCCGGCAAGGGAGACGACGGATGACCGACAACAGATTGTCATTCAAAGAAATGTGCGCCGAGTTCGACGTTACGCCGCGGACGCTGCGCTACTATGAATACATCGAGCTTTTGCAGCCGGACCGCGAAGGCCGGTCGCGGTTCTACGGCGCGCGGGAGCGTGCCCGGATGAAGCTGATCCTGCGCGGGCGCAAATTCGGCTTTCAGCTGGAAGAGATCCGCCAGTGGCTCTTGATCTATGAAAAAGAGGGCAACGACGCCCAGAACCACGCCTTCATGGAAATGGCCGACCGCCAGCTGGTTGAGCTGGATAAGCAGCGGGAACAGATCAATGAGGCGATTGAAGAGCTGAGCGAACTGCGGGAAAGCACCCGGGCGCTGCTGAAGTAGGCCGAACGCATCTTTCCGGAATTCTGAACCCCGCCCTTGAGGCGGGGTTTTGCTTTTTACAGTGGCCGCACTGGATTCGCCTGTTTCCGGGCCAGAGCCGTTGCAGAAACTGTCGGCGGCCCCTCAGCCAGACCGTAACGTTACGTCACATTGTGTTCGTTTTGCGAACAAGTAACACCCCGCAAAGTGACGCAACGTACAACTTACGTAAACGTAAAGTCAGTCTTGATCGAAAAGCCAACTCCGCACAGCTTGGTCCTGCACCAAGCCGTAAGAGTGACGACGATGACCGAAGACACCATGACCATCCGCGAGATGTGCGAGGCCTTTGACGTGACGCCCCGCACGCTCCGGTTCTACGAAGCCAAGGAACTGCTGTTCCCGATCCGCGACGGCCAGAAGCGGCTGTTCACCAAACGCGACCGCGCCCGGCTGAAGCTGATCCTGCGCGGCAAGCGGTTCGGGTTCAGCCTGGAGGAAATCCGCCAGCTGCTGGAGCTGTACCATGTCGGCGACCAGCAGGTGACCCAGCTCACCAAGACCTATGAGGTCGCGCGTGACCGGCTCGCCGATATGGAGCGCCAGCGCGAGGAGCTGACCGAGGCAATCGAGGACCTGAAGGACCAGCTGGCCTGGGGCGAGAAGATGATCGCCTCGATGAAGGCCAAGCAGGAGGCGGCCGAATAGGCCGCCGCCCMGCCCTTTCCCGCCGGCCCGCCCGGCACTGACTTGAGCCACAAGACCCTGAAGAGGACCGCAATGCCTTCCTATCGAGCCCCCGCCAAAGACGCCCAGTTTATCCTGCACGACGTGCTGAAGGTCTCCGGCCAGGACATCCCCGGATACCATGAGCTGGAGCCGGATTTCACCGGCGCCGTGCTGGAAGAGGCAGGCAAGATTGCCAGCGAAGTGCTGCACCCGCTGAATGTGGTGGGCGACCAGGAGGGCTGCCGCCTGGAGAACGGCGTGGTCTACACCCCCAAGGGTTTCCTGGAAGCCTTCGAGCAGATGAAGGAAGGCGGCTGGACCGGGCTGGACATGCCGGAAGAATTCGGCGGCCAGAACATGCCCTATGTGATGGGCACCGCGGTGGGCGAGTTCTTCTCGGCCGCCAACCAGGCCTTTACCATGTACCAGGGCCTGACCCACGGCGCGGCCTCGGCGATCCTGGCGCATGGCACCGATGAGCAGAAGGCCACCTATCTGCCCAATATGATCAGCTGCCAGTGGACCGGCACCATGAACCTGACCGAACCGCATTGCGGCACCGACCTGGGCCTGATGCGCACCAAGGCGGAGCCGCAGGGCGACGGCAGCTTCAAGATTTCCGGGCAGAAGATCTTCATCTCCTCCGGCGATCACGACATGGCAGAGAACATCGTGCACCTGGTGCTGGCCAAGATCCCCGGCGGCCCCGAAGGCATCAAAGGTGTTTCCCTATTCATTGTGCCCAAGTTCCTGGTGAACGCGGATGGCTCGCTGGGCGAGCGCAACGGCGTTTCGGTCGGCAAAATCGAAGAGAAGATGGGCATCCACGGCAACTCCACCTGCGTGATGAACTATGACGGGGCGGTGGGCTGGCTGCTGGGTGAAGAGCACAAGGGCATGCGCGCCATGTTCACCATGATGAACGAGGCCCGCCTGGGCGTGGGCATGCAGGGCCTGGCGCAGGCCGAGGCCGCCTATCAGAACGCGCTGGAATACGCCAAGGACCGGCTGCAGGGCCGCGACGTGACCGGCGCCAAGAACCCGGATGGCCCGGCAGACCCGCTGATCGTGCACCCGGACATCCGCCGCTCGCTGATGGACCAGAAAAGCTTTGCCGAGGGCGCGCGTGCCTTCCTGCTGTGGGGCGCCACCCTGATCGACCAGGCGCACCGCGCACGCGACAAGGATGCCGACGGGCTGATCTCTTTGATGACCCCGGTGATCAAGGGCTTTCTGACCGATCAGGGCTATGACATGACCGTGCAGGCGCAGCAGGTCTATGGCGGCCATGGCTACATCGAGGAATGGGGCATGTCGCAATACACCCGCGACGCCCGCATCGCGATGATCTACGAAGGCGCCAACGGCGTGCAGGCGCTGGACCTAGTGGGCCGCAAGCTGGGGCAGCACGGCGGCAAATACGTCCTGGCTTTCTTTGATATGGTGAAGACGTTCTGCCAGGAAAACAAAGATATTTCAGAGGCTTTCACCAAGGACTTCATCAAACCGCTGCAGGCGGCCTCCAAGGATCTGCAAGCCGCTGGCATGTTCTTCATGCAAAACGGCATGAAGAACCTGAACCATGCGCTGGCGGGCTCCTACGACTTCATGCATCTGTTCGGCCAGGTCTGCCTGGGCCTGATGTGGGCCAAGATGGGCAAGGCGGCGCAGGAAGCGCTTGACGCCGGGGCCGATGACGCGGCGTTCTATGAGACGAAGCTCGCAACCGGCCGGTACTATATGGCACGTCGGCTGCCCGCCACCAAGCTGCACCTGGCCCGCATCGAAAGCGGCGCGGACACGGTGATGGCGCTGGACGCGGACGCCTTCTGATGCCTTTCCGGGCGCCCTCACCGGGGCGCCCGCCCAAGCCCCGGCCGGTGCCTTGACATGCAAAGGACCGAACAATGCCGAAACGTTTCCGCCTGACCCGCCGCTTCCCCGTCGCGATGACCGAGGACGGCTACCGCAGACTGAAGAAGTTTGCCCAGGAGGCCGGGCTGGATGAGGGGGAAGCGCTGTCATTCCTGTTCGAGCATTTCGACAGTGTGACGGACCACGAAAACCTGACCCACCGGCTGCGGCTTTTCAACGCCGAGCTGGAGGCGCGCAAAAGATAGGCCCGCATGCGGCCAAAGGGAGAGAGATGACCAGCACGCAGTCCGCATGGATGACCGAAGAGCACCAGATGCTCAGCCAGATGACCGCCCAGTTCATCACCAATGAATGGGCGCCCAAGTTCGAGGCCTGGCGCAAACAGGGCATGATGGACCGGGAGACCTGGCAACAGGCTGGCGACCTGGGCCTGCTGTGCCCCTCGGTCCCCGAGGCATACGGCGGTGCGGGCGGTGATTTCGGCCATGAGGCGGTGATCCTGATGGAAGGCAGCCGAGCCAATCTGGCCAGCTGGGGCCACGGCATCCACTCCGGCATCGTCGCCCATTACATCCTCGCCTACGGCACCGAGGAGCAGAAACAGCGCTGGCTGCCGAAGATGGTGACCGGTGAACTGGTCGGCGCGCTGGCAATGACCGAGCCCTCCACCGGCTCCGACGTGCAGGCGATCAAGACCAAGGCGGTGAAGGACGGAAACGCCTACCGGCTGACCGGCCAGAAGACCTTCATCACCAACGGCCAGCACGCGAACCTGATCCTGGTGGCGGCCAAGACCGATCCGGCGGCGGGTGCCAAGGGCGTGTCGCTGGTGGCGGTGGAAACCGACGGCGCCGCGGGCTTCAGCCGCGGCCGCAACCTGGACAAGATCGGCTGCCACGCGGCGGACACATCCGAGCTGTTCTTCGACAATGTGGAGATTCCGCCGGAGAACATCCTGGGCGGCGCCGAAGGCCAGGGCTTCTACCAGATGATGCAGCAGCTGCCGCAGGAGCGGCTGATCATCGCCTGCGGTGCGGTCGGCGCGATGGAGGGCGCAGTGGAGCGCACCGTCGCCTACTGCAAGGAGCGCGAAGCCTTTGGCGGGCCGCTGACCCAGTTCCAGAATACCCGCTTCAAACTGGCCGAATGCCTGACCAAGACCAAGGTCGCGCGCACGTTCCTTGATGAATGCATCGCAGAACATTTGCAGGGCAAACTGACGGTCGAGAAAGCCGCGATGGCGAAATACTGGATCACCGACACCCAGGGCGAGGTGCTGGACGAATGCCTGCAGCTGCATGGCGGCTATGGCTACATGCAGGAATACGCGGTGGGTGAGATGTGGGCCGACGCCCGGGTGCAGCGGATCTACGGCGGCACCAATGAGATCATGAAGGAGCTGATTGCGCGGTCCCTGTAACCGCAGGAGGCAGCTGATGGAATTTGAGTATTGGTCAAAGAAGAAGCTCAAGATCCACCCTGCCCCGGCCCGGCGGTGCCAGGCCGGAAAGCAGGGCTTCTCCTTTGGCGGTCATCGGCTCTCCAGCCTGTACCGCAGGACGAGTGCAACGGAACATGGTTAAGAAAGAATGAACCCACCCCTTCTTCTTTGCTGAAAATACTCCACGGGGGTGCGGGGGTGTGAAACCCCCGCTCCGCCAGCAGACACAGGGAGCAACACATGACAATCAAACTGCATTGCTTCGGCGAAAGCGGCCACTCCTACAAGGCGGCCTTGGCGCTGGAGCTGTCGGGCCTGGCTTGGGAGCCGGTGTTTGTCGACTTCTTCGGCGGCGCGCACCGCACCGATGATTACCGCGGCCTCAACGTCATGGCCGAGGCGCCGGTGCTAGTGGACGGAGATCTCCGCCTTTCGCAGTCCGGCGTGATACAGCAGTACATCAGCGACAAGACCGGCAAGTTCGGAGGTTCACCGGAGGACAAGTACGAGGTCCTGCGCTGGATCCTGTGGGACAACCACAAACTGTCCAGCCAGATCGGCATGACCCGCTTTCTGATGAATTTCATCCCCGAGAACAAGCGCCCGCAGGAGGTGATTGCCTTCATGCAGGGCCGCCTGAAGGCTGCCTTCACCACCCTGAACATCCATTTGCAGGGCCGCGAGTGGATCGTGGGCGATGGCCTCACCAACGCCGATCTGACCTGCTGCGGCTACCTGTTTTACCCGGAGCCGTTTGGCTTCGACCGGGCCGCGTGGCCCCATATCGACGCCTGGCTGGGCCGTATCAGCGCCCTGCCCGGCTGGAAACACCCCTATGACTTGATGCCCGGCAACCCGTCGGACCGGGCCTGAGGAGAGCAAGATGACAGACGCATATATCTATGACGCGCTGCGCACCCCGCGCGGCAAAGGACGCAAGGACGGCTCCCTGCACGAGGTGACCTCGGTCCGCCTGTCCGCCCTGACGCTGAACGCGATCAAGGAACGCAACAACCTGGAAGGCCACGCGGTCGAGGACGTGATCTGGGGCAACGTGACCCAGGTGATGGAACAGGGCGGCTGCCTGGCGCGCTCTGCCGTGCTGGCCTCGGACCTGGATGAGCGCATTCCGGGCCTGGCGATCAACCGCTTCTGCGCCTCCGGCATGGAGGCGGTGAACCTGGCCGCGAACCAGGTGAAGGGCGGCGCCGGTTATGGCTATATCGCGGGCGGCGTGGAGATGATGGGCCGGGTGGCGATGGGCTCGGACGGGGCTGCGATTGCGGTCGACCCGAGCCTCGCGATGGAGACCTATTTCGTGCCGCAGGGTATTTCGGCCGATATCATCGCCACCGAATACGGCTTTACCCGCGACCAGGCCGACGCTTTGGCGATGGAGAGCCAGCGCCGTGCCGCCAAGGCGTGGGAAGAGAAGCGCTTTGACAAATCCGTCATCACCGTGCGCGACCAGAACGGCCTGCCGATCCTGGCCCATGACGAATACATGCGCCCCGGCACAGACATGCAGGCGCTGGGATCGCTGAACCCCGCCTTCCAGATGATGGGCGAGCAGATGCCCGGCTTCGACAAGGTTGCGATGCTGAAATACCCGCACCTCGAGCGGATCAACCATATTCACCACGCCGGGAATTCCTCGGGAATCGTGGACGGCGCGGCGGCACTTTTGATCGGCAACAAGGAGTTTGGTGAACGGCATGGCCTGAAGCCGCGGGCGCGGATCAAGGCGACCGCCAAGATCGGCACCGATCCGACCATCATGCTGACCGGCCCGGTGCCGGTGACCGAGAAGATCCTGGCCGACAACGGCATGACCATCGGCGACTTGGAACTGTTCGAGGTGAACGAAGCCTTCGCCTCTGTCGTGCTGCGGTTCCAGCAGGCATTTGACGTCGACCCGGAGCTGGTGAACGTCAACGGCGGCTCCATCGCCATGGGCCACCCGCTAGGCGCCACCGGCGCGATCATCATCGGCACCCTGCTGGATGAGCTGGAGCGCCAGGACAAGGAATGCGGCCTCGCCACCCTGTGCATCGCATCGGGCATGGGCGCCGCCACCATCATCGAGCGCGTCTGATGCCGAAGCTGGACCTATCCCAACTGCCCTGGCGGACCGGATCGGGTTACCCCGGCAAGCTGGCCGAGGCCTGCGCAGGCCGCAGCGTGCAGCCGCTGGGCGACCCGGGCGGGATCACCCAGTTCGGCGTCAACATCGTGCGGCTGGAGCCGGGCGCGATGTCGTCCCTGCGCCATTACCACATGGAGCAGGACGAGTTCGTGATGGTGATCGAAGGCACCTGCACCCTGATCGACGATCAGGGTGCGCACGAGATGATGCCGGGCGACTGCGCCGCCTTTCCGGCAGGCGAGGAGAACGGCCACCATCTGGTGAACCGTTCGGACAAGCCCGCAGCGTTCCTGGTGGTGGGCACCCGCACCGCAACCGAGACCGGCTATTACAGCGATTTGGACATGATGGTGAAATTCGCAAGCGGCGAGTTCACCTTTACCCGCAAGGACGGCAGCCCGCTGACGGCTGACCAGACCGGAGAAGACACATGAGCGATTTCAAATACGACGTGGACGCAGACGGCGTCGCAATCATCACCTGGGACGCCGAAGGCAAGTCCATGAACGTCCTCACCCGCGAGGCCTTTGGCCTGGTGGAGGAATACGTGGACCGGGCACTGGAAGACGAGGGTGTCAAGGGCATCGTCATTACCAGCGGCAAGAAGGATTTTGCCGGCGGCATGGACCTCAATGTGCTGGCAACCATCCGCGAAGAGTCGGGTGAGAATCCGGCCCAAGGGTTGTTCGATTTCACCATGGGCGGCCACCGCATCCTGCGCAAGCTGGAGCTGGCGGGCATGGACCCCAAGACCAAGAAGGGCGGCAAGCCGGTCGCCTGTGCGATCAACGGCACCTGCGCCGGCATCGGCACCGAGATTGCGCTGGCCTGCCATCACCGGGTGATGACCGACAACCCCAAGGCCAAGATAGGCCTGCCGGAGATCCTGATCGGTATCTTCCCCGGCGGCGGCGGCACCACGCGGTATTCCCGCATGGTGGGCGCAATGGCGGCAGCCCCAGTCCTGCTGGAAGGCAAGATGATGGACCCCAAGAAGGCCAAGGGCGCGCAGCTGATCGACGCGGTGTCTGAGGATCCGCTGGCCGCGGCCAAGGAGTGGGTGCTGAACGCCAAGGACGCCGATCTGGTCAAGCCCTGGGATGCCAAGGGCTACAAGATGCCGGGCGGTGCCCCCTATCATCCTGCGGGCTTCATGACCTTTGTCGGCGCCTCGGCGATGGTGCACGGTAAGACCCAGGGCGCCTTCCCGGCGGCCAAAGCGCTGCTGTCTTCGATCTATGAGGGCGCGCTGGTTGATTTCGACACCGCGCTGAAGATCGAGGCGCGCTGGTTCACCAACGTGCTGATGAACCCCTCGTCCTCTGCCATGATCCGCAGCCTGTTCCTGAACAAGCAGGCGCTGGAAAAAGGCGCGGTGCGGCCCAAGGATGTGCCAGACCAGTCGGTGAAGAAAATCGGCGTGCTCGGCGCGGGCATGATGGGCGCGGGCATCGCGCTGGTCTCGGCCCAGGCGGGCATGGAGGTGGTGCTGATCGACCGCGACCAGGACGCCGCCGACAAGGGCAAGGCCTATTCCGCCGCCTACATGGACAAGGGCATCAAGCGCGGCAAGGCAACCGAGGAGAAGAAGGAAGCGCTGCTCGGCCAGATCACCGCGACCACCGATCTCGAGGCGCTGAAGGGCTGCGACCTGATCATCGAAGCGGTGTTCGAGGACCCGGGCGTGAAGGCCGAGATGACCCAAAAGGTCGAGGCGATCATTCCCGAGGACTGCATCTTCGCCTCCAACACCTCCACCCTGCCGATCACCGAACTGGCCAAGGCCTCCAGCCGTCCGGAGCAGTTCATCGGCATCCACTTCTTCTCACCGGTCGAGAAGATGCTGCTGGTGGAAATCATCAAGGGCAAGGCAACCGGCGACCGCGCGGTGGCAAAGGCGCTGGATTACGTGCGCCAGATCCGCAAGACGCCGATCGTGGTGAACGATGCGCGTTTCTTCTACGCCAACCGCTGCATCATCCCCTACATCAACGAAGGGATGCGGATGATCACCGAGGGCGTCAGCCCGGTACTGATCGACAACGCCGCGCGCCAGCTGGGCTTCCCGGTGGGGCCGGTGCAGCTGACCGACGAGACCTCGATTGATCTCGGCGCCAAGATTGCCCGCGCCACCATGGCGGCAATGGGCGATGCCTACCCGGAAAGCCCGGCGGACGACCTGATCTTCTGGATGGAGGAACAGGGCCGCCTGGGGCGCAAGGCCAATGCCGGCTTCTTCGACTATGACGACAAGGGCAAGCGCGCCGGATACTGGAAAGGCCTGCAGGAAAAATACCCGCTGGCCGCCGAACAGCCCGATCTGATCGAGGTGCAGGAGCGGCTGATGTTTGCGCAGGTGCTGGAAGCAGTGCGGGCGCTGGAGGAAGGCGTGCTGATGGACATCCGCGAGGGCGACGTCGGTGCCATTCTGGCCTGGGGCTTTGCGCCGTGGTCCGGCGGCCCGCTGAGCTGGCTGGATATCCTGGGCACGCCCTACGCGGCGGAACGCTGCGACAGCCTGGCTGAGCAGTTCGGTGACCGCTTCACCTGCCCGGCGCTGCTGCGCGAGATGGCGGAGAAAGGCAAGAGCTTTTACGGGCGCTTCGCCCCGGAGAAATCCGCAGCCGCCTGACCGGCAGCACAAGAAAGAAAAGGCCAGCGCCCCAGCGCTGGCCTTTTTAAATTACTTTCAATTTGTTACACGCCGCAACTGATCTTACATCCGAATCTCGGACTGCGCCGCACCAGCGGTGGCGCCTGCGGGCCAGTATTCTTCCTCCGCCATCATCGACAGTACCAGGCCGCGCGCCTCATCCGGGTCCAGCACGCGGTAGGCGCCTTGTTCGGAGAACACCCGGCCGCACATCAGATTCGCCGGTGCCGCCGCATACCCCAGCATCCCGGCCTCCAGATAGATCACCTGATCCTCGGCAAAACGCGGCATCACCAGTTCCAGCTGGGCGCCCGGATGCATCCGGCGAATACCCCGGTAGCCTTCCAGGGCGCAGGCCGGAACGATAGCAAAGGGATCGCCCTGGGCGTCTTCCACCAGTTCGCTTTCGAGGAGAACCCCCTGATCCGGCATCAGCCACATCGGCACCCGGTTCATCAGCGCATCGCGCGGCACAAACAGCGGGCAGCGGGCGGGTTCCAGATCGCCCTCCGCCGGGATCATGACCTCACGCTTCAGTTCCACCACGGTCTGCATGCCACGATCAAAAGTCAGCACCTTGTCGCCAGGTGTCAGCGCCTCCACCGGGCGCCAGCCCAGGTTGGAGGCCACATGGGTGCCTGCCAGGAAACCGCCCTGACCCACGGGGATCAGGGGAAAGCCGCTGTTCATGACCCCGCCGGCCGGGGAGTTGGTGCGTTTCAGAAGCCAGTCCAGCATCCGCTTTCCTTTCCTGCCGGCACGGCGGAAACCTCGCCGGCCTGTCCGATCTTCTTCTTTGACCCTTGCCACTTACGGAACGGAACTAAGGCAAAAACCGGACATTGTTCACGTTACTACGCCAATCCGCCCGGCCATTTCCGGATAAGGTCCCGGTCAGGCTCGTTCAGCGCTCTTCACGCTACCTGGATAGGGGAGAATCGTTAAAAGAGTATTCAAATTGCGCGATATCCTGCGCGCAGGCGCCGGCCACAGTCTCTGCCGCGGCATCGTCGTAGTAGATGCGCCAGTCGCGCTGGCGGCCGCTTTCATTGACCACCGGCAGATTCAGGGAAAACCCGAGGTGATCAAACAGCGGCTGCGCATCAGCGGGAAACTGCTCCAGCCGGATATAGAGCTGGCACTGCTCCGTCCCGTCCGCATGGCGCAAGTAAGAGGACGCCGGACTGCCGCGGAAGGCCGCAATGATCTCCGGGTGCTGCACGAAGCTGCGGAACTCCAGGGCTTTCGCCAGGGCGATGGCCGGATGCGCGAACCTCTGTTCCCGCAGCCAGTGGTAATAGCTGACCGCGCGGTCCCAGGGATTGCGCACAAGGGTAAAGGCAAACAGGCCCCTCAGGGTGTCATCCGGCACCAGCCCTTCGATATCCGCCAGGGTCGAATGCTTCCACAACCGCCCGCGCGTCTCGGTATCCTTCAGGCGGCGGCGGCGGTTCAGCGCCTTCGGCGTGTCGCCCAGCATCATGTCATCCGCCATCGCGCGTGCCTCCAGCGCCAGCGCCAGTGCGGTACCGCCGGTCTTGGGGATGTGGACAAAGACGTATTGGCGGCCTTGCGACAGGATCATGCGCCGATCCTAGGGCATTGATCCGTTGTTGGAAACGCCCCAGTTGCGCCTCCGGGCACTGGCCCCGGCCCGCCTACCGGGAGCGCAGCGCAATCGTGGCGCCGGCCGCGATAATCAGGCCAATGCCCAGCATCTGCCAGATGTTCAGCGCCTGCCCCCAATAGACCCAGGCAACCCCAGGGCCGACAATCATCACAGAGTATTCGAACACCGCGACATAAGACGCCTCGCCAAGCTGGTAGGCCTTGGTGATCAGGAACACGCCGCCCACCGCTGCACAGCCCTGCAGCAGGATCAGATGCGAGATCTCCCACAGCGGCCAGACCCAGCCGCGGGTGACAAAACCGTCCGCGCCCGCCCGCACCGCCTGCGGCCAGACTTCCAGCCCCGCCAGCAGCATGGCGCCGAAAACGCCCTGCACCAGCAGATAGACGAACAGCATCGCCACCGTGCTTTCGCCCTGGCAGTAAAGGCCGGTCGCCAGCGAACCGAGCGCGTAGAACAGCCCGCCTGCCACCGGCACCAGGATCAGCCAATTGAAGGCCGCCGGATCCGGCTGCAGCACCATCAGCACGCCGGCAAACCCGCCGAGGACCGCGGCAACCCTTATCCAGCCGATCCGCATCCTGAGGAACAGGACCGAGATCACCACGATCAGGATCGGCGAAGTGAACAGCCCAGCCAGCGCCTGGGCGATTGGCATCAGTGCCACGGCGGAGAAGTAGAACACCATCGACACCGCCACCAGCACCGCCCTCAGGAGCACCGCGCCGAAATTGCGGCAGCGGAGCCCGCCCAGCCCGGCCCGCGCCATCAGCCACAGAAACGGCAGTGCGACAAATGTGCGCAACAGGTAGAACTGGCCCAGCCCGATCGTCTCGGCCATCAGCGGCACGGCGTTGTCGGTGATGCCTATTATCAGCATGGCAGCAAGCATGGACTGCGCTGCGGCCGTTTGGCTGCTGCCCGGGGCGGAGAGTGCGGCTGTTTGTTTCATACCCTTCCCATTGGCCGCAACTTTCCGCAATATCTGTTCTCTAAGCGACACCAAAGTGATTCAGGGGAGGAAACTGATGGGGTGGATGGCGGATGAAACCGGTCTGGAGAAGACTGCCGCAAATTATGTGCCGCTGTCGCCGCTCAGCCATCTGCAGCGGGCGGCGCAGGTGTTTCCGGACCGGCTGGCGGTCAGTTATGGCAAGCACCGCAAGACCTATGCTGAATATCATGAGCGCTGCACCCGCCTGGCCTCCAGCCTGGCAAAGCTGGGGGTGAAGCCGGGCGACGTGGTGGCCACCCTGCTGCCCAACATCCCCGCCCAGGCAGAGGCGCATTTCGGCGTGCCGGCCTGCGGCGCTGTGCTGAACACCATCAACACCCGTCTGGATGTGGGCACGGTCGCCTATATCTTCGGTCACGGCGAGGCCAAGGCGGTTCTGGTCGACCCGCAGTTCCTGGAGCTGGCCGAAGCCGCCGTTGAGGAAATGGACGGCCCCGCCCCGGTGCTGATCGAGGTGGCGGATGACCAAGCCGGCTGGCACGCCACCGGCAGGCACAGGGAATACGAGGCGCTGCTGGCCAGCGGCGACCCGGATTTCCAGTGGATCATGCCACAGGACGAGTGGGAAAGCCTGGCGCTGAACTATACCTCCGGCACCACCGGGCGGCCCAAGGGCGTGGTCTATCACCACCGCGGCGCCTACCTGATGACCATGGGCACGGTGGTGTCCTGGCGGATGGTGCTGCACCCGGTCTATCTGACCATCGTGCCGCTGTTCCACTGCAACGGCTGGAACCACACCTGGATGATGCCGCTGGTGGGCGGCACAGTGGTCTGCTGCCGCGATATCACCGCGCAGAACATCTACAACGCCATCCACTACGAGGGCGTCACCCATTTCGGCGGCGCGCCGATCGTCCTGAACATGATCGTTAACGCGCTGGACGAAGAGCGCCGCACCTTTGACCACACGGTGGAAGTCTTCACCGCCGGCGCCCCGCCCGCGCCCGCGACGCTGTCGAAGATCGAAAACCTCGGCTTCAACATCACCCATGTCTACGGGCTGACCGAAACCTTTGGCCATGTCACCGAATGCTACTGGAAAAGCGAGTGGGACGGGCTGGACAAGGCCGGCATCGCCGCCAAGAAGTCCCGCCAGGGTGTTGCCATGCCGATGCTGGAGCCGGTGGTGGTGCGCGACAGCGAGCACAACGTGCTGCCGATGGACGGCCAGAGCCAGGGCGAGATCGGCCTGCGCGGCAATGTGGTGATGAAGGGCTACCTGAAGAACCCGGAGGCCACCGCCGAAGCCTTCAAGGACGGTTATTTCAACTCCGGCGACCTCGCCGTGCAGCACCCCGACGGCTATATCCAGATCGCCGACCGGGCCAAGGACATCATCATCTCCGGCGGCGAGAACATCTCCTCTGTCGAGGTGGAGGGCGTGCTGATGGCGCACCCGGATGTGCTGCTGGCCGCGGTAGCGGCAATGCCGGACGAGAAATGGGGTGAGGTGCCCTGCGCCTTTGTCGAGCTGAAGGCCGGCGCCAAGGAAGACGCGGCGGCGCTGATCGCCTTCACCCGCGAAACGCTGGCGGGCTTCAAAGCGCCCAAGAAGGTGGTGTTCCAGGAGCTGCCCAAGACCTCCACCGGCAAGATCCAGAAGTTCGAGCTGAGGAAAATTGCCAAGAACCTGTAATTTTTGCGGCGAAACAGCATCCGGGGCGGCAAAGCAAATTGCCGCCCCTGTTTTATGCGACTAGTCTGGCGCCAGGGATACGGATGGGGACCGGGCAGGCTGCATGACGGCATTGAAGGAATTCGAGCGGCTGGAGGCTGCGGGCCTTTGGCGCGCAGATCCTGAGGCGCAGCGGCGGGATGTGATCATCTCTCTGGGCGATGCAACGCTGACCATTGCCAGCATGAACGATCTGCCGCTTGCGCATTGGTCGCTGGCGGCGGTGGAGCGTGCCAACCCCGGCGAGTTCCCTGCCATGTTCCATCCTGACGGCGACCCAGGCGAAACGCTGGAGCTGGCTGAGGACGAAACCGCAATGCTGGAAGCCATCGCCCGGGTGCAGAACGCCATCGGGCGGTCGCGCGCGCGGCCCGGGCGGCTGCGGGCGGTCAGTATCCTGGGCACCCTGGCACTGGTGCTGGCGCTGCTGGTGCTGTGGCTGCCGGGCGCCGTGACCCGCCACGCCGTCAGCGTGGTGCCGGATATCAAGCGCAAGGCCATCGGCCAGGCGCTGCTGGGGCGGATCGAGCGGGTTTCCGGCCCCGCCTGCGCCACACCTGAGGCCGCCCCGATCCTGAAGAACCTGGCGCAGCGCACCGGTGTGCGGCAGCTGGCGGTCATGCGCTCCGGCATTCCCGGCAGCCTGCATCTTCCCGGCGGCATCGTCCTGCTGAACCGCTCCTTCGTGGAGGACTTCGAGGACCCGGCGGTCGCCGCCGGGGCGGTCCTCGCGGAACGCGCCCGGGCTGTGGCCAGCGACCCGATGCTCGAGCTGCTGGAGGCCGGCGGCTTCCTCGCCACTTTCAAGCTGCTGACCACCGGCGAGCTGGACCGCGCGGCATTGGATGCCTACTCAGAGGCCACCCTGGCCAGCCCGCGGCCGAAGCTGCCGGACGAGGTGCTGCTCGCGGAATTTGCCCGCGCCGCCCTGCCTTCCTCCCCCTATGCCTATGCGCTGGACATCACCGGCGAGACCGTGCTGGGGCTGATCGAGGCCGACCCGATGGCCGGCCGCGAGCTGGAGCCGGTGCTGAACGACCGCGACTGGGTGCAGCTGCAGAACATCTGCGGCTGATCCTGCTGCGCCCCCACCCCCTGCCAATCGCGAAAATGCGCCGGATCTGTTAAGATCGTCACATCTGCGCAAACGCACATTCAGGGGGGAATGAGCCATGCCGGAGAATTCGGCCAGTTTCACCGGGGATATTCCCAGCCACTATGACAGCGGCCTGGGGCCGGTGATCTTTTACAACTATGCGGATGATCTGGCCGCACGCTGCCGTGCCCATGCGCCGCAAGACGTCCTGGAATTGGCGGCAGGAACCGGGATCGTCTCGCAGCGCCTGCGGCGCAAGCTGCCGCCCGGCTGCAAACTGACGGTCACGGATTTGCACGAGCCGATGCTGGAGCTGGCAAAGGCGAAACTCTCAGACGCTAAGAATGTCGCCTTCCAGCCTGCCGACGCGATGGCTCTGCCGTTTGAAGATGGCAGCTTTGACCTGATTGCCTGCCAGTTCGGGGTGATGTTTTTTCCGGACAAAGCCGCCGCCTTCCACCAGGCTGCTCGGGTGCTGAAATCCGGCGGCCACTATGTCTTCAACGTCTGGGCACCGATGACAAGGAACCCGTTTTCACAGATTGCCGACACCATCGCGGCGCAGTTCTTCCCCGAAGACCCGCCGGGCTTTTACAAGGTGCCGTTCCACTACGGCGACCCGGAGGCGGTGAAGGCGGACTTGAGCGGCGAAGACTGGTCGCAAGTCAGCCACGAGACCGTCACGCAGAACAAGACCATCGAAGACCCGGAAAAATTTGCCGAGGCGCTGGTCTATGGCAATCCGCTGGTCGATGAGATCCGGTCCCGGGGCGGTGTTGATCCCGATGAGATCGCCAGCGCCATTCTGGATGAACTGCGGAACCGCTTTGGGCCGCCGCCGCTGCAGATGCCGCTGGAAGCTGTCTTCTTCACCTGCCGTCGCCAGTAGACCGTAATCTTAAGAGCCGCCGCATTTGCACGGCGGCAACAAAAAAGGCCAGGCAGATTCCCGGCCAAACCAGATTATTGTTCAATGGGTTACTTGCTGAGGCGGGCACCGCTGAAACCAGCTCTCTGCACTTTGGCCAGCGCTGCGGCCGCCTGGGCGTCGCCCCGGTAGGGCCCGGCCAGAACCACCTTGTAGGGCCGCCCCTTGCGACTGACGGTGCCAAGCCGCACCGTCAGGCCTGAGGCGGCCAGTTTGCGGGCCGCCGCCTCGGCCTCGGCCGGATCAGCATAGGTCGCTGCCCGGACATAGCGGCGGGATGTTGCCAGCTGCTCCAGTGCCGCGGCTCCGGGGGCTGAGCGGGTGGACAGGCGCAGGCCCTTGGGCTGCGCCTCAGCCGGGCTGACACGTGCGTCGCGCGGCAGGATGACCGTGGACCGGTCCAGCAGCGGCTGAACCAGCTTGCGCGGCACGCCATTTGTCCAGATCTGCGCCATCTGCGCATCGCCGCCTGGCGTGCGCACTCCGCGCATCGGGTTCATCCGGCCATCCTCGCGCTCCACCGTCTCATACCCGGCCGGGGCCTGGACGCCGCTGATGATCACCGCCGGCCGCATCGTGCGCACTGCCCGCTGCGGATTGAGCCGGCCGTCGGTCCAGACAGGGCGGTAGCCCTTGGGCACCTGGAAACTGTTGCTGAGACGGCGGTCCTGGTAGACATGCGCCTGCACCACGCGGGTGTTCGGCGTGATCCGCAGAGAGGACTGCGGCCCGCCATAGCTGACTGGCGGTTCCTCCTGCGGACCGCAGCGCACGCCGTTGGAGTTGGTGTACCGGCGGCTGACGTCGGACAGGCCTGCACAGCCCGCGTTCCCCGCCGGCTTCTGTGCCGCTGCTGCGGGTTTGGGCGCTGCCGGCGCAACCTTCCGGACGGCTTGCTTGGGGGCCGCCGGTACTGCCGCAACCGTTGCAGGCTGGACGCTGGAAGGCTGCGGTTTCCGGACCGGCTTGGCAGTTGTGACTACGCTTGGCTGCGCACCAGCCGCAGCCGCCTGCGCGGGCTGCTGGCCGGGTTCAAGGGTGATCAGTTCCGGTTTTGACGCAGCCTGCCGCTGCCGGCTGGTCCCCGCAACCCGGGTCGGGGCGTAACCGCAAAGATGCTTGCGGGCGCGGTTGACCCGCGGCACCCAGTTCACTTCCCCGTCAATACCCGCCCGAATGTAAATGCAGCCGCGGCTGTCCACATACTGCTTCCCCTTGTAGGAGAGCGGCGGATATTCGGCGGGCGGGCTGGCGTCCCGCAAGGTTTGTGCCTGTATCCCCGCTGCGCTGCTCGTCCCCGCGATGATGGCCAGTGCAATAATTCTAGTTATTTTCATTCCTGAGCCCCACAAAATATGGCTGCAGGATGCCCGAATCTTGCCTGTGAGTAAAGATTCCGCAGCAACAATAGGCCTTTATGCGGGCAATTTTTGCATGAATTGAAACCAATTCACGTCCCGCCGCCGGATACGGCCGCCAGGACAGGTTTGCCCCGCCCTGGCGGCGGCAGATTATTTGGTGCCGAACATCCGGTCTCCGGCATCGCCGAGGCCGGGCAGGATATAGCCCTTCTTGTTCAGCTCGCGGTCCAAAGACGCGGTCACGATCGGCACGTCCGGGTGTGCCTGCTTCATCCGCTCGACACCTTCGGGCGAGGCCAGCAGGCACAGGAAGCGGATGTTGTTGGCGCCGGCCTCCTTCAGCAGGTCGATGGCGGCTGCAGAGCTGTTGCCGGTGGCAAGCATGGGATCCACGGCAATCACCAGCCGGTCCTTCAGGCCCTCGGGCGCCTTGAAGTAATACTGCACCGGCTCCAGGGTTTCCTCATCGCGGTACAGGCCGACAAAGCCGACGCGGGCAGAGGGGATCAGCTCCAGCACGCCGTCCAGCATGCCGTTGCCCGCGCGCAGGATCGACACCAGCGCCAGCTTCTTGCCGGCCAGGATCGGCGCCTCCATCTCCTCCATCGGGGTTTCGATACTGGTGGTGGTCAGCGGCATCTCGCGGGTGATTTCATAGGCCAGCAGCTGGGTAATCTCGCGCAGCAGGCGGCGGAAGCCGGCCGTGGAGGTGCCCTTGTCCCGCATCAGGGTCAGCTTGTGCTGCACAAGCGGGTGATCAACAACGGTCAGGTGGTCGGTCATGGGGCACTCCTAAAGTTTGCTTTTGCGCGCTTTTACGGGCTTGGCCGCGGCAGGCAAGCGTGTTTTGACCATAGGGTCAAAGAAAGCTTCGGCCGGGGCCTTGGGCCGGGACATCCAGATGGGCCGCGATGGAGGCGCCCACATCGGCGAATTTGACCTGCCCGAGGGGGCCTGCGTCAAGGCCTGCGATCAGTACCGGCACCTGTTCGCGGGTGTGGTCGGTGCCAGGCCAGCTGGGATCGTTGCCATGATCGGCAGTCAGCAGCAGCAGGTCACCCGGGCGCAGCTTGGGCAGCAGGCGGCCGATTTCCCCATCGAACCATTCCAGCGCCCTTGCGTAGCCGGAGACGTCGCGGGTGTGGCCGTACATGCTGTCGAACTCGACGAAGTTGGCGAAAGTCAGGCTGCCGTCCTCCGCCGTCTCGGCCGCCTCAAACAGATGCTCCATCAGCTTGGCATCAGAGCCTTTTTTCAAGGTGTCGATACCGGACATGGAGAAGATATCGCCGATCTTTCCGATGGCGTGGACCTTGCCGCCCGCCTGCTGCACCCAGTTGGTCAGCACCGGTGCCGGCGGGGTGATAGCATAGTCGCGGCGGTTGGTGGTGCGGGTAAAGCCCTCCTCTGCGGAGCCGAGGAAGGGGCGCGCAATGACCCGCCCCACCTTCATCGCGTGCAGCCGCGGGGCAATGGCCTCGCACAGCTTCAGAAGGCGGTCGAGGCCAAAGGTCTCCTCATGTGCGGCGATCTGGAACACGCTGTCGGCGGAGGTGTAGCAGATCGGCTTGCCCGTCCGCATGTGTTCGGCGCCGAGATCATCGAGGATCACCGTGCCGGAGGCGTGGCAATTGCCCAGGATACAATCCGTGCCCGCCTGCTCCCCGACAAAGGCGGAGAGATCCTCGGGAAAGGACGGCGCCTGATCGGGGAAATAATGCCAGTCCCAGGGCACCGGCAGGCCTGCCAGCTCCCAATGGCCCGATGGCGTGTCCTTGCCGCGGCTGAGCTCGCTGGCGCAGCCCCACATCCCCTGCGGTTCTGCATCCAACCCGGGAAACGGCACAGAGGACGCCAACCGCATTGCTGCGCCTAGGCCAAGGCGCTCCATGTTCGGCACCTGCAACGGGCCGCTGCGGCCCTCTTCCGCCTGCCCGGCCGCGCAGGCCTGGGCGATATGCGCAAGGGTGTTGGCGCCAAGGTCCGGCAGACCGCCGTTGAAGAAGGTTCCGGCATCCGGCGCGCCGCCGATGCCAACGGAATCCATCACTACAAGGAAGGCTCGGGGCATCAGGTGATCCTTTCGTGAACCAGCGGCGGCAGAGTGTCCGGCGCCTCCCCGATGGAGACTGCCGCGAGAAAGGCCGCCTCCGCCTTCTCAGCTGCATCATCGCTGGCCGCGTGGATACGGGCAAGGGTGTCGCCTGCCCCGACCTGCCGGCCCAGGCGGACAATGTCCGAGATGCCGACGCCCGGATGGATCTTGTCGCTCTCCACCATCCGGCCGCCGCCGAGGGCGACAACCGCCAGCCCGAGCGCTTCGCCGTTCATGGCAGAGACATGCCCCTCTGAGGGCGCCTTGGCCTCGCGCACGACTTCCGCGCCCGGCAGATGGTCCTGCCAGTTCGCGGCAAAATCCGCGGGGCCGCCCATGGCAGCAATCATCTTGGCGAAGCGCTCTGCCGCACGGCCATCGGTGAGGGCGGCGGTAATCATTGCCGCGCCGTCATCCGCATCCACTGCGAGGCCTGCGTGGGCCAGCAGCTCTCCGCCCAGCACCGCCGAAATCTCTGCCAGCGGACCGGAGGTGCCGCCGGTCAGCACCCGCATCACCTCTGCCACCTCCAGCGCGTTGCCAAGGGCGGGCGCCAGCGGCTGGTTCATGTCGGTGATCAGCGCCGAGGTCTTGCAGCCGGCCGCGTTGGCCGTATCGCACAGCGACTGCGCCAGCGCGCGGGCCTCATCGGCGGTTTTCATGAACGCGCCGGAGCCGATCTTGACGTCCAGCACCAGCGCATCCGGGCTGGCGGCCAGTTTCTTAGACAGGATCGAGGCGGTGATCAGATCGAGGCTTTCGACCGTCGCGGTCACGTCGCGGATCGCATAGAGCCGTTTGTCCGCGGGCGCAATCTGGGCGGTGGCGCCGACAATGGCGCAGCCCATGTCCCGCATCATGTCCCGCAAGCGGTCCTCAGTGACGCTGATGGAGACGCCGGGGATCGCCTCCAGCTTGTCCAGGGTGCCGCCGGTGTGGCCCAGGCCGCGGCCGGAGATCATCGGCACATAGGCACCGCAGGCCGCCAGCGCAGGCGCCAGCAGCAAGGAGACGCAATCGCCGACGCCGCCGGTCGAGTGCTTGTCCAGCACCGGGCCGTCCAGATCCCAGGCCAGAACATCGCCGGTGTCGCGCATCGCCAGCGTCAAGGCGCGGCGGCCCTCGACGCTGAGCCCCTGCAGGCAGACCGCCATGGCGAAGGCGCCGGCCTGCGCATCGCTGACGGCCCCGCTGGCCAGCCCTTCGGCAAACCAGCGCAGCGCTTCCCCGCCGGGCGTTTCACCACGGCGCAGGCTGGCGTTGATGGCACGGGCGTCCATCAGCTGCGCTCCATATGGTCCGCGTCGAAGGCGCCGGGCAGCAGGGCGCCGATGGTGGTTTCCTGCTCGTCGCCGTCGGTGGTGGCCATGATGACCTTCACATCTCCGCTGGCGAACTCCTTGATCTTCTGGCGGCAGCCGCCGCAGGGCGTGATCGGGGTCGGGCAATCGGCGATCACATAGACCTCCGCCAGTTCTTTCTCCCCCGCAGCCACCATTGCGGCGATGGCACCTGCTTCGGCGCAAGTGCCCTCCGGGTAGGCGACGTTTTCGACGTTGCAGCCCACATAAATCTGGCCGGAGGCGGAGCGGATGGCGGCGCCGACCTTGAAGTTGGAGTACGGCGCGTGGGCGTTTTCGCGGACAGCGGCGGCGGCGGCTTTGAGGCTCATGGCGATTCCCCGATTTTTGATCGTTTGGTCAAGATACTGCAGGATAGCTGAATTGCTCCGGGAAGCGGAAGCCCCCGGAGGCAGTTCTTTGCGCCGCTCTGAGTTCAGGCCAGCGTGGTCTTGAACACCCCCGGCAGAGTCACCTCCAGCAATTCAACATTGTCAGACGGCGCACTGAGGCGGGTCTTCATGCCCGGAGGGATGACAAAGGCGTCGCCCTGCTCCAGCCGGTAAGGCTCGCGGCCCTCGCCCTCCAGCGTCACCTCGCCGTTCATCACAAAGGTGAAGTGGATGTCGGTGTCATGCGCGGCCCATTGCGGCTTACCCTCGCCCCGGCGCACCACCTGCACGCCCGCGACGCCCTTGGTGTTTTCGGCAATGGTGGTGTCGCGGCAGATATAGCCCGGCAAGCGGAACGGCCCCCACTCAGCGCCTTCCGCTCTGTTGTAGACAAACCGCTGCCCCTGCCATTCCCGTTCGGGACGGTAGTGCGGCGTCGGCAGGGTCATCTCGTGATCGATCTCGGTGACATGCTCGGCCGGCACGCCGATTTCGATCACCTGCACATTGTCGCTGGCCTCCAGCACCCGGTGGCGGATCTCCGGCGGCTGGATGAAGCAGTCGCCCGCGGTCAGGCGCATCTTCTCGCCCTGATCCTCGTAAACCACATCGACCCAGCCATGGATGCAGAAGATCAGCTGGAAGCCGACGCGGTGAAAATGCACCATGTCCGGCACCGGGCCGCCGTCAGGGATACGGATGTGGCTGGCAATGATCGAGCCGCCCAGCCGGTCCGGCACCAGGTCGCGGTAATACATGCCTGCGCGGCCGATGATCCAGGGCGCCTGATCCTTGAGGCGGCGGACCACGAAGCTGTGAACCGTCTGCGGCATCACCATCGGCGGGTGGCGTTCTTCTATCTCGACCCGGGTGCCGTTGGGCGCGGTCAGGCGGCGCTGTCCTTCGGCAAATCCATCAGGATCTTCAGTCAAAATCCGGATAGTGCCCGGAAATTCCGGCGCCCCTTTTTCGATCCTCAGGCGCAGACCGTGGCCGGAAAACACCGCGGTGCTCGGATCATCCGCCGGATAGATCATGTCCATCTTCATACCCAACACCTTGGTGTAAAACGGAATATCTTTGCGCAGCTCATCCGTCGGCAGGCGGATCTCAGCGATTGTTTCGCTCACGTTTTCACTCCCTGTTCTGTTGGCAGGAGAGTGGCCCTGCGGCAGGGTTTATGCAAGAACCCGCCGCCCGGTCTGCCGCCGCGTCCGTTTGCGTCAGTTTGGGCTATGTTTCCGGCAGAAAAAATGGTTTAACGCTAAACAATACCCTTTCCGAGGAGCGCCAGATGTCCGATTCACAGAACCTGCGCCAAGCCGCACTCAACTATCACGAGTTTCCCCGCCCCGGTAAGCTGGAGATCCGCGCGACCAAGCCGATGGCCAACGGGCGCGATCTGGCCCGCGCCTATTCGCCCGGCGTGGCGGAAGCCTGCGTCGAGATCAAGGCAGACGAAGCCAATGCCGCCCGCTACACCTCGCGCGGCAATCTGGTTGCGGTTGTGTCGAACGGCTCCGCAGTGCTGGGACTGGGCAACATCGGCGCGCTGGCTTCCAAGCCGGTGATGGAGGGCAAGGCGGTCCTGTTCAAGAATTTCGCGGGCATCGACTGCTTCGACCTGGAAATCAACGAAAGCGATCCCGAGAAGCTGGCCGAGATCGTCTGCTCGCTGGAGCCGACATTCGGGGCGATCAACCTCGAGGACATCAAGGCGCCGGACTGCTTTGTGGTCGAGAAACTGTGCCGGGAGCGGATGAACATCCCGGTCTTCCACGACGACCAGCATGGCACCGCAATTGTTGTGGGCGCCGCGGCCAAGAACGCGCTGCATGTGGCGGGCAAGTCGTTCGAGGACATCAAGATCGTCTCCACTGGCGGCGGCGCGGCGGGGATTGCCTGCCTCAACATGCTGCTGAAGCTGGGCGTGAAGCGCGAGAACATCTGGCTCTGCGACATTCACGGGCTGGTGTACGAGGGCCGCGAAGAGGACATGAACCCGCAGAAGGCGGCCTTTGCCCAGGCCTCGGACCTGCGCACGCTGGACGAGGTGATGGACGGCGCCGACATGTTCCTGGGCCTGTCCGGCCCCAATGTGCTGAAGCCGGAAATGGTCAGCAAGATGACCGCGCGGCCGATCATCTTTGCGCTGGCGAACCCGACGCCGGAGATCATGCCCGACCAGGCGCGCAAGATGGCGCCGGATGCGATCATCGCCACGGGCCGCAGCGATTTCCCCAACCAGGTCAACAACGTGCTGTGCTTCCCCTTCATCTTCCGCGGGGCGCTGGACGTGGGCGCGACCGAGATTAATGACGAGATGCAGATTGCCTGCGTCGACGGCATCGCGGAACTGGCCCGCGCCACCACCTCTGCTGAGGCCGCGGCAGCCTACAAGGGCGAGCAGCTGACCTTCGGGGCTGACTACCTGATCCCGAAGCCGTTCGACCCGCGGCTGGTGGCGGTGGTCTCCTCCGCGGTGGCCAAGGCGGCAATGGACAGCGGCGTGGCGACCCGGCCGATCGAGGATATCGAGGCCTACAAGCAGAAGCTTAAACAGACTGTCTTCAAATCGGCACTGCTGATGAAGCCGGTTTTTGAGGCCGCCCGCGCGGCCGCCCGCCGCATCGTGTTCAGCGAGGGCGAGGATGAGCGGGTGCTGCGCGCTGCGCAGGCGATCCTGGAAGAAACCACCGAAACCCCGATCCTGATCGGCCGCCCGGAGGTGATTGAGCGCCGCTGCGAGCGGCTGGGGCTGGACGTGCGGCCGGGCCGCGACTTCCAGCTGGTGAACCCGGAAAACGACCCGCGCTACTACGACTACTGGAACAGCTATCACAAGCTGATGCAGCGCCGCGGGGTCACGCCGGACCTGGCCAAGGCGATCATGCGCACCAACACCACCGCGATCGGCGCCATCATGGTGCACCGCGGCGAGGCGGACAGCCTGCTGTGCGGCACCTTCGGCGAATACCGCTGGCACCTGAACTACGTGCAGCAGGTGCTGGGCGGCGGCACCTATTCGCCGCACGGCGCGCTGTCGATGATGATCCTGGAGGACGGCCCCCTGTTCATTGCCGACACCCATGTGCATGTGGAGCCGACGCCGGAGCAGATCGCCGAAACCGTGATGGGCGCGGCCCGCCATGTGCGCCGCTTCGGGCTGGAGCCAAAGATCGCGCTGTGCTCGCAGTCGCAGTTCGGCAATATCTCCTGCGACACCGGCAGCCGGCTGCGCGCCGCCATTGAAATCCTCGACGATAAGCGCCGCGACTTCGTCTATGAGGGCGAGATGAACATCGACACCGCATTGGACCCGGAGCTGCGCGAGCGGATCTTCCCCAATTCGCGGCTGGACGGCGCCGCCAATGTGCTGATCTTCGCCCATGCCGATGCGGCCTCCGGCGTGCGCAACATCCTCAAGATGCGGGCCAGCGGGCTGGAAGTGGGGCCGATCCTGATGGGCATGGGCAACCGCGCCCATATCGTCTCCCCCTCGATCACCGCACGCGGGCTCCTGAACATGGCCGCCATTGCCGGCACGCCGGTCGCGCACTACGGTTAACTGCGCGGCCCCGTCAGCCGGCCGTCCAGTCAGGGAGGCCGGATATGAGAGGGCATTGCCACTGCGGCGCAGTGCATTGGGAGAGCCGGGCCGAGGCGGCCTGGAGCTGCTACTGCCACTGCGCCGACTGCCGCCGCAACTGCGCGGCGCCTGTCACCGCATTCTTCGGGCTGCCGCATGAGGCGGTGGAATGGTCCGGCGCGGAGCTGAAGGTCTACAATTCATCCGAAGGGGTGGAGCGGCTGTTCTGCGGCACCTGCGGCACCCAGATGGCCTATCGCACCGCGCGCGATCCGGTGAACATCCACCTCTACACCGCGACGCTGGAAAGCCCCAGCCAGATGCCGCCCAAGTTCCATGTGTTCCATTCCGACCATGTTAGGTGGCTGGAGCTGAAAGACAGCCTGCCCCGCTTTGCCAAATCCTCAAACGGGTGATTCCCGGCGGCGGGTTCGGGAGCATGGCAGCCGGTTTTGCAAGTTTGCAATTCGGCAGCGGGTTTTCGGAATATTCTACAGCAAACACCAGTTTGCAAAGTTGGCGGCGGGCAAGCCGGCCATCGCTTGTAAATCCGGTAAATCACCGGCGCAAATCCGGGCAGAATCTGTAAATTCCTTGACCAACCTTGCGTGAAGACGCAGCAAAACTTGCCCGGCTGCCGGTTTCTCGCCTACGCAAATGGCAGGAGGAGTTGAACACCATGGGATATCAGGACATTTACGCGGCCTGGAAACAGGATCCGGAAGGCTTCTGGATGGAGGCCGCACAGGGCATCAGCTGGGATGAAGCCCCGAAGCAGGCGCTGTTTGAAAAGGGCGAAGGGCTTTACGAATGGTTTGCCGATGCCAAGGTGAACACTTGCTACAACGCCGTCGACCGCCATGTCGAGGAAGGCCGCGGCGAGCAGACCGCGATCATCTATGACAGCCCGGTCACCCATACCAAGCGTGAAATCTCCTATGTCGAGCTGCGCAACCGCGTGGCCACCCTGGCCGGCGCGCTGCGCGCCAAGGGGGTGGAGAAAGGCGACCGCGTCATCATCTACATGCCGATGATCCCCGAGGCGCTGGAGGCGATGCTGGCCTGCGCCCGGATCGGCGCGGTGCATTCGGTGGTGTTCGGCGGCTTTGCCTCCAATGAACTCGCCGTGCGCATCGACGACGCCAAGCCCAAGGCGATCATCGCCGCCTCCTGCGGCATCGAGCCGGGCCGCATCGTGCATTACAAGCCGCTGCTGGACGGCGCCATCGACCTGGCCGCGCACAAGCCGGAGTTCTGCGTGATCTTCCAGCGCGAGCAGGAAGTGGCGGAGCTGATCCCGGGCCGCGACGTGAACTGGCACGGCTTCCAGTACGGCGTGGAACCGGCCGAATGCGTGCCGGTCGAGGGCAACCACCCCTCCTATATCCTCTACACCTCCGGCACCACCGGCCAGCCCAAGGGGGTGATCCGTCACACCGCGGGCCAGCTTGTGGCGCTGAACTGGACCATGAAGAACATCTACAACGTCGATCCCGGCGACGTGTTCTGGGCGGCGTCGGACGTGGGCTGGGTCGTCGGCCACAGCTACATCTGCTACGGGCCGCTGATCCACGGCAACACCACCATCGTGTTCGAGGGCAAGCCGGTCGGCACCCCGGATGCGGGCACCTTCTGGCGGGTGATTTCCGAGCACAAGGTCAAGAGCTTCTTCACCGCCCCCACCGCCTTCCGCGCGGTGAAGCGGGAGGACCCCAAGGGCGAGTTCGTCCGGAAATACGACCTCAGCGGTCTCAAGCAGGTCTACCTGGCCGGTGAGCGTGCGGATCCCGACACCATCACCTGGGCGCAGGAGCAGCTGAAGGTGCCGGTGGTCGACCACTGGTGGCAGACCGAAACCGGCTGGTCTATTGCCGCCAACCCGCTGGGGATCGAGGAGCTGCCGACCAAGCTCGGCTCGCCTGCGGTGCCGATGCCGGGCTATGAGGTGGATATTCTTGACGAGGGCGGCAACCCGGTTGCGGCGGGCGAGCTGGGCGCGATTGCAGTGAAACTGCCGCTGCCGCCTGGCACCCTGCCGACCCTGTGGAACGCGGAAGAGCGGTTCAAGAAGAGCTACCTGAATACCTTCCCCGGCTATTACGAAACAGGCGATGCCGGCATGAAGGACGAGGACGGCTACCTCTACATCATGGCGCGCACCGATGACGTGATCAACGTGGCGGGCCACCGGCTGTCGACCGGCGGCATGGAGGAGGTGCTGGCGGGCCACCCGGATGTCGCCGAATGCGCCGTTATCGGCGTGGCGGACAGCCTCAAGGGCCAGATGCCGGTGGGCTTCCTTTGTCTGAACTCGGGTGCGGACCGCGATCATGGCGAAGTGGTGTCCGAGGTCGTGAAACTGGTGCGCGAGAAGATCGGTCCTGTCGCCGCCTTCAAACTGGCGGTGGTGGTCGACCGGCTGCCCAAGACCCGCTCCGGCAAGATCCTGCGCGGCACCATGGTGAACATCGCCGACGGCACGCCCTGGAAGATGCCTGCCACCATCGACGATCCCGCGATCCTGGACGAAATCACCGCGGCGCTGCAGACCATCGGCTACGCCAAGTAACCTCCCTAGTTTCCCGGCACGGAAAACGGCCAAAAACCCTGCGAGGGTTTTGAAGGCTCCGCCAGCAGGCGGAGCCTGTTTTCCGTCCGGTTTTGCTTGCAACTCCGCCCTGCCCGCCTAGGCTGCGGCCAGGGAGGCTTTTGCATGGCAACGACCGACATTTGGCGCCTGAGCGCCACGGAATTGACGAAACTTACCCGCACGGGCGACCTGAGGGCGGAAACAGCGGTCCAGGCCTCCATCGACCGGATGAACGCGGTGAACCCGGCTCTGAATGCAGTGGTCGAGGACCTGAGCACCGAGGCGCTGGAGCGCGCGCAGGCTCTGGACAAGGCCCGCGCAGACGGCGCGGCACCCGGACCGCTGCACGGGGTGCCGGTCACCATCAAGATCAATATCGACCAGAAAGGCCACGCCACCTCTAACGGCGTCACCGCGCTGAAGGACCTGATTGCCCCGGCAGACGCCCCTGTGGTGGAGAACCTGCACAAGGCCGGCGCGGTGGTGATCGGGCGCACCAACACGCCGGAGTTTTCGTTCCGCGCCGATACCGACAACCCGCTGTTTGGCCGCACCCATAACCCCTGGGGCCTACATATTTCTCCCGGCGGCTCCTCCGGCGGCGCGGGGGCCGCGGTGATGGCTGGGATCGGCGCGCTGGCCCACGGCAATGATATCGGCGGCTCCCTGCGCTTTCCCGCCGCCGCCAATGGCGCGGTGACCGTCAAGCCGGGCCTTGGCCGGGTGCCCGCCTGGAACCCCAGCCAGACCGCGGAGCGCGGGCTGCTGGCGCAGCTGATGTCGGTGCAGGGGCTGATTACCCGCAGCGCCGAGGACCTGCACCTGTCGATGCCCGCGCTGATTGCCCCGGCTCCCCGCGACCCCTTCCATGTGCCGATGCCGTGGCACGTCGAGGCATTGGAGGGCCCTATCAAGGTCGCCTTCACGAAAAACACCCATGGCTACGACCTGCACCCCGAGGTCGAGGCCGCACTGGACTTTGCCCGCGATGCATTGACCGATGCGGGCTACCAAGTCGAAGAGGTGGAGCCACCCAACGTGTTCGATGCCGGGCGCACCGGCTACCGCGCGCTAATGGGCGAGATCTACGCGCTGATGAAACACGATGTGGACGCCTCCGGGTCGCAAACCGTGCGCGACATCTTTGCGGTCTATTTCCAGGAATTTCCGCCCTATGCCGGCGACGAGCTGCTGCAGATGATGGCCAAACGCACACATTACGCGCGCCAGTGGTCGCTGTTCATGGAGGACTACCCGCTGGTGCTGTCGCCCTTCCTACCGCAGCCCTTCTTCAAGCCGGACCGCGATACCGAGGGCGCGGCAGGCGTGCATGAAGTGCTGGGCTGCGCGGTCTATTCCTATGCGATGAACTTCCTCGGCCTGCCCGCGGCCTCTGTCCCGGCCCGGCTGGCGCAGCTGCCAAAGGGGCCGCAGCCCATCAATGTGCAGATCGCCGCCCGCCGCTGGCGCGAGGATCTGGCGGTGGATGCCTGCGCCGCGATTGAGGCGCGCGCAGGCCGCATGTGCCTGCCGCTGTGGGAGAAGATGGCCGCAAGCGAGGGGCTGTAGCACCCTGCCCCGCGCCTGGCACGTGCGGATTGCTCCTCCGCGCCAGGCGGCAGTCATTCCCCGCTGAGAAACACCGCTCCATTCCGTATGGGAATGGGGGAAGGGACATGCTGAACACCGCCGGGCAAAGCCGCTGCAGCAGCTGTGTTTCGTTCACTTCCGGAAAAGGCGGCGGCGCAGACCTGCTTAGCCGCGCGTTTGCGCGGACCGGCTCAGCAGCCTTCCGCCGGCAGTGGTGAAAACAACGTTCTCCAAAAGCCGCTTTCCAAGTCCCCGGGGACAGAATGAGCCGCCCCCGGGGTCCTTCTGAACCCAAGTCACTCACTACCAATGCCGCACGATCCGCCCCGGCTCACAGCGGCGGGGCGTGCCGGACCAAACCGGCGGAAAACACAAAACTGGAACACATACAAACCGCCGGTCCGGCACATCGGCCTTGCAGCCTCAGGCAATCGCAACACACAGCTGCCTGTGGATAAATCATCGCACAGAATGGTTACCGGGAAGTTCACAGCTTCGTGAGCCCGGCGTTAAACAATCAGGTAAATTGCTCGGAGATCAGTCTTTCTTCCAGCCCGTGGCCGGGATCGAACAGGATTTTATGGCGGATTTGCGTATCGGTGCGAATTTCCACCCAGTCGATATCGGCAACCGAAATCGAGTCGGCATCGGCCATAACCGGGCGCTTGTCCGCCTCCAGAACATCAAATCGCACCATCGCATTGCTGGGCAGAAGCGCCCCGCGCCAGCGCCGAGGACGGAAGGCAGCAATCGCAGTCAGCGCCAGCACATCAGCACCGATCGGAATAATCGGGCCATGGGCGGAGTAGTTGTAGGCGGTGGAGCCCGCCGGGGTGGAAACCAGCGCGCCGTCGCAGACAAGCTCGTCCATCCGCATCCGTCCATCCACCGAGATCCTGAGCCGCGCCGCCTGCGGGCCTGCGCGCAACAGCGAAACTTCATTGATCGCCAGCGCCTTGTGCACCTCGCCGCGGCGGTCCATCGCAGTCATCGACAGCGGATTGATAATCTCCTGTACTGCTTCCTCGAGCCGTTCGATCAGCCCGTCCTCGCGGTATTCGTTCATCAGGAAGCCGACAGTGCCGCGGTTCATGCCATAGACCGGCGCCGGGTGATCGACCATGGTATGAAGGGTCCGCAGCATGAAGCCGTCGCCGCCCAACGCCACGATCACCTGGGCCTGATCAGGCGGCACATGGCCGTAGCGGCGGCTCAGTTCAGCCAGCGCATCCTGTGCCACGTCAACGTCACTGGCCAGAAAGGCGATTCTCAAACTCATGAAATCTGTTTCCGGTATTAGGCATCTGGTTCCGAAACAATCACAGCTTTCCGCCGATGGCCATAGTTGCCGTTCTGTCGCAGGGATATGTCGCTTTACAGGCTTCCTGCGCAAGGAAGTTTCCGATAGGAAATCCCTCAATTCTGATCCCAACTCCAACGGAGCCACCATGACTGAAGCGACCCGTGACACCGGCTTTTTCACCCAAGCGCTGTCTGAGCGCGATCCTGAACTGTTTGCCTCGATCACGGCCGAACTGGGCCGCCAGCGCGACGAGATCGAGCTGATCGCCTCCGAGAACATCGTTTCCGCCGCGGTGATGGAAGCGCAGGGCTCCGTGCTGACCAACAAATACGCCGAAGGCTACCCGGGGCGCCGCTACTACGGCGGCTGCCAGTATGTCGACGTCGCCGAGAACCTGGCGATCGACCGCGCCAAGCAGCTGNTTTTTCACCCAAGCGCTGTCTGAGCGCGATCCTGAACTGTTTGCCTCGATCACGGCCGAACTGGGCCGCCAGCGCGACGAGATCGAGCTGATCGCCTCCGAGAACATCGTTTCCGCCGCGGTGATGGAAGCGCAGGGCTCCGTGCTGACCAACAAATACGCCGAAGGCTACCCGGGGCGCCGCTACTACGGCGGCTGCCAGTATGTCGACGTCGCCGAGAACCTGGCGATCGACCGCGCCAAGCAGCTGTTCGGCTGTGAGTTCGCCAACGTGCAGCCGAACTCCGGCAGCCAGGCCAACCAGGGCGTGTTCCAGGCGCTCTTGAAGCCCGGCGACACCATCCTCGGCATGGATCTCGCCTCCGGCGGCCACCTGACCCACGGCGCCGCGCCGAACCAGTCGGGCAAGTGGTTCAACGCGGTGCATTACGGCGTGCGCCGCGATGACAACCGGATCGACTACGACCAGATCCAGGCGCTGGCCAACGAGCACCAGCCGAAGCTGATCATCGCCGGCGGCTCCGCCATCCCGCGCCAGATCGACTTTGCCAAGTTCCGTGAAATCGCCGACAGCGTCGGTGCCTACTTCATGGTCGACATGGCCCATATCGCAGGCCTGATCGCGGCGGGCGAGCACCCCTCGCCGTTCCCGCATGCGCATGTCGCCACCACCACCACCCACAAGACCCTGCGCGGCCCCCGCGGCGGCATGATCGTGACCAATGACGAGGCGATCGCCAAGAAAGTGAACTCGGCGATCTTCCCCGGCATCCAGGGCGGCCCGCTGATGCATGTGATCGCAGGCAAGGCGGCGGCCTTCGGCGAGGCGCTGAAGCCGGAGTTCAAGGCCTACCAGAAGCAGGTGCGCGCCAATGCGGCGGCGCTGGCCGACCAGCTGATCCAGGGCGGCCTCGACATCGTCACCGGCGGCACCGACACCCATGTTATGCTGGTCGATCTGCGCCCCAAGGGCGTCACCGGCAACATCGCCGACAAGGCGCTGGGCCGCGCCCATATCACCACCAACAAGAACGGCATCCCGTTCGACCCGGAAAAGCCGACCGTGACCTCCGGCCTGCGCCTCGGCACCCCGGCGGGCACCACCCGCGGCTTCGGCGAGGCGGAGTTCCGCCAGATCGCCGACCTGATCATCGAGGTGATCGACGGGCTGGCGGCCAACGGTGAAGAGGGCAACGCCGACGTGGAAGCGGCGGTGCGCGCCAAAGTGGCGGACCTCTGCGCCCGGTTCCCGCTTTACCCGAACCTGTAAGCCCTTCCGGGACTGACATTGAACCGCCGCGGCCTCAAAGCCGCGGCGGTTTTGCTTTGGCAGGGCAATGCGGATCGCGGTCCGCGGGGGCAGCGTTACCGAAAAGGGGTTTCGCTGCGAAACCTTGTTTGTTAACAGCAAATTACGCGGAATCTCGCAGCATTAACCCCTGTCCCATCGTGAAATGGAGCTTGTGGATGCCTTGCGCCGCCTCGGCGGCTCCGCCCGCAGCGCCGAGCTGGCAAAGATGCTGGATGTGTCGGAGGAGACCGTGCGCCGCACCATTAAGGCGCTGAACAAGGTTGGGGCCGTACAGCGTGTGCATGGCGGCGCTTTTCTGGCCGGTCCGCAAAGCGCATCAAGTTTCGCGCGGCGGATTTCTGAGAACCAGAAGGAGAAAGCGCGAATTGCTGCGCTGGCTGCCGGTCATGTGCGCGACGGGATGGCGGTGTTTCTTGATGTCGGGTCTACCACGGCTTTTGTTGCGGAGGAATTGCGGCAGAAGTCTGATCTGACCGTGGTCACAAACTCGATTGGGGTGGCGCAGTCTCTGGCAAACCACAATGGCAACCGGGTGCATTTTCTGGGTGGCGAAATGCAGAGTAACGAGCGGGGCACTTTCGGTTTTATTGCCGAACAGCAGTTGCGCCGGTTCGCGCTTGACATGGCGGTCCTGTCTGCGGACGCGCTTTCGGCCAAACATGGGGTGCTTTATCACAGTGCAGAGGAAGCTCAGCTGGCGAGCGTGGCCGCCGACTGCGCCCAGAAGGTTGCGGTTGCAATTGCACATCCGAAGTTTGCAGAAACGGCTCCCCACTGCGGACCGGATCCTCGCAGGGTCACTGTCTTGTTCACCGATCAGGATCCCGGCAAGAAACTGTCTGCTGCTTTGACCGGCTGGGGGGTGAAAACAGAGGTCGCCCTATCCGGCAAGGGAGACTGAACCGTCGACCCGCGAAGAGGCGGGCGCGGCGCGGCAATTCCAGTCTTTACTGGGGAAGGAATAGCTGTTGCCGCCGGAGCCGCGCGGCACTAAGGCCATGCGGGGAGCGGTTGCGCTCCGGCAGACGGCTTTGAGCGGAAATTGACATGGCGATACTGACCTTTCTGATCAGCCTGGCGGGTGCCACGATGCTGCTTTTGTATGCGGTGCGGATGGTGCGGACCGGGATCGAGCGCAGCTACGGCGCCTCGTTCCAGCGGCTGCTGACCGGGCGCCAAAGCCATCTGCAGGCGGGGCTGATGGGGCTGATCCTGGCGATCGTGCTGCAAAGCTCGGCGGCGGTGGCGCTCTTGACCTCCGGCTTTGCCGCCAGCGGCTATCTGGCCTTCCCCGCCGGGCTGGCGATCGTGCTGGGCGGCGATCTCGGCTCGGCGCTGATCATCCAGATCCTGTCGTTCAAGCTCGACTGGCTGGTGCCGGTGCTGCTGGCGGCCGGCGGCTACCTGTTCGTCAAGACCGAGGCCAAGAAGGCGCGCCAGCTGGGCCGGATCCTGATGGGCATTGCCTTCATCCTGATCTCGCTGCGTTTCCTGCGCGAGGCGATGGACCCGATCCGCGACAGCGCCTTTCTGCCCGCGGTGGCGGGCTACCTGGCGCGCGACTATATCACCGCCTTCCTGGTCGGCGGCGCGCTGGCCTTCGTGATGCATTCCAGCGTGGCGGCGATCCTGATGTGCGTCACCCTGGTGCAGATCGGCGCCATCCCCTTTGCCGCCGGCCTGTCGCTGGTCCTGGGCGCCAATTTCGGCTCCGCCTTCATCCCGGTCTGGCTCAGCCGCGGCATGGCGCTGAAGGCGCGGCGCATTCCCTATGCCAACCTTACCTTACGCGGCACCTGGGCGGTGCTCTGCCTGTTCGGCGCCAATCTGGCGCTGCGCCAGGGCTGGCTCGGCGATCCGCAGGGCGGCCAGATGCTGGTCAATGCGCATCTCGCCTTCAACGCATCGCTCCTGCTGCTGGCGCTGCCGGCCTGCACCCCGCTGGGCGGCGTCTTTGCCCGCGCCTTCCCGGAACCCGCGCAGGCAGAAGCGGCGCAGCCGGGCCGCCCGGTCAGCGCGCTGGAGCAGGGCAGCTACGGCTCGCCCGCGCAGGCGGTGGCCAACCTCAAGCGGGAGCTGTTGCGGATGGCCGACCAGACCGGCGCCATGTTCCGCCCGGTGCTGGAGCTGTACAAGGGCGGCAGCAAGGAACAGATCAGGGCGGTGCAGCGGATGGACGCGGAGGTGAACGCCTGCCTCTCCGGCATCCGCCGCTATGTGGCGGCGATCCCGGAGGAGGCGTTCGGCAAGGCGGAGCTGAAAGCGGCCCGCAGCCTGATGGAATACGCGATCCGGCTGGAGACCGCGGGCGACGTGGTGGCGCGGCGCCTGACGGTGCTGGCGGGGGAAATGAACAAGAAGGGCCTCAGCTTCTCGCGCGAGGGCTGGCTGGAGATCACCCGCATGCATGAGGCGATCCTGGCCAATATGCAGCTGGCCTCCAACGTGCTGATCTCCGACGACCTGGAGAGCGCGCGGCTCTTGAGCCTGGAGAAGACCGAGCTGAAGCGGATGGAGCACGACAGCCGCAAGCGCCACCTGAAGCGGCTGCAGGACGGCGCGCGGGAGAGCTTTGACACCTCCGACATCCACCTGGAAACGCTGCGCGCCCTGCGCGAGTTCAACAGCCACATCGCCGCCGTCGCCCCCGTAATTGCAATCATCTTGTCAGCGGCGCTGCTGCACGCGCTGTGGAACGCCATAGTGAAGACGGCTGCCGACCGGACCACCACGCTGGGGCTGGTGGCCTTGGGCCAGGTTATTCCGGGTGCTGTCATGATTGCGGTGCTGCCGCTACCCGCGGCTGAAAGCTTGCCCCATATTCTGGTCTCGACGGTCGTGCATTTCGGCTACTACTACATGCTGGGCCGTGCCTATCAGCACGGTGACCTTAGCGTTGTCTACCCGATTGCCCGCGGCATCGTACCGGCATTGGTTGCGGTCTGGGCAATGGCTTTTGCCGGTGAGGTTCTGCCGCTGCAGGCCTGGGCCGGAATTGCAGTGATCGGCTGCGGCATTCAGCTCAGCAGCTGGAAGGCGCTGCGGTCAGGGGTCGGGCGGGCGGCATTCGGTTTTGCTGCCGGCACCGGATTTTGCATTTCAATCTATTCCGTGGTCGATGGCATTGGGGTGCGCCTTTCAGGACATACGCTGAGCTATTGGGCCTGGGGGGCTTTCCTGCATATCTTCATTGCCGGGTTTGTTGCTGTCCGCAGGCGCCGGACGCTGGCACTCCTGCCCGGCAAGACCTGGATACTGGGCATCGTCGGCGGGCTGGTGTCGATGATTGCCTACGGGCTGGTGCTATATGCCAAAAACTTTGCCCCGCTTGGGGCGGTTTCTGCGCTCCGCGAGACCTCGGTGATTTTTGCAGCGCTGATCGGCTTTGTCTTCCTGAAGGAAGGGTACTGGATGCGGCGGCTGGGATCGGCAGTTCTGATGGCGGCTGGTGTCGGCCTGATCGGAACAGCTGTATGACCCTGCAGCCGGACCGGCGTCAGGTTGCCTCTGTCAGGCACTGGCCCGGGGTTTTTGCCGCGGTGCTATCTCCTTGGAAATCGCTGCCAGCGTGTGCAGAAGAACGGCCTTTTTTACCGGCTTGGCCAGAAAATGATCCATCCCTGCGTCCAGGCAGGCTTGCTGGTCGCTGGCAAAGGCGTTGGCCGTCAGGGCTACGATCACAGGCTGCGGAACAGCCAAGCTGCGGATTTCCCGGGTCGCCCCGAGACCATCGAGAACCGGCATCGACATATCCATCAGGATGATATCAGGCTGCAGTTCCTTGCACATGTCCACCGCTGCGCGCCCGTTTGCAGCCTCAACGAGTTCCACAGGCTGGCCGCGCAGGTATTTGCGGATCAGCAGCCTGTTTGTTTGATTGTCCTCGGCCAAAAGCACCCTGCAAGGAGCGAGCTTCGCGGGGCTCGCAAAAGTGAGGGGAACAGCTTCGTTCGCTGTTTCGCCGGCCGCTGCCAGCTGAAGCTCAAGCCGGAAACAGGATCCCCGGCCCGGTTCCGAGACGACCGAAATGCCGCCGCCCATCCGTTTGGCAAGCATGCTGGAGATGGTCAGACCCAGTCCGGTACCGCCAAATGCCCTGGTTGTTGCAGCGTCGGCCTGTGTGAAGCGGTCGAAGATATGGCGTGCCTGATTTTCTGCGATCCCGATCCCGCTGTCCTCGACTTTGGCAATCAGGCGGTACGGGTCGCCCGGCGCATGTGACACCCGGACCGATATTTTGCCTTCCGTTGTGAATTTCACCGCGTTGCCAATCAGGTTGACCAGGATCTGGCGCAAGCGCCCGTCGTCGCCGTGCATCCGCTCCGGCAGCCCGTCCGCATAGCTGATTTCCAGCGGCAGGCCCTTCTCCTGCGCTTTCGGGCGGAAAAGGTTGGCTGCACTGCTGACACAATCGCGCAGATTGAAGTCTTCCCCTGTGATCGAGAGCTTGCCCGCTTCCAGCCGCGACAGGTCTAGGATGTCGTTGATGATCTTCAGCAGGGCCTGGGCCGAGCTGCGGATGGTTTCCACGTTTTGCAGTTCGTCAGGCGGCAGTTCCGCCTCTGCCAGGAGGTCGGCCATGCCAATGATGCCGTTCATGGGTGTGCGGATCTCATGGCTCATGTTGGCCAGAAACTCTGATTTGGCGCGGTCGGCTTGTTCCGCCGCCAGCTTCGCCTCGGCCAGTTCGCGTTCCCGCTGCTTGCTGTGCGTGATGTCCCGTTCGATGCCGATGATCAGATCCACGGATCCATCCGCAGATGTCACCGGCACGATGTTGGTGTCGAACCAGACTTCGTCGCCCGATTTCGTGTAATTGAGAACCTCGTTGTGGTAGCGGATGCCAAGGTCTTTGTGGCGGTTCATTTCCTGGATCACCTTGGCGTCCGTGTCCGGCCCGTCCAGAAGTTCAGACGGGGACCGGCCGATGGCGTCAGTAGCCAGATAACCTGTTGCCCGGGTGAATGCGTCATTAACCCAGAGAATCCGGCGCTCCGCATCGGTCAGGATGATGCTGTCAGAGGCGTGTTTCGCAACCAGCGACAAACGGTGCAATTCCGCCTGCTGCTTTTGCAGTTCTGCATGCGCCTGCTCCAGGGCTTGCTTGCCCAGTTTCAGCTCACTGTTGCGTTCGGATAGGGTCTGGTTGGCGCGGATCAGTTCCTCGCGCAGGCTCACATCTTCGGAGACATTCCAGTTGACGCCGATCATCAGGTTCCGGCCGTGTGCATCGGTGAACGGGCTGGCCAGTGCCCGGATGTGCTTGACCGTGCCGTTGTCCAGAACAATCCGGAAATCAGAGGCAAAGCTTGTGCGATCGCTTTCCGCGGCTTTCATGGCATCCTGAACCCTGCTGCGGTCGTCAGGGTGCAGCATTTCGGCCCAGGCCTCTCCGCTGGGCGGGCCTTGTTCTTCAGGCACGCCGTACAACTCGTGCATCCTGCTGTCCCAGCTCACCCGCTGGGCTGCGGCATCGTATTCCCAGATACCAACCCGGGAGGTCTTTACCGCAATTTCCAGCCGCCGCGAGACCGCCTCCAGTTCCGCTTCCCGGTGCCGCAGCTTGCCGATCACGGCTTGCCGGGCATGGGACAGCCTGCCTGCCAGGAATGTGGGGAACACGATCAGAGTGCCTGCTACCACAAGCGCAAGCCGAAGCTTCCATAGGTTTTCAGGGCTATTCTGCCAGCCATCTTGCGGACGGGCGGCCAGCTGCCAGGATCCGGCGGGCAAGGTAATGTCCAGAAGCACCGGGTTGTCCGCAAAAATACCGGCTGTGCCAAAAAACTGCTGACCGGCAGCCCCGGTGCCGTCCCGGCCTGTCAGCGCAAGTTCAAGCGCGCTGCCGTGGTGCATGCCCGTACCCGCATAAAGGGTATCTGTTTCGACAACCGCCGAAAGAATGCCCCAGAATTGCCGATGTTCCCCGGTGCCGGTGAAGATCGGCAGGCGGTAAATGAACCCGGAGCCGCCCTGCACAAGATTAACCGGGCCAGCCAGAACCATCTCTCCGCTGTCGCGCACCCGGTGTGCCGCGGCGCGCTGGGCTTCGTTCTTGTTGTAGTTCAGCCCCAGAGCCGCTTCGTTGCCTTTCATCGGGTGAACCAGGGTAACCACAAGCCCGGGAGCCGCAGCAATATGGCGGATGGCGGTCTTCCCTTCCAGTACCTGGCCAGCAATCTGGCTGAACCGCTCCTGACCCATGTCCGGCTCTGTCGCCAGCATGGCCGCCAGGCCGCGCAGTCGCTGGTAGTCGCCGTTCAGCTGACCCTCGAGGCGGGACTTGATAACCCCCGCTGCTTGCTGGGTGTCGGCGCGTTGGGACTGGTAGTGGATCGTGGCGTTCTGTCTTTCGGCATAAAGTCCCGCAGCACATACGACAGCGAGCGCAAGCAGGGCAGGAAGGTATGTCCTGTTGCTGAAGGCGCGCAGCCAGCGAGCGGGGAGATTTGACAGGGCCATTCAGCCACCTTTGCTTTTTCTGAAACACCGTTGGCAATAGCGGCCTGAAATATTGCCTGGTGTTCGGATTTGTTCCATTTTCCTTTTAAAGTCTGAAAATCCGGTTTCCACAATATGGTTAGTTGCGGCTGCTGCTAAGTGTGGCGCAAGCAGCCGCCGCCGCAATAGTTCGGACCGGGACGGGATCAGAAGTCCTGCCATTTTGCCAAGGCGGCCGATCCGTCCGAAACAGGCATGGCAGCGGGCGTCTCCGCGAATTCGTCCCAGCCGGTCCCATGCGCCGACGGAAGCTCCGGCCGGGTGTCCCGGCGCGGGGCCGCCATTTCCAGCCCAACGTCGAATTGCGCCACCAGGCCGGCCAGATTGGTGGCGTCGCCGTTCAGCAGCTGGCCGGCCGCCGTCATCTGCTCCACCATTGCGGCATTTTGCTGGGTGACCTGGTCAAGCTGCATCACCCCGGTGTTGATCTCGCCGATGCCGGTCGACTGTTCTGCCGCGCCTGTGGCGATATCCGAGACCAGGCCGGAAATATGCGACACCTGCGAGACGATGCTGTGAAGCGCCTCGCCGGCCTTGCCGACCAGGTCCACGCCCTTTTCGACCTGTTCGCCGGAATTGGAAATCAGCGTCTTGATCTCCATGGCCGCATCCGAGGAACGCTGTGCCAGCGCCCGCACTTCGGAGGCGACGACGGCAAAGCCGCGCCCTGCCTCGCCGGCGCGGGCGGCTTCGACACCCGCATTCAGGGCCAGCAGATTGGTCTGGAAGGCGATGTCGTCGATCACGCCGATGATCTGGGAAATATGGCGGGAGGATTCCTCGATCCCGTTCATCGCGGTGACGGCGTTCTGCACAACCTCGCCGCTGGCCGTTGCCTCGTCCCGGGCCTCGTTCATCGCGGTTTCCACCTTGCGTGCGCCATCCGCAGCGGCCTTGACGCTGGCGGTCATCTGATCCAGCGCCGCGGCGGTCTGCTCCAGCGTTGCAGCCTGGCTTTCGGTGCGCTGCGACAGGTCGTCAGAGGCCTGGCTGATCTCCGAGGTGCCATTGCGGATGCTGGTGGTGGCCTCCACCACTTCGCGCACGGTTGCGTTCAGCGTGTTGACCGTCTGGTTGAAATCGAGCCGCAGGCCCTTGTAGGCCTCGGGGAAGGGCGCGTCGATCGTGGTTGAAAAATCGCCCTTTGCCAGGCGGGTCAGGCCGGTGCGCAATTCATTCACCACAAGATCCTGCTGGCGCTGCGCTTCCGCCCGTTCCTCATCAGCAAGCTGGGCTTTTTGCAGATCGGTTTTGAAGCCTTCCAGGATGCCGGCGATATTGCCGAATTCGTCGCCAGTGCCCAGACCGGCCACAGGATGGCCGTAGTCCTTGGCGGCAATGTGTTCGACGCTGTCGGACAGGCCGGACACCTTGCGCGCAATGCCGCGGGCCGCGATCCAGGACAGCAGCGCCACCGCAAGAGCGACGCCGACAGCCTGCAGCATCGAGGCATTGACCAGGCTTTTCTCGGCTGCCAGGGCCTCGGCGCTGTCGACCTCCAGCACGATGCCCCAGGTTCGGTCGTCCAGACCGACGCTTGCAGCCATCGCCTCAACCGGCTGGCCGTAGAGGCCCGGGGTGCCGGAGAAGCTGCTTTCCCCACCGCTGAGCGCCGCGGTGATCTGCTGGAGTTCGGGCAGCTTTGTCAGGACCTGGTGACCGCCTTCGCGATCCGATGCGGTCAGGGCGATGCCGTCGCCGCGCACCAGATAAGCCTGCCCGGTTTCGCCGAGCAATGCGGACCGGGACAGAATGCCGGCAATGCCATCCACCGGTACACGCAATACCAGCGCCCCCATGATCGCGCCTTTCTTGAAGACGGGCGAGGAGATGAACATGGCAGCTGCACCGCCATCGGCCTCATATGCAGCCATCTCCGACAGGTACACCTTGCCCTGCTCCATCTCCAGGGCGGCGCGGAAGGCCAGGCCCAGCCCGCTGTCCTTGTACGGCCCGTCCAGATAGTTCAGGGCGAAGTCTTCGTTCTTGTGGACCGAGTAGACCATGTTGCCCTGCACATCCAAAAGATAGGCGTCCAGGAACCCCTGTTCTTCAAGGAAGGTGACAAAACCGATGTGGTTCATCTTGTGGCGGATCGACCAGGCTGATTTGTCCTTGGCGTCCAGCAGCTTGTAGCGCTCGCCTGCCGGGTTCGGGTTGCCGTCGGCATAGGTAGCGCGCAGATGGCCGCTGGGATCGTCGCCAAGCGAGTAGAACCCGTTGGAAAAGTCGCGCAGCGCTGTTTCAACCGCCTTGCTGGCAACCAGCGTCCGGGTCTGGGAGCGCAGCCCCGCAACCCAGTTCTCCAGCGCTTCCTTGCGCTCTTCCAGCAGCGTGGCATAGGCCGCCTCGCGGTTGGTTTTCAGCGCCTGCCCGGCCTCCCAGGCAAAGAAGAAGCCCGAGGCGAGCGTCAGAAAGATTGTCGGCGCGGCAATGGAGAGCGGCAGCTTGCGGCCCAGCCGCATGTTGTTCCAGAATTTAAACAGTCGAGTCATAACGGCGAAGTTCCCATCAACATTTCAGTCTGCCGGACTGCCTGAGAGCGGCCTTTGGCGGTGCCGGCAGTGAGGTGCCGGACGTCAAAACATTTGGGGGGATTCATTTCAGGGCCGTTAAAATGGCCGCCGTAGCCCTGTATTTGAGCCTTTCGGCGGCCTAGGGCGGCGGAAAAAACGTTCCACTTTTAACTGAACGCCTTCAGGTCGGCGCGAATCATCTGCGGCCCGGAATGGTGCGGAGCACCCTTTGTCACCGGTCGGCATGGCATTGCACTGTCGCGGGGCATACCGGCCGTTTCGTTGCAGGTCCGGCCCGGCTTCTTCCGGATTTACCATTCATTACAGGGATGGCTGTATTGAGGGCAGAACCAACGGCGCCTAAGCCAAAAACACGTGGCCTTGTACGGGCGCCCGTACAGCCATGACCGGAATATGAGATTTTACTATGGCATTACCTGACTGGCTTGCCGGCCTTCTTGCGACCCTGAAAGGCACAGTAGGCAACGACAGGCTTGCAGGAACCACCGGTGATGACATCATCGAAGCCGGCGCCGGTGCCGACACCGTTGCGGGGGAGGAAGGCAACGATGCCATCGATGCCGGCGACGGCGATGATGTCATCTACGGCGACATGGGGGACGGGTTCAATCAGGGCACGGATGCCAGCCCGCTTGAACTGAACATTAACAAAATCCAGACCATCTCGCATGACGGCTGGACCGGGTCTGCCGGTAACTACGCAGTTTTCAGCGACATCGCGACACTTGAAGATGGCACCAAGGTCTGGGGCAAACTTGTCCTGGTGGAGAAATCCAATTCGAACATGTCGGTGCAGTTCGGTTATACCGAAGGTGCTGAAATTTTGCTGGAAGGCGATCAGGCTGGCGATCAGGCGACGTTCCGATTGGAATTCTTCGACCCGGCAACGGGGGAGCCGGTCTATCTGAATTCCACTGCCACTTTCAACGATGTCGATGACAACAGCGGTTACGGCGATGCTGAGGCGGTCATCATCGACGGCAATAGCTTCACCTCCTTTGGCGTCGCTTCGAATACTTCTCTCAGCACTTCAACCGACGGCAATTTGGTAACGGCCAGCGGGACTCAGTATAATAGCTACACGGATCAGGATGCCTGGTTTTCTGCGGCGTTCGAGGACCGCTCTTCGATCGAGTTCACCCTGCAGACCCGCGACGGGCTGGCGGGGTTCACCCTATCCGGCGACGTTATCGACGATCCGGTTATCACCCCGATCGAGCAAGGCGCCGACACCGTTTTCGCGGGGGGCGGGCATGACATTGTCTATGGCCAGGGCGGTAATGACTCACTTTTGGGCGAAGATGGCGACGACAGCCTAGACGGCGGCGATGGCGATGATGTGCTTGACGGGGGCGCTGGGGCTGACACGCTGATCGGCGGTCTTGGGGCGGATACGATCGCCGGGGGCGACGGCGATGACTACATCGAAGGCGGCGCCGGCAACGATAGTCTAACCACCGGCCTTGGCAATGACACGCTGATCGGCGGTGAAGGCGACGACACCCTGAGGAATTCGGCCGGCGATGACAGCCTGGTCGGCGGCACCGGCAACGACAGTATCGTTGCGACTGACGGCAACGACACCCTGGAGGGCGGCGACGGGTCCGACACCATGTATGGCGGCAACGATGACGACCTCCTGCTTGGGGGCGCTGACTCTGACCTGATGTATGGTGAGACCGGCAATGACCGCCTGGAAGGCGGCGACGGCGACGACGTGATGGACGGGGGCGCTGGGGCTGACACGCTGATCGGCGGCCTGGGTGCGGACACGATCTCCGGCGGTGATGGCGATGACTACATCGAAGGCGGCGACGGTGATGACAGCCTGACCACCGGCCTGGGCAATGACACGCTGATCGGCGGTGCCGGCAACGATACTCTCAGAAACTCGGCCGGCGACGACAGTCTTGTCGGCGGGGCCGGCGACGACAGCATTGTTGCAACCGACGGCAATGACACGCTGGAAGGCGGCGACGGTGCCGACACAATGTACGGCGGCAACGATGACGACTTGCTGGTTGGCGGGGCCGGTGCCGACGAGATGCACGGCGAAGCCGATGCCGATACCTTCGAAATGTCGGACGGGTTCGGAAATGACACCCTGACCGGCGGCGAGGCCGGTAATGACTATGACACTGTGGACATGTCGGGTGTCACCACAGGAGTCACTGTCACCTACACCGGCGACGAGGCCGGCACGATCACCGACGGTGCCGACACGATCACATTCTCGGAGATCGAGGCGCTTCATCTCACGGATCAGGCGGATGTAGTCGACGCTTCTTCAGACAGCGCCGGAACCGTGATCGATGCAGGCGCTGGTGACGACACCGTAGCTTTCGGGGCCGGTAATGACTCGATCACCAGCGGAACAGGCTATGATGAGCTGATCCTGAGCGGTGGCGGCGGCACCGATACGATCACCGACTTCAGCATTGCCGATGACGATCTTGACGGCTTCTATAATGACCAGTTGGACATTTCGGACCTGACGGGCGGCACCGGACCGGCCGGAGCCGTGCGCGCCTGGGACATCTCTGTCAGTGACGATGGGTCCGGCAATGCCCTGCTCACCTTCCCGGGCGGGGAAATGCTTGTTCTGCAGGGGGTGACCCCGGCGCAGATGACAACCGCGCAGCAGATGTATTCCGCCGGGATCCCCTGTTTTACGCCTGATGTTCTGATCGCCACCCAGCGCGGCGCGGTACCGGCCGGGCAGATTCGGGTTGGCGACTTACTGCAGACCGCCGACAATGGCTACCAGCCGGTGATCTGGACCGGATGCCGTATCCTGAGCCCGGCGGAACTGGCCCGGCGTCCGCATCTGAGACCTTACCGCGTCCGTCCGGGTGGGCTGTTGTGTCCGGACCGGCCTATGCTGCTGTCCCCGCAGCATCGCTTGCTGATTGGCCGCAGGGCTTTGGGGGCGGACAGGCGGTTTGACGAAAGCTTCCTGTCTGCCAAGCTACTTGCGGAGATCGACACCAGCTGCGTTCAGGTGTCAGGTGCAAGCGGTCCGGTCACCTATGTGCATCTCATGACGGAGCAGCACGAAGTGATCTTTGCCGAAGGTATTGCAACAGAAACTTTCTGGCCGGGGCCTGAGGCTGTCCGCGGATTGAACACCGAAGGCCGGCGGGAGCTGTTTGAGCTGTTCCCAGCTCTGGCCCCAGCGGTTTGTCTTTCCGGGGCAACTGGCAGGAGACAGGTGCGCGAGACCTATGGCGGGCTTGCGCGCGACGCCATGCGGCGGCGCGATTTGCGGAACCTGACGATTTCCTGAGCCCTTTCAGCAGGCTTGGATCCCGGCACCTGAAAGCTGGTGGCTGGCAGGAAGTCCTGCCGCCTGCAAGTATTGCTGGCCTGCCAATTGTGCGGATGCGTGCATCGTTTTAATCTTGCCTGCCAGTTCTGCCGTGTGATCGGGCAGGGTATTGAAGTTTCGGCGATTTGAGCGGATATGTTGCGGTGTATTTGAATTGGATCTTCGGAATTAAGCTTGGCCTGCCGCAGGGTGCTTGAGTGCCTTGAATTGTGGCCCGGGCGGTGCGCCGCAGGCACCGGCATTCTGATCCATACCATTTTGCCTGTTTTGAGGCAGCAGATTTTGGAGTTGTTCGTTGGATCATTCAGTCAGTCAGTCCTTGTTTTCAGACCCATTTGATCAGCAGCCTTCTGACAGGTTTCGGGATTTGGAATTAGCGGTGCAGCGGACGCATGAGGGGCTTGTCCGCTGGCAGGTGGCGCGTTTCGAACAGCTTAGCGGCGTGGCGTTGTCGGGGGCGGAAATCACCTTGCTGCTTCTGATCGGAGAAAGCGGCCGCTCTATCTCGATCAAGGAAATGGCCCGGATCACCAATCGCGTGGATATTCCCAACATTCAGTATTCTTTGCGCAAACTGGCCTCAGCGGGATTGACACAGAAGCAGGGCGCAGGCCGCTCGGGTGTATCCTACAGCCTCACGGAGGAGGGCAGCCAGGCTGCCGCGGAAATGCGGGCTGCCCGCGAAGATCTCCTGGAAAAGGCGCTTGCAGGCAGCCCTGGTATGGCGGTGCAGCTGCAGAGCGCCCTGGCCGTTCTGGAGGAGTTGACCGTGCTTTACGGATCCACGGAAACCTCCGTTGGCCCCGCCAGCCAAGGCTGAGCCGGCAACTGTTCCATTGTACAGACCGGCGGCAGCGGCTTAAGGTTCCGTCATGATCGAACTCAAGGACCTTATGCTGCTGACAGCGCTGGCGCGGCACAAGCATTTCGCCAAGGCAGCCGCTGATTGCGGCATGTCGCAGCCGGCCTTTTCCATGCGGATCCGCAATCTGGAAGAGCGGCTGGGCCTGTCCATTGTGCGCCGGGCCAACCGTTTCCAGGGGCTGACAGAGGAAGGCATGATGATCGTGCGCCGGGCACGCTCGATCCTCGACGATGCCAAGGCGCTGGAACAGGAGATCGCCGCAACCCGCGGTGAAGTGAGCGGCACGCTGGTGCTGGGAGTGGTGCCAACTGCCACTGCCTGGGCCGCACAGCTGGTGGACCAGGTGCATCAGGCCTACCCGCGGATTCTGGCGCAGGTGGAGGTCACCACCTCGCTGGCTATCCAGCAGCGGCTGTATGATGGTACAATCGATGCCGGAATTACCTATGCCGACGGTATGGGCCGCGAACTGGTGACGGTGCAGCAGCTGTATGAGGAAAGCTATGTGCTTCTGGCACCGGAAGACATGGTGGCCGGCCGCGGTGATGCGATCAGCTGGGCGGAAGCGGCTGAACTGCCGCTGAGCCTTTTGGACCAGCAGATGCAGAACCGGCGGATTCTGGACCGGATCTTTGCCGATCTGGGGCTGAGGCCGGAGATCGTTTCCGAGTCCAACGGCTTCATGGCGTCGATGGTGCTGGCGCGGGAAGGCTCGGCAGCAACCATCCTGCCGCGGGCGCTGATGCAGGCGCTGGGCGACCTGGGCGGCACCCGGGTTCTGGCGCTGGTGGAGCCCGAGCAGGCGCGGCCGATCTGCATTGCGACTCTGGACCGGACACCGGAACTCACAACTGTGCGCGCTTTGAAAGAGGTAGTTGCGACGTTTGTAGACAATAGGATGCCGCAAATGGCGTCATAAGATTTCCTGATCGTGCAATCCAATTTCCAGATTTGACGATATTCATTCTTGATGGCATTGGCTGAATGAAAGACGTGCTGACTGGAGGATCCCATGGCACCATTGGATGATAGCAAGGGCGTATGGAAGTCCGGCAAAGGCAAGGGCCGCAAAACGCCCAAAGGCCGCCAGGTTAACGACATTGCGCTGAGCGAGGTTCAGGAACTGCTGGGGGACCGCCCGCGCAACCGTGACCTCTTGATTGAGTTCCTGCACCTGATTCAGGACAAATACGGCTGCCTCAGCGCCGCACACATCCGGGCGCTGGCCGAGGAGATGCGGACCGGTCAGGCAGAGATCTATGAAGTGGCTACCTTCTACGCCCATTTCGATGTGGTGAAGGAAGGCGAGACGCCGCCGCCGGCGCTGACCATCCGGGTCTGTGATTCGCTGTCCTGCGAACTGGCGGGTGCCCAGCAGCTGCAGAAGGCGCTGGAAGATGGCTTGGACGCAAGCCAGGTCCGCGTGCTGCGCGCGCCCTGCATGGGCCGCTGCGATACAGCGCCGGTGCTGGAGATCGGCCATAACCACATCGACCACGCCACCATCGAAAAGGTGGAAGCGGCGATCGCGGCAGACGACACTCACGCGCACATCCCCGAGTATGAAACCTTCGCCGCCTATGAAGCGGAAGGCGGCTATGCCACGCTGAAGGACCTGCGTGCGAATGGCGACTGGGAAGCGGTACAGGCGAAAGTCAAGGAAGCCGGCCTGCGCGGTCTGGGCGGAGCTGGCTTCCCGTCCGGCACCAAATGGGGTTTCGTGCGCGCCAACGAAGGCCCGCGCTACCTCGCCGTGAACGGCGACGAAGGCGAGCCCGGCACCTTCAAGGACCGCTACTATCTGGAGCGCACCCCGCATGTCTTCCTTGAGGGGATGCTGATCGCCTCCTGGGCCGTCGAGGCCGAGAAAGCCTTCATCTACATGCGCGACGAATATCCGGCGGTGCTGGAGATCCTGCGCCGCGAGATCAAGGCGCTGGAAGACGCCGGCATCGTCGAGGAAGGCTACATCGATCTGCGCCGCGGGGCAGGGGCCTATATCTGCGGCGAAGAAAGCGCGATGATCGAGTCGATCGAAGGCAAGCGCGGCGAGCCGCGCCACCGTCCGCCGTTTGTGGCGCAGGTGGGTGTCTTCGGCCGCCCGACCCTGGTCCACAACGTCGAGACCCTGTACTGGGTCTGCAAGATCAACCGCGAAGGCCCGGAGTGCCTGAATTCGGTTGAGAAGAACGGCCGCAAGGGCCTGCGCAGCTACTCTGTCTCGGGCCGCGTGAAGAACCCGGGCGTGCATCTGCTGCCCGCCGGCTCCACCATCACCGACATCATCGAGGCCTGCGGCGGCATGCTGGATGGCCACGCGTTCAAGGCTTACCAGCCGGGCGGGCCGTCCTCGGGCCTGCTGCCTGCGTCGATGAATGACATTCCGCTCGACTTCGACACGCTGCAGCCGCATGGCACCTTCATCGGCTCCGCTGCCGTGGTGGTGCTGTCCGACCAGGACTCGGCCCGCGACGCGGCGCTGAACATGCTGCGCTTCTTCGAGGACGAAAGCTGCGGCCAGTGCACCCCCTGCCGGGTGGGCTGTGAAAAAGCCGTCAAGCTGATGAGCGAGAAGAAGTGGGATCAGGGCCTGCTGGAAGAGCTGAGCACCGCTATGGTCGATGCCTCGATCTGCGGCCTCGGCCAGGCTGCGCCGAACCCGATCCGCCTGACCATGAAACATTTTCCGGATGAGGTCTGAGCCATGAGCGATAAAGTCACATTCACACTCGATGGCGAACAGGTCACGGCGGACAAGGGCCTGACCATCTGGGAAGTCGCCAACGGCCGCGGGCTGAAGATCCCGCATCTGTGCCACAAGCCGCAGCCGGGTTACCGTCCGGACGGCAACTGCCGCGCCTGTATGGTGGAGATCGAGGGCGAGCGCACGCTGGCGGCCTCCTGCATCCGCGAGCCCGCCGAGGGCATGGTTGTCACCACCAACAACGCGCGCGCGGAAAACGCCCGCAAGATGGTGATGGAACTGCTGGTTGCTGACCAGCCCAAGAAGGAAGAGGCGCACGACAAGTCCTCCCACATGTGGGACATGGCGGAGCTGAACGGCGTGACGGAATCCCGTTTCCCGAAACTGGAAGAAGGCCGCATCCCGCTGCTGGACGACAGCCACGTTGCCATGAAGGTGAACCTGGACGCCTGTATTTCCTGCGGCCTGTGCGTGCGTGCCTGCCGTGAAGTGCAGGTGAACGACGTGATCGGCATGGCCGGCCGCGGCCACGATGCCTATCCGACCTTCGACATCGCCGACCCGATGGGCCAGTCCACTTGTGTGGCCTGCGGCGAGTGCGTCCAGGCCTGCCCGACCGGCGCGCTGATGCCCGCCACCGTGCTGGACGAAAACCAGGTCGGCGACAGCAAGGACTACGATTCCGAAACCGAAAGCGTCTGCCCGTTCTGCGGCGTGGGCTGCAAGGTCTCGCTCAAGGTCAAGGACGGCAAGGTCAAGCACGTCGAGGGCATCAACGGCCCGGCAAACGAAGGCCGTCTGTGTGTCAAGGGCCGCTTTGGTTTTGACTACATCCACCATCCGCACCGCCTGACCAAGCCGCTGATCCGCCGCGACGACGCGCCGGCCAAGGGGCTGAATGTCGATCCGGGCAACCTGTCGACCCATTTCCGCGAAGCGACCTGGGAAGAGGCGATGGATCTGGCCGCCAAGGGTCTGATGAAGCTGCTCGATGAGAACCCGAAGTCGGTTGCGGGCTTCGGTTCGGCGAAATGCACCAACGAAGAGGCCTATCTCTTCCAGAAGTTCATCCGCCAGGGCTTCAAGCACAACAACGTCGACCACTGCACCCGCCTGTGCCACGCGTCCTCCGTTGCGGCGCTGATCGAAAATGTCGGCTCCGGTGCTGTGACCGCGACCTTCAACGAGATCGAAAACGCGGATGTGGCGATCGTCATCGGCTCCAACCCGATCGAGAACCACCCGGTGGCTGCGACCTACTTCAAGCAGTTCACCAAGCGCGGCGGCAAGCTGATCGTGATGGATCCGCGCGGCGTCGGCCTGCGCCGGTTTGCCACCGAAATGGTGCAGTTCCGCCCGGGCGCGGACGTGTCGATGCTGAACGCGATCATGAGCGTGATCGTTGAGGAAGAGCTCTACGATCAGGAGTACATCGACAAGTACACCGAGAACTGGGAAGCGGAAAAACAGCATCTGGCGCAGTTCACGCCTGAGAAGATGTCGGAAATCTGCGGTGTCTCGCCTGAGCAGCTGCGCAGCGTTGCGCGCACCTTTGCAAAGGGCAAGGCGGGTCTGATCTTCTGGGGCATGGGCGTTTCCCAGCACATCCACGGCACCGACAACTCGCGCTGCCTGATCTCGCTGGCGCTGATGACCGGCAACGTCGGCAAGCCGGGCGCCGGCCTGCACCCGCTGCGCGGCCAGAACAACGTGCAGGGCGCGTCCGACGCGGGCCTGATCCCGATGTTCCTGCCGGACTACCAAACCGTGACCTCGGATGACGTGCGTCGCAGCTTTACGGATGTCTGGGGCGGCGGTGACTTCTCGAACGAGAAGGGCCTGACGGTGACCGAGATCGTGGATGAGGTCTATGCCGGTAACATCAAGGGCATGTACATTCAGGGCGAGAACCCGGCGATGTCGGACCCGGACGTGGATCACGCCCGTGATGCCTTTGCAAAGCTGCAACTGCTGATTGTGCAGGACATCTTCCTGACCGAGACGGCGAATTATGCCGATATCATTCTGCCCGCCTCGGCGCTTTATGAAAAGAACGGCACAGTGTCGAACACCAACCGCCAGGTGCAGCGTGTGCGCCCCGCCGTTCCGCCTCCGGGCGAAGCGCGGGAGGACTGGCAGATCACCGTTGAACTGGCGCAGCGCATCGGTTTGCCCTGGGATTACAAGGATGTCAGCGAAGTCTTTGCCGAGATGAAGCTGAACATGAAGTCTCTGAACAACATCACCTGGGAGCGTCTGGAAACCGAGACCATCACCTACCCGTCGCTGCATGAGACCGACCCCGGTCAGGCGATCGTGTTCGGTGACGGCTTCCCGCGCCCCGAGGGCCGCGCCCGCTTCACCCCGGCATCTGTGATCCCGCCGGATGAAGCACCGGATGCGGATTATCCGATGATCATGACCACCGGCCGCCAGCTGGAGCATTGGCACACCGGGTCGATGACCCGCCGCTCCAAGGTTCTGGATGCGGTGGAGCCGGAGGCAAACTGCTCGCTCAACCCGCGCACCCTGAAGCTGATGGGAATCGAGCCTGGCGAGATGATCCGCCTGTCGACCCGCCGCGGCTCGATCGAGATCATGGCGCGCGCCGACCGGGCAATTGCCGAGGACATGGTGTTTGTTCCCTTTGCCTATGTGGAGGCAGCGGCCAACATCCTGACCAACCCGGCGCTGGACCCCTACGGCAAGATCCCCGAGTTCAAGTTCTCGGCGGTGAAGGTCGAAAAGATCGAAGGGCAGATCGCAGCCGAGTAATCCGGCAGAGCTGCTGGAGCGAACAAGGCGGGCGCGGAACCAGGGCTTCCGCGCCCGTTTCTTCTGGTCGCGCCGGGCTGGCGCCAGGCGCGCGGCCCAACTGCGGGGCGGGCCTTTTTGATGCTTGCCTGGCCAGCGGGAGCGCTTTTGTTTTGGACTGTTCCTTGCGTCCGGGTCCCGGCCGGGTTTAGCGGTGCCGGGACAGAAACCGCTCCAGATCCCGCGGCTCAGGGCGGGTGCCGGTGAATACCTCGATCCAGCCGGGCATCAGGGAAATCCGGTACTCCGTGCTTTCGTGCACCTGCATCGAAATATAACCGATCTGGGTGTAGATCATTGTGCGCGCACGGATCAGCGCATCCGTCTCCGGGTAGCCGAAGCGTGTGAACATGTTGGTCATGGCCTGTTCGCGCCGGGTATCCGCGAGATCCAGCCTCTCTTGCAGGCTGCTGTCGTTGCGCGCCCAGTTGCGGATTGCCAGATCCAGCCTTGCATCAAACAGTTCCGGGTCGATCCAGCAGTCGAACAGATTGAACATCGCTTCGGCAATGCTTTCGGCATAGGCCTCGGTACGGGCCACCAGGTTCCCGGTATTCCGCTCCTCCCAGCGCCGGACCATCGCTTCCAGAAGTTCTTCTCGGTCCTTGAAGTGCCAGTAGAAACTGGTGCGCGAAACGCCAAGCCGTTTGGCCAGCGGCATCACCTTCACCGCTTCCACACCGCTTTCGGTCAGCACCTCATAAGCCGCTGCGAGCCAGTCTTCTTCGCTTAGCCTCGGGCGGGAAATGTCCTGTGTGTCCATGCGCAAGCCATAGCAGCGGGGCCGGGCTGGTGCAACTTTTCTTGACAGGTGTGAAAGTTTTGTCGACATATGTGTCAAGAGTGGCGGAAGACTCGCCGCCAAGCCACCGTGCCAGGAGACGCCCATGTCCAAGGATCCGCTGCTGCAGCCCTACCAGCTGAAGCACCTGACGCTTCGCAACCGGATTATGACCACCAGCCATGAGCCGGCTTATCCGGAGGATGGCATGCCGAAGGCGCGCTATGCCGCCTACCACGCGGAGAGGGCGAAGGCCGGCGTGGCGCTGACGATGACTGCGGGATCGGCTGCGGTCAGCCGCGATAGTCCGCCGGTGTTCAACAACATCCTTGCCTACAAGGACGAAGTGGTTCCCTGGATCCGCAACCTGACCGATCAGGTTCACGAACATGGTGCAGCGGTGATGATCCAGCTCACCCACCTGGGCCGCCGCACCGGCTGGAACAAGGGCGACTGGCTCCCTTCTGTCAGCTCCTCGCGCCACCGGGAGCCTGCGCACCGGTCCTTCCCGAAACTGGCTGAAGACTGGGACATCACCCGCATCATCTCCGACTTCGCCGATGCGGCGGAGCGGATGAAAAAGGGCGGAATGGACGGGATCGAACTGCAGGTTTATGGCCATCTGCTGGATCAATTCTGGTCGCCGCTGACCAATGATCTGGACGGGCCTTACGGCGGCCAGACGCTGGACAGCCGGATGAAGTTGCCGATGGACGTTCTGCAGGCCGTGCGGGACCGTGTCGGAAATGAGTTCATTGTCGGCTTGCGGTACACCGCGGATGAGGCGGAAGCGGGCGGGATCACCCCGGAAGAGGGGCTGGAGATCTCCAAACGCCTGGCGGACAGCGGCATGGTGGACTTCCTCAACGTGATCCGCGGCCGCATCCACACCGATCCGGCCATGACCGATGTGATCCCGGTGCAGGGGATGAAGTCGGCGCCGCATCTGGACTTCGCTGGAGAGGTGAAGAAGGCAACAGGCATGCCGACCTTCCACGCCGCGCGCATTCCGGATGTGGCCACTGCGCGCCACGCGGTTGCCAGCGGCCTGCTGGATATGGTGGGGATGACCCGCGCCCATATGGCCGATCCGCATATCGTGAAGAAGATCATGGAAGGGCGCGAGGATGATATCCGCCCTTGCGTCGGCGCCACCTATTGCTTGGACCGCATCTATCAGGCGGGGGAGGCGCTGTGCATCCACAATGCTGCCACCGGGCGCGAACTCACGATGCCGCACCTGATCACCCCGGCGGAAATCCGCAGGAAAGTGGTAATCGTTGGTGCCGGGCCAGGCGGGCTGGAGGCTGCGCGGGTGGCGGCCGACCGCGGCCATGACGTGACCGTCTTCGAAGCTGCAGCGGAACCGGGCGGCCAAGTCCGCCTGACCGCGCAGAACCCGCGCCGGGCGGAGATGATCGGCATCATCGACTGGCGCATGGCGCAATGCGCGGCCCGGGAGGTGGCGTTCCGTTTCAACACCTGGGCCGAAGCAGAGGATGTTCAGGCGCTGGGCCCGGACGTCGTGATTGTGGCAACCGGCGGAATGCCCTGCATGATGCTGCATGAAACCGGCAGGGACCTGCCCCATGCGGTGTCGAGCTGGGACATCATTTCCGGCGATGTGAAGCCGGCCGGGCACGTTCTGGTCTACGATGAAAGCGGCGATCACCCGGGCCTGATGGCAGCTGAAGCTGCGGCAAATGCGGGCGCCAAAGTGGAGGTGATGACTCCCGACCGGACCTTTGCCCCTGACATCATGGGCATGAACCTGGTGCCTTACATGCGGGCGCTGCAGGACAAGGATGTGACGTTCACGGTTGCCCGCCGCCTGCAGGGGCTGGCGAGCAGCGGCAACAGGCTGACGGCGTCCATCGGCACCGACTACAGCCGCCATTCCTATCAGGTCGAGTATGATCAGGTGGTGCTGAATTACGGAACCCTGCCGCTCGACGATCTCTATTTCGCGCTCAAGGACGTATCGGTCAACCGGGGCGAGGTGGACCAAAGCGCCCTGATCAGCGGTCGGCCGCAAACGATCCGCGCCAATCCCTCGGGCCGGTTTCAGCTGTTCCGCATCGGTGATGCGGTTTCTGCACGCAACACCCACGCGGCGATCTATGATGCGCTGCGGCTGATGAAGGATATCTGATATGCGTTTGGGATTCCTGGGATGCGGAACCATCGCCTCCGCTGTGGTACGGGGGCTGGCGGGCAAGGGCCACCAGATCACCGTCTCGGAACGCAGCGCAAGCCACGCTTCGGCGCTTGCCGAGGCCTTCGATGATGTTGCCGTGGCCGGAAACCAGGCCGTGATCGATGCAAGCGACGTGGTTTTCCTGGGCCTGATGGCGGAGATTGCGGAGGCCGTTCTGAGCGGCCTGACCTTACGGGCGGATCAGCAAGTGGTCTCGTTCATGGCGGGCGCGGAGCTGGAGCAGGTTGCGGACTGGGCTGCGCCGGCAACGGCGGCAGCGGTCATGATGCCGTTTCCCGGCATCGCACAGGGTGGCTCTCCAATCATGGCCCTCGGGGATACCGCCCTGCTTGGCCGGATTTTCGAGCCGGACAACCAGGTCTTCGTGCTTAAGGACGGGGCGGAGCTGAAGTCCTATCTGGCGGCCCAGGCAGTGCTTTCGCCGGCTGCGCGCCTGGTGGGCGATGCTGCGAACTGGCTTGGGCAGCGGGTATCGGACCCCGCTCAAGGAGAGGCCTTCCTGAGGATGCTGGTGTCCACCAGCCTGCAGGCGTCAGAATGCGCGAGCCTGATCGGGGCGCTGAATACGCCAGGCGGGTTTAACCAGCGGCTGCGGCTGCACATGGAAGAGGCTGGAATGCGCAATGCTCTCGCTAAGGGGTTGAGTGAACTCGAAAGCTGAGCCCGCTTGTGTGGAAATCTGACGGCGCCGCAGTTTGCGGCGCTCTATTCGCTTATCGTTCTGCGTCTGCTGCGTTGCGACACAGTTGGCGTTCCTCCAGCTGGATGGGATCGTGGCTTGGTTTCGATTCAGGGGGTCTTGGCCTTTCTTTGATTCCTGGCTTTGAGTCTGCGATTCCTGGCTTTGGGTCTGTGGATAAGGGGGCTGAGTCTGTGGGTAAGCGGTGCGGGGATCTGATTTGGGGGTTCTGGGTTGGAATTGCGGTGTTTGGTGTTGCGGCAGGCGGGTCAGTGTTTCTGACTTTGTTTTGCTGTAAGGTATTGATTTTGTTTGATTTGTGATTTTTCTTTGCGGATTTTGGCGTTTTTCTGAATTTTTGGGTNGGGTCTTGGCCTTTCTTTGATTCCTGGCTTTGAGTCTGCGATTCCTGGCTTTGGGTCTGTGGATAAGGGGGCTGAGTCTGTGGGTAAGCGGTGCGGGGATCTGATTTGGGGGTTCTGGGTTGGAATTGCGGTGTTTGGTGTTGCGGCAGGCGGGTCAGTGTTTCTGACTTTGTTTTGCTGTAAGGTATTGATTTTGTTTGATTTGTGATTTTTCTTTGCGGATTTTGGCGTTTTTCTGAATTTTTGGGTTGCGGGTGTTTTGGTGTAACCGTAAAAGCCCCCTCACCGGCGGCGCTGAGGCGCTGCTGAGACACACCGGACGGGGCGGCGGCGACGCAGGATCGGACGGGAGACGGGCCGGAGAGACGGCTGGACGCTCAGGAGAGACTGGGTCATTTTGGAGATTTTGCAGGCGGGCGCGCTGAGGGATTGGCGCAACGGTCTGGTTTTGGCCTCCGGATGATGCTCTTTGACATTGATGGAATACTGAAGAGATATGCGGGCGGTTTGGTTCATTTCGATGGATC